>NZ_FQVF01000052.1 GCF_900129155.1 Marinomonas polaris DSM 16579
TCATATTCGAGCTCGATAACATCATACTGTTCGTTGCCATTGCCATCGAAAATAACGATAGTACAAACAGCAAAAAGCACACGAAACCGTGTTTTCTCGCTGATATGCTGATGTTATTTAAAACAAATGATGGCATTTATAAAACTCTCTGCAACTAATCAACAAACTATATGTTAGTAAAAAGCTTAAAGCAACTCAAACTTAAATTTTGATAATCATTTGGACTTCCCAGACTTTACAAGACAACAATTGACATAAAAACCTATCTAAATCGAGGTTTTCATAAACTTCAAGTATATCGTCACCATTGGTTTCATCATTCCATTTATCCATGGACTAAAAAAATACTTCCTTATATTTCCGCACTTTCAGATATCGAAAAAAGAAACACTTAAGTTGCCTTACATCGAAATAGCAACTAATATGTTTCTATAAATTAAAAAGCAACTTATTAGTTTCCTTATGATGAATCTACTACAGCAAATCAAAAATCGTCGTTTAGCACTGAAACTCAAGCAGAATGAAATGCCAATGCGTATTGGCATTTCTAGGCAGCAGTACCAACGGCTGGAAGCAAAAGGCAACCCAAGACTTGATACTCTTGAACTGATTGCCAAAGGTCTCAATAGCGATGTCATGCTGATTCCAAAAGAAAAGCTGAATGCTGTTTTAGCTGTTCTTGAAAGTGATGGTAACAACACATCTTTACCGCACAAACAGCCTGATCATTCTGATGAACAAAAACAACTATCGGATGATCCATGGAAAGGATTACTAGAAGACAAAGATGGAGACGAAGATGACAACGGAAATTAGTGTTCTTAAGTTGACGTTACATGGCCATCTAGTGGGATATTTGGCGGGGGCAAAAAATGGACGTAATATTCTTCATTTTGCTGAAAGCTTTCAATCTAATATAGCGCGCCCCACTTTTAGCTTAAGGAACATACGAACAAGTAAGACAATTTTTAGCTGACTTTCAGCTTGTGACAGTATTTCCTCAGAAGCGACATTTAATCACCACTTAACCCACTT
>NZ_FQVF01000051.1 GCF_900129155.1 Marinomonas polaris DSM 16579
GCCATTTTACTGTGGTCCATGCCTTCCATGCCCGACATAGAGTCCGAACCCATCGCCATTTTACTGTGGTCCATGCCCTCCATATTCATGCCCATATCGCCATGCCCTAAGATCGGCATAGGGTCCATATCAGGGATTTTGGCCGTGAACATTTCATCTGACGTGAAGTTACCAACGGTATAACCAGAACGGTCAATGCTCTGAACGAAAATACAATAAGCATCCTCCATCTTCGGCTCGACTATCACATCGTAAGTTTCCGCAACACCAATTCGAAATTCATCGATGGTAACAGGCTGAACATTTTGTCCATCACTCGCTACCACGGTCATTTTTAAACCTGGAATTCGCACATCAAATATCGTCATCGCAGAGCTATTAATAAAGCGAAGACGAACTTTTTCTCCTTGTTTAAAGAGTGCTTGCCAAGGTTGTGCCGGTGGGTTCCCATTCATTAAATACGTATAGGTGGCGCCCGTGACATCAGAAATATCTCGGTCACTCATACGTTCCTGATTCCACATGGAGCGTGCTCTCCATGTGTTCACCAACCCTTGTTTTTTGATATCAGAAAACAAATCAGACATCGTTCTTTCACTGTAATTGTAATAGTCTGATTGCTTCTTTAAATTCGCATATATCGTTTCAGGCGCCTCATCCGACCAGTCCGACAGCATGATGACATGCTCCCGATCAAACACAACAGGGTCTGCTTCTTTAGGGTCTATAACAATCGCGCCATACACTCCCGTTTGTTCTTGAAAACCTGAATGACTGTGATACCAATAGGTACCACTTTGCTTAACTGGAAATTTATATTCGAATGTTTCTCCCGGTTTGATGCCCGCAAAACTAAGGCCAGGAACGCCATCCATTTCTGTCGGTAAAATCATCCCATGCCAGTGCAAAGAGCTGTCATGATCAAGATTGTTTTTTACTCTTAGCGTGACCGTTTCACCTTCTTTCCAGCGTAACAAGGGTCCGGGAAACAGTTGATTAATGACCGTTGCTCTAGCAGGCGTTCCCGTAAAATTAACGGTTTTATAATCAATGCTTAAATCAAAAACT
>NZ_FQVF01000048.1 GCF_900129155.1 Marinomonas polaris DSM 16579
AACGTGTCGGTATCGCAGATGTTTCCAGCTGGCGATACCTTACGTTTAACAGGGGAAAAGTACGCTGTGCAAGGCGATCAAATGCCCTTGATGCGAGATAATCGTCGCGCGATGTTAGCAATGGAGGTATCGAATCTTTGGCTAACGGTATACAGTTACGAAGAGAGCATCAAGCTCGTGAAGCAAAATAGAACCTTGTTCGAACAACTTCATGAGGTAGTGGAAAGCAGTTATAGCTCGGCGTACGGGCGAGCCAAACAGCAAGATTTAGTGCGTTCTGAACTGGAGTTGATTAAGTTAGATCATCGTCTAACTCAGCTTCGTCAAGCGAAAGAAAATGCACTGAAAAAATTGTCCCAATATATTCTTCCGACCATGGTTGATCAGAACACAGCTGATCAAGCAATCACTCTGAAAACAACGGGTGAACCCATTATGGTAACCCCGTCTAGTATTCTTCCACCAAATTCCTTGGCGGCTCGTCTGAGCCAGCATCCGTTGGTTCGCATTGTCGATGTTCAATCCAATACCGCGCAGATAGATAAATCGATTGCCGAGCAAAAGTACAAACCAGAATGGGGCGTTACCTTGGGTTACGGTTATCGCGGCGATGATCTAAGCGGCAAAGATCGAGCCGATCTGGCGTCGATTGCGGTGAGTGTCAGCGTGCCAATCTTTTCGTCTAGTCGACAGGATGCTCAGGTGAAAGCCGCGACCTTACAAGTCGAGTCTTTTCTTTCTGAAAAGCAGCTTGTGCTGAATGAACTCATGGCGAAATATCGTGTTCTGACATCTGATATTAACTTGCTAGATCAACGAATTCGTCTGTATCAAACCAAGTTACTTCCTAGTTACAGAGAAAGTGCGCAAGCCATGTTGAATGCTTATACCAGCAATGATGGTGTTTTCTCGGATGTAGTTCAGGCGCGCATCGATACATTAAATGCACATATTGAATTATTAAATATTCGTATCGAGCGCTTCAAGCGCTTAGCCGAATTGAATTATGTAATGGCACAAAGTGAAGAGGTGAAACTCAAATGAAAGTAATCGGGTATATCGGTGTATTTGTACTAGGTGGCGTTCTTTCGGCTACGGGTTATCACTTTGGTCTTCAAGCATTTAATGCTATGAACGGGGAAATGAATGCTGGTGCATCAGTCACGAAAGATGAAAAAGCACCTTTATATTGGGTGGCGCCAATGGACCCAAATTACCGTCGTGACAAGCCGGGTCAATCTCCTATGGGAATGGATTTAATCCCTTTTTATGGTGATGACCAAGGTTCCAATAATCAGGGCGCTGGTACTGT
>NZ_FQVF01000047.1 GCF_900129155.1 Marinomonas polaris DSM 16579
AACGTGTCGGTATCGCAGATGTTTCCAGCTGGCGATACCTTACGTTTAACAGGGGAAAAGTACGCTGTGCAAGGCGATCAAATGCCCTTGATGCGTGATAATCGTCGTGCAATGCTGGCGATGGAAGTGTCAAATCTTTGGCTAACGGCCTACAGTTACGAAGAAAGTATCAAGCTCGTGAAGCAAAATAGAATTTTGTTCGAACAACTTCATGAGGTAGTGGAAAGTAGTTATAGCTCGGCGTACGGGCGAGCCAAACAGCAAGATTTAGTGCGCTCTGAACTGGAGTTGATTAAGTTAGATCATCGCCTTACGCAGCTTAGCCAAGCGAAAGAAAATGCACTGAAAAAATTATCCCAATATATTCTTCCGACAATGGCTGATCAGAACACAGCTGATCAAGATATCACCCTGAAAACAACGGGTGAACCCATTATGGTAACCCCGTCTAATATCCTTTCATCGAATTCATTGGCATTGGCGGCTCGCCTGAGCCTGCATCCTTTGGTTCGCATTGTCGATGTTCAATCCAATACCGCGCAGATAGATAAAGCGATTGCCGAGCAAAAGTACAAACCAGAATGGGGCGTTACGTTGGGTTACGGTTATCGCGGTGATGATTTAAGCGGCAAAGATCGAGCCGATCTGGCGTCGATTGCGGTGAGTGTCAGTGTGCCAATCTTTTCGTCTAGTCGACAGGATGCTCAGGTGAAAGCCGCGTCCTTACAAGTTGAGTCTTTTCTTTCTGAAAAGCAGCTGGTGCTGAATGAACTCATGGCGAAATACCGTGTTCTGACATCTGATATTACTCTGCTAGATCAACGAATCCGTCTTTATCAAACAAAGTTACTTCCTAGTTACAGAGAAAGCGCACAAGCCATGTTGAATGCTTATACCAGCAATGATGGTGTTTTTTCGGATGTGGTTCAGGCGCGTATCGCGACACTGAATGCGCATATTGAATTGTTGAATATTCGTATTGAGCGTTTCAAGCGCTTGGCAGAATTGAATTATGTGATGGCACAAGGTGAAGAGGTGAAACTCAAATGAAAGTAATCGGGTATATCGGCGTATTTGTACTAGGTGGCGTTCTTTCGGCTACGGGTTATCACTTTGCTCTTCAAGCATTCAATGCCATGAACGGGGAAATGAATGCTGGTCCATCAGTCACGAAAGATGAAAAATCGCCTTTATATTGGGTGGCGCCAATGGACCCAAATTACCGTCGTGACAAGCCGGGTCAATCTCCTATGGGAATGGATTTGATCCCTTTTTATGGTGATGACCAAGGTTCCAATAATCAGGGCGCTGGTACTGTGAGCATCTCGCCTGAAGTCGTTAATAACCTTGGCGTGCGAAC
>NZ_FQVF01000050.1 GCF_900129155.1 Marinomonas polaris DSM 16579
TCACAGCACTTACACACCCAACCTATCAACGTCCTAGTCTCGAACGGCTCTTCAGGGGACTTATGTCCCAGTGAGATCTTATCTTAAGGGAGGCTTCCCGCTTAGATGCTTTCAGCGGTTATCCCGTCCGAACATAGCTACCCGGCAATGCCACTGGCGTGACAACCGGAACACCAGAGGTTCGTCCACTCCGGTCCTCTCGTACTAGGAGCAGCTCCTCTCAAATCTCAAACGTCCACGGCAGATAGGGACCGAACTGTCTCACGACGTTCTAAACCCAGCTCGCGTACCACTTTAAATGGCGAACAGCCATACCCTTGGGACCGGCTTCAGCCCCAGGATGTGATGAGCCGACATCGAGGTGCCAAACACCGCCGTCGATGTGAACTCTTGGGCGGTATCAGCCTGTTATCCCCGGAGTACCTTTTATCCGTTGAGCGATGGCCCTTCCATACAGAACCACCGGATCACTAAGACCTACTTTCGTACCTGCTCGACGTGTCTGTCTCGCAGTTAAGCGTGCTTTTGCCTTTACACTCTATGCATGATTTCCGACCATGCTGAGCACACCTTCGTGCTCCTCCGTTACTCTTTGGGAGGAGACCGCCCCAGTCAAACTACCCACCACACAGTGTCCTCGATCCCGATAAGGGACCTGAGTTAGAACCTCAAACATACCAGGGTGGTATTTCAAGAGTGGCTCCATGCAAACTGGCGTCTGCACTTCAAAGCCTCCCACCTATCCTACACAAGTAGGTTCAAAGTTCACTGTGAAGCTATAGTAAAGGTTCACGGGGTCTTTCCGTCTAGCCGCGGATACACAGCATCTTCACTGCGATTTCAATTTCACTGAGTCTCGGGTGGAGACAGTGTGGCCATCGTTACGCCATTCGTGCAGGTCGGAACTTACCCGACAAGGAATTTCGCTACCTTAGGACCGTTATAGTTACGGCCGCCGTTTACTTGGGCTTCGATCAAGAGCTTCGCTTGCGCTAACCCCATCAATTAACCTTCAAGCACCGGGCAGGCGTCACACCCTATACGTCCACTTTCGTGTTTGCAGAGTGCTGTGTTTTTAATAAACAGTCGCAGCCACCTGGTATCTTCGACCGACTAGTGCTTACGGAGCAAGTCCTTCACAC
>NZ_FQVF01000017.1 GCF_900129155.1 Marinomonas polaris DSM 16579
TTAAGTTCAAACAAGTGCTCCCGCAACCATTTCAAAATTCGTAGGTTCACTGTTAAGTTCAAACAAGTGCTCCCGCAACCATTTTAAAAAATTGTGCTATCCCTTTTCTCGTTAATGTATATGTATTCATTTATTTATAAATCTATTTGTAGTCGTTGATCTATTGGCGGTGGGCATGAGCTTTCGCGGACGATGAGCTGTGTGGGTAAGGTCATTTCTGGGTTTGGTTTTTTGCCTGATAATATGTCGAGTAATAACTTCATCGAAGTTTCACCGATCAATTGTCGTGGCTGATGAATCGTCGTTAATTCAGGCACGCAATACTCGCTCATTGCTAAGTTATCAAAGCCAATAACAGATAGTTCGCTGGGTACTGGAATGTTCATTTCTCTGGCTATTTTGAGCACGCCAATTGCTGCTTCGTCACTGTGGCAAACAATAGCTGATGGTTTGTTGGGTAGCGATAAGAGTTGTTTGCCAAGGTTATAACCGGCGATAAATGAAAGATCGCCTTCCATTATGTATTCATCCGTCACAGGGATTTTCCACTTTTTCATGGTTTCTGTGTGACCATTTACACGGGCATTGTAGACAGGGGTACTTCTTTTTCCTGTAATGCAGGCTATTTTGTAGTGCCCCATCATAATTAAATATTCAACGCCTTTTTTGGCGCTGTAGTGATTGTCGATGTGAACTGTTGGTACAGGAATGTCAGAAAAGTATTCACCAGCGATAACAATGGGAAGTTTTATTTCGCCAGCACTGTTAATAATCATGGATTCAGGTACATCAGAAGAAAGAGATAATACGCCATCTACCTGCTTACTCTCGAATAGCTCAAAATAACTACGTAATCGTGAAGACTCATTACCTGCATCACCAATTAATAGTTTGTAACCATGCTTATGAGCGAGTGCTTCTATGCCATGAACAACGTCTGAAAAGAAGGTGCTGTCTATGTTAGGAAGAACAACAACAATGGTTTTTGACTCACTTTTACGTAAGCTTCGGGCAAGTCCGTTTGGAGAATAGCCTACTTCTGAGGCGGCTTTTTCTACTTTTTGGCGAGTGGTAGGAGATACCATTTCTGGGTTGGCTAATGCTCTAGATACCGTTGCAGTTGATACGCCTGCTAGCTTTGCTACATCTTTAACTGTGGCCATAAAAGTCCAAAAGCAAGAAGAAATAAAGAATAGTAGCGCGCAAATGCATAGCCTTTTAACGGTGAGTTTTTATGATTGCACATCTTACCAAACTCTCTGCCTATGCGCAGCGGCTATTCCTCAGGAAAATAGTGTTGTAAGGACTAAGTCATTAGAGCAAAAGCTCTAATGACTTAGTGTTAATAATACTGCTTAGTAAGCGGCGTCTTTAAAGTAATAATCCGCAGCGTTTTCTTTCGTCACCAAGTCTGCGCCTAAAATGACGCGAGATGGTTCGTGGTATAAATAACCAAGTTTTTCGTGTTTGACGCCATGAACAGCAAGAGCAATGCCGGACGCAATCATAGATGGGCTATAAGTGACTGTTGCACGTACCATTTTATTTCCTGATTGAATCATCTCGATGATGTCTTTAGAGCCAGCGCCACCCAATACAGTTTTGATGTCTGTGCGGCCTGATTCTTCAATGGCTTTTAAAACACCTTTCAGCATGTCGTCATCTTGGCACCATACAGCGTCAATTTTAGGATGCTTCTGCAAGAAGTTTTCCATCACTGATAGCGCTTTTTGTGTAGACCAATCACCTGGTTGAGAATCAAGGATCTTGATATTTGGGTATCCAGCAATAACGTCGTTAAAAGCATCAACACGTTGCTTGTTGATAGGAATTTGTAGCCCTTCAATCACTACAACATTGCCCTTGCCAGACATTTCTTTAGCTAGCCATTGTGCACCTACACGACCTAGACCGGCGTTATCTCCAGCAATGAAGACATTTTGAGCAGGGTGGGCGAGTTCACGGTCCACTACAACGGTATAAATACCTTCGTCGTAGGCTTCTTCAATGACCTTTTGTAAGGTGGCTGGGTTATGAGGAAGGATAACCAAAGCATCAATGCCCTTGATCATTAAATCTTCTACATCGCCCACTTGTTTTGAACCCGAGCTTGACGCAACGACGAAAAATTCGATGTCTTTTTCTTTTGCTTTTAAATCTGCCGCTGCTTTATTTGCCCACCAAAGTAGCCCTGCAGTCCAACCGTGGTCTGCAGATGGCACACTTATACCAATTTTGTATTTTGCAGCGTAGCTTGTGCCAACAAAGGCAAACAGCATAGTAAACACTGCGATTAGTCTCATGATTTTATTTTTATACTTCATGGATACTCTCCGTTTTACATTGATTTAATAGTGAACAAAACGCCTGTTTTGCTCGGATTCTTGTTTTTCTTCTTATGGTTTGCATAGTAAGAAAAACCAAGCCTTTAACGGTCGCCCTTAAATTGCACTAAAACCGCAGTCAAAATAACGAGACCTTTAACCATGCCTTGTAGATAAGGCGAGATGCCCATTAAATTCAGCATGTTATTGATAATACCTAAAATGATCGCACCGATGACGGTGCCCCAAATGGTGCCTTTACCGCCAGATAGAGCCGTGCCGCCAATAACAACCGCTGCAATCGCGTCTAGCTCATAAAACAACCCTGCATCGCCCGGGCTGACGGAATTTAAGCGCGATGCTAATAAAACAGCAGATATACCAACTGATACCCCGGCAATTAAAAAAGTTAGAAAATATACCCAGCGCACTTTAATAGCAGAATAAGAGGCTACTTTTGCGTTTGAGCCTACAGCGCAGACATGGCGTCCAAATGCGCTGTGTTTTAATAAGATATGATAGGCAACAGCCAACAGTAGAAAGACCCAAACAGGGTAGGGAATGGCCCATAAGTAACCGCCACCAATATCCGCGAAATGTTGATTTTGAGAGACCATTTCCCCCGCATCACTGATATATAGTGTCATAGAGCGAAAAATGGACATGGTGGCGAGAGTGGCAATAAACGAAGCTACTTTACCACGTGTAATGACTAGCCCATTTATCGCACCAAATACACCTCCTAGAGCGATGGCTGAAGAAACTGCCATTGCAACTGCCCACCAACCATCGCCAGCACCATTAATGATCATGATGGACAGTACGCCAACCAAAGCCACCATTGAGCCAACGGATAAATCGATTCCGCCGGCGATGATGACGAATGTCATACCCAAGGCAATAATGCCGGTATAGGAAACCTGTCTCAATACGTTGGTAATATTGCGCGGCATTAAAAAATGCTCGCTGGCAATGGACGAAAACAGAACTAATAAAAGCAATGCGATAAAGGGCGCGTAAGTTGCTATATCTAGTCGTTTTAGGCGCGTGATCATGGGCGATAATTCGAACATGGCCATAGTGAATCCTCGTGTATTCTTATTGTTTTTTGCACCTGAGCTTATGAAAAAGCACGGCGTCGTTTTTAATTTACGTTTAGTCATTAACAGCTTTTCAAATTAGGCTTGAGCCATGGTTTTTAAACCTGCCGCGTAATACATGATCTCTTTTTCATTGATGGCATCTCCGGTGAGCTCTCCCATGATCTGACCGGATCTCATTACCATGACGCGATGTGATAAGCCCATGACTTCTTCCAGTTCTGACGAGATCACAATGATGGACACACCTTGTTCGGTCAGTGAGCGTATAAAGTGGTAGATCTCTTTTTTGGTATTCACGTCGATGCCGCGAGTTGGTTCATCCAAAATGAGGATGTTCGGGTGGGTGTCCATCCATTTTGATAAGTATACTTTTTGCTGGTTTCCACCACTTAAGTTAGCCAAGTTTGAATGCAAAGACGCTGCCTTTATGTCGAAGCGTTTAACGTATTCTCTCGCAACTTGATTCTCTTTCTTGTGTTGAATAAGCCCTCTCACATAAGAGGAAAGCGAAATGAGGGTGATGTTCTTTGGTATATCAAAATTCATGATCAAGCCTTTACCTTGGCGATCTTCTGATAGGTAGGCTAGGTTGTAAGACACCGCATCTGCGATTGAATTGATTACTGCCTTTTTGCCATTTATTTCAATTTCACCGCTGTCTTTTTTACGCAGTCCCATTACCGCTTCGGCAGTCTCTGTTCGACCCGCGCCGATTAGGCCAGCAAAGCCAAGTACCTCTCCTTTTTTTAGGTCAAAATTGATGTCTTGTAACACCCCTTTGATTGATAGGTTACTTACTTTAAGTACGACTTCATCAGTATGTTCTGTACGCTGAGGATAGATTTGGTTTAATTCACGGCCCACCATTTTACGAGCCATGTCTTCTTCATCTATTTCTGCAACGTCATCCACACTAACGAGGTGGCCGTCTCGTAAAATGGCTAAACGATCACAAAGTAGCTTCACTTCTTTTAGTTTGTGTGAGATGAATATAATAGTGACACCACGTTGTTTTAGTTTTTCCACCAAGCTGAAAAAGATATCCACTTCGTGATCAGTTAACACTGTCGTGGGCTCATCCATAATTAGGATACGTGATTCATTAACGAGCGCCTTGGCAATTTCTACCATTTGCTTTTGTGCCACACTAAGATGTTCTATTAATGCATCTGGGCTCAAGTCGGTTTCTAACTCTTTGAGAAGTTCATTGGCCCTGTCACGCATTACCGATTTGTTGAGCAAAAAGCCTTTTTTAATTTCGTTGCCAAGAAAGATGTTTTCAAACACATTTAGGCTACTAATTAGGTTAAATTCTTGCGGTATCATGGCAATGCCTAGACGTTTTGCATCCGCGGTAGACTGGATTGATACCTCGGAACCATCGATCTTAATACTGCCCGATGTTTTGGTATAAATGCCGCTAATAATTTTGAGAAGGGTCGATTTCCCAGCGCCATTTTCTCCCAGCACACCGAGCACTTCACCAGCAAAAATATCCAGCGTGATTTTGTGTAAAACACGCACACCAGAGAATTCCTTAACAATGCCGCGAATTTGCATAATGGGGTCATTCATTTGCTTTGACTCCTAGTTACTGGTCATTGGTTTCAATAGCGTGCTGTCTTCTAGAGAATGCCATGTACTGTTATTAGCAGATGATGCCAACACAGCAGTTATGAATTTCATTCCGTCAACACCATCATCAATACTAGGAATAAAGCCCTGAACTGAGCTCACATCAGCACCCGCTTCAATGGAATGAATTGCAGCAGCAATGTCGACGTATAGATTGGCAAAACCTTCTAAGTAACCTTCAGGGTGACCTGCTGGAATTCGGGAAAGGCGGTTGGCTTCTTCGCCAGCGCCGTGTCCGGCTCGGGTGATTTTCTGAGTAGGCTCACCAAATAGTGAAAGCCATAATTCGTTAGGGGATTCTTGAGCCCATTCGATGCCTGCTTTTTCTCCATACAGGCGAATTTTCAAACCATTTTCATTACCAGGAGCAACTTGGCTAGACCACAACATGCCTTTTGCTCCACCATCAAAGCGCAGCATGGTATGAACGTTGTCATCCACACGGCGGCCATTAACAAAAGCCGTTAAATCTGCAGATACCTGTTGAACTTTTTGCCCAGAAATAAAACAAGCTAGATTGAAAGCGTGGGTTCCAATGTCTCCTAAACAACCAGCCAGACCAGATTTTTCTGGATCTGTGCGCCATTTTGCCTGTTTGTTATCTGTGTTTTCAGCTTGATCTGTTAGCCAATCTTGGGCGTATTCCACTTGGATTACGCGCAATTTTCCTAGTACGCCAGTATCAACCAAATGTTTGGCGTGCCTAACGAGAGGGTAGCCAGTGTAGTTGTGAGTAAGGGCAAAAAATGCGCCAGATTTTTCCACTAGGGCTTTTAATTCTAAGGCCTCGTTTAGATCTTTCGTTACGGGCTTATCACAAATGACGTGAATACCTTGCTCTAAAAATGCTTTTGCGACAGGGTAGTGCATGTGATTTGGTGTGACGATAATCACCGCCTGAATACCATCTTTGCGCTGTTTCTCTTTTTCTGCCATAACAGAGAATGATGAGTAGGAGCGTTCTTGATCAATACCAAGCCGAAGTGCCGAAGCGAGAGCTCTATCAGAGTCAGAAGATAAAGCGCCAGCAACCAATTCAAAGCCATCGTCAATACGAGTTGCAATACGATGTACCGCGCCAATAAAAGCACCATCACCGCCGCCTACCATACCAATGCGGATACGTTTGTGAGCCATGTTGTTGTCCCTCTATTTCAAACCAAGAATGCGTCGATTAGTTTCGTTATCAATGCCACTGCTGGCGAAGTCATCAAAGGCGTGCTCAGTGACGCGAATTAAATGATCGTTGACAAACTTGACACCTTCTTCTGCTCCGGCTTCTGGGTGTTTCATACAGCATTCCCATTCGATTACAGCCCAACCGCCAAAATCATATTGAGTGAGTTTCGAAAAAATACCCTTGAAGTCGACTTGCCCATCACCTAAAGAGCGAAAGCGTCCAGCACGGTCTATCCAGCTTTGGTAACCGCCATACACGCCTTGTCTGCCAGTGGCATTAAATTCAGCGTCTTTTACATGGAACATCTTGATTCGTTCATGGTAAATGTCGATGAACTGCAAATAGTCGAGTTGTTGTAAAACGAAATGAGAGGGATCAAATAGAATATTAGCCCGCGGGTGATGATTGGTTGCCGCTAAGAATAAGTCGAATGTAACGCCGTCATGTAGATCTTCCCCCGGATGAATCTCATAACAAACATTGACGCCGCAGCGGTCAAATTCATCAAGTATTGGAATCCAACGATTGGCTAATTCTTCAAAGCCAGCTTCGACCAAACCAGCAGGCCTTTGTGGCCAAGGGTAAAGATAAGGCCAGAGTAGGGCGCCAGAAAAAGTGGCGTGATTTGTTAATCCTAGATTTTTAGAAGCTTGTGCTGATTTTAATAGTTGATCAACCGCCCATTGTTGGCGAGCTTCAGGGTTACCTTTGACATGGTCTGGCGCAAAGCCATCGAACATATCATCGTAGGCAGGATGAACAGCGACTAATTGTCCTTGTAAGTGTGTAGACAGCTCGGTTACAACCATACCGTGTTTGGCGAGAGTGTCCTTAATATATTTGCAGTACTTAAGATCGCTTGCAGCTTTATCTAAATCAAACAGTCTTCGATCCCAAGTGGGTATTTGTACCCCCTTGAACCCGAGGTTTCCTGCCCATTCTACGATGTTTTCAAACGTATTGAATGGTGCTTCATCGCCTGCAAATTGAGCGAGAAAAAGAGCTGGACCTTGTAAGGCTTGCATAATAATAACCCCCATATTTATTTTTATTTGAGTGGTGTTTTATGTTTGTAATCGATTACATTTAAGTTCATAAAAAAAGACTTTTCAATGTATTTTGTAAAGTCTTTCTGAATTATTTGGCTTGAGTATAGTGATTTTAATGGCTAAGTAAATGGATTTTAGCGATCAATTAGTGCGATTTTATGTTTATTGAGTGTTAATGGAATGAAATGCATTACAAAAAAACAGTGGTTTTGTGCTTACCATATGAGAGCTTTTTATAAGAAAAAACTATTTACCAGCGAGCAAAGCAGCCACATGAAAACAGCGTAGTGAACGCTATTAGTGACAATGGTTTTGGTGGGAATTTGGTAGCGGCTTGTCATTAATAATCCCAGCCCTGTTAATCCGCTACTGCCTGCGGAAATAGCCCAAGCGCTTAGAAACAAAAAGCCTAATTGAGTTGGATCTGGGTGTAATGGCAACAGCATTGGACTCGCTATGGCGATGCTCACAACAGGATGTATTCCGATGACGCCAGCGATAATCATGATAGCGAGAGTGAATGAAAATAGCATCGGACTAAACGTGAAACTGTCCAAATTAAAGAATTGCGGATAGCTAAGAATAATCGCACTAATGCCATTAGAAAAGATGCCGGCAGCGAGAAATAATGCAAACTGACTGCCGATTTGAGCCAGTTTGTGGTTCACAAAATGCGACAAGCTTTTCCTTCTTGATGGCGTGCGCATCAGCAGTATAGTTGCGCTTGGTGCTAACAGACAGATCAGCACCAATATGCTGATATCAGGCCAAATGAAATGAAAAAATATAACACTAGAAGCCAGAATCATAGGAATGAAGAGGCTTTCTTTACGAATGGGGTAGCCATTAAAATCACCTTTAGTGCGTCGAAAGGCTTCTGCAGTGGAAAAAATGATGGCGACTAGCCCCATAGCAAGACCTGGGATAAGTGTTTTTTGCCATTGCATTCCTGGTGCATAAATTATTGCAACGCCGGTTGCCACGAAGAAAGGTGACCACCAAGCCGCCGCGGAAAAGTTACGAGTCAATATAAACTGCTGTTCAGGAGTTAATTTTATCGCGCCTTTTATACGGTCTGCGAAGACTAGAATTACTGATAGATTAATCACTGCGCCTAATACTTGCACGCCAAGCGCCGTGTTAAATATAGCGCTGAGGCCCTTTGGTAAAGGGCGCTTTTCATCTGTTGAGCTGGTTAGATCTAAAAAAGAGACAGCAACAAACATCGCCAGCATTGGCAAATTAACCGCAAAAACCTGCTGCCACGTCATCCAGGTGCCTTTTGACCCTGCAAAGAGTAAGGTTGCTATTCCAATCATCATCAGCCAAGTTACTTGTCGCTTTGCGCTTGGTGCTAAGGTATGCCACATGGCGATATTGGCTCCCCACGCCAGTAGGGTAGGCAATAACACAGGGGTCAAATGAGCAACTGACAATAGATAAAAAACCAATGTGCCGAGTACAAACCAACCTGTGCATTTTTTGAGTAGATTCATTACGAGCGAATTGTCCTTGCGTTGTTGAAGTTTTTTTCTTAACAAGAGTGATCTAAGTAACATTAAGATAAGCTTTAAATAGTGATGCATCTATAGGTGATCGGCAATAGGCTATGCGCGCTATTTATTTCTTGTCGAAGGAAGTTGTTTTTATAAACATGTATGTTTTTTTGATTTTTAGTATGTGCTGGTTGTTTTTTATACTAAATGTTTGATTCTTCAATGTATTGAGAGTATCAATATTGCACATATATTAATCGGACTTGTTCGAGTTGTAATTTTGTATGGATGACCTTCCATAATCTATAAAATGTCGTGTTGTTGGTTCATGGTGTGTTTTCTGTGTTACTACCATCAAGCAAGGAAAAGGCTAAGGCATGCAGTTTTTTTTAAGGAAATTGATTCGTTATTATAGACATAACGTCGACGAAAATCTGAATAGAGAAGAAGGCTATCAACAAAGTTTTTTAGCCGGTTTTTTTGGACTGATGGGCTCCATCATTTCTTTTTTTACAGCTTTAAATAGCCTCTCCATTCAGCTTTATAGCTTAGCTATCTGTTTATTTTTAGTAAGCGCTTTATTGTTGTTATCCTTTTTTATACTCAAATCTTCTACTTATAAGCGGTTTCATAATCTTTCGCGCTATATAGCTCTTTTAGGTTTATTTTCTTTAGGTATTTATTTGATAAATTCTGGTGGTATCAATAATAGTGGTCCGCTATGGATCTGTATCATCCCTTCGGTGACATTTGCTTTCTTAGGTTTAAAGCTAGGGCTTATTGCTAATGGAGTCTTTTTTGTTATTTCATCTACTATGTTGTTTTTTCCGAGTGATGCACTTTTAGCTACAACATATTCTTATGAGTTTAAAACACGTTTGATATATGTGTTTTTAACCATAGTGGCCTTATCTGGAGTTTATGAAGCGGCCCGGCATTACTCGTTTATGCGACTAAAGTCCATGAAGGAGAAGTATGAGCATCAAGCTCAGTTTGATTATTTGACACTCTTACTAAATCGTCGAGGAATCCAAAAAATACTTAATAAAGAGCATCAGCAAAGAAAACTTACTAATAATGTTTCAACTATCGCCACTTTGGACATTGATAAATTTAAAGTCATCAATGATGAGTTTGGTCATGAAGTTGGTGATATGGTGCTTAAACATACAAGTAGAGTACTGAGTGATTGTATTCGTTCGCAAGACTCATTAGCACGTTGGGGGGGCGAAGAGTTTTTACTATTACTTCCTGAAACCGCAGAACAAGAAGCTCTCATACTGTTGGAATCGGTTCGTGAGTGCGTAGAAAAAACACCTTTTGAGCATGGCAATATTAGTATTTTTATTACCTTGAGTGTCGGACTATGTGAAACATCACCAGATGTCGATTTTAATGAAACCATTAAATTTTCTGATATCAGTTTATATCGAGCAAAACTGGCAGGACGAAATACGGTTTTTGCTTATACACCTGAGCTTTGAGATAGATTCTTCTATTGAATAGGTGTTTTAATACCCAAAATATCAATCATCTCAAAGGGATCTGTATAGATGAGTCATTTAAGAACAATCAAAATCGTGTTAGTTGGCTGTGTTGCTCTGTTCGCAGGGTTGGTGGCTTTTAATAACGTTGTGGATTATGGGTCTAACTTTGCGTTTGTGCAGCATGTATTAACCATGGACACGACGTTTGAATGGAATGAGTTAAAATATCGTGCTGTCGATGAACCTGTTTTGCATCACGGATTTTATTGGTTGATTATCTTGACTGAAGCTTTAGTCGGTATTTTGTGTGCTTTGGGCGCATGGAATATGTGGCAAAAAAGAAAGCTAGATAAAAAGCAATTTAACGCGGCAAAAACACTGGCAAATTTTGGTTTAGCTCTTGGTGTGTTGCTTTGGTTTACCGGATTTATGACGATTGGCGCTGAATGGTTCTTAATGTGGCAGTCACTGATTTGGAACGGGCAAGCTTCTGCGTTTCGTTTTATTGTCGTGTTGTTTTTAGTGCTTATCTTTATTAACCAAGTCGAAGAAGAGTCTTAGTCTGCGCTTCGTTCATAAATAAACCGCTCTTATATTGTATTAAAGCCCTTTGGATTTATGTCCAAAGGGCTTTTTTGTAAAAACGCTAAACCGAAACAAAAAAAGATAATACCGCTTATTAAAGCGCCGATTTACATTCGTCTCACTCCATCAGGAGATCGTTCACTTTTAATAAAAATAACAAGGAATGAAAAGATGAAAAAAATCCTTTCCATGAGTTTGCTGGCAACTCTCTGTGCAGCAACGTCTCTTCCTGCATTGGCGGCAGGTGAGAAAATCGGTTTGTTGATGTCTGACTTACGCTTAGAGCGCTGGCAGAAAGACCGAGATTTGTTTACGGAAGCGGCTGAATCTATGGGCGCTAAGGTTTACACTCAATCAGCCAATGGCGATGCGAACACACAAATTTCTCAAATTGAAAACATGATTTCCCGTGGTGTCGATGTGCTGGTTATTGTGCCGGAAAACGGTGAAGTGCTAGGCAACGTTTTAGCTGAAGCTAAAGCCGAAGGCATTAAAGTGCTGGCCTATGACCGATTGATTAAATTCGCCGACATTGATTTGTATGTGTCTTTCGACAACATCCGTGTGGGTGAAATGCAGGCCGAAGCTTTACTGAAGCGTAAACCAAAAGGTAATTATTTTTTGATGGGCGGTTCGCCAACCGATAACAACGCGAAGATGTTCCGCCAAGGTCAAATGAACGTACTGCAACCTGCGATTGATTCGAAGAAGATCAATATAGTCGGTGACCAGTGGGCAATGGGTTGGTCGGCAGAAGCAGCATTGAATATTATGGAAAACGGTTTGACTGCCAATGCCAATAAGATCGACGCAGTGGTCGCGTCTAATGATTCAACCGCTGGTGGTGCGATCCAAGCGCTAGCGGCACAAGGTTTGAGTGGCAAAGTTGTGATCTCAGGCCAAGACGCAGACTTAGCGGCTATGCGTCGTATTGTTGCTGGCACACAAACCATGACGGTATACAAACCGATTTCGAAACTGGCAAAAACCAGTGCTGAAATGGCCGTTAAGCTGGCTCGTGGAGAAAAAATCAAGGTTAATGGCCAGGTTAATAACGGCAAAAAAGACGTTGATGCTGTGCTGCTAACGCCAATTTCCGTTACCAAAGACAACCTAGATTCAACCGTTATTGCTGACGGCTTCCATTCTCGTAACGATGTTTACAATCCTTAGTTTTCCTAATGTATGGCGCTCAATCGAGCGCCATTTGCTTTTCATAAGGGTGTAAATATGAAGCAAACATTATTAGACATGCGTTCCATTGTAAAAAGCTTTTCGGGTGTTCGTGCCTTGAATGGCGTCAGCATTCAGCTTGATCGCGGAGAAGTCTTGTCTATATGCGGTGAGAATGGTTCGGGTAAATCGACCTTGATGAAAGTGTTAAGTGGCGTTTGGCCGTTTGGCTCTTATGAAGGAGAAATCTTCTTCGAAGGTAATCTAGTTAAGGCATTGACGATTCGAGATACCGAAGCGCTTGGCATTGTCATTATTCATCAGGAATTGGCGCTAGTTAAAGAATTGTCGGTAATGGAAAATATCTTCCTGGGTAATGAGCTTGGTTCTTTTGCGAGACTCAATGACGAAGAAATGCATCGTCGGACCTTGGACTTATTAGCTCGTGTGAAGCTTGATGTGTTGCCTGATACGGCAATACGAGACCTTGGCGTTGGTCAGCAGCAATTGGTCGAGATTGCCAAGGCGCTGAATAAAAACGTCAAACTGTTAATTCTGGATGAGCCAACTTCGTCTTTGACGACAACGGAAATCGACATTCTGTTGAATATTGTCAGTGAACTGAAACAGCAAGGCATCGCGTGCATTTATATTTCTCATAAATTGGATGAAGTGTTGACCTTGTCTGATTGGGTCACTGTGATTCGTGATGGCGATCATATTGATACCAAAGCGGCGGCTCAGCTGACGCAAAATGACATCATTAGCATGATGGTCGGGCGTGAGCTAGACGAGCTGTTTCCGCGAGAAGAACACAATATTGGCGAGGTAGTTTTACGCGTCAAACACGCCACCGCCAAACAAGCTGGCGCGACCCGAGCACAAGTTGAAGATGTCAGCTTTGAATTACGTCATGGGGAAATTCTTGGCATCGCGGGCTTAATTGGTTCTGGCCGTACCGAGCTGATGCAGTGTCTTTATGGTTCTTACGATGGCGACTATGAAGCAGAGATCGAGCTAGAAGGGCAGACCGTCAACATTCGTTCCCAGCGTGTGGCGTTAGAAGCGGGCATTGCCATGGTGCCAGAGGACAGAAAACGTCACGGTATCGTGCCCATTATGAGCGTCGGTCGCAATATTACTTTATCCGTGTTGGGGAAATACTCTTCTTGGTTTGGTGCTGTGAATGAAGACAAAGAAAGTAATGACATCGACGACTATATTGCGCAGCTAAAAGTCAAAACGGCGTCCGCTGATTTGTCGATTAAAAACCTCAGCGGCGGCAACCAACAAAAAGCCATTATCGCCAAATGTCTATTAACCCATCCCAAAATTCTGATTCTCGATGAGCCAACTCGCGGCATCGACGTGGGCGCGAAATATGAGATTTATAAGCTGATGTTTGCCCTCGTTAAACAAGGTATGTCGATCATCATGGTGTCGTCTGAATTGTCCGAAGTGATTGGTATCAGTGACCGAGTCTTGGTGATGCATGAAGGGCGCTTAAAAGGACAATTTGACCATCAAGGTTTGACCCAAGAAATGATTATGAATTGCGCGATCAAAGAAGGTGTAGCAAATGTTTAAAACAATAAAAACCAGTCAATTACAATTGTTTGCGATGTTAGCGGCGATGCTGCTGATTGTCGTCTTCTTTTCTATTGCGACCGATGGCGCGTTTATTTCGCCACGGAATATTTCGAACTTGATTCGTCAAACGGCCATTGTGGGCGTGCTCGCTATTGGCATGGTGTTTGTCATCATCAGTGCCGAAATCGATTTATCGGTTGGTTCTATGATGGGCTTATTGGGTGGGATTGCAGCGATTTTGGATGTTTGGTTTAACTTTCCGATTTTACTTACCGTGTTAGTAACCGTCGTCGCGGGTTTAGTCTTAGGCTTGTTTAATGGCTGGTGGGTGGCGTATCAACGCGTGCCTTCTTTCATTGTCACCTTGGCAGGGATGCTGGCGTTTCGCGGTATTTTGGTGGGTTTGACTGATGGTGCCACGGTTGCACCAACGTCTAGTTCACTGGCGATCATTGGTCAAAGCTATATTCCGTCAGGTTGGGGCATTAGTGTTGTGGGTTTGTTGTGCCTAGGTTTGGTGGCAAAAGTTTATGCTCGACGTAAGGCAAGAAAACAACACGGTGTTGAAAACAAAGCGGCAAAGTTTGAATACGCAAAAGCTTTCGTGGCGGTCGCTGTCTTGCTCGTTTTGCTCTATGCCTTAGAAAGTTATCGAGGCATTCCAACGCCTATTTTGATCATGGGTGGATTAATTCTTATTGCCACTTATGTTGCCAAGCGAACTGCGTTTGGTCGTCGTGTGTATGCCATTGGCGGCAATATCGAAGCGACTCGCATGTCTGGTGTGAACGTCGAACGAACCAAAATGTTGGTGTTTGGTTTTAACGGCATGATGGTCGCTGTAGCGGCTTTGATACTGACTTCTCGGCTTGGTGCGGGTTCTCCAGCAGCCGGAAATATGGCGGAGCTGGATGCCATTGCCGCCTGTGTGATTGGCGGAACCAGTTTGGCAGGTGGTGTTGGTGCAGTGTTTGGAGCCATCATGGGCGCGCTTATTATGGCGAGTTTAGATAACGGCATGAGCATGCTCGATGTACCGACTTTTTGGCAATTAATCGTCAAAGGCATGATTTTATTACTCGCTGTTTGGCTGGATGTGAAAACCAAGAAAGCCCAGTAAAACTTCGTGCGCGAAGGTTGGATAGGTTTCGTAGGCCTGATGAGGGAGGTACGACCGTGATCAGGCGTGAGACGTTACGTATACCGTTAACCGTCAGATCACGCCTTCGTTCCTCGGCTCATCTGACCTACAAGATCCACAGAAGTCGTTTAGCAATAATTATGACGATTAACAAGATGAAGGATATTTTTTAATGTATATAGGTATCGACCTCGGCACCTCAGGTGTCAAAGTGATTTTAATGGCTGAAGATGGTCAGGTAACAGCCAGCTGCTCATCTCCTTTGTCAGTATCTAGACCATTTGATCTTTGGTCAGAACAAAGCCCAGAAGACTGGTGGCAAGCTACAGATTTGGCCATGTTGCAGCTAGCAGCAGAAAACAATTTGCAGGACGTTAAAGCCATTGGCTTATCGGGCCAAATGCACGGCGCTACATTATTAGATAAAAAAGGCGATGTATTAAGACCTGCTATCTTATGGAATGATGGTCGTTCCCATGAAGAATGTTTGTTATTGCAAAGGCGCTGCCCAGAAGTGCAGGCGATTACCGGTAATTTGATTATGCCAGGTTTTACTGCGCCTAAGCTGCTTTGGGTGAAACAGCATGAGCCAGAGATTTTTGGGCAAATTGCAAAAGTGCTATTGCCAAAAGATTACTTGCGCTTTCGTATGGCAGGTGAGTTTGCGACCGACGTTTCTGACGCCTCTGGCACGCTGTGGCTAAACATGGAGCAACGCTCTTGGAGTGACACCATGTTGAGCGCCACAGGATTAACGGCAGAGCAAATGCCTAGTGTATTTGAGGGAACCCAAATCACCGGTGTGATTTATGACGATTTAGCAAAACGCTGGTCTATGCCGATTGTTCCTGTTGTGGCGGGTGGTGGCGATAACGCCGCTGGTGCTGTGGGTATGGGTATTATATCGCCTGAGCAAACCATGTTGTCGCTTGGTACGTCAGGAGTTATTTTTGCGGTAAGTGATGGTTTTACGGCCAATCCAGCCGCAGCTTTGCACAGTTTTGGTCATGCGATTCCTAATACTTGGCACACGATGTCGGTGATGTTGAGCGCCGCGAGCTGTATTAATTGGGTGACGAAATTAGCTCAGTTTAGCAGTGTAGAAGCCGCTTTATTAGCGGCTGAAAATCGAATAGATCACGACAATAACCTAACTTTTCTGCCGTATTTAAGTGGAGAAAGAACGCCACATAATGATCCGAATGCGAAGGGCGTCTTTTGGGGAATGACCCATGAAACCACCGCAGCGGATCTTGTTCATGCGGTACTTGAAGGTGTGACCTTTGCTTTGCTGAATGGCTTAGACGCAGTACGTTCCGCGCAAAATATCAGTGAAAGTATTGATGTAATCGGTGGTGGTGCGAAAAGTGCTTATTGGTTACAGATGTTGGCTGATGTGTTTAATGTGCCAATGGATTATCGCGAAGGTGGCGAAGTCGGCCCCGCATTAGGCGCTGCCCGACTGGCGGCGATAGGTTATCAAGGTCAAGAGGCACTAAGCGAAGTTTGTACGAAACCGGCGTTAATTAAGCGTTATCTGCCGAACCAGACTGATACCTCTCGATATGCCGAAAAACGCGAGCGTTTTCAGGAGCTATATCAGAGATTAAAAGGACTTTAATGAGTAAGAGCGGTGTCTTATTACACCGCTCTTTTATTACAAACTTTCTTTCATTACGATTTCTGTTATTCCCTTTCTGATTTTTATCATTCTCTAGAACTAATGGGCTCTCAAGGGGTATTATCGAGTCAGCAAAAATAAAAATTAGAGACGCTTTTGTATGTTTGAAAAACGCTACCGACTTAACCTAGTGTTCAATGCTAATAAGGTTTACGACCGACAAGTCATTGAAGGTATTGGCGAATATTTACAAGCCGCGCAATGTGACTGGGATGTATACTTTGAAGATGATTTTCGTTCTCGTCTTGATGCGCTAAAGCATTGGAAGGGGGACGGCATTATTGCCGATTTTGATAACCCTGAAGTCGAAGAAATCTTAAAAAATACCAATATTCCTACCGTGGCAGTTGGTGGTTCTTATCATCATAAAAAAGATTATCCTCGTTTGCCTTATGTGGCGACGGACAACGCGGCATTAGTGCGTTGTGCATATCAGCATTTGAAACGCAAAGGTTTACCTCAATTTGCTTTTTACAGCTTACCAAGTACGGTTTATAGTCGTTGGGCAAGTGAGCGAGAGCATGCGTTTGTCGAACAAGTTCGTTCTGACGGATTTGAATCTCATGTACATCAAGGTTTCTGCACGTCGGCTGAAATCTGGGAAACCGCTCAACACGAGCTAGAAACTTGGTTAACGAATCTGCCTAAACCCATTGGCATTATTGCCGTCACTGATTCCCGTGCACGTCATTTATTACAAGTCTGCGATCATTTGAATATTTTGGTGCCGGAGCAAGTTGCCATTGTTGGGATCGATAACGAGAGCATGGCGAGGTACTTAAACCGAACCGCTTTGTCTTCTGTTGAACAGGGCAGTAAGCAAATGGGTTATGAAGCCGCGAAAATGCTGCATCGTATGTTGTTAGGTTATTCCGTGGAAGACTCGCTGGTGGTGGTCGATCCAACTGGCATTGCCGAAAGACAATCGTCTGATTATCGTGCTTTGCATGATCCTTATGTCATTCAAGCCATGCATTTTATTCGTCACAATGCCTGCCGAGGGGTGAAAGTAGCGCAAGTAGTGGATTACATTGGCATATCAAGAACCAACCTAGAAACCCGCTTTATCGACGAAATTGGCTGCTCAATGCACGAACAACTGCACATGACCAAGTTTTACCGAGCTTGTGAATTGATCACTTCGACCAATTTGCCGTTTGATGAAATTGCCCGAACCTGTGGTTATCCATCGGTGCAATATATGTACACAGTGTCACGCAAAAACTTGGGTATGACGCCTGGTGAATATCGAGTGTCATCGCGGCTTGGTAAAGACACATAAGAAGTGTTTTCCAAAAAAAATACCCAAAAGAATGAGAAAATTAAACATTAGAAAAAACTCTTGATGCATTTTAACAATGTCGTTAAGTATACTTCCTGAAATGGTATTGGATTTTAAACCGCTATTTTGTAAACAAAGACAAGTCGTAAGCGCTTGATCTATTTGTCTTTGTTCGCAAAAAAGTGACGGTTAAGAAATTCAGTTAACACAATTCATAAAATGGGAGTGTAAGTTTGTCTGCGACAATCAAAGACGTTGCGTTACGGGCTGGTGTATCGACAACCACCGTATCTCATGTTTTGAATAAAACGCGTTTTGTAGCCAAAACGACACAAGAACGTGTTTTCCAAGCCGCCGAAGAGCTTAATTATGCTCCCAGTGCAGTAGCGCGAAGCTTAAAGGTAAAAAATACCAAAAGCCTTGGCATGTTAGTCACCACCACCTTGAATCCCTTTTTCGCTGAATTGGTCAACGAAGTAGAGAAGTGCTGTTACCGAGAGGGTTACAATCTTGTGCTTTGTAATACCGATGGCGAGCTCGAAAAAACCAATTCCTATCTGCGAATGCTGACGCAAAAACGTGTCGATGGCATCTTGGTCATGTGTTCCGCCTATGATGACTCGCTGTTTAGCTCTTTGATCGGTCAGCGTAATTTGCCCATGGTCGTCATGGATTGGGGGCCATCTGATGATTATGTCGATCGCATTCAAGACAACTCGGTAAAAGGCGCGCATTTGGCGATTCAGCATCTAATTGAACAAGGTCATAAGCAAATTGCTTACATTGGTGGCCCATTAGAAAAGTTACCGGCGAAGCAGCGTTTAGACGGCTTTATGGAAGCGATGGAGCAAGCCGATTTAGCCATCCAAGACGATTGGGTGATTGAATCCGACTTCGAATTTGAAGGTGGGAAATTGGGAATGCGCCAATTATTATCCTGCCATAATTTGCCTAGTGCTGTGTTTGTTGCCAACGATGCTATGGCGATGGGTGCCATGAGTGAAGCACAATTGTCAGGCGTTAAAATTCCACAACAATTGTCTATTATTGGTTACGATAATTGTATGTACTCTGCTTATTTTAGCCCGCCATTAACCACCATCAATCAGCCCAAAGAGCGATTAGCCGAATTAGCGATCAGCACCATGATTGAGCGGATTGAGAATCCTCGTCAAGAAGGCAAAATGATCATGTTAGAGCCAAACTTGGTGGTTCGTTCGTCGGTTGCTGCTGTTTCTAAAGAATAGCGCCGATTTCTTGTTATTTTCTGTGTATTTTACTTTCAGCTTTTTGAACTCTCTGCTCGATTTTAGACGAAAAACTCGTTTTAAGGTTGAGAATAGAGCTTGTATGAAGTCTTTTTATATAGAAAAGTCCTTATAATTCAGTTGCTTGATTGTTTGTAGTTAAATTACACCAGAATTTCGTGCTTTTATCGTCTTAACTGTTTGATAAATAGGGTTTTTTTCTTATCGGTCAAGAATTTATTGACAAGCTCCATGTGCTTAATATAAAAATAGCAAACGATTACGCAATCGTTTGCTATTCGAATATTTTAATAAAAATAAGCATACCGGAGACATACAATGAAAAAGAAAACCTTCTTGAAATCTTGCCTTGCTGCAACATTACTGACCTTGGCTAGCACCAGCGTTTTAGCTAGCAATGGTTTGATCGCCATCATTACTCCATCTCATGACAATCCATTTTTTAAAGCTGGTGCCGAAGGCGCGGATGCGAAAGCAAAAGAATTGGGTTATGACACCTTGGTTGCTTCTCATGACGGTGATGTAAACAAACAAAACCAATTGATTGAAACAGCGATTGCTCGTAAAGCCAAAGCGGTGATTTTGGATAATGCTGATGCAGACGCAAGTATTGGTTCACTAGAGCGTTTGAAAAAAGCCGGTATCCCAGCTTTCCTATACGACCGTGAAATCAATAAAACCGGTATCGCCGTGACTCAAATCGTATCGAATAACTTCCAAGGCGCACAGCTAGCAGGTGAAAAATTCGCCGAGTTGATGGGTGAAGGTGGTGAATACGTTGAGCTATTAGGACCTGAATCAGACACCAATGCGCAAGTGCGTAGTGAAGGTTTCCACGACATTCTTGATAACTTCCCAGAATTCAAAATGGTTGCTCGTCAGTCTGCCAACTGGAGCCAAACCGAAGCGTTCAGCCGTATGGAATCGATCTTACAAGCGAATCCAAACATCAAAGGCGTGATCACGGGTAACGATTCTATGGCGTTGGGTGCAGAAGCTGCATTGCAGGCTGCGGGTCGTAAAGACGTCTTCATCGTGGGTTTTGATGGTCTAGATTACGTAAGAGATTCCATCATTAAAGGTTCTAATATCAAAGCAACCATCATGCAGCCAGCATACGCTCAAGCACAACGTGTTGCTGAACAAGCAGATCTATACATTCGTACCGGCTCAACAGGATTGCCAGAAAAACAACTAATGGATTGTGTATTGATTGATAGTTCTAACGCGAAAAATCTAAGTAACTTCGCGCTAAAAAAATAACAACCTGACTCGAAGCTCTCATTTTTGAGAGCTTCGGCTCCTTGGGTATCATTATGTCTTATAAAAAAATCTTTCAATTTATCGGGCTCATTGCGTGCCTTAACTTGCTGACAGCCTGTACCGTTACGGACTTAGACGCTGACGGCAATCCTATTATTCCTAAAGATCCTAATGCCGCGGTTAGCTTTGCAGACTTCACCTTGTCTGAAGTGGCCGATCAGCTTTGGGAACCAAAAGTCTTCCCAGAAGCAACACAAGAATTCACCCCTTGGGAAAGTATTAAATCCCAGTTGGATGCGCAGCAAATTGACACCAAGCAAAGCTTTTTTGTCCGTTTAGATGGCACTATCGAAAGTGTTGATTTAGGCAAAATGAGAGGTGCGATAACGATTAAAGTGGGCGATACCAATATCGATCTGCAAGTTGGTCGCATAATCAAAGGCAATGCGATTCGTGACGCGTCTAAATACGTTTTGTTTGATGATTTTAAAAACCAGATTCGTTTCGCCCAAATTTCACGAGAGTTTAATAATCGTGCCATGGCATCGGTTGGCGAGCCAGACTCTAGTTGGGTAGGCGAAAAAGCGACTGTCATTGCTGCGATTACCATAGATCAAAATACCATCAGTGATGCTGTGCCAATGCAGATTATTCGTGGAGGCAAATGATGAGCCAAGCTAACGCAGACATCGTCATTCGCGCCGAAAAAATCTCCATGATTTACCCCGGCACTATCGCGTTAAACGAAGTTGATTACCGAGTTTATCGCGGCAAAGTGAACGTCATCATAGGCGAAAATGGCGCGGGTAAATCCACTTTGATGAAAATTCTGGCGGGTGTTCAGCAGCCAAGCAAGGGCACTATTTATCTAAACGATGAAGCCGTGTCTTTTCAGCATACTCGTGATGCCGCCGCCAAAGGTATTGGCATGGTTCACCAAGAGCTGAATCTGTTTGGCAACTTAACCGTCGCTGAAAATATCTTCTTGGGACGAGAAAAACAGCATGGTCTGATGCCGCTTGATACCGCGGAACAGCATCGAGTCACGGCCGAACTAATGGCACGTCTTGATCAAGACATCGCGCCATCTGAATTGCTGTCTAACTTGAAAGTTGGCCAGCAGCAGTTAATTGAAATCGCCAAAGCCTTGGCTGATGAAGCAGATGTGCTGATTTTGGATGAGCCGACGTCTGCGCTGAGTAAAACTGAGGTCGAGTTGCTGTTTAAAGTGATTCGAGACTTAACCGCTCAGGGCGTTTCCATTATTTATATCTCTCATCGATTAGAAGAACTGATGGCGATTGGCGATCACATTACGATTTTACGTGATGGGCATTTCCAGTCTGAAGCGGAAGTAAAAGACATCGATGTGCCTTGGATTGTCAGAGAAATGCTAGGTAGCGATCCTGTTTCTAATTTCTTGAAACCAGGTCGTGAATTTGGCAAGCCAGTGTTGGATGTTAAAAACATCAAACTGATCAACGAAATGGGTCACACCTTGGTTGATAACGTATCGATGGATGTGAAATCCGGCGAGATTGTTGGCGTTTACGGACTCATGGGCGCAGGCCGAACTGAACTAATGGAATGTCTACTTGGCTTGCAGGAATACTCAGGCGAAGTAGAGATTGCGGGGCATAAAGTGCCTGCCAAAATGGACACCAGCGATCGCATTCGTTATGGGATTTGTCTTGTTCCTGAAGATCGTAAAAAGAACGGCATTTTCCCCATTTCGTCAGTCAGCAATAACATGACGATTTCTAGCTTATGGCGTCGACTCAAGCATCGTTTTTCGATTGATGAAAAAGCCGAAGCCGAAGCGGTAACGTCCGCCATTGGTGATTTGTCTATCAAGGTATCTTCTCCTGATATTGAAATACGTGCATTAAGCGGTGGTAACCAACAAAAAGTGGTGATTGGTCGAACCTTGTTAACCAGTCCGAAAGTTTTGTTATTGGATGAGCCGACTCGTGGCATTGATATTGGTGCCAAAGGCGACGTATTTAAAATGATGGTGAAGCTTTCTGAGCAGGGGATTGGTGTGTTGTTTTCGACTTCCGATCTCAAAGAAATCATGGCTGTTTCTGATCGCATTCTGGTGATGTCCGGAGGCAAATTAACCGCCAATATCGCTCGCTCTGAAGCAACAGAATCTGCACTTGTGTCAGCAAGCGCGCAAGGACTTTAATATGAAAACTTCTCAAAATACTGCATCTCAACACTCGTCTGTTTTTTCCGGCGAAAGCTTGTTGTTACTGGCGTTAAAAATGCGCACATTCATCGCGTTGTTTTTGATTCTGGCATTTTTTACCTTCATGGTACCGGGCTTTTTGGCGGCCAGTAGTGTTGTCATTATGGTTAAGCACATTGCCATCAACGCCTTTTTAGCACTTGGCATTACCTTCGTCATCATCACCGCAGGTATCGACCTTTCAATCGGTGCGATTCTTGGCTTCTGTGGCATGGTTGCTGGCTGGTTGATTACCAAAGGGATCGTGTTACCTATGTTTGGCATCGCTATTTTTCCAAGCGTTTGGCTGGTTGTACCTATCGTCTTGGTTATCGGTGGTTTGATCGGTGCGATAAATGGCATCTTGATAACGCGTTATAATGTTGCACCTTTCATTTGTACCTTGGGCACCATGTATATCGTTCGTGGCGCGGCCATGTTGTTGTCTGGCGGTGAAACCTTTACCGGTTTGGCAGGTAATGAACAGCTTGGTAATACGGGCTTTGAATTAATTGGGGCGGCGAAATTATTGGGTCTGCCTTATGCGATTTGGATGATGTTTATCCTTGCTGGTGTGATTGCCTACATCGCCAAAAGAACGCAATTTGGTCGTCATGTATTTGCCATTGGTGACAACGAACATTCTGCCGAATTGTCTGGTGTGAAAGTGCGTAGCGTCAAAGTTTGGGTTTACACCATTTCAGGTCTTTGTGCTGCTATTGCTGGCATCGTGGTGTCTTCGCAATTGGTCGCAAGTCATCCAGCAACGGGCGTTGCATTTGAGATGAACGCTATTGCCGCCGTGGTATTAGGCGGAACCTCTTTGGCTGGTGGTCGAGGCACCATTATGGGCACGCTGATAGGTGCTTTCGTTATTGGTATTTTGGCCGATGGTTTGGTGATGATGGGCGTGAGTGAATTTTGGCAAATGGTCATTAAAGGTGTGGTGATTATTCTTGCTGTCATCATCGACCAAAAACAAAGTCGCTTGCAGCATAAAGCCGCCATCGTGCAGCAAAAATAGATTATCAATATTTGCTTTCAGCCTATCCGTGATTAGGGAAAAAACATGCTAAAAAATATAGATCCTTTGTTAAGTGGTGAATTACTGAACGTGCTACGCACAATGGGCCACGGCGACGATATCGTTTTGGTTGATCGTAACTTTCCTGCGGCTTCTATGGCGGCTGGAAAACCGGTTATTCGTTTAGATGGTGTGAATGTTATTCAAGCGGCTAAGGCGATTCTATCGGTATTGCCATTAGATACCTTCGTTGATCAACCTGTAACTCGTATGCAAGTGGTCGGTGAAGACGAATCTGTGATGCCAGAAGTTCAGCAAGAGTTCGCGGCCGTATTAAAAGCCGCCGACAGTGACAACGCTGAAATGGGCTCGTTAGAACGCTTTGCTTTTTACGAAGCGGCTAAACAAGCCTACGCTTTTGTTGTGACTGGGGAAGGCCGAGGTTACGGCTGCTTTTTATTGAAGAAAGGCGTGATCTTTTCTTAATATCTCTTAGTAGAATGCAACACTAAAAAAAACACAGGTCAGCTTTCGGTGGCCTGTGTTTTTTGTTTTAAACTGCTTAACTTTTATCTAACGGCTTATTTAAAGATGTAGCCATTCACCATGTTTTCTAGCATCTCTTGGCGACCAGAAACCGGTTTAGGATCGATGTTATTTTTCTCAGCATACGCCGCAAGGTCTTGCAAAGTATGCTTGCCAGCTAAAATGTCTGCGCCTAAAGAGTCGTTCCATTTTGCATAACGCTGATTAACAATGTTCGCCAATTTTTCATCTTCGATCATTTTAACTGCGCGTTCTAATGACAACGCTAAGGTATCCATCGCGCCAATATGACCGTGGAATAAATCCTCCAGATCCATCGACTGACGACGTAGCTTAGTGTCGAACATGTAGCCGCCAGTTTTGAAACCGCCAGACTTCAGAATCTCATAAGTAACAAGCGTGTATTCTTCTACACTAGTTGGGAATTGGTCTGTATCCCAGCCGAGTTGTGCGTCGCCTTGGTTGGCGTCAACGGAACCAAGAATGCCCAAGGAACAAGCCGTGGCGATTTCATGGTGGAAGCTGTGACCAGCTAAAGTCGCGTGATTGGCTTCGATGTTGACCTTGATTTCTTTTTCAAGACCAAACTCTTTTAAGAAACCATACACAGTCGCAGTATCGTAATCGTACTGATGCTTGGTCGGTTCCGCTGGTTTTGGCTCGATCAACAAAGTGCCTTCAAAACCGATTTTGTGTTTGTGCTCAACCACCATTTGCATGAAACGACCAAGCTGAGCGCGTTCGCGTTTTAGATCGGTATTCAATAGGGTTTCGTAGCCTTCACGGCCGCCCCACAGAACATAGTTCTCGCCTTTAAGTGCTTTGGTCGCATTCATCGCATGAAACACCTGAGTCGCCGCGTAAGCAAAAATTTCAGGGTTCGGGTTGGACGCTGCGCCAGACATGTATCTTGGGTTTGAAAAGGCATTCGCCGTTCCCCATAACAGCTTTATGCCAGTAGCTTCTTGCTTGGCTTGTAGAACGTCGACCATTTGCGCAAAGTTATTAATGTACTCTTTGATTGAGCGGCCTTCTGGGCTGACATCCACATCATGAAAGCTGTAATAGGGAACACCCAATTTAGTGAAAAACTCAAACGCCGCGTCGGTTTTTAGCTTTGCCGCTTCCATCTCAGATGCGGCTTTAAACCAAGGGCGATCAAAGGTATTCGCGCCAAAGACATCGCTACCTTGCCAACAGAACGTGTGCCAATAACACACCGCCACGCGTAAATGCTCTGCCATGGTTTTGCCCATGAGCATCTTGTTTGCATCGTAATGTTTGAAAGCAAAAGGGTTGCTTGAATCCGCGCCTTCGTATTTGACAACGGGCACAGTTTTGAAAAAATCGCTCATATTAGAACTCCAGACTATTGTTATTTTTTATCCCTACGAATCATTGTTTGTTTAGGTGATTGCTTCAATTACGAAATTTTCTGAGCGCGTTATTGAATTTGTTGGGAGCATTTTTGTGAAGGCTTTTAGGTCAATAGCTTTGGCCTGTTCGGGAAAGGTGTAATAAGATGGTGGTATTGCTTATAGGAGTTAAAGATGTTGCATATTAAGTCCGCGAAATATTTATCAGGCTATAAGTTGTGGATTGCTTTTGATGATGGAACCTCCGGAGAAGTGGATTTGACCAATGAGCTCAAAGGCTCGATGTTCGAACCACTTAAAGGTTTAGCTGAATTCCAGAACGTCACTGTCGATCCAGAGCTAGAAACCATTATTTGGCGCAAATTGCGCAGATTTAGCACCAGAGTTTTTGAAGGCATTGCAGAGTAAGCAGAGTGTTTTATAGGGCTTTTGATTTCTGTAATGCTTCATTAGAACAGCGTATTTTTAAGATGGTTTAAATTTTATAAATAATGATGAAAATGGAGAAGGTTTAAAGTTATGGATGACAGGTTTTGGCGGCCATATTATTTGTAAGAAATACCTTACTACTTCACACAAACATAAACCGAGTTAGTCGATTGTCCGCTTTGAAACGGATTGTCAAAGGTACACATGCCGAATACGCCGTTTGGTTTTAGTTGTTGCCTATATCTTATTTTTCTATAGAGTTTCATCAATTATTCTTGTTCGGTTAAGCTGACTTTAAAAATTTAGGTCGTGCGATCTATGAAATGTTGGTGGGATTAGACGTCTCAAGTAGTAATATTTATCACCAAAAAAACTCTGCTATGTCGCCGATTTTAACTACTCATGGCTTTGTTATAAGTATTCCGCTCAAACTTTGGAGTAAATCAAAATTATAAAAAATATAAAATCAGACCGCATAGAATTAATATCATCCTCAGCAGCTCATATTCGTATAGAGCTTGAAACGCCCCAGTTACTCGCGAAAAAACTAAATGCGAGGGTGTCAAATGATTGGCCTTCTGGTGAATATGACCGAGATGCAATGACGTTTTTTCTCTCATGTTATGAAATGGGTGGAGAAGACTCCCAAGGTTGGTATGGCTGGTATGCAATAAATATCGATCCTTTATCAGGAGAAAGATCTCTAGTGGGCTCAGGTGGTTATTTTGGGCCGCCTGACAGAAATGGAATGGTTGAGATTGGTTATTCTGTGCTTCCTGAGTGGCAGCATCGTGGTTACGCGACAGAAATAGTGAATGCGCTTATTTCTCATGCATCTTCTTTTTCAACCACAAAGAGCATCATTGCTCATACTGCCCCAGAGAATGAAGCGTCTAAAAAAGTGTTGATTTCTAATGGTTTTAGGGAAGTTGGAGTGAATGATGGCAATCTACGGTTTGAATATATTAGTTAATCAATTTTTTCAATTTATAGTGATTTTGTACGTATAAGCAAGCTATCACACTGGACGTTTTAGTTTTGTCATTGTTTTTGAAAAAGCACTTAAATTAGTGCCAATTCAAAACTGCAATGAGCTGGGTACTACCCCTTCACACAAACATAAACCGAATTCGTCGATTGGCCGCCTTGAAACGGGTTGTCAAAAGTCACTAGGTGGGAATCGACGCTTGCGAATACGGTTTTAAGCAATTCGATAAAGTTGTCTTCCGGTGGGTTCTGCGACCACATAGCGAATACGCCGTTTGGTTTCAGTTGTTCTGCCATAAGCGATAGGTTGTCTGTGGTGTAGAATCCTGCGTTACTTGGGTTGAGGAATTCGGTTGGTGAATGGTCGATGTCTAGCAAGATGGCATCGAACTTTTTACCGGCATGGCTTGGGTCAAATCCTGTACTTGGGTCTGTGGCTAGGTCGAAAAAACTGCCAAGTACATAACGGTTGCGTTGGTCTGCGTTGAGAATTTTACCCAGTGGCACGAGTTCTTTTTGGTGCCAGCTGATGACGGTTTCTAACGCATCAACCACAAGTAATTCTGTAATTCGTTCGTCTTTTAGTGCCGCTACGGCGGTGTAACCTAAGCCCAATCCACCGACAACAACACTCAAATTTTCGCCTTGTACTTGCGCTAAACCAAGGGTGGACAAGGCTTCTTCTGCGTCGACAAACATGCTCGACATCAGAAATTCTTCGCCTAGTTTTACTTCGTAGATGTCTCGATCTCCAAAAGCGGGAATACGTCGTCTGCGAAGGGATATTTCACCTAAAGGAGAGGCTTGGCTGTCGATTTCTTTGAACAATGAAGACATGATTGGGTTGTCCTAATATGCGGTGTAAATGAGTAGAAAAGCATAGCGTTTCGCACGCTAATGAATGTTTTGTCCATTGAAGGCTTAACTGAAAACTGCTTTTCAAACCCGTCATGCTCGATGTTGATTGTCGCTATTTTATATCAGCTTGCTTCTTAATGAGTGCTTCAAGAATCAAAAAAAGCTTTTTTTATTGAAAATTTGATGAATACTAAAGCCATCAGAGCAGGATTTCCTCTGCCTTACATAAAATGGAGTCGTTATGTCTTTTTTGGTGTCTATGTCAAAACCCTTTTTTTCTTCTTATATTGAAGAGCTGATCGTGCAGTATGCGCGAGAGAATGTGGCATCGGGCCGCTGGCAGAAAGCTGGCTCATTAACTCGAGCTAGGCGTGAAACTGAAAGACTGCTACCTCGTGGTATAGAAACGGATAACAATCATTTTTTTGAAATGAAAGTGCCTGAAGTAAACGAGACAGTCGGTATGATATGGCTTTCGTTAGAGAACAGTAGCACCACGAGTACGGTGTTTATTTACGATTTAGAAATCAAGGCAGAACATCGCCGAAAGGGCTATGCCAAGCTTGCTCTAAAGGAAATAGAAGACTTCGCGGCAACACACAACATCGTCAATATTGGCTTGCATGTTTTTTCTCACAATAACGCCGCGCAGAACCTTTACGCTGAAATGGGTTATGAAACGGTCAGTGTGAATATGGTCAAGAGAATAGATCAAGCGACAATGCCATAGCGCTAGTTTTGTATCTGCGTTCAACTCCGATTGCTTCAAGTGCTGCGTTGCTCAGCGCTGATCCTTGTATCCTCGACGTTATTTTTCCCTATAAATCATGGTCTGTTTAGACTTGAATTTCCTTTGCCTATATTTCTGAGGCGGTGGCATAACAGTGTGTAAAGAGTCTAGCCCTCACCGCGAGCGTGAAAAATAGGATTTGCATTTGTTATTAATAGAAATAATAATGATTCTTCTTATCGTTATCTATTTTGGAGAATAAGATGCCTTTTACTTTGCCTGAACTGCCTTACGCTTATACCGCTTTAGAGCCGCACATTGATGCATTGACGATGGAGATTCATCACAGTCGCCATCATCAGACTTATGTGAATGGCTTAAATGCTGCTCTAGAAGGAACTGCTTATGCGGATTGGTCTCTTGAGCGCCTGTTGCGAGAGATTACCTCATTGCCAGAAAACGTTCAGGGTGCGGTACGTAATCATGGTGGTGGTCATGCGAATCATAGTCTGTTTTGGTTGGTGATGTCACCAGAAGGGGGTGGGGAGCCACAAGGACCATTAGCAGACGCGATTCAGCAAAGCTTTGGTAGTTTTGAAGAATTTAAACAGCTGTTTATTAAGGCGGCATTGAGCCGATTTGGCAGTGGTTGGGCTTGGTTGGTGAAAGATCAGCAAGGTAAATTGCGGGTGACCAGCAGCGCTAATCAAGACAGCCCATTTATGGATGGATTGACACCGATTTTAGGCTTGGATGTTTGGGAACACGCTTATTATTTGCAGTATCAAAATAAACGTCCTGACTACGTTGCGGCATTTTTTAATGTCATCAACTGGTCGCAAGTCGCTGCGTGGTTTCAGGAGTAAGCATGAAGTTGACTCTGTTGTCGTTACCTAAGATCCGCGCGCGAAAGTGGATCGGAAGCATAATTTTAGTATTAGGTGCTTACACTGCCATCGATCAGTTTGTGGTGTTGTTACAACAACATTCTCAGGTGCGTTATGCTTTTTATGCGGGGGTTGTGGTGGCAACAGCGACGGCGATGGGCGCATTGCCTGCTTTGTTTCTGCATCGCTTATCGCAAAAGTTGCATGACGTTATGTTGGGGTTTGGCGCTGGGGTAATGTTAGCGGCTTGTATGTTTTCTCTGATTATCCCTGCTTTGGCGTTGTTGGAAGGCAGTGGTGCTTCGCCATGGTACAGCTCCAGCTCTGTGGGGGTGGCAATTCTGCTTGGTGGCGCATTTATGTTGGTGTTGGAACGGCTTGTACCACACCAACATTTTATTAAAGATGAAGACAGGTTACGTGGTCAGACTTTGCGACGTAGCTGGTTATTTGTTTTTGCCATTGCTCTGCATAATATCCCGGAAGGTTTGGCGATAGGTGCGTCTTTTGCCAGTGGTGATGTGTCGGCAGCTACGGCGTTGACAACAGGTATCTCGATTCAGGATATTCCTGAAGGGTTAGTGGTTGCCATGGCGTTGTTAGCCGTGGGCTACAGCCGTTTATTGGCGGTGAGTATTGCGGTGCTGTCAGGTTTGACGGAACCTGTTATGGCCGTTATTGGTTCGGTGGTGTTGGGGGAATCTAGCTTATTGTTGCCTTTAGGGTTGGCTTTAGCAGCTGGTGCTATGTTGTTTGTGATCAGTCATGAAATGATTCCTGAATCTCACCGTCAAGGTCACGAGCTGGCGGCAACAAAAGGCTTAATGTTAGGTTTTGTACTTATGATGCTGTTAGATACGGCGTTGGCCTGACTGTATAAAAATAGTGCGCTAATAATGAAATGGGCTTTTTGGGCCCATTTTTTGTTGTTTGTTAGTGACGAGCGGTGTCAAAAAAATGTCTAGAGCCTTTAAAATAAAGTGTTCTGTATAACTGGTACACAATCTGCTTTATCAAAACTGTTCGTACCCTTGGAAAGTCGAACATCACAATATAGATTATCAATAGAGAGCTAGGGTTCCGATTTCGATCTTATCGAAATGACTGGCCCGAGAGTTTTCGACCTTGGCAGTTTCAAGGTTACACGGCGGGGCAAAAGCCAGGGAGACCACATGGCGAATGCGTCGTTTGGTTTTAGTGTGATAGGTTTGCTGTGGTGTAGAAGCCGGCGTTGCTTGGGTTGAGGAATTCTGCAGGGGAATGGTCGATGTCTAGCAAAATGGCATCGAACTTTTTACCAGCGCTGCTCGGGTCAAATCCAGTACTTGGGTCTGTGGCGAGATCGAAAAAGCTACCAAGCACATAACGGTTACGTTTGTCGGCGTTGAGAATTTTACCTAGCGGAACGAGTTCTTTCTGGTGCCAGCTAATGAAGGTTTCTAACGCATCGACAACAAGCAGTTCTGCAATTCGTTCGTCTTTAAGTGCCGCTACGGCGGTATAACCTAAGGCCAATCCACCGACAACAACACTCAAATTTTCGCCTTGAACTTGCGCTAAACCAAGGGTAGACAAGGCTTCTTCTGCATCGACAAACATGCTCGACATCAGAAATTCTTCGCCTAGTTTTACTTCATAGATGTCTCTGTCGCCGAAGGTAGGAATACGTCGTCTGCGAAGGGATATTTCACCTAAAGGAGAGGCTTGGTTGTCGATTTCTTTGAACAATGAAGACATGACTGGGTGGTTCTAATATGCGGTATAAATGAGTAGAAAAGCATAGCGTTTGGTACGCTAATGAATGTTTTGTCCATTGAAGGATTAACAGTAAACTGCTTTTCAACCCCGTCATGCTCGATGTTGATTGTCGCTATTTTATAACAGCTTGCTTCTTAATGAGTGCTTCAAGACTCAAATAAAGTTTTTTTTATTGAAAATTTGATGAATACTTAAGCTATCAGAGCAGGATTTCCTCTGCCGTATATGAATTGGAGTCGTTATGTCTTTCTTGGTATCAATGTCAAAGCCCTTTTTTGCCTCTTATATTGAAGAGCTGATCGTACAGTATGCACGAGAAAATGTGGAATCCGGCCGCTGGCAGAAAACAGGATCATTAACTCGATCTAGGCGTGATATAGAAAGACTGTTACCGCGTGGAATCGACACGGACAACAACCATTTTTTTGAAATGAAAGTACCAGAAGTAAACGAGACAGTCGGTATGATATGGCTGTCGTTAGAGAACAGTAGCACCACGAGTACGGTGTTTATTTACGATTTAGAAATCAAGGCAGAACATCGCCGCAAGGGCTATGCGAAGCTTGCCCTAAAGGAAATCGAAGACTTCGCGGCAACGCACAACATCGTCAATATTGGCTTGCACGTATTTTCTCACAATGACGCAGCACAGAACCTATACGCTGAAATGGGTTATGAAACCGTTAGCGTGAACATGGTGAAGAAAATTGGCCAAACTGAGGGTTGATTTTCAGAGACAAACTTGTGGATGATAATAAAATAGCCTCGCTAATTATTGAGCGAGGCTATTTTATTAAATGCAGGGAAGGTTAGCCGAGCATACCTCGCAATACGTACTGTAAAATACCGCCATGTTTGTAGTAGTCCCACTCTTTGGGAGTATCAATTCTTACGTCAGCACTAAAGCTTATTGTTTGCCCTTCGCTATTCGTCGCCATTAGGGTTACTTCATCAGTTTTATCGTACAAGCCATTTATATCAAATTGCTCTTGCCCTGTTAAACCAAGTGATTCATAACTGTCACTGTCTTTAAATTGCAGAGGTAAGACGCCCATACCAATTAAATTAGAGCGGTGAATTCGCTCATAGCTTTCTGCGATTACCGCTTTTACTCCGAGTAGCAATGAGCCTTTAGCCGCCCAGTCGCGAGATGAGCCTGTACCGTATTCTTTACCCGCTAAAATAATAAGTGGCGTATTGCTTTCATGATAGGTCACGGCAGCATCGTAAATACTGGCTAAGTTATCGTCAGGTTGAGTACGAGTGACGCCGCCTTCGGTACCCGGTGCAAGCAAGTTTTTAAGTCTTACGTTGGCAAAGGTTCCGCGCACCATCACTTCGTGATTACCTCGGCGAGAGCCATAAGAATTAAATTGCGCTTTTTCTACGCCATGTTCTTGTAGGTATAAACCGGCTGGAGAGTCAGCCTTAATCGCACCAGCTGGAGAAATGTGGTCAGTGGTGACTGAGTCTCCCAGTTTGGCTAAACAGCGCGCGCCTTTGATGGTAGGAATACCCGGAGGATCGATACTCATATCATCAAAAAAGGTGGCTTTTTTAATGTAGGTAGACGCGTCGTTCCAGTCGTAAAGTTTGCCATCCGGTATTTGAATTTGCTGCCAGTGGCTATCGCCTTTGTATACGTTAGCGTAGCTTTTAGCGAACATTTCTTTGGTAACGGTTTCTTTAACCAGATCGCTTACTTCTTTTACACTTGGCCAAATGTCTTTAAGGTAAATGTCTTTGCCGTTCGCGTCTTGTGCTAGAGGCTCTTTGTAGACATCTATATCAGTACGACCTGCAATGGCGTAGGCGACAACGAGTGGAGGCGAGGCTAGAAAGTTCATTTTTACGTCTTGGTGAATACGCCCTTCAAAGTTTCGGTTGCCAGATAATATAGAGCTAACGATGAGTTTGTGTTTTTGGATGGCGTCGGATATTTCACTGGCTAATGGGCCAGAGTTACCAATACAGGTGGTGCAACCATAGCCGACGAGGTTAAAGCCAAGGCTCTCTAGGTCATCCATTAATCCGGCTTTTTCTAAGTAGTCTGTTACTACTTTAGAGCCTGGCGCCAATGAGGTTTTCACCCAAGGTTTTACATTAATGCCCAGTTGTTTGGCTTTTTGAGCGACCAAACCTGCCGCTAAAATAACACTTGGGTTGGAGGTGTTTGTGCAGCTGGTAATGGCGGCAATCACACAGGCGCCATCGTTCAGTTCAAATTCTTGGCCTTTAAATTTAACGATGGCAGCGCCCTTAATTTGCGCTTCATCAACGGACTCGTCTGGGTTTGTTATTGGGCCTTCATTGTCTATTCGTGCTTGTCCTTCGCTACTTTTATCGTGACGAGCCATGCGTTCGTCTTGAAAGTCTTTTAAATGAAGACGAATAACGTCACCCGCTTTATCAAGGGCGATTCTGTCTTGTGGGCGCTTTGGACCAGCAAGACTGGGTACAACATCATTCAATTTAAGTTCAAGTTTATCGGTATAGTTGGCTTCATCGCCATCATTGCGCCATAGACCTTGGTGTTTTGCGTAGTCTTCAATCAGGTTGAGTTGTGTTTCATCTCGGTTGGTTAGACGAAGATAATTAATGGTTTCATCATCAATAGGGAAGATACCGCATGTTGCGCCGTATTCGGGTGCCATATTGGCAATAGTTGCTCTGTCGGCAAGGGGTAAGTCAGCAAGGCCATCTCCGTAAAATTCGATAAATTTACCGACTACGCCGTAGTTACGCAGCATTTCAGTGACGGTAAGAACGAGATCTGTCGCTGTGGTGCCTTCAGGTAGTCGGCCACTTAATTTAACACCAACAACTTGAGGGAGAAGTAGGCTAATAGGTTGGCCAAGCATAGCGGCTTCGGCTTCAATGCCACCGACACCCCAACCAAGCACGCCTAAGCCGTTAATCATTGTGGTATGTGAGTCCGTTCCCACTAGCGTGTCTGGGTAGGCAAACTTTTTACCATTGCGTTCTTCGTTAAATACCACGCGAGCTAAATATTCTAAGTTTACTTGGTGCACAATACCTGTCGCTGGTGGCACGACTTTTAGATTATCAAAGGCGGTTTGTCCCCAGCGCAAAAATTCGTAGCGCTCTTTATTTCTTTCGTATTCAAGTTTGGTATTTAAATCAAATGCAGCTGCATTGCCATAACCATCGACTTGTACTGAGTGGTCAATAACCAGTTCGGCAGGAGATAGTGGGTTTATTTTCGCCGGATCGCCGCCTAGCTTTTCCATCGCATCACGCATTGCGGCTAAATCCACAATGGCAGGGACGCCGGTAAAGTCTTGCATGACAACACGTGCAGGCGTAAAAGCCACTTCGGAGGAGGGTTTAGCTTGAGGGTCCCAATCTAATAACGCTTGGATGTCTTGCTCTTTAATATTAACGCCATCTTCGTTACGAAGTAGGTTTTCGAGTAATATTTTTAAAGAAAACGGCAGTCGTTTGGCTTTATCGCCAAGCCCTTTTAAGGAGTGAATATGAAATTGCTCGCCATTAACAGTGATCTGTTGTTGGGTGTCGAAACTATTGTTCATTTTTTTCCCCTTTGTCTATTAGGCAGATATCTTTAGACAGATATCTTGAAAAAAACCTCTAAAGTGTGATGTTTTGATAAGTTTAATGTTGACTAAGAGTGTAGCAGTACTTTTTGTCTTAGACGACCGCATGGCGCCGATACTCTAGACTTCACCGCTGCAAAGCCCTATGTGAGTTGGATTTCATAGAAAAGAGTCTTACTTTTTTCGCATTTAATTATTAGGGTAATAGTAAAAACTATCATTACAATCGTACTATTCGTCCCAGTATTTCTTGGATTGGTTACTATATTTCCTTCTAAAAGAGAAAATCACAATCAAGTTATATAAAGAAGAAGTAAATAAATTGGAAGATGGAAAGTCGAGTTGAGCGGTTTGTCCAGAATATCAGATGTGAGGCAAAAGAATTTTTAGACTAAGTAAGAAATTACGTTTGCTCTATTTAAAAGAGCTGAGCGAATTTGAAAGCTTGAAGTTAGGATGAATTTCTTGCTAATTTAAAAATATCCATCAAGATATAATGTTGAAAGAACTCATAATCAAAGTGCGAACTAGATCGGTTTGAGAGTTTACCTGTACTTTATTAAATACATTTTTTAGTTGGCTTCTGACTGTTTGAATGCTGGCGCTTTTAGAATCTGCATATTTTTGTAATGATAAACCGTTTGTTAGGGCTAATGCTAATTGAGCTTCTGAAGTTGTAAGATTATATACCTCCTTGAGCACTTCCAATGACATATGGGAGCAAAGGTCAGGATGAGAAATATACATCAGAGCAAAATTTGATATTTGGTGTTCATCTTTTAATATATCTAAATCGTGTACTCTTGAGTTTGTGATCGTTATAGATAGCGGTGTCACATTATTGTTATTTTCTAATTGTAATGAAGTAGCCAAAATCTGACCGTCTAGTACATTTTGTATTTTTGATTTAAGATTTTTTTTGGATGACACCTTGTCGGTGAATAATTGTTTACCTTTTATGTGAAGGCCAAAGACGCTATTAGCTAAAGATGTTGCTAAGTCGTTTATAAAATGAACCTTTAGGTCAGCATCGATTGCAATTAGGCCAAGCGGAACCTTAGCTAATGCACTGCTAAGGACTTCTTCTTTTTCATATGGTTTTTCAAGGATGTCAGAGAAGTCAAATACTCTACGAAAATGAGGGTAAAGTCGTGACAATACTTTTAGCTCATTGTCATTAAATTGTTCCTGATCCATACCACGATGAATGCCAATGCCAACGAAGTACTCAGTATTATTACAAATATTTAAAGCACTTATGTAGCCAACATTATTAGGTAAAAGTAGGTTTTGATAAAAGTCAGGATGGTCGAATTTTGATGTTTTATGATCAATGGCTCCAAGTACGGTTCCTTCAGGTAAGGCTTTCATAATGGTGCCTGTAGCATCATAAACACCTAGTTTCTCTTGATATTCAGGAGAAAAATCGCTCGGAACACCATAACTTCCCAAGACTCGATAAACGTTTTTCTTAAATTTAATAAAAAACAGTCCAGCGCTTTTGGCTTTAATTGTTTCACAGAGTTTTTCTAAGACACTGTCCCAGTCTCTGTGCTCAAAGCCACGCTCATAGATCATATCGACTAAATCTAAAATAGAGTTTTCTTTCATATCGAGATGTTCCTAAGAAGCGGGAGGATACAAGTCTGAATATACCCCATGTAGGGTATGACCAAAATAAAGTAGATGTTTATATTTGTAAAAATATTCAATTTTATCGCAATCCTCTTAGAAGCGAGTAGTTGTCGAGCGACGTCCCTATGCACCACAATCTCTTGCTACAAATAAAGAAGCAATTCAAGTGGTTCGAAATAAGCAACTGAAGCAGGCAGGTAGTTCAGTGGTTAATGACGACTCTTGTCAATCTATGAATGCTAATATTAAATCACAACAGTAGTGATCCTAGCCTGCAAGCCTCTTACGAGCATTTATAACGTGCATACGATGAAAATTGTAGTGCCGTTGGCAACGGTTCTCGGATATCTATAAAAGAGAATCATTTCTTTTTAGATGGAATAGGGGGATTCGCTAGCTGTGGAAAAATTAACCAAGATCAGGTCGAATTATTATGTTTGAATGCAATTGCCTTGAATGCAGTAAGTAGGCAAGGGGATTTGCACCAACAGCAACATCAGATGGCCTTTATAAAGCTCACAAAAGTAGTGCTAAGTTATATATTATATCCCTGGGTAGACTGAAGGTTTATTAAATTATTAATATAAAGCTTTGTCCTAATCTTATGTTGAGGCTATATTCTTTAGTAAATTAATTTGAGCAGGCTAAAAATAGGGAGATTTATTATGGCAATTATCTGCGGGCCAATGGTTAGGCATACAACTCGTGAAAAAATTAATATATGGCAAGTTTTAGACCATGAGTTTAATGAGATAAATCTCGCTGTTTATCCATCATTACAGAGTTTGGGTAATATTGCTTCAGAGGTCTCAAGTAGTATTGTGCAACTTGGCTCGTCCTGTTTTGCTGTAATGTTATCTGCCACCATAGCACCGTCTGATTCCAACGAGATTATTTATTATGATGTCATTGTGGATGGCGAAGGCTTGGTAGAAACAGGGCTTAATGAACTGGTTTGTTTACAGGGAGAAAAGCTACCAAGTGTGATGATACCGAAAGAACATCGTTATCTATATCAGGCATCTTGTCGTAAACCCCATGATAAACAAGGTGTTGATCATTTAGCTGAAATGGCTAATTTAATTGAGGAAGCCTTAGGGAAGGACACAAGACCTAGTCAGCTGTATCTTACTGGCGATCAAATTTATGCGGATGATGTGTCACCGATATTGCTGCAATCCTTTCAAGATGTTCGAGAGGCTTTAGGTCTGCCCCATGAAATGATGTATACCGACAAAAATGACTTTTTTAATCCAGATAAAATGCATTTAGATGGTCGGTGGCGTAAGGCTAAACGAAAGTTAGGCTTTACCTCTGGAGAGAAAAGGTCCCATCTTTTTAGCTTTTCTGAATACTTTTGCATGTATTTATTCAGTTTTGGTGCCAGTTTACCCCAGCAAAGATTTGCCAAATATAAAGCGCTTCAGCCAAGACTGACATCGCTGCGACGTAAAGATGATAGGGAATATCATTATAGTTCTATGCAATACGAGAATGAAAAAGTGGTTCTGGAACGATTCGCGCAAACGGCAACGAGTCAAGTTCGTAAAGCATTGGCTAATATTAGTGTGTATATGATGTTTGATGATCATGACGTGACGGATGATTGGAATTTAACAGAGGAAAATAAGCATAATCTTTCTAGTAGTTGGCTGGGTAAACAGGTTTATGTAAATGCTTTGTCTGCCTATGCTGTTTGCCAGCATTGGGGGAATCAGCCTGACGCTTTTAGTCCAACAATACAGCAAAATATCGCGGCTTTAGCAAAGAATCCTACTCAGGAAAATCATAAACCCTTAGAAGTTTTATTTAGTAAGTATTGGGGATATTTATTAGAGCAAACACCACCAACACTTGTATTGGATACTCGGACCCAGCGAGTATATGACGGTGATAACCTTGAGCTGATGTCTGAGCAACAGCTTGATGCTATGGGCGAAAAACTTGCTCTTTTACCAAAAACTTCCGTGTTAATACTGGTTTCTCCTACACCAATGTATGGCTTTAATGCCATTGAAGCTGCTCAACTTAGTCCGCTATTAACAAAGTTTAAGGCTTTTTCTGATAGAGAACCGTGGATTGCGAGCGAGAAAGCGCTTAAGAATTTACAGAATGCTTTGTTGAGAACGCCTGACATAAAACATATCATTATTTTTAGTGGCGATGTGCACTACGGTTTTCTGCGCAGGCAGCATTTAGCAGCTCAAGGCGTAACATTTTGGCAGTTTTGTAGTAGTGCTGCCTGTAATTCACCTGTTGGTGGTAATGTCGGCTTGTCTTTGGCTTCTGCTATGGCGAAGCATTTTTACCATGATGACACAAAATATCTAATGCCGAATGGTAAAAGACCTCATTTTTTAACTTCAGATAAAAATATTGGGGCTTTGGAATTAGATATCGTGAATATGGCACTTGTTCCTGTTAAAGCAACCCTTCATTGCTGCTCCGCTTCCGGTGAAATTTATGAGAAATGCTATGATTTAACTGATTGCCATGAATACCCTTCATAGTGTTGGCGATTGGTTAATGTTAATTAGGCCGTGTTGGAAGGTGATGCCATGTCAAATTTTGAACCTAACTTGATTATTGCGTCGAGCGCTGTGATTGTTTTGTATGTTGGTGCATTGTGGTTGGCTTTTCGTTTTCAAGAGAAGTCACATGATTTGCCGATTAACCTCGCTTTAATGTTAGTCGGAACTTGTGTAGGTTGGCTAGCTGGGATATTAGTCACGCCCTATGAAGGACAAGAAACTCAATTTTCAAAATATGCTGCAGGCCTAGGTCTCTTTGTTTCAGGTTATCTGGTGAGTAAGGTGGATGCGGCCATCGTACATGTTCTTAAACCTGAGGTGCTGTTTACTCCTATAATTGGCTTTAGGGTGCTACTAACAATCGGTTCTATAGCGTTGGCTCTTGTGCTGGCATCATCAATACGCTTCTACTCTCATACTTGTGTTCAGTCGGTTAATAAAGCATCGGAAGTTGTGGAAGATAAAATTAAAAGTGAATGTAAACGTGTCGTTTTGATTCTAGACAAAAGCGCTTAGTTATGAGCCTGCCATTATTTAAATAGAACTTTAATATAGTCAATTTTTCAGAACTATAATAACTATCATAGTAATTAAGTCCTTATTCTGGTTTTTCTTTTAGGCTCCTATCCACTGTATCGGTTACTATTTCTTTTATAGAAAGACGACATCATTAGCTTTTTTTAAAGCACATCAAGTGGAAAATTAATCAAGTGGTAAGTGAAGCGGGTAGTTGGACTGCTTGTCCAGAATGTCAGGGGCGCGGTAAAAGAAGCCGTAGGTTGCGCAAGAAAGTGCGTTTGCTGTATCTAAAAGAGTTGAACGAGTTTGAAAGATTGAAAGGCGAAGGGCCAGCTCCAGTTCGGCCTAAAGGACATCTTGAATCCTGTTCAAATTGTGCTGGCTCAGGCTTGGTTGCCTCTGTTAGTTACCCTGAACCAGATACTGAAAAATATCCTCATGTTGCTATTATTGGTGGCGGTATAGGCGGTGTGGCTTTGGCCGTTGCTTGTCTGCATCGCGGCATTCCTTTTACGCTGTATGAACGAGATCACGGTTTTGATGCTCGCTCGCAAGGTTATGGTTTGACTTTGCAGCAAGCGAGTAAAGCGATTGAAGGCTTTGGTATTTTCTCGTTAGAAAAAGGTGTGGTTTCAACACGACACGTGGTTCATACGACGGAAGGCAAAGTTGTCGGTCAATGGGGCATGAGAAAGTGGATGCAGTCTGACGCAAAGATGTCGCCTAAGCGCACCAATATTCATATTGCTCGCCAGTCTTTACGCTCAGCTTTGCTTGAACAGTTAGGTGGACGCGATGCTGTACAATGGGGATATCGGTTAGTCGATTTAAAAGAGGGTGATGATGTTGATCTTAGCTTTTTGGTTGATGGTGAGTTAAAACACGTCAAGGCGGATCTTGTTGTAGGTGCTGATGGTATTCGCAGTGCGGTGCGCCGTTTACTTATTGGCGAGGAAACGACGCCGTTACGCTATCTTGGTTGTATTGTTATTTTGGGGATTTGTCCTTTGTCAGACCTCAATGGTGTAGAAAGCGAACTGCTGGATTCGGCGACGGTATTTCAAACAGCTAATGGTAATGAACGTATTTATATTATGCCCTATGACGCTGATTCTGTAATGTGGCAGCTGAGTTTCCCCATGGCAGAAGACGATGCGAAAGCCTTGAGCGCTCAAGGTGTTCAGGCTTTAAAAGACGAAGCCTGTCGCAGAACTCAGTGGCATGATCCTATTCCTCAGATTCTATCGGCTACTCAAACGGCACAAGTGTCAGGTTATCCGGTTTACGACCGAGAATTACTTACTGCAGAACTACTAGAGAAAGGCGATAAAGTCACGCTGATTGGCGATGCAGCTCACCCAATGAGCCCATTTAAAGGGCAGGGTGCGAATCAGGCTTTGTTGGATGCGTTGGCATTAGCTCGGGAAATATCCAAAGGCTGCTGGTCAAAATCTCAGTGGCGAGAAGCCGGAATTCGATCAAGTGTACTAACCGAGTTTGAAGCTGAAATGTTAGAACGCAGTGCAGTTAAAGTAGAAGGCTCCGCTGAGGCGGCCGAATTCTTGCATTCTGATATAGTGCTTTATGAAGGTGATGAGCCGAGAGGCCGAGCCTTAAAAAGAAAAGATATTGAGCAATAACTGAGACGTTCGTAAATTAAGATATCGATTTTTAAATTATCCAAGACTATAAGACCACAATATGACGAGAAAAATATTAAGTTTGAAAGGTAAACGATCTTCAGACGTGAACCCTGTCGATGAGGTGGCCGAGGATTTGTATCCGAATGATCCTGAAAAACGTTTTCTAAACGGCGTGGCCATTCATCCTTCCCCTTGTATTCATCTGGCATCTGGTTCTTCACAGAGAACGGTTCGTGCAATGGATTTGATCACGCCAATTGGTATGGGGCAGCGTGGCCTGATTGTTGCGCCACCAGGATCTGGCAAAACAACCATGTTAAAACACATTTGTCAGGCTGTGGCAGAAGCTTATCCTGAAATAAAGCTATATGCCTTGCTTATCGATGAACGCCCTGAAGAAGTAACGGATTTCAAGCGCAGCGTATCGGCAGAAGTGCATGCGTCGTCTTCTGATGAAAGCTATACACAACATGTTCGTGTAGCCGATGCGCTGCTAGCAACAGCGCGTAAGCAAGCCGGTGAAGGTCAAGACGTTATGATTGTGATTGATTCACTGACACGGCTTTCACGAGTGCATAATGCCGAACAGCGTAGTAGTGGTCGAACCATGTCTGGCGGACTTGATACAAGAGCGTTGGAAATCCCTCGTAAGCTATTTGGTGCAGCGAGAAAGATAGAGAACGGAGGATCATTGACAATTCTCGCGACTATTTTGGTGGATACTGGCAGCAAGATGGATCAGGTGATTTTTGAAGAGTTCAAAGGTACGGGCAATATGGAAATTGTTTTGTCACGAGAAGCGGCGAGTCATCGAATTTTTCCTGCTATCGACATTGCGAAAAGTAGTACTCGTCGAGAAGAATTGCTTATTGATGGAAAAGATCTTGAGAAAGTGCGTGCTTTGCGACGTTCACTTACAAATCTTAAGCCGGTAGATGGTGCTCAGAAGTTAGTTGAATTATTAGAAGAATTTCCGACCAATGCTGAGCTATTGAAGGCTTTTTCGCCGACCTAACTAATAGGTTTTAAAAGGTCTTCATTTTTATAATAAGTACCTGAAGAGCCTTTTTTCTAGAGCAGTTTTTGATTAGTCCTAAATTACACTTGAAATTTTTACTGAGATAGAAATGAAAAAAATCTTGATAACATTGCTTTTTCTATTTCTATATTCAGTTGGATCTATAGCGAAACCTTTGGATTTAACGAAAGAGGAAAAGGGGTTTATTAAAGATAATCCAGTCGTGAGCATCGGCATGATGCCCGATTTTACTCCTTTCTCATATTATATTGAAGGTGAGCCTGTCGGGTTTGAGCACGATTTGTTGAATTTGATATCACAGAAAACTGGTCTGAAATTCGAAAAGCACATTGATAAATGGACAACTATTTATAATTCGTTTAAAAACAAAGAAATCGATATGATAAGTAGTATTTCTTATAAAAAATACAGAGAGCCCTTTACTATATTTACCAGTCCATATTACAACATACCTATTATGATCTTTGTTAAAGATAATTTTGGTGAATACAATGGGTTAAAAAGTCTAACAGGAAAAAAAGTTGGTGTGTTGAAGGACGTTTTTTATATTAAGGAACTTGAAGATTTAGGCTCAATGAATCTCATTTTTTATGATAGCTATGATGAGTTAACAAAAGATTTAGTGTTCGGTAAAATTGATGCTTTAATGCAAAACCTACCCAATATAAATCATCTGATAAAAAAGAATCTATACAATAATATAAAGTTGGCAAGTGAGCTTGTTTTACCAAATACAAATAGAGAGGACTTAAGGTTTGGAATACAGCCCGAAAAAAGTCTTTTAAGTTCTATTTTACAGAAGTCTCTTACCTCTATATCAAAAAGAGAAATTGAGGAATTGAGTGATAAATGGATTGGCTCTATTAAAGAGTACCCAGGTGGGCATATTGATCTCAATGATGCTGAAAAAGCTTACATTAATACCCATACTATCCAGTATTGTATAAACCCAAGTGGTTTGCCCTTTGAAGGTTTGAATGAAGACGGTGAACATGTTGGAATGAGTTCGGATTATTATCGTCTTTTTGAACAAATGCTTTCAGCAAAATTTGAATTGGTTAAAACAAAAAATTGGAATCAATCTGTAGAATTTATACAGCAAAAAAAATGCGATATGCTTGCCTTAGGAATGGAAACGCCAGAGAGGAAAAAATACTTAAACTTCACTAGTCATTATTTAGATGTTCCATTAGTTGTCGCCACGAGAGTTGATGTTCCATTCATTAATCAGATACTGGACTTAGAAGGCGAAAAAATTGGAATAATAAAAGGTGATGCTTTTGTAAAAATACTGCGTGGGAAATATCCGTCATTAAAAATAGTCGAAGTTGATGATATTTATGATGGCTTAGATCAGGTCAAGAATGGCCAACTCTTCGCTTATATTGATACTTTAGCCAGTATTGGGTATGAGTTTCAAAGCAAATATTTTGGTGAATTAAAAATAGCCGGAAAAATATCTGAAAATTTAAGGCTTTCTATCGCTGTCAGAAAAGATGATGTTACTCTGTTAGGGATTTTACAAAAAGTTGTTAATAATATTACAAATGAGCGCCATAGAAAGATATTTACAAAATGGATTCCTATAAAATACGAACAAGACGTAAATTATAAAATAGTATGGCAAATTGTATTGGCTATTGTGATTTTTCTTGCCCTTATGATCTATTGGAATAGAAAAATAACCAAAGCAAATACATTGTTAAAGCAAGCTCAAAAAGATATCGAAGAAAAAAATAAAGAGTTAAACAGATTGGCTCTTACGGATAACCTAACAACATTATTTAACAGAAGAAAGCTGGAAGAGCTTATACAAGCTGAGATTGATAAAGGTTACCATGTTGATAATAGCTTTTGTCTTTCTATACTTGATATCGATCACTTTAAAGAAGTTAACGACAAGTATGGTCATCAGCGAGGGGACAGTGTCCTTGTTGAAATAGCAAGTGTTTTGAAAGACAGTTTAAGAATAACAGACTACGTAGGACGTTACGGTGGGGAAGAGTTTATTATTATTTTTCCTGAATCAAGTATTGAAGATGTTAAGTTAATAATAGAAGGAGTTAGGCTTAAAATTGCACAATATGATTTTGAGGGTATAGAACACAAAACTGCTAGTTTTGGATTAACCGCCTTCAAGGCAGGCGATACGATAGAGGCCGTGGTTAAAAGAGCCGACAATGCACTTTATGAAGCGAAAGAAAGTGGCCGTAATAGGGTTGTCGTTAATTAAATCATCAGGTGACTAATTTGTTCAATGGTTGAGTATTATTAGAAATACCCAACCAATATCGAGCAGCTTAAGGTTTTTTCCCTTAGTTAACTATTCGCTAAAAAATTGCTTTAGACTAGGCGTTTTTATCATTACTAATCAAAACCACATTGTCTTCTTGAAGATCTAGTTCATCTAGCTTGTCAAGACTACTAAGCCCTTCATGATGTTCTTGTTTTTCTATAGTGTTATCTGATGGGTTGGTGATGCCCATAAACTTGCCGCCAGGCTCAATACTTAAATTGTCACTGTAAACGGTGCCACTAACGCGGCCGCAACTTAAAATTTCAATATAATTTGCGTGGCAGATACCTTCAAAATTGCCGTTAATGATCAAGCGTTCCGTGGTGATTTCGCCTTGAACATTGCCTGATGTGCTAATTTTAATTTGATTTTTTGCTTCAATCTGGCCTTCGACATTACCATCTACTTGTAGTTGGTTAGCGACTTTTATGTGCCCGTTAATTGTGCAGCCTTCTGCGATGAGAGTTGTAGTTGCTGACTGACTCTTAATTCTATTTTGCCCACCAAAGATTCCCATCGTATACCTCTTACACTTTCAAAAATTGTATCAAAATTATCTACATCCCAAACTATGAAGGGCTTGGGATCTAGTGCTCGTCCAATGAACCGTATTTCATAATGTAGGTGAGGTCCTGAGGTTAATCCGCTGTTACCTGAATAACCGATTAAATCGCCTTTTTTAATGAAATCGCCTTTGTTAACCGCAAACTTACTCATATGAGAGTAAGAGCTAGAAAATCCATATCCATGTAATAAGCGCAAGAAATTGCCTGACCCTTCATTACTGGGTCTGGTTACTTCGACTGTTCCATCTGCTGGCGCATAAATTGGCGTTCCTGTATTTACCGCAAAGTCTTGGCCTCGATGAAATTTCATTATGCCAATAACAGGATGTTGTCGCTCTCCATAGCCAGAAGAGGTTCTTGCATCTTTTACTGGTGGCCCACTTGGGATCTGAGTCAGCATCGCAATTCGCAATGACGAGTTCATCGCCGCCGTGTCTAAACGTGATTCAAGCTCGACATTATCTTGATTATCCATGCCTAGAACTTTTTCTAAATCATTTAGTCGATCAGAGACCACTTGCATTCGTTCTTCTCGTTCAGATAAATCCTGTTCCAAGCTTAGTTTTAGTGCTGTAAGCGAGGTGATTTCTTTGGTTAAAGAAGAGGACTTATTTTCTAGTTCGAGCAATTTTAGCTTTGAATATTCGGCATCGCTAATTAAGTAGTAAATGATTCCTGCGGTAAGTAGGATCGCAAGAAAAATAATGTAGCTAATAAATTTGAATGTATGACGTGTTCTTTTGCCGAAACTAAAATGCTTTGTTCCATCAACTGAAGAAATGGATACTGTTATATTGTCTTTCATTGTTTTACTTTTTTACCGACATCATAATTCAATGCTTAGATATACAGCATAGTATCCATATTTGTAAACTTTTGTATATCAAAGTGGCCTTTTTATACTCAAATAATGCTGATTTGGCCAAATAGATGAACTTTTGAAGATTAGATTTATGGCTGTCACTTTATAGAAAAGAATGCCCCGTAACGGCTATTATTTTAGGCCTTGAGGCTTTGCCCTAGGTAGAAGGTTTTTCAACCTAGGGCAAATCGTATTTTAACGGTTTGCTTTGCGAACGTAATTTAAGATTGAAACGGGTACGACTTTTCTTACAGGAAAGCCTGCAATCTCTTTGCGGTCGATAATGTGCTTTAGTCGGCTTTCAATAGCGCAAAGGTTTTTAAAGTCACCCATGGCAACAAAGGATATAGCTTCACCAGAAGCACCAGCACGACCTGTTCTGCCAATGCGGTGAATGTATTCTTCTGGTTTGAACGGCAAGTCATAATTGACCACGCGACTTAATGAACCGATATCCAAACCACGTGCAGCAACGCCCGTTGCAACTAAATATTTTAGCTCACCAGATTTGAATTGAGCCAAAATCTTTTCGCGCATGGCTTGGCTTCTATCACCATGAATACAATCGGCGACTATTCCTCGTTTGGCTAGCTGATCGACAAGCTTAGCTGCACCGTGTTTTTTCTCGATAAATATAAGTGCTTGATCCCACTTTTGCTCGTTAATCAAATGGCTCAATAAGGCAGATTTAGTGTCTTTATCAACGGTAATTAACCATTGTTTGATACTTGCGGCCGCGCGGACATTAGGTGAAATAGATATTTCAGCCGCTAGATCGGTCATCTTGCTGTCTGAAAAATCAAACGCTAGAGCGCGAACATCGTCGGTCATGGTTGCCGAAAATAAAAGGTTTTGACGATTTTCAGGTAGGCGTTCCATGATTTTGTTGATATCGCCAACAAAGCCCATATCTACCATTCTGTCTGCTTCGTCCAATACCATGACTTTAAGTTCATCAAAATGCAGCGCACGTTGATGAGCTAAATCGAGCAATCTGCCTGGAGTGGCGACCAGAATATCTACGCCTTCTATTAAACGTTCTTTTTGTGCTTCAGTATCCACACCACCATACACGGCCATAGAGGTTAGCTTAGTGTGTTTAGCGTATTGAGCAACACTGGCTTCAACCTGAACGGCTAACTCACGAGTCGGCACGAGAATCAGCACTCGAATGCGTTTGCCGCGTAATGTTCCGGCTTTAGTGAATCGTTCTAGCAAGGGCAGAACAAAAGCAGCAGTTTTGCCTGTTCCTGTTTGTGCAGTGGCGATTAAGTCTTTACCCGAAAGGATGATGGGAATCGCTTGTTTCTGGACTGGCGTAGGGGTTTTGTAACCTAATTCGGTAATAGCTTTAACAAGAGGACTGGATAATCCTAGTTTTGCAAATGGCATAAGGTGCTCTGACAGATTGTCGTAAGGTGTGTCGAAATAAAAAGATGATGCAGTATAACGTAAAAGCGGCCGTTCGTTGCTCAAATGTTGTAATTAGCTCTACAGGGCTAACAAAACACTTAGGTAACTTTGTGGCTGACATCCTAGCTGTCCAGTATTATCAAAGCAAAATTCGTCAACGTCAGACAAGTTGCTGGGGGATTTGCAAGCCATAGGGCATCAAAGGTGTGTAAGAGATTACTCATATAAAAGGCTGATGAATGTATTTGGCAACACTAAAATAGCAATGCAGTAAGAGCAAAGAATAGAAAAACGAAGCCACTTTTCTAGAGATAGATAAGTGGCTTTATGCTTATAGGAAAGAACAAAGAAGTGAGTTTTCTTATTCGTTTATGATAGAGGGTTAAGTGTCGATAAACGAGCATTAAACAAAGAAGCTCTTTTTGACATGTTATCAAGGACTTTAGCGCTTTTATGTTTGGCTAGAGGGCGTAAAACCATATAAATAAGTGCTTTTACTGTCATATCTCTAGGGCCAAATCCATCAACTAGCACTGGCGTTAAAGTGCCATCTGCATTTTTACGCATTAAGATATTTTGTATTCCGTCATCGTGTAGTAGAACACCGTATTTGAACACTTTATCTTTTAAATCCGTTATATATGAAAGGGCTTGTCTTAACGTAATAGTTCGCTCTTCCATATAATCTTCAAGGCTTTTTGAAACACTTCCATCATGGTCAAGAACGATTTTTGTGACCACGCCTTTGCCAAGATTAGTTTCTACAGTTCCTGCAAAATTAGTGATGAAGTCTAAGCTTTGTTTGTAGTGCTTTTTGTAGAATACGACCTCAGTAATATTTCTGTCTTTCTCTGGGTTGTGATTTATCTTGATACATAGCTCTTGATTATTAGGGTGTCGATAAACCGTACGACAGCTTCCTTCAGCGAGATAGTATTTATCGCTTAGATTTATATCCATATGCCCAGCTATTTAATTAGTGATCGTTGATATTGCTCATCTTTACTTATGTTGAATAGGTATTGATGAGAGTAATAAGGGACGGTAGTAGAAGAGGTAATTAGGTAAAAACTTCGTTGCAAACTCACTGCATCCACTTGATAAAGCATTATTTTTTTATTGTAACGTAAAGATAATGTAATAATTTGTGCTGGCACTAAGAGTTCATGTGTTTTCACTTTTCTTTGATTTTTTTCATATTTTTTTCACTTTTTTAAATAGCTTATGTTGGCTTAAAAAAGGCAGGCAAGTGCAGAATTAATTTGGGAAGTGACCATTGTCAGGTGGTTAGGAACATTTCAGATAGGGTTGGTAGGAGTTGGATACGAGAAATATTTTAAATTATTAGGGTGGCTCAATGTATAGAGCCACACTTATCTTTACTGTCCTTTGTATCCTTATGAGTGCGTGGTTGATAAAAGCTCGTCAGAAAGCATAATGTCTAGTTCTTCCACCTGATAATGTTGCCTGTTATGCGTCTTGATAAGTTTGTTTGTAAAAGTACTGAGTTGACCAGAAAGGAAGCGATTCAATACATTCATTCGGGTGAGGTTTGCGTCAATGGTGAAGTAGTGACAAGCGAAGCGACTCAAGTGCATGAAAACAATACGGTACTCTTGAAGGGTGATAGGCTAAAAGCGCGCGATTTTCGCTATATTTTAATGAATAAGCCAGCTGGTACTGTGTGCTCGAATATCGATGAAGTGTATCCGTCTGTGTTCAATTATTTAGACGTTGATAAAGCTTCTGAGCTACATATTGCGGGGCGTTTGGATGCGGATACAACTGGTCTGGTGCTAATTACCGATGATGGGCGTTGGTCTTTTAATATCACACTGCCAACGAACGATTGCCGCAAAGTCTATCGAGTTCAGTTGTCTCAAGCCATTCCTGCAGAACGGAGTAGCGACCTTGTCACTCAGTTCAAACAAGGGCTGCAACTCCAAGGTGAGCAAGGTTTAACTCGTCCCGCCAAATTAGACATTATTACTCCAAAAGAAGTACTTTTAACCATCACCGAAGGCAAGTTTCATCAGGTTAAGCGCATGTTTTCAGCCGTTGGCAATAGAGTGGTTGGTTTGCATCGAGAGAAAATAGGCGAGGTTTGCCTTGATCTTGATGTCGGACAATGGCGTTATTTATCTAAGAATGAAGTAGAGTCTTTTAATAATAATTAAAATTCATCGAGGTTAGGTTATGACAGCAAAACGAATATTATTTACAGGTGGATCGGGAAAAGCAGGCAAGCATGCCGTTGCGTATCTTATTGATCAGGGATATCGAGTACTTAATGTAGACTTGACGCCACTGGATCATCCTAAGGTCGATAACCTGATTGCGGACATTACCGATTCTGGTCAGATGTTCAATGCAATGAGCTCGTATGCTGGTTTTGATGAATTAGAGCCTGGTACAGGCGTGCCAACATTTGACGCTGTGGTGCATTTCGCCGCGGTGCCTAGAATCCTGATCAATCCAGATAATGAAACCTTTCGAGTGAATACCATTGGTACTTACAACGTTATTGAAGCTGCGGTAAAGCTTGGTATTAAGAAAGTAATTATTGCGTCGTCAGAGACCACTTATGGTATTTGTTTTTCTGATGGGCAAACCAATCCGCATTCTTTGCCATTAGAAGAAGATTACGATGTTGATCCTATGGACAGCTACGGTTTGTCTAAAGTAGTTAACGAGAAAACAGCACGTAGTTTTCAGCGTCGTTCAGGAATTGATATTTACGCGCTGCGCATTGGTAATGTGATTGAGCCTCATGAATACGCTGAATTGTTTCCACATTATTTTAAACACCCTGAAGTGCGTCGCCGAAATGCTTTTTGCTATATCGATGCTCGTGATCTTGGGCAAATTGTTGATTTATGTTTGCAAAAAGATGGCTTAGGTTTCCAAGTGTTCAATGCTGGCAACGACGATAATGGCGCGATTATTCCGACTAAAAAATTAGCAGAACGCTTTTTTCCAGATGTGCCATTTACTCGAGAAATGGGTGAGCACGAGGCTTTGTTCTCAAACCGTAAGATCCGTGATGTTCTGGGTTTTAAAGAGCAACATAATTGGCGTAAGTATGTGAGCGTTTCTGGTGAGTAAAATTTAGAGAAAAAATCTTAAAACATTGATCCTATCTCATTAGGCTAAGAAAACGTGCGCTGGCTTACAAAAAAACGGCTTCTGTTGCAGAAGCCGTTTTTTTGTAGCAGAGGGTTTACTGTTTAAAATGGGTAAAGGGGTTGTGATATCTCTAGTTCTTTTTTGGTGCGATATGTTGTTTACAAATGGTGCGCTTTGATTTTTTGATTTATATACATGATTTATAAGTATTTAATTGGTTGATTTACATCTCTTATAATTAGCAAAGTCAAGAGTGAAAAATTGTATTGTTCCATAATAAAGCATGAAAAATCTGTTGCTTTGACAAGATAATTCTTCTGTTTTCTGCAAGTTTTCTGGTTTATTCCATGTATAACGCTTTAAAAAATTAGTAGCATTGACCGTTTTTCAAACAAATAAACAGGTCAATATTACGATTTTAAGTATTTTCCATATAATCTATGGCACCAATTTAGAGCGATAGATTATTTGTCTTGGTTGTTGAATTTGTTAACTATTGATGATGAATATGCTCAGTTAAGCATCGAGAGCATGAGCTGTACCCGCCTTTCTTCTCATACAACGGTAAGTATCGTCACAAAATTACTTAGTGAAATAGTGTGATTGAAACGTTTAGAAAGTACCCATGCCTTTATTATTCGATGATTAACAAAATGGAAGTAATATTTTGACTATTAAACAGGAACCGAAATTTTATGACTTATGTCCATCAAACCATTTCTGATTTGAAGCGTACTAGTCCTGCTCAATCTGAGTTTTATCAAGCCGTGGAAGAGGTGCTGGATTCACTTGAGCCCGTATTGGAAGGTAATGATCGTTATCAAAAGCAAGCAATAATACAGCGTATTGTTGAGCCTGAACGTCAAATTATGTTTCGTGTTCCTTGGGTAGATGACAAGGGAAACATTCAAGTCAATAAAGGGTATCGTGTTGAGTTTAACTCTGCACTTGGACCCTATAAAGGCGGTTTACGGTTTCATCCTAGTGTAAATGCCAGCATCATTAAATTTTTAGGCTTTGAGCAAATTTTTAAAAATGCACTAACGGGGTTGCCTATTGGCGGCGGTAAAGGTGGCGCTAACTTTGATCCTAAAGGCCGTTCTGATGGCGAAATTATGCGTTTTTGCCAGTCATTTATGACCGAGTTATATAGACATATTGGCCCAACAACGGATGTTCCTGCAGGTGATATCGGTGTTGGTGCGCGAGAAATTGGTTATATGTTTGGACAATATAAACGTTTGACTGGCCGCTACGAAGGGGTACTGACGGGGAAAAGTTTGCTTTGGGGCGGCTCATTAGTTCGTAAGGAAGCAACTGGCTACGGTGCAGTGTATTTTGCTCAGTACATGCTAGAGGCCCGTGGAGACCTTTTAAAAGGTAAAAAATGCCTTATTTCAGGTGCTGGTAATGTAGCTATTTACACGATTGAAAAGCTATATCAGCTTGGTGCGATACCTGTTAGTTGTTCAGATTCACGTGGCACTATTTATCATGACAAAGGTATCGATCTTGATTTATTAAAAGAATTGAAAGAAGTACGTAGCGCAAGCTTGGTAGAGTATTTACAAAAACATAGTGATGCTCAATATATTCCAGCGTCTGATTATCCTGCGAATGGTCATGCCGTATGGCGTTTTAAGGCGGATGCTGCTTTTCCTTGTGCTACACAGAATGAACTTACTTTAGAAGACGCTCAGGCATTATTGTCCAATGGGTGCGTTGTTGTGAGTGAGGGGGCGAATATGCCGTCTACTCAAGCGGCAGCTGATGCCTTTATTGATGCAAAAATTGCTTATGGCCCAGGTAAAGCTGCGAATGCTGGTGGTGTAGCGACTAGTCAGTTAGAAATGGCGCAAAATGCAAGTATGCAAAATTGGACGTTCGAGCAGGTAGATGAAAAGTTGAAAGTGATTATGAAAAATATTTTCAATGCAGCTAATGATACTGCTACAGAGTTTGGTCAACCTGGTAATCTTGTTTTAGGTGCTAATATTGCTAGTTTTAGGCGTGTTGCTGAGGCCATGATTGAGCAGGGTATCGTATAACTTTGTTATAATCATAATATAAAAAACGGCTTCTGTTGTAGAAGCCGTTGATGTGTTTCAGGACGAAACAATTAGGTCTGTCGTTAGCTTAAGTGATGGACTGGCTCCATACCATATACCGATGTATCTATTCCTTCCATGCGTGCTTTTATTTGCAATGATAGATACTGAGAGTAGTGTCTTGATTGATGCAAATTGCCGCCATGGAACCATAGTGCTTCTTGATGAGTTGGTTTCCACATGTTGCGAAGTTCTCCTTCCCATGGACCAGGATCTTTTGCTGTGTTCGATCCCATGCCCCAGCATTTACCCACTTTGTCAGCGACGTCTTGGGAGATAATTTTTGCCGCCCAGCCGTTCATAGATCCGAACCCTGTGGCGTATACGATTAAATCCGCTTCTAGTTCAGTACCATCCGTAAGCACCACAGATTTTGGTTTAATGCTCTTAATAGAAACACCGGATTTAAGCTTAATGTCTCCATTGGCGACAAGCTCTGAAGCACCCACATCAATGTAATAGCCTGAGCCACGGCGAAGGTATTTCATAAATAGACCAGAGCCATCTTCGCCAAAATCTAGTAGAAATCCAGCATCGGTTAAGCGTTGGTAGAAGTCTTTATCTTTTTCAGCAACTGCTTGGTAAGCTGGAATATGGAATTGTGGCATCACCTGAAAAGGGATGGATGCGAAGGTTAAATCCGCTTTATAGGTGGTCATGCCATTTTCGACGGCTTCTTCTGAATATAAGCCGCCTAGGATGAGCTCCATCAATGAATCAGATTTGATGATATGAGTGGATGAGCGCTGGATCATAGTGACATCAGCATCGTTTTCCCACAGGGCACAGCAGATATCATGGGCTGAGTTGTTGCCACCAAGGACGATGCATTTTTTGCCTTTATAGGCTTCCCCGCCAGGATGTTGGCTAGAGTGGTGTTGCTCTCCTTCAAAAGTATCCATTCCAGGTATGTTGGGCATGTTAGGTATGCCAGACATGCCTGTTGCTAGTATGAGTTGCTTAGGACGAAGGGTGAGTTTCTCTCCACTTTTATCAATAGTTACCCGCCATTCTTGTTTCTCTTCGTCAAATTCCGCATGTGTACAGCGTGTAGACCCCCAATAATTGATCTCCATGACTTTAGTGTACATCTCTAACCAATCACCAACTTTGTCTTTTGGAGTGAAGACTGGCCAGTTTTCTGGGAAGGGAAGGTAAGGCATGTGGTCATACCAAATAGGATCGTGTAATGAGAGTGATTTATAACGATTGCGCCATGTGTCGCCCGGTTTTGGTAGGGCATCAATCACTATAGTGGGAACATCCAGTTGACGCAGGCGAGCCGCGAGACCTATGCCGCCTTGTCCTCCGCCGATAATCAGGCAATAAGGTTGTTCTGTATAACCTAGGGTGGCTTCTTCGTGCTGGCGTTTTTCAAGCCACGTTTGGCGGTTTTTATTGGCTCCATGTTCAGCGCCTTTTGGACGAAGTTTGTTTCGTTTTTCAGGGTAGTCTTTAAGCTCCGTCATTGTTGTTAGGAAGGTCCAAACAAGACCGTTACGCAATCGTAAATATGCACGTCCTCTAGCAACGGCAGTTTCAAAGGTAATCCAAGCGTCAATCACACCGTCTGTTTCAGTGGCATCTTCTTCTAATTGCCAGTTAGTCGGACAAACACGTTTTATGGTGTCAGCGATCATGTCGCTAATGGCAGTGCGACCTTCAAGGGTTTTAATGTTCCAGGTGAAGGATATTAAGTCACGCCAATACCCATTTTCTTCAAACAGTACCGCAGCATCAGTTGGGGTATTTGAGCTAAGCGTGTTCGAAAGTTTTTCTAGCCAATCCATAACGGCTATGTTGGGTTGATGCATTGTATTTAGTGAAGATGTTTTTTTTGAAGGATCCGTCATAAGTAACTCCAATGTAGATTATTATTTTTATTACTACCCTAATACCAAGTTCATATGCTTGGTTTCATTTGAACTATATTGGTACTGAAGATGGAGCAGTATGCGTGCCAACAGATCGCCACGGATATTTTTTTGTTATAACTTTTTGATTTATATCGTATATTTTTTTAAAAGTAAGATTGATTAAATGATAATGTATTTCGTATTCGTTACACCTGTAATGCTTTTTTGTACAAGTGTAACGTCCAGTGTTCGCCTTTTAACTAAGTAGAGACGGGGAAGTTTGAGATGTTGATCTTGAGCTGGGCGATGAATCAGAATTGGGTAAAGAAGTATAGAAAGCCTGATTCTTCACGAGTAGACTGCTAGTAATCTAAAAATAAAAATAATAGCCAGGAGCAAAGAGTCTGTATGAATAATACAAGTCAGCAACGTCGGCATATTGATGCAATACTTAGCTACAGTGGCCGTCAAGCCTTAGGTAAGCATTATTCTCCCCATGAGTTAATTGGGCGTTCTTGGCAGCGATGCCTTAATGAATATGGTTTAGACCCCAGTCAACCAAGACCAGCTCGCATTGTGACGCATCAGATTCTTCGTGAGCATCAAGATTCGGTGGATGAATTTTTGAATGTTGCGCGTGCTGGCGTTGAGCAACTTTATACGCAAATAGCAGGCTTGGGTTATGTCTTATTACTGAGTGATTATCGAGGCATTACAGTTCAGTTTTTAGGAAGTAAAAATGACGATGAACGCTTGCATAGAGCGGGTCTGTATTTAGGCGCGGACTGGAGTGAGCAATATGCAGGTACTTGTGCGGTAGGTACTTGTATTCAAGAGCAACAGGCTTTAACTTGTCATCGTGTCGATCATTTTGATAGCTCCCATATTGGTTTGACCTGCACAGCCGCACCAATTAAAGACCCATCTGGCCAGTTATTGGCGGTGTTGGATATTTCCGCGCTTGATTCATCACGAACACCGGATAGTCAAAATTTTGCTTTGCACTTAACTCAGCTTTACGCTCGATTAATAGAGGATGCGTATTTTTTGAGGCGATATCGGCACAGCTTGATTTTTAAGTGCGATCAGTCTCGTGAATTGGTTCAAGTAAATGGGCAGTGTTTATTTGCATTAAATGAAGATGGTGAGGTATTGGCTGCAAACACCGCTGGCCGTAGTTTATTATCGCAATGTCATATTATTGATCTGCCAACGGTATCCTTACCTACATTGTTAGAATGCCAATGGCGGGATATTGTCTCTATTAATTACGAAAGTAAAGATGGTATCCGAGCTTTTCGTTTATCGGGAACACAGCAAACCTTGTTTGGAATGTTGATAGAGCCCGCCACAAATGTGCCTTATCAGCCTCAACTTTCACAAATACTGGCTACTCAAGAAGAGTCTGTTTTTCAACTTGATGGATTGAGTGCGGATGATCCAGCCATGCGTAAAACGATTAGTCTGGCAAAACGGCTACGTCATCGAGATATGAATCTACTGATTTTAGGTGACACAGGCACTGGGAAAGAGGTGTTAGCACAAGCGATTCATGACTCAAGCCATCGTGCACAGAAACCTTATATAGCTGTTAATTGTGCTGCGATTCCTGAATCTTTAATTGAAAGCGAGCTTTTTGGCTATGCGCCTGGAACCTTTACTGGTGGGCGTGCAAAAGGGGCAAAGGGATTAATTCAGCAGGCGAGTGGTGGCACTCTTTTTCTCGATGAGATTGGGGATATGCCCCTACATTTGCAAACCCGTTTACTCCGCGTATTGGCTGAAGGGCAAGTTATGCCGTTAGGCGCTCTCCAAGCGGTTGATGTGGATGTTCGTGTGTTAGCGGCCACACATTGCAATCTCGCTCAACTCATTAAAGAGGGGCGTTTCAGAGAAGATTTATTTTATCGACTTAATGGCGCTACATTAAATCTGCCCACTCTTAAAGCACGTGCTGATAAACCATATCTCATTCAAATGCTATTAAAGAAAATTAATCCAGTAGTGAGATTAAGAGCCGACGCGATGAGCGCACTTTTAGCCCATGAATGGCCAGGTAATATCCGCCAACTTGTTAATACATTAACCTTTGCTGATGCCATCTGTGAAACTGATGAAATTTCTATACAGCACCTCCCCGAAGAGTTTTTTATCCATCAAAATGGATTGGTTGAACCATTCATTCCGCTTCATCCAATTACAACTACTTATGTTAATTGTCAGGAGTCTTCTACTGACGATTCTGAGCAACAATTTTTATTAAATTTATTACGACAGCAGCGTTGGAATATATCCGCTGTTGCCAAACAATTGGGTGTGTCACGACCCACGATATATCGTCGTATGACAAAGCATCAAATAGTTCAGCCAAAGAATAGGTAATTACTAATGTAAAAAGTTACTGTGAAACATTGCTGTAAAAAAATACGGTGAGAATTTAAGCCTTGATTCCACATCCCTGACTTATGATGACTTTTCTTTTGAGTGAATTACTGAAGAAAAGGAAGATTTAGCCGTTATTATTCTATAGTAGAAGTGATTTTTCTGGGAAAGATATGAAGGATTCTTTCTTCATCTCAGTTTTTCATAGCAATGTCGCAGGGTATTTTTATGATTAGTATTGAACAAATGGCTATTGTATTAGATACATTACCAGACCCTGCATTTATCCTGTCGCGCAGTGGTAAATATATCGCCGTGTTTGGTGGGCGTGATGCTCGTTATTACCATAGCAGTGATGGGCTTGTTGGTTTGCGTATTACCGATATTGTTGAAAATGAGAAGGCTGATTGGTTTCTTGAGCAAATTGAGTTGGCACTAGACTCAGGTCAGCTGTTAATCAAAGAATATGAACTGAACAGTCTAGATATTAATATAGAGTCTATAGATGGACCGAAGCATTCTCTTTGGTTTGAAGGCCGTATTCAGAGGCTCGATTTTTTGGTTGACGGCGAGGCTGTCGTATTGTGGGTCGCCAGTAACATTTCAGAGCGGCACGAGCTGGAAATTAAGCTGAGAACACTTAGTGATACAGATCAGCTCACAGGACTTTTCAATCGAAGGAAACTTGAGCGAGATCTAGCTCTTCATTACGATGCGTTCGAGCGGTATGCTGTCCCAGCGTCTATTTTGATGTTTGACCTTGATAACCTTAAAAAAATAAATGATACCTTGGGTCATTACTCCGGTGATGAAATTATCAGGACGATAGGTGATATTTGTCGATCAGAACTCAGAAAAACTGACATTGCGTGTCGCTTTGGCGGTGATGAATTTGTTATTGGTTTGCCAAATATCAATTTGAAAGATGCGGTGACGTTTGCTAATCGACTACGAAAGCATTTCAAGTTGGAGTTGAACCGATTTTCTACTGAGGATATACCTATTAGTATTAGCATAGGTGTCGTGACTATGGAGCCTGCGGATCGATCTTATGAGGAGACATTGAGACGTGCTGACGATGCTTTGTATGAGGCAAAAAGAAGTGGCAAAGATCAGGTAAGATTGGGTTAATATCCTTTTAGGCATCGAAGACTAAGTAGTATTCGTGCTCTGTTCAGTTGATGATTAAATATTTTATGAAAAACGGCTTCTGTTGCAGAAGCCGTTTTTCGTTTAAGCATTAGAAATATTAGTTTTGCTTATTTTTAGTGTTAAGCAAAGCGTTTTTCTAGGTAGCTGATGATCTGTGAAGATTCGTACATCCATTCCACTTTTCCATCTTTCTCAATACGCAGGCAAGGCACTTTTACTTTACCGCCGCCTTCAAGTAACTCAGTACGGTGAGCTGAACCTTCTGGTGCGTTACGCTTTTCAATAGGTAGGTTTAGCTTGTACATGGCTCTGCGTGTTTTAGTGCAAAATGGGCAGGCGGCGAATTGATAAAGCGAAAAATCTTTAAGTTCTTGATTAATCTCTTGTTGCTTTTCTGGTGTGCGCTTTTTCTTAGATCCGCGGGTAATAAGATCAACAGCTATGATGATGTAGCCTAGAAGGTTACGGATGAGATTTATCAATAATTTCATGCAGGACGCTCGCTTGTTCTCAGAACTAAATGAATAAGAGTAATGTCAGTGCGCGCCATTCTAGCGGTAAAGTGTTAATGATTTAAGGGCTAGAGATAAATGTTTTTAATTTGTGCTCTGGTATGTGTCATTATCAAGCGCTATTCGCTGAATTTATAATCCTTTGGAGTAAGTATGAATAATAAAATTATAGGTATTATTTTAGTTATCGCTGGTGCTGCTTTGGCTGTATGGGGTTACAACATTTACGATGCGGCTAGCTCTCAAGTAACTCGTGCCTTAAGCGGTGAAACGCCAGTAGAAGCTTGGGTCGGCATGGTCGGTGGTATTGTTTGTGTATTAGTTGGTCTAACAAGACTGAAATAAGTGCTGATTTTGTAGAATAGTGTGAGATGAAAATAGAGGTTGAAGATTTCATGGAAAAAAGAAACAAAGTGTATTTGGATAGCTTTCTCCATTCTTTACCTCTAGAAGTTGCCGAAAAATACACTTCGTTTAGTGCAGGTTACTACTGTGCCGATGAGTACAATGCCAACATTTGTGCCGATTTGATTATGCGTGGTGAAAAACAGGCATCTTGCAGTATGAAACATTGGTACAGCTATGAAGGTGAAGCTATGCCAGAGGTTGGTCACTTACTAGTTGTGACCAATTGGGATGGTAAGCCTGTGTGCATTGTGGAAATTACTTCTGTTACAGAGTGTCGATATTGTGATGTTAGTGCTGAATTTGCCGCAGCAGAAGGTGAGGGTGATAAAACCTTGGCTTGGTGGCGTGAAGCGCACTGGGCGTTTTTATCCGCGGAGTGCGAGGAATTAGATATTGAGCCAACGGAAGATATGTTACTGGTGTTAGAGCGCTTTAAGGTTGTTTATCAATAGGGAAATATTAATAAGTTGGCCTTTTCGCGCTTAGCTTTGAGTTAATCCCAGTTTATCTCAGCAAGTGATTCAAAGCTTGGGCGAGCAAAATAGTAACCTTGGAACAGATGGATGCCCATGTCTTGTAAAACTTGGTATTCGGCTTTTGTTTCGACCCCTTCAGCGACAATTATCATATTCAGTTCGTTAAACAGGTTTACCAAATTTCGTACGATGATTTGGCGCTTTTTGTCTTGGTCTATGTTCTTGATTAACGCTATATCAATTTTTGTGATATCTGTTCTAAGGTCGGCAAGTTGGTTTAAACCGTTGAACCCTGAGCCAAAGTCATCTGTAGCGGTTAAAAAACCTTGTTGCTGATAATGCTGGATGATTGACTCTAAGTGTTTGCTGTCCGTAATTTGTTCGTTTTCAGTGAATTCGAAAATGATCTTTTCTTTTGGAAATTGATATTCTTCCGCTGCGTTTAGCGTGGTTCGAATACAAAGTTCTGGCTTGTAAACCGCATTAGGTAAGAAGTTAATACTAAGAAAGCAGTGTTTATGGACTTCTAGCTCTGCTGCAAGTTTTATGGCTTTCACTCGACAACTTTGATCAAAACGATAGCGATTGGTTTCATTGACGTTTTGAAAAACCTGAAATGCACTTTCTTGATTTAAGCCACGAACAAGCGCTTCTTGTGCGAAAACGGTTTTGGTTTGGCTATTAATAATCGGCTGAAACGCCATAGTGAAGTCGAAGCCTAAGTCACATCCAGTTGAACATTCTGCGCAGCCTAGTTTTCGGAAGTCCTTCTGTTTCATGTTGCGACTCTCTTGTTTAATACTTGGGTATGTAGGGAATAGATAGATGTTTCTTATACATATAATCCCCTATCACAATGATTTCTATGGAGTATTAAACAATAGAGCTTTCGTTGGTAATTTACCAGTGATGCGTCATTTCTTTCAAAGATTTGCTATCGTGTGGGTTTTATTCCATCTTTCTTCGGTGGATGTTATTGAAGCATTTGATGGCGATGATTTTAATAGGTGATTGTTTATGAAGATTTTAATGTTCCTTGGTACCGTTAGAGACAGTACACCGCCGCGGCCTGCTCGTTTAGGTGAAAGGGTAGCGAAAGCATGCTTAGCGTCTTTTTCATCTCAGCATGGCGATCATGAAATAGAGTTGGTAGACGCTTTAGATTATCCGTTAGAACCGATTTTTAAGCCTCATTTTTCCTATTCGAAAAGTCAGGTTCCATCTGAATTGGATGAGCTAGCTAAGAAAATAGCCTCCGCTGATGGTTATATAATGGTAAGTCCAGAATACAACCATTCAATGAGTCCTGCATTGGCGAACTTACTGAATCATTTTGGTAGCTCTTTGTTTTCATACAAGCCAAGTGCCATAGTGACTTATTCAGCAGGCCAATGGGGTGGCATGCGAGCGGCAATCGGCATGCGAACCTTTTTGTCAGAGCTAGGCTGTTTGCCAGTATCATCTATGATTCATGTTCCAAAAGCGCAAAATATCTTTTCTGAAGACGGAGGTTTGCTAGAGGGCGAAGACCAATCTGAATGGTTTGGATACTTTGGGCGTACGTTTAACCAATTGATTTGGTGGGCTCAGGCAGCGGTGAATCACAAAACGCACATTGATCCTCAAGATATGATTCGGGCCTTCACAAGAGATCCTTCCCAAAGAAATGCGCCTTAGTTTGGCTTAAACGAAAACGTTAAGTCGTTTGGAAGCAAGCAATTTGCTATTAATCCTGTCCTTAATAATTCCTTAATTAATAAGCGCTATTGTTTGGGTAATAAACATTGAGAGATCTCACCATGGATTTTGCCCAAAAAGCGTTAAAGCGAGTTGCCGTTTCAGGTTTGATCATCAGTATTGTTGCTGGTGCTGCAGGATGGAAAATCGCCAAAGAAAGCGCAGAGCAAGAAACGGTTAATTTGGCTTTAGAGGTCTCTCAAAGTATCGTTTCGCATTTTGATATAGTGAATGCTTCCATTGATAATCTCGCGGTAAGGGCGCAGCAAGCGACTGATAATCTAGTGTTAGATTGGTTTGATATAGCGGAGCTTTATGACAAGGATGGGGTCAAGATTTCTGAGTCCATTACTGCAGCGGGTGAATTAATAGAAACCGCTTTACCTCATCATGAAAAGCCAAGTTATCAGCAAGCGTCTTATCAAAGTTTGACTTTAAATGACGGTAATTGGGCGTTAAGAACTTTCGTACCTATAAAAAATAATGGGCATATTTGGGGGTATTTGGAAGGTGTTCGAATGGTGCCGGAATGGCAACGTGCAGATATTCGTAACTTCTCATTGTTGCTTGCATTAATTTCCGCGGGAGCTGCATGGTTATGTGCTCTGGTAATTTATCCGCTAATTTTGATCTTGAACAAAGAAAATCAGCATTATATTGAAAAAATTAAACAATCCAATATAGACATGATGTATGCCATGGGGAAAGCCATTGCTTTACGAGATTCTGATACGGGTGCGCATAATTACCGTGTAGCGTGGATAGCATCAGAATTGGCTGAAGCTTATGGCCTAGATAATGAAGCTATGAAAGCGCTGATATTAGGAAGCTATCTCCATGATATAGGTAAAATTGCTATATCAGACAAGATTTTACTTAAACCTGGAAAACTGTCAGAAGATGAGATGGCAGTAATGAAAACCCATGTTCAAGAGGGGGTGGTAATGGTCGATGGTATTGCTTGGTTAAGTGATGCAAAAACTGTAATAGAGGCGCATCATGAAAAGTGGGACGGTAGTGGTTATCCTCATCGTTTAGTTGGTAAAGCCATTCCGATCAGCGCTCGTATATTTGCTATAGCGGATGTTTTTGACGCTTTGTGCTCTAAACGCCCATATAAAGAACCATTCAGTTACGATAAAGCCTTGTCGATTATTCAGGAGAGCCAAGGATCTCATTTTGATCCGTCTCTTGTTGCGCTGTTTGAAGGATTAGCAAAAGGATTTTATAGCACTATCTCTATTGCCGATGAAGCATCGTGTCGTACTTTAATGTCTAACAAAATCGATAAATATTTCTACAACACCAAATAAACCAAATATTATTCCAATGCTTAGTAAGGCTAAGACTTTGACATCTATTTGTAATCTCACTGAGATATATATGTCTTTTTCAGTGATTCTCGCTTGAATATTATTTTTAAGGATTTTTTCCAATTGGAGTATTCGATTAGTTGGTAATCGAATCAAAGTCGAATCCTTTCATTTTTTCAGAATGTCTTAATTCTTGAAAGCTAAACTGAAACATAGAAATTCTTCGGCTATTCCTAAAGTGATTCGTCAGACAAATTATTCATGTTGTTAAAATTCAACTGTTTATGTGGATTATTTCGTCAGTTTTATAATATCTTTAGATTATAGCTATCATTATTTTAGTACAAAAGAGCGTAATCTATACTTGAAAGAGTATGCTCTAGCTGATGTTTATTACGCGTATTTAGGAGAGGTGGCTAGCTTGATTAACATTATATTAAGTAATGAAAACAATGATGCCGAATTTACAAGTTTGTCTTAAGTGTGATTCATATCAATAACAGACTCTTCATAAAGTTTTAAAATAAAAAAGCAAGTTGAATTTTTACTATAATTTTATAGGCAAGCAAGATAAGCATAACCATTAAGCAAGGAAAAGCATGAATACTATTTTGTCAGCGTTACCAATTGTATTATTGATTTGGGTGATGACAAAGCGTAATCCCGTGCCTTCGCATATTGCTTTGCCTACTGTTGCGGTTCTAGTTGCCTTTATTCAGCTGGTGTTTTTTCAGGCGGATACAGGTCTGTTAAGTGCTAATGTAATCGCAGGGGCTTTGTCTGTATTGACACCTATTTCTATTGTCGCTGGTGCTATTTTATTAAATCGTGTGATGTTCTTTTCAGGCGCTGAGGCGGTGCTAAGTCAGTGGTTAAAAAGCATCAGCTCTAACAAAGTGGCTCAATTGATGATTATTGGTTGGGCTTTCGCTTTTATGATCGAAGGGGCATCTGGATTTGGTACTCCAGCAGCGATTGCTGCGCCTATATTGGTTGGTTTGGGGTTTCCTGCTATCCCCGTGGCTATTTTTGCCTTAGCGATGAACACTGTACCTGTGTCTTTTGGCGCGGTGGGAACACCAATCTGGTTTGGTTTGTCAGGGCTGTCGCTATCCGAAATGCAGCTTATGGAAATAGCTAAACAAACAGCGTTACTTAATAGTCTTGCTGCTTTAGTTGTCCCTTTTATCGCTCTGTCTTTTGTAGTGAAATGGCGCGATATTCGTCAAAATGTCTTATTTATTTTACTAAGTATCCTTTCCTGTACAGTTCCTTATGTTGTGTTTGCTCAATGGAATTATGAGTTTCCTTCATTAATAGGCGGTGCTGTTGGCTTGGGATTAAGTGTATTGTTGGCAAAACAGGGTGTTGGGTTAAATAAATCTGCAACTACAGAATTGTCCGATAAGGTCATAGAAGTAAAAACTATCATGAAGGTTTTTTTACCTTTTGCTTTGCTTATTGCCATTTTAGTTGTAACGCGCATTCCTCAATTGGGCGTGAAGGCATTACTTAATGATATGACGCCATGGTTCACTTGGCATGTCGGTGACGCTGGTTTTGAGGTGAGTCAGGCCTTGGTGTTTAGCATTAACAATATTTTGGGCATGGACGTAAATTGGCAATATAAAAGTCTCTATGTTCCAGCTGTGATTCCTTTTCTTATAGTCTCATTGATTTGTATCCCTTTGTTTGGTATGTCACGCGTGCTTGTTGTGACATCTTTACGAGATACTGGTCGGCGTTTATTTTTGCCTATGTTGTCCCTAATTGGCGCATTGGTGATGGTTAATTTGATGATGCAAGGCGGAAGCCAAGCTCCAATGTTGTTATTAGCTCAAGCATTTTCAGGATTACTGGGCGATAGTTGGGGTTATGCGGCGGCGCTACTTGGGGCGCTCGGATCTTTTTTTTCAGGGTCGGCAACCGTGTCAAACTTAACTTTTGGTGGTATTCAATTAGGTATTGCAGAGAAGGTCGGTTTGCCTGTTAGCCTTGTACTTGCTTTGCAATCTGCTGGTGCAGCCATGGGTAATATGGTGTGCATTAATAATATTATTGCAGTATCAACAATCTTAGGTGTGAGTAATAAAGAAGGGTTTATCATTAAGCGAACTATTATTCCGCTGTTTGCCTACGCGTTGGTGGCGGCATTGTTTTCTATCGTCAGTTTGGCTTTATAAAAAATAGCCAGATGAGATTGATGTCATCTGGCTATTTTTTATGTTGTTACAAAGAAATTATTAAGGTTCAGCTTTGATAAGTATCGGCTACTAAATATCGACTACGCTTTTGCTGAGTCTGATGTTGGTTGGGCTGAATAAATATCTTGGTCCAGTTCATTTTCGCTTTTCGCAACGAGAGTTGAGACCATCAAGTCGCCACAAACGTTTACTGTTGTGCGAGCCATGTCTAGGATTCTGTCTATACCAGCAATGATGGCTAGGCCTTCGATTGGTAAACCAACAGTTGTTAGAACCAAAGACAGCATGATCATACCAGCACCTGGAACACCCGCTGTACCAATGGATGCTAGTGTAGACGTAGCGATAATGACAATGTAGTCAGAAAATTCTAGGTCAACACCAAATGCCTGTGCGATAAACAAAGCGCAAACGCCCTGATAAAGTGCCGTACCATCCATGTTTATTGTTGCGCCCAAAGGTAAAACAAAACTAGAAATACCTTTTGATACACCTAGTTCTTCTCGAGCCGCTTTAATACTTGCTGGTAATGTACCTGAGCTACTTGTGGTGGTGAACGCAACCGCAGCGGGTGTAGCAATGCCTTTTAGATAAGGGATTGGGTTAAGGCGTCCTAATAGACTGATCAAGCCACTGTAAAAAACCACGACGTGTATAATGCTACCAAGATAAACCACGGCAACGACTTTAATCAGCGGTAGTAGAATCTCTAGGCCATATTTTCCCGCTACCCAAGCCATTAAACCGAATACGCCGTAAGGTGCCAGTTTCATTACTAGACCGGTTAGCGTGTACATAGCTTCCGCAAGACTTTCAAATACTGCGATGGCTGGTTTGCCTTTCTCACCAGACAGAGTTAACGCAATTCCTAAACCAAGTGCAAAGACTATGATTTGTAGAATGTTGCCAGCAGCAAGCGCATCAACAGGGTTAGTTGGGATCATGTTTAGCAGCGTTTGCACTAATGTTGGGGCTTCTTTTGTCGCTTGAGAGACCGTAGAAGCGTCCATATTCAAACCGGCGCCAGGGCTAAAAATAGTTCCTAAACCTAGGCCGATAGTAATAGCAACAGCGGTTGTTCCTAAATACAACACTATGGATTTCAATCCCACTCGACCCATTTTTCGAGTGTCTTGCATAGAAGTAACGCCAACTACCAAGGAGCAAAACACCAAGGGAACAATGAGCATTTTAATGGCTTTAATAAATAAGGTGCCAAGCGGTTTCAGTATTTCTGCGTCTGGCCCCATGATAGAACCGGTTATTATACCAAGAACCATACCAATTAAGATTTTTTGCCAAAGTGGCATTTTGCCCCAAAAGGTTGTTTTTTTTGTTGTTTGAGTATCTGTCATCTTAATGCCTTTTTATTTGTTATTTGTCAGGGGAATTAACGCTTAATACGTCGAGCTTGAGGTCGAATCATATTGGCCGGTTTAAGCACCTCGTTGATATCGTCTTCGCTCATTAGTTGCTCGTCACGAATTAAGTCTAAAACTCCACGTCCTGTGGCAAGTGCTGTCTTAGCGATACGGCTGGCATTGTCGTAGCCGATATAAGGAACAACGGCAGTAATAACGCCGATGCTTTGGTCAACCAGCTGTTGGCAGTGCTCTTTGTTTGCGGTGATACCGATGACACAGCGCGTTGTTAACATGTCCATGGCTTGTTTCAGCATGCGCATAGATTCCAGTACGTTATAGGCAATAAGTGGCTCCATTGCATTGAGCTGAAGTTGACCTGCTTCTGCGGCCATAGTGATGGCCATATCATTACCGATAACTTGATAAGCTACTTGGCTAACAGCTTCTGGAATAACAGGATTGATTTTGCCCGGCATGATAGAACTGCCAGGTTGTTGTGGTGGAAGGTTTATTTCGTTAAGTCCACAGCGAGGCCCCATGCTTAAAAGGCGTAAATCGTTTGATATTTTCGATAGCTTGATTGCAAGGCGCTTAAGCATGGAAGAGAACAAAACGAACGCGCCCATGTCAGAGCTGGCTTCAACTAAATCGAATGCAGGAATTAGTTGGAAACCGCTGATATTAGATAAGTTTTTTACTGCTATAGCAGCATATTCTGGATCTGTGTTGATCCCTGTGCCTATCGCAGTGCCACCAAGGTTCACCTCTTTGAGTAGCTCTGACAGGCCGGCAATACGATCGATGTCTTCTGTCAGCGTCGAAGCAAAAGACTGAAACTCTTGACCTAAAGTCATAGGAACTGCGTCTTGTAATTGGGTTCGTCCCATCTTGATAATGTCGGCAAACTCCACAGACTTAGCTTTAAATGCATCGCGTAATGAGGCGAGGGCCGTCACTAAATCACCGTGTTTGAGCAAAATAGCCAATCGAACGGCAGTCGGGTAAGCGTCATTGGTAGATTGTGACATGTTGACATGATTGTTCGGGTGAAGGTGTTGGTATTCGCCTTTTTCATAACCGAGTTTTTCAAGTGCAATATTAGCAATGACTTCGTTAGCATTCATGTTGGTTGATGTGCCAGCGCCGCCTTGGATCATATCGACAATAAATTGGTCGTGAAAATGTCCTTGTCTGATTTCTGCGACGGCGTCAATAATAGCGTGATAGCGATCGTCGTCTAAAAGACCTAAGCTTCGGTTTGCGCCAGCACAAGCCGATTTCACCATGCTGATGGCAACAACAAGCTCAGGGAAATGGTGAAGCGGTATGCCGCTGAGATCAAAGTTCAAACAGGCGCGTTGTGTTTGAATGCCATAGTATGCGTTAGCTGGAACATTACTTTCGCCAAGTAGATCGTGTTCGGAGCGAACGGCTTCGGTGGAGATTTGTATCATGATGCTCTCGTTTATTGTTGTTTTACATGGGGTTTTGTAATAGATAAAAGCAACCATTGTGCCAATTGGATGTATTTCATTTAACTCATTGATTTAATTTATAAATTTATTAAACTCGTTGGGTTTCTTTAAATCTGAAGGGGTATGCCAAGGGAATAGTTAAATTGTCAAAATATGGATTAAAAATGTTTTATATCAATGTCTTAAGTGAGTAATAACTGTGGTTATAACTATAACCACAGTTATATGGGTTGCTTTTGGGAGGCTTAGCTGATTTTTTATTTAAGCGTTTACTTAGCGCAGGTTGAGACACGCCTATGAGGCGAGATGCGAGGGATTGATTGCCCTGTGCTCGTTTCATCGCTTCTTCTACTAGTAGATCATTAATTTCTTGCATGGATGGTAATGGTTGTTCGGCTGGAAAGAACACTCGTGCGTTACTGTTTTCTAGATTTGCTTGTAATAGTGAAGGGTTTTCTTTCGTCAACACGTGACGAAATGTCTCCATCGAGAGAACTTTAGATTGATGACGGCTTACGGCATCATAAACGAGTGCTTTTAACTCTCTTATATTGCCCGGCCACTGGTAATTGGCTAATAAAACGGGGAGCTCTTTGGGAATAGTTGGTTTGTTTTTGCCCATTTCTTCTGCTGCTTGTGTTAGGAAAAAGTCTAGCAATAAGGGTAAATCATTGACCCGACGACGTAAGGGTGGGATCTCAACATGGTGAATTTTCAAGCGATAGTATAGGTCTTTTCGAAAAGCGCCAGATGCTTGTTTATCCGTGAGGTTTTGATGGGTTGCAGCGACTACTCTGGCGCGCAGACGTTTAGGTCGGTCACTGCCTAATGGGTAATATTCACCCTCTTGTAATAGGCGCAATAATTTGACCTGTGATGTAGGGCTTAAATCGCCAATTTCATCCAAAAACAAAGTGCCTCCCGTGGCTTGTTCAATCATGCCTGGGCGAGCGCTATCCGCTCCTGTGAAAGCGCCACGGCGGTGACCAAATAATGTGTCCGAAAAAACGTTGTCGTCTAATCCAGCGACATTGACACTCACCAAAGGCCCGGTGTTGTTACTTAAGTCATGAATGGCTTGAGCAATTTGCTCTTTGCCTACACCACTTTCGCCGGTAATCAGAACTGGCTGTTGGCTAGACGCAATTGATTCAAGGTACTGAAAGACAGCATGCATGCCTTTGTCTTGAGTAATGATACTGGCGAATACATTAGGTTGTTCTAGTGTATTGGTTAGTACATGGCGACGTAGGGCTTGATTTTCGACATGCATTTCTTGCATACGTACAGCACGTTTTATGCCTTCGATTAAGCGGCGTTCTTCGGTTGTTTTGACATAATAATCAAAGGCGCCAAGTCGAATACAGTCTAAAGCGATCTCTAGCTGGTTTAAGCCGCTAATGACAATAACATTAATGTCTGGATACTCCGTTACTATTTTCTGTAGTAGCTTATCACCTGAAATATGAGGCATGGTCATGTCTAGTAGGACGATGCCAATTGGGTGCTCCGCAATCATAGACATGGCGTTACGACTGTCATGGCAATGGTATAAGTGGCTGAATCCTGCTTTACGTTCTAATGCAATGCTCATGCTGCGTAAGAAGGCTTCTTCGTCATCCACCAGTAAAATACCGAATTGTGGGTAAAGGTTTTTTTGCATACAAGAACTCCTAACAGAGACTTTTACAGGATGTCACGAATGAAGCTAAGCAACTGAAAAGGTCAAAATAGCTTTAGTGCCATGCTTGGGGATAGACTCATAAACCAGACTGCCACCGTGTTCTTGGACGATTTTACTGGATATAGAGAGACCAAGGCCAGTACCACCATCTTCTCGTCGAGTGGTAAAAAAAGGATCGCATAATCGATTTATATTATGCGGCTCTATACCTTTACCTTGATCCCAAACTTCTAAACACAGGTGGTTTTCGTCTTTGAGAAAAGTTCGAATATTAATGGCTTGATTAGATGATTCCAAAGCCTGACACGCATTTACTATAAGGTTAATAATAACTTGCTCAATTTTCTGAGCGCTGCCATAAAAGCTCGGCAGCGGACGGGTATATTCCACATTGAATTGATCACAGCTTTGACGAATGGTTTTGTCTACTAGACGAATTGCGACTTCTAGGGTTTCATTAAGATCTATCTGTTCTTTCCAATTATCTGGTGTTTCACGGGCAAAGTCTTTGAGATCGTTAACGATACGACGAATTTTTTGTGTACCTATTAACATATCTTGCAGCATAGAAGGGATCTCATCGCGCATCCTGCTGTATTCGAGCCCAGCAATATAAAAATCGCCATGTTCTTGATAATGGGCTTCGAGGATATCTTCGGCATCATCATAAAATTCTTGTATTACTGGCAGATTTAATAAGAGTAGGCTGCTGGGATTATTTATTTCATGGGCAACCCCTGATACTAAAATGCCTAATGACGCCATTTTATCCGCTTGCATTAGCTGTTTTTGCTGTTGCTTTAACTCGTTGGTACGACGACTTACTTCACGGGTTAGCATGCGGTTCCAGATGACAATACCGCCTAAAATCACCAACAATATTCCAGAAATACTGCCGGTAATTAGTCCGATCTTTTTCCATGGGAAGCCGTCTTGCTCTAATGGGCCTAGCCATTTATCGTAAATTTCCTGCTGGCGGCCAGTATTTTTAAGAATGGCAAGACCTTCGCTAAATTGAGCGAGAAGGTCTCTATTGCCTTTCATTACGGCATAACCATATTGCTTGGCACCAAAAGGGCGGCCAACAGGAATGATGTTAGATAGCGCCAGTTCCTTACCAAGATATAGCCCGGGTAAGTTGGCGACCAGTGCATAATCGTATTTGCCTGACGAAAGTAAACGTAGTGCTGCAGAGTGGGTGTCGACCAGAATCAACTTGGCTTTGATATCGCTATGAAGAAAAAAGTCATGCATGACGCCGCCGCGTTGGACAATCAGCTCTTTGCCTGTAAGTTCGTTCAAATCACTTACTTTAGCGGTCCCCTTACGAGCAAAAATAGATTGGTGGACTAACGCATGTGGCGGCGAAAAATTGTAATTGTCGGTTCGCCCTGTTGAATAGGCCATGCCTTGTAAAACATCTAGTTTGCCTTGTTCTAAGCGGCTACGAATATCATCCCAGCTGCCCAGTTGTATATCGACCTCAATCCCCATAACTTCGGCAATGGCGCGAGTTAATTCAGTGTTGTACCCATCCGGTTTACCATTTTCATTAATAAACTCATAAGGTGGGTAATTTAGATCGCCACCCACGTGAATCGGAGCGTCTGCTAGAGTGATACTCGCCGTGCATAAGCCGATAAAAAGTAAGAAAGATTGGTAAATAGATGGCATTGCGTTGATTTTAATAGACATGTCGGTAAATTGTATTTTTTAGAATATTTAAATCATAACATGCTTCGATGATAAGATAGCTGGAGTTTATTTTATTGCTATTTTGTGCGCCGGATTTGTCTTACGCTAGTCATTAATCAAAAGCGTGCTAACCGTTTAATGAGGATGTTATGCAATCAGTCAAAGTGGTTTTTCATATTGATGAAGTTGAAAAGTGGTCGTTGCTTCTCGCGAATGTACGAAATCTTGTAAAGGTCGTGGATGTTGCCGCTTCCAAAATTGTTGTGTTGGTTAACTCAAAAGCTGTGACCATATTTGATGGGAAGATTGTTGATGAGCTTTCTTTTGATAGAAAAGCACAACCAAATCATACTGATGCTATCCAAGAGTTAGCCGAGCTGGGTATTGAATTTACAGTGTGCCAAAACTCGATTAATGGATTGAGTATTTCTGTTGAATCTTTGCCAGAGTCTGTAAAAATTGTTCCGGTTGGCGTGTTGGAACTGATCGAAAAGCAAGCTGATAGTTTTGCTTATATAAAACCTTAGTGACTGTCATATATAAAACCTCAGCGACTATCGTATATAAGACGGTAAATGGTACAGAACGAAAAAGGGTCACTTTGAAGTGACCCTTTTTTATATCAATTTTTTACTTAAAAGCTTAATGACTATTTTTTGTCGGCAGCTTTTTCAGCTTGTTGCTTGTCGTAACGTTTTTCCCAGAACTCCGCGCCTTTGATACCAAGTGCTTTAGGGTTAAAGGTGTATTCAGTTACGCCAGATGCTTTTTGGTCTTCGTAATCACGCAATGCTTTCATGGTTGGTTTTGCCATGAAGAAGATAGTGATGATACCAACGATGTTTAACCAAGCCATTAAGCCTACGCCAACGTCACCTAGGTTCCAGATGTAACCTGCTGTATTAACTGTACCGTAAGCTACCATGAACATGATAAGCAGTTTTACGAAGGTTAGTGACACGTTGATGTTCAACGCACGACGTAGGTAAGCTACGTTAGTTTCAGCGATGTAGTAATACGCCAAAATAGTCGTGAATGCGAAGAAGAACAATGCGATGCCCACAAAGACTGGACCTGAACTACCAAATACGCTTGCCAATGCCATTTGAGTGAAGGCAGGAGACGCAATGATAGTAGAAGGATCAACGTTTTGAACGATGAATTGACCGTCAGGCAAAGAGCCTTGGACGTTGTATTGTTGCGTGATCAAAATCATCAGAGCCGTAGCTGTACAGATGAATAGAGTATCAACGTAAACAGAGAAAGCTTGAACAAGACCTTGTTGTGCAGGGTGTTGAACTTCTGCCGCAGCGGCTGCATGAGGTCCAGTACCTTGACCGGCTTCGTTAGAGTAAACACCACGTTTTACACCCCAACCAATTGCCGCACCAAAACCTGCTTGTGCAGTGAATGCATCAGAGAAGATTAAGCCGAAAATACCTGGTACTTTATCTAGGTTTAGGAAAACAACGATCAACGCCATCACAATGTAACCAAGCGCCATGAATGGCACGATTATCTGAGTGAAGTTCGCGATACGTTTGATGCCACCAAAGATGATGAATGCCAAGACAACCAAGATAACAGCTAAGGCAACTAATTTAGTTGAACCTACGTCACCGAATGAGCTTGATACAACAACACCTTCGCCGAAGATTTGTACGACAGCGTTGCCAACAGAGTTTGCCTGAATGCCAGGTAAGAAAACACCACAAGCAAGAATAGATGACAAAGCAAATAATATGCCTAACCAACGCCAGCCAAGGCAGCGCTCGAAGTAATAAGCTGGACCACCACGGTATTGACCACCTTCGCTGACTTTATAAAGCTGACCTAAAGTGGATTCCGCATAAGCCGTGCTTGCACCTAAGAAAGCAACGACCCACATCCAGAAAATCGCACCTGGACCACCAAAACCAATGGCCGCAGCAACACCTGCAATGTTACCTGTACCAACACGACCAGATAGCGATACCGCGAGTGCTTGGAAAGAAGAAATGCCTTTGTCTGAATCGTTAGAATTGAACAAAAGCGAGCACATTTCTTTGAAATGACGAACTTGAGCAAAACGTGTAAGTATTGAATAAAACAAGCCCGCGCCTAAACATAGATAAATTAGGGCAGGGCTCCAAATGACTCCGTTTAAGAAATCAATGAATGCTTGCATAGATAGTCCTCGATAAGATTAGCTCTGAGAGCTTTTTTAGTTGTTGTATGGATACTAGAGTGCGGCGGTTGTGGGAATTGCCGCTGCCATTATGCGGAATGTTACCGTTGGAAATGTAAATTGCGCATGAAAAGTGCACTTAAGTGGGGCGAATTTAACATGAAAAAGAAATGAGATCTATTTGTAAAAGATAGAAGGGGGATATTTCACAAAAAAAATCCCGATGCAAAGATAGTTGCATCGGGATAGGTTCTAGGCGCTGGAGTACCTAGATAAAGGTTTTGATTGCGCTTAATAGATAGGGGTCAAAGAGACCTTCAGGGAAGTCTACATTCATCACTCTACCAATAGTGACTAAAAATATGACCAAGCAAATAGCAATAGTCGTTGATTTTAGATAAGACGCTTTTGCTAAGAACTTCAAGAACAAGAGTGAAAATACAAAGGTTGTTGTAATGAAGCCAAACAAGTAATACCCATAAGCAATGAAAAAGAAGCCAGCTATATATATCAAATTCATGGTGAGATCAGACGGAATTCTTGTGTGTTTTACTCTAATGTATTTACTCACAATCATTACTACTGAAAACAAGATAATTGCTATGGCAATGATGGGAAATGCTTTTGTTAGCATGGATGAGTCCCAAACATTCACGAGAGCATAAATAGCACATACGCTCATAATTGCGATTATCCCCCAATCTGCCAAAGAAACAGTTTTTACAATATTGTCTTTTTTAGTTTCTTGTGGCGTTGGTTCTGCTTTCACATCATTCTTCTGCTGCCTTTTTTTCAAAATAGGAGGTAGTACGAAACCAACAATAATGAGTGCGGCAATAGCAATTACTCCAGGACGTAAAAACCAAGAGTAACCGTAAAATTGGATGCTTTGGAAGAAGTAGTTCTCTGCTCCTGAAGATAATACAAAGCCAATTAAAAATGCCGGTCTAGGCCAATTCGCACCTTTCATCATGACGCCGAGAGCTGCCACGACACCTAATAAAATAAAGTCACCTAAGCTTCGAGTTGCTTGATAGGCAGCAAACAAGATAAGGGTCAAAATAATAGGCGTAAGTACCGAAAATTTAATGTAAGTGAGTAGCGATATTGGACGTGTAAAACAAATACAGAATAATGCGCCCAGAATATTGGCAAGAGCAAGAGACCAAATAATCGTGTATGTCAGGTCAAGGTGAGTCGTTATCATTGATACGCCCGGTTGGATACCAAGCAATAACATACCGCCTAGAAAAACCGCCGCCGCGCCAGAACCAGGTACACCGAATAAAATGGTCGGAATCATGCTTCCTGATGCGCAGGCGTTATTGGCAGATTCAGGAGCGATGACACCACGAATATCACCTTTTCCAAATTGAGACGAGTCTTTACTAGAGTTGATGGCAAAGCTGTATGTCATCCAATCTACAACTGATCCACCTAGGCCTGGAATCGCGCCAATTAAACTCCCAAAGATAGAGGATTTACCAACCAGTGGAAGGTTAGCAAAAACATCTTTGAAGCCCTGCTTTAAGCCGTGACCAAGTTTATTTGGTGAAGAGGCAATTGCGCTATTTTTCACTAATAAGCTGATGATCTCAGGTAAAGCAAAAATCCCCAAACCAACCACAACTAATGGAATCCCGTCATACAGATAGTCGATATCTAGAGTGAAGCGGAACTCTCCTGTTGCTGGAGCTCCGCCAATAGCGCCTACCAAAAGACCAAATCCACAAGCTGCCAAGCCTTTGTAGACATTACCGCCCGAAAGAGCGGCGACAACGCTTAGCCCTAACAGCGTAAGCATAAATAGCTCAGCCGAGGAGAAAGCCAAAACTACAGGTCGTGCGACGAGTATAAATACGCTTAATACAATTGCACCAACAACACCACCTATCATGGATGATAAGAAAGCGGCGGACAATGCGCGAGCCGCTTGCCCTTTTTTCGCTAAAGGAAAGCCATCCATAACCGTAGCTTGTGATGAACTTGAGCCGGGAATGCCCATCAAAACTGAGGTAAATGTATCCCCCGTTGGTATTACCGCAACGAGTCCCATCAGCATACCAAGACCAACGGAAGGTTCCATCCCATATAAAAAAGGTAAAAGTAAAGACATACCGGCGATGCCACCAAGTCCGGGAATAATGCCGACTACTAATCCAACTAAAACACCAGCAATTAGGTAGGTTAGATGGGTAACTGACATTATTTGATCCAGGGCGCTGAGGAACTCAATCATTAATAATCACTCCTAATTTAAAACTACAGCTTGTAATCAAATTTCGTTTTTAGCCAATCGGAAATCCAAGTGTACAACTCAGGAGAAACGGTAATGGCATCGCTAAGATATTGAGCGGCATCAATACCTACAATGTTTTCATAAGGCCCTACTTGTATCTCTGAATCCTTTATAAAGGCAGGATCTTGTAGCATCTGTTTAACAGCTTTTTGATATGTCTGAATAATGTCATTTGGTGTGTCAGCAGGTATGAAGATCACCTTTTGAAAGGCAAATCCAGCCGCTAAGAATTTTTTATAAGCCGTGTATTCCATACCAGATGGTTGTTTACCAAATTTTTTGAAATAGACTTCTTCAAATGTCGGAAGGTCTGCAAAAGCAGGGTCTCTAACGATTTCGCCCTTATTATTTAGAATACCTAATGAAAATAGTGGAACTGCTTTTTTATTATCAACAAGATCAACGACAGAGCTTAAGTAGGCAGAAGACGTTTGAAAATCTATTTTTGCTTCACCTCGCTCAAATGCAAGACGGCCAGCACCGCGGCTTTTCATACCAAAAACAGGCTTTATATCAAGCCCTAGCATTTCGAAAGCCAAAAAGACCGGTAACTCCAACCCTGTTGGGCTTTGAGAGCCAAAAGGTAACGTAACACCATTTAATTTAGTAATATCATTCGCTGAGGCTACTCCAAGATCTGGTTGTACGTAGACAACTCCGCCTGTAGGGCTAGCCATCAACGGAATCCATTTATCAAAGTTATAGCGAACACGTTTATCCCCTAACATGAATGGATACAGTGTTGATGCTGAGGTTCCTAGGATATCCTCACCATTACTCTTTGCTCGTTGAAAAAATAGATTTGTGCCTGTGATTGAGCCTCCACCAGGTTGGTTTTTTATAACCACTGTTGGGTTTCCTGGTAGGCTTTTAGTTAAATGGGGTGCAACAAAGCGAGCCCAAACATCGGTGCCGCCACCGACCCCAAATGGAATCGTCCAGTTAATGGTTGACGGAAGTTCAGTATCTTGTGCTTTTGTGGGTAACGCCAATAGGCAACCAAAAGTTAAGACAGAAACCCCTAAGAGCTTAGAAAGTTTTTTCATTGAATTCACCTTTCTTGTTTTTATGAATGTTTAATACGTTTATTATTTTTTGTATTGATAGTTAATTAAGATAAACCGTACCTGAAAGTATTTTTCTTGCTGTACGGATTACCGATACACTATTTAACGCTGATAAATTGTCTTCCTTGCGTTGAGCGCTAAGCTCGATCTTTCCTGAAGGGTGTTCAAGGGTGAAATGGGACTCGGAGTCTTTATCACCAATGAGTTTTGAGGCTACGGTTCCTGGAAGGCAACACGCAGTCACAATAGCGATACTTCCCGTAACGGCTAATGATTTATGGCATTTATGTGGGACAAAGTAGCGAGCATTGATGGTTCCATCAAAACGAGCTGGAGAAAGTAAAATAGGCTTAGGTATCACAGAGTCTGAAACATTCCCCATACCCATTAGCTCACCTGCCTGAAGGCGAATAACTTCTAAACGAGTCATAAACTCAATATCGTTATCTAGCTCTGCTGGCGTTTCATAGCCGGTTTTTCCAAGATCACTTGCTTGGATTAAAACAACTGGTGTCGCAGCATCAATACAAGTAACTTCTACCGAATCGATAATGTTCAGAGCACTACCAGTGGGTAATAACTTACCTGTTTTTGCGCCCTCTACATTCAAAAATGTTAACTGAATTGGGGCGCCAGGCGAGTTCGTACCGCTAATAATAGTATTTCCGGTATATTCTACTTTGCCTTGAGGAGTTTGTACTGTTGAATGAATAATCTTTCCGGTGTTTAGATTATGAATGCGTACCGTCGTCGTTCCTTCGCTAGCCGGGAATAAGCCAGTTTCTATGGCGTAAGGCGCAACACCAGCAAGCATATTTCCGCAGTTTGGCGCAAAGTCTACAGTTTTCTCTACTATGCCTACTTGAGCAAATAAATAATCAACATCCGCATCTGGGTGAGTTGAAGCGCCAACCATCGCCACTTTGCTTGTTAAGCTATTTCCTCCACCAATGCCATCAAGTTGAAGTTCATGGCCGGATCCCATAATTTTTAACAAAACATCTGCACAGGCATTCCGGTCTTGAGGAAGATCGGAGATCTGTAAATAGGGCCCTCTAGAGGTGCCGCCGCGCATGATGATGCAAGATATGGTTTGTGACATTGTGATAAACCTTTGTTGTTGTAATAGCTTGTAGCTAAAGTCTCACAATCTATATTCGTGCATCAAATGCAAAGATACGTCATAATTGATGTGTAAAACGAATCAATTGGAGTGGCAATGCATCAAATAGAATTTAAAGATTTGGTTATCTTCATACGTATTGCGGAGACAGGAAATTTTCATGATGCCGCTGAATTAACCTTTTTATCTCAACCTGCTTTGAGCCGGAGAATGCAGAAATTAGAGGCTATTTTAGGTACTCAATTATTTGAACGAACGACTCGAAAAACTTGGCTAACCTCTGTGGGGCGTGAGTTTTTGCCAAAAGCTCGTCGTATGGTAGAGGAATTTGAGCTGTCTGTTTTAGGCATAAAAGACATGGCTTCTCAGCAGAAAGGCAAAGTCACTATTGCCTGTATCCCCACTGCTGCATTTTATTTTTTGCCCAGTGTTATTAATGTTTTTAACGAACGTTATCCAGGGATTCGCATTCAAATTTTAGACGAAAGTGCCAATCATGGTTTGGAGTCGGTTATTCGCGGAGATGCGGATTTTGGTATAAATATGGCTATAGCTCAGCATCCAGAAGTGTCTTTTACGCCGCTTCTCGATGATCCATTTGTGGTTTGTTTACGCAAAGATCACCCATTATGTGAGTTAGATGAAGTCTCATGGACGGATATGGAGCCGTATAAATTAATTAGTGTTGGACGTGCCAGTGGTAACCGAATTTTGTTGGATAAATCCTTAGCAAGAGATCAAGTGCAGCTGAACAGTTTTTACGAAGTCCAACATCTTTCTACGTCGCTCGGTTTGGTGGAAATGGGGCTAGGTATATCTATTGTTCCCAAATTGGCTATGCCATTAAGTAGCGCATCAGTACTGACTTCTAGGCCGCTCAAAGGCAAAAAAATTGATCGTTCAATTGGACTTGTAAAGCGAAGCTCTACATCGGTTTCTCCCGCGGCGGATCTATTTATTAATATCCTGTTGGAGCGCTGGTCGGTTAATTAACTTACGATCAAAGCATGAGGCACTTTAAAAAAGCTAGAGAACTAAACTTAGGGTATTTTAAATAATACAGCTAGTATGGTGTTTCAGTTTAATAGCGTTTGCTATTTCCGTGCATCACCTAGGACTTATATGTCTCATTTTCGCGTCCGTTATCAAACTCTTGAGTTTGATAAGACCGATATCCATGTGCGAACACTGCGTGATAATCAAGAGTTTTCAGATGATGATAATATTGCGTTAAATCTTGGTATCTCATCTGCGGTATGGCCTTTGTTTGGTGTGATTTGGCCATCTGGTGAAGTGCTTGCACACCTGATGTTTGAGCATAAAATCGATGGTTTAAAAATATTAGAAGTTGGCTGTGGTATTGGGCTTGCAAGCCTTGTATTGAATCATAGATTGGCCAATATTACGGCAACGGATTATCACCCTGAAGCAGGCAATTTCCTTAAGCAAAATACGCTTTTGAATGGCGATCAGCCTATACCTTTTATAAGGGCGAGCTGGCAAGACGCAAGCACAGACTTAGGCAAATACGACTGTATTATCGGTAGTGATATTTTGTATGAACGTTTTCATGTTGATCTATTATCCGCTTTTATTGAAAAACACGCTGCGGCAAATTGTTTGGTTTTGCTGGTGGATCCGGGTCGGGGTCACCATGCTCCTTTCAGTAAAAAAATGGTTCTTTTGGGATATTCTCATCATCAACGAAAACCAGATGCTACAAATTACCTATCTTCGCCTTTTAAAGGGCAAATTTTGACGTATCAGAAGGGTATTGCAGGGATTTAAAGTCGCTTGCTTTGAGGCATTCTCTAAATATAAAAAAGCCGAGTTTTCGCTCTGCATTTTTATGACCATGACTTATTTGCTTCTGCGCATGTCATATCTTTTTTCGTTGTAAAGCCAAGTACCTAGCAGTGGATGTGCAATAGCTTGGTTTATTAAATCCTCACTAACATCATCACTTGGTGTTAATGTTAAGTCTTTATAGGAAAAGGTTTTTGGCGATTTCTTCGGCTGTAGAATAACGACTTTGTTATCTTTCAAGAAGGCTTGGTTTTCATTGAATTGCATAATCGCCCGTCCCACATAATTATCACCGACTTTTGTTAAGTCTTGTCCAATCATTGGGTGTTCTGAATCTACGCCAATTAATGACAAAAGTGTTGGTGCCAAGTCTATTTGGCTGACCAATCGACTATCACTTTTAGGTTTTATTCCATCGCCTATGATTAAAGCTGGTATGTGAAAGCTTGGAATTGGCACTAAATCTGACCGGGTTGTACGTGCGTCATGATCGGCAACCACTAAGAATACTGTATCTTTCCAATAGTCTTCTTGTTTCGCTAATTTGAAAAAATGGCCTATTGCATGGTCGGCGTATTTGACCGCATTCTCACGAGTTGCTTTGGGCGTATTGTAAAGTTCAATTTTGTTGTCAGGGAATTCAAATGGGTCGTGGTTTGATGAGCTGAATACCAAACTGAAAAAAGGTTTCCCTGTCTTAGATTTTGCTACAAAGTCTTGATTGGCTTTGGTGAAAAGATCTTCATCACTCACACCCCAAGAGCCAACAAACTCAGGATTCACGAAGTCTTTTTCTTCGATGATGGAGTTGAAGCCGTTACCTAAGAAGAAGGTTTTCATGTTGTCAAAATGAGCGCCACCACCATAGATGAAGTTAGTGTCATAACCTTGTTTACCGAGTAGTTTGGCAATAGTGAAAAAATTGGTTTGTGAATTAGGGAGTTTTACTGTGCTACGCGCGGGAGTAGGAACAAAGCCTGTTACAACTGCTTCAATACCTCGTACCGAGCGAGTTCCAGTCGCGTATAAATTGTTGAATGACCATGCTTCAGGCACCAATTTATCGTATTCAGGCGTTAAAGGAAGCCCGCCTAAACTGCCAACAAACTGCGCTCCCAAGCTTTCCTCAAGAATGATAACAAGATTTTTCGGGCGATCAAAACGCTGAGTAGCTTGTTGCATGTGTAGGGTAGGAAGGTCTTCAGATGTGAACTGATCTTTATCTAGCCCCATTGCTTTATGGGTCTCTGCAATGACCCTGTCCTGGCTCATTTCTGGGTACAGTTCAAATGAGCTAACTTCATCGGCCATTTGGCTTACGGCGTACATAAGAGAATAAGTCGAGTTAAGGGTTAGGCTATTTACTAGTGGATCGTTAGTAAATGCCGTATAGCTTGGATTTATTGGTCTGTGCTGCAAGCTTGAACGAGCGCCAAGAAATGCAAGACAGAAAATGATAACGACTAATACTGGACGTTCGAACCATTTAGGCTGTGGAAGTTTGACTATGCTTTGTTTACGAAAAAATTGATACGCCAAAATGATAGTGATAGTGGATATTAATGACGTCAAAAGCAAAGTGAGCTTATGGCCTTCGATAAGCATAGAAAATACTTCTTTCGGATAGAGTAAGTATTCTACAAAAAGTCGATTTGGTCTTAAGCTGTATTCCTCAATAAAAGGAGGTGTAGAGGCTTCCATAAAAATCAGCAAAACAAAGGTGCATGTTAGCCAGATTCGAGTGAGGAGATCCCAAATACGATTGATATAGGGAATGCCTGAAATAAGTAAACTGATGACTGCAGGTATGCCGATTATGTATGAGATGGAAGCGATATCAATGCGTAAGCCGAAACCAAGCAATGTGATCCAATCGGCAGCACTGTCGATTCGATCATATTTCCAGATCATTAATAACAAACGACTAAGTGATAAGCAGAGTAGGGTGAGAGCTAAAAAACATAAATACGGTTTGAGAGGAGATAGAACACGTAACCATGAGTTTTTATTTTTTGGCATATCTTATCTCTATAAATTATTATATGTGCACTAGAATATAGTAGATAAAGTAAATAAAAAGTAAAAAATAATGTGTATCTTAACCTTTTTCATTGTTTTTTCGGCATTTTTTGTAAAGATCGAGTTCTTGGTCATAGGTCGATGTTTTTACATCCATGATGCCAAGTAGAGAGTGAAAGATATAATCTTGCGATATGTTGCTGTTTTGAGCTTCATTTTTTAGACAGGTTTGATCTATGTTTTTAGTTTTTTTAAAGCCGTCCGACATCCATAACATGAGAGGGACTCTTGTTTGATAAATAGGAGCAAATGCGTAGGGTAGTCCGTGTAAAAATACGCCATTTTCTCCTAATGATTCGCCGTGATCAGAAAGATATAAGAGGCTTGTATTATACTGGTCGCTGACGCCTTTGAGTTTGTCGATAAGTTTACTGATAACAAAATCAGTGTAATGAATAGTGTTATCGTAAGAGTTTATAATGCTTTCGGAAGAGCAATTTTCTACATCATTTCTCTGACAATCAGGGGTGAATTTTTTCTGATCATCTGGATAGCGTTTAAAATAATTTGGCCCATGGCTGCCCATTAAATGAATGAAAATAACCCTATCACCTTCCATGTTTTTTATATCTGAATCTAAATTATCTAAAAGAGCCATATCGTAACAACTATTACCATTACAGAACTCATTTACTACTTCACGATTTAATGTCGTTTTAGTGATGTTGTTGGCAACATCTTTGTCACCACCATCATTTTCTTTCCAAAGTAATGAAATGCCTGCTCTTTTGAGAATGTCGATAGCATTATCTTGATGTTTGGCGACAGATTCTTTGTATTCATCTCTTGATAGAGCGGAAAACATACAAGGTACCGATACCGCTGTTGCAGTTCCGCATGACGCGACATCTCTAAATGAAATTACATCTTGTTTGCTAGTATATTCATTGGTTGGTCTTGGATAGCCATTTAGCTGATAGTTTTGTGAGCGCGCTGTTTCGCCAAGTACAAAGAAAAATAGAGTCGGTTTTTGTGATGGATCCTTTATAGCTTGTTTTGCATCCTCACCAATTTTTTTATAGGTGACAGGGCTGGAAAAATAAGTGTTCTTTATGTACTTATAACTGCTTGAAAGGTAGTAAGTAGGGACAATCATTTCTTTTAAGTAGCTGTTTTTTCTACCTATATAGCTCAGATCTTTGAAGTAAAAAAAGACAATGGATAAAATGACAAGCACAGAAACGAAGATGGAAAGCGATTTTTTAATCACGCTAATTTCAGGTCTGATTTTTACTAGCGCTACCATTAAAGAAGGGATGATGCCTGTGATAGCCACCCAAAATACGGAATAAAAACTTAGATAAGAGGCTGCTTCACCTGTATCGGTTTCAAATGCGTTTTGAATAATTCCGTAATCGACGGAGATTCCATAATTATATATTACGTAACTTACAATACTGGATGTTAATAGTAAAAAAATAAATAATGGCTTGGTAATATAAGGCCAACTAATCAGACTAAATAAAATATTTGTGATTAAAAAAATAAAAATTGGCATGCATAAAAAAAGACCAATATTCATAGAGTTTGAACGTTCTAAAGCGTCATATAGTTGTACATAGAAAGGAATGTTTATAACTAACGCGTAGTACAAGGCAATCAATATCGTTAATTTAAAATATGTGATTTTTATTCTGATTTTCTTTGATAATGATTCTGATTTCAAATCCATTTTAATTCTTTCGCTTTTTATTAATTTAACAGTTAGCCTAAGCTTAGTTTCTAATTTATTTATAGCAACTTTTATTTTGTGAATTAAAAAATGTTTTAAGTGTATTTTTGTTTTTTATGTTAAATTTTTTATATTTTTTTCATATATTGAGTGCGTTTTTATGGGGAAATGACAAATTACCTAGTTCTAGGTGACGAGGGGAGTAGCTTCTCTACTATCTTATTTAGAAGTGTCTAAAATAGGATAGTAGAAAGGCAGGGAAGAAGAGTGTTTTTTATACAGTTAAGAATGAAAATTCGCGCTTAGTCTTTTTTCTCTATAGTGATTTCTAGTGTCTTGCTGTTGCCCGCAAACCACTTTTGAACGTAAAGTGATCCCATAATTGGAGCCTTGCCTTCTTCTGGCACTTCTTGGTAGCGTACGCTGTTTTTGGTTTCTTTCTCGTATTCGAATGTAACGGTTGTTTTAGACATTGTGACTTCCTTAATTAGTTAATTTCTTCATCAGGTGTTTTCTGAAATATAAGCGCTTTTAAACCGCTTTCTATGTCGATATCCAAAAACTCTGGCGGATTATCAAGTCGGTATTGAAACGCTAAAGTTGGAGCTTCTTCACGCATGCCATCAATTAAAAATTGCGCAGGAATGCTTGGATCATTGACACAAGCAAGCACTTGACCATTTTCAGCTAATAACTCAGGTAAGCGTCGTAATATTTTTTGATAATCTTTAGTTAGCGCAAAGCTGCCGCGCTGAAATGTCGGCGGATCTATGATGATAAGATCATATTCGCCATATTTTTTGATTTTTCCCCAAGATTTGAAAATATCATGGGCGAAGAATTTCACACAGTTTAAATCATGTTGGTTGAGTCTGTGATTTTCTCTGCCTCGGGTAAGCACGGCTTTTGCCATATCTAGATTAACCACAAAATCTGCACCACCCGTTATGGCAGCGACAGAGAAGCCACAGGTATAAGCAAATAGATTGAGTACGCGTTTGTGTTGGCTGTTTTCTTTTACCCAGCGTCGTCCGTATCGCATATCAAGAAAAAGACCAGAGTTCTGATTCTTGCCTAGATCGAGTTGAAAAAGTAGGCCTTCTTCGTTAACGATCTGTTGCTCTTGGTAATTCCCCCAGAGGCATTCAGTCGGGCTTCGTTCACGGCTTCGGTGCTGAAGTAATAGCGATTGTGCTTTGCTATCACTCCATTCAGCTCTACTTGTCCAGTTGATGATTTCTTCATTCAGTTTGTCTAGTTCATCAGCAGTTGGTTCTTTGAAAAGAGAAATGAGGACTTGTCCCTCTAGCCAATCCACAGTGATCTGTTCTAGTCCAGGAAAGCAGCGGCCTCGACCGTGAAATAGTCGCTGCACACCATTTGGTGATTGAGCTAGTTTGTTAAAAACTTGTTCTGTAAGTGTTGCGAGTGACTGCGTGTCCATAAAATACGTATTCTGATGGTGATGAAATAAGAGCAGGTATTTTACTGATAACAAGCCAAGAGGCCAGAAAAAGCCAACATTAGGCGTATTTGAAAGGGAAAATCAGTCGTCAAGGTGAAAAATATTCATCGAGCCAGTGGTTGGCTCGATGAATATTTAGTTGTTAGAAATAGAATTATTGACGCTTCCAGCGATAAACATCAATTAACAAAAAGGCGAGTAAGCTAACGCCCATAACTGGCATGCTTATACCCAATGCAATGGCGATTAGTACTGTGATTATTTTTTGTGGACCAGTTAGTCTTGCCCATGCTTGCAATAATGGTTTAGAAGTTGATCCGGCCTGTGGGCGGCGAATCCACCACATTCTGTAGCCCCAAATAATCATGAAGCACAAAGACAAGCCGAAGATGGTTAGGATTATTTGGTTAACGACGCCAAACAAAACACCCATGTGAGCATCAATGCCCCAGCGAATCAGCTTGGCAACAATAGGGAAAGTGGCAAAATCGGCACGACTGGTGACAGTCATAGTGCTAGCATCAACGGCAACACTGTCTACTTGAGTCGGCCAAGATCGATCGATCTCACTTACTCGCCATGCTTTGTCTTTTGTTGATGAAGGTCTTATTTCTAGCTTATTGGCATCAATTCCTGCGTCTCTTGCTGCCTTGAGTACACCATCAAATAGAGCATCAACATTTTCAAATTTTTCCGCCGTTTGCTTCTTTGTCTGCATGTTGTGATGACTTGAATGATTGAGATGATCTGCGTGCTCATCTGACATCATCATATTGTGATCTATAGTTGTCAGGTCTTGTGAGACTGAAGGTGTTATCCAGCCAATGCTATTGCGCAAAGCACTGATGTTGTCGCCAGCCCATTTCGACCAAGTTAATCCCGTAATAGAAACAAAGATCAGACCAACAAAAAGACAAAGACCAACTTGATAATGGCGGCGGCGCTTACGCAGATGTTCTGTTTTGTTCGCGAATTCTGCTTTGTTTTTCTTTCCACCCTTGTACCAAAGGAAAAGTCCACCAATCGCTGCAATCCACAACCATGAAGCTGCAAGTTCGCTGTAATAGCGACCCACTTCACTCATGAGTAGCTGGCGGTGCAAAAAACTAATGGTGGTTCTGAAAGGTAAAGAACCACTTGTGCCATAAACGGGCAAATTGCCTTTCATTTCAAGTGTTATCGGATCAATAAAAATCGCTCTGGAACCAGATAGGTTTGCACTTGGGTCGAGAAACATAACACGTGTTGTATCGCCTTGCTCTGGTGCTGGGCGTACGGCAAATAAGGTTAAATCACTCGTTAGGTGTGATTTTGCCGCAGTTATTTGTTGTGACAGCGGTTTGGCCTCGCCGACACTTTGCGTTGTTAAAACATCTTTGTAGATGGCATTTTCAATCTGCGGCGTAATCACATAGAGGGTTCCAGTAAGAGCCGCTACAAAGATAAAGGGCCCAACAAAAAGACCAATATAAAAATGCAGTCGTGTAATTAAAAGTAGCATAGCATTTGAAGCAGATTCAGATGCCTTGTTATTTGTTTTTGTAGACATAGTAATTTCTCGTCTTATAGAAAAGGGCAAAATGACGCCTCTGAGTGAAAATCTCACTTTTCTATCATCATGAAAGACGCGCACAAAAATATCTGTTCTGTGATAAATCAGAATAGGCTGCGTCGTTTTTTTTGATATTAATTATGGTATTAATTAGACCGAAATTACTGGTGGTGCTCTGGGTAAAATAGAGGTGAAGGGCACATGATATTTGTGCGAAATAGTCGCTGTTACCATGTTTGGGTAGCGGCTTTGTGTCAGTGGAATAAGTTCGAAGGTTTTCGCGTCAATCCAGTTTAAATGGAAGAGCAGGGAACAATAACCGCAGGCTTCTAATAAATTAGCGCTTTCACCATGTGCGTGATGCCCGTGGTGACTAATATGTGCAGAGCTTACCTGTTTTTGCTTACTGTTCGCTTGCTCGGCAAGCATTTTTGCATGGTCGTGCCCTGACATATCCATGGCTTCCATCTCCATGCTTTCCATAGACATTGGCGCCATGGTTGGCTGGGGCGAAAGTGCATTGCTTATTTGTGAGAATAGCGGACCAAAATAAATAAGAAAAACTGCAAACAAGCCAACGCACACAGCGAACTGTGTGAGTTTATTTCTATGACTCTTTAATTTAGAGCTCTTTAATTCAAAGTACATGGCGCTTGTATCAGTAATTACTACTAACTTTTGAGGTCGATTGCATGTTCTTCTGCTGAGGAAACAATGCACTCACCAGCAAGATTAGGTGCTACACCAACCGAGAAACCATCGCCTTGCATACCTGGTAGCCACTTTTCGGCCCAATCTGCTGCGTTAATTTCCAGGCTATTGAAGCCTTGATAATCCTTCTCGCCCCAAGCTGTCGCTAGGGTTTCAGCTGGCCAAATTGGTAATACTTTGTCACTACCAAGATCTATAATCAAACAGCCTTCAGTGTCAGCAAGCGTCCATACAGAAGCGCCTTTTTTTACAAGGTTCAAAACGTGGTCATAGCGATCGCTGCTAGGTAAGCGGTAAAAAGTATCATCAAGAAGGATTGTGTTTGACATGCGGTTAGCTCAATTCGGTAATATAAAAAAACAGCATCTTACCACATTGACCAAAAGAGTGATTAATTCAATCTCCCTTTAATCAATGCGGCAGATAAAAATAGGTTATTCGAACAGGGCGTTCAAGTGTTTTAAATGCCGTTCTTTGTGATGGTCTTCCATCCAACTACCAGTGATGCCATTTTTAGCTAATTGAAATAATTCTTCTTTGCTGATACTGGTACCGTTAATTAATGAGGCATAGTTGTCGTTCATATAACCACCAAAATAGGCAGGATCATCCGAATTAACCGTCGCATTTAGGCCGAGCGTCAACATATTTTTAATTGGGTGATTTTTCATGTCATTAACGACACAAAGTTTCAAGTTAGAAAGTGGGCAAACCGTCAGAGTTAAGTTTCGTTGCTTGATTGCTTCAATAAGCTTGTCGTCTTCCAGTGCTCTGTTGCCATGATCGATTCTATCAACGCCGATTTGCTCAATGGCTTGCCAAACGTAGTCTGGAGGTCCTTCTTCGCCAGCATGTGCCGTTATCTTCAGTCCAAGATTCTTGCAAGCTTCGAACACGCGTAAGAATTTTTCAGGAGGGTGTCCTACTTCCGAACTGTCTAATCCAATGCCGTAAATCCATTTTAGGTGAGGCTTTGCTAACTCAAGGGTTTCAAATGCGCTTTCTTCACTTAAATGCCTTAAGAAAGACATGATTAGCTTGGATGTCATCCCCCACTTTTTCTCTGCATCTTGAAGAGCGTTATAGATACCTTGGATTTGAACATCAAAGCTAACGCCACGAGATAAATGACCTTGAGGGTCAAAAAATATCTCTACATGGACGACATTTTCACTGTGGACTTTTTCTAAATACGCCATCGTAAGGTCATAAAAATCGGCTTCGTGAAGAAGCACCGACATGCCTTGGTAATAAAGGTCTAGGAAGTCTTGTAAATTGGTGAATTGATAGGCTGCTTTTAAGGCGTCTACTGTATTGTATTTCAATTCAACCTGATTGCGTTGTGCTATGGCAAACATCTGCTCTGGCTCAAAGGTACCTTCAATGTGTAAATGAAGTTCGGTCTTGGGCATTTTTTTTGATAGTTCGATTAGTGTTTCCATAGGTTTACCTTTCGTTGCTTTGCTGTGCCTTGGATTCTTAAATATAACGATAAAAACGCAGATGAAAAAGAATGGCTGGCAGTGTTTAAGAGTGGTCGTTTAAAAAGCAGGAGAATATACAGCCAGCAGAGCTGGCCGTATATAAAAATTAATGTGCAAAAATTAATGCGGGATTTCGTCAGTAATGCCTTCAACATACCAGTTAACTTGAGCAAGCTCTTGATCTGTTAACGAATGATTAGCAGGAACTGCAACATTGCCTTTGTTATCCTTGATTGGACCTGTGAATGGTTTGAATTCACCAGACTTAATTGCTGCATAAGTAGCATCAATTTTAGCGCGAACATCTTTAGGAAGGTTCGGGTTAATTGATGCTAGTGTTAGCATGTCATCATGGAATCCACCCCAGAAATCTTGAGATTTCCAAGTGCCATCCATAACAGCTTGAACTTCTTTGATGTAGTAAGGTGTCCAGTTGTCACGAACAGAAAAAATGTGCGCATTAGGCGCAAACTTGCTTTGATCGGAGGCTTGGCCGATTGCGCGTAAACCACGTTTTTCAGCCGCAATAAGCGGAGCAGGACTGTCTGTGTGCTGTAGCATGACATCTACGCCTTGGTCCATTAGCGCATTTGCAGCATCAGTTTCTTTACCTGGATCGTACCAAGTATTTGCCCATACAATTTTCATTTTTACATCAGGGTTAACGCTTTTTGCGCCCATGTAAGCTGCGTTGATGTCACGAATAACTTCTGGGATTGGGAAGGAGCCGATATAACCAATGGTGTTGGTTTTTGTCATCATACCTGCAGTGACGCCGGAGATGTATCGACCTTCATAAGTACGAAGAACATAAGTACCTAAGTTTTTATCAAGCTTGTAACCTGTAGCATGTTCAAACTTTACTTTAGGAAAGCGTTTTGCAACTTTCACCGTTGGGTTCATAAAACCAAAAGATGTGGTGAAGATTAGGTCATTACCTGCTTTTGCTAGTTGAGTAATAACTCGCTCAGCATCCGCACCTTCTGGAACGTTCTCAACGTAAGTGGTTTTTACTTTGTCGCCAAAATATTCTTCTAAGCCTTTTCTACCCATATCATGTTCGTAACTCCAGCCTAAATCACCCACGGGTCCAACGTAGACAAAACCCACTTTCAATGGCTCTTCTGCTTGAGCAATACTTGCTCCGGCTAAAAGCCCTAGACTAACCAGTAAACTTTTAAGTTTCATTGCTTGCTCCTTTGTGCCCGAGGGCGTTTTATTTAATGTTTAAATTTTTATTTAAAATCAGGCCATTTGTCTTGGATCAAAAGGTTTTCCTAGCGCTCTAGGAGCCAGTAATTTCTCTTTAAACTTGTCAGCGCTGATAATAACCATAACAACCACCGTTGCAACATACGGCAACATAGCGAGTAAGTTTGGTGAAATAGACCAGCCCAAACCTTGAAGAACTAAATGCATAATACTGGCCAAACCGAAGAGGTAAGCACCTAACATAATTCGACCAACACGCCATGAAGCGAAAACGACCAGAGCAAGTGCGATCCAGCCTCGTCCCGCCGTCATGTTTTCTACCCACATTGGTGTATACACCAAGGACATATAAGCACCAGAAATACCTGCCATTACACCACCAAACATAACGGCTAAGTAGCGAACCCTTAGCACTTTTATGCCAATGGCGTTGGCTGCATGAGGGTTTTCACCAACTGCTTTAAGTGTTAGTCCAATTCGGGTTTTGTTGACCACAAACATAAGTGCAAAGGTCATTGCAAAAGAGGAATACACCAATATGTCATGACTAAACAAAATCTTGCCAATAAACGGGATGTCAGACAGCAATGGAATGGCGATAGGTTGGAAGCCTTGAATGGTTTGACCAACCACACCTGAGCCAATAAAAGCGCTTAACCCTGTGCCAAATATCGTTAAAGCAAGCCCTGTGGCCACCTGATTTGCACCTAGATGCAGAACGAGCACGGCAAAAATCAAGCTCATTACGCAACCCATTAACATGGCAGCCAGAACACCTAAGCCTGCGCTGCCTGTACCATAAGCGGCTAAAAAACCGACCACAGCGCCCATTAGCATCATGCCTTCTTGGCCTAGGTTTAACACGCCTGATTTTTCGCAAATCACCTCGCCTAAGGCGATGAAAAGTAGTGGAGTACCGGTTTTTACAGCGGCAAACAATATTTGTACGATTAGATCTGAGTCCAAAATAATCTCCTAGTTTGTCGCTTGGTTAGAAAAGGCAAGGCGATTGTTAATGAAAAAATCACAAGCCAAAAGAAAGAATAATAAAACGCCTTGAAACATACTGACCACTGCAACGGGAATGCCCATTTCAATTTGAGCTAAGTCTCCGCCCATATAAAGTACCGCCATAAAAACTGCCGCTAGGATAGCGCCAAGAGGATGTAGCCTTCCCAAGTAGGCTACAATAATCGCTGAGTAACCGTACCCTGGTGACACATTGGGTACTAATTGTCCTATTGGCCCTGTTGTTTCACTGACACCTGCTAGCCCTGCTAATGCACCTGCAAATAACATAACAAACCAACTTAATTTTTTACTACTAAACCCTGCGTATCTCGCTGCTGGCTCATCGGAACCAAAGACTCTAATTTGAAAACCAAGATGGGATTTGCTCAAAATGAACCAAGCAATAAAAGCAGACACAATAGAGAAAGCAACACCAAGATGAATTCGACTACTCTCAAATAGGGTTGGTAATAATGTTGAGTCTGCAAACATCGCAGACTCAGGGAAACCAAAGCCTTGAGGGTCTCTTAAAGGTCCGTGTACAGCCCAAATAAGCAGATACAATGCAATGTAGTTAAACATGATGGTGGTTAAAATTAAGTTTGAGTTAAAACGTAACTTTAAAAAAGTGGGAATGGCTGCCCAAATCATGCCAGAAGCTACGCCGGCTAATAGTGTGATGGGTAGGGCGAAAGCGGATTCTGAATCGATAAAGTAAAGCGCCATTGCAGAGCCACCCAATGCGCCAGCAAGTAATTGCCCTTCCGCACCGATATTCCACATGTTGGCCCGATAACATAGAGATAAACCAACGGCACAAAGCAGTAATGGCCCCATTTTGACGAACATTTCACCAATGTTATAACTGTCCGCTAATGGCGCAATCAGCAACACATGTAAGGCTTGTGAAGGTGATTTACCAATGGCTGAAAAAAGAATGCAGCCGAAAATTAACGTTAATGTGATAGCAAGAAGTGGCGAGGCTACTTTCATTAATGAGCTTGGCTCGGTACGAGCTTGAATGCGGATCATGCCTTGGCCTCTTGAGTGTGAAGCGATGAGTTATTAATAAAAGTTCCCGCCATCCATTGTCCGATTTGGTCTATGTTGGTTGCTTCCGTTCTTACCACTGGAGATAAGTGGCCATCGCAAACTGCAGCCATACGATCTGCTAGTAAAAACAATTCGTCTATATCTTCAGAAATGAGCAAAATGGCAGCACCTTGATCACGAAGCTCCAGTAAGGCTTGGTGAATGGCGAGTGCCGCACCAACGTCTACACCCCAGGTCGGATGCGCACAGATAAGCACTTTAGGGTTTTGTCCTATTTCTCGTCCCATAATGAATTTTTGTAAGTTGCCACCACTTAAGCTTTTGGCTTCTGAGAACTCGCCATGGCATTTGACTTTGTATTTAGCGATGAGTGCTGAGGTGTATTCTTTGATGCTTTGCCATTCCACTAGGCCGTTTTTTACAAAGCCATCGCTGTGAGTTAATAAGGTGTTTTCTGTCAGACTCATATCTGGAACAGCTCCTCGACCTAATCGTTCCTCAGGGACGTAGGCCATGCCAAGCTTACGACGTTCTCCAGCATGTAAATGACCAATGTCTAAGCTGTCGAGTGATAAGCTGTTTTTTACATTACGTTCATCTTCACCGCTGATAATCGCCATTAACTCGTCTTGACCATTACCAGCAACACCAGCAATGCCGAGAATTTCGCCAGACTTTAATTCAAAATTGATGTTCTTTAGAGATGTACCAAAAGGTTGCTTGGCTGGGAGGGATAAATTTTCAACATTAAAAGCGCGTTCAGTGCCTTCTTTTTTTGCGTAGCCTGCATCTTGCTCAGCAAGATCGCCAACCATCATTTTGGCAATAGAGGCTGGCGTTTCCTCGTTTGGCACGCAAGTGTCGACCACTTTCCCACCACGCAATATGGTTGCTTTGTGGCAAATTTCCGTCACTTCATGAAGTTTGTGGCTAATAAATAGAATGCTGCAACCTTCTTCTGACAGAGTGCGCAAGACGCCAAACAATCCAGAGACTTCTTGTGGTGTGAGAACGGAGGTCGGTTCATCCAATATAAGCAGTTTTACCGATTGAACTAGGCAGCGCATGATTTCAACACGCTGTCTTTCGCCAATGGACAGTGAATGCACGTATCGGCTTGGATTAACGTTTAAACCATATTCTTCAGAAAGTTGAGTAATTCTTGCTGCTAAATCCCCAATTTTATTTAACTGAGTTTTACTTAAACACAATTCTATATTCTGACTAACTGTCAACGTTTCAAATAAAGAAAAGTGCTGAAACACCATGCCAATACCTAAATCACGGGCAATGGATGGAGATTTAATATTCACTTCTTTACCATCCCAAATGATATCGCCCTTATCTGGGGCGACAACACCATAAATGGTTTTTACCAAGGTGCTTTTTCCAGCGCCATTTTCTCCTAACAGGGCATGAATTTCACCTGGCATCAGCGTTATGCTGATGTTGTCGTTGGCAAGGCAGCCAGGATACTGTTTGGTAATGTTTACAAGCTCAAGGCGTGATACCAAATTGTGTTTTTTCAATGTTCCAGCACCTTATTTCTAGAGGTTGAGTGAGTGGAATTGCTCATTTTCTAATTTTTTTATCTTTGGTTTTTATGTTGGTTCAAAAAAATAAAATCAAACGCTCTTTTTTGGTGCGGCATTTGCACTTTTTTTGGGCGATAATCATGTCTGTTTTTATAAATTTGACCGACTAGTTAATAAAATCGATTGTCTTGTTGATATATTGGTTTATCTAATCAATATTCATGCCAACGAAGTGTACAGTTGTAATGGCTTACAATACGTAAAATTAAAGTGCGTGTCTTTATTTAGAAGGATTTTCTAGGTGGGGTTTGATGTGTTTAATATTTGTGCTTAAAGGGGCTTTTCCTTGTTTGAATTGTATGAAAAGTGATTGATATTCTGTAGAATATCGCGTTTAACTTCAGCTTTATAGAAGCCATGTTTTATGGAAAATATAGCGATTCAAGCTTAATTGCTTTTAATGTGACAATAAGTGTAGGGTACTGTGTTTTCATCGATAAAAAAAATCATAGGTAAACTATTAAATATCGGCTTTGAGGATGAATTTGGAAATGACCTCAATCAGAAACATGTAGTGAATTTTTCCTACATGATGTTCTGTATAAGCTGTTTGTTCATGCTTATTGTGTTCTCGCTGCGTCAAATGTCCTCGGTTGCTATTTTTTCTTTGGTTGGTTTATTAATCGGTTTGGTTGGTTTACGTTACAGCTATATTGGGTATTTTTCTCGTGCTCAATTATTAATGCCCATTCTTAAAATTTCTCAAATATCCATTCTTAGCTTGTTTTACTTCGGCACTAACAGTGGTTTTCATTGGTTTTTTGTCAATGTCATTGCTTATTCCTTTGTTGTCTTCAGGGCAGATCAGAACTTTGCTAAGTACTGGATAGTTAGCATTTCTATTGTTTTATTTCTGATGTGTGAGCTTTTGAATACGCGAGGGATTTACCTCACTTCGTTTGATCAAAGTGTGATTGTTATTTTTGTATTTCTTGCACTCTCGTTCAATTTCGCCATGGTCATTAATCTTGTAATAAACCGACTGAAGTCGGTTAATAGTCACTTGCGAACCTTGGCTGAAATGGATGAGCTTACTGGCCTTTCAAATCGAAGAAAGGTCTTGGCGGATGCTGTTAATATTTTTGCAGATTCTGTTATCAATAGAGAGTCATGTGTCTTTGCTATTGTTGATTTAGACCACTTTAAAAAGATCAATGATACTTTTGGGCACGAAGCAGGCGATTTGGTTCTGGCAAAAGTATCAGCCATGATGGCGTCTGTTATAAGGCCTCAAGATGAAATAGGTCGTTATGGTGGTGAAGAATTTATTGTCATCATGTCAGACACTTCTTTAAAAGACGCAGAGGTTGTTATGGAGCGCATGAGGCAATCGGTCGAAAATATGCTGATAGAAACCGAGCATGGTATTGTTATTCCGGTTACTGTCAGTATTGGTGTCGCTGCTATTGCACCAAGTGTTTCGCGCTATGAAGAAATATTGGCGCAAGCGGATAAAGGTTTGTATGCGGCTAAGCGTAACGGCCGAAATCGAGTTTCTGTACAATCAGACTATCAAAGTTAGAATATATTTACTTATCTGTATTGACATATGAGTTGTCCACTTTCTCTGTGGATAAACTTGTTGGCTAATCTATTTTTCCTTTATTTTTCGTGATGAGGCTCATTTGCTCCAGATACTATTTCGCTCTGTTGATTATTGGATTGTTGAAAAACCTGCAGGTATGAGTTTTCATGCCGAGTCGGAAGAGCTGGGGGTAATGCAAACCCTGGCGATTTCTTATCCAGATCAAAGTTTTTATCCTGTTCATCGTTTGGACAAAATGACATCGGGTCTTCTGATAGTGGCTTGCCATGCAGCAGCTGCTGCAGAATTTGGAAAGATGTTTGAAAACCATGAGATGGAAAAGCGCTATTTGGCCTTGTCTGCAAAAAAGCCAAAAAAGAAACAAGGAACGATCTCAGGTGGTATGGCGCCGAGCCGAAGAGGTCAGTGGAAGCTTACACAAGATAATGAAAATTTAGCAGTCACACAGTTTTTTTCTTCTGCATTTCAAGGGCTTAGGGTTTTTATTGTTAGGCCTTTAACAGGTAAAACGCACCAAATTCGTGTGGCATTAAAGAGTTTAGGGTCGCCTATTTTAGGAGACCTTAGGTACAGCGGAGAAGGAGCTGACAGAGGGTATTTGCATGCCTACTCTTTGCAGTTTCATTGGCGGGGTGAGATGAAAAGTTATCTCAGCCTTCCTATATCAGGGGAGCATTTTTCGTCTGAGTTGTCCGATTTTATCGCGACTCAATTTGATGAATCTTTATTAAAATGGCCCGGTAAAAAGTAATTAATATAACTCAGCAGGGTTTTGCTCTGGCTGAGAAGGAATTTGAATGAAAAATGTTTTGGTTTACTGCCGTCAAGGCTTCGAAAAAGATTGTGCGGCGGAATTGTCAGAAGTGGCTAGTAGCAAAGGTTTTTATGGCTACGCTAAGGTTGTTCCTGATGCGGGTTACATTGTGTATAACTTTGATCAGGCGGACGCTGGTGAAACATTGATCCAGCAATTAAATTTTAATCGTCTGATTTTTGCTCGCCAGATTATTGCTGTTAATGATGTGATTGAATTAGAGCAAGGTGGTCGAGTTGAATCCTTGCTTGAAGCGGCTCGTGAGTTGCCATTAGCGGAAGAAATTTGGATTGAAACAGCTGATACAAATGACGCTAAAGCCTTGTCTGGTTTAATAAAGAAACTGGAAAAACCTTTGCGTGAAGGTTGGAAAAGGTCAGGCGTTTTACGTAACAAGGCGGTAGGTGTTCGCCACCATGTATTTATGCTGGATGGTGAGGCTGCTTATTTGGGTGTGTCTTATGCTGCCTGTCGTAGTGAATTTCCTATGGGTATTCGTCGTTTACGTTTTCCAGCAGCAGGTCCGAGTCGTTCAACGCTTAAGCTGGAAGAGGCTTTTCTTCAATTTGTGCCAGAGCAAACGCTAGAAGCGGATTTGACTGAAGGCATGACGGCAGTTGATCTTGGCGCGGCGCCTGGTGGTTGGACTTATCAATTTGTTAAAAAGGGCATTCATGTTATTGCAATCGATAATGGTCCTATGCAAAAAGAATTGATGTCTACTGGGCTGGTTGAGCATGAAAAGGCCGATGGCTTTAAATACGAGCCGCCTTACACAGTGGATTGGTTAGTTTGTGATATGGTCGAGCGCCCAATAAAGGTCGCAGAATTGATGGCTAAATGGCTGGCGAGCGGTTGGACTAGAAGGGCTATTTTTAACCTGAAGCTACCAATGAAAAAGCGTTATCAAGAAGTAACTTTATGCTTGCAGACCATAGAGGGTTTGCTGAGAAAAGCTGGGGTAAGCTATCAGTATCAAGTTAAGCATCTTTATCATGATAGAGAAGAAGTGACTGTTTGCATTATGGTTAAATAATTTTAAGTTAAATCTGATTTTGAATCACTAAAAAGCCCCATATACAAATTTTGTATATGGGGCTTTTTAGTGATTTGGAGAAACTTAAAACAACAATTAAAGAAGTGATGCTTTCTATTAAATGGAGTCTCTGGAGCCGAAAGCAGAATATCCCATTGCTTCTTCCATAAGAGCATCTCTTTCGTAAATGTCGTTACGGAATTCCAGCATGCCATTAGCATTCGGAACAACGGTGAAATAGACTAAATAAACAGGAATGTAGGTTGGTAAGGTAATAACGGTATTACTTCCTGTTTTTAAGGAGTTATTCATATCATTAAACTGTTTGCTGCCTTTGGTTATTTCTTTGGCGAACTCTGTTGGGTTTTCTAGGCGAACACAACCAGAACTAAAGGCTCTATCTTCTTCACGAAATAGATGTTTTGCAGGTGTGTCATGCAAATAAATCTCGTTTTTATTAGGGAACATAAACTTGAATTGGCCAAGTGCGTTGCCTTCATCTGGTTCTTGTTCGAAACGAAAAGCCAGCTTGTCTTCACTAATCGCTTTCCAATTGATTTTGGTTGAATCCAGTTCTTTTGCGCCAATGCTCCAGCTTGAATACACCTTGTAGCCATGCTTAACCAGATAATTTGGATCAGCTTGTAGCTTAGGCAATAGGTTCTCTCTGGCTATGCGATGTGGCACGCGCCATGTAGGGTTGGTTACCATGTAAGTCATCAAGCCTTTGAATACAGGTGTTTTTCTATCTGGCTTGCCGATGACGGCTTTCATTGATGTAAGCTCACCGTTTAGGTACATGTCTACCGTGTAATTTGTTAGGTCAACCCATATGCGGTTAGCTTCTAGTTCGCTTGGCAACCAGCGCCATCTTTCTAGGTTGTAAGCAATTTGTTTTGCGCGTGTTTTTAATGGCACATTGAGCATTTCAATGGTTTTAGAGCCCGCAGCGCCATCGGCGGTAATGTGATGGCGTTGTTGGAAGCGAATGAGGGCTTCTTTTAGGAGGGTATCGAATTGCTCTTCATTCACCTTACGAGTCGAAAAACGAATATCTCCAAGCTGAACTAGTCTTGCTCTAAGCTGTGCAACTCGTGGGCCTTCGTCGCCTGCTGATAAGGGAACGCCAGCATTAACAAAAATATCTTTTTCTTTCGCTGCGAGGTCTTGGTAATACACTAACCATTTTTGCAGGACTTGATATTGTGGGCTGCGAGGAGCTAGTAATGGTAGGGAGTTTACCATGTCTGTTGCTGAATCAAGATACAGTAAGTCTTTCCAATTATTATTGGGTGCATCCAGCTGCCAATTTGGGTCAATTAGCTGCGGCTCGTAGCGACCGTTGCTTAGGTCATGGGCGTAACTGGTTAAAGCGATTGTGCTAATAACGTCCATTTCAGCCAGTTGTTGCGGTGTTGGTTGTTTAAGGGCTAAATATTCTTTAATAGTGCCAGTATGGTAGTGAATTGGATTCAGACCATGAGTATAAGACTGCTCAAGTATGTCGACCAACTTGTATATAGACATGTTTATTTTTTTGTCTTTTATCCAAATTGGGTCGTAACCGCGGTTTTCGTAAGCCTCAAGTACAGTGTGATTAGGCAGGGCCTGGCCAGCTACCGGAGTGAATGCGTTTAGTGTTAATGACACCTGATCTTTCACGCTATTTTCTATTTGAGATTCACTGGGCGGAACGACAACAAACTGTTTGTTTGAGCCAGATGATGAGCAAGCGCTAAGCAACAAGCTGACGCAGAGTAGAGAGAGTAGTTGTTTCGCGGATGTCATTGATATTTCCTTTTTAATGAACTGGTATTTTTGGGGCTAGTTGCATCTTCTAAGTGGGATAATATGTTGATGGCTTCTTCTCTACTGTTGCCACAGGCATATTCTTCAGCAGAGAAATCTGCGCATACTTTTGGTCTTGAGGGATCTCCAAATATAGCGCAGCGATAGTCATCTAGCAGTTGTATGCAAGGTTCTCCTGCCGCTTTTCCATTGGGCATTCCTGGGATTGGAGACGTGATGGAGGGTGCTGTGCAACATGCACCACAACCTGACCGACATTGCATAATAAACAACCTTGCTTGAAATAGGTGAACGTAATCTTTATGTTATTAACCTTGCTGTTTATTTACAAAACAGCAATTTGAGAGTCATTTTAGAGTATCGTAATCGTGGGTCATAGGGGATAATTGAAAAATATAGTCAAAAAAAGCACTGATATCGCTTTTTAGGATAGGATTTTACAAATTATGGTAGAGAAAAAAATATTGGTGGTTGAAGACAGTCCTGTTGTGTTGAAGGTTCTTCATCATCTATTGTCTCAAAACCCTATTTTTACGCCGGTATTGTGTGCCAGTTATAAAGAGGCGGAAGATAAACTAAAAACTTCAAGAGATGCTTTTTTTGCTGCCATTGTCGATCTGAATTTACCAGATGCTGAAAATGGTGAAATTGTTGATCTTGTGTTATCGACAAAAATTCCATGTGTTGTTTTGACGGCAAACTTTGATGATAAGTTGCGACTTAGTCTTTTAAATAAAGGCGTTTTGGATTACATCACCAAAGATAGTCGATATTCGTTTAACCATGTTATTAAAGTGATTGAACGTTTAAATAGGAACCAAGGTATCAAGGTTTTGGTGGCGGAAGATTCCTCAACGAGTCGCTTGTTTATTCGGATTTTACTTGAACAATATCGCTTTAACGTTATAGAAGCTGAAAATGGTCAAGAAGCTTTAGCTAAGTTGGAGGAAGACTCGGAAATTAGGATGCTGATTACTGATCATAATATGCCTTTGGTAAGTGGTTATGATTTAGTGCGCATGCTTAGGTTTAATTCCCGTTTTCAGGATTTGGTGATTATAGGTTTATCGGCAGAAGGGGATAATGCTTTGTCGGCGAAATTTATTAAGGCTGGCGCTAACGATTTTCTGAAAAAGCCGTTTTACCATGAAGAGTTTCATTGTCGCGTAGTTCATAGCTTGGAAGCGCAAGAAATGCTTGAGACTATTCGCGATCTAGCAAATGTTGACCCGCTAACTAAGCTTAAAAATAGGCGTTACTTATTTGATAAAGGTGAGCAGCTGCTTCGCCATAATCCATCTGGTGTTGTGTTGGCTATATTGAATCTCGATCATTTTAAGAGTGTAAATGATACATATGGTCATATTGTTGGTGATAGCTTGTTGGAAGTCATAGGGCGAGAAATTCAGAACGCCTTTCAAAATATGCTGGTGTGTCGTTTTGGTGGTGATGAGTTTTGTATTATTGCTAAATTGGATGGGCAAAATCTAATTAATAGGCTAAATGCTTTTTTAAAGTTTCTTCACCAGAAAGAATTTACAGAAGCTAAAATATCGTTAACGTGTAGTGCAGGAATATGCTGCCAACCTATGAATTCGCTTGAAGAGTTGATTCGAAAGGCTGATAGTAATTTGCAAGAGGCAAAGCGATTGGGTCGAGATAGGATGGTTACTGATCTATAATGTTCTTATTCTTAATAAAAAAATCCCGCAGCAAAGTGCGGGATTTTTTGGTTTCTGGTTAAAGTGCTATATCTAATCGATTAGCCTTTCAGCATTTTCACCAGGATTGGATTGACTAAGCCTGGGTTGGCTTTACCTTGTGATGCTTTCATTACTTGCCCAACAAAGAAGCCTATCATTTTCTTCTGCTTATCTTCGTCTGCGGCCCGGTATTGTTCAACCTGAGCTGCGTTAGCATCCAAGATAGTCTGGATCATGGTTTCAATCGCACCAGTATCTGTTACTTGTTTCAGGCCTTTTGCTTCGATAATTTTATCTGCTGAACCTTCGCCATCCCACATTGCTTGGAAAACATCTTTCGCTGTTTTGCCATTGATGGTGTCGTCTTTGATTCGAACCAATAATTCACCAAATGCCTGAGCACTAACTGGAGAGTTTTCTATGTCTAGCTGATCTTGGTTTAGAAGCTTGCTTAGCTCACCCATTACCCAGTTCGCAGTCAACTTTGCATCGCTAACGACAGTATTAGCTGTTTCAAAATAGTCTGCCATGGCACGAGAAGACGACAGTACGTTTGCGTCATATTCGCTTAGCATATGCTCGCTTTGGAAGCGCGCTGCTTTTTGGCTTGGTAGCTCAGGTAAGGTTGCCTTGATACCGTCAACATATTCTTGTGTTAACACAATAGGAAGTAGGTCTGGGCATGGGAAGTAGCGATAGTCGTTTGCGTCTTCTTTAGAACGCATGCTGCGAGTTTCGTTCTTTTCTGGATCGTACAGGCGAGTTTCCTGAATGATGCGTCCACCGTCTTCTAAAATGTCTGCTTGACGCTCGATCTCCGTGTAGATTGCTTTTTCGATAAAGCGGAACGAGTTGACGTTTTTGATTTCGGTGCGTGTACCGTATTCTTTTTGGCCTTTAGGGCGCAGTGACAAGTTGATGTCACAACGCATTGAGCCTTCTGCCATGTTGCCATCGCAAATGCCAAGGTAAGTCACAATAGAGTGAATCATCTTTACGTAAGCTACGGCTTCTTTTGCAGAGCGAATGTCTGGCTCAGACACAATTTCTAGCAATGGTGTGCTGGAGCGGTTTAAATCTATGCCTGTCATGCCTTGGAAATCTTCATGTAAAGATTTGCCAGCGTCTTCTTCAAGGTGGGCGCGAGTGATGCCAACACGAGAAGTGGTGCCGTCTTCTAGCATTACGTCTAGGTAGCCTTTACCAACAATAGGGTGATCCATTTGACTGGTTTGGTAGCCTTTTGGAAGATCTGGGTAAAAGTAGTTTTTGCGAGCAAAAACCGATGTCATGCCAATTTCAGCATTGATAGCGTGGCCAAACATCACGGCCATGCGCAAGGCTTCCTTGTTGAAAACAGGTAATGCGCCAGGCATGCCTAAATCGACAAGTGTGGTTTGAGTGTTTGGCTCAGCACCAAAGCCAACCGCTGCGCCAGAAAACAATTTTGATTTTGTAGAGAGCTGAGTATGAATCTCAAGGCCAATAACAACTTCCCAATTCATGCTTATGCTCCTTTTGCCATAGTTGGTGTTTGTAAATGCCAGTCAGTGTGTTGTTGATACTGATGCGCTATGTTTAATAGCTTGGCTTCGGCAAAATAGTTACCCATTACTTGAAGTCCGACAGGCATGCCATCAGCAAAGCCTGCAGGAACAGACATGGCAGGGATGCCAGCAAGGTTAACGGATAAGGTGTAGATGTCTTCTAGATACATAGCGACAGGATCGCTGGTTTTGCTGCCAAGACCAAACGCGGTGGTTGGTGCAACAGGGCCCATGATGACATCCACTTCTTCAAATGCTTTGACAAAGTCTTCTTTAATAAGGCGACGAATTTTTTGTGCTTTTAAGTAATAAGCGTCGTAGTAGCCTTCTGATAATGCGTAAGTACCAACCATGATGCGCTTTTGTACTTCTGTACCGAAGCCTTCAGCGCGAGAGCGCGTGTACATATCGAGCAAATCTTTTGGGTCATCACAACGATGGCCAAATCGAACACCGTCAAAGCGGGATAAATTTGAAGAGGCTTCAGAAGGCGCAATGACATAGTAAGATGGAATGCTAAGCTGTAGATTTGGTAGTGAAATCTCTTTTACTGTCGCGCCTAGTTTTTCAAACTCTTTGACAGCTGCCATAATGACGTCAGCTACTTTTGAATCTAGGCCTTCACCAAAGTATTCTTTTGGTAGGCCAATTTTTAAACCGGTTAGTGGTGTATTTAGGTTTGCTAAATAGTCGTCGGTTGGCTTGTCTGCAGAGGTAGAATCTTTTTCGTCAAATCCTGCCATAGCTTGCATTAAATGCGCGCAATCTTCGGCGCTTTTTGCCATTGGGCCGCCTTGGTCGAGGCTTGATGCGTACGCAATCATACCAAAACGAGAAACACGACCGTAAGTCGGTTTAAGGCCTGTGATACCACAGAAAGAAGCTGGTTGGCGAATTGATCCTCCAGTGTCGGTACCTGTTGCGGCAACAGCCAATCCCGCGGCAATAGCTGCAGCTGAGCCGCCAGATGACCCACCAGGAACCATGTCTAAGTTCCAAGGGTTTTTCACCGCACCGTAAAAGCTGTTTTCGTTAGAAGAGCCCATAGCGAACTCATCCATGTTGGTTTTACCCAACATGACGGCGCCAGCTTGTTGAATGCGGCTGGTAACAGTGGATTCATAAGGTGGAATGAAGTTATGCAGCATCTTGGAGCCGCAAGTTGTTAACGTGCCTTCCGTGCAAAATAGATCTTTATGGGCAACAGGGATACCTGTCAAACTGGTGCCTTTTCCGCTTTGAAGAAGTATGTCGGCCGCTGCTGCTTGTTCTAAGGCGCGTTGTTCGCTGACGGTGATGAAACTATTTAGTTGTGGGTCAAGTTTGGCTATACGCGCTAAGAAAAGGCGGGTTAGCTCAACACTGGAAATATCTTTGTTGCGTAATTTTTGTGCTAATGTCGAGATGCTTTGTTCGAACATGCTTGTCTCTCTTAATCGATCACTTTTGGTACAAGGAAAAGGCCGGCTTCAGTCTGCGGTGCGTTCGCTAGGAATGCGTCACGGCGGTTTTCTTCGGTGACTATGTCCTCTCTCAATCTTTGGGTCATTTCAAGCGGATTGGAAAGTGGTTCAACGCCATCGGTATTAACAGATTGCATTTGTTCAACAAGTGATAAAACGCTAGAAAGCGATTGCTGGTATTGATCGGCATCAGCCTCAGTAAGAGCGAGGCGTGCCAAGTGTGCAATTTTTTGCACGTCTTGTTTGTCTATGGACATGTTCCACCTGATATTTTGATTATCGTAAATGGCTGCCATTGTATCTCTTAGTTGTATTGCTATAAAGCGAAGAGGGGGAAAAACAGGGCTTATTTTTTATTTATTAAATTTTTTTTAGTAAACAATGAAATACATAGGAACTTTTTTAAGTTTTACACTGAATCAACTTGCCCATTGGCCCCGTGGTTGTTACATTTTGACGCTGTTCGTATCGTATTATCAGGGTGTAAGAATTCATGTTTAAGAAAATCAGGGGAATGTTTTCAAGCGATTTGTCCATTGACTTAGGAACGGCAAATACCCTTATTTACGTTCGTGGCCGTGGGATTGTGCTTGATGAGCCATCAGTAGTTGCCATTCGTCATAATGGAAATCAGAAAACAGTAGCATCAGTTGGTACCGATGCGAAGCGTATGCTAGGCCGTACTCCAGGTAACATTACGGCTATTCGCCCGATGAAAGATGGCGTTATCGCTGATTTTCATGTCACAGAAAAAATGTTGCAGTATTTTATTTCCAAAGTTCACGAAAATAGTTTTTTGAAACCAAGCCCGCGTGTTTTGGTTTGTGTACCTTGCAAATCTACACAGGTTGAGCGTCGAGCCATCAAAGAATCTGCGTTGGGCGCAGGCGCTCGTGAAGTTTATATTATTGAAGAACCAATGGCTGCGGCGATTGGTGCTGGCCTTCCTGTTGCGGAAGCATCAGGTTCTATGGTGATTGATATCGGTGGTGGTACTACTGAAATCGCTATTATTTCCTTGAATGGCATCGTGACATCTGAATCCATTCGTGTTGGTGGTGATCGCTTTGATGAAGCAATTACAACTTATGTTCGTCGTCAATATGGCAGTTTGATTGGTGATGCAACTGCAGAACGAATCAAGACTGAAATCGGTATGGCTTACCACACTGGTGAAGAGTTACAGATCGATGTTCGTGGTCGTAACTTGGCCGAAGGGATTCCACGCTCATTTGTTTTGAGCAGTACTGAAATTCTCGAAGCACTACAAGAACCTTTGGCGCAAATTGTTCAGGCTATTAAAGGTGTTCTTGAGCAGTCTCCACCAGAATTGGCTGCAGATATCGGTGAAACTGGTTTGGTGTTAACTGGCGGTGGTGCGTTGTTACGTGAAATCGACCGTTTAATCAGCGAAGAAACTGGCTTGCCAGTTATTATTGCTGATGATCCACTAACTTGTGTTGCTCGTGGCGGCGGTATGGCCCTAGAGTTAATGGATAAGCACGCATCTGAGCTTTTTACTGCAGACAATGAGTAAAAGTTAGGAGCGCACCATTAAAAATTCGCTTCAGTATAGTGGCAAGGTGTCTAGCACTCGTTTTGTTGTGCTGGTTATTTTGTCTATGGCGATGATCATTGCAGATGTTCGTTACTCTGTTTTCTCACAAGCAAGGCCTTATTTGACCTTGCTTGTGACTCCTATCCAGGTTGTGGTGAATACGCCTCAGAAAATGCTTAATTGGGCTGGTGAGCATCTTGCAAGTAGAGAAGGATTGGTAAAAGAGAATCAATCCCTGCAATCAGAAATTTTGTTACTGCGCAGTCGTCAGCAGCGTCTCGATTCCCTCCAAGCAGAAAACGTTCGTTTGCGCGAGTTGCTAGATGCTTCTCAACGTGTAGATGAAAAGATTGTTATGGCGGAAGTTATTGGTTTTGATCAGAATGCGTACAGTCATAAATTAATGATAGATAAAGGCTTTTCCTCTGGTGCCTACGTTGGTCAGCCTGTTTTAGACGCAACTGGTGTATTGGGACAGGTAGTAGAAACAGCGGCATACAGTAGTCGAGTATTATTGATTGCCGATGCGAGTCATTTTGTTCCTGTACAGCTTACTAGGACAGGGTTTAGAGGCATTTTGAGAGGCACAGGGAGCTTGAAACGTTTAGAGCTAATGAGTGTTCCTCGATCTGTTGATATCAAGAAGGGCGATATTTTAACCACTTCAGGGTTGGATAAACGTTTTCCGAGTGGCTACCCTGTAGGTGTGGTTAGAAGTGTTAAGTACACGCAAGGTAAGGCTTATGCAGATGTTGACGTCGTTCCTTTAGCTCAGTTGGGACGTAGCCGTCATGTCATGCTCATTGAAAAGCCGAAGGCAGGGCGATAATGAAACCGATTTTTGTTTTTTGTATTACTCTGTTAACGGCTTTAATGCTTGAAGCTATGCCTTTTCCTGAAGAGCTTGTTTGGTTCCGCCCTGAATGGGCGTTGTTGGTTATTCTTTATTGGGTTATTGCTTTGCCATTCCGCGTGGGTGTTGGCTTGGCTTGGTTTCTGGGTTTAATGGTCGATTTATTGCAGGGCGGCATAATAGGTCAACACTCGTTAACTTATGTCATTATCGCCTATACATGCGCTGTGTTTTACAAGCGATTGCGAATGTATCATCGTTGGCAACAGGGCTTTTTTATCTGCTTGCTAGTCAGTATTAATCAGCTGGTTGATTTCTGGATCGATCACTATCTTGGTCATGCTGAGCCGACCTTAATGATCTTTATGCCTGCGGTTATTACTGGGCTATTGTGGCCTTGGTCATTTATTATTTTGCGTAGCGTACGGCGCATTTATGCTATCCGTTAGGCCGTTTTTAGGGAAAGTTTATGCTTGTTTTGGCTTCAGCTTCGCCAAGAAGAAAAGAGCTACTTAGCCTCTTGGTGAAAGAGTTTGAGGTTTTGCCTGCCGATATAGATGAAACTCCAAATCATCAAGAAAAGGCTGAAGAATATGTTGTGCGTATGGCGATTGAAAAAGCGAAAGCGGCATCATTGAAATATCAGCGGCAAGCAGACGTTAACACGTCAGCTATTTTTATAGCCTCAGACACAAGTGTTGTGGTTGATGGTTGTATCTTAGGTAAACCCGCGTCTCTTGAAGATTCTAGATCGATGTTAAGGCTGCTTTCCGGCCGCTCTCACCAAGTTATTACCTCTCTTTGTCTTTGTAATTTAGAACATGAACATGTCGCTACAAAATGTGTTACCAGCGACGTGCTTTTTCGTGAAATCTCAGATGTTGAAATAGATCAATATTGGAAAACTAATGAACCTAAAGATAAAGCTGGCTCTTATGGCATCCAAGGGCTAGGGTCTGTGTTTGTTCGCTCTATTTCAGGATCTTATTCTGCAGTCGTTGGGCTACCGCTTTATGAAACGGCGCAATTATTAACCCAATTTGGAATTCATTCACTAGAGGAAATGTCTCATGAGTGAAGATGTACTCATTAATGTTACTCCTATGGAGATTCGTGTTGCTCTAGTTGAAAACGGTGTATTGCAAGAAGTTTACATTGAGCGCTCTAGTCGTAAAGGAATTGTCGGTAATATTTATCAAGGTAAGGTGGTTCGTGTCCTACCTGGTATGCAGGCAGCTTTTGTAGACATTGGTCTTGAAAGAGCGGCGTTTATTCATGTATCAGAAGTCGTAAATCGTGATGCTGTTAACCCAAGTGATCAGATAGGTGATTATTTGCGTGAAGGGCAATCGCTTGTGGTTCAAGTGACAAAAGACCCTATTAGTTCTAAGGGGGCGCGTTTAACCACTCATCTGTCTATCCCTTCTCGTTACCTAGTTTATATGCCAGATCAAGCGCATGTCGGTGTAAGCCAAAGAATAGAAGACGAAGTTGAGCGCGAACGTCTTAAGTCATTAGTATCAGAAGCTCTAACGGATGCTGATGAAAACAGTGGCTATATATTGCGAACCGCTGCCGAACGAGCCGGTGAAGAAGAGATTCTTGCTGATATCAAATTTCTAACACGATTATGGCAGTCTGTTAAACGCCGCATGCAAAATGCAAAAGCGCCTTCTATTATTTATGAAGATCTACCTCTGCATTTGCGTACTATGCGAGATTTGGTGGGATTAACAACGGAAAAAATCCGCATAGATTCTAAAGAAAACTACGCCAAGCTTCGGGCATTTGCCGAAGACTTTATACCTGAGTTGAGAGATCGTATTGAGTACTACCCAGGTGAGCGTCCAATTTTTGACCTATACAGTGTTGAAGATGAGATTCACAAAGCATTAGACCGTAAAGTGCAGTTGAAATCTGGTGGTTATTTGTTGGTTGAGCAAACCGAATCAATGACCACTATAGATGTGAATACCGGTGCTTTTGTGGGTAGTCGTAATCTTGAAGAGACTATCTACAAAACCAATCTTGAAGCTGCGACAGCAATAGGGCGACAGCTCAGATTAAGAAACCTTGGTGGCATTATCATCATCGACTTTATTGATATGGAAGATGAAGAACATAAACGTCAAGTGCTGCGTATGCTCGAAAAAATATTAGACGCGGATCATGCCAAAACCAAAATCACTGGTGTCTCGGAACTTGGTTTAGTAGAAATGACAAGGAAAAGAACTCGCGAGAGTCTTGGTCAGACTTTGTGTGAGCCTTGTCGGTCTTGTCGTGGCAGTGGTTTGGTGAAAACGCCTGAAACCGTTTGTTATGAAGTATTTCGTGAAATTTTAAGAGCAGATCGTGCTTATAATTCTCAAACCTATACCGTTTTGGCGGCAAGCACAGTAGTTGAACGTTTCCTTGACGAGGAAAGTGCTGCCGTTGCTGAATTGGAAGCTTTTATTGGTAAGACGATTCGTTTTCAAGTGGACTCTGTCTACACGCAAGATCAATATGATGTTGTTTTGCGCTAGCAAAAAAAGGCCTTAAGATGCGTTGGTTGTTGCGTAAACTGATCCTTTTTATTTTTTGGGGAGCAATTGCTTTATCGGCATTGCTTGCTATTTTTGCCGTCAGTGTTGGGCAGTTGCTGCCTTATCTAGACCATTATCGTCCTCAAATAGAGCATAATCTTCAACAAATTATGGGCTATCCCGTTACGCTAGAAGAAATTGGTGGTCGCCTTGAAGGTGTTGATCCAACGGTTTCTATTAGTGGATTTCATTTGCAAGCAAATGGCCAATCTGCGATCACTGTTAATGAAATGCGAGTGCGATTAGATACGGTTAAGTCACTTCTTACTTTGAGCCCTCAGTTCACCTACATTCGATTTGTACGGCCTAAAGTTGGTTTGCAGGAAAGCGATGGTCAGTGGCGACTAAATGGCGCGACACCTTCGCGTAATGTCGGCAATGAAGTGGGTGTTGAACGTGTTTTAGATTATTTATCCGCACAAAGAAATTTTTCTATTTATGACGCTGAATTGGAAATTGACAGTGATCAATTTGGTCAGCATTCAGTACGCATTCCTCATGTATATATATTTCAAAAGTCGTTTGAATCGTTATTAACGTCAGAGCTCTATTTAGACGACTATCAATCACCTTTTCATTTAGACGCTCGCATTGATCAGACTCGTAGTTTACTGGGTAATTATCGAGTTAAAGCATCGATTAAAGCACCATTATTTTCCATTCCTTTAAATGATATGTTACCAGATAATCCTTATTCGCTATCTTCTATAGAGTTTGGTGGTGATATTTGGTTGGATGCGTTAGTTGGCAAGGAACTAGAAGTAAGAACTGAGGCAACGCAGTTAAATGTGGCGTTTGATGATGGCCAGAAATATGAGGTGACATCCTCTATTAAGCTTCGATATTCTCAAAAGCATCCGAGTGTACGGATGGATGTTCACGACATGCTCATCAAAGATAAAGATGGCTTAAATTATCCGACAACGGATCTATTATTTGACTGGTCGTCGGTGACTAATCGCTCGAATATCAGCTTTGCGCGAGCGGATTTAGGTTTAGCACATAAAATCGCGGCTCATTTTTTGCCTGAAGATACAAATGCATCAAAAATTTTGAACGGACTTGATCCAAGTGGAATGGCCAAAAATGGTTCTGTTAGCTTATGGCGTGAAAATGGTGAATTGTCTTTTCAATTTTTAAGTAATCTACAGTCCGCTTCTATCAAAGGTTATAACGGTATTCCCAAGGCAAGTAATATTAATGCTGTGCTTAGCCTTTCTGATGAAAGCGGCTATGTCGATTTCCGCGGCAGAGACAGTGAAATAGCTTTCGACACTATATATGACGAGTCTTGGCGCACTAGCTTTTTGTCAGGTTATGTTAGTTGGCAGCAACAACAAGATGTTTTCTTGGTAGAAGGTCGTGATTTAGCCGTCCAACGTAATGGCGCGAATGTAAGTGGTGGTTTTCGATTAGAAGTGCGTGACACTGAACCTGATTGGATTGCATTGGACTTACATGGCAGTAATCTCTCGGTTACGGATCGTTTAACGTATCTTCCTCCAAAAGCTCTTAGTGATGATGTCATGTCATGGATAAAAGGGGCGTTTGCAGATACTGGTAAAGTAGACAATGTTGATGTCTTAGTTCAAAGCGAATTATCCGATGACGCTGAACCACATGTTCGTGTGCAGTTAGATGTAAGTAATGCAGATGTGACGTTTGATGAAAATTGGCCTACAGCAACTAACGTAAATGGTTTTTTTGAATTTAATGAAGTTGGTGTTTCGGTTCAGGTCAAATCAGGTAATTTACTTGATTTACCTGTCAGCAATTTATTATTAACGGTTCCTATTTCGAATGGCTCTGCTGATTGGTTAAACCTTAAAGGGAAGGTTAGTAATAACGCGCCGCTTATTTTAGCAACCTTGAGGGCAACTCCACTGGCAGACTCAGTTTTACAGCCGTTTGCCAATTGGCAATTGGGCGGTAAAGTCAAAGGCAGTTTTGATGTTGCAGTTCCCTTTAAAGAAGGCGTTGAACCAAAAGTACAATTGAATCTTGATTTCAAAGACAACCTTTTAGCGATCAATGATATTGACCTTTCTACCCACGTTACAAATGGGCACTTAAGCTATAGTTCAGAGCAAGGTATAACCAATTCAGAATTTGATGCTCAGGTTTTGGGCGGATCATCGCATCTTATACTATCGTCTGCTGCAGCATCTAACGGTGGGCTTGCTGTCTTCGGCGATTTTGCAGGTGACGTTGATGTAAAGCAGGTAGCGGCTTGGCAGAAATTACCAGAAGCAGCACTCAAAAAAGTATCTGGAAATGCGGCTTATACTGGACGCTTATCGGTTAATCAGTCACAAGATGGTCAAGTTGATTTAGTGATTGATAGTGATTTGCTTGGTGCGAATATTAACTTGCCTGAGCCTGTTGGTAAAAATGCAGTAGAAGCCAAAGCATTGCATATAAAAGTGATGCAGCACGAAAAAGATATTGTTATTGATGCGGATTATGCGACCTTATCCAAGGCAAGAATTTTGCTGCAAGATAGTGAATTTGCGGGTGGAGAGGTGATTTTAAATGGCGGAAAAGACCAAACTTTAAATGCCAAAATTCCGAAAGGATTGGTTCTAACCGGTGACTTTGATCGATTCTATGTTCAAGATTGGCAATCCGCTTTTACTGATTTATCCAGTGATGTATCAACGTCTTCGGAGGGCGCTGAGGTTCCAGATGTCCCTGAATGGCTAAGTAAAGTAGACCTAATTGTTGATGAAGTAATCGTTAATCCTAGTAACACTTGGCACAACTTTAAAGTAGCTTATAACTCGGCGACAAATAAGTCGTTATTTGTTAGTTCTGATGAAATGAACTTTTCTTTACTTAATAAAGATGGAACTCCAGATCTGCATTTTGGGTTTTTAAGTTGGAATACTTCACCAGCTGACCCTTCTGAGCCTGAATCTAAGTCATCGCCGATTTCAGCAAAACAAATACCTAACATGACCTTGTCAGTTGATCAGCTATATTTTAATGAAAATCCTTATGGTGATTGGCAATTAGCTATTTTCAGAGAGGGCGATGTTGTTCGCATAGATCCTATTTCGTCTAAATTACAAACAGGTAGTCTAAAAGGCAGTTTGTTTTGGCAAGACAAAGGAGACAATTCCAGTGTCGAGCTAGCAATGGCGGCAAGTGGTGCTGATCTAGCAGAATTGACGAAAAAGTTTTCGAATGATGCATTTGTATCCTCTAAAAAATATAAATTTGATGTCGGTTTGAGCTGGAAAGGTCATCCGTTCTACTTTGATCGTGAGTCTGTTTCAGGCCGTATTAGCTTCTCGGCTGAAGATGGTAATTTTAGTAAAGTAGATGAGTTACCGGCATTCTTAAAAGCATTAGGTATCTTTAATATTGGCGCGCTTAGTCGACGTTTATTATTAGACTTCTCTGATGTGTACGAACCAGGTTTAACTTATGACAAATTTAGTGGCGCACTTTCTCTTGATAAGGGAATTTTAAAAACCACATCACCTATTTCAATTATTGCTCCTTCAGCTGAGTTGGTTGTTACTGGGGAAGCTAATATTGTGACTGAAACATTAAATGAAAAGCTGACCGCAACTTTTCCTTTAACAGGAACTCTTCCATTGGCTGGATTGTTATGGGGCACACCACAATTAGCTGGATTACTATTTATTACTGACAAATTAATCGGTGATCAGTTGTCAAAAGTAACCAGTGTGCAATACAAAGTAGAAGGCTCATTTAATGACCCTGTTATGACGCCGATCCGCTATCAACCATTAGAGAAAACGAAATAATGAGTACTTTATGTGTTGCTGCTATTCAATTAACTAGCACGATAAGTTGGCAAGACAACTTACATGAAGTGAAGCATCTTGTTGCTTCTGCAGCAAGAGACGGTGCTCGATTGGTTGTATTACCAGAAAACGTATTTTTGTTTCATGGTAAAGGAATGCGAAGCCTAGCTGAATCTGATGATCAGAGCGTCATATTCAAAGAAATATCAGCACTTGCTCAAGAACACTCAATCTATCTTGTGGTTGGATCACATCCTTCGCTATTAAGACCTAGCGGCAATCTGGTTGCAGATGAACGAGTAAGACAAACATGTTGGGTTATTGGGCCTGACGGTCTCTTACATGAGCGCTATGATAAAATTCATTTGTTTGATGTAACCGTTGATGATAAAGCGACGTCTTACAAAGAGTCCGGAGTTATTGAACCGGGAGAGTTGGCTTTAAAAGTAATTGACGTAGATGGTTTTAAAGTAGGTCTGAGCATTTGTTACGACCTGCGCTTTCCGGAGCTCTACCGAGAATTGACTAAGTTAGGCGCTGAAGTATTGTTAGTACCAGCAGCATTTACTTATGTAACTGGAAAAGCACACTGGGATATTCTTTTGGCCGCACGAGCGATCGAGAATCAGTGTTACGTTCTTGGCGTTGGTCAATGTGGTTGGCATAATGAAACTAGACAAACCTATGGTCACAGTGTTCTGTACTCTCCATTCGGCGAACGTCTAGCCTCTTTAGAAGAAGAGCCTGGGTATTTCGTTTTTAATATGACAAAGACGACATTAAGTAATTGTAGACAAAAAATGCCTTGTCTTTCACACCGTAGACTCCCATAACAAGCCTTCCCCCAAGCCTTCTTAAGACCTTTGAGAGGGCATCAATTTTAAAATAATCACTATAGATTATAGAAATATTAATTCAGATTATTTGCTTTTACCAAATCAGATATTCCCTGCTAAGCTTAGTATTCCTGCTTGATTAGCCTGAGAATGGAGGGCTGTCTGATGTATCTACAAACTACACAAACCATAACACTACCAAGTACTATTTTTATCTCAGAGTCAGCCATGGCTAGCCATTATTCTCTTAGTGATGAATACAGCGAATATGATGAATACGACGAAGGTGATGATGAACCATATTATGGTGACCCAAGTGATAGCGATGATGACTTCTGGGATGACTCAAACGACGATTGATTATTAAAGAACTGTCGATAAGTATTTTTTAGTTCTGACAGGGTATTGCTGTCGCGCAACTTATTATACTAAGAGCCTCTGTTGAGGCTCTTTTTTTACCTTTTTAGCCGGTTTTTCGTTGATCGATAAGCGTAGATTTATTGGAGTAACATCTAATAATCATTAGACGTTACTCTTTGGAAAATGTTATCTGTACATTTCTCCGCCCCAATTCTTGTGGTAGATTGGTAGCCTCTTCTATATGCCCAATACGTGTGTATGAGTATGAAGTATTAAACGTTTTATAGAAGACAACCATAGTGCGCGATCCCCATAACATTAGATCCCCGTTATTAATTGTGCCAGGTCGATAGGTATCAGTTGACAGTGCTTTTGGTAAATCGGCTTCCTTCTCGTTACTGTTCAGATCATCCATGTCTAGGGTTAGCGGTAACATAGCCGCAAATTCACGTGCCGCATCAGTGTCGGCTAAGGTCGCTGCGAAACGATGTTCTCCAATGGTTATCCACATCTGTGATTCTTCCAAGTTTATGGATGCTGGTTGAGCAGTGACAGGTTTTGTTGTTGACTGCGCTGTATAGCCTTTACCGATCGTCAGTAAAAGCAGCAATGAAAGGCCAACTCGCTTCAGAATTCTTACATGCTGACGGCCCGCAATTAAGATTGAAATGTTTGCTTTATCCGAATAGGTTTGAAAGGATTTATTCATAATAGGGTCCTCATTATTTTATTTTTGTATATAGATAGGTACGTTACTGTATTGGCATGCGAGATGCGTGAAACGTCAGAAAGGCGCTAATGAGTAAGACAGCAGCACTGGCAATAAAGGTGCTTTGGTAGCCGTCTGCGTCGAAGAGTATGCCGCCTATTGTCGAACCCAATGCAATGGATAATTGAACCACTGCAACCATCAGACCGCCGCCAGCTTCTGCGTTATGTGGCATTGCTTTCGCCAGCCAAGTCCACCAAGCGACAGGTGCAGCAGTTGCGACTAGCCCCCACATTGCCAGTAGTAAAGCGACAGGTGCAACATCGCTTCCAGCAGGAATCAGCATTACAGCAATTGCTGCCATAAAAACGGGAATGCCAATAAGCAGACCATATAAAGTACGTTTTAGTATTGAGCTGATGATTAACGTACCGATAAACCCTGAAAATCCAATAGTGAGTAATAGAAGCGATAGTGTTGATACGCTGGTTTGTGTGACGGTTTCAAGGAAAGGGCGTAGATAAGTGAAGAGGGCAAACTGACCCATAAAAAAAGCACCACATCCAGCCATACCATAGGCAACCGCGCGGCTTTTTAGTGCCTTGAGAATATTGCCGGAACCCGGTGTACTTGCTTTCCCTTTCATAGAAGGTAATGCCATCCACTGCCAGATTAAGGTGATCAGTGCGATGGGAATGATAGCTAAAAATGCGCCTCGCCATCCTACTATAGAGCCCAAATAACTCCCCAATGGTGCGGCAATTACTGTTGCCAGTGCATTGCCACCATTAAAAATGGCCAGAGCTTTAGGTACTTTATTAGATGGAACTAATCGAATCGCCATGGCGGCGGACATCGACCAAAATCCACCGATGACTACACCGATGAGCGCACGACCAAGCATATAGGTCGGATAATTTGGCGCTAGCGCGACAATGCTTCCAGAGATCCCCATCAAGACTGTTAGCATCAGCATTAACTTTTTGCGGTCCATAGTGCCAATTAGCATAGGCAGTAAAAGGCTGGTTAGTACGGCAAAGGCGCCAGAAATCGCAATACCTTGGCCAGCCATTCCTTCCGTAATTTGTAAGTCGCTGGCAATGGGTGTTAGCAGACTAACAGGCATAAATTCGGACGCTATCAGCGTGAATACGCATAGAGACATGGCAAAAACGCCACTCCAATGAGCCGTGTTATCAGTCTTGTCTGTTGATGTTCCATCATGAATATCAGATGTGGTGAGTGCCATAGTTTTTTGTTACGCCTCGGTTTTTACAAAAAAGCACCACGCGAGCTCAAAGAGCCGCATGGTGCAGAAGTTACTTCAACTATTTTGATGCCGATTAGGCTAGGTGTTGCTTAAAGAAGCTTGTTAGCTTGTCGAATGGGATGACATCCACTTGATCATATAAATCAACATGGCTTGCCCCAGGAATGATCATCATCTCTTTTGGTTCAGCCGCATTTTCATAGGCTGTTTTGCCCATATAAAGCGAATGTGCTTTTTCGCCATGGATGAACAAAACCGGACGAGGGGAAATCTCAGAGATATAGGTTAGTAACGGCATATTCATAAAAGATAATGGCGTCGTCTGTGACCAAGCGTTACCAGAATTCACCGCACGTGGGTGATAGCCACGAGGTGTCATGTAGTAATCATGATAATCGAGCATGAATTGCGGCTCGCCACCTTTTAATACGTTGTAGGGTGCTTGGTAAGCTGGAGCTGCTTTACCTGCATCTTCCCAACGTTGTTGGCTTAATTGTTTCAGTCCTTGTGTACGCTGTTCTAGGGTGACGCTGTCGTTATAGCCTTTTGACATGACTCGAGTCATATCATACATAGTGCTTGCTACAACTGCTTTGACGCGTTTATCGACAGCAACGGCATTTAATGCCATTCCACCCCAACCACAGATGCCTATCATTCCTATACGTTCACGATCCACATTGCCTTGCATACCAATGCAGTCTACTGCAGCGCTAAAGTCTTCTGTATTGATGTCTGGCGAAGCAATGTTACGAGGCTCACCACCACTTTCACCTGTATAAGATGGATCAAAAGCAAGAGTGACGAAGCCACGCTCTGCCATTATTTGAGCATACAGACCAGAAGATTGCTCTTTCACCGCACCGAAAGGGCCACCAACGACAATGGCTGGTAATTTGCCAGACGCATTTTTGGGTTGGTAAAGATCAGCGGCAAGGGTAATACCATAGCGGTTCTTGAACGTAATTTTTTTATGGTCAACCTTGTCACTTTTGGCGAATTTTTTATCCCATTCATCGCTTAGTTTTATTGATGACTGAGCAAAGGTTTTGCCAGTAGTTAGAGAAGCAACGCCTAGTGCAACCATACCTGCGCCAGTTAGTTTCATCATATTGCGACGTCCCTCATCAGGAACATCCTTTTCAGTTAAAACATTTGTAATTTCAGTATGTTTATCCATGGTCATTCTCCAGATAAGTAAGTTAGGCAAAACGGTTGTCGATCACAAAGAGGCATTGAACATCGTCTTTCTGAAAGCATTCATTAGCATCTAGTTTTACAGCTCTGGGTATTTGGGGGTTAGCAGGATCCTGCCTGATTCTTGCCTGATACTCCTGAATGGCAGAATTTCACGTGACCTAGGGTAGTGCACTAATTATTATGGAAAGATCATATTTTGAAGATATTCAATGCGACTCAACGCACTCAAAAGACTAGAAGTAAATACATGAATAGAGATATCAGCAGCATACAAAAAGACTTGGCTAAGGCTATCGAAGAAAAAACAATAGGGCAGGAAGATTGCGCTACGTTAATCGAAAACCTATCTTTTTTTCGCCGAGAAGTAATAACGGAACCTTGTCCTTGCACGATTGAAGCAAGTGTTCTTTTTGTCGTTCAAGGCACTAAGCAGTTGTTGGTCGGGGAGCAAAACTTCATTTATGACACTCAGCATTTTTTATTGAACTCACTCGATTTGCCTGCAAGTTCACAAGTGCTCGATGCCAGTCCAGATCTTCCTTGCTTAGGGCTAATGCTCAAGCTAGATATGCTACTTATGGCAGATATTATTGCGCAAAATGGCATGCCTCCTCCTTATGAAAGTTCTATTAGTGGAAGCTCGGCAATAGGAACGGTTACTTCATCGTTATTGGAGCCTTTTACTCGTTTATTGGCTTTACTTGATGAGCCTGATGCCATAGCCACGTTATCTCCTCTCATTGTGAGAGAGATTCATTATCGACTGTTGAATAGTGATCTAGCGGGTCGGCTTTGGCAGATTGCCTCGACAGGTAGTCAGGCCCACAGAATTTCACGAGCCGTAACTTGGCTTAGAACACATTATGCAAAATCCTTTCAGATTGAAGAGTTGGCTGCTTATGTTCAAATGAGTAGCACCACTTTGTACCATCATTTTCGTGAACACACAGCGATGAGTCCTTTGCAGTATCAGAAATGGTTACGCCTGAACGAAGCGAAGCGCTTGATGCTAAATGACAGTCTTGATGCTTCAAGTGCAGCATTCAAAGTAGGTTACGAAAGTCCTTCTCATTTCAGCCGCGAATATGCTCGCCTCTTTGGGCAATCGCCAAAGCGACATATCGAAGCATTACGAAAAGGGGCTGAGTCTAATATTTGACGAATCGCCACGAATGTAAAAATCACCCTTAAATAAAGTGAATCTATACCAACGCATCAAAAGCAAAGTCACTAGCAGGCACTCCCCACCGGAAATGAAAGGCAACTGATTTATCGATAAAGTCACCGCATGACGCAACAGTAAATCATGGTATATGTGTTCCGTAGTGGCGAGTGAAGTGGTTTGAGTTTGGGGGATTAAAAATTGTGTGCGCTTTGTACTGGTAGTAAATAAGAAAGTCTTTTAGTATCAATGAATAAGGATTTATAGCCTAGAAATAATAGCCTGTAGATAAAAGACTAAACGCGCATGCTCGTTTTTCCAGTTTCAGTTTCTATGAGTGATTTCATAAAGTAACTTTGATTCAGTTACTTACGGCGTTCATCAGAGCTTTTTGTAATTGTCTAAACGCGCATGCGTATTGACAAGATTTTATACGTAATTAGAGGTGATCATGTTAAACGAGCTATTAAAATTGCTTAATTATAAGTGGACTTCCCTAAGTTTGCTAGACAGTAGTTTCTTCTAAAAAATACATTTCTTCGAACTTTGCAGGTGACACGCCGCCTGTATGAGAATGACGTTTTATCGGATTGTAGAACATCTCAATAAAATTAAATAT
>NZ_FQVF01000016.1 GCF_900129155.1 Marinomonas polaris DSM 16579
CCCGCCGCTTCCGCCTGACGAACAAGATTTCGCGCGCGATCTGGGCTAACGAAGCCTTTAAACGTAATGCCAAATTCCATAATGTGTTCCTCTTGTGATTATGCTTTTAATATTTTTAAAAATTTGAAACTGTGTTTAACAAAGTATTGGTAAGCGCTTTAGAGCACTCTCTACGATGTGCTGAGCGCAGTAGCCTTAAACTAGTGTCCATCTGGTGGGCAGATACGAACTCCCGCATGAGAAAACGGCACCTCTTTCGAAATATTCAAACGAATCAGAATCGGTGTTAGCGCTTCAACGCAACGGGCGCTTTCTGCCAAGCCCGCGTTATAAGCTTTGGTACCCATTTTTTCGATTAACGCCATAACGCGTTTTTTAGCCTCAAGGTCATTGCCGCACACCAAGATGTCGCAGTTAATAGCACGAGATAAGTCATTCAAAGTCACCGCCGACACATTATGTAAGGCACCAATAACAGGGATTTCGTCGCCCAATAACAACTGAGCCGATTCTGTCACCGAGCCAGCTGCTGGCATCACCACGGCCTTTGGGTTACCCGGAGCCAGTGGCACAACGATGTCGACCAGAGTTTTACCTACCAGTAATGGTGCTAATGCGGTCAAGGTGGCATCGTGACCACTATAGGGAACCGATAAAATCACCAGATCCTCTGCAGCTTTGGTCGCGTCTTCCATCGACAAACCAGTAATATCTGCCTGACAGTCTTTTTCAGCTAACAAGGTCACCAATGCCTTAGCGGTTTCTTCTGCCTTGGCAGGATCACGAGAACCCAGTACCACGCTGACGCCAGCCAGCGCCAAACGCAGCGCAAGTCCTTTGCCCTGAGGGCCTGTTCCGCCAATAATGGCGACTTTATTTGTAGAGTCATTCATAGTTTATTCACCATTTTTTTCATTGATTCTGTCATCGGATTTTTCATCTAAAGAGATCCTCATTGTGGGCTCGAATAAGATCTCGACTTGAGCTGTCTGTTTTTGGCCAAGATAGGCCACGAAAAACAATCACTGGCGACTTGGCGCTTTTTTCCATCAGTAACCCAGATGCTGCTGCCAGTTCATCCGCAAAGGCTGGCGCAGTCACACTCAAAGGTCGTCCAAAGGCATCCAGCTCACCCAACATGTGCATTACGCCCGGCACATTCGCCAAGCCAATCGCCACGTTGGTTTGCCCCAATCGCCAAGGTCGACCAAAGGTATCGCTGATCACCACGCCCAAATCACAGCCAAAATGGGCTTCTAATTTGTGGCACAGTAATCGCGCACTTTTATCTGGGTCCTCGGGGAGTAAAATCAGTTGACCGGGATGGTCAGCATTGGATTCATCCACCGCCGCATTGGCGCAGATGTAGCCATTTTTATGTTCTGCGATCAGCACGCCTTCTTCTTGATCAGGTCGTTTCATCGCTCGAACAATGCGCGTCGATTGCGAAAGAATAACTTCGACTTTACGCGGGTCTTTATTAACGGTTTTCGCCAACTCGATGGCTTCTTCACTGGGCGTAATGTCTTCCAAATACGCACAAGCACCCTCGCTTTTTGATACCACTTTGTGAGCAATGACCAAGATGTCGCCAGCTACCAAGGTTTGATTTTGCGTAGTTAAGGTATCAATAATTTTTTGCGCTAAATCATCACCCGCCTGAAAATCCGGCAAGCCCATCAAGCGGAACATACTCATAGAATCAGGCATAGTGGCGCTCCTTAATGAGCGATTTTTTTATGAATGGCGACACACTGTCGCGCCATGCTTTGAAGCGTTCAGGTTGACGAATCACAGCGACTTTAAGGTCTTCACTCTGATCGATATCCAACGCGAGATTGGCAAGATGCAAACTGCGACAAACCAGTCGATTATTCGCAGCGTTGGTTTTATGGGCAGACGCCGAATCACAACCATATTCAAAATGAATCGCATCCGGAGGCGATGTTAATAGCGCATTGGTGCCGCCGTCTTTGGCAACGGCAATCACCACTTGCGCGTTATGAATCGCTGTCATCAGCGTAGTGATTTCTTTAGGGTCCAAAACCGCAATGTCACTAGGAACAATAAGTTGGCTGTCGTAGCCGGACTTTTTTACCCAATCGCAGGCAAAATCCAACGCGCCGTTTAAACCCTTTTCCCCATCGTCAAACAAGGTGTTAGCTTCATAAGATTGAGCAAGGGAAAGTACTTCAAGAGATTCACTCACCACCAGCACGTCTAACATGGGGAAATGTCGCTGAAAAAACGCCAAGGTGTTTTCAAACAATGTCAGGGACAAACTTTCACGGGCCGCATCTGACAAACTGCCAACCAATCTTTGTTTGGAACGCTTGGGCGATTTCATCGGAATCACTACGCAAAGCTTATCGATTAAGTGATAAATGCTTGGAGAATACGTTGCAGAATGATGTGTCATTAGGCCGCCCTCTGCTTTTTATAAGACATGGCGAACTCGACCACTTGCGTGAGTAACGCCGTTTTCTCCTCAGGTGTTTTCATTAGAGTTGGCGTTACCAGTACATCCAGACCTTGCGCTTGCAACCATGCGGCGTCTTGCTGATCTACATCGTCAATTACCATGCCGTGCAAAAATGATCGATAACAGTCATAGATGCCTTTTGAATCGATGCTTTTCCCTGCACTTTCGAGCATTTTATCCGCAGGGCCTTTTACCGTTTTTCCGCCAATTAAAGGTGAAACAGCAATGACATAGGCGCCGCTTTTTTCCACTGCTTGCTGAATTTCCGGCACAGCGAGAATCGCGCCAATGCTAACAATCGGATTGCTCGGCGCGATGATAATTAAGTCACTGTTAGCAATCTGGTCCAAGGCTTCATGAGTCGGCTTGGCGTTTGCGATACCTTGATACTCGATATCCAGCACGTCGGACTGACAATGCTCGCGCACAAAGAATTCTTGGAAAGACAACCAACCTTGTGGCGTCTTCACTCGGGTTTGCACTACATCGTTGGTCGGCAACAAAATAGGCACGCTGACGCCGTGACGTTTCGCCAAGCGTTCGGTAATCTCACTGGCGCTGACGCCTTGGTGTTTTAAATTCGTTCGATAAATATGCGTGGCTAAGTCCAAATCGCCCAAGGTCATCCAAGTGTCTTGCCCTAAGGCTTTCAGCTCATTCAGTACTTGATGAGTTTCGTTCTTGCGTCCCCAACCTTGCTGACGGTCAATTTGATCGCCTAAGGAATAAATCAGCGTATCGATATCTGGCGAGACCCAAAGACCGTGAAATTCATCATCGTCAGCAATGTTTCCAATGATCTTGGTCGAGCTGGCGTATTGGCTTTTTGCCAAGCCTTCTGCGGCTTTGGCACCACCAACACCACCCGCTAGCAATGTGATATTTAAACCTGTCATTACGCCACTCCTTGAATCGCAATGCGGTTCGTTAATGCTGAGCTGGCGCCATTTCCTTCAACTAAATAGTCCTTTACCACTTCATATTTGGTACTGCGCTGTACCGCATGCAAACCCGCCGCTTGGATATTGGCGACCATGTCTTCTGGAAACACTTCTTGCCCATGAGTGGCTCCTGCTGCGCGGGAAATACTTTCATTCATCAAGGTGCCGCCCAAATCATTGGCTCCTGAACGCAGCATCCTAGCGGCTACATCGGGGCCCATTTTTACCCATGACGCTTGAATATTATCGATATGACCTTGCAGCATCAGGCGAGCAATGGCGTGCATTTTAAAATGCTCGTCTTGCGTTGGGCCAGGGCGAACCTTATCTGGGTTGTCGTTGTATAAACGGGTTTCGTAATGGATAAAACCCAGCGGAACGAACTCGGTGAATCCGCCGGTTTCTTTTTGAATATCGCGCAATAATTTGAGGTGATTTGCCCAATGAATTGGCTGATCAACATGACCGTACATGATGGTAGAAGTCGTCGGCACACCAACAGAGTGAGCAGCTTTAATAATTCGCACCCATTCTTCTGTGGTGAGTTTATTTTTGGTCAGTTGTTTACGTACTTCGGTGTCTAAAATCTCTGCCGCTGTGCCCGGCATAGACCCCAAACCAAGATTTTTTAACTCGGTCAAAAAGGCTTCTGGCTCAAGGCGACCTTTTTTGCAGCCATACCAAATTTCAAATGGAGAAAAGGCGTGAATATGAATTTCTGGTACACGCTTTTTCACGGCGATAATGAGGTTTCGGTAATAATCTGCGCCTATGTCTGGATGCAATCCACCTTGAATACAGACTTCTGTCGCACCGCGATTCCAAGCTTCTTCGGCTCGATCTGCGACTTGTTCAACAGTTAAAAACTCCGCTTCTTTATCGCCTTTCTCTTTGGCGAAATTGCAAAATCGACAGCCCATGTAACACACATTGGTGAAATTGATATTGCGCGTAATAACAAAGGTGCCGACATTACCAACTCGCTTTTCACGCACTTTGTCAGCGGTGTCTAACACGGCTTGAGCTTCTGCACCCTGTGTAGCAAATAGCACACAGGCATCTTCGACATTCAGCTCTTCGCCCAATAAAGACTTATCCAAAATTGTTCGAACGGATTCACTTACTTGGGCATTGTTTGACGTTAAAGGAAATAGATTCATGCGATAACTCCTCCACTCACTTGAGCAGCACGGCTAACCAGCGACGCGACTCGTTGCGTTAAATTAGGTGTTAGATATTTATTGTCCTGATGCTGAAAGCGGTCATAAATGGTCAGACGTTCTGCCAGCGAATAACCCAATCCTTCACAAGCTTGTGCCACGCTACTGATCTGCGGCCACGCTCGTTCTGGGTTAATGAAGTCTTTGGTCAAAGGTGAAATACCGCCCCAATCGTTGATGCCCGCATTGATGTAACTGCCATATTCGACTTCCAAATTTGGTGGCGCTTGTATGCTGATGTCATCAGGCAAGATCAAACGGGCAACGGCGATGGTGCGCTTCATGTCGTCTAAATTGGGTTCTTGGTATTCGGCCATCGCAGTGCCTGCTTTGGCGCGAAAGTTCTGAATGATGACTTCTTGAATATGCCCATAGGCCAGATGGCGATCACGAATGGCGATGAGGCTGTTTACTCGGTCTGTCCAGCTTTCACCAATGCCAATCAGAATGCCCGTGGTGAAGGCGATATCAAGGCGACCAGCTTGCTCTATGGTGTCGAGTCGACGTTTTGGGGTTTTATCTGGGCAAGCATGATGTGCATGGCCTTTCTTGAGTAAATCGTTGGACACGTTTTCAAGCATCATCCCCATGCTGGCGGCGACGGGCTTTAGGCGTTTCAGTTCGTCGTACGACAAGGCACCCGCATTCACGTGAGGTAATAAGCTGGTCCGAGTTAACACGCTTTCGCATTGGTCATGCAGATAATCTAAGGTGCTGTCGTAACCTAAATGGGCCAACATATCGCGAGCTTTCTGATGACGCTCTTCTGGACGCTCACCCAAACTGAACAGGGCTTCTTTGCAATCTAATGCCGCGCCTTCTCGTGCAGTTTTTAACACTTGCTCCGGCGTCATATAGTTAGCGTGAGGCGAATCTGGCGATTGCACAAAAGTGCAATAACCGCAGGTATCACGACACATATTAGTCAAAGGTATAAAGACTTTTTTTGAATAAGTAAGCTGTTTGCCCCAAGCGTTGTCACGCGCTTTAGCGGCTTCTTGGCAGAGTGCGTACAAGTCTGGCCCAGTAGCAAACTCATAAGATATGGCTTCAGAATCAGAGATCATATTCACTCCACGCTTTAGTGATTAAATGAGGTTGAATTAACTTTTTTTACCATTTGGTATAAAAATTAATAGCAATCATTTTGCGTAGAGTAAATTGTTTTTATTAGTGCAAAACACGCACTAATAAAGGGCTAGCGGCCTAAAGTTTAGTTAAGTAATAAGTTAACCAAAAGGTTAAGATGATGAAAAGTGGCGTTTTTTTACACAATTCAATTGATCATAAAAAACACCATTTATTGAAATGATCGAAGAAAAAATCTATGAAATTATTTTTAATTATTTTTTTTGGCACCAAGAGCGCGCACAACGAAATCTGTCACTGCTAATTCCGCTCGTTCAAAATCCTCTTCATCCAGACGATGCTTGCCTAATAGCACTTCCATTTGTACCGAAAAATCTGCGTAGGTTTGTGTCGCTGCCCAAATAGTAAAGAACAAATGCTCTGGGTCTATATCGTCAACTAATCCTTTATTTATCCATGACTTAACTAATATAACATCACGATCAAATTGAGGTTTTAAATGACTAATTAGGTACTCTTTTAAGACTGGCGCACCGCTGATAATCTCATGAGCAAAAACCTTAGAACCATTCGGATACAGTCGTGAAAGCTGCATTTTTTCATGCACATAACGACGAATAATCGCTTCGGGTGTGTCGCCCTGAGTTTCTAGGAAAGACAGCTTCTCTATCCATATATCGAGCATCTCTTTTAACACTCGTTTGTAGAGTAACTCTTTGTTTGGAAAGTAATAAATAAGATTTTGCTTGGAAATAGTTGCGGTTACCGCAATCGCTTCCATCGACGAACCACTGTAGCCTTTTTCTGCAAATACCACTTCAGCAGAACGCAATATACGTGACTCTAATTCTTCTCTATTAATTGATTGTTTTGTGCGTTTCGCTTTCTTCTCAACCAAAATCCAATCTGCCTTAAATAAAAAATGTATTCTTTTTCAATCTCATAAGACGCTGTTTTTATTAAACATTATCTTTTTCACAGCTTTTAAAATAGCACAGTCAGATGACTCTAACGAGTCTTTCTCTGCAAACTTGATTAAAACTTGGCCTGCTTATTGCTGACCTGAAAGACAAGTTTTTGATGTTTTTTTATTAATATTTTTTACCTTTTGGTAAAGGTATTAAAAGTAGGATTAGGAGCAAGCCATGCAAGACCTTCGTATCAACGAGCAGCGCCTTTGGGACACCTTAATGGAAATGGGCGACATTGGCGGCACTGAAAAAGGCGGTTGTAACCGTCTTGCAGGAACAGACTTAGACAAACAAGCCCGCGACCTTTTTGTTTCTTGGTGTGAAGCCTGCGGCTGTACTGTTGAAGTCGATAAAATCGGCAATATCTTTGCCCGTCGCTCAGGCACAAACAATGATTTACCCGCCGTTGGAACAGGTAGCCACCTTGATACTCAACCTACTGGCGGCAAGTTCGATGGTGTCTTTGGCGTTCTTTCTGGTGTTGAAGTATTACGTACGCTTCATGAAAACAACATTGAAACGCCCACGGCAATGGAGTTCTCCGTTTGGACCAACGAAGAAGGATCACGATTCCAACCTGCGATGCAGGGCTCAGGAACCTATGTTGGCCGCTTCGATCTGGAAACCGAATTAAACAAAACCGACGTCAATGGTATTCGTCTCGGCGACGAACTTGAACGTATTGGTTACTTGGGCGAGATGGAATTGGGCAGCCGACACATGGGCGCATTTTTCGAAGCGCACATCGAACAAGGGCCGATTCTTGAAGACGAAGAAAAAGCCATCGGCATCGTCCGACTAGGCCAAGGTATTCGCTGGTACAACATTGAGGTAGTGGGTCGCCCTTCTCATTCTGGCACCACGCCAATGCACCTTCGCAAAGATGCGATGTTAACGGCTGCTGCCATTGTTACCGAAATGAATGCCATCGCACTTCGCCATGAAAATGGCTTGGGCACGGTGGGTTTTATGCAAGTCTGGCCAAACTCTCGTAACACGATTCCTGGCAATGTGAAATTCAGCGCCGATCTTCGTAATCCTAAACCTGATGTATTACTTACCATGCACGAAGAGCTATTGGCGTTTTGCAAAGAGATCGCTCTCGACCATGGTGTAGACGTCAACGTCGATCCTTTTTGGTATTTCGCTCCGGTGGAATTTAATGCTTCCGACGACGTAAAAGCCGCCACTGAAAAACTCGGTTATAGCCACATGGACATCTATGCTGGTGCTGGTCACGACGCCTGTTACATGGCGGATTTAGTACCAACTGGAATGATTTTTACGCCTTGTTTGAACGGTATCAGTCACAACGAAGCGGAATACAGCTCACCAGAAGAATGTGCTGCCGGAGCCAATGTACTGCTACATGCAATGCTCGAAGCCAGCGAACGCATTGCTAAAGAGCATCAATAAAATTCGAACATTAGAAGAATACAAGAGAAGAAAAAACGCGGGCTGAGAGTCATAAAGCAGCTCAACTTGAATGAAGACCTATAAATACATTAACAAATAGAAGAGGTGGCAAAAATGACCAGCAAGTCTGTTAAACAAGGTGAGTTTTATGAGTTGGAGGTCGATCGCGATCTCCAACAAAGTCCAGCGTATAACGACGATTTAGCGCCAACCAAAGTTAAGGATCGCACTTGGAGCAAATGGAATATCGCCGCGTTATGGGTGGGTATGTCTATTTGTGTGCCGACTTATACTTTGGGTGGTGTTCTAACCGCCTACTTCGGGCTATCGGTAATGGAAGCGCTATTTACCATTCTCGTTGCTAACATTATTTTGCTGGTTCCACTGACTCTAAACGCCTACCCCGGCACTAAGTTCGGTATTCCTTTCCCTGTGTTATTACGTTCATCATTCGGCATGATTGGATCAAACATCCCTTGCTTGATTCGTGCTCTGGTGGCCTGTGGCTGGTTTGGTATTCAAACCATGTTTGGTGGCCTGGCAATTCATTTGTTCTTATCTGCCGTATCCGATGGTTGGGCAAGTTTAGGTGGCGTTGGCGAAGTGATTGGCTTCTTCATTTTCTGGGCTCTGAACATGTACGTGGTGATCCGCGGCGCAGAATCTATCAAGTGGATGGAAACCTTATCCGCACCATTGTTATTAATCGTAGCCATTGGTCTGATGTTTTGGGCGAGCGACAAGGTATCTTTTACTGAGCTGCTTGCAACACCAGCGAGCCGCCCTGCCGACGCTGGCTTTATGGGTTACTTTCTTGGTGGTCTGACTGCTATGGTGGGCTTCTGGGCAACCTTGTCATTGAACATTCCCGATTTTAGCCGCTATGCAAAATCGCAGAAAGATCAGGTTATTGGTCAAATCGTTGGTTTACCTATCACCATGTTTTTCTTCGCGGCATTAGGTGTGGTGCTAACGGCTGCATCTACAACGCTGGTTGGTGAAACAATTTCTGATCCGATTTCTTTGATTGGTAAAATCGACAGCCCATTCTGGGTTGCTGTTGCAATGATCTTGATCGTCATTGCCACGCTTTCAACGAATACTGCAGCCAACGTGGTTTCTCCAACCAACGATTTCCAAAACATCGCACCAAAACTGATTAATCATACTCGTGGCGCTTTGCTAACTGGCTTCATTGGCATTCTGCTAATGGGTTGGGAACTACTCAAAAAATTAGGTTTGTTGGAATCGGATGTCAGCGTAGAAGGCATGTACTCAAACTGGCTACTGGGTTATTCAAGTCTACTTGGCCCGATTGCTGGCATCATGATTGTCGATTACTTCTTAATCAAACGTCAGCATTTAGATTTGGTCGCACTTTATACGCCAAACAGCCTTTATCCAGCGTTTAACAATGCGGGACTAATCGCCTTTGCAGTACCAGTTGCTATCACCTTAATTGCGCTCAATATGCCGGCTCTTGGTTGGTTCTATAACTACGGTTGGTTCACTGGTGCATTCACCGGCGCCATCGTGTACTTCGTACTTGCCAACATGCAAACCGCTTCTGCAACTCAAACTGACGCGTTGCAATCTTAATTCTATTTGGTTTTGTCGGCAGTGCTTTCGGGCATCGTCGATATTTTTAATTCGTCGACCTTTGCACATCTTCAATCACCTGAAGATGTGCAAAGCGCTCTCTTAAAGAAGGATGCTATATGACCCTACTAATAAAAGGTGGAACCATAGTCACCCACGAAGAAACCTTCAAAGCAGACATTCTTTGCAAGGACAACAAAATCGTCGAAATCGGTGCCATCAGCGTGCTACCAAAAAACGTTGAAACCATTGACGCTACAGGCAAACTCATCATGCCTGGCGGTATAGATCCACATACTCACATGCAGTTGCCTTTCATGGGAACCGTAGCAAAAGATGACTTTGCTTCCGGTACCGTCGCAGCTCTCGCCGGTGGCACAACGACTATTATTGATTTTGTGATTCCCAATCCTCAGCAGTCTTTATTAGATGCTTATCATCAATGGCGCGGCTGGGCGAAAAAGGCCCATTCAAATTACAGTTTCCATGTGGCGATTACTTGGTGGGATGACACAGTCGCGGAAGAAATGAAAATATTGGTAAAAGACCATGGCGTGAATAGCTTCAAACACTTTATGGCCTACAAAAATGCCATCATGGCCACCGATGACATTCTGGTTGCGAGTTTCACAAAATGCTTAGAACTCGGTGCAATCCCAACGGTTCATGCGGAAAATGGTGAATTAGTTTATCACCTGCAAAACAAACTCATGGCTGAAGGCATGACTGGACCAGAAGCCCATCCGCTATCTCGTCCTTCTTCTGTAGAAGGCGAAGCCGCAAACCGTGCAATTAGTATTGCCAACACGCTTGGCGCACCAATCTATCTTGTCCATGTCTCCACAGAAGAAGCCGTCGATGCCATTCGCTACGCCAAAGACCACGGCCAAACTGTTTTTGGCGAGGTGTTAGCAGGTCATCTCACCGTAGACGAAAGCGTTTATCAAAATCCAGATTGGGCCACGGCTGCGGCTCATGTTATGAGCCCTCCGTTTAGACCCAAACATCACCAAGATGCACTTTGGAAAGGCGTTCAAGGCGGCACATTACAAACCACCGCCACCGATCATTGCGCCTTTTGTGCCGAACAAAAAGCCATGGGCAAAGACAACTTCACGCAAATTCCTAACGGTACAGCGGGCGTGGAAGAACGCATGATGGTGCTATGGGAAAAAGGCGTAAACGAAGGCAAAATCACCATGAATGAATTTGTCGCCCTAACGTCGACCAACACAGCCAAAATCTTCAATATGTATCCAAACAAAGGCTGTATTCGCGTCGGCGCTGACGCCGACTTAGTGATTTGGAATCCTGCCGCGACTAAAACGATTTCCGCGAAAACGCATCACTCGAAAATCGAACACAGCATTTTTGAAGGCATGGAAATCCACGGTGTGCCAGAAACCACTATCTGTAATGGCAAAATCGCTTGGCATGACAATGTGCTAATCGCGGAATCTGGCAATGGTAAATACATAGATCGTCCAGCTTATGCACCTTTCTACGAAGCACTCAGAAAACGTAAAGAGTTGAATCAACCCAAAGCGGTTGCGCGTTAAGACAATCATTTAAAAGGGCCGCAGCCCTTAACTAATTGAGCGAATAACATTTCTACGAGGGAGGGATAGTTTCGAAAAGAAATGTTATTCGATCGATGGGATCTAAACTTATTCGTTACAAGACAAACTCAACCAAAGCTTGTAGGACGACAAACGACATAATGCCGGCCAAAATGTCATCCAGCATGATGCCGAAGCCGCCATGGACGTTTTTATCAACCCAAGAAATTGGCCAAGGTTTCAAGATGTCGAATAGGCGAAATAACACAAAGCCCAGCACGATATAAAACCAACCCGCAGGCGCTAGCCACATGGTGATCCAGAAACCAACAAATTCGTCCCAGACGATACCAGCATGATCGTGCACGCCCATGTCTTTCGAGGTTTTACCACAAAGATAAATTCCGACCAATGACGTCACCACCAGCACAGCAAGATACGCCATCGCGCTTAAATCTTGTAGAAACCAAATAAACAAAGGCACCGCAGCCAATGTTCCAAAGGTTCCCGGCGCTTTTGGTGCCGCGCCAGAACCAAGGCCAAACGCCAAAAAATGTATCGGATTACGCCATACCGACGCTGGGGCAGAATTCACCATTAAACCATCACCTAAAATTAAAAGTTAAAAATGCTTTGTGAGCGTCGTCATCGCCCCTAAAAATGTTGCCAGCCTGATATCTCACCATCATAGCCCTGAATAACAAAGCCTTCCGTGACAATCTCACCTACCTTGGTACAAGGTAAGCTTAGCGTTTGCGTGATCAAGGCAATCTCTTCTGCTTGATCTTTCGGCGCGGTAAAACATAGCTCGTAATCATCGCCACCGGTTAATGCCAATGTCACAGCAGATTCAGGCTGCCAGCGACTTAACTCAGCGGAAATCGGCACACGACTCGCGTCGATATTTGCCCCGACGCCAGACGCTTTAAGTATATGCTGGATATCTTGAGCAAGGCCATCGGAAATATCCATCATGGCATGAACTACACGCTTCAGCGCCATGCCGACAATCAGCCTTGGCTGCGGTCGCCAGTAACGATCATAAAAATAATCAAAGCGCTCACTCGATACTTGTAACTCACCCGTGACAATCGGCACAGCGGCAGCGGCATCGCCTAGCAAACCTGTGACATAAATATCATCACCAACCTTTGCCCCATTGCGCTTTACCGCCATGTCTGCTTCCACATAACCATGCACTTGCAGAGTAATAGTTAATGGACCTTTAGTAGTATCGCCGCCAACCAAAGCCAAACCAATTGGCTCGGCCAGTTCCGCCATACCTTGCGCCAAACCCGCTAACCATTGCGGATCAGATTCAGGAATCGTCAGCCCCAAGGTAAAAAACGCCGGTTTCGCGCCCATCGCGGCTAAGTCACTGACGCAGCTTGCTACTGCACGATAACCAATATCCACAGGATCTGCATCGAACGGAAAGTGTCGCCCTTCGACCAAGGTATCCATTGAAAACACCAGACTCTGACCTGGCGGCACTTGCACCTGAGCACAATCATCACCAATACCCAACAAAAGATCCCCGCGCCCCTGTGTACTTGCCATCACAGACGCTTGAAAGATGTTTTGTATCAATTCGAATTCTCTCAACAGAAGATCCTTGCTTATCTCGATTAAAGGTCAACCAAAGGCATTCGCCTATCTATCAAGGCAAGCCAATTTAATGACAAAGAGGATACCGTATTGTCAGCGGGATGTCAGAAACAAAGCAGGAAGAAATCACTAGAGCCAGAAACAAAACAAGGCAGACCGCTTGACGCAGATCTGCCTTGTTTATCGTAAATCGTCAGTTAAACGCTCGCAGTATTACTCGTCTTCTGAACGCTTAGCACGCTGTTTAGGCGTTGGAATTACTTCTAGGTAAAAAGACTTCCAGTGCTGGCTTTGTGCAGAACTAATATTGGCATTGATATCACCTTCGTGAATCGCTCGTGCCTTGTCCGCGACTTGACCAAACTTACAGTTAAATCCCCAAAAGTCCGCGCCTTCTGGCAATGCCTTATTACGCTCTGCTTTGATGTATTGCTTAACTTCGTTTTTCGCTTCTTCAATGAGACGTTGGTATGGTTTTTTTGGGTGAGATAAAACAAAGTTCTTTTTCATTATGATCCTAAAAATGTTGGGTAAGGCAGCGTAACAACCACCTTGATACCGTCTATGATAGCGGGTTAAGAATAAACCAGCCATCAATAAGAGAAATGTTTCGAAACAAATCGTTATTTGTTGGCTTTAGCCAAGGCTGAATATGAAGACATAAAAAAGCCCCGTTATTAGCAAGTAATAACGGGGCTCTTAGGTATCTATTAGTAATAGGTTCTATTACTTGTTCGACACTTTATTCGCTTCTCGGCGAGCGGCGATTTCTTCGCGGCGCACGCGCTGTGCTAGTTTGTCTAGAATGCCGTTAACATATTTGTGGCTTTCCGTCGCGCCAAAGCCTTTTGCTAGCTCTACGCTTTCGTTGATCGCAACGCGGTATGGCACATCTAAACGTTGAGACAACTCAAATGCCCCAATACGCATAACGGCCAATTCGATTGGGTCTAGTTCGCTTAATGGACGATCTAGTAGTTCTTCAAACAAAGCATCCAGTTTTTTAGCACTTGCCGTAACGCCTTGTAGCAATTCGCGGAAGTAGACTTTATCGCAAGAATCCATGTCTCGGTCTTGGTCCATCACGAATTGGGTTTCTATCTCGCTAACGGCAGTTTTGTTCATCTGCCACTGATAGACCGCTTGTAATGCCAAACGACGTGAAGCACTGCGCAATTGCGAACGTGAAGGCTTCTTATCCTTACGTTTTGGTGCTGGAGTTTGGTCGTTTGTTGTTTCCACTTCGCTCATTTTTTGCCTCAATTGTCCAGACTACGCTGCCTTATGGGCTGACGCTTTTGTCTGTTTTAAAGTACCCTTGGTTGTTAAAGAGCTATATTAGATACTGCATTTGGACAGTATCTGAGTCATATCGACCAAAGGTACGAATATACGGGTTGTCTTGGGCGGCGATTATAGCAACATTTATTCTAGGTTTCTCGGCAAAGTTGGCGAAATATCAGCAAGAAAAAACAATTTCCAGGGATTTTCAAAAAAAAGCCTGAGAAAGCAATGACTCAGCTTTTGGCTATTCGTCAAAATCACCTTCAAAATCTTCATCAAGGTATTTTGGTATATAGACCAAGCGCACATCTTGCCCAACTTGGCGTACCGATTTAAGCGTCAGCTCTACTGCTTCGTCCATCGCCTCTAAAGGCAATTTAAATAACGGACGTGCGCTGGAACCCAATAGTTTCGGTGCCATGTAAACCACTATTTCGTCGATCAGACCCGCTTCTAAAAAACCACCAGCCAATTCTGCGCCAGCTTCTAATAAAATTTCGTTAATGCCTGCATCAGCAAGTTGTTCCATCGCATCCAGCAAGTCGAGTCGACCATCTTCGCCACGTGGTGCAAAACGTACAGTTACGCCTTTTTTAGTTAGCACTTCTAAATGTTCTGCTTCGACCTCTTCTTCTACTGAAAATACCCAAGCTTGATTTGCTGGATAAAGAATTTTTGCTTCTGGAAGAATTGACAAAGCTGTGTCCATTACCACTCGAATCGGCTGACGCACACTTTTCGGATCGGCTTCTTGGTCATTGTTATCTATACGAACTGTCATGCTTGGGTTGTCTGCCAACACCGAGCCAATACCTGTGACAATGGCGTCGCTTTGCGCACGTAAACGTTGCACATCAAGACGCGCCGCAGAATCAGTAATCCATTGGCTTTCGCCAGACTCCATTGCCGTGCGGCCATCCATGCTCATGGCAAGTTTCACTCGCACATAAGGAAGACCTTCACGCATGCGTTTGATAAAACCAGGGTTGAGCGCTTCGCAATCAGATTCCAACACAGGACCGATGATTTCAATGCCGGCTTTTTTGATTTTCACCAAACCATTACCTGACACTTCAGGATTTGGATCTTGCATACCGTAAACAACGCGCGCAACGCCCGCTTTAATCAAGGCATCTGCACAAGGCGGAGTTTTGCCTTGATGGCTGCAAGGTTCCAAGGTGACGTAAGCAGTTGCGCCAACCGCATCTTGTTTTGCATCCGCCAATGCATTGACTTCTGCGTGACCTTCTCCGGCTTTTACATGAAAGCCTTGGCCGATGATTTGCTGATCCTTAACCAATACGCAACCAACACGTGGGTTCGGATGAGTGGTATAGCGGCCTTTTTTCGCTAGTTGAATGGCTTTCGCCATCCAGTATTCGTGGTTATAAACTGTCATACTTGGTCTTCTTTCTTCGATTCTGGGGCGGTTTTTTTCGATTCTGGGATGGTGACGCTGTGGCTTTCTAGGCGGTCTATCGCCTCGCGGAATTCACTGATGTCTTTAAAGCTTCGATAAACGGAAGCAAAGCGAACATAGGCCACTTGATCAAGGCGTTGCAGTTCCTCCATCACAGCTTCGCCAGTCCAACGAGAAGGCAATTCACGCTCGCCAGTGGCTTGCATTTTTTCTTTAATTCGAGTGATTGCGGTTTCTACCGCTTCAATGCTGACCGGACGCTTCTCAATGGCTTTAATAATGCCATTGCGCAATTTGTCCTCATCGAATGCTTCTCGGCTACCATCACTTTTGATCAGCTTAGGCATTTGTAATTCAGCCACTTCAAAGGTGGTGAAGCGCTCTTGACAATGAATACAGGTACGACGACGGCGAACTTGTGCGCCTTCAGAAACCAGTCGAGAATCCACTACTTTAGTATCTTGAGTTCCACAAAAAGGGCATCGCATGGTGCTTCCAATATCGCTAATTTGGTGTAAGAATGCCTGAGATTAGGCCATCGTTTGATGGGTGAAATCATACCAACCCCGCCATAATATAGCTACCAAGCTACTGTGTGCGCTTTTACCATTCTTCTACATCAGGGAATGGATGAGTTTATAAGGATTTATATGCCGTTCGCAGAGTTATCGGGCTTGGTCGCTGCCTTATGTTGGACCATTTCAAGCCTAATGGCGCCAAACTTAATTCAACGTTTTGGCACCATGCGTTTTAATACCTTTCGTATTGTTATCGCTAGTTCCATTCTGTTAGCGATTTGCTTAATCACCCAGCGATTCAATGCAACTTTGTGGCAACATGCCGAGATAGTCATGCTGTCTGGTTTGCTAGGAATTTTCATTGGCGACACTATGCTGTTTACCGCAGTCCATCGCCTTGGCCCTCGACGCACAGGGGTGCTTTTTGCTACCAACGCGCCCATGTCGATTCTATTGGGTTGGTTGTTTTTAGGTGAAAACCTGTCCTTCAATCAACTTTTTGCCTGCGGTCTGGTATTAATTGGCGTGGTGATTGCCATTCTGTTTGGTCGCAAAAACAGTCTTCATGCTTGGGAACAAACTAAAGGCAAATTGAGTATCGGGATTTTGCTTGCTCTTGGCGCAGCGCTTGGTCAGGCCAGTGGTGCTTTGCTTAGCAAGCCAGCTTTAATTGATGGTGCCGATCCGATTGCCGTGTCTGCATTACGCGTTGGTACTGGCGCTTTAGCTCTCGTTCTGGCTTATGGCTTATTTTATCGACACAAACAACCTGCTGACGCGATTCCATTTGGTCAACTTACTCGTGCTGATTTCATGGGCATCGCTACCCTCGCCACCATTGGCATGGTTATCGGCATGAGCGTATTAGTCTGGGGGGTCGGCAATGCTAACGTCGGTATCGTCACCACTTTGTCAGCCGTTGTTCCAGTGCTAATTTTACCAGGTTTGTGGATTACCACAGGCCAACGCCCTGCATTTGGTGCGTGGATTGGTGCCATTTTCGTTGTGGCTGGCGCAGCTTTGATTATTCTGAAATAGCCTTGGCTGTGCTATCCTTTAATACACTCATTTTTCAATCGGCTCTCCATCGATTTGCCTACTTTGTATTTGGCGAACCATGGAGCGTTTTAACGAAACCCTTGCACGATGGCAGTCTTGCACGGGGCTTTAATCATAGGATAAGTTGACTATTTATGGCTCAGTTTGTATACAGCATGAACCGCGTTGGGAAAGTTGTTCCTCCTAAACGCGAGATTCTAAAAGACATTTCTCTTTCATTTTTCCCTGGCGCTAAGATCGGTGTATTGGGTCTTAACGGTTCTGGTAAATCGACTCTTCTACGCATCATGGCGGGTGTTGATACCGAGCATAATGGTGAAGCACGTCCAATGCCGGGCCTCAAAATCGGCTACTTGGAACAAGAACCGCATCTTGATCCAGAAAAAAACGTACGTGGTATTGTGGAAGAAGCCTTCACTGACGTTATTGAAGCGATGGCGCGTTTGGATGCGGTTTACGCTGAATACGCTGAACCTGATGCTGACTTTGATGCGCTAGCAAAAGAACAAGGTCAACTTGAAGCCTTGATCGAAGCCAAAGAAGGCCACAACCTAGAGCGCGCCCTTGAAGTAGCAGCCGATGCTCTTCGTCTTCCTCACTGGGATGCGAAAGTAGAACATCTTTCTGGTGGTGAACGTCGCCGTGTTGCGCTATGTCGTCTATTGCTTAACAAACCAGACATGATCCTTCTAGACGAGCCAACAAACCATTTGGACGCTGAATCCGTTGCTTGGTTAGAACGCTTCTTGAAAGATTACCCAGGCACTGTTGTGGCGATTACCCACGACCGTTACTTCCTAGATAACGCAGCTGGCTGGATTCTAGAGCTTGACCGTGGTCACGGTATTCCATACGAAGGTAACTACTCTTCTTGGTTAGAGCAAAAAGACGCTCGACTTGCTGGCGAAGCAAAACAACAAGCCTCGCATCAAAAAGCCATTAAATCGGAGCTTGAGTGGGTTCGCCAAAACGCCAAAGGTCGTCAGTCTAAATCCAAGGCGCGTTTGGCTCGATTCGAAGAGATGAACTCACAAGAGTTCCAAGATCGTAACGAAACCAACGAATTGTACATTCCACCAGGACCTCGTCTTGGTTCTAAAGTCATCGAAATCGAAGGCGTTAGCAAAAGCTTCGAGCACAAGGTGCTACTAGAAGACTTCAACATGGTGGTACCGCAAGGCGCTATCGTCGGTGTGGTTGGTGGTAACGGTGCAGGTAAATCTACCCTGTTCAAAATGATCGCTGGCACGGAAAAACCGGATACAGGTACAGTGACTTTGGGTGAAACCGTGCAGCTTGCTTACGTCGATCAGATGCGTGAACTCGACGGCGACAAAACCGTTTTCGAAGAAATCGCTGATGGCCAAGACATGATCACGGTAAACAATTACAAAGTTGTGTCTCGTGCTTACATCGGCCGCTTTAACTTCAAAGGGTCTGATCAACAAAAATTGGTTAAGCACTTGTCTGGTGGTGAGCGTAACCGTTTACACCTTGCGAAATTGCTTAAAGAAGGCGGCAACGTATTGCTACTGGATGAGCCGACAAACGACCTTGACGTAGAAACTTTACGTGCACTGGAAGACGCGCTACTTGCCTTCCCAGGCGCCGCGATTGTTATTTCCCATGACCGTTGGTTCCTAGACCGTATCGCGACACACATCCTAGCGTACGAAGGCGATTCTAAAGCTGTCTTCTTCGAAGGTAACTACGCAGAATACGAAGCCGACTACAAACAACGTACCGGCAACGAAGCCACACCAACGCGTATCAAATACAAACGTATTGATGCTTAATTCTATTTAATAGGAATGGTTGGTTTGAATGGAAAGCCGCTTTCAGGAATGGAAGCGGTTTTTTTGATTTTAAGTATATAAACGCTTTAGACAATATCAAGAGACATACGAGCATCTTTAATTACAATTATATCGTTATCAAAAATCTCAAGCCTATCCTTAGGAGATAGACAAAAATCTGCAAGGCCATCGATTAACCTTTCATATACCTTAATAATAGTTTCATCACTATCACAATTACGCTGCCCATTTCTTGTCTGGTTAATATCAACAAAAATAGAGCTATAAAGAACCTCTCTCATATAGCAGATAGTGTTTCGAATTTGATCGCTATATGACAAAAGCTGATCAAAATCTAAAAAATTTTCTCTAAAATTATCAAGATCAGCATATGCAGAGAATTCTACATAATTATTATTTATAAAAATCAAATTATAGAGCTGAGTCTGCCGATGACAGCTTATATCAAGTTTCCGCTCCAGCTCACTTAACATTTTTAAAAAGAGCTCCCTATGCTTTATACAGTTTTCAAAAGCATTTTTTGACTCTGTAGCTGCTATCTGCTTATCAGTTCTCTCTATTTGAGCTGCAGTTTGGGCTGACCGATGATGTGAAGCAACAAGGGCGACGGCTGGAAAAGTAAGAGCCATGATGGCAATGGGTAACTTCAAACGACTAATAGCATCGTTAATACAATCAGATGTCCAACACGCTTTCATAGACTCAACAGAAAAGAAGTCATGCAACACAATAAGCCCAGCGACTATAGCGCCAACAGCAAGTGGCGCAAAAAATGCTACTTTAAACCAGCCGAGCTGAGTCAGCGTTTTCCTATGTGACATTCAATATCCTTGCTTCGTATATAAACCTAAAAGCATCCAACCCCATCCTATCTTCTCTTTGCTCTTTAACTTTAGAAAAAAAAGGGCAAGTAGCTAGCCAACTAAGCAATCACTTCTATACCCTTACGCTCCACAAGAGAAAGCATTTTCAGCGCAGCGCCTCTAGGTTTGCTTTCACCCTGTTCCCATTTTTTAACCAGCTTGTCGCTGACGTTAAGGTATTGAGCAAAAACAGGTTGTGAGAGGTTGTTGGCAAGTCTTAGTTTTTTGACTTGCTCAGGTGTGAAGTCATGAATGGAGGTTAAGCATAAGGTATCAAACTGACGCATGGTGGTTTTATCAATCGCACCCGCTTTTTTAAGACCTTTGGCTGTCTTATGAACAGACTTTAAAATATCACTCATGACTACATATCCTTCGTTTTGCCAAAAAAAGATTAGGTTAACTGTAGCACTTTCTTAGATGCTTCAGCCAAAAATCCTGAACGTGATTTGTATTTTGGATTCGCGGCCACCATTTTGTCGATTTTGGTAATCAGCAAATGCGGTAAGGTCACGTTAATTTTTTCGCTTTTACCAAGCAGTGGAGTGATATCTATATTCACCACAGCCCACACGCCACCATCGTAGTCTGGATTATCTTTATGGACTGAGATTGGGCTGGCGGTTGGAATGTCTTCACCGTCTTCTAATAAGAGTTCAAGGTGAGAAAAGATCGCTTCTTCGGCCATTTCTAGTGCTTCATCAAATGTATCGCCAGCAGAAAAACAGCCGGGCACATCTGGCACAGTCACGCCATAACTAACGCCGTTATCGGTATGTAATACAATTGGATATTTCATTATTCGTACCTCTGCTAAAGCCACTAATGAACTAGTTGAGCTGAGCTTGTTTCTTTATGCTATTAAAAGTGCCAATCGGTAAGTCTTTCTTCGGATGAGGAACCGTCACTGTGCCTTTTTTATTAGGATGCTTAAACTGCACATGACTGCCCTTTACTCTAACTTCGTACCATCCATCTTCGACTAGCATTTGGATTACCTCTCGGCTTTTCATATAAATCCTTTCGCTGTTCCTTTCCTTAGGATTAATAACAATAACCCTGACAACTCCTGAAAACCAATTGCTTTTCTTTATAACTCCAATAACTCTATAGATAAATAGCTATTACTTTGTGAACATGTAAAGGCCGCAATAAAAAAAACAAAACCCCTCTTACCATGGGCAAGCGGGGTTATCAGTTCTGAGGTGATAAAACAAACTACCGCTTTTTAAAGATCCCACTCGCGATGACAACACCAACGCTGACGAAGATGAGTCCGGCGATGGAGTAACCTTCTAAGTGTTCGCCAAGTACCGGGATGGCGATGAGCGCGGCGAGTACTGGGGTGAAGGCGCCGATGGCGGCCATGTTTTCTGCGCCGAGTTTTTGGATAGCGTAGCCGTAGGAGAATCCAGTCATCAGGCCGACGAGTAGGCTTTGCACGAGAATTTGCCCTGCCAACATATCCCAAGAGGCGTCGGCTAAACCGCTGGAGGTCAGTCCCGTTGCCCATAATAAAGCCAGAGCAATCAAGGACACCAAGCCCATCAACGCCGTTGATACCAAAGGCGGTAAGCCAGCGATTCTTAAACTCACGGTATATACAGCCCAAAAGAAGCTAGCGGCAAGCAGTAATAAATCGCCTTTCCATGTATTTTCTGGCGCTGTGAGTAGTGACAAGCTGAGTAAAACAAGCACGCCAATACTGACTAAGCTCAAGCCAATCTTGCGTTCACGGCTGACTTTTTCTTGATAGAAAAGTACCGCCAACAAGGTCACAAAAAAAGGAAAGGCTCCAAGAATCAATAAACCTGCGTGAGACGCCGGAGCGTATTTCAAACCTGTGGCGCTTAGGTAGAAAAAAGGTAAGCCTGCACCACAGACAATACCTAACAAAAGTATCGGGGAAACGGCTTTCACTTGTGCTCTAGCGCGCCATAAGAAAGGAAACAGTAATAATGCTGGCGGAGAAAATCGCAGGATACCCAAATCGAAAGCAGTCAAAGTATTAGTCATACCGGCGCGCATACTGACCAACCAAGATGCCCAAATCAAGATACTCACGAACGCTGCTAATAAACCAAGGCGAAAGCCCCAACCTGTGGCGTATTGTTTGTATTTTGGTGGTTCTTGAGCGGATATTGATGATGTGTGTTGTGTCACTGTTTGGGGCATAACCACCTCGCGGGAAATCGATGGCCCTATTATCTGCTCTCATCCGCGAGCATGTCCTTGCTATTTACCCTCAAGAAAGGCTACTTTTTAGCATATAACACCCAATTCAATCCTAAAAATTACTAAGTGTGCCAATATGAATAAAACAGACCTAGATATTCTCTCCCATTTGCAATCCGATGGACGTCTTACTAACGTGGCATTGGCGGAGGAAATCCACTTATCGCCCTCGCCTTGTTTACGCCGCGTTAAGCAATTGGAAGACTCTGGTGTGATCGAGGGTTATCACGCTCGCATTGATCGTCAAAAGGCAGGATTTTCCATGACAGTGTTTGTGGAAGTCCGTTTAAAGAGCCATGCTGGCGACAAACATATCGTGTTTGAGAATGCGATTTTAGAGATGGAAGACATCATCAGCGCACATCTTGTCTCCGGCATTGCAGATTATCGTTTAGAAGTAGTCGCGGTGGATCTACAAGATTACGAGCGAATCCTAAAAGCCCTTCAGTCTTTGCCTCATGTAAAAGACATTCAAAGCCATTTTGCTATTCGATCAGTAAAAACTGCTGCGCCATTGCCGTTAAAAAGAATGTCGTAAGCTCTTATCTCAAACTCTAAACGAAAAAAACCGCTTATCTTTCGATAAACGGTTTAGATTTACGATACACGGTAGAGCTAAACTTTAAAGCTACCGACTTGCTGATCCAGTGTTTTATACAACTTAGTAATGTCTTTGGACTGCTGTTGAATAAGGTCCGATACCGACTGAACAGAGTCCGTTTGGTCTTTCAAAGACACCATATTGCGGTTGATGTCATTGGAAACAATAGATTGCTCTTGAGTCGCCTGCGCTGTCTGGGCAGCCATGTCTTGAACTTTTGCAAATGATGCCTGTATACCATTAAATATTTTAGTTACTTCACCAAAGTTAGTAACCGTAGACTCCGCATTGTCACGACTGTTTTGAATCGCTTTAGAGGATTCCGTTACATTAATTTTTAACTGTTCAATCATGCCTTCAATTTCATTGGTACTGTCTTGAGTTCGCGTTGCTAAGGTACGAACCTCATCGGCGACCACTGCGAAACCACGACCTTGCTCGCCAGCACGGGCTGCTTCTATCGCTGCGTTCAATGCTAGCAAGTTGGTTTGTTCTGCAATATTGCGAATCACTTCCAAAACAGAAGCGATACTTTCTGAACTCTTTTGTAGCTCACCAGAACGGCCAAGGGCAACTTCTATATCAGCCACTAGCGTCGTAATAGCATGTTGGGATTTATTTACTGCAGCCATTCCATTTTGCGTCAAACTATTAGAATTCTTCGCTTCGTCTGCGGTATCACGAGCTACCGTCGCCATTTGTTGATTGGACATATCCATTTGATGGCCTGCACTAACTATGGAAGCCGAAGCATTCGCTAGTGCGGTCGTAATTCCAGACGTCTGTTTTGCAACATTATTAAGCTGACCAGTCATTTCACCTAGCGCATCGGATTGTTTATGAATACTACCAATAATACCTCTGAGACGATCGACAAAACCGTTAAATTCATTAGCAAGATCCCCCAATTCATCTTTAGTAGAAAATTCGATACGTTGAGTTAAATCGCCGTCGCCTTCAGAAATTTCACGAATACGCTGTCCTAAATAACGCACTTGGTGAGCCAAGGTTTTAGGTGTTTTATAACTGAACCAAGCGGCAATAAGCAAACCTACAACAACAATAACAATGGCAACTTTTTCAAACGCTTTTTCTTCTTCTATTATGGTTTTTTTAGACATTTCTGCATGGTTATTTACCGCTTCGCCCGCTTTATCGAGGATGCCTCTAAGAGCACTAAAGTCTGCATTAGCTTTTTGCTCAGCAGCTGTAAAAGTGGGAGCATTTTTATCTAATGCAACAAAGGCGTTGGAAGAGTTTAACCAAGTAGTAAAGGCTTTATCAAAGTCACCAAGTGACTTATAAATCTGAGGTTCTGCAGACAAGTACTGACGGAATAAATTAAAACGATCTTTTACTTGTTGAGCATTTTCAACACGATCCTTTTCTTCGTCATCAAGCTTGCCCACACCAACCACAATACGCTGCTCAGCAAGCTTAGCTTGATAAAGATCTCGGTCCGCATTCAGAATAACTGCTGAAGCCTTTCCATAAGAATCTGCCTGTGCATTAAGAGCACCGCTTAGCTGATTCACGATATACACCATTGAAGCTAAGGCCACAATAAAGGTAATACTCATCACAAGAACGGGTAAAGAGCTTTTCACCCTGATGGAATTAAAACGCATAATTTTGTCTCCTAACAAAAATTACCGTGTCTACGGCACATGAGGTGATAGTAGAGTGGCTTAGCAGGCTGAATCAATCTGCATTAACAATTACCTACATTTATACTGCACTTAATAACTTATAAACACGGTCCTCTTGATCTAGCGCAATAAAACAAAACATGATCTCTAACTGATTGATGAGACTCTATTTTCAAATACAAGTATAAAAATATTCAAGAAACATCTCGTGGCTTTTGCCTTTGTCGACAACATCAAGTAAAACAAAGTGAATAAGAGGATAATGATGTCATTCCAAACATTCGGCATTACAACGAATAAAAGAGTAATAAATGAAAAGAGCAACGCGATAACATGACTTTCCCAACACCCAGTGCCAAACTTGCCCTCGCAGCTTGGCTAGAAACGCATACCAATTTTCGATTGTCTGCTCACGCAAACGATTTGCCTAGTGCTTTAAAAGAACTAGATACCTCACCTAAATCCATTAGCTACTTAGCTCAGTTTACGATGCTAAAGCGCTACTTTAATCGTGCGATTTTAGGTTTGCTGCTCGTATCTTTGTTCTTGGGTTTTATGGCAGTGCCACCAGCTTTTGCAACTGGCCAATCCAATCAAGTGAATATTTTCTGGTTGTTCATTATATTGCTGGGATTTCATGCGCTAAATTTTGTTGTTTGGTTCGTCACCATGACGGCCACTATGAAGCAACACACAGAAAGCAAAGGTATATTGTTAAGCCTGCTGATTTTCCTTAACCGAAAAATAAGTAAGCACTCACATATAAACACAGATGTGAGCTCTGCTTACATACATTGGCAATGCCCTGCTCATTCTAATAAATGGTTAATCAGCAGTATTTCCCACGGCGCGTGGGGCTGCTATTTGCTGGCGGGGTGGGTAATGACTCTGCTTTTGCTACTGACCAATCAGGTCAACTTTGTCTGGGAAACCACGCTATTAAGCGACGATGCTTTTATTCAACTGACGCAAACCTTAAGCATTATTCCTCAGTGGTTTGGTATTTCTCTACCTAATCAATTGGATATTCTCGCCAGCCGCGTCGACCTAATGTCACAAACTGCGGCGACAAGACAACATTGGGCGAATTTTCTACTCGCGAGTATTTTCATTTACGGCGTGTTACCAAGGCTGATTTTTACTTTTATTTGTTTGGCTATGTATCACTTTAAGCGAGCAACACAACCACTCAGCACGCAAGAAAAAATCATTCAAAATCGTTATCGCCAACAGGAAAGCCAGAGTCGAAATATCCTAGATGCGGATCATCACAAAAATTCTGCTTCTGCGATGAATACAAACGGAACGAATAATGAGCCTCTTGCCGACAGCGCACTTTCCCAACATTGGGCTTTATTTGAATGGAGTCATGCTAAACCAGATTATTTAAGCTCCGCTCGTTCAGTATCCCTATTAAACAGTCGAGAAGAACAAGATAGCTTTTTAGCCTCCTCCAGTAATGAGCCTATTTATATTTTGGTCAATGCCGAACAAAGCCCAGATCGTGGCACAAGACGTTTTTTCTCCCGAGTAAGCATGGCTTATCCTTCGTTATTTATGGTGATATCAAGTGATGATAACGCTAGATTCGTTGAGGATTGGCAGCGACTTGCCAGAGAAACACGCCTTCACTTTACACAACTCAAACAAAAGGACTAAACCGTGTCGATTTCCCTTTTGGTCGTTGGCCACGCGAACACAGGTAAAACCTCACTGATCCGTACCTTGTTGCGCAGGCATGATTTTGGTGAAGTGAGTGACAGAGCTGGAACCACTCGTCACGTGAAAAGTGTGAAGATCAAAATCGGCCAACAATCAGCAATCACCTTAACTGATACACCAGGGTTTGAAGATTCAATTGGCCTTTGGCAGATTCGCCATTCGGATTCATTCCGTTCCTACCAAGGTGCAGACTGGCTACAGCCATTTTGTGAAAGTCACTTTGCACAAGATGAGTTTGAGCAAGAAGCGAAGATTCTTAAGCAATTAACCAAGGCCGATATCATTTTATACGTGATAGATATTCGCCAAGCACCACTAGGCAAATATCTAGATGAACTGGCGTTATTGGCTAGTGCCAATAAACCGATTATTCCTATTTTGAATTTCAGTGCGTCCCCCAGCGCTCACTTAGAAGCTTGGCGTAAAGTCTTGGCCGAACGTCATTTGCACGCCGTAATAAAATACGACACGGTGGCGTTTTATTTTGAAGACGAAAAACGTTTATATCAAAGTATTCAGAGCCTGATGCCGGAAGACTACGACGCTATCAAGCATCTTATTGCATCCCGAGAAGAAGCCGCTCAATTACGCCGTACAATGGCTACGAATCAATTAGCCGAGTTGATACTAAAAGCTGCCAGTACTCGCATTGAATGCTCAAGCTATCCACCAAAGCCCAGCGAATCCTCCGCTTTCGAAGATAAGATACGCGCACTGGAAAGTCGATATATCGCAGGATTACTGCGTCTTTATGAGTTCCAAGAAGAAGACTTAAAAGCCACGCCACTGGCGATTAAAAATGACCGCTGGCAGCAAGATATATTCGATACCGATACGTTAAAAGAATGGGGAATAGAAACCAGTACTAGCGCACTCACTGGTGCAGCGATTGGAGCAGGAATTGATGTCATGTCGGCAGGGTTAACATTGGGCACAGCTACGACAATTGGCGCTATTTTAGGTGCTACTTGGAAAACTGGCCAACATTACAAAGACACCTTAAAAAGCAAATTTACCAAACGCTATTATCTATGCCTTGATAAAGCCACGCTGACACTGCTGTGTCTTCGAGGTTTAACGGCTATTCACCATTTACATCAACGTGGACATGCTTCTCAACAAGCTTACGAGCTAGCTAATCAAGCCCAAGACGATGAACTAATTGAGCAGATAAAACCTTATTGGAAACACGCTCAGCAACACCCTGAATGGGAAACTCAAACCTTGCAAGATTCCCATTCAAGTAAATTAGGCTTACAAAAAGTACTAGAAAAAGCACTTAACTCGGATAAGAGATCAGACTAGCTTTGTTGATTATTAAGAAGTTCCTGATCTAAACGCAGTTGTGTCTCACGCATCTGCTTCTCACAAGATTCTAACAGGGTAATGACATCAGTTTCATGTAACCCTGTTGTATCTATTGGTGGCAGCATCTCAACGATCACTTTACCATTATTCCAACGATTCAAATCAATTTGTTCATGAGTGCTACTGCAAACAACGGGCACAACGGGAACACCGGCTTGAACAGCTGCATGAAAAGCGCCTCGTTTAAAGGGTAACCAGCCACGTCCGCGACTGCGTGTACCTTCAGGAAACATCCATATAGATAAACCAGTTTTTTTCATGCTAGCGGCGATCTGATCAATGGTGGCAATCGCTTTTTTACGATTTTCTCGGTTAATCAAGAAATTACCACTGGCCCAATACAAAGCGCCAAAGAAAGGAATCCAACGTAAGCTAGTTTTACCAACCGTCACCACGCCTTTGGGAACAACCACGGCTAAGGTAAACAAGTCGAAATTATTTTGATGATTCGCCACGTAAACGGCTTGAGGAATATTTTTTGAGGATTCAGCGACTCTACCTTCGACCGATAAACCAAACAGAGGACCAACTTGAGCAAATACACGACCTAAATAATACACACGGTTTTTTGACCATAAAGTCAGCAGACAAAACACAATGCCCAGCAGTGTCACGCCTACAATCAACAAGAATAGCAATGTCATCCGTATCAAAAGCAACATATTGGATTAAACCTAACGTTAATAGCGTTTAAAATTAATTAGTCTCTTATTATAATTTATGGCTTATCGCCTATGAAAAGCTTCACGCCATTTGAAGAATTCTTCTGCAACCAACGGCTTAGAGAAAAAGTAGCCCTGTATTTTATCACAATGATATTGTCTTAAAAGTGCCGTTCCCTCAGCATTCTCTGCGCCTTCAGCTGTTACCTGAAAGCCCAAACTATGAGACAGTTCAATGGTAGCCTTAGTAATAAACTCATCGCCTTTATTGGTATCAATAAACTGAATAAAGGCTCGGTCAATTTTCACTTCATTGACTGGTAACTCGCGCAAATACGCCAAAGAAGATTGCCCTGTGCCAAAGTCATCAATGGCAAGGTGAATACCCATCTCTTGTAATGCTTTCAATACATTAATAACTTTCACTCGGTCTTTCATTACCGCACTTTCTGTTACTTCTAATGCAAGCGCACGAGTCGGTAAACGATTCGCTTGCAATGCCTCAGAGACAATAAATGGCAGCTGTTCATCTAACAGATCATGCGCCGATAAATTCACCGCGACACGTACTTCATGACCCTGAACCCACCACTTGCTCAGTTGAGACAAGACAGTATTCAATACCCATTTCGTTAATTGTTGAATGCTACCAGCATGTTCTAATAAAGAAATAAACTCATCTGGTGGAAGGAAACCAAGCTCAGGGTGAATCCAACGAATTAGTGCTTCTGCTTCATGGCAATCGTCGCCAGCTAAACCAATCTTAGGCTGATAAACAACAAATAACTGACCGCCTTCTAGTGCAGCTGGTAAGTCTCGAATAATCGTCAGCTGACGACGGTGGTTTTCATCCTGACCTACTTCATAAAAAACGCATAACTCGCTTGATTCACGCGCTTCATCGGCAACAATATCCAAACGGCGCATGGCGCTATTTACACTGTTGGTGGCATGTTCAAATGGGAGCACTGCGATACTAATATCCAAGCGAATACCAGAACCAGCTTCTACTTCAAACTCTTCACTGAACAGACATTTTAAATTGCTACAGTCCTGCTGAGTGATTGGTCGGCCAAAAATCAGCAAAAATTTATCGCCGCTTAATCGAGCCAACATATTGGCATCATGTCCCCACTTTTGAAGCCGTTCAGCTACTTTCGAAAGTAGTGAACTCCCTACATCAAATCCCAACATATTGTTGATGTCTTTAAAGTGACGAATATTCACAAGTACCAAACCACCTTGTTCTTTTGGCAACTCATCACTTAAGTACTGCTCTACCGCGCTCTGATTAAATAAGCCTGTAAGCTGATCATGAGAAGCACGATATGTCATTTCGTCTTCCCTGTTGATAATAGAATCTTGCATTGTTTTCATGGTATGGGATAGAACGCCAAATTCGCCCACCATATCCGGCGCACTAATTTTTTCTTTATTGCCACCTTGGCCAATTTGCTTTGCATAATCCACCAAGCGGCTAATTGGCTGAGTCATATTACGAGCCAGGGCAACACCAAATAACAACGCCAGTGCCAGCGCCCCAGTAAAAATCAATACCAACTGATTACGGGTGTTATTGTAACTCTGCAACCAAGGACCATAAGGCAAATGAATAATCCCCCATTGATTTGATACTCCAAGATCAACACCAAGCGATAGATACTTTTCATCATTAGAAAAAACTGGGGATTTGAGAATACTTTTAATGCTGCCAATTTCCTTAAATAGCGTTTCTTTTTCTTCTAGTGGCAAGGTCGATCCACCGGAAAGAGTATGTGCATCATCAACTTCATAAACAAAACTGACGTCTAACCCTGTGACATTTTTAATTTGTTCTGCCAAAGCTTGATCGAGCAGAAAAGCCATGCCCACCCATGCCACCACATTAGGCGCTTTAATAGGTACTAAAACCAACTGATAAGCGCGACCATCAAACGCAATCATAGTACTAATAGATGAACCACCTGAACGGCGAGCAGCAAAGACTAGCTCTGCAACCGTATTGCTAATATTCAGCTCTTGAGTAGCGGTAATTAACTCACCTTGAGGAGAAACGAGAACAGAAATGTCCGCATTAATACGTGCGCCATGGTTTTGTAAAACAGAGCGAATCGTGCCAGTTTCTCGAGTCGCTACGGCCTGTTTAAAACCAAAATCAGAGGTTAAGATCTCAACCCCTTTAGTTAACTGCTCGGCGCGTGCTTCGAGAAACAAATCAAAGACATTGCGTGATACGTCGATGGAATGAACGCCTTGTTTGTAATTATCTTCTTTTAAAGACGACAATACCGCCAATGCAGTTCCTAACTGAACCAGAGCAAGCAACACCAAGACAAACATAATGAGTCGTGCTTGAAAGCTTTTTAACACCTTAAAACCTCTTTAATGCTAATGACCTAGGCTGCTTAACTGAAAACCAAAAAACACAACAATGATCAAGAATAATAGGGCTTATCTTGTTTTTATGCCATATTTCCCAATAACCCTAATTTTGCCAATAATTATCTTTCCAATAATCTATTTGATCGTCAGCAAGGAAACTCCAAGCAACAAATCGACTAATTTTCTGGCCTTGCGCCATTTCAATCGTTTTCACTTGGCGAGCACCAACATCTTTTAATGTCCGATAAATCGCATCTAAATTCCCCTGACGCGCCACCAAAGACGTAAACCAAAAGCAACGGTCAGCGTACCGCACGCTTTCTTTTACCATACGCGAAACAAAACCCGCTTCACCGCCATCACACCATAATTCTGCAGCCGTGCCGCCAAAGTTCAACACTGGCTTTTCAGTTTTATCAGCTTTACCCTTTACCCCACGCCATTTACGTTGAGATTCGTCAATCATCGCCGATTCGCTGGTATGAAACGGCGGATTACATAAGGTCAAATCAAAGCGGTCTTTTTCTTTCCACACACCATCAAAAAGCTTAGCAGGTTGAGTTTGCAAACGCGCATTAATTGCGCCCTTCAAGCACGGATTAGATTTAACAATGGTGTCGCAAGTCGCTACGGCAACTGGATTCACATCGGAACCGATAAACTGCCAGCCATATTCTTGATGACCAATAATCGGATAAACACAGTTCGCCCCAACCCCCACATCCAAGACTTTTATACCTTTTCCGCGAGGAATCACGCCCTGATTACTAGCGGCGAGTAAATCTGCTAAATAATGAATGTAATCCGCTCGACCAGGAATAGGCGGGCAAAGGTAACCAGGTGGAATATCCCAAAAGGCAACGCCATAGAAATGATTGAGCAAGGCACGATTTAAGGTTTTCACTGCATTGGGATTGGCAAAGTCCACTGACTCATTACCGTATTGATTCAGTTGAATAAAACCAGAAAGTTCAGGGCAAGAATCCGCTAATAGCGCAAAATCGTAACGCGCACGATGCGGGTTACGAGGATGAAGCTCTAATTTATTGGTGCGTTTACTTTTCGTATTCTTGCTTTTTAGGACCACTGTGATGCCATTGTTTTAAACCAAAACGCGAGTATAACCGAATTCCTCAGCTTGGACTAAATGTGCTGGATTGGAAGGTCACGGCTATGAAATCTCACAGAGCATGAATATCATGGTTCTGGATAAGGAATTAAGCCTTTTACTACTCGCTCACAAATGTCTCTAAACCAGATCACACCGGGATCATTTTCTACCGATTTTGGCCAACTTGAATAATAGTGAATAAAAGGAAAATCCATCGGTAGATCTTTGATCACCAAACCAAATTGCTGTTGAAACCGTTCTGGCAACAAACCACTGTTACTCATTAAAAGTGACGTTCTGCCTACCGTTTCCAAAGCAGCCAACATGTAAGGCGTACGAAAGGCAAAATGCCGCTCACGTGCACGCTCACCAAGTAAGGCATCACTAATCACAGGATTAGAACCGCCCAAATTCACTAATACATGAGAGTAAGCCAAATAGTCATCTAAGGTAATGTTATCTTTCATGGCTAATGCATGATTCGCAGACATGACACAGCGAAATTTTTCACGCCCCAGTAGATGTTTCTCAAAGCTATTAGGAAGTTGAATGTAATCACTACACAAGGCAAGATCTAAAGAATGCTCCGCTTGGTTTAGTAAACTGGTTTCAGTAAGCGTACTGGTTTCCAATGAGGCAAAAGGTGCTTCTCGATAAAATTGCTCCGCAATCGCAGGCATATAAGCTTGAGCCTGATAATGGGTGGTTTGCATACGAAAAGTACGATAACTGCTTTGCGGCTGAAATTCAGATTCTGTCCACAACCCTGCCAATTGTTCCAACATGAGCTTTAATGGCGCTTCTAATGCTAATGCTTTTGACGTTGGTACCATGCCTTTTGAGGTACGAATAAACAAAGGATCATCAAAGGCGTCACGTAATCGATTAAGCAATCGACTCATTGCAGATTGACTTAAGTAGAGGCGATCGGCCGCCCGCCCAACGTTACGTTCTTCCAATAAGTATAAGAGCCCAGTCAGGGATTTAAGATCCAAATGTTGTAGCGAGCTAGGAATCATGACCAAATCTCGATTTATGCATAATGATTAGAACTATTATGCATTGGATTTAATAAGGGGGGAAAGCCATTATGAAATTTCTAACTCTCTTCTCTTTAATAAGGCTAAAGCCATGCTAACTTCAAAACAGACTTTTTTGTACGGCCTCTTTTTTAGCTCCGTCACTGTGCTGTTTTGGGGAATGTTGCCCATTGCTCTCAAACTTTCTGGAGGGTTTTCCGATCCTATTACTCTAACTTGGTTGCGCTTTTCAGTGGCTGGTATCATTTTGGGCTTATGGCAATGGCAACGCGGCAAATTAGGCGAGTTCAAATCCCTGTCTAAAAATGACTGGCTGCGTCTTTTTGCTGCAGGAACGTTTTTGATTGTTAACTACACGAGCTTTGCTTGGAGCTTGAATTTTTTACTCCCTGGTTCAGCACAATTGAGCTTCCAAATCGCACCGCTGTTTCTTGCCTTAGGCGGTTTGTTTTTTCTAAAAGAAAGCATTAACTGGCAACAATGGTTATGTTTTGTAGGAATAGGCTTAGGGATGTTGGTTTTTTTCCACCCTATTTTTGGGCAAGGTAGTCAAGGCTCAATCTGGGTTGGTTTCGCTATTGTTCAGATGTCTGCCGCGGCATGGTCTATGTATGCGTTGCTGCAAAAGTCTTTGTTCAAACATCTAGCACCGTCCAATATATTACTAGCGATTTATATTTATGCTTTAGTCGTTATGCTGCCGTTTTCATCACCAAACGAACTGCTAAAAATGTCTTCTGATGATGCTTGGATTGCCGCATTTTGCTGCCTTAATACACTCATTGCGTATGGTGCTTTCGCACAAGCAATGCGTTATTGGCAAACAGTTCAAGTCAGCGCTTCGATCGCGTTAACGCCTGTGATGGCATTCATATTGACAGAATTCTGTGTGGCTTTTGGTTGGTGGTCAGGCAGCATAAGCTCATCTCATGCAGACTTGCTCAGTTTGTTTGGCATGTTGATAGTTGTCATCAGCGCGATTAACGTGCAACTGATAAGCGCAAGAGTACAGCGTAAAGCCGCGTTACTGACAAAACCACTAAGTGAAGCAGCTTAGTTTGATCTGCAGAGCTTTAGGCGGTTATAGCCATAGCGTAAATGGAATGATTGAAATACCTAAAATAAGCAATACAGCGATTAGAGTAAAAATAGCTTCCGCAGGATTTTGACGAGTGTGTTGTAAATAACCCAATATCCATTGCCCAAAAGTGATGGGACGCATGGTTTTAGCTCGAGCGATTTGATCTTCTAGAATTAACTCTCTCGCTTTTATGGCTTGCTCTTTATCTTTTACCCACAGTCCGGCCATGGAAATTTGCCAACGTCCAGCAGTGGTTTCGTAGAAGGCAATGTCATGGTCGGTTAATAGTTGACGAATATCGTCCGCTTCCTCATCAGGAACATATTTAAGCCGAAAAACCAGAGTTGCCATATCGTAAAAACCTTGAGCATAGAAATTAAGCGGTAGAGAGTAAGAGAAGCCAGACAATAATACAATCTTGTATTGTGAATGACTTTTTAAGGAGAGGCGTTTTCTTCAAACCAAGCAATAACTTGTTCTTTTGGTAGAGGTCGACAAAAGTAATAACCTTGTACCCTGTCAACACCAAGCTCTCGAACCGCATTAAGCTGATCTTCATGTTCAACGCCTTCGGCGATCAACTCCATATTGAGTTCTTTTGCCAGTTTCGTGACTGAAGTTAGTATCTGACGGGTGAACTGATCATCCTTCAAGCTAGCGATAAAAATTTGATCCAGTTTCAATGTGTCATATGGGAAACGGCGAAGAAAATCTAATCCTGCATAGCCAGTGCCAAAATCATCTACAGACAAACTAACGCCTAGTGCTTTAATATGTTCAAAACGACTCACCATCAAAGGCAACTCTGCAGCGTCTAATACACTGGTTTCTGTTACTTCAAGGCCAAGCCGACCTTTCAATTCAGGATACTCTTCAAGGATTTCGGCCAAATCTGACGCGAAGCCTTCTTTAAGAAGGCTATGCCTATCAACGTTCACTGATATTTTAATGTGCCTTAGTTGCTCAGGATATTCTCTATAAAAGTCCCCAACTTTGCGAATCACCATCCAAGTAAGATGATCGATCAAGCCCAACCGATCCGCCATATCTACAATCACTAATGGCGAGACCTGACCATAACGAAATGAATTCCATCGAATAAGAGCCTCCATTTCATGAAACCCACCCTCTGTTAGTGAAACAATCGGCTGAAAATGCACTTCCATCGTATTGTTTTTAATTGCTCGTTTGATGCAATGACGTAAAGAGCGTCGATAATAAACAAGCACTAAATGCCCGACATAGAACACGAAAGACAACAACACCCAGCACACTATAATAAATGGCAAAAGCGACCATAAATGACGCCAGTATAAACTTGAGGGAAAAAACACAGCTAATGTCATCGACCAATCAGCTAAGGATACTTCTGTATTACCCAATACTCTGGAATCTATGTCATTGCTATTTGAAAAGAGTATCTGCTTACCGAGAGTCAGTTCATAAAAATAATCTGGTAAAAGGATTTGATCGACACTGGCGGCTATCTTATCTGGCGGCGCTAATCCATTTACACCAAGACCATCATCCCTCTGATAAAAAGCAAAAAATGTAGATTCTCCCAACGTATTAGAATTCACTAAAGAGACTGTTTTTCGCCCCATACTCTGCGTAATTCGTGACGCAATTGAGTCATATATTTTAATATTTGTAGTTCCTAGATTTGAGCAATACACTATAAACTCTGAATTGAACAAGCCAAATTCTTTAAAGATAGGGGAATAAAATGTGGCGCGTCTTAAACGCGTAATATCAGCTTTTTCACAAGACAAACTGCTATCGTTAACAACCTGTTTTAATTCAGTAAAAATAGCATTCATTCGATCCGATAAAGCATTTTTGGCGACATTTGTACGATTATCTAAATCATTCAATAAAGATAAATAAAGCCCTAGAGTAAAAACCGTGAAAATAATAAAAAAGGAAAGGAAAGCATAGAGGAAGACTACTTTTTTCTTTGAAGGCACTAGTGCAGTGATGTTTTTAAACATAAAGCGCCCTCCCTGTTACTTAGTCTAAAAGAAATAAATCATACTATTTTTAGGTCTATTAAAAGACATTCAGATCATTACATAGATATTTAAAAGCGCCAATAAAAAAGACTGCCTAAAGCAGTCTTTTTTATATAACACAGAAAATAAACCTTGTGCTCACTATCTCTATCCAACGAGGTAATAAAGCATCTATAGTATTATGCATTTTTGTACGAACGATCAAATGTAATTAAACGCATCTGTACTACTGAGGCACCTTTTCAATAACGATAGACAAGTAACCAACTTCAACGCCAAATTTTTTCATTATCGATTCGTTAATAACTACACCATCTTTTACCATATACATACGATCATCAACATTCACTTCGATTACATCGCCATCATAGGGGACTTGTAAAACATAATTCATAAATAAGGCATTGCCAGACATTTTAATCTCACCAGAGCCAACAACATCGTTCGCTGTTGCGGAATATTCACCCTGATCGTTAGGCGTCATAATCCAGGTTCTATGCTGGATTTCACCATCATCAAATACAAATTTTTCAACCAATATGCCAACACCAGCTTTCCAGCGTCCTTCTAACGTGGCATTGAAATAACGAGTCACTTCGCCACTGCGATTTTTCAAAATGCCGTGCGCAGTTAAAGACCCGGAAAAGAAGTGTTGTAAGTCAAACTTGGGCTCATTTTTAGCATACAAAGACACGTCTGACGTAGAACATGCCGTAAGCAATAACAAACACAGTAAAACAGTAAATTTGCCCATAACAGATCGGCACAAATGCTTCATATTGCTTCCTCTAAACTAATGTTGAAAATCGACTACATATAATGATATTGGATATCGACTGCTTGATACTTGCCTTGTGCGTCACAGATATTTGCCCGACCAGTAAAGCGCAGTAAACTTTTATCTGCTGGATCATAAGCAACCACAATAGGATCGACCGCCAGTTTTACCAACCAAGAAACTGGGGAAAGAGCGAAACACTGAGCGCCATCCTGAGTCCCCTCCACACATGTCACTTTACTAAAACGAAATGTGAAGGTCGTTTGTTTACTGGGTACTAGATACTCAATATCCATATTTTTACCTGCCTCTAAGGCGTCCCAGTATTGTTTAATAAAAGCATCAAAACCAGCATCAACAACCATGCCAGCCGCTAATTTCACTGATGCCTTTTCTTCTTTGCCAGCACTATTTTCTTGATAAACAACATCTAACTTTCCGCCAGATTGGGTAACTTCAATCTTTTCACCGTTACGCTCATTTAACTGCGAAAAACTTGGAGTTATCATCGACTGAGAAAAATTTAGCGTTTTATGCCCAAAAACACGGCCATCTGGCTCTGAGTATTCGACACTGTAAGTACCATCAGCGAGTTTTTCGTGAGTTTCTCTATATAACAAAGCACCCGTTTCGACACTGTAGGCACTGCCTACTATTTTAGAAAAAGACGTATCAGCCAAACATACAGAGCTAAATAAGAAGGCACAAAAGGCAGCAATAAAAAACCGCTGCTGCGGTAAAAACTCGAAAGAACGCTTCATTTTCTTATCTATCCTCACTATTTAACCAATGCTCATTTTTGAAATAATGCCCACTTTTCACAAAGCCATACACCCAACGGTAACACCAAAGACCAAATAATCGCTACTATAAAAAGAGTCAGGAACACTGGTTCTGACAAGCTGATACCGGCTAAATTAGCACCAGCAAAATAACTCATCGTTGGCCCAACTACACCCATTAAAGCACTCAAAACATAACGGGAGCGCAAAAAAGCCAAACTATGAGCAAATAAGGTGCCGACACAAACCCAAAGACAAAGCAGCCAAATCGGCGGCAATTTTGTTTGTCCGAATAAGGTCACGTTCGATGAAAACACCTCGATATGAAATAAAGTACCATCAATGACGACACCTAGTGCTAGGAAGGTAAACAGCAAACGCCATTCTCTACGAGTCTGCATAAAATAGCGATCATGCAAAAAAAGATAAACCAGAGTTGCGACCAATGCCCAAGCGTTGCCAGCAAGCAAGCAGACAAACCAAACGATTTGAAACAAAATGGCATTAATCAAAGGTTTCATGCCATTTACTCCATTTACTTAGTGCCAATCGACAAACGATGATCCGGTTTAGCAAAAACAAACTGCCCAGTACTAATGGCACGTTCTTTAAAGCCTCCTTCACAATAAGCTAGATAAAAATCCCACATACGGCAGAACACATCATCGAATCCCATCTCTGTGACTTCACGACGTGCCGCATGAAAACGTGTACGCCAATCGGCAAGGGTTTTCGCGTAATGCTCAGTAATATCTTCTAATCCGACGATCTGCATATCGGTTTTCGATGCAATTTTATGTGCAATAACTTGGTTAGATGGCAAACAACCACCAGGGAAGATGTAACGCTGAATAAAGTCGACAGAGCTGCGTGCGTAGTCGTAACGCTGATCGGCGATGGTAATGGCTTGAATCACCATAACACCGTGTGGTTTCAAGAGCGCACTGCACTTAGAAAAATAGCTGTCGTAGTATTCGTGGCCGACCGCTTCGATCATTTCAATAGATACGAGTTTGTCGTATTGACCTTGAAGATCTCGATAGTCTTCAAGTAACAAAGTGATTTTGTCTTGCAAGCCTTCGGCTTCCACCCGCGTTTTGGCAAATTCGTATTGTTCTTTGGAAATAGTCGTCGTGGTTACTTGGCAACCATAATGCTTAGCTGCATGAATCGCCATGCCGCCCCAACCCGTTCCAATTTCTAACAGATGATCATCTTCGCTAAGCTGTAGTTTTTGGCAAATACGATCCAGTTTATTCACCGATGCTTCTTCTAAAGAAGAGTTGATCTGAGGATAAACCGCCGAGGAATACATCATGGTAGGATCTAAAAACAAAGAGAAAAAATCGTTACCCAAATCATAATGAGCAGAAATATTATCTTTCGAGCCTTTCTTGGTGTTGGCGTTTAGCTTGTGAACAATCTTGGCACCAATACGGCTCCAAATTGGGCGCTTAGCATCCATTTTATTAATCAGGTTTAAGTTAGCTACCATCAGGCGAATAACACCAACTACATCTGAAGACGACCACCAGCCTTTCATATAAGCTTCGCCAGCACCGATACTGCTGTTTAAAAACACATCGCGGTAAGCATGAATATCGTGAACATGAATATGAGCAATGTATTGAGTATTATCTTTCGCCTCACCAAAAGAATAGGTTTCACCACTCTCTTCCAACGTAAGATGACCCACTTCCAATTTACCCAGCATAGTAAAGACCATTTTGCGGGCTAAATTATCAAACCATGTTGTTGTGCGATTTTTTCTCACTTTTTGATTATCCATACTGACGGAGTTCATACTTTTTAGTCTCCTAATGCGTTTTGCTACTTAATTTACTACTGACTACTTATTACTTTTTTTAGTAGTGGTAGACGATAAATTCGGATGTGAATAAAAAGGTACTTTCTTCATCCAAAGCTTAAGTGCTTGCCAATAAATACCGAATGCCACTTGCATCGTCATGACAGGATAACTAAACAGTACCCTAGCCATGGAGCTTGACGTCAGTGTCATTTGAGTCAGCGATAATGTGGCGTCAAACACACATTGCTTGCCCTCTAACTCTTTGTTCTGCATGTGTACCGCTAGCTTCTTATTCGGAACATTGCTGCGCCAATCATAAAAATGTTCCATCGGATGGAAAGGCGACACATGCATTGCCTTATTAAATTGAATACGCTGCATTTGATCGCTTGGATCACATTTTAAAACGTAAGGAATTTTCTCGCGCCAAGGCGTATTCGTCACTTCAAGCAACATAGCCTGAAGCTGCTCATTTTCATCAAAGCAGTAATAAATGGTAATGGGATTAATGATGAAGCCGAAGTAGCGACAATTGGTAAGCATGCGCACAGAACCTGATAAATTCAGCCCCAAACGCTCATTCACTTCAGACAATACAGCCTGTTTGATAGACAGCGAGTCATCCCCGAAGTAATCCTTTCGATAAAATCGAGCGAGAGACCAAGACTTCATCGACCACCAAGGGCTCATCGCCAGTACATCATCCAATTCATCTAAATCGAAATACATCATAAAGACGCGATAACGAAAGGTATGGGAACGCGGCGTAAAACGACGATGACGCACCATGCCATGATAAATAGTGCTGTGCTTAGGAACAAAATCTACCATGAAATACCAAGTCCATTAGCGACACGAACACCGCTCCAACAACCATCTTCGTGGAAACCGTTGCGCCAATAGGCACCACAGAACCATGTTTTGTTTACACCATTAATATCTGACCAACGATCCTGAGCCTTGATGCCTTCTAAGGTAAAGGTAGGATGAGAATACTGAAAACGCCCAACTATTTTGTCTTCTGCGATCATGTCGGTCTGGTTCAAAGTCACCACATAAGTCGTGTCACTGGAAAAATGCTGCAGAATATTCATGTTATAGCTAAGCGTTGCAGGCTTGGTTCGATCGTCACCTAAATGATAATTCCAGCTCGACCAGGCCAATTTTTTCTTCGGTAAAAGTCGTGTGTCAGTATGAAGTACCACATCGTTATTTCGATAAGGAATCGCACCCAAAACTGCTTGCTCGTCTGGGGAAGGGTCTGCCAACAAAGCCAAGGCTTCGTCACTGTGACAAGCGAACACCACTTGATCAAAAATCTGTGCTGAGCCATCACCAAAGTGAATGATGACTTTATCTTCAGAGCGATGAACTTGAGTAATATCTGCCCCAAGCTGGATTCTGTCTTTGAACTTTTCTACCAAAGGCTGTAAATACGCCGAAGAACCTCCTTCGATTACTCGCCATTGCGGGCGATCATTAACGCTCAATAAACCATGATTTTTAAAGAAGCGAACGAAGAATACCAAAGGAAACTCCATCATTTCATCCAGTGTCGATGACCAAATAGCGCTTCCCATAGGAATCAAATAATGGCTCGCAAAGCGGCTACCGTAGCCCTTTTCTTTTAGATATTCACCAAGCGTCACGCCTTCTTTTAACAGGCCGCTTTCTAGGTCCAGGATGGCTTCTTTATTAAAACGTAAGATGTCTTTTAACATGCCAATAAAAGAGAAGTTCAATAGGTTTCGACGCTGAGCAAACAAGGTGTTTAAATTGTTTCCGCCATACTCTAATCCGCTACGCTGACAGCTCACACTAAAACTCATTTCTGTCGCTTTAGATCTCACACCTAACTCATCCATCAAGCGAATAAAATTCGGATACGTCCAGTCATTAAAGACAATGAAGCCAGTATCAATTGCCCGAGTACTTCCGGCTTCTTCAACTTGCACGGTCGCAGTATGGCCGCCGATCCGCTCTGCGGATTCAAACACCGTCACATCATGTTGCTGCTGTAAAAGATAAGCGCTGGTTAGACCGGAAATCCCTGATCCAATAATGGCAATTTTCACTCATTGTCCCCTTAAAACATATTTTGTTATTACCAGCCGAACTGGTGTTTTTTAATTTGAAATCGTTACTTGTTTTTTGGCGCCAACATCGACAACCATAATTTCGGGAAATGTCTTCCTGCCCACAACATGGCCGTTAGCCGTTTTGGAAAGGCGTACTCAAATGGACGAGACTCTAGTGCACTGAACATGCGTTTTGCAGCATCATCCGGTGACATTAGAAACGGCATAGAAAAAGTGTTTTTCTGCGTCAAAGGCGTATCAACAAAACCTGGCAATAAACAGGTGACATCGACATTGAATTGCTTCAGATCCATTCGCAAAGAAGATAAGAAATATCGAATAGCGGCTTTACTTGCACCATAGGCTTCAGCTTGTGGAAAAGCAGCCTGTACGGCTTGTGAACTCACACCAACCAAATGCGGACGTGAGGATTTCTTGAGCAATGGCAAACACACTTCGACACTATTCACCAAGCCAATAAAGTTAACCGACATAATACGATCCATCATTTTCCAATCTGGATCAGTGTCCGTCATATCCAAATACTCGCAGGTACCTGCGTTTAATACCGCACAGTCTAAATGAGCAGAATATGAACTCAGCGTGTCTCGGACGGAATCCATTTGACTGTCATCCGTTATATCAAAAGGAATAAAGGTTAAATGCTGGTGATTGTCTAGTAGAGGTTCTAGCTCGCCTTGCTTGCGCGCACTGGCTAATACTTTCCAACCATCGTCCAAATAACACTTGGTCAACGCAAGGCCAATACCAGAACTCGCTCCGGTTATCCAAACGACTTTTCTATCCATTGCCTGACTCATGAGACTCTCCTTAGTTCGCTAGGCGCTTTTTTAAACCTTTCACCACAGCCCCCAACAAAGGCACGTGCTCATAAATCAACTGGCCAAGGTCATAAACATCTTCATGGAAATAGATGCGCTCGTTAAATTGCACCTGACTAATGCCACGTACCGTAATGGTTTTATTGCCTAGTTTTGGATGTTTAAAATGCATATTCCATTTTATGTACGCTGTATTCTCGGACACAATTTGATCCAAGTATTCAAAACGGCCACTGTGAACGTTGACACACATCTCAGACAAATAAGCATGTAAGTTTTCTGCACCACGTAATTCATGGACAGGATCTTTAAACAATACATCTTCTGTATATACATCATCTATTTTGTCGAGCTTTGGATGCTTTACATCAAGATAAAAAGCCTTAAAACGCTCTATTAACAAAGAATTGGGATCCATATTAGAGTCCGCCATGCTCATCACTAACCTTAGCTGTCTTGATAGGAAGAATTGATCGGTAAATCTATTCTTTTCATTTATTTCCATTAAACGTGTTTAAGCAAATTATGGATCACTCTTTTTAAAATAGATGGTCTGAAAAGTAAGATTTTTCACACCCTCTTTTTTTACCTATTTAAAAGTACAAATGTTTTTACTATTAAAAAAGACGAATGTGATCCATCCTTCTAATTAGCACGTATATTTGATAAACGACATGTCAGCCTTCCTTTTGGAGCAATAAATGGAACGCGCAATACAAATAGAACCAGATGAACAACGCGTAGCAGATATGCTTGCTATTGCTGAGCACAGAGATCAAGCGGCGCTCGTTCGCCTGTTTGATCACTATGTTCCGAAATTAAGAGCTTTCTGTCTGGCGGCACAACCTGGCGCCAATTTAATGGCCGATGACATTGCTCAAGAAGTTATGATTCGCATCTGGAATAAGGCACATACTTACAAGCCTGAATCCGCGTCTCTCAACACTTGGGTTTTTACTCTAGCAAGAAACGCACGTATTGATTATTTGCGTAAGAATAGTCGCCATCAATCAGATATTGATCCTGAGTATCTTTGGCAAAATGTGGTCGACGAAAATGCTGACCCATTTAAAGACGCACAACAAAAAAGAGATCAGGAACGGATTCAACAAGGCTTAGATAAATTGCCAGCGGATCAAAAACAGGTTTTGGCCAAAGTCTATTTAGAAGGCAAAACCCACAAAGAAGCGGCAGAAGAGTTATCTCTTCCTCTCGGAACGATAAAGTCTCGAGTTCGCCTTGCTTTGCACAAACTCACTATTTACGTTAAGAGGTAGTATCGATGATTAACTACCATCCATCGATTGAAATACTGACCGACTACGCTGCCGGCTCATTACCATTAGCGCATTCTTTATGTGTATCTACACATCTAGAGCGTTGTCATGAATGCCAACAGCAAATCCGCAAGTTGGAAATGCTTGGTTCACACCTATTTGATCAAACTAAAACCGACAGCCGTCAGCTTAGCAATTTAAAAGACAGCTTTTTCGAAAAGATAAACGCACAAGCTGAGCAAGAAAGAGACAGCCTGAAGATAGAAGAAGAGCCAGCAGAGATTGACTGGGATAACTACGCTATTCCTAAGAGCCTGCGCCAATTTATTAAGAAAAGTTACGATGACCTAAATTGGATGCGCTTATCGCCGTCGTTTAAGATCGCTACTCTTTACAATGAAGAAGGCGGCGCACAAATTGCTCTGACCAGAGTAAAAGCTGGCGCTCACATGCCAACTCACACTCACACTGGCGATGAAATCACCTTAGTTTTAGAAGGTGCTTTTTCTGATGAAAGCGGTGTTTATCGCCAAGGAGATTTTATCAATCGTGATGCCAGCCATAAACATAAGCCAATCGTCACCAAAGACGCGGAATGTATCTGCTTAACCGTGTTAGATGCACCGATTGAATTTACTGGCTGGTTAACGCGACTACTGAACCCCATTATTCGTCGATACCATCCTCATTCAAGTAGATAAAACTACGTGACATTGGTCTCACAGCTAAAGATAGCCACACGATTGCAGACGTTAGCCAATAACAAGCAAATTTTGTGAAAATCTGGTATAGTCCTTGTTCAATCTAAAAACAAGGACTATTTATCATGGCAACTAAGAAGAAACAGCCGGCTGCTTCGGAGACTTCGGAATCTATTGAAAAGCAAATGCAAGAGTTTCTAGCTCGCGGTGGACTCATAGATAAAATCGATTCAGGAGTTAGTGGACAATCTCAGCTAACAGGATCACGTCACATTTCCCTAGGAAATAGCAAAACGAAAGCACAATAAGCTTTAGGGATACTTTACTGATTGTAAATATCCCTCGTTATTTTCGTTTGTACGCCAACTCTATAGACGCTGTTTTAGAATTACCTTTAAACGCAAATAGGTTGGCGAATCAAATAGTTATCTATTATTTCCCTATTTATACATAAAACCTAAAATAACAATTTAACCTCATAGATAGAGGAACATTATGCTTACCGAATCTGATCGCGCTTTTTTCCGTCCTAAATGGCGTAGAGTAGTAGTAACTTTATTTTGTGTTGCATGGGCTATTCTTGAATGGGTATCGAATGAACCTATCTGGGCCATGGTTGCAGCAGGTATCACGCTATATTGTTTGTGGAACTTCTTTTATAAGTTTGAAGAAGAAACAGATGAAGACAGCCCCCCTATCAGTTAATCGATAAACACAAACACGCCGTCGATTTAACCTATTCTACTATTTTTAAACAAAGCATTGACGAACAAAACAGTCGCGAAAGACTTTTATTAACGAGTCATATATTCGCCACATAAACGTCACGACGCTGTCATATTGACGCTCTACTCTCACTAATAAGATATATAAAAACTTATTAGAGCGGAGCGCCACTGTGATACAAGTCGAGCAAATGATTGCCAGTAAATCTCCTAAGTTTTTCGACAAAAGCCCATTTATCACTCGCCCAACGTTAAGCGTGTTAAAACGCTTATTCCACGAAAATGAAGTAAACCAATTCCTGGAAAAAAACCACGGCTGTGTTGGCTTCGAATTTATTGATCGTATACTGGATCACTTCAACTTTAGCTATCAAGTGAGTCAAATAGATCGTCGAAACATTCCCGCAAGTGGACGTGTGATGATCATCGCCAACCACCCTCTTGGTGCCTTAGATGGCCTCGCTTTACTCCGATTAATTGGTGAAATTCGCCCAGACGTAAAAATCGTCGCCAATGATTTATTAATGGGATTTGACGGCTTAAAGCAGCTCGTTCTTCCCGTCGATAATCTCGGCGGAAAAACCGGACGCCAGCAGCTAAAAGCCATCATGAGCTGCTTGCATAATGAAGAAGCCGTGATTATTTTCCCTGCTGGGGAAGTGTCTCGCATGTCGCCAAGCGGCGTAAAAGATCAGCACTGGAATCAGAACTATCTAAAACTCGCACAAAAAACCAACAGTCCGTTATTGCCGGTTCACATCGGTGGCCGTAATTCTATGCTATTTTATACCAGTTCTATTTTGTATCGTCCGCTATCAACTTTGCAGCTCGCCAACGAGATGTTCCGCCAGCGCAATCGTAAAATCCCCATGCAAGTTGGCCAAGCCATTCCGATTCAAGAGGTAGCACAACTGCCTTTAAGCGATAAAGAGAAAAATAAACTGGTGAAACGCCATTTGTACCGCATCGCCAAAGGCAAAAAACCGCTGCTTAAAACTGAAAAGACCGTTGAACATCCGCAAAATAGACAGATGATCAAACAAGAGCTCAAAATAGCCGAGCACCTTGGTAGCACCAAAGACAACAAACAAATTTACCTGTTTGATTACGATCCAATGTCGGTGACTATGAAAGAGATTGGGCGTTTGCGCGAAATCGCCTTTCGTAAAGTGGGTGAAGGCACTGGTGAACGCTCTGATTTAGACAAGTTCGATCAATACTATCGCCATTTGATCTTATGGGATGAAGAAGAGCTAGAAATCGTTGGCGCTTATCGCATAGGTGAAGTTGCACGTTACATGAAGTCAGACACACCAAATCGTATCTACAGCGCCGAACTGTTCCAATACTCTTGCGATATGGAACCTTATTTCGAACAAGGTATTGAACTAGGACGTAGCTTTATCCAACCTAAGTATTGGGGCAAGCGCAGCTTAGATTATTTGTGGTACGGAATTGGCGCCTATTTAGATAGACACCCTGAAATTCGCTACATGTTTGGTCCTGTGAGTCTAAGCAACAGCTACCCACAAGTGGCGAAAGATTTTATTGTCTCCTTTTACAAGCTCTACTATGCCGACAAAGAACATTTGGCGCGTTCGTTCACGCCTTATCAAGTCAATACAGAACACTCTGACATCATTTCAGCCATGTTCAGCGGTGATAACTATGAAGTAGACTTTAGAATATTAAAGGAACAGCTCAGCCACTTTGGCGCCAGCGTACCAACGCTGTTCAAACAGTACAGTGAATTGTGCGACACGGGCGGAGTTCGCTTCTTAGACTTTGGTGTCGATGCCGACTTTGGCTACTGTGTGGACGGTTTGGTCCTAGTAGACCTAAATACAGTCAAAGAAGCGAAAAACAAACGTTACCGCGGTCACAACGATGGCACTCAACCATAATTAGCTATCACGAATCATGGTGGTGTCCACGATAGTGACGACCGTGAGTATGATGACTATGTGAGTGATGACCATGGGCGTGGTCATCATCTTGTTGTTCTGGGCGTTTAAAGACAACCAGATAAACAATCTTAATGACCAACATTATGCTTAACACAATAAGAACGACCATTTGAATATCCATAAAACACCTCATTATTTTTGTTGGTGTCGTTTGAGTATAGGACATGAAAATACCTTTAAATGTGAATTTACGTCTTAAGTTTGTATAGATGTGGTAAGCCCTGAAATAGCGCATTTAGTGTCATGATAGATACTAAAATGGATCGAAGAAGATAAGCCTAGACTAAAAATAAAACGTTTTTTGTTTTGGGATTAATCAGTTAGTAAATATGGCGTAGGGTTTGCTTTATTATTAAAAGAGAATCTTTTTTAAAGAGCTTTTTCAAAGAGTAATTTAAACAACACGTTTCATCTAACCTCGGGCTTTTGCCGTAGCCTTACACATTTGTCTATCGCTAGATCATGGAGCTAAAAATGATTGAAAAAACCTATTTAAAAACCAAACCCGAATGCAAAGTGAAATTCGCATTACCTGCTGAAGCGATTGGTGATGCAAAAAGCGTCGCTGTCGTTGGTGACTTCAATAATTGGGACTGCACAGCCAACCCAATGAAAAAACAGAAGTCTGGCGATTTTGTGTCGACGCTTAACTTGGGTATCGAAACCTCGTACCAATTTCGTTATGTTCTGGATGGCTCTGAATGGCTAAATGATGACATGGCAGACGCCTACGTTCCAAGCCCAATAAGCTACGACACAAACGGCGTCATCAGCCTGTAATAACGCTTCGTAACGTTTATAGCATTTCAATCATAGCGTCTCGCTTTTAGGTTTTAAGCCGAGACGCTTGCCTCTCTCAACCTTGCTTTGAGGGGTCTTCTGCGTTCAACACTCCCGCATTCAATCAGCAACATTCCTCGTATCATAACGTCATCTTTTTGCCCCAAAACCACTAATTCATGGATTCGAGCTGCAATTTATAGTCAAAATATGTACAATTGTTTTTATTAAACGCGCGTTTAATAAAAACTCAAATACCTCAATGACTCTAAACAGAGCATTGAAACAGACATAAAGAGGCACATCATGGCACATCAGCAGCAATACATTCATGGCCGCTACCATGCATCCACCAGCGGTGAACACTTTGAGACAATCAACCCAGCCACAGGCGAAGTGATTGCAACAGTAGAGCACGCAGGACAAGCTGAACTAGATGCTGCTATTGAGTCTGCAAAACAAGGTCAAAAAGTGTGGGCAGCAATGAGCCCTGTTGAACGCGGACGCATCCTTAAAAAAGCCGCTGAGCTATTGCGTGAAAACAATGAAGAGCTTGCACGTCTTGAAGTATTAGACACAGGCAAGCCACTTCAAGAAGCCATTTGCGTGGACATTCAAACGGGCGCTGACGTAATCGAATATTACGCAGGCCTAACCGACAAAATCCAAGGCGATTACCAAGACCTTGGCAATGGCAACTTCTTCTATACTCGTCGCGAGCCACTTGGTATTTGCGCTGGCATCGGCGCGTGGAACTACCCTATTCAAATTGCTATGTGGAAATCTGGTCCTGCGCTGGCTGCGGGTAACGCGATGATCTTTAAACCATCAGAAGAAACACCACTTACAGCGCTTAAACTGGCGGAAATTTACACCCAAGCTGGCTTGCCTGATGGTGTTTTCAACGTCATTCAAGGCGACGGTCGCACTGGCCAAATGATCACCAATCACCCAGACATCGACAAAGTCTCTTTCACTGGTGAAGTGGGAACAGGCAAAAAAGTTATGACAGCGGCGGCGCAATCGTTGAAGCAGGTGACCATGGAACTTGGCGGTAAATCACCAATGATCATCTTCCCAGATATGCCAGTAGATCAGGCTGTCTCTGCGGCGATGTTGGCCAACTTCTACACGCAAGGCGAAGTTTGCACTAACGGTACTCGTGTATTCGTGCACGCTGACATGTTGGACGCTTTCACCAAAGAATTAAAACAACGTACTGAAGCCATGATTATTGGCGATCCAATGGACATGAACACGCAAGTCGGCGCGTTGATTTCCAAAGACCACATGCAGAAAGTCTTGGGCTACATTCAAGCGGCCAAAGACGCTGGTGCGACCTTGTTATGCGGCGGTTACCAAGTTACTGAAAACGGCTTAGACAAAGGTGCCTTTGTTGCTCCAACTGTTTTCACTGATTGCACCGACGACATGCCACAGGTACGTGATGAAATCTTCGGTCCAGTAATGTCTGTGCTTAGCTTCACCGACGAAGATGAAGTGATTGCTCGCGCTAACGATACCAAGCTTGGCTTAGCCGCTGGCGTCTTCACCAAAGACTTCGCTCGTGCCCATCGTGTCATTGGTCAAATGCAGGCCGGTATTTGCTGGATCAACGCATGGGGTTCTTCTCCAGCTGAAATGCCTGTGGGCGGTTACAAAGAGTCTGGTATTGGTCGTGAAAACGGCATCGAAACTTTGTACCACTACACACAAACGAAGAGCGTCTTTGTTGATCTAAACGACATTCAAAGCCCTTACTAAGCGAAGCGCTTAACTCTTAATAGATGAGAACAGTCATGGCTAATGAAACGTACGATTACATTATCGTCGGTGCTGGCTCCGCAGGGTGTGTGCTAGCAGACCGGCTGACAGAAAGTGGCGAACACAAGGTGTTGTTATTGGAAATGGGCGGCTCAGATAAAAGCGTCTTTATCCAAATGCCGACCGCCTTATCTTACCCAATGAACACGACAAAATACGCGTGGCAATTCCACACGGACAAAGAGCCCGGTCTTGATGGCCGTGAAATGCATTGTCCACGCGGCAAAGTATTAGGCGGTTCATCGTCTATTAACGGCATGGTTTATGTGCGTGGTCACGCTTGTGATTTCGACCAGTGGGAAGAAAACGGCGCCAAAGGTTGGAACTACCAAACTTGCCTGCCTTACTTTAAAAAAGCCGAAACATGGAAAGGCGGCGCGGACTTATACCGTGGCGGCGACGGTCCATTGTCGACCAACAACGGCAACGACATGACCTACAACCCGCTTTACCAAGCCTTTATCGATGCGGGTAAACAAGCAGGCTACGGCAAAACCGACGACTACAATGGCTACCGCCAAGAAGGCTTTGGTCCAATGCACATGACGGTGAAAAATGGCGTACGCGCTTCAACGTCGAACGCCTATTTACGTCGTGCCATGGCGCGCCCTAACCTAACGGTAAAAACGGGCGTGCTTAGCCACAAAGTCCTCTTTGAAAATGAAAAGGCCGATGGCAAAAAAGCGGTTGGCATTGAGTTCAGTAAAAACGGCCAAACTCAACAAGCCACTGCTAGTAAAGAAGTGATTCTGTCGGCAGGTTCCGTTGGTTCACCACAGTTGTTGCAACTGTCTGGTGTCGGTCCAAAAGACGTCTTGGAAAAAGCCGGCGTTCCTCTGGTTCACGAACTGCCTGGTGTCGGTGAAAACCTGCAAGACCATCTAGAAGTCTACTTCCAGTACTACTGCAAACAACCTGTGACGCTAAACAGTAAGCTTGGCTTGATCAGCAAAGGTTTGATCGGTACGCGCTGGATGTTGTTTAAAACCGGACTAGGAGCGACCAACCACTTTGAATCTTGTGGTTTTATTCGCTCTCGTGCAGGTCTTAAATGGCCAAACATTCAATATCACTTCTTGCCAGCAGCCATGCGTTACGATGGTCAAGCAGCGGTTGAAGGTCATGGTTTCCAAGTACACGTTGGCCCAAATAAGCCAGAAAGTCGTGGCAAATTGTGGATCGAATCCGCTAATCCAGCGGCGAAACCGCGCATCTTGTTTAACTACATTTCGACCGAACAAGACAAGCAAGACTGGCGCGACACGATTCGCCTAACTCGCGAAGTGCTTCAACAATCTGCGCTAGACGATTACCGTGGTGATGAAATTCAACCGGGTATAAATATCCAGAGCGATGAAGAAATCGACCAATGGGTAAAAGAGAACGTGGAAAGTGCTTATCATCCATCTTGTACTTGTAAGATGGGCGATGACAACGACCCAATGGCCGTGCTAAACGAGCAATGCCAAGTCCGCGGAATCGAAAGCCTACGCGTGGTGGATTCGTCTATTTTCCCGACCATCACCAACGGCAACTTGAATGCACCAACGATCATGGCGGCAGAAAAAGCCGCCGACATGATTCTCGGCAAAGCAGCCTTGCCGAGCCTAGACGCTCCCGTTTGGATTCACCCAGAGTTTGAAACCAAACAGCGTTAATGAAAGACAAATAAACTCATAAAAAAACACCTGCTAAGTTATTTAGCAGGTGTTTTTTCGTTTATAAGCTTTGTGCTATTTCAATGGCCGTTATTTCAACTCAGCTATTTGATCTGAAACACAGCAAAACCATTTTCATCTAAAGACTGATAAGTCATATTTTTAGCTGCGGCTTCTTTTGCTTTTGGCGAGCTTGTAAATAAGACTTTTGCTTTACCAAAACCGGTGAACGACCAATTGCCGTCAGCGGCAGGATTAATGGTCTTTTGGCTCAATAAGTAATTTGCTACCACATCACGGTTCTTATCTGGCGCATCGATCACAATAGTCTCGCCATTAAGATTTGGGAAATGCCCGCCGCCACCAGCGCGATAATTATTGGTTGCGACCAAGAACTCATCTTTCGCTCTTAATGGTTCGCCATTAAACATTGCCTTAGTAATACGGTGCGCGTCTTTATTCACCACTTCACCATCCGTATTGTAACGAGCAGGTTGTGTCACATCGATACGATAAGAAATCCCGTCGATCACATCGAAGTTATAAGTTGGGAAAGACTGATTCACCAATTCTTGTGGCTTAGCAGACGTCGCATCGATTTGATTAAACTGCCCCGCCGCTGCTTCTAACCACTCAACCACTTGCGCACCAGTCAACTTCACGACTTTTAAATCGTTTGGATAGATGTACAAATCACTGACGTTTTTCAGCGCAATGTCACCTTTTGGCACATCGGTGTAATACTCTGGGCCACCGCGACCACCAGCCTTGAACGGTGCTGCGGCAGACAATATCGGCAAACCTTCATAAGAGGTACCACGAACGATATTTTCCACATACCAAATCTGCGCATTGTTCACGATCTGAATGGATGGATCATCTTGCACGAGCGCAAAGAAGCTATTGATGTCAGCTGTGGATTCACCCACTTTACGACGCATATAGGCCAGAGTACCTTCATGCTCGGTTTTTACAGCGTCATTAATACTCGCATCGGCTTCTACCAAAGCCACCGTAGTTCGACCTTCACGGCGAGAAATAGCACGTACTTCGGCTTTGCCCTCGGCGACTTTCCAACCATTGCCAGCTGGCTCAAGTTTTAAATCAATTACGCCAAGGTGAGACCCCCAAAAACCGGGCATAGTCGCAGGCTTACCAAATACCGTGCCTTTCTCCCCATCCACGCCTTCGAAAGCATCTAAGGCTTTATCGCCAGGGAAAATACGATGAGAGTGGCCAAACAAAATCGCATCGATACCATCAACCTTCGCCAAATGATAAGACGCGTTTTCCTCGCCTTTCATATAAGGCGAATTCATCATGCCACTGTGTGGAATCGCGATAATCACATCCGCGCCTTTTGCTTTCATTTCTGGAATGTATTTATTGGCCGTTTCGATAATATCTTTGGCAATGACTTTATGAGTTAAATTGTCCTTATCCCACGTCATAATTTGTGGCGGCACAAAACCAATGTAACCTATTTTGACCGTTTGTTTTTTACCGTCAGAATCGACGAAGGTTTTGTCTTTAATGATATAAGGCTGGAAGTAAGGCTGGTCGTTAGACGCATCGTTGTCGCCATCGTCCACATACACGTTGGAGTTAACGTAAGGGAAATTAGCGCCACTTAAACTCTTCATTAAAAAATCTAAGCCATAGTTAAACTCGTGGTTACCGATATTACCCACATCGTAATCTAACAAATTCATCGCCTTAAACGCTGGATGCGTCTCCCCAAAGCGCAGCACTCGACCTTTGGCAACATAATCGCCCAACGGCGTACCCTGTAATAAGTCACCGTTATCCACCAACACAGAGTTCGTTACTTCGTCACGCGCCGCTTTGATCAAAGTCGCCACACGAGACAAGCCCACCGCATCACTTTGCTTATCGCCGTAGTAATCGTAATCCACCAAATTCATGTGGATATCCGTGGTTTCCATGACCCGCAAGTCAATGGTGGAAGCCTGCGCCATCGCAGCAAACAACAAAGAAGAGGCGAAAATCGACGCACCCTTAGGAACAAAAAACGTCATGAAAATACTCCATTAATACAAACATCTTGCGTATCAAAAATACTAACCAAAAAGTCAGCTTTCATAGTAAGACGATTTTATGCGAAGTTCATGCCTTTTTTGTGACATTTTCTTTATGGATTTTGTTGAATTGCTTATTATTCGCCAACACGCTAAAACATATAAAAACGTACAGGAAATTTGGGAGTCATCATGGATGCAATAAGCTTCACAGCTGCCAAGGCAAACTTAGCCGATATAATGGATAAGGTTTGTAATGACCACGCGCCAGCTATTATAATGTCGTTAGAAGATTACAACGCCATGCAAGAAATAGCTTCTTGACTAAAGCTCACCCGCAATGCAAATACGAGTAGAGTAGACTTTTAGAATCGATTGAAGAGCTTGAAGCTAGTGAAAGAAAGGAGTTAGAGAATATTAAATAAAATATGCGTTTTCTAAGAAAGCCTGGGAAGAGTACCTTTTCAAAACAGCATTAGTCTGATTTATCCAATTCGTTTCATAAATTTCCAATGAACACTTTATACTGACTTACCCACTTTAGAGTTACCAAGGTAACTTGACCAGATCACCACTCTGTTTTAAAACCAGCATGGTAGATGTTTCTGATACAGATGGTATGCCTTGAAGCACATTCGCCACAAAACTCGTCAAGGCATCAGTATCTTCTACCCATACCCGCAATAAATAATCATAGTTTCCAGCAACTAAAATGTACTCAGATACTTCAGAGTAGTTTTCGATTTCACGAATGAATTGCTCGTGGCCGTCAGGAGTGTGTCTATTAAGCCTAACGGTAATAAGAACACAGATATTAAGCCCTAGTGCTTTAGGACTTAGGTTTGCGGAGTACCTAGTAATGAAGCCATCATTTTCTAACTGATGAATACGTCTTCCACAAGGAGTTGAAGAAAGTCCCACTTTGTCCGCAATTTCAACGGTAGACTTTCTGCCGTCCTCTACGAGCTCCTTTAGAATCTGTTTATCTATCCTATCTAGCTTTCTTGCACTCATTACCTAAAATTTCCACCATAAACAGTTAAATCATCCAATATATTGACAATACCGTAGTGATTTTGAACGAAAAAATCAATGCTCTTACTGTAAATTATGCCTTAGATACTTCGCATTCATTAGGGACTACTCAGTACTATGCAACCCATACCCCAACTATCCATGGCAGCGGCATTTGCTTCGCTTATTTCCCTTCAAGTTGGAGCCGCATTTGCTAAAACTATCTACCCGTTCGTCGGCCCAGAAGGTGTGACTGCACTTCGTATTGGGATTACGGCATTGATTCTTTGTTTGATAACTCGTCCATGGACATTAAGGATTGAGCGTTCTTCTTGGCCTAACCTCCTTATGTACGGCGGAATGATTGGCCTCATGAACATATTAATTTATAGAGCTTTTCTTCATATACCCATTGGAATCGCGATATCGATAGAGGTGCTTGGCCCGCTGAGTGTCTCTTTACTTTCAACAAAGCGAAAATCAGATGTGGTGTGGATCATGTTTGCTCTATTTGGTGTCATGCTATTACCATACGGACAGTCCAGTTTCTCGCTAAACGCTATTGGTGTTCTATATGCTGTTTTGGCCGCGATTAGTTGGGGGATTTATATTAGTTACGCTAGCAAAGTCTCTCATTTAGGCGCAGGAGGTGTCTGTATAGGAATGGTGGTAGCGGCATCTTTTGGTGTCCCTATTGGCATATCCCAGGTTGGCCTTGATCTATTCAAGCCCGAAATTTTAGCACTCGGACTAACTGTCGCGATTTTATCGAGTACCATACCATTCTTGCTTGATGTTTATGCCCTAAAGAGCCTTCCTAAAAGTATATTCGGCGTCTTAATGAGCGCTTCCCCAGCGGTTAGTGCAATAGCTGGTTGGTTCATACTTGGAGAGCAATTAAGTACTGTACAGTGGGCTGGTATTTTCGCTATCAGCATCGCTTGCATTGGAGCAACTTTACCAGCGTATGTATCCGATAAAACAGCTTAATGGAAGGGTAATCCTCCCTCATCAAACCTACGAGACGGAGGACAGCAAGGAGTTAGCGTTTAAACCAGCGCCAAACGAAGAGGACTTTGATGAGCGCAGCAGCGACGTAGGTCATGGCGCAGGCGGTGAGGATTTTCTTCACTTTGGGTAGGTCTTCCTGTGGAATGTAGTTACCTTCTCTCAATATGGGTAGTGCCTTGTTAAAGCTGGCGTCCCATTCCTCCGGCAGAATGGCGACTTGCACTAATACGGCCAACAGGCCAGATAACCCAACCACCAGCGCGTGAAGCGGCACGGCGTAAGGCAAGTGCAGCAACAGCGTGATAGCTGGCCAGCCTAACAATAAGCCTGCAGTGATGCGTCGCGCCATGTGCGCTAAAGGCAAATAACGCGTGCTAAGATGGGAGATCTTTTGTTTTTTCTCATGGGCGATGGCGTGCCCTACTTCGTGAGCAGCAACAGCGACGGCGGTTAAGGATCGGCCATTAAGAACACTTGGGCTCAGACGAACCGCATGTTGCCCAAAATCGAAATGGTCTTGGCCTTCTTGTGCCGCTTCTACTTTTACGTCATTCAGCTCAAATCGTTTCACCAAGTGCGTCGCTAGCTCGCCGCCCGTTCCCGCTAAATCGTCACGATCCGTGGCGTAGCGTTTTAAGGTAAATTTTACCCACGCGCTTGGTCCAACAAATAATAAAAGAGCGATGACAATACCAACAATCCATAACATAACGTTGTCTTTCTACTATCCAAGTTAACAAAAAATATCCGGCTCAACTTTGACCGTTTTTAGGTTCATCACATACACTGTAATAAATACCTAAAGTATACGAGCTAGATATGAAAAATCCTTTAGTTGGTCCGATTCTCGCGATCCTCAAAAACCACCCAAATGGTATGAGTGAGTTTGACATACTAAAAGCGTTAAAAGATCAGCTACCAGAATTTAGCAAGCTTGCCGACGATGCCAACTTGCAGCTATTTCGCCAGCATTTTCTTATTATGAATGCTTTGTATCAATTACAAAGTAGCCTTTGGCAAGAAGAAAACCTGATGTTAAACATCAGTGCACTTCGAATCCATCTACTTAGCGCATCAGAGATCCAATTGTCTGCTAGTACCAGTTTAAACGACAGCGTAGGCGCAAAGTTAGCCGCTTACTACCTAGACTGGGAAGAATACGAAAAAACCGATGAGGATGAAGTCTCTCGCCTTCTCAATAGCTTCTACAAAGGCATTAGTTTACCTGGTAACCGAGACTCTGCACTTAAAACCCTACAAATCGACAGTAGCAACCCAACCAAAGCAACGATAAAACAACAGTACCGCAAGCTGGCCCAAAAACATCATCCAGACAGAGGCGGCGATCAAGATGCGTTCATTGGACTCAGGCAAGCCTATGAATACCTAATGTTCTGATCTCTAAGGCGTTGGCAAAGTGTAAAACTCTTCTTCTATCGTTGCTTTCGATTCTATAAAAACTCAAGATGAACCTCGCTCTTTATTTGTGGTCAAAACTCGACCTTTTATTATTTTACCGATTCATTTTTATAGAAACAGGGCTTATGATTTTTTCTTCTTTTTTACGACACCTTTTACCGCCTAAAACACATCACCGTTTCCTAATTCGTCCACTTTGCCTCATTTCTTTTACCCTGCTTAGCAGCTGCAGTGTTAACGAGATCGATAGTTCCAATGACTTCGAAAACAATGGCCGAGACATAACAGCACTGAAACGTGAGACGCTATATTTAAAAGAAAGCCTGCCACCGGGCTTACCAATGCCTGACGCGAGTTTCGAAAGTGGTTTACAGCAACAACTAAAGTACTTGAACCGCATTGGCGATAAAGATTTCGTCCTTGAAAATACGCAAACCAGCGTTGCCGATTTGAAAATCGTCGCGGAAGAAATCAACAACTGGCTGCAAAATCCAGCACAACAGCCGCAGCTAATAGCCCATCAATTGGCGGGACAAGACCAAAGAGGCAACGTGCAAATCACGGGATATTATGTGCCTGTTTTACCAGTTCGACACTTACCAGATGAAGTGTATCGCTATCCGCTTTACCGCAAACCGGTACAAAGAAATGCCGAAGGAAAATACCCTTCTCGCGAAGAAATAGATTTTGAAAATGCTCTCGCAGGGCAGGGATTAGAAATTGCCTATACCTCCAGTTTAGTCGATAATTTTTTCTTGCACGTGCAAGGTTCTGGCGTAGTCGAGTATGAGAATGGCGAGCGCAAACTCTTATCTTGGGGCGGTGTAAACGGCCATGCTTATCGCAGCTTAGGAAAAGAACTTATTGAGAGGGGTGAGATTGATCGAGCCAATATTTCAGCACAAAGCATTCGCCAATGGCTAAGTGATCACCCAGAACGTAATCGTGAAATTCTATCCACTAACCCGAGTTATTTGTTTTTTAGCGAAGGTCCACAAAGCCCAGTTGGTGCCGCTAACGTGCCATTAACGCCTTTATATTCAGCTGCAGTTGATCCAAAAGTGATTCCGCTTGGCTCGATTCTATTGGCTCAAGTTCCGAAGCTAGACACCTATGGCAACTTAGTCGGCCATGAGTTCCGCCTGCTATTAGCACAAGATAAAGGTGGTGCGATTAAAGGGCCGGGGCATATTGACTGGTACCAAGGCATAGGCGAAGAAGCGCACTTTCATGCAGGTCAGCTAAAGCATTTTGGCAAGGTTTGGTTACTGCTACCGCAAAACCCAACACCGAAGATACTTATTGCCCAATAAGTTCTTTTTTGAAGCAAAAACGCCGCACTTTAATATTTAAAGCACGGCGTTTTTTATCATTCAAACCTATGACCTGACTAACTCATCACATAAGGTCACTTAACTTAAAGGAAACCGGTAAGTTAATCCGCAGCTCGGTTTCCGACATGTCCTTTGAGAATTTAGGCAAAGGTGTCGAGCGCTTGATCATATCTAATACCGCATCATCTAAACGTTTATGACCTGAACTTTCTGTGATTTTCACATCAGATACTGAACCATCCGCGTGAGCAACAAAAGACAAGGAAACAACGCCCTCTTCATTGCGACGACGGGATGCTCTTGGGTAACGTTTATTCTGGCCTAATACCGATTTTAACTGTGTAAAATAGTTTGCCTTAGCGCCTGGATTACCACCACTCGTTGCTGAGTTCGAACTTCCTGTTGTTGCCTTCTGGTTAGCCATTGATTGCGGTGCAACCTGCTTAGGAGCTGCTTTTACTACAGGCTCTTCTTTTTTCGGCTCTGGTTCTGGCTCAGGCTTGGGTTTCGGCTTAGGCTTTGGTTCGGGCTTAGGCTCTGGTTTTTTCACTTCAATTGGCGATTCTTGCTTAACTTCAACCGGTTCTGGCTCTTTAATAATTTCAGGTTCAACCACAGGTTCTGGTTCAATAATAGGTTCTGGCTCTGGCTCAACTTCTGGTTCAACCTCCTCTTGAACCTCTTCAATCGGCTCCTCTACCGTTTCTTCAACCTCTTTCACTTCTTCTTGAGCAGCTGTGGTTTGTGCTGCAGCACCAAGATCACCAACCATACCAAGATCAAACTCAATACCCTGAGAGCCCGCAGACTGACTACCTACTGTTGGAGCATAAAATACTGCATAGAAGGCACCAGCATGAACAGAAATAGCCAGACCACCAGCAATAATCCAATGACGCTTGGGAATCATTTGTTTCCTCGCTCTAGCTGTGTTGCCAAGCTAACCTTAGTAAGCCCCGCTAAACGCACCTGATTAAACACCGGACGTAGCTTTTCTAGTGAAATGGCACCATCGGCTTTGATTTGTACCCAGAAAGCGTCTTTATTAGGAGCTGAGGTAAATTGTTGCTCTAGATATGCTTGAACATCCTCTACCGCAAACAATTTATCATCGACATAAAGGCTGTCATCCGCACCCAAAACAATTTCAATATTTGGGTCGGTTGCTGCACGGTTATCATTGATAGATTGAGGAGGAATCACTGCAATCGGATCCGCTTTTTGAATTTGCCCAGCAACCATAAAAAACACCAACATCAGAAACACCACGTTAATCAGTGGCACCATGTTGTCATCGCTGCTGGCGTTTCTCGCGGCGTATTTTTCGCCTATTTTCATTTCGTCTCCGGCATAGCAAAAGCATTCGCAATAGATACGGTTTTTGCACCATTTAGTTTTAAGCGATCTGCAAGATGCATCAAGGTCTGTAACGTGACGCCATCTTCCGCTTTGATGATAAAAACACCCTCGTTATGATCTGTTACGAGCGTTTGAAAACGAGATTGATCGGAGAAACTAACCGCTTGACCGTCAACCCAAACCTGATCATCATTTTGCTTCAAGGTCAAAATAAGGTTGTCTTTTTCCTGTGGCGGATTTTGAACATCGGATGCCACCGATAAAGGTGTATCTACAATGCGCCAAGGCACAAAACTTGAAGTCAACATGAAGAACAACAGCAAGATAAATACCACATCAATCAATGGTGTTAAGCTGATTGCATTCTTACGTTTAGGTTGGGACAGATTAAGCGGCATGTAACAACTCTTCGTCGGCCTTTTTAACTAATTGTTTAGCCTGTTTACTGGTAAATACTTGAGTAACTGCATCGTTCATATTATGAGCAATACGTTCTACTTTACGTTCTAGCCAACTGTGCAATGTCACTACCGGAATCGCTACAGCCAAACCAACAGCCGTTGTCAGTAATGCCTGCCAAATACCGCCAGATAACACCGACGGATCAACTTGATTTCCCGCGCCTTCCATTTGTTGGAAAGCTGTGATCATACCTAATACCGTACCTAGCAAACCTAACAACGGACTCAAGGTCGCAATAATTTCTAAAGGACGAAGATAAGAGCGCAGCTGGTTTAGCTGGTTCATCGCACGACGTTCAACTTCTTCACGAATCAAATCTGCTTGGGTATTTGTCGCTAATAAAGCACGCATGGTGTAACCCACTAAAGCATCAATAGGACGCTTTTCATCTAGTATCTCAAGCGCTTTTTCGCCATTTTCTTCACTGCGCCATTGATCTAAGGCTAAATTACTTGTTTTAAGGCTCTCTGCACGAAGTGAGGAAAACTGCCATAGCTTTAACAAGACAATTGTCAGAGCAACGACAGAAAATACCATCAGTATCCATACGACAGGCCCACCGACCTGCAAAAAGTCGACAATTTTCTGCTGAACTGAATCTTCCACAATCTTCTCCAATGAATAAAAAAACACCAGTCAAATAATAGTCATTCTCAACCGCATTTTCAATAAATAAATGTTCAAATAGAAAGATATGGAGAATTGATAAGGCGCAGTAACAATAAATACTTACAGGAAAGGCTGCATAATCATGCCAAGGTCAGCATGATCATGCAGTTTTACAGACACTAAAATATAGGCGGCTTATAACCAACCTCGGTGTTTAAAATACCAATAAGGCGCAAACGCAGAAAATACCATCAACCCCAGCGCTGCAGGATAGCCAAAACTTAAATCCAGCTCTGGCATGATTTTAAAGTTCATCCCGTAAATACTGGCAACTAATGTCGGCGGTAAAAACACTACAGATGCAATAGAGAAAATCTTGATGATTTTGTTCTGTTCAATGTTAATAAAACCTTGAGTCGAATCCATCAAGAAGTTAATTTTATCAAACAAGAATGTCGTATGTGACATCAAGGTTTCAACGTCACGCATAACTTCACGCAGCGTTTCTGAATAATCTTGTCTATTAGGTAAGTGTCGCAACAGAAATGAGATATTGCGCTGTGTGTCCATCAGACACAGGCGAATCTTCCCGTTACTGTCTTCTAAGCGCGCCAGTTTTTCGATAATGACATCCAGTTCCGACTCATTATCTTCAAGCACTAGATGACTTACCTCTTCTAATTGTCGGTGTAAATCTTCTAAAGCATCTGCATGATTCTCAACTTTATTTTCAAGTAATGTGACTAAAAGATGAGCTGGCGAATCAACAGCAATTTGCCCCCGACGCGCACGCATTCGTAATAATCTAAAGTCTGCTAGTTCTGTTTCACGAATGGTGATTAGCCTGTCCTGCTGCAAGATACAGGCAACAGTTGAGGTTTTATGGCGCCCTTCTGTTTGATTTAAAAACAAAGAGTGGACATGGATACCCGCTTGGTCAACAAAACAACGTGCGGACGCTTCTATCTCTTCGACATCATCAGATTCAGGAAGATCGGTTCTCAACAACGCCTTAAGCTGTAATCGATCGTCGTCATCAGGTTCCGCGGCGTCAATCCAATTCGCCTCTTTTTGAAGGGTGGTAAGATTCTCATCTTCTTTGGAAATTTCTTGAATCAACCCGTTTCTGATTTTAAAAAATTTTAGCATGCTACTTCCTCGATATACTCGGTACCTTATTTCAGCCTAATCATGTTATTTGGCACGACTCGCAACCCACAAAATAAATGTGGTGGATGTATTTTTGGTGATGTATTGGAAACCATTACACGGTGTTACGATGGCCACCATTATACCTAGGTTATATCTCACGTCTGTGACAAATCACTAAGCAAAAAAAAGAGGCAATACAGACTAAGCTGAATTGCCCCAAAAAAGACCTTTTCCCTGGGAGGAGATGGTCTACTTCTTATCGAGTTGGATAAGAAACTTTAAAGTTCATTGCTAAAGCTCAAAAACACAATCAATGCGCTAGAATTTGATCCAAGAAAACTTTGGCCCGCTCTGTTTTTGGCTTCACGAAAAATTCTTCTGGCGGTGATATCTCAATTACACTGCCCGCTTCCATAAAGACAATTCGATCCGCGAATTCTTTGGCAAAACCCATTTCGTGAGTCACACAAATCATCGTCATGCCGTCTTTTGACAATGAACGCATAATCTCCAACACTTCAGAGATCATTTCGGGATCAAGTGCTGAGGTTGGTTCATCAAATAACATAATGTCAGGAGACATGGTTAGCGCTCTGGCGATGGCAACACGCTGCTGCTGACCACCAGACAGTTGGCCTGGATACTTCTGCTCTTGATCTCCAATTTTCACTTTATTAAGCAAATCACGCGCGACTTCATTCGCCTGTACCACTGACATACCCAACACATGACGTAAACCAAAAGTACAGTTATCTAACACCGTCATATGAGGAAAAAGATTAAAGTGCTGAAACACCATCCCCGTATGACGACGAATTTTCTCGATGTCTTTAACATTGTCACTAATGGTGATATCGCAAATAGTGATGCCTCCTTCGTCGTGTTGCTCTAAATTATTAAGGCAACGAATCAAGGTGGATTTACCTGAACCAGAAGGTCCACAAATCACTATAGTTTCGCCTTTGGCTACCGCTAAATCGATATCGCGCAGCGCATGATATTTACCGTACCATTTATTAACTTGATCCAGCTTTACTACTGTTTGTTCAGACATAATGCATTCCAATTAATGTTTTGTGCGTTTGATACGTCGCTCTAGATGCGCGCCGTACTGTGCAATAGAAAAACAAGCGATAAAGAAAAACGCCGAAATAACGATTGGACCTTCTGCATGAAGACCAAGCCATTCCGCGTTGTGAAAAGTCGCATTAATCGCGCCCATAACTTCTAATAAACCAAGAATCATCACCAAGGTGGTTTCTTTAAATAAACCAATGAAGTTAGTAATTAGCGCAGGGACTGAATTACGTAATGCTTGCGGCATAACTACATACGCCATAGTTTTCCAGTAGCCACAGCCCATCGCGTAGGACGCTTCAATTTGACCTTTTGGCACTGCTTGGATCGCACCACGAATGATCTCTGCTTTGTACACAGCCGAAACGAAAATCAGCACGAACAAGACTCGGAACAATACGTCGATAGACACACCGCTTGGTAAGAAAAGCTGCAAAACTAAAGACGCCATGAACAAGAAGGTAATCACAGGTACAGAACGAATAATCTCGATGTAGCCGGTGCAAGCCCAACGTAAGATAGGCAACTGTGAACGTCGGCCCAAGGCTAAAAGAATGGCCACAGGCAATGATAAACACATGGCAATAATACCCAAGAAGAAGGTCAGCGTAAGACCACCCAACGCACTGGTTGAAATGTCTTCAAAGATGAAGCCACCTTTTAGCAACAACCAAAGCACTACAGGCAAAACGAGGATATAAACCACGATCCATTTTTGTGGGATTCGTTGGCTAAACAATAAAGGAAAGGCAAAAAGCCCCACAGCAAATGCCGAGTTCACTCGCCATTGCTCAGACTCAGGAAAAGGTCCGTAGATGTAATAATCCATGTATTGTCGGATCGGAATCCAACACGCAGCGCCAGGTGTACAATCCGCGCGGCTTGTTCCACTAAAGGTGGCGGAGAAAAACAGCCAATCTAAAGCTTTTGGCAACAGTAAGCACAAGAGTGCAATAATGGCCAAAGTGACTAAACTGTCTAACCAAGTGTTGAAAAGGTTACGTTTTATCCACACAACAACTCGGCTAAAGCTTAAAGGAATCGATTTTTTTGCTCTCGCTTCAATCGGCTTACCGGTTATTTTTTCGATGCTCGCTTGATGATTCATCTTATCGTCCTTTCAACTGCATAGCTTTGTTGAAACGTCCCATAATGGCCGCCAGTATCAGGTTCAAAACCCCATAACTCACCATCACGATCACGATGCACTCAATGGCTTGGCCTGTAATGTTTAAACTACTGCCCCCCATGGTGCCCATAATGTCCATAAAGCCAACCACCGAACCCAATGCAGCGGCTTTTAATACGTTGATATAAATAGACGTCATTGGTGGAATAATAGAATGCAGTGCTTGTGGAATAATCACCTTATTCATCACCACATTATGTTTAACGCCAAGCGCTAAACCGGCTTCCATTTGCCCTTTTGAAATAGCCAAAATACTGCCTCGAATGACTTCTGAACCATGCGCCGCAGAGTAAGTGCTCACTGCGATGATAAGCATTATAAATTCAGGAGGAAGCGTCCAACCATGTTTGAAGTTAAAGCCAACTAATTTAGGTGAAGTAAAGCTAAAAACGGGCGTAAATACGAGGCTTGCCAACACCACCAAAACGACGGTCATCAGCAGCACAAAGACAATACGTCGTCCAGTTGTAGAGACTCTTTTTTTGACCCAAAAGCACAATACAATCCATAACACAGCAAAGACTAAAGATGCCAGCAGACCGTAATTCCATTCAACGCTAGGAATGGATAAACCGCGATTTGAAAGAAACGACACATCACCAAAATTAAACGCCTGACGCACACTCGGCAGCATCAACGACAAGGTATACCAAACTGAAATATGTACCAGAATAGGTACGTTACGAACATATTCAACAAGGCAAAGAGACACTTTAGACAATAAGAAATTCTGCGACAAACGCATAATCGCCAAACACAAAGCCAGCACAGTCGTTAGCAAGATAGCCACAACGGCAAACGCAACCGTATTGACCATACCCGCTGCCCACGCCATTAAATGCGTAGAGGTTTTTGGATCATAGTGAATCAAGCTATAGCTAATATCGTAGCCAGCACGCTGAAAGAGAAAATCAAAGCCGCTAGTCAAACCCGCATCGCGCATATTGGTCGCAGCATTTAGGGCAAGATAGGTAATCCCAAAACAAATGACTGCAAAAAATACGAGCTGTATCAGAGTGTCTCGAACTTTTCGGTTATATAAAAAAGAATGCATAAACAACTGCCATAGATGGTGCTTACAAGTGGAGCTTTAAAACGCTAATGACAATGAAAAGCCAGCTTACCTAAGGGCAAACTGGCTAAGATTATGATTAACGGAACGGGTAGGCGTATAATAGACCGCCTTTGGTATAAAGGTTATTTAAGCCGCGATCAAACTTAAGCGCGGAATCCTTACCTAAGTTACGGTCAAAGATTTCGCCGTAGTTACCTACTGCTTTAATGGCGTTGTAAGCCCATTTATCATCCAAGCCAAAGTTCTTACCTAAACTACCTTCAGTGCCAAGTAAGCGCATAACATCAGGTTTTGTGCTTTTTAGTTTTTCATCGACATTACTTTGAGTAATGCCCTGCTCTTCTGCTTCAATCAATGCCATCGCCGTCCAAGTGACAACTTGACGCCATTCATCATTGCCTTGTTTGACATAAGCACCAAGTGGCTCTTTAGAAATACGCTCAGGTAAAATGACGTTTGCTGATGGATCTGGCATACCTTGGCGATCAGCCGCCAGTGCAGAAGCATCATTGGTCACTGCATCACAACGATTCGCTAGATAAGCAGCTGTAGATTCTGCGCTACCCTCTACGATGAGTGCTTTATAACTTAAACCACGCGACTCAAAGTAGTCATTAATGTTTTTCTCGCTCGTCGTACCTGGGTAAGTACAAATAGTCGCGCCGTCTAATTCTTCAATCGAGTTCACACCCAATTCTTTTTTAACCATCAAGGCTTGGCCGTCATAGAACCAAGGTGTAGTGACATCAACACCATTCAAGCCATCACGCGTTGCGGTGAAAGTGGTAGAACGCGCTAACATATCAATTTCATCCGTCACTAAAGCCGTCAAACGGTTACGCGAGTTCATTGTAATGAACTCAACTTTAGAGGCGTCGCCAAATACAGCTGCAGCAACAGCTTTACAAAGCTCAACATCCAATCCAGTCCAATTACCTTTTGTATCAGGCGTTGAAAAACCCGCTTTACCAGGATGGATACCGCACTTCATAACACCACGTGCTTTTACTTCTTCTAGCTTGTCCGCTGCGTAAACAGAAGCACTAGCGGATAAAACCCCAGCACCAATGATCGCAGTCGCAATTAGTTTTTTCATTGTTGTAATCCTATATTGAGTTCCGATGTGACAAACAAAGAATACTTTGGATACATATTAATAGTCAATAATGAATAAATGGATACATAAATTCAAGTTAATTACAAAATTTAGAACACACTTTACTCAAAATAAGATAAGGCTAAACCCAAATAAGGAGTATAGGCACAAGAAGTTTGGTAGATGCATAACAATGCCTTCCTAAAGAAAATCCCTAAGAAGACTATTGAAAAGGCCATTGAGAAAATACATGCAGTTGATACTGGAAGGTTTAAAGTGAAGCGGTTTGACGACGTTTTAATTGCTGTGATTTTAACTGTTCGGCCAGTGCATAAGCACTCATCATGATATGACTTTCCAGCGCGTAACAAGCACCTTCTATGTCTTGGCGTTCACATCGATCTATCAATTCATCGTGTTCGCGCAATGAGCGCGGCGTATTACGGTGACTCAAAATAAAAGACTTTAAGCGCGCATAATGGCGATGATGCAGGTCTTTGATCACATTTTGCATCAAAGGACGATTGGCTGGTTTATATAAGATTTCATGAAATAGATAGTTCAATGGCGTCCACTCTTCTGGCGCGCATTTTTTCAGACTTTCATTGAGTTCACGAGCTTTTGCAATATCTTCAGCGCCCATTAAAGGAATCGATAATTCTAGCAATTTCACTTCAATTAAAGCTCTAAGCTCACACTTTTCAAGAAAGCTTTCCGGGGAAATTGTTGTAACCGTTGCCCTGCCTGTGTCACGAATCTCAACCAGCTCTTCTCCTGCTAGTATCTGCAAAGCTTCACGCACTGGCGTGCGGCTTACTTGATAGGTGCTGGCAATATCCACTTGCGAAAGCGCCATTCCTTCAGGATAAGTACCATCCAAGATCTTAGCTCGTATGTCTTCCGTAACCGACAGTACTGCTTTTTGTTTGTTATTTTCGCTCATGAAAGCCTATCTAATTGAGTTTAATGAGGTTTCTAAATAAAACCGCATAAAATATGAACAAGATTTTAACATAGAGTCGTCATATCTGCGACTGTAGACAATAGAAATACAGACGATAGAAACTTGATTAATGTATTCATTTAATATAAAAATACCAACAAAATGTATCCATTATGGTTTTATATATGTTCACTCTCGTCAAAAATGCAAATGTGTATGCACCAGAAGCACTTGGTATCAAAGATATTTTGATCGCTGCGGGCAAAATTTTAAAGATAGAAAGCAAAATTGATATCACAGGCATCGCTGATATCAATATTATTGATGCACAAGGACAAACTCTCATCCCTGGTTTTGTCGATGGTCATGTGCACTTGATTGGTGGCGGTGGTGAAGGCGGCTATCACACCCGTACACCTGAAGTATTACTTAGTCATTTAACACGAGCAGGCATTACCACTGTTGTTGGTTTGTTAGGAACAGACAGCGCAACACGCCACAATGAAAGCCTGTACGCTAAAGCAAAAGCCCTGACTACCGAAGGTGTAAGCGCCTATATGTTTACTGGCGGCTACAAGGTTCCAACCGAAACAATTACTCAATCAATTCAGCGAGATATTGTCTTTATCGACCGAGTCATTGGCTTAAAAACCGCCCTTTCCGACCATCGCTCTTCACAACCAACAATCGAAGAACTATCTCGCATGGCTTCAGAAGCCCGTGTTGCAGGCCTTATTTCTGGAAAGTGTGGACGCGTTGTCGTACATCTTGGTAATTCCCAGAAAGGCTTTGGCCCGCTGTTTGAGGTAGTAGAACAATCCGACATTCCGGTTTCTCAGTTCATTCCGACTCACGTCAATCGTACCGAATTACTGGCAGATCAAGGTATGGAATGGTTGAAGCAAGGAGGCTTTGTTGATTTGACCGCTGGTATCAACCCAGACAAAGGTGCGACAGGCAGCGTTAAAGCATCCACGTTCCTCACTCGCTGCAAAGCACAAAACATTGATACTAGCCGAGTTTGTATTAGCTCTGATGGCAATGGCTCTGTGCCAATATTCAATGAAAAACGCGAGCTTATTGGTCTAAAAGTAGCGGGATTTGGCTCTTTACTCTATCAGCTAAAAGAAATGATTCAGGTCGAAAATATGTCGATCACTGAAGCGGTTATTCCTTTCACTCAAGCACCGGCTCAATGCCTCGGGTTAGCCAGTGAAAAAGGGGAAGTATCGTTAGGAAAGGACGCTGACTTTTTGATCCTTGATGAAAACCTCGACATACAACACACCTTTGCTAAAGGCGTTTGTCACGTAAGAGACGGGATAGCTCAAATCAAAGGCACGTTTGAAGACTAAGAATTCCTCAAGAATAACCCCTTCCAATAGCATTATCGGGAGGGGTTATGGGAGTGATTATTTATCAAGGAGGCGCTTAGTACTGCTGCATGAAGGCGATTTCGCGGTTTTGGTCGTTAATAACCGCTTTGGCCATCTTTATTAGCGCTGGGTCACGGCTAAACTCTAGAAGTACTTTTGCCATGGCAACAGCCGCTTCATGGTGTGGGATCATGCCCGCTACAAAGTCACGATTCACATCACCACTTGCTGATAATTGATTCATATCCAACATCATTTTTGCATTAATAGCAGCATACGCTGCTTTAATTTTCTCAGCGTCAGCGGATGGTCTCGCTTTCCCATGGCTTGCAAGCCAATCTCGCATAAATGCAATCTCGCTCGATTGCGCCGCCACAATATTAACCGCCAAAGGTTTTAACTTGTCAGAAATTTGCGCTGATGCAAGCAACTGCGTCGCCATGTCAATCGCACCTTGGTGATGAGGAATCATGCCGACTACAAAGTCGTAATCAACATCACCGGTCAGTTCCGTTGAATGCATATCCATCATCATTTGCTGGTTGCCTTGCATAAACTGAGAAGCATGCTCCGAATGATCCATTTGATGATGGTCCATATCGTCCGTTGATGACGAAGCAGTACAGCCAGCAATCGCCAAACTCATAGTTAGCATCGCTGCAGCAGAAAAATATTTTTTAAAAAGTGTCATGGTTTTATCTCACGTTATTGAGTATTTACAAACAGCTCAGACGTTATTCAGCATTATGAATAGCGCTAAGACCATCAGTGATATTAGATGCTGTTAAATAGACAGCTAATTCGCAATTAACGGAGATAAACGGGGAGGAGGAGTGACAAGTTCTAGGAAATTATGTCGCCATTTTTCAATTAACGACAAAGCTGGCCAATAAATAACTGCAATGGCCAAGAGTAACAACAGAGGAGGCAAAACAGCCAACGCGCAATGATCAACACAATCAGAGTAACTCATATTTTTAGCATGATCATGCGAAGCAGAAGCAAGGTGCATATCAGACATTGACGACTGAGATAATGACAACTGAGACATTGACGCAATGTTCTGATGCGCCGCGTGCGAAGAATTCATATAGGACAAAGATGCATAGGACGTCGCCTGTGTCGAAGCGGATAAAAACAGCCACAACCCAGACAAACAATACATCATAATCCAAACGATTCGCGGCACACTCAACACATCATTATACCTATCAAAAACATCTAAGCAGCATACTCCTCAAATTCGAAATCGACAAACATCACTAAGGTGAATTACTCCCCTTGAACACGACTCTTTTTGACGGCCTCTACTTTTAAAAAAGCACTCAACTCTTTGATCAAGGTGAATAGATTACCTTTGCCAACTTCCGCTTCGAAGCTGTCTTGCATGATGCCAAGGTCTTTGCGTAAATCATGAGATAGCGCACTGAGTTTTCTGCGCGTTTTGTAGCGCTCAAAACAACTAGAAAAATGCTTAAGTAACGCAATAATGATCATATCAACCTCGTTTGCCGAATTAGATGTATGTGAGCGAACAATACTAAGCGCATTAATAGCAATCAAACAGACGCAGACAGATCATTAAAAAGGCACACAGAAAACAATACAGGCGATCTGTATGGTAATTTCTTAGATATTCTGTGTGTTTTACGGATTAACAATAAATCGATAGGCAACATAGAATAGCAACAGCGCCATAATACGGTTAACCCATGCCATTATCTTGGGGTTCATCGCGGCTTTTTTAAGACAGGAACCGGCTACTAAATAAACGCTCGGCGCCCCGCAAGCCATTACAGCCAGCCCAAATGACCATACAGCGATTTGCCAGCTATTTATGTGCTCTCGAGGAAATTGCACAGTGACAATAGGCACGATTGCGACTAAAGCTTTAGGATTACAAAGCTGTAATATCAGCCCTGTTTTAAAACTCACCTCTGTATTTTTAGCCTTCATCGTTGCAGACTGAAAGCTCGCTTGCAGGATTTTCCCACCAAGATAGGCGATATAAATTCCTCCCAATATGGCAATAAGCGATTGGTATTCTTTGGGAATGATTTCGCCACCTACATAGCCAATAAGTAAGAACAAGATCAACATGGCAAGCCCTACGCCCACACAATACAGAAAAGCGCGCCAACCCTGACCGTTTACACCAGCAAAAAGCGCCAGCATATTCGCAGGGCCAGGACTGTACATAACACCAAAGGCGTAGATGAGTATTTCGAGCATAGGAATCCCTCAAATGGATATTTGATTAAAAGAAGTAATAGTAAAAAGAGTTAAATATAGAGCGAGTGTTGCTGCTAGGTACGCAGCAAAGTACGCCTAAATTGATAAGGAGTAAGCCCAAACATGGGCTTGAATCGTCGGTTAAAGTAACTCAGATCCGTGAAGCCAAAGGTAAACGCCACATCGGCCAACGGCATACCCAGTTCAAGGGCTTCTTTGGCGCGATTAATACGATAATTTTGCCAATATTGATGAGGTGTCATACCGAAATAATCACGGAAGCAACGCAACAAATGATACTTAGACATATGCGCCAATTGGCTTAACTCATCGAGAGACACTTCTTCCCCTACATGAGCATGTAAATAGTCGCGTACTCGCTCAAAGACAGGATCTTTCGTGCGACGTTTGGACTTAACTAGACTAACAGAGCGCTGAATTCCCTTTTGGCGCGCTAAATATTCCGCAAATTCAAACAACGCAGACGTGTATTCCAATGCAGACGTTGACGAAATTTCCACTAAAGCTGCCAAACGTAAAATATGCGTTTTTAGCACAGTATCGTTTTGCACTGGATGTTCGATACGAAAGTCTCGTGCTCGGCGAACGCCAGCACTCTCAAGCATAGGACTTAATTGGTCAGGATGAACATAAAGCATTTTGTAGTGAAGCGGGTCGTCAGCACCGGAATGACCATCGTGAGCATCTTCAGGATTAAACACAATTACATTGCCAGCATGACTCTTGTGATGTTCACCCAAAGCAAAGAAGTCTTGGCGACCCGATAAAGTTACGCCGAAAGAGAACTCCTCATGGGCATGAGTACCATAAGAAAAATCGCTCATAGAGGCTTCCAGCAACATGACCTCATCAAGGACTGCACTTTTAGCAAACTGAAAACGATTTTCTGTCGACATCACACCCTCTCGAAACTAGCCCAACCCATAACAATAGACTAACCAATGACAAACAGAAAAGATTGGACGATATTGCGGTATTAGATCTTATTCAGCTTTTTCTCAACCTGCTCAAGCGCTCTTCGATACATACTCCAAGCACAAATACCGGCGAGAACATTACCAATCAAGACACCGAAGAAAAGCCCTTTTAGTCCAGCGATTTCCGACCCAACCCACAAGCAAGGTAAGAAGAAAGCAAACAAGCGCAATGCAGATATTGTCAACGCAGTATAGGATTTCCCCAAGGCGTTAGAGATAGACACCATTAACATGCATATACCAAGTAAACCAAGGCTCACCGGCACTATCATCAGATGCCAATGTAAGATCGTCGAGACTTCTTCGTCGCTGGTCATCAAGTTTGCCAACACGCCCGAGATGAAAAAAGTAATCACTGCGATCACCAACTGAAACGACAATACAAAGCGACACGCCAAACGCACCACGTAACGCACATCGTCCAAACGGCCTTCGCCCAACAATCGCCCGACCATTGGTGGCATGGACATAGTCAGTGCCAACACAGCCACAATAGAGAAAAATTCAAAACGCGAGCCCAATGCCCAAGACGCCACCGCGGCCGTGCCAAACCCTGCGATAAGTTTAGTCGCCAACATAGAAGAAACTGGCGGTAGCAACTGGCTGATCATCGCAGGTCCCATAATATGACCTATAGACCCCAAGCTTTTGCCGATATTTAGATCTTGCCAATCAAAGATAACCCAATGTTTACGAGCCACTTTTGGTGCAACAATTAAGGTACCCAAACCAAACGCCACCGTGGTCGCCATAGCAGCGCCGTTCAAACCAAGATCAAAAGTAAAAATAAAAATAGGATCCAGCACCAAATTCAGCACGCTGGTAACAATCATCATAATGCCGGGCAGCAAGGTATTACCGTTGGAACGACAAATGCTGTAGTAAAAATAGATTAACGCCCCTACCCAAGCACTAAGCAGCCAATGAGGCCAATATGAGTCGATAATAGGATAGACAGAATCTGGCGCACTCAATAACGCCAAAATAGGATGACGTAACAACCAAATGATCACGCTAAAGAAAGCAATCCCCACGCTTCCCATCATCAGCACCAAACCGCCTAATTGCTTGGCATAACGCTTGTCCCCTGCGCCTAAGGCACGAGAAATAATCGCCGTTGTCGCAATGCCTAAGCCCACTTGCAGACCAATCACAATCATCTGAATCGGCAAGGTAAACCCCTGCGCAGCCAAAGGCAAAAGACCTAACTGCCCGATAAAAGCACTGTCCACCAGCTGAAAACTCATCAACGACAAAACACCAAACATCATTGGCCATGTCATGGAAAAAAGTTGCTTAGCTAAGGAAGGAGATGAAGGTACTTGGGAGGACATAGGTGTGCTCATACTAAAAACTGAGCCTATATTCTAACCTACTTTACTGACAACTGAATGACACTCGCCTTCACCAAATAAACTATGCGATGAAAAATCTCATTCTTCAGCATAACGCTGGCTGTACTTGTATCCATACCACAGCATGAATAAAGCAATGAGGGAAAAGATAACAAAACCGCTTGCTAACGGTATGACGGTGAAGTTGTAAAACTGCCCTGCTATTGTCGACAGAACAATCGCGATCATGCTCGATAAAGACGAAATCAACGACGCGCCCAGTCCAGCCATGCTCCCCAACGGCTCCATCGCCATGGCGTTCACGTTACCAAACACCATACCAAAACAAGAAAACATCACCATGCCCAAACCCATAAATAGCACAAAAGGCGGTACGCCATTGAAGTATAAAGCCGCAATCAACAGGATAAAGGCGGTCGATAACAACACGCTTAAAGCGCCAATCACACAGCGCAGCATTCCTACTCGCAGGACAATTTTACCGTTCGAAAAATTGATAATAGAAGAACCAATCGCCAACATGGCAAAGAACAAAGGAAAGCGATCTCCCGTGTTATACACATCCTGAAAAATCGATTGTGCAGTACTAATGTGCAGCATCAAACCACCAAAAATACAGCCCAACAAAACGGTGAACGCCATCACATCACGACGACGTAATATCACTCGAACATCGGCAATTAAGCGCTTTCGATTAAGCGGAATGCGATTTTCTTTCAATAGAGTTTCTGGCTGACGCAGTAATAACCAACCACCAGCAATCGCCGCTTGCGCGATCAGCAAAGCAAAAATCCAACGCCAATCCGCTACTTTTAACACCAACTGCCCAACACTTGGAGCCAACAAGGGCACCAAGATAAACACCATCATCACAAACGACATAATGCGCGCCATTGCCGCGCCTTTGTACATGTCTCGAATCAAGGCGCGAGAGGCTATTTTTGGCCCAGCTACACCAAAACCTTGTATCATACGCCCCAGTAAAAACACCTCGATAGACGACGCCAACAAAGCAACCACGGAACCGATAATATAAATACTAATGCCGAGCAGAATACTCTTCTTGCGACCAATCGCATCAGACAAAGGACCAAAAAGAATCTCGCCAAACACCATGCCCAATATCATCGCCGACACAATCCACTGGGTTTTCTGATAATCCACAATCGCTAAAGACTCAGCAATATTGGGAAAAGCCGGTAACATAGCGTCCATACTCAACGCAGTGAGAGACATCATCAAAGCGAACAGCGCCACTAATTCTCTCTCTGGCAAACGCTTTATCTGAGTTTCAGTGGCCTGTTGTGAAGTTAAAAGTGACATCCCTTTCCTTAGTGATTGGCAAAATGGATCAATAGTTTACTCGTCAGGATGAATAAAAAGAAAACTAAATTTCATTCATTAATATTGCTCCAGTAAAAAAACAATACAAACAAAAAAGCGTGATCAATAAAATCATTGAATCACGCTTTTTGGGTGCTACCGCTGTTTATCTAAAGTCTATTTATCCACCTTAGAATTTAATTGAAGCAAGACAATAAGGCGTAAATCGCTCGGCATCTTGCTCAATCGCTCGCTCTAATCCATCCACAACTTGCCAAGGTCGATTGCTTGGCGTAGATAAGCTTAACTTACCTCGTTGTCCCGACGCTTCGGACATTCGCAAAATATAACCCTCTTTATTTTCAGCAGGTTTAAGTGCATGGAAGCGCATGTCTAGCCCAGACCAAGTCACTGGCGCAAGACGATAAGGGCTATCGCTGCTCGCAGCAGTGAAACGCAATGGATCTACCACTAAATCCGCCTCTGCTTGAACTTCAGGACTCCACCAGTGGCCATCATGCGGCAAGATAGAATAAGTGAAATGATGATGCCCTTCGTCCGCCAACATATCTGGGTACATTGGACCACGCACCAAGCTTAAGGTTAGTGTATTGCCTTTGGCAGAGAAGCCATATTTATCCGCTGACAAGATCGCGGCCCCCCAGCCTGTTTCACTGATTGAAGCAAAACGATGCCCGCAGCCTTCAAACTGAGCTTGTTGCCAGCTGGTATTATCATGTGTCGCACGCTGAGTGATACCAATCGCTTGATCGAATACCGCTTGTTCAGCCAAAACCGTCACAGGGAAAACTGCACGTAAATAAGTACGACGATCATGCCAGTCTATGTCGGTCACTATGTCTAAACGCGCACTGTTACACCACAAGCGAAGTTTTTGCGTAATACGACTCGCACTAAATGAACGTACTATGGTTATTTCTCCCATGTACGGGCCTTCAGCGGTTACTTCACAGGAATCCAATTCAAGCAACTCTTCTCCACCAAGGGAGAAGCCAGGTTCAATGTCCCATGCATCATAATTGCGAGGCAAATCATTACGATAGATCATTAGCTGGTTTGCAACACCATCGATCAACTCTCGATCAGATCGCTTATCCAACAGTGATTTAATTCGTCCATGTTTATCAATTTCCACACGAACCAACTCGTTCTCAAGTACCTTATCTATGACACTAATTTTTTTCGCACTCGGTTGTGCGACAAATTCAACCGACAATGGAGACAATGACTGGTCAGAAGCAAGAACATACTGCTCGCCCACCTTTTGGGCCACACAGCTAGCTGGGAAAGGTGTCGATGATTCAAGCTGCCAAAACGGTTTTGCGCTACCGGAAAGGTTAGCAACTGCAATCCCTTGCAGCGCATTTGACTGAGACTGGCTAGCATGTAATTTAACAATTCGTTCTAACGCTTCTGCAGCAATTGCTTCCGTGCGTTCTACCACGCTTTCCAATTCCGCTTCAGTTTGCACATAGGCTTCACGAATCGAAGAACCTGGCAAAATATCGTGGAATTGATTTCGCAGCATCAAGACCCAGTCTTTAGACAAATCGGGCATTTGATCGCCACCACCAGCTAATGCCGCCAATACACTCATGGCTTCCGCGGCCACTAGACCAAATTCAGCACGACGATTTAGTTGCTTGGTACGTGCCTGACTCGTTAGGGTCGCCCTATGGTATTCAAGGTACATTTCTCCTGACCAAACAGGCACCGACGCGTCTTTTAACTCCGTCGTTATCTTGTCAATGTGTTGCTGGATATTACCATGTGCGACATGGGGGATTTCCGGCATTAGGTTAAGAATAGGAAACGCTTCTATCTGATCTGGATCAGGACCGCCACCACCATCACCCCAACCATAGGTCGCAATAACGGTATCGGTTAAATCCTTACCTGAATGCTTACGCCACACTTCATCCAGCGCCTGTGGTCGCATCCACATGTTATAGCCTTCGTTTTCATAGGCATTGTAGGTGTGTACCAAAACCTTTGACCCATCATTCCCCTGCCAATGAAACAAATTATCAGGCAAGCTATTCGTTTCGTTCCAGCTCACCTTTATTGTGACTAAGGTTTCAATACCTGTATGACGCATGATTTGCGGCATAGCACCAGTAAAACCAAAGGTATCTGGTAACCAAGCAGTACGGTTTATCTCACCAAAGTGTTTTTCAAAATAGGTCTGTCCAAGCAAAAACTGACGTATAAAAGCTTCTGCAGAAGGCATATTGGTATCACACTCAATCAACATGCCACCGTTCACTTCCCACTGCCCTTCTGCGACTCGCTGTTTAATCTCTTCAAACAAGGCTGGATCTTCTTCTTCGACATGTTGATAAAATAAAGACGACGACTGCAAAAACTGAAACTCTGGGTGAGATTTCATTAGTGAGTTCACGCTGTTAAAGGTACGAATGATTTTGCGCACGGTTTCGGGCTGAGGCCACAACCAAACGTAATCAATATGCGCATGGCCTGTAGCCAACACTTTACCTTGTTTAGGATAGCGCTCACGAAGTTCAGCCAAACTGGCATCTAACAACGCAATGCTGCGATTCACAGAGGAGATGGCTTCATCGCTTAATTTTTCAAAAGATACTTCTGGTTCAAAACTGCGTTCCCAAATATCTTTCGCCCATGCTTGTTCCGCAAGACGAGGACCCACTTGGCTAGTTTGAGTCGGCAGCCTTAGCTGTGAGATTGCTATTTCTGCGACTTCACACAAAGACCGTGCTAGCTCTTTATTTTTAACGGTTAATACCGTATTGCGAACAATATCGAGTCGGCGACGCAGCGCTCTAATCTCTACATGAACGGATACTAATTCTGCAAGATTTAGCTTGGGATCGCGGTTAGGTATACCAAATAAAGAACGAGCCGCTACTTCTGCTTCGATATAAAAAGGCACGGTTGGCACCGGAGCAAAACGTTTGTGGCGCGGATTGGCACCAAAGGTATCAAATACGGTGCCGTCTTCTAAACACAAACGCACCAAGGCTTCACCACCAAAATCCAGACGTAATTCCGCGTTCAATGTAGGAGAAACTAATGGCGAACGGAAACAATGGATACCAAAGCGATTTGACCAAGTATCGCCCACATTTATGGTGCGCGATTCGCCCTCTGGTGAGGTTAATGTCCAGTCTTTAATTGGGCTATTTCCATACAGCTCCCAGGCGCACAGCTCTTTTTCCCATGTATCCAGATGTTGTGATAATTGTTCTAAACTACGCTGACGATCACGGTATTGACGCATAATAACTCTCCTAACAATGGCGTATGCTGCTTTGTCGCTGACGACGATACTGAACGACAAAGCTCACGGTATTCGAAAAAATGAAAAAACGGCTATTAGTGACTTATTGCGTCATGTACTCGCCCGCTATCATCAAAAAGATGCAAACGTTCAGCTAACAACTTCACATAAATTGGCTCGTTTTCTTTGATATCAGAAGAGTCTTCTACTTTGACTGTTATCAGACCAAGGTCTTCCGTTTCAAAATGAATCAGGGTGTGATCTCCAAACATTTCAACGTATTCGACTCGACCAGAAAGATGAGCATCTTCGGGCGTTGACACTTGCAGATGCTCTGGACGAATGCCTACTTTGGTCACAGAAGACGATACCGAGAAAGGTAAAACACGCTGACCTAGTTGCAGCTTGCCATCACGAGACGACGCGGGCATGAAGTTCATTTTTTGCCCACCAATGAAACCAGCGACAAACGCATTAGCTGGAGAAGAATAGAGTTCGAGAGGTGTTCCAACTTGCTCAATTCGGCCGCCATTCAACACGACGATACGATCCGCTAACGTCATGGCCTCAACCTGATCATGTGTTACATAAATCATGGTTGCACCTAATGATGAATGAAGCTTGGCAATCTCAAGACGCGTTTGGCCTCGTAGTGCCGCATCAAGGTTAGATAAAGGCTCATCGAAGAGAAAAACCTTAGGCTCACGTACAATGGCACGACCAATGGCAACGCGCTGACGCTGACCTCCGGACAATTCCTTTGGCATACGATTTAGATAAGGCTCAAGCTGTAAAATACGCGCCGCATTGTTTACTCGTTCTTCAATCTCATCCTTAGGACACTTGGATATTTCCAGACCAAACGCCATGTTACGACGCACTGTCATGTGTGGATAAAGCGCATAAGATTGGAACACCATGGCAATACCACGTTGTGGCGAAGGCATATCATTAACGATTTTATCGCCAATCTTTATATGACCACCGGTGATGTCTTCTAACCCTGCAATCATGCGCAGTAGAGTAGATTTTCCGCAACCAGAAGGACCTACAAAAACGACAAACTCACCTTCATTGATGGCAAGATCTACCCCGTGGATGATCTTCATGTCGCCATAGGTTTTCGATACATTTTCAAGTCTAACATTCGACATAAAACTTCCTCAGAACTCTGTTAAGAGTGACATTTCTCTTATTTTTATAGGTAGAGCACACTTAATATTTGGGGTGGATAGACAAGATCACCCCTTCACTCCGACTCCGGCAAATCCTGTATTCATGTTGCGTCGTAGTAAGAAGTACACCCCGATAGCAGGAATGGCATAAACAATGGAATAGGCCGCTAAAAAGCCGTATTGAATTGCTCCATGCTCACCAAAGGCTGAATACAATCCCATCGACATGGGAAAGACAGAGTCCGTTCGAGAGAAAATCAGTGGGAATAAAAACTCATTCCAAGCACTGGTAAAGGAGAAAAACCACACCACAGCTATACCCGCACGAGACAGCGGTAAAACCACATGTCGTAATATTTCCCACAAACTTGCCCCTTCAACATGAGCCGCCTCTTCAAGCTCTAACGGCACGGTGTCAAAAAAGTTTTTTAACAGCAGTAAAGTAAAAGGCAAATTAAGAATTGTCAGAGCAATCATGACCCCTAAAGGATTCAATAAGCCTGATTTTTCAGCGGTAAAATAAATAGGCACCAAGACACCGTTGGTTGGCATCATCCGCATGACGACCAAAGCCCATAAAATGGTCGTTTTTCCCGGAATATATACTCTCGATAAAAAATACGCCGCTCCCGCTGCCACCACGATAGTCATGGTGGCAGTACCAAGCGCTAGAATCATAGAGTTCATGAACTGCTGGGCTGCACTGCCACTCATCGCGGAAACAAAATTGCCAATACCGATGGATTGTGGCCAGCGCAACTCACCTGTTGCCTGAGTATCCACAGCATTCACGAACAACCAAGAAAATGGACTGATCCAAATGATGGCCACAAATACTAAAGCCAGCGTAGCCATCGGCGTGTGTTTTTGATCACTGTTTATGGTCATTACTTAGGCTCCTTAAGTAATCGCAAATAGAAGATGGATAACGCACCGACAATAAGCAACATGGCAACCGATATAGCCGAACCATAGCCCAGTCTATGTACATCAAAACTGGTTTGATAAAGGAAGATCGCCAGCACATTTGTGTCATTGCCAGGACCGCCACCCGTTAGTGCATAAATCAGTGGGAAGTAAGTAAAAGTCCAAATAGTGATAAACAACATATTTGTCGCGATGTGTGGACGAATCATAGGAATAACGACCTTCCACAAGCGCTGAATAGGCGTAGTACCATCTACTTTAGCGGCTTCAATAATTTCTTTTGGAACCGCATCGAGTGCTGCAGAAAAGAGAAGATAAGACCAAGCGGAGCCTTTCCAAGTATTGGCAATGATGACCACAACCAAGGCGTAATCATTCATGAAATTGATCGGCGCAAAACCCAAGGGCTCGATAATTACGCGGTTGATAAGACCCGTTTGGGAAGCAGAAGCAGACCACAGAAAGGCCGCCACGATATCGGGTAGTAACCAGCCCAACATAATCGAGACTTCCACCGTGGTTTTTAAAAGGCCACGTTTGCCACGAAGCGCAACGGCAAGCAAGAAGCCAATAATGGTTTGACCGATTACCGCAGAGAAAAAAGTGAAAATAACGGTAACCCATAGACTTTGTAAAAAGCCTTGTCGGGTAAATAAACGAATATAGTTTTTTAAACCGACCCAGTCCCAATTCACCGATTTACGGCCTATGGTTTCTAAATCCGTAAAACTAAATGTGATGGCCCAACCAGCAAAATACACCAATACACTTAGGAATAGCGCCGCAGGCAGCGCAACGGCCACCAGCAATGGAATATTACCTGCCAACCAAGGGTTTATTTTTTTTCGCATCTCGTCACCCGTTTTATTATTGTTTGGGTCAAAAAACAGCTTCGTGACGCACTAAGCCAATACATCAAGCTCAGTGGTCACAAAGCAGGTCATTACTTATAAACGATGACTTGATCTTCGCCGAACTCATCAATCAGGGATTCTTTGTATTCAGTGATTGCATCGTCCACTGACATACCATCTAAGATGTTGCCTGTAGCTTGCTGGATAAGTTGAGTCACAACGTTGTAGCCAGGAAAGGTATCTCGACTGGTGGTGTTTTCAGCCAACTTGGTGGCTTTAGCAAGGTAGGCATCCTGCGTATATTCTGGAGACTCGGTAATGTCGGTACGTACACCCATTCGATGCTCGGCAACCGTCCATTCAGAAAAATTGCCGTGATCAAAAATAGTTGTCAGTAACTTAAACGCTTCTTTTTTATCTTTTGCAGATTGCGCCATGCCGATGGTCCAACCGCCAGAAATGTTGGTTGTTTTAAGCGTGTCAGCACGACCCATTCCAGGCCAAGGCGCCCAGCCCAATACTGCATTTCGCTCTTCTACAGACGGAAGATTCACCCCGTTACAATCCCAGATACAAGAAAACTCCCAAGATCCAGAAGCCAAAATCCCCACTTGATGCTTGGTTATTGCTGTTCGCACGAAAGCATCAACATTGGTTTCATAGTTAATCGAAGCAGGCGTTAGCTGTTTCTCCACATACACTTGGCGATACAGTTCTAACGTACGACGTAATGCTGGGCTGTCTCCAATCCATTTACCTTCTTTTCTATTGCGCAGACGATTACGATCATCTTTAGGTGTATCCGCCCCCAACAAAGCCATATAGACCCCCTGCATTGTGGTAGCTTCGGCTCGCTTCGTCCCAGCTGGCAATACAAATGAGTAAGGCACGCCTTGCGCTTTGATTTTTTCGCTTGCAGCTAATACATCATCCCAACTTTTTGGTGACCAAGGTAAAGCAATACCCGCCTTTTTCATCACTGATTTATCGTACCAAAGCATCCTCACGTCAGTATCTGTGGGCAAGGCGTAAACCTTGTCATCGTAAGAAGCAACGCTTAACAAACTCTTTATGTAATATTTATATTGATCCCAACCTTTCAGCTGAGCATCTAACGGATGCAGATAATTAGCCGACGCAAGCTCTGCCACCATAAAGCTGTCCATGACCACAATATCAGGTGCTGTGCCTGCAGCCAGATCCACAGCAACACGTTGCTCATAACCAACCGTTGGCATTTTAACGGCGTTGACTTTAATACCCGTATTGGCTTCATAAGCTTCAATACCAGGCTTAACCAAAGCGGTAATGAACTCTGGATACATGATAGAAACATCAGCCATTGCCACCGAAGGCATCAAACTACCCGCTAGTGCGAGAGAAGGTAACAAGGCCAAAACAGTAGGTTTTTTCATTTTTATTTTCTCCTATGAGACATCCTCAATAACCAACATTGGTCATCTGTATAACGAGGACAATCGAAACACATTTTATTGCAACGTTGCAATAAAATATTAAAAAACTTTCAGCACAATAAAAATTTTATAATTTATTCAATATCTTAACTGTTATTAAAGATAATAAACTTACATTAATATAAGAAATATCGTTGCAAAAACTATACTTTCCGGTATAAATCAAACCATTATTCAACGTTAGGAACATTACGTGAGCCAGCTTAAAGACAGCAAACCAAGACCTACCCTAAGCACCATTGCTAAGATGACTGGGCTAAGTTTGTCGACTGTCTCCTTGTCTTTACGTGGCGGAGAGAACCTCAAAGAAGAAACTCGATTAAAAGTCGCGGCCGCAGCGCGGGAAGTGGGTTATGTGCCAGACAGAGCAGGAGTTCGCCTTAGAACAGGTAAAACCAATGTTATTGCTCTCGTACTAGACAGCGCAGATGAATCAATTGATTACGCTCGACACATGATTCAAGGCATAGGTGCTGCATTAAAAGGCACGCCTTATCATCTAAGTGTAGTACCCGAATTTGATCGACAAGCTTCTGCCGAAACCATCCGATACTTACTCGAAAGCCGCACTGCTGATGGTATTATCATTACTCATACTTCACCACGAGATCCAAGAGTACAACTACTTATGGACGCTGGACTACCCTTTGTGAGCCATGGCAGAACCGAGTTTTTCACACCTCACGCTTGGTATGATTTTCATGGTGAATCTTTCGTATCAGAAGCGACCCAACGACTGGCAAGTCAAGGCTGCAAGTCTGTGATGTTAGTGGCAAAAAATGATGGCACAACCAATTACCACAATATTTTACGGGCTTATATTCAGTCTGCAAAGAACTTAGGCATAGAGGTACATCCACTGCCAAAATCTACCTTTGAACACAGTGATAATGCTAGCCTTAGAGCATTTGGAATCAGTCTTGCTACACAAAAAAATCGCCCTGATGGCATAGTTTGTGACAGCGAAATGCATGCAATGACGCTAGCTAGTGGCCTGTGTGAAAATGGCGTCAATGTAGGTAAAGATATCCAAATAATCTGCAAACAGACCTCAGACATATTACCTATATTGTTCCCAGAAATTGATGGTATTATCGAGGATGTCCACGCCGCAGGAGAAGAGCTAACACGACTATTACTAAGAAGTATTGATGGTGAACCGGTGGAGACTCTGCAAATATTAGCAGAGCCTAACCATGACAAAGTCGCCCAAGAATAGTTCGTATTATTGTGGCGATTTCGCTAATAATTCCAGCACAGCTGCTTTTACGTCTTGTATTAATTTGGCTTCATCCACACCCAGCACTTGGCCATTTTCAACCACTTGCTTACCGTTAACAAAACTGTGCTTAATCAGCGCCGGTTCACCACATAAGATCGGCGCTTCTAACGGGCTGTGTACGCCAGAAAAACGCGGTGCATCAAGAGAGTACAGGACTAAATCAGCAGCATAGCCTTCTGTTATTTGCCCCGTTTTCAGCCCAAAAAGATCGGCGCCGTTTTGGGTCCCCCATTTAAGCACTTGCGAGACATTCGTTGCCGAGGGCCCGCTATGGGTTCGATGTAATAACCAAGCTAAATTCAACTCCTGCAACATAGAAGCACTTTCACTAGACGCGGAGCCATCAACACCGAGGGTAATCGGAATACCCGCTTTTTCCATTGCAAGAACTGGCGCAATACCACTACCAAGGCGACAATTTGACGTAGGGCAATGGGCAATTCGCGTTTTCGTTTGCGCCAGTAATTCAATCGCATGAGCATCCGCTTGAACCAAGTGAGCAAACCACACATCGTCGCCTAACCAATCACAATGGGCGGCGTAATCAATGGCGCTCATACCGAAGTTTTGTTGTGCCATTTGCTCATCAAAAGATACTTCTAATAAATGCGAATGACGCAGTAATTTTCGTTCTTTTGCCCACTGAGCATAACTGCGTAAATCCTCTGCTGGCGAGGTATGAACCAAGCTAGTCGGTGCAACAACCAAGCGTCGCATACTGAATGGGTTGTCATCATGATAGCGTTTGTAGGAAGCATCAAGGCGATCCAATGACAAATCCAATGACTCTGGAACGATGCCGCTGTCTCGCATGCCTTTATGACTGCCTTGAACCGTTGCGCCACCACGACATAAAACTAAGCGAATACCTAAATCTTCGGCAGCGCGCCAAACGGCGTCTTCCAACTCAGGCGATGTCGTTGCATGGTATAAATAATGGTGGTCCGCGCAGGTTGTTACACCAGAACGCAGCTGTTCATAAAGACCTAATTTCGCAGCGACATACATTAAATCAGGGGTGATTTTTGGCCAAAAATGATAGGGAACGCTTGCCAGCCATTCCCCTAAACCTTGATTCAAACCCGCTGGAACGCCTTTTAGTATCGACTGTGCAAGATGATGGTGAGTATTCACAAAACCGGGATAAACCACACAATGAGACGCATCTATTAACTCGTCGTCAAGCTCGCGATTTAATGTGGGAGCAATGGCTGAAATCACGCCATCTTTGATACGGATGTCTTGAGGAAACTCATAACCAAAAACCGCTTTGGCTTGGCGGATTAAATACTGGGGCATAACACTCTCCTTTTTTAGGAAAGAGCAATGTCCAGGCCACAAGGCTTAACCGCTTCTACTCTTTATTTCACATACAATTTAACTAGACCAACAAGCAAACCCTATACCAGTCTGCACAACGCCAATGAGCACACAGCAAGCACGAACCAATCATCATATTTCGCATGCTATTAATCATATTTATGGTGCGACGAGACCGCAACACGCCCAATTCAAGTGCATGACCAAGAACGTAAAGCCACAAAATTGCTGAATTTATAGACAAATATATTTGGCCTGCTTGTTGCTTAGTTATAAATAGCGCAAATAGTTTGCGTGACGCAATGAGTAGAAGCGGTCAAATTTGGTGTCGAGTTCCAACAAACCAAGTTCGGGCATTGCTCACTGCCTTGTCGACAACCCAAAGAGGATGTCGAAAGGGAAGTGACAGCCGTTTCAACCTAACTCGACTGTGTACCCAGCCCTCTCGCTCTTTCCTCATCTTGTTTTCTTTGTGGTTGTTTCAGTGACTGAGTTTGGTTTGCTTAAAAAGCAACGCCGAATCTATGATGAAACATGGAGAAAACAATGAACAACCAACTAAAAACACCGCTATTTCGTAATCTATGCCTAGCTGGGGCCCTGGCATTTACAGCTTTAAATGGCAGTACCGTATTCGCTGCTGATGCAGTGAAGTTTCAGCTTGATTGGCTACCGGGTGGCGACAAAGCGCCGATTTATGTGGGTATCAAAAAAGGCTTTTTCAAAGACGCCGATTTAGACGTAACCGTTGCCAGCGGCCGTGGCTCCACCGACGCTATTAGCAAACTCGCCACTGGTAATGCCGATTTGGGATTGTCCGACCTAGTCGCACTGTTAATGGCAAAAGCTCAAAACGATGTGCCGGTTTCTGCGGTTTATTCGGTTTTCAGTAAAGCTCCCCATGCTTTCTTTGTTCCTTCTAACTCAGATATTAAGAGTGTCAAAGACGTCGCAGGAAAACGTATTGCAACCTCGCCTTATACTTCTTCAAATGTCTTCTTACCTTTGCTGTTAGACGTGAATGGCGTTGATCCAAGCAGCATAAAATTGATGAAAGCAGACGCTGGCGCCTTAAACCCAATGTTACTTTCCGGTAACACCGATGTGGTTATTTCGTGGGTAACTGACACGGTGATTTATCAACTACAAGCTAAAAGTGCAGGCCAAACCTTGCGAGTACTACCTTGGTATGATGCCGGATTAGAGTTTTACTCCACTTCTATCATTGCATCTGATCGCTTTCTCAATAAACATCCAGACACAACCAAACGCTTTGTTGCAGCCTATAAAAAAGCCATTGAATATACTTGGGAGCATCCAGAAGAAAGCGGGCGGATCGTTCATGACATGGTGCCAGAAGTCGATGCAAGCACTGCGACAGACACTATTAACTCAATCAAATCCTTAGTTTATAACGCAGTCAGCGATAAAGATGGCTACGGCGCATTTACCAAAGAACGACTCGCCACCACATGGAAATGGACAGCCAAAGCGCAGAACATTTCTGTCGACAGTTTTGATCCAGAGTCAGCTATAAATCGTCAATTTATTCCTTAATTAATACCATAATTTCATGAAATAGAAGACGTTTAAAAGGCCCATTTATTTGGGCTTTTTTATTGATTTTAAAAACATTTCGTATCATTTTACGCTAATATAGCCTGATTAAATAATAACAACAGAGGTCGATATGGACATAGGTCTGGCCAAGCATTTAAAACTCAATCAGTTGCGCTTGATTTCGGTCATTTCAGAGCATGGTCAACTTGGCATCGCTGCGGATGAAATGGCGATGACACAGCCTGCCGCGTCACGTATGTTAAGTGAAATTGAGCAAACCATTGGCACACGTTTATTTATTCGCCATGCCAAAGGCATGGAGCCAACACTGGTAGGTCAAGCTGTTGCACGTCGTGCGCACAATCTTCTGGTTGAGCTGCGAGATCTTGCCCGTGAAGTAGGCGAACTAAAAGAAGGCGGCGGCGGAACCACGGCCATCGGTGCAGTAACAGGCGCCGCAGTCGGCTTTGTAATTCCCGCTATCCAGCAATTGCGAGCCATCGCCCCAAAAGCCGAGATTGACATCAATGTTGATACCAGTGATATTTTGGTGCGGGATTTAATTGCCGGACATAATGACTTTGTCCTCGCGCGAATTCCCAAACAATACGATGCCAACGAGTTTGAAATTTACCCAGCTCGTACAGAATCCGTCACGCTAATGGTTCGCAAAGATCACCCATTGGCCAGTTTAGATACCGTCAAAATTCGCGACTTAGCGCACTTTGAATGGGTCATGCAATCTCACCGAGCACCAATACGTGAAGCGGTCGAAGCGGCCTTCATGGAAGAACGTGCCGAGCTGCCATTAAGCATCACCAACAGTACGTCTTTACTAGCCTTAATTGCCATTCTTGTGTCTTCCAATGCCATTGCACCTATCGCAAGAGAAGTGAGCGATTTGCTGACTGGTCATAAAGTACGTGCGGATCTAAGAGCACTCAAGCTAGACCGAAGAATTGTCATGAGCCCTTATTATTTATTGCAAATGCGCGGTCGCCAATTATCCCCTCTTGCCAACCAGCTCAAACGTTTGGTGCTTGCCGAGCTGGAACAAAAACCTACCAGCGCGTAAATAACTCGTTGTTAATCTTCTCGAAATAAACCACAAAAAAACTGAAAAAAAAGCGAGTCGGTTGCTTTCAAAACCGAACTCGCTTAACAACCCGCCTGGGCTTTCTTTCAATAAAAATCGATAAATCTCATTCAACACATAAGAACTAGCCAGCTAGATCTTTTGGTAACAATGCTTTTGGAATATTTTGGTAACAAACAGGACGCAAGAAACGACGAATCGACAAGGTGCCGACTGATGTTGCACCAAAGTTTGTCGACGCAGGATAAGGACCGCCATGCACCATGGTATCGTTCACTTCAACACCAGTAGGGAAACCATTCGCAAGCAAACGCCCTGCTTTACGTTCCAATACAGGCAAGAGTTTCTGACAAACAGCATAATCGCCTTCATCAAGGTGAATGGTGCACGTCAGCTGACCTTCCAAATGACGAGCAAGCTCGACCATTTGCTCAACACTGTCTGCTAAAACAACCAAGCCAAGAGGACCAAACACTTCGTGATGTAATGTTGGATGATCCAACCACGCTTGACCTGTTACCGTGAACAAGTTTGGTCGTGCGGTACGATCTTCTGTATCTGCCGTACGTAAAACTGACTGAATACCGGTTTTTTCTATCGCCACCACACCAGAACGATAAGCATCCGCAATACCATCAGTAAGCATGGTTTGTGCTGCGACTTCGGATAGAGCTGCACTCGCTGCTGCTATCATGGCTTTTGAGTCTGCGTTATCCAGCATCACCGCAATACCTGGGTTGGTACAAAACTGTCCAGCACCCATGGTTAATGAACCTGCCCAACCTTTGCCCAATTCTTCGGCACGATTTTTAACGGCTTCTGGCATCAAAAACATTGGGTTCACAGAACCCAGCTCACCAAAGAAAGGAATCGGTTCTGGACGTGCCGCACACAAATCAAACAAGGCACGACCGCCAGCCAAACTTCCAGTAAAGCCTACAGCTTTGATCAGCGGATGCTGTACTAACGCTTGTCCAACTTGACGGTTACCGCCTTGGATCAAGGAAAAAACGCCCGCTGGCATCTTGCAACGTTTTATCGCGGCTTCAACCGCTTGCGCCACAAGCTCGCCCGTTCCCGGATGAGCAGAATGTCCTTTCACCACAACAGGACAACCTGCCGCTAGAGCCGCTGCGGTATCGCCACCAGCTGTTGAAAACGCCAATGGAAAGTTAGACGCACCAAACACAGCAACTGGGCCGATAGGACGTTGTACCATGTACATATCTGGACGTGGCAATGGTGCGCGATCTGGCAAGGCTTCATCAAACCGACGATCTAAGTATTCACCTGATAAAATACGCTCAGCGAACAAACGAAGTTGCCCTGTTGTACGACCGCGTTCGCCTTGCAAGCGTGCTGCTGGCAAACCGGTTTCTTGTACGCCGACTTCAGTAATTTGATCGCCTAGCACATCGATTTCGTCAGCAATGGCATTTAGAAAAGCCGCGCGATCCTCACGAGAGGAATAGCCAAACGCCTCAAATGCTGCTTCGGCCGCTTCTACTGCCGCATCCACATCAGACACGCGACCAACGGCAAATTCATGAGAAGGTCCTGTAGCAGGCGTTGAAGAAAATGTTGCGTCGCCCTTTACCCATTTACCGGCAATAAAATGCTGTCCCGTTAACATACTCACTCCTCTCTTTAATAAATGAAATTCAACCCATTAAGTTAAGCTCTGAAGTAGCCTAGTGATGGCAAGCATCAAGCCCAAGGATGGGCGTTACGCCCCTCGCGGACAGGGATGTCCGTTGGGGCGGTGCTGCCATAACAAGGCAGGGTCAGACTTAAAAACTTAATTTAATGACTATCTTTTGGCACCGCAGCGCCTCGACAACCTTTTAAGAAGTCAAAATCGGCACCCGTATCAGCACCTTGTACGTGATCATGGAATAGTTTGATGTAACCACTTTTTGGTGGTTCCAAATGACTTTTCCAGTTTGCTAAACGTGTTGCCATTTCTTCATCGGAAATGTCCACATGAAGGCGGCGGTTTTCTACGTCTAGTTCAATCATGTCGCCATTTTGAATGACGGCCAATGGTCCACCAGCAGCAGCTTCTGGCGTAGTATGCAAAACCACGGTTCCATAAGCCGTTCCCGACATACGAGCATCAGAAATGCGTACCATGTCTTTAATGCCTTTGCGCAACACTTTTGGCGGCAAGCCCATGTTGCCAACTTCCGCCATACCTGGATAACCCTTTGGACCACAGTTCTTTAGCACCATGACACAGTTTTCATCTATATCCAAAGCTTCGTCATTGATCTTGGCTTTGTAGTCGTTAATGTCTTCAAAAACTACCGCTCTACCACGATGTTGCAATAAATGTGGTGACGCGGCAGAAGGTTTCAATACTGCACCTTGTGGCGCAAGATTGCCTTTCAATACAACAATACCGCCTTTTTGTGTCAGTGCTTTTTCAACTGGCAAAATAACGTCTGGGTTCCAGTTGCGAACCTCTTTCACTTCGTCCCAAATTGATTCACCGGACACAGTAATCGCGTCTTTATGCAGCTTGCCCGCTTCTGCCAAATGCTTGATTACGACTGGCAAACCACCTGCGTAGAAGAATTCTTCCATAAGGTATTTGCCTGACGGCATCAGGTTCACAATAGTGGCGATTTCTTGGCCTAATTTATCCCAATCATCTAGGGTTAAATCCACACCAACACGACCAGCAATAGCCAATAAGTGAATCACGGCATTGGTAGAACCACCAATCGCGCCATTGACACGAATCGCGTTTTCGAAGGCTTGGCGAGTCAAAATATCAGACGGTTTCAAATCGTCTTTAACCATATCAACAATACGACGACCAGTAAGGTGCGCCATGACACGACGGCGACTGTCTACCGCGGGAATTGCCGCGTTACCCGATAACGCCATGCCCAAAGCTTCAGCCATAGACGCCATGGTGCTAGCAGTGCCCATGGTGTTACAAGAACCTGCAGAGCGAGACATAGATTGCTCTGCCTCAAGGAAGTCTTCTTGGGTCATCTTGCCAGCTTTAATGTCTTCTGACATTTGCCACAGCGCCGTGCCAGATCCCACACGCTCGCCTCTGAAGTAGCCATTCAACATCGGGCCACCAGACACAACAATCGCTGGAATATCGACGCTACACGCACCCATAAGCAGCGCCGGTGTGGTTTTGTCACAACCTGCTAACAAGACAACACCATCAAGAGGATTCGCTCGTAAAGCTTCTTCGACGTCCATCGCCGCCATGTTGCGATACATCATCGCGGTAGGACGCAGTGAGCTTTCACCCACAGAGAACACAGGGAACTCTAGTGGCAAACCACCCGCTTCATAAATACCGTGTTTTACTCGATCAGCAAGATCACGAAGATGGGCGTTGCAAGGTGTAAGCTGCGACCAAGTATTACAAATGCCAATCACTGGACGACCATCAAATAAGTCCGCCGGCAAGCCTTGGTTTTTCATCCAGCTGCGGTGGTAAATATGATCACGTGAGGTACCGCCAAACCATTCGGTTGAACGTAATTTGCGGGGCCATGTTTTCGGTACGAACGTGCCTTTCTCAGAATCACTCATACCCAACCTCCATCAACGATAAAGTTTTGCGCCGAGCACATTGCCGCCGCATCGGACCCTAAAAACAGCGCCATATTGGCGATATGTTCAGGTAGCACCTTGCCTGTTAGGCATTGGCTTTGTTTAATTTTTTCTTCTGCCGCGTCATCAACCCACATGCGCAGTTGTTTTTCTGTCATCACCCAGCCAGGCACCAAGGTATTCACACGAATACCAGAGCCACCTAAATCACGAGCAAGGGATCGAGTTAAGCCATGAGTTGCCGCTTTGCTCGTGCCGTAAGTTGGATAACCTGCTGTCGCCATCATCCATCCCACAGAACCAAAATTGATAATCGAACCACCACCGAGTTTACGCATCATCGGCGCGACTGCTTGCGCGGCAAACATAGCGTGTTTGATGTTCACCCCAACCAGCTCATCAAAACGCTCTTCTGTCAGCGATTCCAAGGAATGGCGCACGTCGTTAGCTGCGTTATTCATCAATACAGAAATTGGCCCAAACGTCTCTGCGGCTGCACGGATTTTGCTTTGATAATCTTGAATATCAGTGATATCACACACTTCAAAGCGCACTTCAAAACCGTCTTTTTTAAGACGTTTGGCGAGCGCCGTGCCGGCTTTTTCATCCAAATCCACAAAGGCCGTTTTCGCGCCTTGCTTGGCATACGCTTCGACAATAGCAGCACCGATACCGGTTGCACCGCCAGAGATAAAGACCGAGCGATCTTTTAAATCTGGATAAACGGCGCTCTTTGTTTTATTCATAACGGCGCTACCTCGGTATCGAGTTCATCCGCTTTCGCCAAGGCATTGCGTAATGGCAGACCAAACGTAGGAGAGGAAATTTCAAAGACATCGCCTTCTTGTGCCTGAATACCATCGGCAAAAGACAAGGTTGCTGTGCCAAACATATGCACATGCAGATCGCCTGGCTGGCGGAAAATCGAATATTTGAAATGATGATGTTCTAAGTTTTTGAAGGTGTGCGACATATTGTCTTCACCTGATAAAAAGCCTTTTTCCCAAAGTGTTTTCTCACCGCGTTCAATGCGCGAATGACCATCGATGTGCATTGGCAATTCACCCACCAGCAACTCAGGACCAAACGCCGCTGGACGTAATTTCGAATGAGCTAGATACAAATAGTTTTGGCGCTCTGTTATGTGATCCGAAAATTCATTCGCCAAGGTGTAACCAAGACGATGTACTTTGCCGTCTTCGCCCACCAAGTAAAAGCCAGCGATCTCCGGCTCTTCACCGCCATCCAAAGCAAAGGATGGTGAAGGTAAGGCATCGCCTGGTGCGATCACGCCAGCGCCATTGCCTTTATAAAACCATTCTGGCTGAACACCTTCTTGACCGTCTTTCGGTTTGCCACCTTCAACGCCCATTTGGAAAATCTTCATCGAGTCCGTCAGCTCTTCGCTTTTCGCATGCATGGCATTACGAGTCGCGGCAGAACCTAGGTGCGTCAAACCAGTACCAGTCAAATACATGTGCGCTGGATCTGGGTGACGAACAGGGCAATCTAGCTGATTGTTCTTAGCAAGCTCTGCCAAATTCACCGACTCACCCAAGCCATGTTTTTCAATAATAGACTTCAGCGGCACGCCATTTTTAACGGCTTCTTTTGCGAGTTCGTAAACACTCGATGCGTAAAGAACAAGGTGTGCTTCGCCGCCTTCACGACACACCACACCACCTTGTTTAATTTGAGATAAAAACAACATAAATGACTCCTTAAGACGTTTTTTGTTTCTTAACGCGCTTTTTGTTTGTTGTAGACGTCGAAGATAACCGCAGCGAGCAATACCAAGCCCTTGATAACCTGCTGCCAATCAATCCCTATACCTAATATCGACATCCCGTTATTCATGACACCCATGATGAAGGCACCAATCACCGCTCCGATGACTTTACCAACGCCGCCCGACATGGAGGCACCACCGATAAACACGGCAGCAATAACATCTAATTCAAAACCAAAACCCGCTTTTGGCGTGGCAGTATTCAAACGTGCCGCGAAAATCAACCCAGCCAAGGCCGCCAACATGCCCATATTGGCGAAGGTCAAAAAGGTCAAACGTTCGGTATTGATACCTGACAATTTGGCAGCTTTTTCATTACCACCCAAAGCATAAATACGACGACCGATGGTGGTGCTGTTAGTCAAAAAGGTATAAATCGCAATCAGCACCGCCATCGACATCAGCACATTCGGCAAGCCTCGATAAGTACTTAATAAGTAAGACAAATAGATGATCGCAGCAGCAACTAATACGTTTTTAACGATGAAGAAAGAAAATGGTTCATCTTGAATACCGTACTTCAGTGCACGAGAGCGAGTACGAGCAGCCAAGAACAAAATTGCACTCGCCGCTAAGATACCAAGCACAAGCGCAGTAACATTCGGACGACCAACACCAAACACGTCAGGAATAAATCCGGTACTCAACAATTGGAAGCTTTTCGGGAAAGGCCCAACAGACTGACCTTCAAGCAATGCCAAGGTCAAACCACGGAACACCAACATGCCTGCCAAGGTGACGATAAAGGCTGGTATTTTCCAGTAGGCAATCCAGTAGCCTTGCAAACCACCGATAATCAAACCAACGACAAGACACACAGGCACGACAAGAATGGTCGGTAAGTCATAATTGACTGACATAACCGCCGCCAACGCACCGATGAAACCCGCCACAGAGCCTACCGATAAATCGATATGGCCGGCGACAATCACCAGCAACATACCAATAGCCATAATGATGATGTAGCTGTTCTGTAAAAATAAGTTGGTTAAGTTAACCGGACGCATTAAGGTGCCGTCGGTCAAAAATTGAAACATGCCCATGATGACAACAAGCGCGATCAACATACCGTAATCACGCATATGTGATTTCAGGTAGCTGGTAACAGACGGTGCCGCTTGTACCACAGTAGAGGTTTCTTTTGTTGTAGCCATTTTTATTGCTCCCGCTATTATTATTCTCGCCGTTATTATTGCTATCGCTAGGCTTTTACTATCATTGACATGATTTTTTCTTGGCTTGCATTGGCTTTGTCTAACTCGCCAACAAAACGCCCTTCATTCATCACGTAAATACGATCACACATGCCAAGCAACTCTGGCATCTCTGAAGAAATCATCACCACGCCTTTGCCATCATCAGCAAGCTGGTTGATGATGTTATAAATTTCGAACTTAGCGCCCACATCAATACCTCGGGTTGGCTCGTCTAGAATCAAAACGTCTGGCTGCGAATATAGCCACTTACTCAACACCACTTTTTGTTGATTACCGCCCGATAAGTTCATCACTTTTTGAAACACACTTGGTGTTCGAATGTTTAGTGCTTTGCGATAGTCTTCTGACACTTGGCGTTCGATGTTTTCATCGATCACACCATGGGAAGACACTCGGTTAAGATTTGCCAACGTGGTGTTGGTCTGAATGGTTTCTTCTAGAATCAAACCCAATTCTTTACGGTCTTCAGTCACGTACGCCAAGCCACTTTTTATGGCTTTTGGCACAGTAGACAAATCGGCGATTTCACCACGCAAACGCACTTCACCTTGGATATTTTTACCGTAGCTTTTACCAAACAAACTCATCGCCAACTCGGTGCGACCTGAACCCATTAAGCCTGCGATACCAACCACTTCTCCGGCGTGTACATTGAACTCAATGTTATGAATCATTTGGCGGTCTATTGCATCGGGATGCCATACATTCCAGCCACTGACTTCCATCATGGTTTTTCCTAGATGGCCTTCCCGCGCTGGATTGTTTCTTTGTGGATAACGGTCCGCCATATCACGGCCAACCATGTCGCGAATAATGTCTTCTTCACTGATATTTTGCGCATGACAATCCAGTGTAGATACAGAAGCGCCATCACGAATAACGGTTATGCTGTCTGCCACACGGCTGATTTCGTTCAACTTGTGGGTAATCAAGATAGAAGAGATACCTTGTGCTTTAAACTCCAATAACAAATCAAGCAACTTGGCGCTGTCGTTCTCTTGCAGTGCGGACGTTGGTTCGTCCAAAATTAATAATTTCACATCTTTAGCAAGGGCCTTGGCAATCTCAACGAGTTGCTGTTTGCCCACACCTAATTGACCCACTAAGGTCGATGGCGACTCTTTTAAGCCAACTTTTGCTAATAACGTTTGAGTACGAGAATAGGTTTTCGGCCAATTAATCACGCCACCTTCGACATTCTCATTACCTAAAAATAGATTCTCTGCGATCGATAAAAGCGGCACTAACGCTAACTCTTGATGAATAATAATGATGCCTTTTTCTTCGCTGTCCGTGATGCCGGAAAACGCGACAGTTTCATCATTAAAAAGAATATCGCCTTGATAACTTCCATGTGGATAAACCCCACTCAACACCTTCATGAGAGTTGATTTACCCGCGCCATTTTCACCCACTAAAGCGTGAATCTCGCCAGCACGAACTTTAAGGTTCACCGAGTCGAGGGCTTTTACTCCAGGAAACGTCTTGGTAATGCTGCGCATTTCCAAAATAATATTTTCCATAAAACATCCCATTAGCAGACGCGCTCTTGCCGTATCGACACACGGTCAACAACGCCTCCGCTGGTTTATTATTGTTGAATTAGGATAAATAAAAAGTTTTTAACAAAGAATTGGCAAGCGCAGTGGTCGTGCGCTTATTCGACCTGAGACTTCGTATAGTAGCCGCTACCTAGCAACACATCTTGCCAGTTGGATTTATCAACTGTTACAGGCTCAAGCAAATAACTAGGAATCACCTTGATGCCGTTGTCATAGGTTTTAGTGTCATTGATTTCAGGCTTCGCACCATTTAATACAGCTTGAACCATGCCTACCGTTACGTTGGCTAATTCACGCGTGTCTTTAAATATGGTGGAATATTGTTCACCTGCGATGATGGATTTCACTGATGGCACTTCTGCATCTTGACCCGTTACAATCGGCATTTTCATATTGCCAGAACCGTAACCTACACCTTTAAGTGACGACAAAATACCAATAGAAATACCATCATAAGGCGACAACACACCGTCTATGTGTTTCTTGGTGTAATGAGCAGACAACAAGTTATCCATACGTGCTTGAGCAGTCGCACCGTCCCAACGCAAGGTACCAACTTTGTCCATGCCCATTTGGCCAGAAACGACACTCACCTTGCCAGAATCGATCATCGGCTGAAGCACAGACATTGCACCGTTATAGAAGAAATAAGCGTTGTTATCGTCTGGAGAACCACCGAACAACTCGACGTTGTAAGGACCTTTACCACGTTTTTCCATGCCACTTACCAAAGACTTGGCTTGCAACACGCCGACTTTGAAGTTATCAAATGTCGCGTAGTAGCTCACATAAGGGCTGTTTTTAATCAAACGGTCATAGGAGATAACTTTAATACCCGCAGCATCGGCGTTTTCCAATGCGTTAGATAGAGTCGTACCATCAATCGCGGCGATGACTAATACATCGACACCTTTTACGATCATGTTTTCAATCTGGGAAAGCTGATTTGGAATTTCATCTTCTGCGTACTGTAGGTCAACTTTGTAACCAGCATCTTTGAAGAGTTTTACCATGGAGTCACCATCGGTGATCCAGCGAGCGGAAGACTTAGTTGGCATGGCAATACCAACATAACCATTCGCAGCCAAAGCACTAACGGAACTCAGCGCAGTGGCACCTAGTACTAAACCAGCAATGGTATTCTTTAGATAGTTCATTAGCTTCTCCTGTTACGGCCAAGCGAGCACCGTAAGGAACAAGCTTCAGGTGGCCATAGATTTTTTATGATTATTTTTTCGAGCCAATCAGGTCTTGAAAAACCTGTTATGCAGAGTAGGCAAAATGAACATACCAATCAAATAGAATAAATGTTGCTCTTCATATCATTTTTGATATGTTAATTTATTATGCGAGAACGAATATTTTGCAGCATTACGTGCTGCGCGGCTTAGACAAATTCCGTATGATAAAACTCCCCTTTACACATTCTTTAATTTAGAAGGAATCTATGGAATTCATTTGGATCTTATTCGCATTTGTATGCGGACTGGCCGTCAAGGTGATCAATTTACCGCCATTAATTGGTTTCTTATTAGCTGGTTTTTTACTTAACTATGCTGGTTTGGAACCAAGCAATACATTGGACTCCCTCGCCAATATTGGCATCACACTAATGCTGTTTAGTATCGGCTTGAAATTACATGTTAAAGACCTTCTAAAACGTGAAGTTTGGGCATCAACGCTAAGTCATATAGGAATAAGCACCATCCTATTTGCCGGGATTGCTTTGCTGCTTGGTACATTAAGCCTTCCATATTTTGGTGTGCTTGATTTTAAAACCGCCGCGCTTATCGGTTTCGCACTCAGTTTTTCCAGTACTGTTTGTATAATGAAACTGCTAGAAGAAAGTAGCGAACTAAAAACTCGCCATGGACAGTTATCTCTTGGCATTTTAGTTATGCAAGATATTGTAGCCGTAGTTTTTCTTGTGGCTGCTACCGGTAAAGTGCCTTCTATCTGGGCGCTGGGGTTATTTGGCTTGCTACTGATTCGTCCGATTATCAATAAAATCGTCGACAAAGCTGGTCACGGGGAAATGCTGCCATTAACAGGTCTTTTTCTTGCGCTAGGTGGCTATGAACTGTTTTACCTTGTTGGTGTAAAGGGCGACTTAGGCGCACTAATCTTCGGTATTTTATTAGCGTCACACCCCAAAGCCGCAGAAATGAATAAGTCGCTAATGAATTTCAAGGACTTGTTTTTAATTGGTTTTTTCTTGTCCATCGGCTTCACCGCATTACCCACATTAAGCATGGTCGGCATGAGCCTAATCATTACTTTAGTGATTCTGGTGAAGTTCGCACTCTTCTTCGTATTAATGACAAAAATGAAACTGCGCGGCCGAACTTCATTTTTATCATCGATCATTCTTTCTAACTACAGTGAATTTGGCTTAATTGTCGTTGCACTGAGTGTGGCAAACGGCTGGTTAGAAAAAGAATGGCTTGTCGTATTAGCATTGGCAGTGTCTTTCTCCTTCGTGATCACAAGCGTGCTTTATCGCAACGTTCACCGTATGTACCGGAAAAACAAAGACATCATTCGCCGTTTTGAAAGCGCAGATTGTTTATCCGAAGATATCTTCGTACAACCTGTAAACAGTGACATTCTCGTGGTGGGCTTAGGTCGAGTTGGACGCGGGGCATTTGACTCTTTAAAAGGTTTGGTGGGTGACACCGTCGCTGGAATGGATGCGGATCGTAATCGTATTAACCAAATGCAAGCGGCTAAAGAAAATGTATTCTACGGCGACGGTGAAGATGCGGATTTGTGGGAACGTTTGGACACGTCTCGAATTGAGCTCGTTTTGTTGGCATTGCCTGCAACAGAAGACACGACCAATGTCGCCATACAGCTGCGTAAAGCCAACTACACTGGACAAATCGCTGCTATTGCTCGCTATCAAGATGAAAGAGAAATCCTCATCAACAGCGGCATAGACAACGTCTTCAACTTCTACACCGAAGCCGGTACAGGTTTCGCTGAAGAGAGTTTGGCACTTATTCGACCACTAGAAAGCGCCGTAGCTGCCTAGCTATTTCAAAGCTGGGCTATTATAAAGCTCTAGAAGATAAGACTAAAAACGCGGTGCCGTTAACATGGCTCCGCGTTTTTTATTGACTCTATTTATACAGACCTAGCTTCGTCTATCTTGGCTTTCACCGCTTCGGCTTTTTCCGTCAGTTCTGAATAGAGTCTGATGTCGCCACCGCGTTGGGCTTGCATGGCTTTTTCTAGTAACTCGCCATATTCTTTGTCGAGCTTTTTAATCGGGTCGGACTTTAGAAAAGAAAACATAATTAGCCTATGGTTATGAGTTTATGGAGTTAATACGACGCAGACTGAGATTTAGATCGTTTTAACGTTACAAATCATCAAAACAAAAACGCCAACCAGACGAAATCTGATTGGCGCTTTGACTAAAAACTACAAGGTTTCGAGCGAAGCAGTCGCGCTTAGACGTCTAGGAAATCCATAATCCCTTCAGCAGCCTTACGACCTTCATCAATAGCCGTTACTACTAGGTCAGAACCACGCACCATGTCGCCACCAGCAAAGATTTTTTCGTTGGTAGTTTGGAACATGAATTTGCCTTTCTTCGGTGCAACGACACGACCACGAGCGTCGGTTTCGATACCGAATTTTTCGAACCAAGGCGCAGGGCTAGCTTGGAATCCAAAGGCAATCAATACGGTGTCTGCAGGAATGATCTGCTCGCTACCTTCAACAATCTCAGCGGTACGACGGCCGTTTTCGTCAGGCGCGCCCATTTGAGTCTCAACAACCTTGATGCCTTCCACTTTGCCGTTACCAATGATTTCCACTGGCTGACGGTTGAAAAGGAACTGTACGCCCTCTTCTTTCGCGTTTTGCACTTCTTTACGAGAACCCGGCATGTTTTCTTGGTCTCGACGGTAAGCACAAGTAACACTTTTCGCACCTTGACGAATCGCAGTACGGTTACAGTCCATCGCTGTATCACCACCACCCAAGACAACCACTTGCTTGCCTTTTAGGTTCACGTAATCAGCAGCATCTTCTTCGAAGTCTAGGCAATGGTTAACGTTAGAAATCAGGTAATCCAAGGCATCGTGAACACCCGGAAGATCTTCACCTGGGAAGCCGCCTTTCATGTATTTATAAGTACCCATGCCTAAAAACACTGCATCGTACTCTGCCAATACGTGTTCGAATGGCACGTCATCACCAACAGAAGTTCCGAGAACAAACTCAACGCCCATCTCTTCAAAAATTTCACGACGACGTGTCATGACGCTTTTTTCCAGTTTGAATTCTGGAATACCAAACGTCAGCAAGCCACCGATTTCTGGGTACTTATCAAATACCACAGGCTTGATACCGTTACGCACCAAAACATCTGCACAAGCAAGACCTGCAGGACCCGCACCAACGATAGCAACCGTTTTGTTAACCGGTACTACGTTAGACATATCAGGACGCCAGCCCAAAGCAAAAGCCGTATCTGTGATGTATTTTTCAACAGAACCGATCGTCACCGCACCAAAGCCACCTTCGCCAAGCGTACAAGCGCCTTCACAAAGACGATCTTGTGGACAAACGCGACCACAGACTTCTGGCAAAGAGTTGGTTTGATGACTCAACTCAGCCGCTTCTAAAATGCTACCTTCACTCACCAGCCTCAGCCAGTTTGGAATGTAGTTATGTACTGGGCATTTCCACTCACAATAAGGGTTGCCGCACTCTAGACAGCGGTGTGCTTGATCTTTCGCACCCACTTCTTCGAATGGTTTATAAATTTCGACGAATTGCGCCTTACGAGTAATTAAAGGCTTTTTCTTAGGATCCTTACGGTCCACTTCGACGAATTGAAATACGTTGTTCAAGCGCTCAGACATAAGCTGCTATCTCCTCGGCCGCCTGTAAACAGACAGCGCTTCTCTCAAATGGGTCAGACTGATTCGTTCACAGCGCTTAGTTTGTTTCATTACAAACCAAGCGCCATAACAGCGTGTTTTATTCCGGACGTTGACGAGTGTTTGCCAATAGCGCGCCTAAACTCGCGGCTTTTGGTTTGACTAGCCAGAACTTACCAATGTAGTCATAGAAGTTTTCTAGGATCTCATGGCCCCATTCGCTGTCAGTTTCTCGGACGTATTCTTCGATCACAGAGCGAAGGTGTGAACGATACTCTTCCGTCAATTCCGTACCGATACGGTGAATTTCCACCAATTCGTGGTTGTACTTATCTACGAAGGTACGGTCTAAATCGAGTACGTAAGCGAAACCGCCAGTCATACCCGCACCAAAGTTGTAACCCGTATTGCCAAGCACAGTTACCATACCGCCAGTCATGTATTCACAGCAGTGGTCGCCTGCGCCTTCGATAACCGTATGAGTACCTGAGTTACGTACTGCAAAACGTTCACCAGCAGTACCTGCGGCAAACAATTTACCGCCTGTCGCACCGTACAAACACGTATTACCGATAATGGCAGAATCTTGTGATTTGAAAACAGATCCTTTCGGAGAACGAATAACCAGTTTGCCACCTGTCATACCTTTACCAACGTAATCGTTAGCATCGCCTTCTAGGTACATATTCAAACCGCCTGCGTTCCATACACCAAAACTCTGACCAGCCGTACCAGTCAATTTCAATGTTAATGGCACATCAGACATACCTTGGTTACCGTAACGTTTCGCAATTTCACCAGACAAACGCGCACCGATAGAACGGTCACAGTTGGTCACCTCAAAAGTAAACTCGCCACCTTCTTTTTCTTCAATCACGTCTTTAACTGTGTCCCACATTTTCAAAGCCAATAGGCCTTTATCGTGCGGCGGGTTAAATGGCGTCTGACAGTATTGAGCTTTGTCTGCAGGGATCGCATCGTTTTTCAAGATCGGTGATAGATCTAAATTACGTTGCTTATCCGTTTCACCCGGCAAGATAGCTAACAGGTCTGTACGACCAATCAAATCTTGCAGGCTTGCAACACCAAGTTTCGCTAACCATAGGCGCGTATCTTCTGCCATAAAGCGGAAGAAGTTTTTAATCATATCTACGGTGCCGATGAAATGTTCATCACGTAGCATTTGATCCTGAGTCGCTACACCAGTCGCACAGTTGTTCAAGTGACAAATACGCAAGAACTTACAACCCATGGCAACCATTGGCGTGGTACCAAAACCAAAGCTTTCTGCACCAAGAATCGCCGCTTTCACCACATCCAAACCAGTTTTTAAACCACCGTCTGTTTGAAGGCGAATTTTGCCGCGAAGATCGTTAGAACGAAGTGCTTGTTGCGCTTCCGCTAAACCTAACTCCCAAGGCGAACCCGCATGGCGAATAGATGTAATTGGCGATGCAGCAGTACCACCGTCGTAACCAGAGATAGTGATCAAATCCGCATAAGCTTTCGCAACACCCGCGGCAATCGTCCCAACGCCCGGTTCAGAAACCAGTTTCACCGACACCAAAGCGTCTGGGTTAACTTGTTTCAAATCGAAAATCAGCTGCGCCAAATCTTCGATAGAATAAATATCGTGATGTGGTGGCGGCGAAATCAAGGTAACACCTGGAACTGCATAACGTAGACGAGCGATTAAGCCGTTTACTTTACCGCCAGGCAGCTGGCCACCTTCACCCGGTTTTGCACCTTGTGCGACTTTAATCTGTAGCACTTCAGCGTTAACCAAATATTCTGGTGTGACACCAAAGCGGCCAGACGCGATTTGCTTGATCTTAGAGCGACGCTCAGTACCGTGACGAGCTGGATCTTCACCACCCTCACCAGAGTTAGATCGACAGCCTAATTCGTTCATCGCTTGAGCTAGAGCCTCGTGTGCCTCTGGAGACAAAGCACCCAAAGACATACCCGCTGAATCGAAGCGAGGTAGAATATCTTCAATAGATTCCACTGTGTCTAACGGAATGGCTTTCGCTTTGTCAGACAAAGTAAACAAGTCACGCAACATAGACGCTGGACGGTTGTTCACTAGCTCTGTGTATTTGGTGAAATCTTCAAAGCGACCACTGCCCACTGCAGTTTGCAAATTGCGAACTACGTCTGGGTTAAACGCATGGTATTCCGCTTCATGGACGTATTTTAGGTAACCGCCCTGTTGAATAGGTTTACGCAATTTCCACGCATTGCTTGCGATGGATTCTTGATCCTTTTGGAAATCTTCAAAGCGTGCGCCTTTAATACGGCTTGGAACACCTTTGAAACATAGATCGACTACTTTCGTGTCCAAACCAACTGCTTCAAATAACTGCGCACCACGGTATGAGGCAATCGTCGAAATGCCCATCTTAGAGATAATTTTCATCAGGCCTTTGTTAATACCTTTACGGTATTTAACGTGGCAAGCAATTGGGTCACCCAAGACTTCGCCTTTATCAATCATGTCGTTGATTAAACGATAAGAAAGATACGGATAAACCGCTGTTGCACCAAAGCCTAATAGTACAGCAAATTGATGAGGATCACGGGCAAAGCCGGTGTCAGCGATGATGTTGGAATCACAACGCAAACCTTGCTTAGACAAATAATGATGCACCGCACCTACCGCCATAGGCGAAGGAATAGGCAAATGGCCTTTTGCTATATCACGGTCAGTCAATACAACAATCACGGCACCATTACGTACCACTTCTTCCGCTTTCAATCGCAAGTTTTTAATCGCTTGCTCAAGAGAAACTTCTTCTGGGTTGTAATTGGTATTTAGACGAACCAAACGGAAACGATGATCATCTAACGCTAACAAACGGCTGTATTTACGTGGTGACAATACAGGCGATGACAAGATAATACGGTTTGCGTGTTTTGGCGTTTCTTCAAATAAGTTACGTTCCACACCAATACAAGTTTCCAACGACATGACAACAGATTCACGTAATGGATCTATTGGTGGATTAGTTACCTGTGCAAACTTCTGACGGAAATAATCTGTCACTGGGCGAGTCTGGCTAGACATAACCGCCATCGGCGTGTCATCACCCATAGAACCTACTGCCTCATGACCGCTTTCTGCCAATGGACGGAAAATTTGCTCGCGTTCTTCAAAAGACACTTGGAACATCTTCTGATAGGTCAGCATTTCTTCTTTGGTGAAAGGTTCAAACTCTAGAGAAGATTCTTCCAACAAAGATTCGATGCGAATCGCTTCCTGCTTCAACCATTTTTTGTATGGGTGCATGGATTTAAGGCGATTATCGATGTCATCCGTGTGCAGCACTTTGCCGTTTTGCGTATCAATTACCAACATTTGGCCAGGACCTACACGGCCTTTTGACACAACATCTTCTGACTTGTAGCCGTAAGTACCGACTTCAGAAGCAAGCGTAATAAAGCCGTTTTTAGTAATGACCCAACGAGCAGGACGCAAACCGTTACGATCAAGCATACAAATAGCATGACGTCCGTCGGTCATTACCAAACCAGCTGGGCCGTCCCAAGGATCCATGTGCATAGAGTTGTACTGGTAGAAAGCACGCAACTCTGGATCCATGTTTTCAACGTTTTGCCACGCTGGTGGAATGATCAAACGCGCAGCGCGGAAAATATCCACGCCACCAGTTACCAAAACTTCCAACATGTTATCCATGGAAGAAGAGTCAGAACCCGTTAAGTTAACAATAGGCTGAAGGTCTTGTAGTTCAGGAATCAAAGGCGTGCGTAGCTTGCTGCTACGAGCCAATGCCCAGTTACGGTTACCTTCGATGGTATTGATCTCACCGTTGTGAGCAAGCATGCGGAACGGTTGTGCCAAAGGCCACTTAGGAAGCGTATTAGTAGAGAAACGTTGGTGGAAAACACAAATCGCTGTTTGCATTTTTTCGTTGCCCAAATCTTTATAAAAGAAAGGCAAGTCCACTGGCATCATCAAACCTTTGTATGCCAATACTTTGTCAGACAAAGAACAGATGTAGAAGTTTTCGTATTGCGCTAACGCGATTTCAGTTTGGCGACGAGCGACAAACAAACGTGTTGCGAAAGTACGGGCATCCATACGGTTGCTATCAACAAATACTTGCTCGATACGAGGCAAGCAATCCATCGCGATAACACCAAGGCAAGACGCATCGATTGGCACTTCACGCCAACCCACTACATTCAAACCCTCATCAGTCAATTTTTTCGTCAAAGTTTCACGTTGCTCACTTGCAAGCGCGTCATCTTGATCAAGAAACACCATGCCGATGCCATAAAGGTCAGACAAGGTGTGATTAAATAAAGCGTGTGCTTCACCACGTAAAAATAGATCCGGCTTTTGGATAAGAAGACCACAGCCGTCACCTGTTTTGCCATCAGCGGCGATGCCGCCACGGTGTGTCATACATGTCAAAGATTCAATGGCTGTCTTAAGTAATTCATGGCTAGTATTGCCTTCCATGTGAGCAATTAAGCCAAAGCCACAGTTGTCTTTGAACTCGCCAGGACGATAAAGGCCTGCATTCATACACCAACTCCCACAGTTGAAACGTAAAAAATAAAATTAGATATAAATTCGATTATCAAGTGGCTGGGCTAAAAAGCGAAAGCGTGAAAGAACTCGCTTCGAGAATGACTATCATCTACCCAAAATACCACCGAAATGGATGATCATACTACTCTGCCGAAGAGCACTACTCAAACGAGCATAGGCCTGACTTATGTTATTTTGGCGCTTTTTATAGGAGTTTTAGCGGCAAATAGCGAGGACTTAGAGAATTATCTATGGCTGGAGTTTTTCCAAACAGAAAATTCCACTGTTCATTCATGTTTTTCAGGGAATTACAGTGATTTTTACTAAATTGAGAGGTTTGCTATACAAAAGCCTCACAAAAAGAGGATTTGATGGCATTTTATACGCTTTGAATCAGAAGAAAACTCGGTATTGTCGAGATAAAACATAAACTGCAAACGTAAAATAGCATGAGATGCTTTGCACAAAGTCACGAACGAAGCTAAAGACTAGACAAAGGTCTCAGCAGATATCACTGAGCTTTCTTAATATCATCCTGAATACCACGAGCACTTCGCGCCCAAGGATTAAGGTCACGAATATCTTTAGGAAGAGATTCCGCTGCAGCTATCGCTTCGCTACGATTACGATAAGAACCATAAACCACGACAAACCAATCCTTGCCATTATGTTTTGACTTAAAATAACCAAAGGCATCCACACCGCCTTGATCACGAATAAAGTCCTGCACGGTTCCTTTATTGTGTGTTCCTAATAGCTGTAAGGTATAACGGTTTGGATTCTGGGATAGCCACCATTCCGTCTTATCAAAACGGTCTTGTGAGACTTTTAGGTTGGTTTGTTCATTTTTAGTTGGCACCATTTTAGTTGGTGCATCAACAGTAGGAGCGGCTTGCGCTAAAGGCGCCTCTGCACGAATAGGTGCAGTAGAAATAGCTGGAGTCATCATAGATGTAGCATTCGGCTGCTCAATAGATGGAGCATTAGACATACTTATCGCAGGCAATGAAGAAGTACCAGCTGGGATAGGTGGAAGTATAATTTCACCTTCTTGGCCGATCTTACGCTGCATAGCATCAATGCGCGCAATCGTCTCCGCTGAGGATTGCCCCTGCCGTGAACTTAAAGGAATAACATTACTGGTTCTATCGGCCGTCGATGTCGAAGGCTTATCAGACTGTTTATCAGAGAATAATACCGCGACTAAAATGCCAAGCATAACCACGGAAAGCAGCGCCATATGCGCCAAAGGGAATCCCACCGCAAGGTTAAAGCGCATACCCGATTTTGGTGGCTTATCGCCATTGCCCATCATTGCTTGAGCAAGCTGGTTAATTCGACCTGGGTAACCACCAGACTCTTGATAAATTTGTTTCACTTGCTTGTCATTAAACGGCAAATTAATCCCGCCGCCAACCGCGCGTACACGATGCAATAAGTAAGCACGTGTTTGCTCTAATGAATAAGGCGCTAAGGTAAATGAATGACTTAGTTGTTCATAACGAGAGCGCTGATAAGCATCAAGGTTACGTGATAAAGAGTATTCGCTGAACAACACAATATGAGGAACGGTTTGATTTTCAGTCGCCAATGACATCATGTCTAGCAGCATGCTCACCGCATCTGTGTTTAGCTCTTGGGCATTATCAATTAACACCAATGCCGCTTGGCCTTTCTCATCTAAATCATGAGAAAATTTAAGCAAAGGGCCGAAGGTGGTTTCATTCGGAGGTTGTGTGAAATGACTAGCAAAACCAGCATATATAGCTTGTAGCAATTGCCCTGCCGTCATCAGCATAGTCGCTTTAACGTGACTAACAACAGTGGTGTCATCTTGATGACGAGCAAATTCCATCAAAAAACGACTTTTACCACTGCCTTGTGGCCCTTGAACCACAGACAGTAAACTACTGTAGCGACTCAAATGCTCAAGCAAAGCCAGTTGCTGATTACCTTCTTCAGACGCAAAATAAAGCGATGCATCCTTCGAGCCAAAAGGATCCCTCAGCGTTGCTTTTGGGGGCTGATTAAGCGCATCCTCTAGATCAAACTGAAAGTCTGGCTTAGACATAGTCGTCCTTCAACATTAAATAACTAACAAGATTAAGCAAGGCTAGCTTGTTTACTCGCTTCAAGTGCATCCAAAAGACAGGAATTAAAGTCTTCCATCGGAAAATCCGATGTTACGATCGCATCACCCAATGCACCAAGCAGAACCAAACGCAAGCTTCCATCCAATACTTTTTTATCTAACGCCATGCGTTCCACAAAGCACTCGACCGTCATCTCAGCAGGCGGTAAGACAGGCAAATTTGCTGCTTGAAATAGTGCTACGGAACGACAGATATCTTGTTCCGTTAAATTCCCCATGCGCCAAGAAAGATCAATCGCTAACATACTACCTGCGGCAACGGCTTCACCGTGCAACCAATTGCCGTAGCCCATTTCAGTTTCAATCGCATGACCAAACGTATGGCCTAGGTTTAAAATAGCACGAATGCCACCTTCTCTCTCATCTTGTGCAACCACATTGGCTTTAGCCAAACAAGAACGATAAATAGCATCGCTAATTTTATCGCTATCCAACGCCATTAACTGAGGCATCTCTTGCTCTAACCAATCAAAAAATGGCACATCGCAAATCAAACCGTATTTGATGACTTCCGCCATGCCTGCTGACAGTTCACGCTGTGGCAAGCTCAACAAGGTTTCAGTATCGATAATCACAGCTTGAGGCTGATAAAACGCACCTATCATGTTTTTTCCAAGCGGATGATTCACACCTGTTTTTCCGCCGACAGAAGAATCAACTTGAGACAACAAAGTCGTTGGCACTTGAATAAAAGGCACACCTCGCTGATACGTCGCTGCTGCAAACCCAGCCATATCACCAACTACACCACCGCCCAAAGCGATAACAGTAGTAGTTCGATTATGCTTTGCTTCCAATAAAGCAGACATGATCATGCCGTAAGTTTCTAGCGTTTTATATACCTCACCATCAGGCAAAATACAGGTATCAACTTTATAATCTACTGATAGCATTGACACAATGGGTTCTAGATATAAAGGCGCAATGGTCTCATTGGTTACTATCATGACTTGTTTGCCATGAATCGCATCATCAAAAAGGGCTTTCTGCTGACGAATACCGCTACCAATAAAAATAGGGTAGCTACGATCGCCAAGGTCAACGGTTAACGTGCGCATTAGGATACAGTTATCTCCATTTTAAGATGGCGCTTGATTGCATCTAGCACCTTATTAGCGACAGAACGAGGGTGACGAGAATCTGTTTCAATAACTAAAGTAGCTACTTCTCTATATAGAGGATCACGTACTTCAAATAATTTTTTTAACGTTGCTCGCGGATCACCAGTTTGTAAAAGAGGTCGATGAGTACTTTTTGAGGTGCGATATAATTGTTGAGCAACAGAAGCGTACAAATACACCACTAGCGCATTTTCTCGAAGAATATCTCTATTTTCTTCGCGCATCACGATGCCGCCACCGGTTGCTAACACACAATCACCAGTGTCCGATTCTGCTATTGAGGCCAGCGCTTGAGTTTCACGCTTACGAAAACCGTCTTCACCTTCCCGTTCAAAAATCCAAGGAATGTCTGCGCCGGCATTGTCTTCTATGACTTTATCGAGATCATAAAATTCTTTGCCCATCGATTGAGAAATCAAACGGCCTATCGTCGTTTTTCCTGCGCCCATCGGGCCTACTAAAATAATATTGGGGGCTTTTATCATTGTATTCAATTACGTCGGAATTAAGCAGATTTAGACTGCGGCCTAGTTGACTGACATTTGTAGCAGCTTTGGTGTAATAAATACAAGTAATTCAACCTTTTCTTGCTGTTCTGATTGTCTTTTAAACAACTCACCTAACCAAGGAATGTCACTAAAGAAAGGAACCCGACTCTCGGATTCGAAACGCTCTTCTCGAAAAACCCCACCTAAAACAAGCGTTTCTTGGTTTTTCACTACAACCTGTGTTTTTAAGCGATTGGTTTTTAAGCTAGGTACACCATTAACTAAGTCCCCCACAGAATCTTGATGAATCGTTAACGATAGTAAAATGTGCCCGCCGTCTTTTACAAAAGGAGTCACCTCCAACATGAGTGCCGCTTGGCGAAACTCAATACTCACCTTATCATCGCTAACCGTTTGATATGGGACCTCGGTTCCCGATTCAATTCGAGCAGGCAGCCCTTCGGAAGTGACAATTTTGGGCTTTGAAACTACATTAGCTAAGCCCTCGCTTTCCATCATATCCAAAGTAAGTGCCAATAAGCTAGAACCACCGATACTGGAAAAATCCAAATTCGTCGTTGGCGTCAACGCGCCTAAATCAACTGCACCTCCGATAGAGGATCGGACACCATCAGATAACTTAGCTTGCCAGTTCACCCCAAACTGCGATTGAGCTGTTCGACTTACTTGAGCAATTTGCGCACTGATTTCAATTTGTTTTAATGGTGTATCTAACCAATCAAGTGTTTCCTGAACCCCTTCTAAAGAAGCACAAGAATGGGCAATGATCGAATTAGTTCGATCATCCACAACTAAAGAAATAGATGGGTGCAAGGTTCGTAAATGTACACCAACATCTTTTGCTTTAGCATGTTTCAACACCCAATAAGATCTCTGACACACAACGGATGTACGTTCGATGCTTTCTGCTAAAGGTGTTTTTGCGGGCATCAGCACCGCCACACGCCCTTGCCACTCAAGCTGAATATGTGGCGGCTGTGCAATTGCCTCCATCACATCTTTCCAGCTTGCATCTTTGATCGAAAGTGTTAATACATCATCAATTTCAGGACTAATCACCACGCTTTCATTCATTTGCGACGCTAGCCAAGGCAATACCTCTTGTAGCGAACGAGATTCAAAATAGACATCCATTGCCAATAAGGTACGTGGCATTATCAGAAAAAATACCAATAGCCATTGAAGCCGCAGCTTATTCATCCTGAGCTCCCTTTTTACGCACAACCAATGCCTGCTCAGAACCATCTTTTGCCATCAAGGTTACTCGATCAAAAGATACATCATTCACGGTTAAACCTGCATCTGGCAACCAACTGCCCTCACTAACCCAATGACGAGCATTTTTGTATACAACTAACGCTGATGTGTTATCGCCTATTCGCATAGTCGACAATAGCTGCCAATCTTTTTGCTCAAAACGATTCATATATAACTTAGTGGGTAACCAATCATGGTACTCCCGATTCGCCTTAGGAATCTTAATCGCAAACAACAAGTGTCCTTGCCAATATCCATTGCTTTCTCTTTGCCAAGATGCGGCAAGCAAACCTAAAGCAAACTGTGTTTCAATTTTTTCCAGCACTATTTGCCACTCGATAAGAGAAGCTGAGCCATTGATAGACCATTGCGTTGGTACTCCATTTTTAGTGTCTTCCACTCTATGTTGTAGCCAAGACTCGTCAAGCAAGCGCATGTCGTGTAATTGATTCGCTTGTTGCTGCGTTTTTTTCCAATCATTCTCAGCTCGGGCTTTCAACTTAGATTGTCGATTTAAATCATCTTGAGCCTGTGATAAAAATGGATACCAAACGGCAACTTGCAAGAGAAGCAAAAGCAGCACCACGGAACCGTTGATATTTTTTAATGACACACCGTTAGTTTTTAAATACTTCGATAGAAACATCCACCACCTCCTTCTGATTCGTTGGAGAAGCAAAGCGATGCGGCTGTTGCTCGACTTCCCAGCGCCAGTCTGGGTTTTGTTGATGCCACGCCTCCAGTAAAAGTTCCAAATCTTGTGTAGGCAATGTCATTTGGAGAGAAGCTCGTTGCGCTTCACTTTCAAAATATCCGAGTCGAGCAGACATGGGCAAAGCCTGAACCAAGTTCAATACTGACGCAGAAAATTCATTGGAGTCATCAATCAACGACCATGCCGATTGAGTTGCTTGTATTTTTTGACGTGCAATCAACGCTTGTGCCGATTCTTGATGTAAGAAGAAAAAATAAACAGAAGCCACACTGTGAACCAGAAGGCTAAAAACGACTAAAGACCAACAAAGCCGTCGAGCTTTTAAACGTTTGCTTTTTTCTGGCTGATACACTGACAAAGCACGCTGTGAACAAGATGACCAAGACCTATTACGCGAATGAATTACTTCCCATTGCCCTATCGGCATAAGTAAACAAGATTGTGCAATCGACTGAAATGGCAAACACAGTTGTTGCGCCCACTCACTTGAGCAAGCAAAAGTCGTAAGTTGAGACTGCTGCTCTGGCAGTAACTCGTATTGATAACTAAACAGCAAACTATCGGGTGGTGAAAATGTCGTTTCTACGGCATAACTCAATGCAGCCAAAGGTAGTAACAATGCAGGTATAAGGTGATCAATCCTATGCTGTGACACAGATAACCAAGCATCAGGTACTAATATAATGATTCGACAGGCATCAATCGAGCGGTCTAGCGTTAAGCTCCGCTGAATCAGTTCTAACTGTGAGGAATTGGGTAGAGGTTCGTTATTTAATAAAGAGAAATCCACCAAGTTGGCGGTTTTACTAGAGTCATAAAATGTACATTCTTGAGCGGAGTAAACGGCTATAGAATAGGCATGCATGAGCTTCATCATTCATCCTTGAAATAGTAAGCAACAGAGTATTGTTTTCGGTTTGGCTTCCATGCCAAATATTTACCAAGATAACACGATTTGATGCAAAGTTAACCGCCTATTCTGTGGCCATCTTAGGTATAATGCCATTTTCTCACTCTGTATTAATTGAATTTATATGGCTAAGACACTCAAAATACTTTTTTTTCTCGGTCTGTTTGGAACACTTTGCGCGGTTGGCGTTACCTATGCGGTTTATTACAACGTAAAAGACCGTATTCCAACTGTCGCTGAACTAAAAGACATCGAGTTAAGAATCCCACTGCGTATCTACACCGCCGACAATAAATTAATTGGTGAGTTTGGAGAGCAGCGCCGTTCCCCTATCGATTATGCAGAAATTCCTCAAGATCTAGAGCATGCAATTTTAGCCGCAGAAGACACCAATTTTTATCACCATCCTGGCGTCGATATTCTGGGCTTAGGTCGAGCCGTCGTACAACTAATTACGACTGGGCAAAAACAAGGTGGTGGTAGCACTATCACCATGCAAGTAGCACGTAACTACTTCCTCTCATTTGAACAAACCTACACCCGTAAATTTACAGAAATCTTTATTGCCCTAAAGATGGAACGAGAGTTATCTAAACACGAAATACTTGAGTTGTACGTCAACAAAATCTACTTGGGTAATCGTGCCTATGGTTTCGAGGCAGCTGCTCAAGTCTATTATGGAAAAAATCTCGCGGAGCTTAATCTTGCGCAACTAGCTATGATCGCCGGCCTACCAAAAGCACCCTCTCGCTTTAACCCAGTCGTAAACCCTTCTCGTGCGCTAATTCGTCGTAACTGGATTCTACAACGTATGTTATCACTCGGCATGATTGATAAAAACGCATACCAAAATGCTGTTGAAGCACCGATCACCGCCAAGAACCATGGCGTCATGCCTGATATCGAAGCAGGCTACATCGCCGAAATGGTTCGCTCTGAGCTATACAGCACATTTGGAGACGATCTTTATAGCACTGGCATGACAGTCTATACGACCATTGATTCAGAACGCCAAAAAGCCGCGAACGAAGCCGTTTTCAGTGGCGTTTTAGATTACGATATGCGCCACGGTTACCGTGGTTCTATTGAAACCCGTGTTGACTTGATTGATGCGCCATTAGAAGAGCAAGAAAAAGCTCTACAAGACGTAGAACGCTTCAAAAATTGGCAAACCGCCTTAGTTCTTTCAACCACAGAAACTACCGCTGACGTTCGTTTGGCTAATGGCCAACGCGCCACATTGCCATGGGACGCAGTCAAATGGGCAAGACCTTATATTAATGAGGACTCCCAAGGCGCTTCACCTTCCACCGTTTCGGATGTTTTGGTACCTGGCGATATTGTTCGTTTGCGCCCAGACAACCAGCAAAAATGGCTACTCGCGCAAAAACCTGAAGTACAAAGCGCACTCATTTCTTTGAATAGTAAAGACGGTGCAATCCAAGCTTTGGTGGGTGGTTTTAACTTCTACGAAAACAAATTCAATCGTGTTACTCAGTCTAAACGTCAGCCAGGTTCCAACTTTAAACCCTTCATTTACGCTAGTGCACTAGATCGAGGTTATACAGCTGCCAGTATTATCAATGATGCTCCCGTTGTCTTTAACGACACCAACCTAGCATCTGCATGGCGGCCAACCAATGACGGTGGCAAGTTCTATGGCCCAACCCGTTTACGTCAGGCACTTTACCGATCACAGAATATCGTCTCTGTTCGTTTGCTGGATGAAATGGGAGTTCGACCAACATTAGATTTCTTGCGCCGCTTTGGGTTTGATCCAAACGAGTTACCACATAACCTATCTTTATCTTTAGGTAGTGCAAACTTATCGCCACTGCAAATCGCAACTGGCTACGCCGTTTTTTCGAATGGCGGATACCAAGTACAACCTTATTTAATAGACAAAGTCATAGACAGAAATAACAAAACTCTATTCCAAGCCAACCCTGTGACAGTCTGCGTAACGTGCACTCCGTTAGAAAAAACGACGGATGGCGAACAACAAATGGGACTATTTAATACAACTGAAGGCATTCGTAGCTTGCCAATTGCACCGCAAGTGCTCGATCCAGAAGTGAATTACATAACTTACGATATGATGCGAGATGTTATTAAATACGGTACCGGTCGACGAGCACGAGTACTTCAGCGAGATGATCTCGCGGGGAAAACAGGTACTACAAACGATGGCCGCGATGCATGGTTCTCGGGGTTCAATGGCAATCTAGTAACATCAGTTTGGAGTGGTTTTGATAATTCATCACCTCTAGGACGTGGCGAATGGGGTGGCTCGGTTTCATTGCCGCCTTGGATTGATTACATGCGTGAAGCGCTAAAAGATACGCCTCCTGATTTCGTAGCAAAACCATCCTCTTTGGTAACAGTGAGAATCGATCCGAATACAGGTGAACGTGCGTTACCGGGACAATCTAATGCGATTTTTGAGATATTCAGAAAAGACCATGTGCCACCACAGCGCGATTTGAGCTTACCTACATTTAACAACAATATTGGTAACGAAGCGCAAGAAGAGAAACAAGAAAATAACGTGTTAGAAAACTTATTCTGATCTGGGCTTCTATTATTCTAACCAAAAACGCCAGCTTGAACGCTGGCGTTTTTATTACAGCAGTCAAATCCAAAGCCCTACCAAAAAGTAGCTAACTCCACTTAGGTTTAGGCGCTTGATAAGCTTGAAAAGCCGACACAAGTGTTTCCGGCGTGTTAACTTTGATGATCATATCTATGTAAGACAGCTTCACAAAACCTGCCTGCTGCATACTTTCCACCATAGTAAACAATGGATCGTAAAAACCATTTATATTATAAAAAGCACAAGGTTTACCATGTAGGCCGAGTTGTCCCCAAGTCCACACTTCAAACATTTCCTCTAGCGTCCCTACACCACCAGGAAGCGCCACAAAGGCATCGGCCAATTCACTCATCTTAGCCTTACGTTCATGCATATCGGCAACCACATACATCTCGGTTAAACCTGTGTGAGCAATTTCCTTTAGCTTTAAATGCTGAGGAATGACACCAATCACCTTTCCGCCGGCCTGCAAAGCAGCGTTCGCAATAATGCCCATTAAACCTACATTACCCCCACCGTAGACAATGTCGATCCCTTGCTTGGCAAGATACACGCCCAAAGCTTTAACTCCATTGGCGTATTCAGGAGAATTTCCCTCAGCAGAACCACAATATATTGCTACTTTCATACTAACGCTCCTTGCTTCTATTTAACTAACGTCAATTTAGTCTTCAAAAAATAAGCCATCAAATGATCCACATAAAAAAGGCGACTCCTTATTCAGGAGTCGCCTTTTTAGCAAGATACTATTCGATTAAGCACCGAAATGATCAAGATTCTCAAGTGGGTAAAAATCTGGGTATGGAAGCATAGCCACACCAGAATCAACGGCTGCACGAGCAACTGCTGCAGAAACAACGTTAAGCAAACGAGTATCCATTGGTTTTGGCAAAATGTACTCTTTACCAAAGCTCAAAGGTATACCGCCGTAAGCAGCAACAACATCTGCAGGCGCTTCTTCTTTTGCAAGATCTTTAAGTGCATGAACTGCAGCCAACTTCATTTCTTCGTTGATCTTAGTCGCACGAACGTCTAAAGCACCTCGGAAGATGAAAGGGAAGCCAAGTACGTTGTTTACTTGGTTAGGGTAATCAGAACGGCCAGTCGCCATGATCAAATCATCACGAGTTGCACGTGCAAGCTCTGGATTGATCTCTGGATCAGGGTTCGAACAAGCAAAAACAATTGGATTAGCCGCCATTTTAGCAAGTTGATCAGCAGACAATAGATCTGGACCAGATACGCCGATAAACACATCTGCGCCTTCCATTGCATCATCAAGCGTGCGCTTGTCAGTATCAATCGCAAACATTGCTTTGAACTGATTCAAATCAGTACGGCCAGAGTGAATAACACCGTTACGGTCAAGAACGAAAATGTTTTCGCGCTGTGCACCACAAGCAATGATCAGCTTCATACAAGCTGTCGCTGCTGCACCAGCACCTAGACAAACGATTTTAGCATCAGCAATGTCTTTACCTTGAAGCTCAAGCGCATTCAAAAGGCCAGCTGCTGTCACAATCGCAGTACCGTGTTGGTCGTCATGGAAAACAGGGATAGAACAACGTTCAATCAACTGACGTTCGATTTCAAAACACTCTGGTGCTTTGATGTCTTCTAAGTTGATGCCGCCGTAAGTGTTTGCAATACGAGCAACGGTATCAATGAATGCTTGTGGGCTTTCAGATTCAACTTCCACATCAACAGAGTTAATGCCAGCAAAACGCTTAAACAATAAACCTTTACCTTCCATTACTGGCTTACTTGCCAATGGACCTAGATTACCCAATCCAAGAATCGCCGTACCATCAGAAATAACAGCTACTAAGTTGCCTTTACCAGTGTAACGGTATGCAGCTTCTGGGTCTTTTGCGATTTCACGACAAGGCTCAGCCACACCTGGGCTGTAAGCTAGAGAAAGGTCACGAGCGGTCGCTGTTGGTTTAGTAATAGTTACGCTCAGTTTTCCTGGAACTGGATACTCATGGTAGTCCAGTGCAGCTTGCTTTATATCTTCTGCCATTATGATGTTTCCGTCTATTTGGTGTAATTAATTAGTTTTATCATAGCCAAACTGGGCCTTGTTCCCAAGCCTACAAAAGCTTCGAAAGTGGCACCTTATAATTTTGTGTCGTCAGAATAATCGATCTACTCAATACTTTAAAGCGTAAAACCATAGGAATATTCTATCAATCACTGATCGAGAGAAGCTTTGATTTCAAGCAAGTCATTGGGATGTCTTACAGAAAGTACCCAAGACTTAAAGTCTGAATGGCGACTTTTCCTTTGATGTTGCCAACCACGCACTTCAATTTCCTTACCCTCAAGATAAAATACTTTTTGAGAAGGCCAATAATCTGTGACGTAAGATGGCAAATTGATTACTAGATCCTGATCGGTTTCTAGCCACCAACCTCCTCGGTTCTGAGTAATTGAAGTGATGTTGACACGAGAGATTGCAAATCCAGCTTTTGGCTGCCATTGCAAATTTTGCTGCCATAATCCCTTATGCGCATTGCGAGCTGCGTTTTCAGCCGCCTCAAAACAGTCTTGATAGGCTAAGTTTGGAGGGACAGCAATACGATAACCAAGTCCTTCGGATAGTAACTGACTCGTCAGTGAAATACGATCTTTATCGAAAAGGTAGTACAAATAACGACCGTATCTGTCTTGATCATTTTTAGCTCTTTGTAGGTAGACAAATTGATCGAGGCGGGAGCGAACGAAATCTGTCGCAGCTACAGCATAAGGCTCATGATTGCCTTTTTTGTGGTCAAGTTCTGGTGTATCTATACCCACCAGCCGAACTTTTCGGCCATCGGTAAGATGTATGGTGTCACCATCAACCACTCGTTTGATCTGAGCTTTTTCAAGTTCGCCTGTTGCCGTACAGGCTTCATTGGCTTGAACAGCAAGGGACAAAAACAAAAAAGGCGCCAAGAGAACTTGGCGCCTTTTTAAAGCGATCACTATCATGCCACCAATTACTTAGTAGTACGACGTGCTCCGAAACGTTTGTTGAAGCGATCAACACGACCACCAGTATCAACCATTTTCTGTTGACCTGTGTAGAATGGGTGACAGTTGCTGCATACGTCGACGTGAAGGTCGCTACCTAAAGTAGAATTTAGGTTTAGAGTATTACCACAAGTACAAGTTGCAGTAACCGCAGAGTAATTTGGGTGGATATCTTTTTTCATCGTATTTACCTTTAGGTTTGGTGTGCCGCCACTTGATCGATATTAATGGGCTATTGCCGCGTCAAGCACCGCACGTTTCGTTGTACAGACATTGTACAGTGGAGCCAAGAGTCGCGTATTTTAGGGATCTATTGCCAAATCAGCAACCTTTTTTCATGCTTTTCTCATAAAATTGTGACTCGCACCGACCCACTACTCTGACGTACACTTAAGAAATGATCAAGACATCCTATTTTTGCTTTACTAAACAAGGTCTAACCTAACGCATGTCCGAGGCGCTTCTTACTCCTTATTCTTTCATCAAAGTCGCTTTGCCTGTGCCAATGCGCACACTGTTTGACTATAAAGTCCCCAAAGCGATTGCCCTAAGACACGAGCTGAAACCTGGAATGCGTGTCAAAGTTCCTTTTGGTAAAAGTAGTCGTCTTGGAGTGATTGTCGCACTAAGCGAAACCAGTGACTGGGATCCAGAGCAAGTCAAACCACTGACATCAATGCACGATCAAAGCCCAGTGATTACCGAAGAGCTGATGGCATTATGTGAATGGGCCGCACGTTACTATCATCATCCGATTGGCGATGTCATCTTTCATGCTTTGCCTGTTCTGCTGCGCAAAGGTGAAAGTGCTGAATTCCGTACGGAAAACTGGTGGCTAACCACACCTGAAGGGCAATCACTGCCTCTAGAACAACTTAGCCGGGCACCACGCCAACAAGATTTTTTAAAAGCCGTACAACAGCACCCCAATGGTTTAAGCCAACATGCTGCATCTGTGTTAGATCTTGCTCCAGCGGCAGGAAAAAGTCTGGAAGAAAAAGGTTTATTACGCCGAGAGCCACGCTCCTTCAATAAAGGAGGTGAAAAGCACGCACACCAAACTCAAGTACCTCCGACACTCAATCCTGAACAAATGCGCGCCACCGAACATTTATTGGATTATCGACATCAATTTAACGTCGCTTTGTTAGACGGTGTGACAGGCAGTGGCAAAACCGAAGTATTTTTGCGCGTCATGGAACGCCTGATCGAAGAAGGTAAACAAATTCTAGTGATGGTGCCGGAAATTGGCCTGACACCTCAAACGCTGAAACGTTTTGAAATTCGCTTCAATACAGACATCGTCTTAATGCATTCCAGCATGAGCGACCGAGAACGCCTGGATGCTTGGCTATTGGCTGCAAGCGGCCATGCCAAAATCATTATCGGTACAAGATCTGCGGCTTTTATCCCCGCACCAAACCTTGGCATGATAGTGATTGACGAAGAACACGATACATCTTACAAACAACATGAAGGTTTCCGTTACCACGCTCGTGATCTTGCCGTTAAACGCGCTCAAGCGCTGAACATTCCTGTTCTACTCGCCTCGGCTACACCGTCTTATGAAAGCCTAACTAACGCTCTGCAAAAACGCTTCGCTTGGCTCAAGCTGCGTCAACGAGCCGGCAACGCGCACATTCCCGAAATGGAAAGAGTGGACCTGCGAGGCAAGACTCTCATTCATGGTTTTAGCGAACATGCTCTTGCCAGTATGAAACTGTGTTTAGAACGCAAAGAACAAGTCTTGGTGTTCCTAAACCGCCGTGGCTACGCGCCAACCTTAATGTGTCACCAGTGTGGCTGGATTGCCGCCTGTGATCATTGCGACGTCAACCTAACCGTTCACAAACGCGCTAACAAACTGCACTGTCACCACTGCGACACGCAAAAGGCATTGATTCATACTTGCCCTGAATGTGAGTCTGAAGAGCTATTTACCGTCGGTGAAGGTACAGAGCAAATTGAAACCCAACTGAGTACACTTTTTAAAGAAGTACCTATTTTACGCATAGACCGTGATAGCACTCAGCGAAAATCTGCTATGGCAAAGCTGACTCAAAAAATCCATGAGCATGATCAGGCGATTCTAATCGGTACACAAATGCTGGCGAAAGGCCATCATTTTCCTAACGTTACACTCGTCATTATCATGGACGCTGACGCGGGTCTGTTCTCTTCCGATTTTCGCGGCATGGAGCGCACCGCTCAGCTCATCACTCAAGTCGCAGGTCGTGCTGGTCGTGCCAAGAAACCGGGGCACGTATTACTACAAACCTATCATCCCGACCATGCGGCTATCGAATGTTTATGCAATCTCGGTTACGAACACTTTGCTATTGATGGTTTGGCCGAACGTAAATCTCTTTCGCTTCCGCCCTTTTATCATCAAGTCATCATTCGCGCCGAATCGGGTAATGAACAAGAAGCCATGCAGCTTTTATCAGCCATGAGAAATGATATTGAGCCCTACTTTGCCAAAGACGTTTATCTGGTTGGTCCGTATGCTGCCATCATTGTTCGCAAAGCAGGGCAGCATCGCGCTCTGATTTCGATCAAAGCCGCCCAGCGTGCGCCTTTGCATCAAGCGACGCAAATGATGACCGAATGGTTAGAACAATCCACAAAACAACATAGAATTCGTTTTGCAATTGACGTCGATCCACTGGAAACTTACTGATCTTGCACGCATAATGTGCGCGACTCATACTCTGTTTATTTATTTACGCTAAAGCTAAAAGCAAAAAGCCCAAATTATGTTTAATCCCGTTCAAATTGCAGCAAAAGGAAGTCGCCCAAAGAAAGGGGCAACACGTCGAACACCGCCACCGCCGAAACGCAAAACTGCGTGGTGGTTATGGCTTCTGGTCCCCGCTATCCTCGTGGCTTTTATTTACGGGTTAACGCAACTGAATCAAGTCGCTCCCAAACCAAAACCGATAGTAATAGAAAAACCCAAGGCCGCAGCACCTAAACCCAAGCCAACAGCTGCACAGGTAAAAGAGAAAGCGCCTATACCAGTGCCAGTAGCACCGAAAAAAGACACCTTTGAGTTTTACCAAATACTGCAGAATAGCGAAGTAGATACCAGTCACGTAGACGCTTATCAGTCGACACCTCGTGGCGAGCAAGATTTTTATTACATGCTGCAAGCGGCCTCATTCCGTAGCCCAGAAGATGCCGACCGCATGCGCGCAAAACTGATTCTATCAGGGATGGTAGAAGCCAGTGTTCGCAAAACTATCGGCCAAGGCGAACAACCTTGGTATCGTGTTGTACTTGGTCCTTATGAGTCACGCTCAAAAATGAACCGAGCAGAAGACAAACTCGTTTCAATGGAAATATCGCCCTACTCTTATAAAGTCAAAAAAGAGTAATAGCCTTTTCTACCGTCTCGTATAGATTGCATACAGAAAGTGAAAGCTTCCACTGTATGCAATCATCGCTTGAAATCCTATCGCTTGCCCCCATTTCGTTAGAATCGAAACTGGAGTAGACCATGACAACGATTCTTACTGTACGCAAAGGCAACCAAGTCGTCGTAGGCGGCGATGGACAAGTATCTTTAGGCAACACTGTGATGAAAGGCAACGCTCGTAAAGTGCGTCGTCTATACCGTGGTGAAGTGATTGCTGGCTTCGCTGGCGGTACAGCGGATGCTTTCACCCTATTCGAACGCTTCGAAGGTCAGCTAGAAAAACACCAAGGCCATCTAGTGCGTGCCGCGGTGGATCTTGCCAAAGACTGGCGTTCAGACAGAGCATTACGCAAGCTAGAAGCTATGCTCATTGTCGCCAACAAAGACAGTACCCTCATCATTACCGGCACTGGCGATGTGGTCGAGCCACAACACGGCGCATTAGCCATTGGCTCAGGTGGCAACTTCGCAGAAGCGGCGGCTCGCGCCTTGATTGACAACACGGACTTATCCGCCAAAGAAATCGTTGAGAAAAGCCTCAACATCGCTGCTGATATTTGTGTGTTCACTAATCACAGCTTAACTATCGAAGAAATCACTATAGATGCACAGCTTGAAGATAAGTCTAAGTAACATTCTATCAATATAGAAAAGCAGACTTTCAAGCGACGCAACCATCATTCAAGAACATAGAAGAGAATTGATAATGAGCAGCATGACCCCAAGAGAGACGGTTAACGCCTTAGACAACCACATTATTGGTCAGCAAAAAGCAAAGCGTGCGGTTGCCATCGCGCTGCGTAACCGCTGGCGTCGCATGCAACTTCCTGAAGAAATGCGTGCGGAAGTCACCCCTAAAAATATTTTGATGATAGGGCCAACCGGTGTTGGTAAAACCGAAATAGCGCGTCGTTTGGCCAAGCTATCCAACGCGCCTTTCATCAAGATCGAAGCGACTAAATTCACCGAAGTTGGCTATGTTGGTCGCGATGTTGAGTCGATCATCCGTGATTTGGTAGAAATGGCTATCAAGATGTTTCGTGAACAAGAAACCGCAAAACTGCGTCACAAAGCCGAAGACGCTGCGGAAGACCGCATTCTAGATGTGCTATTACCACCAGCTCGTGGCGGCGATCCGGAACTAGAAGACAACAGCACGCGCCAAACTTTTCGTAAGAAATTACGCGAAGGTCAGTTGGATGACAAAGAAATCGATATTGACGTTGCCGATTCGCCAATGGGTGTAGAAATCATGACACCGCCAGGCATGGAAGAAATGACCAGCCAGCTGCAAAACATGTTTTCTAGCTTTGGTTCACAAAAAACCAAAAAGCGTAAAATGAAAGTCAAAGAAGCATTACGCCAAGTTCGTGACGAAGAAGCCGCAAAACTAGTCAATGAAGAAGAGCTAAAAGCCCGAGCTGTTGAAGCAGTTGAGCAAAACGGCATCGTGTTCTTAGATGAAATAGATAAAGTCGCGAAAAGCTCTGAACGCTCTGGCGGCGAAGTGTCACGTGAAGGCGTGCAGCGCGATTTATTGCCTTTGGTCGAAGGTTGTACCGTCAGCACAAAATACGGCATGATCAAAACCGATCACATCCTATTTATTGCGTCTGGTGCATTCCACTTGTCTAAGCCATCGGATTTGATTCCTGAGCTACAAGGTCGCTTACCAATTCGTGTTGAGCTAGATGCGCTAACCGTAGACGATTTTAAACGTATCTTGGTAGAGCCAAGCATGTCTTTAACCAAGCAATATGTGGCGCTCGCTAAAACAGAGCACATCAACTTGAACTTCACCGAAGAAGGCATTCAACGCATTGCAGAGATCGCTTTTCAAGTGAACGAGCGCACAGAAAACATCGGTGCGCGTCGATTACATACGGTACTTGAGCGCCTGCTTGAGGAGGTGTCTTATTCCGCCAGCGACATGCCGAATGATCAAACTGTCGACATTACCGCTGCATACGTTGATGAACAGCTTGGAGAAATCGCTGAAAACGAAGACTTGAGCCAATACATTTTGTAATTGACTCATCCTTCTTACAAAAAAGCTCTTCTAAAAAATAGCCCCTTTATTGAAGGGGCTTTTATAGGAAAAAACCATGGCAACGCCAGCGCCTACGACTATTAATTACCACAAGCAATCCCGTGAATTGGCGCTCACTTTCGCCGATGGCCAAGCATTTCGTCTCAGTGCAGAGTTCTTACGAATTCATTCGCCTTCTGCCGAAGTGCGCGGTCACGGTATGCAAATGCCAATTTTGCAATACGGCAAAAAACACGTTGCCATCAATAATATCGAAGGCGCGGGCAATTATGCGCTGAAGATTTCCTTCGATGATGGTCACGATACCGGCCTCTATACTTGGGAATATCTCTACAATATTGGCAAAAATCACGACGAACTATGGCAAATGTACCTAGATCGCCTTGAAAAAGAAGGCCAGACGCGTGACACTTCTGTGATTCAAATTCACCAGCTTTAGTTTTAACCGCATTCAAGCAATCATCGGGAAGATTTTTATGGGCTCACTCAGTTTATCGGCGCTCAGCGCTATTGAAAATGCAATCAATCTCGCCCTTAAACAAGACACACCTTCCCAAGATCGCCTAAGCAAATTAGCAGGGCAACAAGTTTTTCTTTATGTGGAAGACTTCTCCTTTATTTTACAGATTCATATTCTCGAACAAGGCGTGATGCTGAATCGCCCAGAAAGCCTAGACGAGATTGAACTAGATCCACGATTAGACACTCTTGTGCAAGGCCCAAGCGCAGCGTACCGAAAATTACTTGAAGGCGATGGTTTCTTTGATGGCGATTTACGCATTCAAGGCAATGCTCAAGCCTTAATGACTCTGCATAAAGTGATGGAAAATTTTGAATTTGATTGGGAAGGGTTACTTGCTGATCACATTGGCGACTTATCCGCGGCCGCCTTGGCGCGCCTACTTCGCGCTCAATGGTCTTGGAGCAAAGAATTCGCTACTAATGCCAGAATGCAGATGGTTCATCACCTAAAAACCGACAGCCAGTTACTGCCAAGCAAAATTGAATTCGACAACTTCGTCGATGAAATGGAACGCTTCGGCACCTTGCTTGATCGTGCTGAAGCCAAGTTAAAACTGGCTGAGCGTAGCCGTATTTAGAAAAATATAAATCAAAGTCAGAATGTCTAACGATTCTGACTTTGATGATACGTTAGTTTAAAAATGAGCCTTTTTATTACTAAGGTGTAGCGATAATTTCAACCATCTCATTCGCTTTAAAATAACGCCTAGCAGCCGCATTAACTTTCTCTAGACTTGCCTCAGCATACGCCTTGTTACGAACAGCCCATGTCTCCATTTTCGTTCCTTCAGCCAGTTGTTTCGGTAGTAATCCAAGAATCTTTTTATCGTCGTTTAAAGCACGACGTCGCTTGCCCAGAATGGTCGACTTAGCGAGATCCAACTCGTATTGGGAAATACCAAACTCTGCTATACGATTCACCTCTTCTTTAACGATATCCGCTAACCGCACACCTTGACCTGCGGAAAAGTCTCCTCGAATACTAACGAAAGCATGGTCACCTTGAGTTGGCACTCGTATAGACGAACGAATGTCATAGGTAAGCTGCTCTTGCTCACGCAGGCGTTTGCCCAAGCGTGAGGCTAACGGGTTTCGACCGAGTATGTGTTCAACGATAAATAGCTCCACATTCTCCTCTGTATCAGTATTAGCAGAAAAGTAGATCCGCCCTTGGTAATAGCCGCCAGTTTTCCCGGCTCGAACCTCTTGCCTAACGGGGGATTGATGACGATGTTTAGCTATGACCGACTGATAAGGAGAAGGACTCATCCAGCTGCCAAATAAAGTTTCCAACGTTTCTTTAGTTTGCTCAGAATCAAAGTTTCCACTTAGAGCGACCTCTCCGTACTGAGCACCATAGTAGTCTTGATGAAATTGTTGAACATCTTCCATAGTCACTTTTTTTAGAAGCTGCTGCATGTCATTGGACTCAATATTACGTCGAATATCGTACTGCGGATAATCCTGTTCTGTGTAGCGTTGCAAAGCTCTATTTGCAACATTAGAAGGTTGGTATACTGGGGTCATTAAAGCTTGCATTTGCTGCCTTTTAACCAAATCAAACTCGCTCTTAGGAAAGGCTGGCTCTCTTAATACCTCAGAGATTAAGTGTAATACTTCAGTTACATTTTCTTTTGGACTCGCAAAGTTCACACTGAGCATTCCTTGCTTAGGCATGATTTGAAAGCCTGCACCTAACTGGTTCACTTTATCCACTAACTCTTGATAGCTACGCTTTTGCGTGCCTCTTATAATTAAAGTACCTGCTAGATCTGATAATGCTTGGGTACCCTTTAAGTTTTCTATATTACCAAAGCGTAGGTTTAAATGTCCTCGAACCAGATCTTCACTTTCAGGCAACGAACGCAAAGCTACTTTCATTCCATTACTCAGTTCACCACGCTGAATACTTGTTTCTATGGTTCGAATGTAAGCATTAAACTCTGCGACATCAGGTATCTCTACCTCCGCCATTATTTTCTCGCTAGCAGAAGCTGTTAAGTCTGCTTTTACTAGTGCTACATCTCTGTCATTTCTCGATAATTCTTGAGTTTTATCCGAAAAACTATCTAGCTCTTCTGCCAACGTTGTTAGCAACATGCCTACAACAGGTACTTTATCCGCAAATAGTTTTTCAATATCAGTCTGAACTTGCGATGGTACTAACTTTTCCACCTGATCATGGCGCTGAAAATGGAGCAACCAATTATCCTGTGCGACCGCTTCAGAGAGTACGTCAGATAAACTGGCAGTATCATTCAAAATTAAATCTTTAAGTGGGCGCCTGCTTGTCTGAATACGGGCTAACTCTTCCGCTAATATTGGCTCCTCTTGCAGCCGTTTTATCTGGACCATCAGTTCTTGCTGAATAACCTGCATTGACTGGCCTTGCCCTAATACTGCCCCAATTATAACTTGCCCGCCTTGTCGAAAAAGTTGGGGGATGACAAAAACAGATTGGGCCTTTCCTGATGTCACAAGCGAATGATAAAGCCGTCCATGAGGCTCACCCGCTAACATTTCAGCGAGTATAATTACCGCATCATTACGATTATCCTGACTAGGCGGTAACTCATACCCTAAAGCCAATATGTTAATCTCTCCTTGCTGAACCTGAATGGTACTTCCAGTATTTTTCGGGGACATATATTCGATGCGATTAATGACATGGAAAGAAGGCTTAATCTTCGCGAATAGATCATTCACGGATGAAAGTGCTTGGTCCACTTCAAAGCCACCAGTCAACACAAGTACGGCATTATTAGGTTGGTAATAATGGTCATGAAATTGACGTAAATCTTTAAGTGTTACGTTACTCAATTCATCATAACTACCCATAACAGAGCGACCATAGAACTTTCCATCCCACGCCTCTGCCAGCAGCTGCTGACTAAACATCGCTAATGAGTCATTTTGTGCTCGGGTAATCTCTTGACGAACTACCTCTAATTCAGCACTCATGTCCGATTCCGAAAATACAGGCGCAACCATGCGCTCCGCCTCCAGTTCTAACAAAAAATCTAACTTCCTCTGGTCTGCACTGAACATAGCTGAATAACGAGTTCGATCAAAACTGGTCGTTGCATTGAACTGAATGCCTTGCTCTTGCAAACCTGCTATAAGCTGCGTCCCTGTACGCTGCGTTGTACCCTTAAACATCATGTGCTCAAGAAAATGCGCCGTACCAGAAGCGCCTTCAGGGTCAGCTAAACTGCCTGTCAAATACACAAGGTCGGCATGAATAACTTTCTGATCAGAATCGGGGGCTAACAAAATGCTCATGCCATTTTTTAACCGGTACTCGTAAATTCCATCCCAACTTCTGATCAGTTCGGGTGAGGCTTTTGTTTGAGAAAAAACAAAAACGAATAAAACAAACACTATATACCGCAACATTAGCTTATCCTTATTAGCCATTATGCAACTTCGTCTGCATCTAGACGAATGTCTTCTGTTATCTTTCCTTGCTCGAGATGAATAATCCGAGAAACCATGGCAACCGTTTCTCTACGGTGGGCAATAACGACTCGTGTCATGGACAATGACTGTAAGTTACTCACAACATGCTGTTCGCCATGTAAATCTAAATGGCTGGTCGCCTCATCCAATGCCAAAATACTAGGTTGCTTATACAACGCTCTTGCTAATAACAGCCGCTGCTTTTGTCCACCGGATAAACCACTCCCCATTTCAGCTACCAAAGTCTGATAACCCATTGGCATGTTAATAATGGTTTTATGTATATTGGCCTGCTGTGCAGCGGCTTCAATACGCTCTTGGGTTGCGCCAACTTCGAAGCAAGCTATATTTTCAGCAAGAGAACCAGCCATTAGCTGATCATCCTGCATCACTACACCAACCATATTCCTTAGAGCTGTTGGTCCCAGCTGACGAATAGAAGTACCACCAATACGAATGTCGCCCTCAATTGGCTCTAACAGCCCTAACATAAGTTTGAATAACGTAGACTTGCCACAGCCAGATCGGCCGATTAAGGCAACCGCATCGCCAGCTTCAATTGTGAAGGATAGATCTTTGATTACCCAATGCTCGCCATCAGCATATCGAAAAGACACATTTTTAAACTCGATACGTGGCTCTATCCGACTAAGGTCCGTTTCGATAGCAATATTAGGCTCAGGCGTTTCAAGAGCAATCTCTGCTAAGCGCTCTCCATGCAAAGATAGCATTTTGATTTCAATCCCAAGATCGATCAGCTTGCTTGCGCGAGTAGTAAATTGACTTTTGTAAGCAAGGAACGCCAACAACATCCCTAACGTTAGGGTGTTACCTAAAACCGCAACCCCACCGACGTATAGAAGCAACATTCCCTCTAAACCAAAAATCAACGTATTGCAGCCACCAAATACCAACAACATTTTTTGGGTTCTAAGATCTCGATTCTGCACATCGGTCAGTAAGTTTTGCCAAGTAGCCAATCGTAAGGGTGTTGAATTGAAGAGTTTCAGAGGCTGGACAGCACGAATAGTTTCTAAAAAATACGCATTTTCTCTTGTCGCTAAAACGATACGTTCTTCCATAGCATTTCGTAAGGGTACATAAAAAGCCCAACGAAGAAGCACATATAACGCAACCGCAGTCAGAACGATAACAGTCAACATTTTACTATAGAGTGTCATCAGTGTAAGCGTGATCAAGGCAACCAGTGCATCAAGCAAGATAGTCACAGCACCATTTGTAATAACGGCACGAATAGCATCTAAGGATTGAAAGCGGGCCGTAATATCACCCAAATGCCGTTTTTCAAAAAAAGACCAAGGTAGTCTCAATAAATGGTGAAAGAAATTGCTGGTCCATTGCAGAGTCAGCTGTTGGTTTAGCCTGAGCCCCATCCATCCCCTTGCCATACGCAAGACAAAGTCAATCACCAACAAAAGGCAACCACCGATGACAACTAACAACAATAAATCATAATCAGCCGAAACCAAGGCATGATCAACAACCCATTGCATAACTTGTGGCGATAACAGAGCAACAACTTCTAAAGCCAAAGCAAGCATAAGGATATTTACCAGAGCCCGTTTTAAACCAAGAACATGTCCAGTTAATTCGCGAAGTCGTAAACGAGGCTTCTTTTCTGCAGACTGGAATCTTGAATTTGGCGTCAGTTCTAAAGCAACCCCAGTAAAGCAACGAGAGACCTCGTCCATTGTTAATGTTCTTCGTCCCGCAGCAGGGTCCAGAATCGTCACCTTCTGCGCCCCTACCTTTTCTAGCACAACAAAATGATTCAAGCTCCAATGGAGGATGCAAGGCAGACGAAGTTGCTTCAACTCATCTAATTCCAACCGAACTGGGCGACTAGAAAAATCTAATGACTGCGCATAATGAAGGATTTGTGGAAGACTGGTACCTTTAACTGAGATAGAAAAGCGTCGCCGTAGGGTTGGAAGATCTAAATGCGAGCCATAAGCACTGGCAATCATAACAAGACAAGCAAGTCCGCATTCATGGCTTTCTGATTGAAGAATAGCTTTCATTTTATCAAACCATGTTTAGGGTAGCATTATTCTTTTCCGAACCAATAACCACACCGTCAGAAACTGAAATCAACTCTAGTACATCATTCAATGCAAGTTGAAATAATAACTCGTGAAGTTTATTTTTAGGATATTTTGAGAAAATAGATAGAACATCGCTGACGGTACAAGCCTGATTCCTATTTATATAGTTAATAAGCTTCTGACTCATCTCATCTAAATTTATTTTGTTACCATTCACTACGACAAAGTCATTAGAAAATTGATAGAGAAAATTAACATTAAGCCTAATTTTTTGAGTCAATTCTAATTGAACTATTTTTTCATCAGAAAGGGTACCAAGTGATATCGGTGAATCAACTCTATGCTGCCCTATATAATCTGCCATAAACTGCTCATAAGTCGATTCATCAGACATTAGTGAAGCAAACTCTTTTCCGAATCGGTCTAATGATTCTTTACTTTCTTGGAATCCATGTAAATTATGGCGGCCATCCACTATATTAGGAGCCTTCTGCACAAGCCAATTAATATAATCAAAGCCAGTTGGCGCGAAGGTTCCAACAGCCAAATGAAACGTTTCTTCTCCCATGGGAATCGGATTATGCCACCAACCACGCGGTACATATAGAATATCGCCCTCTTCAAGCACGACATCTAAATAAACCTTTTCCGGCTCCTCAGCATCGGGCATATCTTTCGTTTGCTGCATATACAAAGGAAGTTCGAAGGTTGGCTCTTTTAAAATCCAACGTTCACGGCCTTTTAACTGAACCGCAAAGACGTCACGCGTATCCCAATGACAACGATAGGAAGGCTTAGCACTGAATGCAGCATAACCACTGGTAATGACCTGCGCTTGAGCGAAATTCGCTATTTCCCGAGAAATATTGCTAACAAAGGGTTCATTACGGATACGATTATAAACTAGGGTTGCACCTTTACGCATATAATCATAAATAATAGGTTTTATATAACGATACTCAAGTCTTCCTACATTGACATAGGACTCTAAATACTTTGACTTTGGTACCTCATGACCATTCATTAATTTGAAATCAAGACTTGCAGGATCAGACCTTTCGTAAATTTCACTAACATATCTCCAAGACAGTGTGATATCAGATGCGGCCTTTCTAAAAAGAAAAGGTTTTTTATAAAGGTAATTAGAGAAAAAATCATCCTTATATGTGTCAAACAAAATCAAACTCCTTTTGAAATTAATAAGAAAATCATGCTGATTATAGTTTATCCTATCAAACAATAATCAAAACCATCCACTGCGTTTCCTAATGCATCTGCTCTAATAGCTACAGCCAAAGCAATTCAAAGAGCACTTGATGAAAACAAAAAACCTCCACCAAAAGTAGTTTCAGACGTAAAAACACCTTCTTAGGTTGGATCACCACCTTGTATTAAAGTAGTAATATCATATCTTTTTACATCAACTATACTATAGCCGATTTAGATATATTTTTACTAAACTGTGACAAGGACCTTAATCCTATATTAAAAAAACACTCACCCGATAGTAAAATCTAATTTCTCGATAGAAACCTCTACTATATATACACCATATCACCATCTCAAAAAATAAATATATAAAGTTCGTAAAAATATCACTTAAAAATCACTAAAATACATCTTAAAATCAAACTTTATATTTATTATGATAAAATAATAACTATAAAACGCCTCATAAAAACTTATTGATAAGTTTTTATATATAAATGATTAATCAGCCATTTTTATAAAATCATATTTGATTTTTAATATTTTTATTTATCCGAGCAATAGTTGGAGCCATCACTATAGTAATCATATAAAGCAGCGCCGGCTCCATATGCTGCACCACCTATGGCTCCCCAAGCACCTCCTTTACCGGCATTTTTGACACCTCCTTTCAAACCATCCCATACAGTAGCACCAACAGCCCCCCATGCTGTAGCTGACTCTCTTATCTCTTTGTTGGTTTCAGTAGCAGTTCCGCCAGAAACACATTCAAGTTCAAATATACTAATTTCTCTCATATAATACCTCCTATACCTCAAAACTATATCTCTTTATATTTAGACCTATAGCATTTATAAAATAGCATTATAAATGCAAGCTCATATATATTAATTCTAGCTTCTAATTGTAACTCTCTCTCTCCTACATGTTGATAATATGAAAAAAAAACACCATTAAAAATCAACCAAAAAACCAAAAAACCAACCACTAAAAAATCAATTATTTTCTCTTTTTCTCTCAAAAAAACCTCCAAAAAATCAACCTTTATAGGTTATTTCATTGCAACCAAATACAGTGGACAAATTAAGAATTCATATTTCCTTAGAGTATCTTCCTGTATAACCAGTTCTATTTTCATACCTGGAAGAGGCGAACGATATTCACCATAAAAACCATCTATTGACCTTCTATTTTCACTAAAATTTCATAGAAACTATCCTCTTCACCTTATAAATAAGCATTACTATAAACGGGATAGTATATATTTTATGGTATATGGACTACTGGCAAAAATAATTACAAAACTTTTCTGCATACAATATTTATAGTAAGAGCACGCAGAGTACAAAGATAATATTTCTTGGTCATACTCTATAAAGTCAACTTGATAAGATGCTAAATATAAACCTGCTTGTAACTTTCTATCTTAAGGAATAAAACTCGCTATTAGCGAATTAATTGCTACCTGTTGATCTGATTTAAAATCAAAACTCGCCACCTTACCATTAAAAACCACCTATACTATTTTCTTAGTTCCTTACATTTTTCATCGATACCTTTCAATAATACTAATTTCTGACTAATAAAATAAATCTATTTTTTTAAATAAATACAAAATCATGCTAATTATAGTTTGTATTATCAGAGCAATAATCAGAGCAATACATAGAGTCCAAAACATTTCCCGCTACCGTACCACCAGTAGAAGAAAGCACGGAAGTTCTAAGAGAACTAGCCCCACCTCCTGACAAAGCTCTAACGGAAAAAGATGTAATAAAGCCATTCTTTTTTATCTCTTGACCTTGAATTGCATTAGTTCTGATATAATCCAAAGCACTAGACACACCATCTACAGCCATTTTTACAGGAATCGTAATAATGGACCAACACCTCCGAAAATACACCCCAACTCAGCTATATTAAGCTCTCTCATTTACCCCCCCTATCAAGAAAAACATTTATAAAAAGTCTAAAAAATCAATAATAAAACTCCCTAAAAATCCACTAATCACACCCACCAAAACAATTCTTAAAAGAACCTTTAACATCGATTTGAAAAAAACTATTTTTTTATTTTAAAGGATACCTTTCAAAGATAAAACCTATATATTTTACGAAAAATCATGAATCCAAATTATAAACTATATATTATTACTAATATAAAAATGAGAACCATATAGATGTAGGGCGGTTAATTATTATCCCTCTACAACAACACCTATTGCAGCAAAAATAGGAACAAACCTTCACTTACAAATTCTAACACCTCAATACTAATTCCTCTCGTTTAAAACCTTCCTAAAAAATCAAAAAAACTACCAGCATATAAAATAACACTTAAAATAATTCCACCTATAACACCACCGATGATTACCTTAAAAAAGAACTTAAAAAACTCATAAATTTTATTTTTCAAATCCATAACCTTTAAACTATAATAATATTCATCAGCTCGTTAATAAATATTATTAGCCCACTTAAAAAGTGTGCATTAAAACTATGAATCTATTCTTTAAAAATATATAAATTTTTCAATCATTAAAGTAGGACGCATATAAAAACCTAAAAAATAAATTAAAAAATTATTTTAAAACAACATCTTTCATAAGGGGTTCAACAGAATATAAAAACAAAAAACCTCACTTCAGCTCACTTTCATACTTATAAAACTCCCTATAAATAATTATAGAAATCAACATGCTTTGAGTTGATATAATTGAATCATTTGACTCTCCTAAATATAAAAAATACAATGAAGAAGCCGCTGAAAAGACTATGAAAAAACCAAAAAGATATATTACAAGTCTTATAAACATCATTAACCCTCATAAATACTAGGGAAAATTATTTAAAATCAATAACCTGTTCCATCAGCATAATTCGTACCACTTATTGCCTCAGTGGAATAAAATCCACCCAAACCAGCTCCAATGGCACCTCCTAAATATTTCCCTGCGTAACGACCTGCAACAACTCCCGCAATGGCGCCTGGTGGTCCAAAAAACACTTCCTACCACACCACCAACATACCCACCGACAACACTGCCTGTCGCTGAACCTACAGTTCCTCCCACTGCTCCAGCAACTCCAACAACGCTAGCGCTAGCCGCACTATCTCCACCGCTTACTAACGAAAGTTCATTAATACTTAAAGTTCTCATTTTTCGCCTATTTTAAAAAAAGAACACAACCAAAAATAAAAAATAAAAACACTAACAACAACAAGCTCAACTCCTACAAAAAAACTTAAGAGCCTCCTCCCATCATATAAAAAGTGCTCCCATAGAACCCATTGTAGTGGTCAAGTAAAACTGGCCACGGTTTTAGAGTTTTCCCAATATAATCGTTCTGATTCATTGGGTGATAACCCACCATTATACTGATGGGG
>NZ_FQVF01000008.1 GCF_900129155.1 Marinomonas polaris DSM 16579
ATTTGAGAGGAGCTGCTCCTAGTACGAGAGGACCGGAGTGGACGAACCTCTGGTGTTCCGGTTGTCACGCCAGTGGCATTGCCGGGTAGCTATGTTCGGACGGGATAACCGCTGAAAGCATCTAAGCGGGAAGCCTCCCTTAAGATAAGATCTCACTGGGACATAAGTCCCCTGAAGAGCCGTTCGAGACTAGGACGTTGATAGGTTGGGTGTGTAAGTGCTGTGAAGCATTGAGCTAACCAATACTAATTGCTCGTGAGGCTTGACCATATAACACCAAAGTGGTTTTGGATGAGAAGAGTGAAAGCTCAAGATCATCAAAATGACAAAGACACATAGTACGATAGAAACTGGTTTGACCTTGATTATCGCTATTTCAAAAAAGAATTGTTAAAGATCCAAGCACGTATTCGCGTGTTTTGAGACAAGCTAACGATAAAAAGTCAGCGCACAACACAGTGCACCTCAGAACAAACGCAAACCGAATTGCTTGACGATCATAGAGGCGTTGAACCACCTGATCCCATCCCGAACTCAGAAGTGAAAAGCGCCATCGCCGATGGTAGTGTGGGAGATCCCATGTGAGAGTAGGTCGTCGTCAAGCTTTATATTAAGAAGGCCCTGATAGCTAACGCTGTCAGGGCTTTTTTTTGGCTCAAGGAAATGCAATCTCCATGTGTAAGTAATCCCTTGTTCTTCAATTCGCATGCGCCTGTTTCGTAAGCTCAACGCGTCAACGCGAATCAAATGATCATGACCTAATGGCCATTTTGCCATGTTTTCGCCTGCGTCTGTTTTATATTAGCGTCTAGCTATGATCCAAACAGCGTGTACGATACCTGGGATGTAGCCCAAAATGGTGAGTAATATGTTTAGCCAGAATGCACCACCGATACCAACCTGTAAAAAGACACCAAGCGGCGGTAAAAGAATGGCAAATAAAATTCTAATTAAATCCATGTCATCTATCCTCACTAATTATGTTTTTTGATTGCTAAATAAGTCTATCTAGTCGATGTATGATTGGCTAATCAAGTGACAGACTTTTTACGTTTTTTACAAAGATGTGAATAAGTCTTACTTCATAAGCTCGTTTTACTTAGTTTGTGATTGGATAGTATTAAACTTGTCTAAAGGGCTGCGGTTTGTTGTGGTGCTAAACAGACCTACTTTCCTGTGGATATGTAATCTAAAAGAGCTGCAGCTTATTATGTATGAATTAGGTTCCTTTACTTTTATCCTAAGTTGGTAGCTGTATACGTCTATAGCTCTATCAAGACAGCTATAAATACTATAATTTTTTTAGAATGAGCATATTTTATGTTGGCCGTTATTCCTGTTTTTTTATAGGCAATTTTTAGCGAGTATTCTGTGAATAAAATATTAATAGAGTGTTGTTATGCTAGATAAAGAAGTGCAAAAGAAGGTAGATAGAAGAAATATTTTTAAGTTGGTTATCTCTCAGTTTTTAATCAATTTAGGTGATGTTTTGATCAACCCAAAAGTTACTTTGCCGTGGTTGCTACAAAGCTTGGGGGCTCCTTTGTACCTGCTGGGCTGGTTGGTGCCAATACGTGAATCTGGATCTTTGTTGCCTCAGTTGATTATTGCTCATTTTATTTACAAGGTGAAAGTTCGAAAGTGGGTCTGGGTGTTGGGAAGCCTAATTCAATCTCTATGTGTGGTGGTGATAGGGTGCGCCGCTTTGTTGCTAGATGGAGTAAGCGCAGGCTGGGCAATTATTGTTGCATTAATAGTATTTAGTGTAGCAAGGGGGCTTAATTCTGTAGCGTCGAAAGATGTGCTTGGTAAGACTGTTGTGAAAAATAAGCGTGGAAGGGTTACTGGATGGTCCTCTAGTGCTTCAGGACTTATAACAATAGGTATAGCTGTTTGTACGTTATTTTTCTTCGATAGTCTTCAAGGTAATGTGAGCTTTTATATTTGGGGAATTGTTGCAGCTACAATGATTTGGCTATTTGCCGCTTTAATTTATTCTTTGGTGCAAGAGCCTTTAAGTGAAGTTGCCGACAAGGGGGCAAATATTATTGATGTATTTAAAGAGCTTAGTCTGTTGAGAACCGATTCGGTATTTCGCGAATTCGTTATTGCTCGTTCGTTATTTTTATGTGCGGCTCTGAGTGCTCCTTATTATGTATTGATTGCCCAACAAAGATCCGAAAACGGTGTATTGATTCTAGGTTTATTTATCCTATCGAGTGGTTTGGCTTCCCTGCTATCTTCTCCTTTTTGGGGGTTATTTTCAGACCATTCTAGCCGGAAAGTGATGATGTTTTCTTCTTTGTTGAGTGCATTCACTGGTGTGGCTCTATTTTCAACGGTAAAGTTATTTCCTCAGACGAGCTTTACTACATTGCTCATTGTTATTCTGTATTTCGTTTTAAGCGTTGCTCACCAAGGTGTCAGAATTGGTCGTAAAACGTATTTAGTGAATTTAGGCGAGGGAAATAAGCGAACTAGCTATGTATCAGTCAGTAATACTATTATTGGTTTTATATTATTAGCCATGAGTAGTATTAGTTTACTGACTTACTCGATCTCATTAGCATCTCTCGTTTTGGTATTTTCGATAATTACTCTTGCCGGAGTCTATATGGTTATTCGTTTGCCTGAGGTCTAAAAAGCGACACCCTTACTATATATGGGTTCTGTCGCTTCTCTGTGTTCTTGGTTAATTAGGTAATGGAATTGATGGTGCGTGTTTTACGCGATTGAGGACAACGGTTGAGGTCAGGTCTCTGACGCAAGGTAGACTAGCAAGGGATTCACTTAGAAAGGTTGATAGAGTGGGTAGATTTTCGCTAATAATTCGTAGCCAGTAATCTGCTTCGCCGCTCACCGAGTAACATTCTAATATTTGAGGAATGGCTTCAATGGCTTTTTTGAACTCTTGATCTGAATTTTTAATACTTTTATAAAGGGTAATATTTATAAAAGCGGTTACGTGGTATCCCAACTCACTTGCATTAAGTTGAGTGAAGTAAGCTTCAATTAAATTGTTTTGTTCGAGTCTTTGTAGCCTTCTTGAGCATTGGGAAGGGGATAGGTTAACTTGTTCTGATAGCGCGACATTGGTGAGTCTTGCATTGGTTTGCAAGGCTCGAAGTAAGCGCCAATCATAACTGTCTAGTTCAAGATGGTTCATTCAAAGTTCCTTATCAGCATCTAAGTGTACTGTTTTTCTTATATTGAATAAGCTGTTTTCAGCTAGATCAATTAGAATAAGGAGTTTTGCAAAGTAAACAAGTTCAAAAATATTATATTTTCTATTTTTAAAGCGTTTCTGCGTTTTTTTTTATTTTTTATCTATTTGGATAGAATTAATTCACATCGATGTTTGAGCGATAAAAAAAGCCGCTTATCATTTACGATAGCGGCATTTAGTTGTCAGGTTAAGATATATCTAACTTTGGGTGGATATTTATAGCTTGGGTAAGTTTTTAGCTAACCACTCTAAAGCTTCTGAATAAGGCTCTGGAAGATCTAGTTTTGTTAGTGCTGACTCTAATACTGAGTAGCTACCAGAACAAAAATTAAGGTGGCCAACTTTTCTTCCTGGGCGAACTTCCTTTTTGTACCAATAAAGCTCCAAGCCTTGTAAGTTTAGCCAGTCATAGTTTAAATCTACACCAATTAAGTTGACCATCATGCTTTGGTTCTTAACTTCGGCTGGCGCTAATGGAAGGCCTGTGACAGCGCGTACATGGTTTTCAAACTGACATACGCTTGCGCCTGCTTGTGTCCAATGGCCGCTGTTATGAACCCTTGGAGCGAGCTCATTGATGAGTAGCTCATCTCCTACACGGAAACATTCCATCGCCATTACGCCGACGTAGTCTAAAGCCTCCATAAGCTTGCTAAGCATTACTTCTGCTTTACTTTGCAAAGGCTTTAGGCGCTCTAATGGAGAGATGGAGGCGTATAGGATGCCATTAATGTGAAGGTTAAGTGTTAGTGGGTAAAAGTGCGTTTCACCATTTTTACCTCGAACACCGACTAATGAAACTTCTTCATCAAAATTAATGGCTTGTTCTGCAATAGCTTGGCCTTTCCAATCTTCAGGTATCTCAATGCCTTCAGATTGTTTTAACCAATATTGACCTTTGCCATCATAACCACCCCGACGACGTTTCATCAGAATGCGTTCACCTAATGTCTCATAAGCTTGTGCTGCAGAAGAGTCAGCCTCAACAGGAAACCATGGTGCTGTCGCTAGCTCAAGACGGTCTAACCATTGTTTCTGGGTTAGACGATCTGCAAGCTGTGGAAAGGTCGCTAGGTTGACAAAGTTGCTATGTGTAGCAAGTTGTTTGGTGGCTACAGTTTCTGGCCATTCTTCTCTTTCTGCGGTCACAATATCAGTTGGACCTAGTGCTAAGGTCTCGGTTGACTCTATATCAATTGGACGAACATCAACACCGAGTGGGGTTCCAGCTTGTTTTAGCATAGCACCTAATTGACCGGCTCCTAATACCCATAGAACTGACATAGATTAAGCCTCTCTCGGGTCTGGATTCGCCAATACAGTTTCTGTTTGGTTGGTTCTGAATGCTTCAATTTTTTTAGCGAGTTCAGGGTTAGAAATAGCTAGAATTTGACAAGCCAATAAACCCGCATTGAAAGCACCTGCACTACCAATAGCTAGTGTTCCAACTGCAACACCTTTTGGCATTTGTGCGATAGACAGTAAACTGTCCATGCCGTTTAGGGCTTTGCTTTGTACTGGTACACCTAGCACAGGCAAACGAGTATGAGCTGCAACCATGCCAGGTAGATGGGCTGCGCCGCCAGCGCCGCCAATAATTACCTTAAAGCCTTTATCTGCAGCACTTTCTGAGAATTCTGCAAGTTTGACTGGTGTTCGGTGAGCGGATACCACTTCGACGTGGTAGCTTACGCCAAGAGCGTCCATTATTTCAGCGGCGCCTTCCATTGTCGCCCAGTCACTTTTTGATCCCATTATTAGGGCTACATCTGCTTGCAAAACTCTTCTCCTATAAGTGGTGTTCAACGTGGTGCTGAGGGGCTTATACGTTGAGTCTAATCAGTAAGTTTGCCCTGTCTAAACGTGGCCTAACACATTTGTACATGACAATAATTGGCGGCTAATATAGCCGATTTTGAGGAAAACCGCGAGCTTTGAGGAAGCTAGAAATATCTAAGTTGTTTGATAAACAGTAGAAAAAGAAAGAGCGACTAGAGTCGCTCTTGGAGGTATTTTTCATAATCTGGGATTTGTCGCTCAAATTCGCTTTCGAATAAAGGTGACGTCACCAAAAAATTGGCAGAAGAAACGCTACAAGCAATCGGGATGTTCCAAACAGCAGCTACTCGAAGTAGAGCCTTGATGTCAGGATCATGAGGCATTGGCTCGAAAGGGTCCCAGAAAAAAATCAGCACATCAATTTTGCCTTCGGCAATTAGACCTCCAAGTTGTTGGTCGCCACCGAGAGGGCCGCTAATCAGCGAATGTACCGGAACGTTTAATTGCTTTTGCATTAAATTTCCAGTTGTACCAGTTGCCATCAGATTGTGCTTGATTAGTTTTTCTTTATGCTTTTCAGCCCACTCGATAAGAGCAGGCTTCATATTGTCATGAGCAACCAGAGCGACGTTTTTACGCTCCGGTGTCGTGATCGTTTTTTGTTGCAACGTTTTGCTCTTCACTGTGACTTATTCCTCAACAGCACCGACTTTTACGACTTTCATCATATTGGTTGTACCGTAGCTCACCAAGTGATCGCCTTTTGTCACAATCACAAGATCACCGTCTTTGATTAGACCAAGAGACTTCACATGGTCAACTAAGCCTGCAACGATAGTGTCAACGTTGAACTCTTGTGAAGAGAAAGCTACTGGCGTTACGCCACGATAAAGGTTTACTTTATTCAGTGTTGCTTGGTTTGGAGACAATGCATAGATTGGCAAACCAGAGCTAATGCGTGACATAAGAAGTGGTGTAGTACCTGAATCGGTCAAGCTAATAATCGCTTTAACACCTTCCAAATGGTTAGCTGCGTACATAGCTGACATCGCGATCGTTTCATCAATGCTGGTAAATGTAACATCGATACGGTGTTTAGAGCGATTGATTGCTGGTTGCTTTTCAGCGCCCAAGCAAACGCGGTTCATGGTTTTAATTACTTCTTCAGGGTATGCGCCAGCGGCTGTTTCGGCAGAAAGCATGACGGCATCTGTACCATCTAAAACAGCGTTAGCTACGTCAAATACTTCCGCGCGGGTTGGCATTGCGCTAGTAATCATAGTTTCCATCATTTGAGTCGCTGTAATAACAGGGCGGTTCAACTGACGGCAGCGTTTGATCATGTGTTTTTGTACGCCGATCAATTCTGCATCACCAATTTCAACGCCTAGGTCACCACGAGCAACCATGACAGCATCAGAGGCTAGAATAATTGCATCTAATGTTTCATTGTCAGCAACCGCTTCAGCACGCTCTACTTTAGAAACGATACCTGCTTTAAGGCCAGCAGCTTCGGCTAGTGCACGAGCTTCGTGAAGGTCGTCTGCACAACGAGGGAAAGAAACAGCTAAGTAATCTGCTTTTAATGCGGCGGCAGTTTTAATATCTTCGCGGTCTTTGTCGGTTAGCGCAGCAGCAGATAGTCCACCACCTTGGCGGTTAATGCCTTTGTTATTAGACAAAGCGCCGCCAACGATGACTTTAGTAATAACTTCTTGGCCTTTCACTTCTAGTACTTCAAGAACAACTCGTCCGTCATCAAGAAGCAAAACGTTACCAGGCTGTGAGTCTTTTGCTAGTTGTGGGTAGTCAATACCAACGCGAGTTTCGTCGCCGTTGTTTTTGTCAAAACCAACATCAAGAATAAAGGTTGCGCCGTCTTTTAGCTCGACCTTGGTGTTTTTAAAGCGAGCGATACGGATTTTAGGGCCTTGTAGATCACCAAGAATCGCCACATGACGACCATTTTTTTGAGCCATTTCACGAACCACTTTAGCTCGTTCGATGTGATCTTCAGGTTGACCATGAGAAAAATTTAGACGGAAAACGTTGGCACCAGCAAGGATCAATTTCTCAATCATTTCTGGAGAGCTGGAAGCAGGGCCTAAAGTGGCAACAATTTTAGTTCTACGAGTCATTTTAAATACCAAAGATTAGAAAGCGTGAAGAGAAGTATAAGAGACGACGAAGGCTGCGTCAGCAGCCTTCGTGTATTTTGACTATTTCGCAGCCATTAATGCGATAGTATTATCAAGCATTCGGTTTGAGAAGCCCCATTCGTTATCATACCAAGCCATAACTTTTACTAATTTACCTTGTACGCGAGTTTGTGTCGCATCGAAATTAGATGTGTAGGCGTTGTGGTTGAAGTCAGAAGAGACAAGAGGCTCATAATTAACATGCAATACTTGCGCGAGAATTGGATCCGCTTTGATAGCGTCTTCAATGATTTTGTTTATTTCTTCTACTGTTGTTTCACGAGGCGCTAAGAAAGTTAAATCTACTAGCGAAACGTTGATAGTCGGTACGCGAACAGAAAGACCATCAAATTTACCAACAAGTGCTGGGATAACAAGGCCAACTGCAGCTGCCGCACCAGTTTTACTTGGAATCATGTTCATTGCTGCCGCACGAGCGCGGTAAAGATCTTCATGATAAACGTCTGAAAGGCGCTGATCATTGGTGTAAGCATGAATTGTCGTCATCAAGCCACTTTCAATACCAAGCTTTTCGCTTAATGGTTTAGCGAATGGCGCTAGGCAGTTGGTAGTACAAGAAGCATTTGAAATGACAGTCATTTTAGATGTTAGTACATCTTGGTTTACGCCGTATACAACAGTCGCATCAACTTCTTTACCCGGTGCAGAAATGATAACTTTCTTCGCTCCAGCAGTGATGTGAGCACTGGCTTTTTCTTTTGTTGTAAAGAAACCTGTGCATTCATAAACGACGTCAATATCTAGCTCAGCCCAAGGAAGGTCTGCAGGATTACGTTCAGAGAAAGTGCGGATTTTATCTTTGTTGATATAAAGCGCTTCTTCATCAAAGGTAACCTCTTCGTTGAAGCGACCGTGGACAGTATCGTATTTCGTTAAATGAGCATTGGTTTTTGAATCGCCAAGATCATTAATCGCTACGATTTGGATTTGATCACGCTTGCCTGATTCATACAAAGCTCTAAGCGTATTGCGTCCAATGCGTCCATAACCGTTGATAGCTACCTTAATCGTCATACTCACCTCTAACATAGTGCGAAAGTTGCATGATGTTCGAACTCGAACAACACGCGTTCAATTTTGTTCTTTACGTAAAAATACTACATAAGTAATTTTTTAAGCAAGGATTAGTAACAAATTCCTGTCAATATGATTGTTTTTTGATCATCTATTGATATATGGCTAGCATTGTACAGAATTATGTTACAAAAGTTCGAGTATTTTAGCTGACAGAAAGCATTTTTCGAATTATTTTTGTAAAAAAATTACAAAATATAGCGTTTTTATTGGTTTTTCATCTGTTTTAGACGTGAAATAAATTAAAAATGTAGTAATATTACATAATATTGTAGTGTCAGGCTGTTTGCTGAGATAACTGAATTCAAAAACGGAGAGAAGCATGAATCCGATTGTTGCTAAGGTAACGAACGACATCATTGAACGAAGCAAAGTGTTGCGCGAGCAATACCTTAAAGATATGAAAAAAGCGCAAGAGCAAGGACCGCACAGAGGCAAATTGTCCTGTGGGAATTTGGCTCATGGCTTTGCAGCATGCCAACCTCAAGATAAACAAAAGCTGACTCTAATGGAGGAAGCGAACATAGGTATCATATCTTCTTATAACGATATGTTGTCTGCTCATCAGCCTTACGAAAATTACCCAGATCAAATTCGTGCAGCGGTTAAAGAAATGGGCTCTGTGGCTCAGTTCGCTGGCGGTGTTCCTGCTATGTGTGATGGTGTTACGCAGGGGCAAGACGGCATGGAGCTAAGTCTATTTAGTCGTGACAATATCGCACAAGGTGCAGCAATAGCGCTTTCTCATAACATGTTTGATGCGGCCATCTATCTAGGTATTTGCGACAAGATTGTTCCTGGCTTGTTGATTGCTGCACTGCGTTTTGGTCATTTGCCTGCTTTGTTTATTCCAGCAGGGCCAATGCGCTCAGGTATTACTAATGCAGCTAAAGCGGCAGTTCGTCAGCGCTATGCTCAAGGTCAAGCGACTCGTGAAGAGTTGCTTGAGGCGGAATCGGCTTCTTATCACAGCGCTGGTACTTGTACTTTTTATGGTACGGCTAACTCGAATCAGCTATTAGTCGAAATTATGGGGCTTCAGCTTCCAGGGTCTTCTTTTGTTAATCCAGATGATCCACTACGAGGCGCATTAACTAACTATGCTTCTCAGTTGTCTACCAAGATCACTGCATTGGGTCGAGATTACCGACCTTTATACGAAATAGTCGACGAGCGCAGCATCGTGAATTCGATTGTTGGTTTGTTGGCGACGGGTGGTTCAACTAACCATACGATGCATATTGTCGCTTACGCTCGTGCTGCTGGCATTATTATCACTTGGGATGACTTCTCAGCTCTTTCCAAAGTTGTGCCATCACTGACTAAAATCTATCCGAATGGCCAAGCAGATATTAACCATTTTCACGCGGCTGGCGGTATGGCGTTTCTGGTTAAGCAATTATTGAAAGGTGGTCTATTGCATGAAGATGTAAACACTATCGTGGGTAAAGGTTTAACTCATTACACCAAAGAGCCTTTCTTAGAAGGTGATAATCTTGTGTGGCGTGATGGTACAGATGAAAGCTTAGATATGAATGTTGTACGACCTATTGATAATCCGTTTAGTAAAGAAGGCGGATTGGCGTTATTGAAAGGTAACCTTGGTCGTTCAGTGATTAAAGTTTCAGCCGTGAAAGATGAAAATCGAATTATCGAAGCACCCGCTGCTGTGTTTCATAGTCAAAATGCATTGGCTGATGCCATTGCAAGTGGTGAATTGAAACGTGACTGTGTGGCTGTTGTTCGTTTCCAAGGGCCTAAAGCATTAGGTATGCCTGAGTTGCATAAATTGACGCCATACCTTGGTAACTTACAGGATCAAGGCTACCGAGTGGCCTTAGTGACAGACGGTCGTATGTCTGGTGCATCAGGCAAAGTACCTGCTGCAATTCACTTGACGCCTGAAGCATTGGCGGGTGGTCTTATCGCTAAGATCCATGATGGCGACATGATCCGCTTAGATGCAGTTGAAGGTACTTTGTCTGTGTTGATCTCAGACGAAGAGCTAAATAAACGCGAAGCAGCACAGCAAGATTTAACCGATTCCCATCAAGGTATGGGGCGTGAACTATTTAGCGCGCAACGTATTTTAGTAAGTGGCGCAGAACAAGGTGCTTGCAGCTTGTTTAATGATTAAACCTTTCCTCTGACTACTAACATTTGTTAGTAAATGGTGTTTAGGGGCTTGTTTCAAGCCCCATTTTTTTGCCTGTAATTTGCCTTTCTAGTTTATTGTTTTTAATCCTTTGTTCTTTATTTTACGCATAGTGTATCGGTGGATCATCAGCCGAATATCATCTTAATTCAAATTAAGTGTCTATATTTTAAAAATAAAAAAAGGCCCGAATCTGTATGTAGATTCGGGCCTTCTGAAGTAATGAGCTCGGGGAGCTTGTTACTTAGTTCATTGTATCTAGTGCTTTTTCGTATTCATCAAAAGATTCTGTTACAGACTCTTCTGGAGCACCTGTTGCTAGGCTTACCGCAAAGATAGCGATAGTCGAGAACAAGAAGCCTGGAACGATTTCATAAAGATCGAAAATGCCACCCGTTAATTGTTTCCAGACCACAACGGTAACGCCACCAATAACAATACCCGCTAGAGCGCCGTTACGGTTCATGTTGCGCCAGAACAAGCTAAGAAGGATAGCTGGGCCAAATGCAGCGCCAAAACCAGCCCAAGCATAAGACACTAGGCCGAGTACTGAGCTTTCTGGGTTCAATGCAAGCAATAACGCAATAATAGAAATAGCAACAACCGCAAAGCGTCCAACGTTGACGATTTGTTTTTGAGTCGCTTCTTTATTGAATAGCTGCTTGTAAAAATCTTCAGCGAGTGCAGAGGAAGATACCAAAAGTTGAGAGTCCGCTGTGCTCATTATCGCCGCTAAGATTGCAGCAAGAAGAATACCGGCAACAACAGGGTGGAAAACGGCATTAACAAGAATCATGAAGATTTTTTCAGGGTCAGCTAGGTTGCCTGTTAGGTTGCTATCAACAAATGTGATACCTACTAAGCCAATAAGCAATGCCCCAGCCATGGAGATAAATGTCCAAATAACCGCAATACGACGTGCTGTTTTAATGTCTTTATTAGAGCGAGAGGCTTTGAAGCGCGCTAGGATGTGCGGTTGACCGAAGTAGCCTAGTCCCCAAGCAACGAGAGAAATAATCCCAATCGCAGTTAGAGGTTCACCACTTACGTTAGTCCAGATATCTAGTAAGTTTGGATTTTTTGCCATTAAAGTACTAGACAGCTCAGACCAGCCGCCATCAATAGCAACGAGAGGTACAATCACTAATGCCGCACTCATCATCAAGCCCTGAACAAGGTCTGTCCAAGCCACGGCAAGGAAACCGCCAAATAGCGTGTAGGAAACAACACATACTGTGCCAATAATTACTGCATAGGTATAATCTAAGCCAAATACTGTTTCAAACAATTTACCGCCAGCAACCAAACCGGAACTTGTATAGAACAAGAAGAACAGCAAAATGAACAGAGCTGAAATGGTTTGAATGAGCTTTGATTTGTCATTGAATCGAGTAGATAGGAAGTCTGGGAGCGTGAGTGCATTGTTTGCCTTGATGCTGTACGTTCTTAGGCGTTTTGCGCAAATTAGCCAGTTAAGCCATGTTCCTACAAAAAGGCCACCAGCAATCCAGAAAGACTCTAAACCCGCGGCGAAAGCGTAACCAGGTAAACCAAGTAGTAACCAGCCGCTCATATCTGAAGCGCCTGCGGACAATGCCGTAGGCCAAGGTCCTAAAGAGCGTCCACCAAGAAAGTAGTCTTCCGAGCTGGAGGTACGTTTGTAAGCGTACAGCCCAATTCCTAGCATAACTACTAGATAGGCTAGGAATGTAAAGCTGATCGCATAGCTGCTTTCTATCATTATTGTTGTCCCCTAATGAAATTATTACGGGTGAAATAACCTTGGATAGATAAGGTTATTTATCAGTGTGGATAGTATTTATCCTTGTATTGCACTGCTCAGCAATACCTACTGATCGAAAGATGGCGCTTAAAAAAAGCTGCGTCTAAATCACACCCGAAAGAGTTATAATTGTTAAATCGTTGTTGTGATAGTCATTGATTTTATATGTGAAAATCATCAAATTCTTGTAAAGAGAATGAAACGCATTACAACATATTTCAAGACCTGAGCCGATTCTAAGTGGCTGTGATGGGATAATCTTTCAAATTTCTCTGACAAAATTACGAAAAAATCTGATGGATTAAACAAATTGGCTCGTTTGGATAAATATTTTTTGTTTAGGCTAATTTATTAAAGATGTAGTAAAGAATTAAGGCACATAATATGTGCCTTATAGGGATAAATTATTTCTTTTCAACTTTCGGTAATCGAGTATCTTGCACACTTTGTTTGAGCTTTTTAAGGTGCGCATTGAACTCTGGACCACGCTTCAAAAGTACGCCAGTCGCGAGAGCGTCGATCAAGGTGAGATAGACAATACGTGAGCTCATTGGCGTATAGATATCGGTATCTTCAGTTTCTTCAATCGGTAATACGATAGAGCAATGCTCTGTGAGAGGCGAATCCGGATTAGTGATGCCAATAACGGTAGCGCCAGCTTCACGAGCGACTCGAGCTGTCTCGATTAACGGTAAGGTGCGCCCAGTGTATGAAATTATGACGATAGCATCGCCTGAATGCGATCCAGCAGCAGCCATTCGCTGTACCAGAATGTCCGTATAGGCAACAACCGGCATGTTCAAACGGAAAAATTTATGGTGTGCATCTTTGGCAACAGGGCCAGATGCACCTAAACCATAAAACTCGATTCGGCGAGCTTGTGCTAATACATCAACCGCTCGGCTTATCAATGACTCGGGTAAAATATCCTGAGCACGGGTAAGATTGTTTTTAGCGGCTTCAAAAATCTTCGCAGTGACGGCGCCAGGAGCATCGTCAGGCTCTACGTTTAAGTTAACGTAAGGCGTACCTGTCGCAAGGCTTTGGGCAAGTGATACTTTAAAATCAGGAAAGCCACTGCCTATAAGGCTGCGACAAAAACGGTTAACCGTAGGTTCGCTCACTTCCGCTCTTGCTGCAAGTTTCGCAATACTGGAGTGGATGGTTGTTTTAGGATCGGCAAGAATGGCTTCCGCTACTTTTCGCTCGGATTTGCTTAACGTGCTCAGTCGTTCTTGTATCTTACGAATAATGTCTTCGTGTTTAATCATTGATCTGCTTCAAAGTTGACTATTGACTCGGATGGTTCAGTTGTTCATTCTGACAGCCACTTACAATTCTGGCAATAAAATGATTAAAAATGACCGTACTATCTGAGTATTTCGTAAAAATGGCTGACATATTACCAGCCACCATGGAGGTTGAAACTACTTTATTTGAGGAAGGCTTTTCAAACAAGGTGTATTTGATTCATTGGGAGCAAGTTTCTCGTTTTGTATTGCGAATTCCCTATATTGATACTAAAGCTTTTTATATTAATCGTACGGAAGAAATTAATACCTTAAAACATGCTGCGTCTATAGGGCTTTCTCCTGCTGTTTCTTGGCACGACGATGACGGTAGCTTTGCTTGTCAATTTGTCTCTCAGCCTTCTCTTGATTGGGCTGTGCGTCATCAGGATAAAGATATACCGCGAATTGCTCAAGCTTTAGTGCAGACACATAGTTTACCAATGAATCACCACTACTATGGTGTATTTGATGTGATAGAGCATTATTTGAAGGGGGTTCAACGTTATGGCTGTGAAACACCTAGTTTGATGGCTGAATATGATTATCTAGCTTCTCTTTTGAAGCAGTTAACGCCGCCAGAAATGATTTTACCGCCTGTACTCTGCCATAACGATTTAAATCCTAAGAATATATTAATGGACAGTGAGCAACTTTGGTTGATTGACTGGGAGTACTCAGGAGTTGGTGATCCATTATTTGATCTTGCTGTTGTAGTTAAATCTCACAATTTAGATGCAAGACAAACAGTTTTATTGCTGAGCTCTTACCGATCAGACCTTCCAGAAGAGAGGTCTTTAGATGTTATCCAAGAGTATGTAAAAGCATACGGGTTAAGGGAAATGGCTTGGTTGTTACTGAAGCACTTAGTTACACCTCAAGATGAGCTGTCGCTGCAATATTATTATGAATTTAAAGCGACGCCAGCGCTAAATCCTTTTCATGAAACAGAAAGCAACGCAATGAATGAAGTGAGTTAAATGATGAACTTAACAGGTGATTGGCAAGAATATTTAGCTGATGAGTTTGAGAAAGACTATATGTTGGTTCTGCAAAAATTCTTACAAGCAGAGAAACAAAACAACACAATATATCCTGCAGAACCTGAGTATTTTACGGCATTAAATGTGACGCCTTTTAGTAAAGTGAAAGTAGTGATTCTTGGGCAGGACCCATATCATGGAGAGGGTCAAGCCCATGGTTTATCTTTTTCGGTAAAGCCTGGAATTAAGATTCCTCCTTCATTGATGAATATCTATAAAGAGCTTGAAATGGATTTAGAGATTGCACCTGCGCAACATGGTTTTTTAGAGCAATGGGCGGAACAAGGCGTCTTATTGCTAAATAGTGTGTTGACCGTCGAAGCGAGCAAGGCAGGTTCTCATCAGAATAAAGGTTGGGAAATATTTACTGATAAAATCATCGAGCTTATTAACAATAAGCATCAAGGTGTTGTTTTTATGCTGTGGGGATCCTATGCACAGAAAAAAGGCCGTCATATTGATCGTGATAAACACTGTGTGTTGGAAAGTGTTCATCCATCGCCTTTATCGGCTTATCGTGGTTTTTTAGGTTGTCAGCATTTTTCTAAAGCGAATAATTACTTAGTTGGTCTTGGAAAAGAGCCGATAAAATGGGCATTAGAACCAATAGAAAGTACGAACAAAGTAGATTGTAATACGCAGATTGGTTTGCCATTCTAAATTAATTTTATAGCGCCTATCTGGCGCTATAAAATACCTCAAATATAGCCTCTATTTCTTGCTATCTAGCGAGTAGGGAAGTGGAAGTAAGGTGATTTCTTGGTTATCCAAAAGAAGTTTTTCTGCGTCACTTGGATCAATATTTAAAATAACCTGCGCATAATTTTTTTCTTGAAAATGAGTGGCAGCAAATATTTGCCCTATATTCTTACCTTGCCCATCGACAATGTCTTTTGTTGAGTCTAGGTTTCCTTGCCAAGTTGCCAGTGTCAGCTGCTTTTTCGACTTACCTTTATATTGCATGCGAGCAACGATTTCTTGTCCTGTGTAGCAGCCTTTTGTGAAGCTGATGCCGCCTGTGCTTTGCATGTTAAGCCATTGAGGTAAAATCGTTTCACTCTGTTCTAAGTTGATAAGTGGGCGAGCAGCAAGTACTGCCAAGGCTGCTAATTCTTGGTTCTTTTCTTCAATTGCAGTTTTGTGTGCTGGAGTAATAAGCCATTGGACTTCTAATGGCTCATTGCTAACTGTCAATGTGATAGTTTCTCCGTCTTGAGTGGTTGCGAAAATATTAGATGCCGCATTTGAGTTTGCTTCTATATTTCTTGCTGCTAATTTTGTGTAAACCGTAAAGTTATCCTGCTCATCGACCAGCTCAGTCTTGAAAAACACCGCGTATTTTTTTAAATGTAACAAGGTTTTTTCGACCAGATCTTTTGCCATTACCATCAGCACATCGTCGTTGTTCTGAACGATATAAAAGCTGCTGATAATGCGTCCCTTAATGCTACAGATTGCACCGTATAAACCATTATCCTGTGATAGTTTGTTCATGTCACAGGTTGTCTGACCTTGTAGGAATTTTTTTGAATCCAAACCTGATACTCGCAAAACACCGATATCTAGCTGTTTCATGACGACGTCTTTGTTTTGCAGTGTTGAGTCAATAATATCGTGAAGCGAAGTCATAAAACGTTCCATAAAATAGATTGGGCATAAAATAGGTTGCAGTTGCTCTGCATGAATAGCCTATCAGTAATGCCGAACTTTTACTTTTCAATGGTCAGATTGATAATGATTTTTTATACAGCAAAAGTTATTCAGCAAATTGTTTTTGTATCTCAAGTAGTTTGGGTAACTCTTGTTGGAGTAATGGAATTAGCGTTGGATCAAAGTGTTTTCCGCTTTGCTCAGTGATGTAATTCATTGCTTCTTCAGTAGACCATGCTTTTTTATAAGGTCGCGCGCTGGTCAGTGCATCGAATACATCAACTAAAGCAACAATACGGCCTTCAATGGGGATATTGTCCCCTGATAAGCCGTTTGGATAGCCTGTACCGTCCCATTTTTCATGGTGAGTCATGGCAACAGAGTGGGCTAGTTTAATAAGGTAGGAACTTGGGTTAGAAAGAATTTCACCGCCGATTTGAGCATGTGTCTTCATGACTTCATACTCTTCTTCTGTAAGCTTGCCAGGTTTTAGCAGTATGTTGTCCGCTATGCCTATTTTTCCTATGTCGTGCATAGGAGCTGCCATCATTAAATCATCCGCTGATTCTTCACAAAAACCGTATGCTGAAGCAATGACTTTTGCATATCGGCTCATCCGTTGTACGTGCATGCCTGTTTCGTTGTCTTTGTATTCGGCAGCTCGCCCAAGCCTTTGGATCAAATCTATATGCGTGTTTAACAGCTCATCCGCTCTAATTAAAGACAGATGTGTTTTGACTCGAGCTAAGACAATAGCAGGTACGATGGGCTTGACGATATAATCAACGGCACCAATTTCAAAGCCTTTTGCTTCATCGATACTGTCTTTCAATGCTGTTACAAAAATCACCGGAATATGAGCGGTTGCGGGGTTTTGCTTTAGGCGTTCGCAGACTTCTAAGCCCGTCATATCTGGCATCATGATGTCGAGTAGTATGAGGTCGACAGGCTCTTTTTCTACCAATTTTAATGCGTCTTGTCCTGATCGAGCAAAAGATAAACGGTATCGAGCAGCTTGTAATACTTGTCTTAAAACTCGTAAGTTTGATGGCTCGTCATCAACCAATAGGATGCGAGGTGCGGGTTTACTTCCGATTCTCATTTGGTCGGCTCCTGTATCATCAATGCTTTTAGGTTGGTAAGACTGATTATAGCGCTATCGAATTCAAAGTTTGATATAGCCTTACTTGCTGCAATGGCTTGTGTTTTCATGTATTGAGGGACGTTGCTAATAAGTAAAGCAATGTTGTCATCATCTACTTCGCCAGAGTCTGCTGACAGAATAAGCGCTTCGAGAAGTGCTATTAATTGTGTTGTAGAAAGCTCATTCTGAGTGTCTGTTTCTGTCATCTCGGAGTGAAGTCTGTATTTTTCTATTAACCAATGTAGCTCTTCAAAAAAGTGAGCCAATAAAGAAGCTAAACAGTGCACGTTTTTTGAGAATTGATCATGGTCTTTTGTTTGTGCAGCACGCTCTATATTCGCCATGCAATTAGATATATTTAACAATGCAAGATTACCTGAAGAGCCTTTTATCGCATGCGCTAAAGCGTAAGCCTCTTGGTATTCTTGGTGGTCTATATGGATTGTTAGTCTATTGACTAAATTTGCGTTAGTTTCTGCAAACCTAGATAGCTCTGTGATGTAAACAGGCAGGTCGTTCCACAGTGATAGACCTTTATCCATGTGGATTTGTAGATTTTTACGATTAATTTTTTCGTGATCAAAATTTTCCTGATCAATCAATGTAGGAGTCTCATTTAAGACTCTCGCTATTTCAGTTATTAAAGCCTGAATATCAATGGGTTTATTGGCAAAGCCATCCATCCCCGCTTGTTGGGCATCTAATTTATCTTCGATTAGCACATTGGCTGTTAAAGCAATGATTGGAGTGCGGGCTAGCTGATTTTCTTTTTCATAGCTGCGGATAATTTGAGTTGCAGTTAAGCCATCCATCTTTGGCATCTGAATGTCCATTAGAATGATGTCAGGCTTGATCATTTTAAATTGTTCTACAGCATCAATACCGTCTTTTGCAAAAAATATGGCATGACCATGTCGTTTAAGCAAAATAGTTAGCAGCGTTAGGTTTTGTTCAACATCATCGGCCAGCAGTATTCTTTTTGGCGTGATAATAGACAGTTGAGATGTTTTGGCATCCGATGGCGCTTCAGTCTCAGTGAGAGGTAAGTCAAAGTAAAAACAACTTCCAACACCTATTTCGCTCGTTACATGAATTTGCCCTCCCATGAGGGTTACTAATTGTTTAGATATGCTAGTACCTAAACCTGTGCCGCCAAAACGACGACTCATGGAAGCATCAGCTTGTGTAAATGGATCAAAAATGTGAGTTAAACGTTCTTCTGGTATACCTATCCCTGTGTCTGTAACTGAAAAGCGTATCTTACTATCTTGTAGTTTCGATATATTTAAAGTCACGTGACCTTTTTCAGTGAACTTGATCGCATTGCCTAAAATATTCATTAGCACTTGGCGGATACGATCTTCGGCACCCAAATATGCCTCGGCAACCTCTAGCTCCACATGAAAATTGAGCTCTAGTCCTTTATTTCTGGCTTGTAGCCACAGAGTTGAAATAACTGTATCTACTGAGTTGGCAAGTACAAAAGGTTGTATGTCTAATTCGAGTTTGTTTTTTTCTAATTTAGCACTATCGAGTATATCGTTAAGAAGGTGCAACAGAGAGCGAGCAGATTTACTAATGATTGATAAATGCTTTTTGTTTTCGCCTGAGATTTCTGATTCTAATAAAATATCAGAGAAACCAATAATAGCGTTCATTGGCGTGCGGATCTCATGGCTCATGTTAGCTAAAAAAGAAGCCTTACTTTCTACGGAAGCTTCAGCTTTTGCTTTGGCTTGACGAAGCTCGTCTTCCATTTCAACACGTTGTGAAATATCCAATATAACACCATCAATCCATTCAGGTTTACCGTGTTTGTTTAAAATAACCGAACCGTTCTCTAAAACCCAAACATAATGACCATCCTTGTGTCTTAAGCGATATTCTAGCTTATAGCTTTTACGCGTGTTCGTTGCCTCATTTATGGTGGATGCAACGTTTTTCTCATCATCAGGATGAACAAGTTTGGCAAAGGAAATTGCTCTACTATAAAACTCAGATGTACTCCATCCAGTCACATCGTAGATAGCATCACTCACGAAGAGAGTTGTCCAATGTTCGTCCATTAAACAGCGAAAAGAGGCACCGGGAATATTTTTGATCAAAGAGCTGAATTGTTTCTCACTTTTTTGAATGGTTTCTTCCAGCGATTTTCGAGTTGATATATCTGTAATAAAACCAACAAATAATGTGCCGCTGTCAGGGATATCAACTCTTCCAACACCTAGTCTAATAGGGAAAACGTGTCCAGCTTTGTTGATAGCATGAATTTCTCTATCTGTGCCAGCTATGGTTACTTCACCGGTATCGCGAAATGCGGCTAAAGAACGATTGAATTCATCAGTGTATTTTTGAGGAAATAAGACTCCAAAGTGCTGATTTATTATGTCATCTTCTTGCCAACCAAAAATTTGCGTGGCTGCCTTATTAAACTCTTTAATGATGCCTGAACTGTCTATGGAGATGATGCCATCTACTGCTGTGTCTAAAGTTGTTTTTAGACGAACTTCACTGGCTGTTTTTTCCAGTAATAACTGACGATAACGTAATTGCGAAGCGATGTTTGCAGCTAGAATTGATAGTAATAAAGTGATGATTGCCACAACAAACGAAAGTTCATCGTTAGAACTGTCTTGTATGTGATGCATTCCAGCTTCGCCGGATGAAATGAACCTTGCTCCTGCCATACCAGCATAATGCATACCAGAAATAGCAGCTCCCATAATAAGCGCGCTGATACAGCTGACCCATTTAGTACTCAAATTAGCCCAAACTTTTCTGACATAGTAATGAGTTGATAAGGCAATAAAAGCGAGAGCAACGGCAATGACTAGTGATGCTAAGAACCACGCTGGGTCATATTTTAGTTCAACATCCATTTCCATCGCTGCCATGCCAATATAATGCATCGCGCCAATTCCACCACCGACAAGCACACCATTAACGAGAAGTTGCCAGATACTTAGGTCACTTCTAATTAATCGTTTCAGAGTGATGTAAGACGCTAAAATAGCGGGTATCAGAGAGAGGGCTGTTAACAATGGGTCATAAGAAATTCCATGTCCCATATTAAATGCCAGCATGCCGACAAAATGCATACTCCAAATACCGCCTGCCATGATGAAAGAACCAGAGACAAGCGCGATATTTTTGTATTTTTCAATAACAATGTGCTGCGCAATGGACGCGAAATGCAGCGCAAAAAAAGAAGCCACCGAGGCGAGTAATATAGAAAGAGCAACAAGTAGGTAGTTATAGTCACCCATTGTCAGATGAGCGTTATCCATATTGGTGACAAAAAAACTGTTTAGTGAATACATTAACTCTACTTCTTTCCTGAATTAGGTCACGGGTCGTGAGAAAACATTAAGGTTGTTTATTTTGCTATCCACGCGTCAAAAACTAACAATTTTTATTCTCTACTTGTACTAAAAAGGCTAATTTTCAGAATTGTATTGACACTTTTCTCTATTGTTTCGAGTATGAAAAGTAATGGTTAGAATGGTGTAGCATGCCATACAAAAAATAAAACAAAACACTACTTTTGATGAAGAAGAGTAACAAAATGTATTTAGGTCTTGATCTTGGAACCTCTGGTTTAAAAGGTGTCGTTATTGACGATAAAGGTAATGTTTTAGCGCAGGAGTCTGTGCCTTTAACCGTTGAGAGTCTTCATGCTACTTGGTCGGAACAAGACCCATTGTCATGGTGGCAAGCTTGTAAGGACGTTATTAATCAATTGCAGCAACGCTTAGATCTGAGCAAGTTGAAGGCGTTAGGGCTATCGGGGCAGATGCATGGTGCTACCTTGATTGATACGGAGGGTAATGTATTACGACCTTGTATTTTGTGGAATGATGGTCGTAGTCAAGCACAGTGTGAAGCCTTGATGGCGCAATTTCCTGACTTGATTGAACGTTCTGGCAACCTTTATATGCCGGGCTTTACGGCACCTAAAATACGTTGGGTACAAGAAAACGAGCCAGAGGTATTTGCTAAGTTGGCTCATGTATTACTGCCGAAAGACTATTTGGTTTATCGATTGACGGGCGTTATGTCATCGGATTGTTCTGATGCCGCCGGTACGCTTTGGTTAAACCCAGAAACGCGCCAATGGGATGATGCTTTATTGGCCGCAACCGGCTTGAGTCAAGCTAATATGCCAAAAGTTTACGAAGGCTGTGATGTTGTAGGTACTTTGTCTGAAGCGATTGCTCAAGAGTTAGGGCTTCCTCAATTGCCTGTCGTAGCTGGTGCGGGAGACAATGCCGCTGGAGCGGTGGGCATGGGCGTGACTAATCCCGGTCAAGGCTTTATTTCATTGGGCACTTCTGGTGTATATTTCACTGTGAGCGAGTCCCATAAAGCCAATCCACAAAATACCGTACATGCTTTTTGTCATGCCTTGCCTAATCGCTGGCACCAAATGGGCGTTACTCTTAGCGCAGCGAACTCATTAGCTTGGTTTGCCAAGCTGGTGGATAAGTCCGTTGCAGAATTACTGGACGCGCTTGAAGACAGTGATATCGAGCGAACTAATGTGTTGTTTTTGCCTTATTTGAGTGGTGAGCGAACACCACATAATGATCCGCTAGCCAATGGACAATTTATTGGTTTAACGAATACAGTTAATGTTGAAGCTATGACGTTGGCGATATTGGAGGGTGTGGCGTTCTCTTTATTGGATTGTCAAAATGCCTTGGACAGTGCGGGAAGTGCGGTTGATGAGCTGTCACTCATTGGTGGCGGGGCTCGTTCTGCTCTGTGGCGTCAGATCATTTCCAACGTATTGAATAAGCGTTTGATTTATCGTGATGGCGGTGATGTTGGACCTGGTTTGGGCGCAGCACGATTAGCCTTGTTAGGCGAGCAGCAAAGCCAAGGCAAAAACATCGAATCGCTGATTGCTGAATATTGCACCATGCCGTATGTTTTAGAGGTTCATGAGCCAGTGGCCACTTTTGGGTCTTACTATCAAGATAAGTACGCCTTGTACCAATCACTTTATCAATCAACAAAAGACCTAAATGAAAAGCTGATGCGGCTGTCGTCTTAATAACGACAGTTGTTTTGATAAAAAGCACCACGAAGATAATATCTAAGCGGTGCTTTTTTATGATCCCAAGACGCGAGTCGTATTATGAAACGGGCGCAATGCCTTCAATATGAATATTACTTTGAGTCCTGAAATCTCTTGGTGTAACGCCTTTCAGCTCATGAAACCGGCGATTAAAGTTAGCGACATTGTTAAAGCCAACTTGAAAGCAAATTGTGGCGATTTGTTGGTCTGTTTCGGTTAACAAGCTACAAGCACGGCTGACTCGAACACGATTCACAAATTCAATAAAGCGGTTGCCTGTCGCCTTTTTAAAGAAACGCGAAAAGTGGCTGTCTGACATACCAATCAAATTCGCTACACTGGAAAGTGTAATGTCATTGCTGTAGTTCTGTGACACATAATCAACCACTGTGTTGATTTTTCGTTGTAATGTTTCACTGGATTTTAAATCGATTTGCACGGTTGAAAGTAAGCGGTAACTTCGGCTCTGCGCCAGTTTTTGTAAGAGAGGAAGCGCGAGAATTAACCTTGATAAGCCGCTGGAGTCGCGAACTTTTTGGAATACGTCTTTTAGGTAGTCATTGTCTTGTTCAAAAAACTCAATGCCCGATTTTGCTCTGGCTAACATAGGTAGAATTTCGGCTAACTCAGGGATGATTTTCATCCCATTCGAGAATGACTCATGGTCAAAGCGAATGACCATGTCTCTTAGTTGAACGTCTTCTTGGTTGTGTTGGCAGATCCAGTTATGAGGGAGTCGAGGGCCGGTTAAAATAAGTTGGCCTGGTGAGTAATTGCCAATGTAATCGCCTACAAAGACTTTGCCTGATGTGGCAACGATAAAATGCAGCTCGTAATCATCATGGGCGTGCCAGCGAATAAGGTCACACGGATAGCCGTGTTCTAAATAGCGAATAGTTTCGTTATCTTCGACAATTTCGTATTCGGGCGTGATGCGTTTGGCGGTATTAGACATAATCTTCTCGCTCAGCAGCTTTATAGTTAGACGTAAGACTTTAATTCTATATCAACGACAATTCACTGCTTATTTTCTTATTTTAATAAAATACATTTAAGAATCTAAGGCAAAAAATTGTCGTTATTCGCCTTAGATTCTTGAATTAGACACTCTCATTAGGTGAGAACTACCTAAGCATACTTTGTCATACTTATCTGAATTGCTTCAGTGAGTTGCGTAACAAAGTCTGGGAACTCTGTTGGAACATTACCCCATAAAAAGCGATCTTTTACAAAAGCCTGAATACCAGCCTTGTCATTGCTGAAAGCGACAAGAGAAGCCTTATTTGGCTCATGATAAGGCGTGCTGAGCTTGCCTTCATTCGATAGCTGAATAAAGGTGAACCAGCTGGCGATGCCTTGGATAGTTTTAACCGGAGTTCGACCTTTGCGATAAGCGCCTTCCAGCGTCGGGAAAACAAATATAGGGAATTTAGCGTAGCCATCGGTGCAGATACGTTCCACTGTATCGCCAATATTTGCGTTGCTAAAACGCTGCGCAATAATATCGAAATAAGCTGGTAGATCGACCACAGAGTCCCCAATAGCAGGAATCGAATCTTGCAGAATGAAGTCAGAAAAATACTGCTTTAATTCGTCATCGCGCATGGCTTCATCAAAGTAGGTGAGGCCTTTTAAAGCTGCTTGATACGTTACACAGGTATGGCCTGCGTTTAAAATACGAATTTTAGCTTCTTCAAAAGGCACGACGTCTTTTACAAATTGCACACCAACGAGATCAAGAGCGGGTTTTTTACCGGCAAACTTGTCTTCTACGACCCACTGAATGAAGTCTTCGCCCATCACTGTCATGTTATCATCAACACCGAAGCGTGAACGAACGTCATCAACATGTTGTTGGCTTGGCTTAGGAGTGATTCGATCCACCATAGAGCAAGGGAAAGACACATTTTCTTCTATCCATTCCGACAGCGCCGAGTCTTGCTTAGCATCTAAAAACTGCATTAGGCCAGTTTCGAGTAGTTCACCGTTATGACGAAGGTTATCGCAGCATAATAGGGTCATTTTCGCCTTAGATGTTTCGCTACGCAGTTTAAGTCCAGCATACAAAAAAGCATAAAGCGTATTACGAGCGCCTTCTATATCTGCTTTAATCGCTGGGTGTTCCAGCATCAGACGACGATTTTCATCAAGGTAGTAACCGCCTTCAGTCACCGTTGATGTGACGAGCTGAGTCTTAGCATCGGCAAGTGCCGCGTCAACTTTATCAGGCGCTTGTGCACCGTCAATTTGCTGAACAATAGAACGAATATGTTCGTACTTTGTCTCGCCATCAGCCGCCATTGTTTTTAAAACATACTCACCTTCTTGCTTAATAAAGCGAGCAAAAGATTGACTGTCTTGTGGGCGAATATTAACGCCAATAATGCCCCAGTTTTGTTGTGTGTCATTAGCTAATAGTCGGTCGATGTACACGGCTTGGTGAGCACGATGAAATGCACCAACACCCAAATGAACGATACCTGCTTGAACCGCTTCTTTTGAATAATTCTGAACAGAAAGCTGTTCTACATTTGAAGCGGCTTGTAAATAATTAGCCATATTAAGCCTCCTCTGGAATAACAGAGATGACACGGTCATTTTCGTTAAACAAAATGATTTCCGAAATATCAATTTTGAGACTAACTTCTTGTCCGTCTTTTAGCTCAGTTCGAGCTGGAGCTTTGATGATAATGGTTTGATCGCTAGACAATTGCAGGTGTGCGTAAGCTTCGGAACCTAGATGTTCGACCAACTCAATGCGGCCAGATAAATCTCCACCTTCTTCGACTAACGTCATATGTTCCGGACGAATGCCGACAACAACCGAATCTGGTAGCGGGCCTTTTAAACGATTTGCAGGGAAAAGGATTTGCTGTCCAAGTAGTTCGATCGCTAGATTGTCTTCATGACGTACTATTTTATTTGCTGCGATTAAGTTCATTTTTGGCGTACCAATGAACTCAGCAACAAAGCGGCTATTTGGCTGGCGGTAAAGTTCAAGCGGTGTACCAACTTGTTCTATTTGGCCTGCATTTAAAATAACCACGCGATCAGCCAAAGTCATGGCTTCAACCTGATCGTGGGTTACATAAATCATTGTCGTGCCAAGCTTTTTATGAAGACGAGCTAATTCCAAACGCATTTGTACACGAAGCGCGGCGTCTAGGTTGGATAGCGGCTCATCGAACAAGAAGACTTTCGGTTGACGCACAATGGCGCGACCAATGGCAACACGCTGGCGTTGACCACCAGACAGTTCTTTTGGTTTACGTTCTAATAAGGCGTCAAGTTGTAAAGACGCCGAAACTGAACGTACTTTTTCTTTGATTTCAGCATCAGATACTTTCGCAAGACGAAGGGCGAAGGAAAGGTTATCGGCCACCGTCATGTGTGGATACAAAGCATAAGACTGGAACACCATAGCAAGGTCGCGTTTTGACGACGCCACTTCGGTAATGTCTCTGCCGTCTAGTTCTATGCTTCCGCCAGTGCTGGATTCTAAGCCTGCAATAGTCCGTAGTAATGTGGATTTACCACAGCCAGATGGCCCAACGAATACGACGAATTCACCTTCAGTAATACTTAGATTAATGCCGCGCAATGCGTGGTAGCTGTCGTAATGTTTTTGTAGATCTGTGATCGCTAAGTAAGTCATAAAGAAACTTCCTAATAATTATTTTACGGCGCCGAAAGTTAAGCCTTGGACCAATTGTTTTTGACAGAACCAACCGAAAATAACGATTGGTGCGCAAGCAAGTGTGGATGCAGCGGACAATTTCGCCCAAAACAGACCCTCAGGGCTGGAGTAAGAGGCAATCATCGCGGTTAACGGCGCGGCATCAGATGCTGTTAGGTTGAGAGACCAAAAAGCCTCGTTCCAACAAAGTACGATAGATAAAAGAGCCGTAGACGAAATGGCACCAACAGAAAGTGGCAGCACAACTTTTACCACTTCATCCCAAGGGGTAGCTCCGTCCATTCTCGCGGCTTCGAGGATTTCTTTTGGCAAATCTTTGAAGTAGGAAAACAGCATCCACACGATAATAGGCAAATTCATCAGAGTGAAAATGATCACCAGAGCCGTTTTAGAATCCAACAATCCATAGTCTCGGCACAGGATATAAATAGGAACTAATACACCTACAGCTGGCAGCATTTTTGTAGAGAGCATCCAGAGCAAAATGTCTTTCGTACGCTTTCCAGGGAAAAACGCCATGGAGTAGGCCGCAGGAATGGCAATCACCAGAGCGATAATGGTGGAACCAAATGACGTGACAACTGAGTTCCATGCGTGATGGATGTAGTCACTGCGTTCTTGAACGATTCTGAAGTTATCGAGCGTTGGTTCAAAGAACAGAGACGGTGGTACAGATATCGCCTGTAGTTCGGTCTTGAACGAGGTGATAAACATCCAAAAAATCGGGAAAAATAACACCAAAGCTACCGTCCATGCGAACAGTCCTGTAAGAATGGTTTTGAGTTTGCGTTGTTGATTAAGAGTCATCGTATTCACCTCACACCGTTAAGTTTTTGCCAACGGCACGAATTAAGAAAAAGGCCACGATATTGGCAAGCAACACGGCAAACAAACCACCAGCAGAAGCCACACCAACGTCATATTGCAGAAGCGCTTGGTTATATATCAGATAGGCCAAGTTAGTACTGTCGTAACCTGGGCCACCGCCTGTGGAAACAAAGATTTCAGCAAAAACCGCTAATAGGAAGATGGTTTCTATCATCACAACCACGGCTATTGGACGGGCAAGATGAGGAATGGTTAGGTAACGGAATATGTGTAAGCCCGTTGCACCATCCATTTGAGCCGCTTCTTTCTGCTCTGTGTCTTGGGATTGCAGCGCGGTAACAAATACTAAAATAGCGAAGGGTAACCATTGCCAACTGACCATGATAATGATTGAGACTAACGGGTAACTTGATAGCCAATCTATGGGTTCAAAACCTAGCGATTCTGATATCCATGCGAAAATGCCATAAACAGGGTTCATCATCATGTTTTTCCAAATCAATGCATTGACGGTTGGCATGATAAAGAAAGGCGAAATTAATAAGACACGAACAATGCCTTGGCCGAAAAACGGCTTATCAATCAAAGCGGATAGCATCACACCTAAAACCACAGTGATGATCAAGACGGAAAGTAGCAGAATTAAGGTGTTCGATACCGCAGGAATAAAACCTGGGTCGGTAATAAAGAATTCAAAATTCATCAACCCAACGAAGTTATTCTGACCTGGGTACAATAAGTTGTAGCGAATGGTGGAAAAATAAATGGTCATGGATAACGGGATGATCATCCAAACCAAAAGCATGATGACTGATGGTGCCATTAATAAGCGAGTGATTGAGCGCTTCATGTTGAGTTTCTCTTATTATAAGCAGGGAAATCTGTTCTTAAGTAGAACGAATCAAAAGTAAGAAATAGGGCTAAGCCCTATTTCTTTGTCGAGCTTAATGAATGGTTAGTAATAACCCGCTTGACGCATTTGACGATCTGCAGAAGTGTTTGCAGATTTCAAAGCTTGATCGACTGTCATAGAGCCAGACAATGCGCCTGAGATCATTTGCCCAGTAGTCGTACCAATTGCTTGGAACTCAGGGATAGCAGCAAACTGAACACCTACATAAGGAGACGGTTTTAGCGTACTGTCAGTTGGATCAGCTGAATTGATGGCTTTTAATTCCGCATCAGCAAATACTGCCGCTTTTTGGAATTCTGGGTTAGCATAAGTGCTGGCTCTTGTACCTGTTGGTACCGCAGCCCAGCCATTTTTTTCGCCAACCAATTGGATGTATTCTTTAGACGTCGCCCAACGAACGAATTTTTGCGCAGCGTCGGCGTTTTTAGTCGCAGCTGGGATACCAAGAGCCCATGACCAAAGCCAGTTCGCGCCTTTTTCTGTTACAGCATAAGGAGATTGAGCGAAGCCCACTTTGTCAGCGACTTTACTTTGTTTAGGATCGGTTACGAAAGATGCCGCGATAGTTGCGTCAATCCACATGCCGCATTTCCCTTCATTGAATAACGCTAGGTTTTCGTTGAAACTGTTGCTGCTTGCGCCTGGAGGTCCGTATTTATTTAGCAGGTCAACATAGAAGTTAACGGCGTTTTTCCATTCCGCTGTTTCTAGTTGAGGTTTCCAGTTTTCATCAAACCAACGAGCGCCGAAAGAGTTCGCCATGGCGGTCATGAATGCCATGTTGTCACCCCAGCCAGCTTTGCCACGTAAGCAAATACCATAAATGCCTTTTTCGGGATTATTTACAGCTGCTGCTACATCACGAATATGTTCCCAGCTGTCACGATCATTTATTTCCATGCCAGCGGCTTTCACAAGATCTTTGCGATACATGACCATGGAGCTTTCACCGTAGAATGGTGCTGCATACATGGTACCTTTATAAGACAAACCACCGCGAATAGATGGCAGGATGTCTTTTGCATCATAGCTTCCGCTGGTGTCGACTGCTTGTAGCCAGCCGCGCTCACCCCAGATAGGCGCTTCGTACATGCCAATAGTCATGACGTCATAAAGACCACTTTTGTTGGCGATGTCTTGTGTAACGTTTTGACGTAAAACACCTTCTTCTAAAGTTACCCATTTAACTTTGATGCCTGGGTTGGCTTTTTCAAATTCAGGTGTGAGCTTTTGCATTTCGATCATGTGGCCATTGTTTACAGTAGCCACTGTGATTTGAGTTGCAGAGAAGGCGCTAGCAGCTGTCATGGCTGCTGTGATAGATACCGCATAAGTTAGGGTATTTTTGGTAAGGCGTTTCATAGGTTTCCCCCAGTTTGGAGTTTCTTTGTTTTTATAGTCGTACCTAATTCTCGATAATTGCTCATCAAGTGATCATTAATATAGGCCATGTGATAATTGACCTGTTAATACATAAATCGCCAATAAATGTACTATTTTGTTTCATTTTTAAGTTATTGATAAAAATCGAGTCAATTTAATACTCTTTTGACGTCCTTTAATTGGCGCTATCTCTATGTCTAATAAGGTTTTACGTGATAAATATCAGTTAATGATGTCAAGGCGTTTTCGTTTTTTTTGTATAAATGGCTATAATGGCGGCATTCTATTTCAAGGGTAATGACATGACTGAAACCACAGATTCGATTAGTTTTAAACGCCTTAAAATGCAGTGTCGTCGCGGCATGTTGGAACTTGATGTTCTACTAGAGCCTTTTTTAGCAGATGTGTATTTGACGCTTGAAGAGGAAGACAAACAGCGCTTCGTTAATTTGCTTACCTGTGAAGATCAAGATCTTTTTCCATGGTTTATGCAAAGCTCTGTGCCGGAAGATCCGGATCATATGCGTATTGTTAATATAATTTTGTCTCGTGTTCAGCCTGAAAACTACCGAGCTTAAGTGCTCATGGATTGGCATAGGGCTTTGGCTATTTGTGGTCGTGGCTTATGTTGCTCTGTTGCAGATTTATTGGATGCCTGCCTTTTGGCGGGCATTGCTTTATCTGAGTATTGGCTTAGGTGGATTGGTGCTACTCATTCGTATGTTTCGCCAACCTTCACGACAGATAAGTATCGATGAGCAAGGCGCTTTTCTATTTGATCGAGGATGTTATGAAAGGCTGCTTTTCATCCGCGCCAATGGGGTTCAGCTTATCGCTAAAGTGGATCAAGGGCAGACTTTTTTGGATAGAAATTGGTCCAAATATCGAGTGATATATCGAGATAGTGTGCCGGGGAATCAGTACAAAATACTGCGTTCATATGCAGCACAGCAAATTTTGCTGCACCGCAGTGAAGAGGCTAAAAAACGTTTTTCTTCAAAAGCTTAGCTCTAAAAATTTATATGTTCTAAAAATTTAAAAACACAGCTTAGTCTGTGTTTTTTGGTGTCAGTATTGTCGGGGTGCTGGTGGTTAGCTTATTTGGATAATCTAACGTGAAGTGCAAACCGCGGCTTTCTTTTCGAGACATCGCTGAACGTATAATTAGATCGGCGACGACAGCTAGATTTCGTAGTTCGAGCAAATCATTAGAGATCTTGTAGTTAGCATAAAACTCTTGGATTTCTGACAACAATAAATCAACCCGATGTTTGGCTCTTAGGAGACGTTTATCCGTTCTTACTATGCCGACATAATCCCACATAAAGCGTCGTAACTCTTGCCAGTTGTGGGTAATTACTACGTCTTCGTCAGAGTTTGTAACCTTACTTTCATCCCAGTCTGGAATCGCTACATCATTGGTTTGTAAATGGTTTTCAGAAATGTGATGGGCGGCAGAGCGGGCAAACACAATGCATTCCAATAAAGAATTACTCGCAAGACGATTTGCCCCATGAAGTCCGGTATAAGCCGTTTCACCAATGGCATATAGGTTATCAATATCGGTTGCGCTGTGGCGATTAACAACTACGCCGCCACAGGTATAGTGCGCCGCTGGGACGACAGGGATTGGGCCTTTCGTCATGTCATGGCCGTACTCTAAACAGCGTTTATAAATTGTTGGGAAGTGCTCTTTAATGAACTCTGGATCTTTGTGGGAAATATCCAGCAAGACATGATGAATACCAAGGCGTTTCATCTCGTGGTCGATTGCACGAGCAACAATATCTCGAGGTGCTAATTCTTCTCTCTTATCAAATTTCGCCATGAAAGCAGTGCCATCAGGCAATAAGAGTTTACCGCCTTCGCCACGAACTGCTTCAGAGATCAAAAAGGTTTTGGCTTTGGCGTCGTAAAGACAAGTAGGGTGAAATTGATTGAATTCCATATTTGCGACTCGACAACCTGCCCGCCACGCCATGGCAATACCATCGCCAGAAGCGGTATCTGGATTGCTGGTATAAAGGTAAACCTTGCTGCTGCCGCCGCATGCTAATGATATAAAGCGGCCATGAAATACTTCAATGACATCATCGTCTAGATTTAAAGCATAAACACCAACCGCTCGGTTTGCTCCTGCGATGCCAAGTTTTTTAGTGGTGACAACATCAATTGCCACACGATCAGGGAAAAAATCGATGTTGGGGTGATTGCTTGCGTTCTTAATGAGCGTTTTGGAAATCGCTAACCCTGTCGCATCGGCGCTATGAATAATGCGTCTGTGGCTATGACCGCCTTCTTTTGTTAGATGGTATTCCTCGCTTTCCCCATAACGGGTGAAAGGAACGCCTTGATCGATTAGCCAATCAATACTTTCTTTAGAATGTTCAACAGTAAAGCGAATGGCTTCCGGATCACCAAGTTCGACCCCTGCGTCTATGGTGTCGTTAATGTGGGAATCAATTGTGTCTTTATCCGATAATACAGCAGCGACACCTCCCTGAGCATATAAAGTGGATCCTTCACGGATATCTGCTTTTGTCAAAATTGCCACGCGATGGTTGTCGGCCAGCTCAAGAGCAAGCGTTAGCCCCGCGGCTCCCGCGCCAATAATGACGATGTCGTGTTTATAATGTCGGCTCATGTTATTGATCTGATTATGGCTAAAAAATTAATGTTACTATTGTTGCCAACAAATAGTGAACACTTTCTGAGATCGCATTTTGAATATTCATCATACTTCATTATTTAGAGTGAGCTGTAATTCCTCTAAATAGACGATTTGATAATGCAAGATGGGAACTCGCTGGGTTGAATGTTGTCTTCTCTTGTAATGAGCAAGGGCGCAGACGAATAAGGTTTTTATATGAGGTGCCTATGCAGCACGAAACGTCTTCTGATCAGGCGTTAGTTGAGAAAGTACAGCAGGGTGACAAGCGGGCGTTTGATCTGCTTGTTATCAAATATCAATATAAGGTCATTGGTTTAATTGGACGTTATGTACAAGATAGAAGTGAAGTACTGGATGTAGCTCAAGATAGCTTTATTAAGGCGTATCGTGCGATAGGGAGTTTTCGTGGGGAAAGTGCTTTTTACACTTGGTTGTATCGTATTGCAGTAAATACAGCGAAAAATTATCTAGTGAGTCGTTCTCGTCGTCCTCCAGAATCAGATGTTGAGCTGGATAATGAAGAGGTATTCAGTGTGTATGAATCCTTAGCGGATATAGACACGCCTGAAGCAAAGTTAAACAGTGATCGTCTTGAAAAAGCGATTCATTATGCAATCCAACATTTGCCGGAAGAATTGCGTAGCGCATTAACATTACGTGAATTCGATGGCCTGAGTTACGAAGATATTTCATTGATCATGGACTGCCCTGTTGGAACAGTTCGATCACGTATTTTTCGCGCTAGAGAGGCGGTAGAAAAACACATACGTCCATTGATGGATACAGGAGAGTAAATATGACAGCTTTAAACGGCAGTTTCCCAAAAAATGATTGCTCCCGAGAAAATGACAGTACTCGAGAAAACGATAGCTTCAACGAAAACGACAGTTCCCAAGTTATGCTTTCTAGCTTGTCGGCTATGTTTGATGGTGAAGCAACAGAACAAGATCTAGAGCATTTAATAGATGGAGACAGTGCAGAGTTAAGTCGTCATCTAGAGGCTTATCATCTAATCCAGCAGGCGCTTCATAAAGATTCATCCGTTGCAGTTGGGCTTGAGGATAGCTTGATGTTGCGAATCCGTGCAGGAATTGATGTCGATGCTTCATTTCCAGAAGAGCAAAGCGCAAACAACTTACTGCCTTTTGTTTTACCAAGTGAAAATAAGGCTGCCCGTCCAGTGTGGCGCGTAGCCTTATCTAGCGTTGCAGTTGCTGCGAGTGTTGCGTTTGTGGTGATCTTTGGTGGTAATGAGCTATTAACACCCGATACCACTGCACCTAATTTAGTAGCGGAGGTTCGCTCTTCATCAACCAATATGGCTGTAACTCCATTGGCTGAATTGGATAAAGATGCTTTGCAGATAGATAACGTTAGATTGCAGCATTATCTTCGACAACACGCTGAGCAAGCGGCAATGACGGTTGGGCAGGGAATGATACCTATGGCTCGAGTCGTTAGTTATCCCGTAAAAGAGTAATTTATGAGATTATTTTCGCCATTACATATTTTTTTCACACTACTATGCCTTACTATTTCAGGTATAAGCGTAGCAAGTAACACGACGCCTGATGCATTGCATTTATTGAGAAGCATGACGCAGTCATTTTCTACACTGAGTTATGACGGTGTGTTTGTGCACTCTGAAGCGATGAATATGAATAGCATGCGTGTTCGTCATGATTTGATGGGCGGAGTGGAATATGAAAGTTTGGTGGATTTAGACGGCGATAAGATTGAAGTCTTGCGTATTGATGACAAAATCATTTCTGTCTATCCAAATGCACTTGTTGCGAATATGCGCGCTCCATTAGTACCGCCTTTTAAGCGTTTTAAAGATGTAGAAAGTGATCGACTTATTAAAGGCTACGATATGATCGTCGGTGACCATACGAGTCGAATTGCGGGCCGTAAAGTTATTTCCGTAAAGCTTGCTCCAAAGGATCAATATCGATATGGGCATCAATTTTGGTTAGACGAAGAAAACCACTTTCTTTTAAAACATGACATGATGAAAACCGATGGTAAGTTATTGGAACGGATTCAATTTGCCTCTGTTAATTTTGCTCCAGACTTGAAAGATAAAGATTTTGTCCCCAAAGAAGGTAGTTACGCTGAACCCGTAGTTGAAACTCAGCCAAGACGAGTAAAAAACCTTTGGCAATTCGACTGGTTACCGGAAGGTTTTTCTCTGGTTTGGCCTGAAGCAAGATCTTTAAATCACGGTACCAGTATGTTGCTGTTATCTGATGGAATGGCGACTGTGTCTATTTTTGTTGAGCCGACGATGAAGCCTAAAGCAATGTCCATTTTAAATATGGGCGCGACCATCGCTGGTGAACGTAGTATTAAAGTAAAAGATCAATTGTATTTGTTGACCATGGTTGGCGAAGTTCCAGAACCTACCATTGAAAAACTGATGACCGTATTTATGCCAAGGCAAGAGTAATGATAGAAGAGACCGGAAGAGTATTGTCGATAGAAGAGGGTTTTGCTGACGTAGAAACAATACGTACGAGCAGCTGTACTTCTTGTCGTGCTCGTCATGGTTGTGGGCATCATGCTATTGCTCAAGTGTCTTCCTCGAATAGAATGCGTATGCGAGCCATAGATCCTTTGTCAGTAGAAATCGGACAGAGTGTTGTCGTCGGAATTCCTGAAGATACGCTATTGCAGGCGTCTGTTTGGATGTATCTGATACCATTGTTTGGTCTGGTTGGCGGAGCTGTTATACCGTCCTTGTGGGGCGGCGAATCGGGCATCGCGGTTATTTTCTCTATTATGGGCTTTGCTGGTGGTTTGCTATTGGCAAGAAACAAGTCAAAACAAGAAATGAACAATCTTGATTACTATCCGAAAATTTTAAGAATTGAATCGCTTAACGATGATCACATTCCTTTGGTTGTGACTTCGTAAACGTCTAAATCTCTTCACCTGGCACTGTAATGAATTTGGTACGTCTTAAGGAGACCAATCAATGAACAGATTGCTTAAACAAGTTAGCATGGTTGTCGTTAGTAGTTTTATGATGGCTTCGATACTTACTCATGCGGCTTCACTCCCTGACTTTACGGAGTTAGTGGAAAAAGCCTCTCCCGCTGTTGTGAATATCAGTACGGAACAAACTGTTACCACAAAAACGGCTAACGAAGGTGGTCAGCAATTAGGGCCCAATAGCGAAGAACTCAATGAGTTCTTTAAACACTTCTTTGGTCAGCAGCCTTTCGGTCAACAAGCACCGCCACAGCAGGGACAGCGTAGTTCATTGGGATCTGGTTTTATTGTTTCCCATGATGGTTATGTATTGACCAATAATCACGTTATTGATGGCGCGGATGTTATTCATGTACGCCTTAATGATAGACGTGAGTATGTCGCAAAATTGGTTGGCACGGATCCTAGAACCGATTTAGCTCTACTTAAAATCGAAGCTGATGACTTACCTATCGTTAAAATGGGTGATTCAGACAAGCTTAAGCCGGGTCAGTGGGTATTAGCGATTGGTTCTCCATTCGGCTTTGACTACACGGTGACCGCAGGTATCGTCAGTGCAACAGGACGAAGCTTACCATCTGATAACTATGTACCATTTATCCAAACGGACGTAGCGATCAACCCAGGTAACTCTGGTGGTCCTTTGTTCAACCTAGACGGTGAAGTAGTTGGTATTAACTCACAAATTTACACTCGTTCTGGTGGTTTTATGGGAGTGTCGTTTGCGATTCCTTCAAAAGTTGCCATGTCGGTTGTGGATCAACTGAAGAGCGATGGTAAAGTATCTCGCGCTTGGTTAGGTGTGTTGATTCAGGATGTAAACAATGAGTTGGCTGAGTCATTTGGCTTAGATAGATCAAATGGTGCATTGATAAGCCGTGTATTACCTGATTCTCCAGCGGAAAAAGCGGGCTTAAAATCAGGTGATATCATCTTGAAATTCAATGGTGAGTCCATTGCACATTCTGGTGAGCTGCCTTACATTGTTGGTCAAATGAAAGCCGGTGAAAAAGTCGATGCGAAAGTGTATCGAGATGGTAAAGAGCAAACCATCTCTGTGATGCTAGAAGCACGACCAAATGATCCTAAAGTAGTCGCTCAATCACAACAGGATCAAAACCGTCTTGGCATGATTGTAGGAGAAGTACCTGCAGACATGGCGAAGAACTTTGATATTGACAATGGTGTTGTCATCGAGCAAGTACTTGGTGGTACAGCGGCCCGTAATGGTTTGCAGCAAGGTGATGTGATCACCATGTTAAATGGCAAGCGTATTACCAGTGTTGCGGAGTTTGGTGAAATTGCCAAAGATATTCCAAGTGGGCGTTCTGTGCCAATGCGAGTCATTAGACAGGGTTACCCAATGTTTATTCCATTCAAAATAATGGATTGATCATTAGGAATTGAAAAAGACGAAATTAGAAAAAGCGACTGAATGGTCGCTTTTTTTTGCTTTAAACTTGAAGTTAAAGATTAGACATGTAACTATTTTTTTCTTTAAACATCACGTTTATATTATTTTTTTCTTTAAACATCACGTTTATATTATTTTTTTATTTAGACAGAAAATTATTTTAAGGAGCGGGTTTTGGAGCAAGTGGTCGAGAAGGGGATTTGCTTTCGTTTAGGAAGTGAGCGTTATGTTCATCCTATTTCAACTGTCAAAGAAGTACTTAGTTACCAGTCTCCGGCTCCTGTGCCAGGTGCTCGTGAAGGTGTTGAGGGTATGATTGATGTGCGCGGTAATATGGTAACGGTATTGTACGGTACGCATTTGTTGAATTTAGATCCAGCTGAGTGCGAAGAGGAAGGTCATATTATTGTTTTGGATTTACCTACTGGCTATTTTGGAATTCGAGTAGAAGCCGTGGAACGAGTTATGGACCTGCCTGAAAATAATGATACCCATGGACTGGAGTATCGAGATCATGACTGTATTCAAGGAACCATCCAGCATGATAATGAGCTTTATATCTTGGTAGAGTTCAATGATTATTGTTCTGGGTTAGATTAATCTTGTTTTTGATTTGCGAGCCAATGAAAAAGTATCATTGACTCGCTAATTTGAGCTGCTCTTTAAATGGTTATTACAGCTGCTTTGAGAAGATTTTGGAGTTACGTTGATAGTTGTACAGTGCTTGTTTTTGCGTTGGTAAACTTGCCAATGTCGTTTCGCTAAACCCTCGTTCAATAAACCAATGAGCGGTTCGTGTGGTTAATAAGAAGAGCATAGTTAGGTTTTGACGCTTAGCAGCTTGTTCTATGCCTTTTAGTAAGCGTTCACCACGGTTAGAGCCCCTATAATCTGGCGAGACAGCCAAACACGCCAATTCACCGGAGTACTCTTGCTCAAACGGATAAAGTGCCGCGCAGGCGACAATAGCACCATCACGTTCTATGACAATAAAGCGATCTATCTCGTTCTCTAGAAGTTCGCGAGATCGTCTTACTAAAACACCTTTTTCTTCCAGCGGAGCTAATAATGCCATCATGCCACCAACATCATCAATGTGGGCTGGTCGCAATTGCTCATAGCTGTCTTCATTTATCATGGTACCCGAACCTTCACGAGTGAAGAGTTCTTGTAGTAGACCACCATTTTCATTGTAAGAAATGATATGTGCTCTCGGCACACCCTGACGCACGGCTTGGACACAAGCGTCTAATGCCGCGTGAGTAATGGTAGATAGTGTTTTCTCTTTGAGAATAGCTTCGGCGTCTTTGGTTAATAACTCAGAATAGAGTTCACCATTACTTGTGAAGACGCCCTCTTCTTCCGAGAAAATAACCAGTTTGTCGGCTTTAAGCTGTATTGCTGCTTGAATGGCAACGTCTTCGCTTTTTAGGTTGAATACTTCACCTGTTGGTGAAAAGCCAAGATGAGGTAAAAGCACCATGTTGTCATCTTCAAGCAACCGAAAAATTGCTTCGGTATCGATTCGGCGAACTTCACCTGTGTGACCATAATCGATGCCATCTACTACACCTAAAGGTCTGGCGATAACATAATTCCCGCTACATACTTTTAGTCTAGCGCCATCCATTGGGGTATTTGATAGTCCCATAGATAGCTGTGCTTCAAGTTGGACTCGCACCGCCGCAGACGCCTGGATAATGTCAAGTAGCTGGTCTTGTGGTGTGACACGATAATCGTCTTCAACACGGCTGGTTAAATGTCTATTGGTTAACACTCGACTAATTTGTGGGCGAGCACCTTGGACTAAGACAAGACGAATTCCTAATGAGTCCAGCAAGGCAAGGTCGTGAATAATGCTTGAAAAGTGAGCGCACTCTACAGCCTCACCTGGAATCAATATGACAAAGGTTTTTCCCCTATGGGCATTAATATAGGGGGAAGAATGGCGGAACCAGTCCACATAATTGAATTCTTCTGTCACGCTATTCCTCATTTTTTTGCTCGTTTAATTTAAGGCAAAAACGCTCGATTAGACCGCGAATTACCTCTTGCATAGGTTGAATTTGATCTAGCGCCATAAATTCATTTGGTTGATGGGCTTGATCTATAGAGCCAGGCCCTAAAATTAAGGTTTCCATACCCATTTGATTCAGGAAAGAACCTTCTGTTGCAAATGCTACAGTACTCGCTTGGCGATTAGTTAAGGTTTCACAGGCTTTTATGATATCCGATTCGACTGGCGTATAAAAAGACGGAACATCAGGAAATAAACTATTTAGTTGTATTATTGTGCCAGTTTTTTCTTCGATACGCGGCAATATCTGAGCAATTTCCGCCATTAATGCTTGGTTGCTCATACCTGGTAGTGCTCGTAAATCAAACTCCAGCTCACAGCGTCCGCAAATACGGTTTGGGTTGTCTCCGCCATGAATGCAGCCAAAGTTCATCGTTGGGTAGTCAATGACAAAGCTGGCATCGCGATAGTTTGCTTTAAGTTGCTGACGAAATGCCATTAATTCTGACATTACATCGTGCATGGCATCCAGTGCATTGTTTCCCAGCGAGGGATTAGAAGAATGCCCTGATTGGCCAGTGACTTGGATACGTTCCATCATAATGCCTTTGTGAGCATAAATGGGCGTTAATGATGTGGGTTCACCAATCAAAGCGTATCGTGCCTTTAACGAACCTCGTTCAACCAAGGCTCTTGCACCAGACATTGAGCTTTCTTCATCAGCGGTCGCCAGAATGATAAGCGGCTGTTTTAAGTTAGATAGCTGCATTTGTCGAATGGTATCGAGCACAATGGCGAAGAAGCCTTTCATATCACAGCTGCCAAGGCCGTAAAGTTTTTGCTCTCTTTCTTCCAATTTAAATGGGTCTGATTTCCAACGGCCTTTATCGTAAGGAACCGTATCAGTGTGACCTGAAAGCACTAAACCACCATCACCAGTTCCGAGTGTCGCAATCAGATTGAACTTATTAGGTTGGTCTGGCAATGGCATGACTTCGCACTGAAAGCTTTGGGAACTAAGCCAGCTTTCAAGCAATTGAATCACACCTTTATTTGACTGATCCCAATGGGCTTGACTACAACTGATAGAGGGCGAGGCAATAAGTTGAGACATCATACTGATAAGAGAGGGAAGTGCGGGCATAAAGGATATTCCTTGAATCCGAGTTATTTTCGAATATTACTACTGTAAGCTAGGCATCTGGTACACTTGCTCGCACATTATTTTTTCTTTGTTGTTTGCTCAACAGCAAAGGTTTTAGAGGTTCGTATATTATGGCTACCGAGCTAGAGCTAAAGTTAATGCTTCACTCAGAGTATCTCAAGTCCGCAAGTGATTTTCTTGATGAAATTTGTGCATCTTCTGACACTGATGAACAATCTCGTCAGCCTACGTTGGCCTTGATGAATGCGTATTTTGATACGGAAGGCGCAGATCTCATGCAAGGTGGTATGGCACTGCGTATTCGTGCTGTTAACAATAAGTTTATTCAAACCGTTAAAACGCGAGGCAGTAACCGCATTGGCATGCATGCTCGTGGTGAATGGGAGTGGTTTGTGCCTAGCGATCAATTGGATTTGTCTTTATTAAGTGACGTCCCTTTGCCCGAATCATTACAAGATATGTCTTGGTGTAGCAAGCTGATCGAAGTCTATCGTACGGACTTTGAGAGACAAGTTTGGAACATCAAATCTCAAGAAACCAAAATGGAAGTGGTTTGCGATCAAGGTTTGGTAACCTCTCCTTATGGTGAGGACGCGATTTGTGAGTTAGAACTGGAGCTGAAAGAGGGCGACGAGGCGGGTTTGTATCAGTTTGCGTTGCAACTTGCAGAGCGTGTGCCGGTTCAGGTCAGTATTGTTTCAAAGGCGCAAAAAGGCGTGCGTTTAAAATACGGACAGATTGAATTTCCTAACAAGCCTGTTAATACTTCTAATCCACTCGAATTAGCCGCATATTGGTACGAAGTGTGGTTGGTTTATTGGGAAGCGATGTATTTTATGAAAGACGAAGCGCTCATGCAGCCTCTGCGTCATTCCATGGCTCAATTAAAAGCCTGTTTGCCCAATGAATTAGCGCAAGCGCTAGGGTGCTTAGATGGCGAATTGGAACAACAACTTGTAGAGGAAGAAGACTTGTTGCTGAAAAAACTCGCAGGCATGACTCAAATTGGCATTACCATGTTGACAGTTGGGCAATGGTTAAACCAGCAAGCTGTGTAAAAATAAAAAGAAGATTTTGTAAGGAAGCCCTGTGACACCTCCGCATTTGAACCCTAACTACGCGATATTTTGTGAACAATCCTCTTCTCGTGCCTTGTTATTGGAACATGTCCAAGATGCTCGAGAAAGACACGGGCTTGATTCATTAAACCAAGAGCAAATTGATATATTAGAACCCTTGTGGATCTTGAGTGATTATTTACATCAGCAATTTACTCGTTTTCCCCATTGGTTAGATGATTTGTTGGCGCTTAAAAAGCTACCTGAAAAGCCATCCAAAGAAGCCTTGATGGCTGGCGAAGCATTTTTTTCATGCGAGGCGAGTGCTTGCCAGACAGAATCACTAGAGCCATTAGATGAAGCCGGTTTTATCAAACGTTTGCGTTTGTATCGTCAGTGGTGGATGGTACGGTTAATAGCTTTGGACATTCAGCAGCGGCTTTCATTGACCGAGCTGACGTCACGTTTAAGCGCGTTAGCGGATGCATGTGTGAATGCCAGCCTTCAATGGACAACGCAGCACTATCTTGCCTTGTACGGTCAGGCGTTGGATAGCAAGGGCTTACCTCAGTCGATGATTGTGATCGGTATGGGGAAGCTTGGCGGAAACGAACTAAACCTGTCTTCTGATATAGATTTAATTTTTGCCTTTCGTGAACATGGTGATACTCAAGGCGGAAAGAAAAGTCTGTCACATCAAGAGTACTTTACCAAGCTTGGTCAAAAACTGATTCAGCATCTAGATCAGGTCAACGCCGATGGCTTTGTTTTTAGAGTCGACATGCGTTTGCGGCCGTTTGGTCAGTCTGGTGCTTTGGTATTAAACATGGATTCCTTGGAAAATTATTACCAAGATCAAGGGCGAGATTGGGAGCGTTACGCCATGATCAAGGCTCGTGTCATGTCGGGTACTGCGTTGGATGTAAGAGAATTTGAAGCCTTGCGCAAGCCCTTTGTTTATCGCAAATATCTCGATTTTGGTGCGATAGGAGCATTGCGCGATCTTAAGCAAATGATTGCCAAAGAGGTACGTCGCAAAGGTATAGAGCACAATATTAAATTGGGCGAAGGTGGCATTCGTGAAGTTGAGTTTATCGCTCAAGCTTTGCAGATATTACACGGTGGTCGAGATCAGGGCTTGCAAACGCCAGCCTTGTTGAAAGTGTTACCTTACCTTGCTCAACAGGATTATTTGCCTGTCGAAGAAATGGATCAATTGCGTGAGGCGTATTTACTTTTACGTCGCACCGAGCATGCATTGCAAGCGGTTAATGACGAGCAAACGCAGCTATTGCCAGAAGATGATCGAGCACGCACGCGCATTGCATTAATAGTAGGTTTCCCTTCCTGGGAAGCATTGGATAAGCGACTGTGGGAAGTGCGTAAAAATGTTCATCGTTCTTTTGTGGCATTAATCGATGATGGTCACGAAAGCACTGAAGAAGTGAAAAATCAGGAAACGTGGCGTTTATTGATCAAGCATCCAGAGGATCGAGAAGCCATACAAGACGCGATTGAGCTGATTTCTTGGCAAGATCAAGAAGCGAGTATTTCACGTATTTCGCAGTTGCTTAGCTCTCGCACTGTGGTGTTTATGCAGCCTATTGGTCATGAACGACTTGCTGTATTTTTAGCTGCTCTGATTTCTAAGTTAACAGACGAAGCCAATCCAGATTTGGTATTAGAACGTGTTTTTCCTATTTTAGAAGCGGTGTTACGTCGTACTGCCTATTTAGTCTTGTTGTGTGAAAATCAAACAGCGCTGACGCATCTTATTCGATTGTGTCGAGAAAGTGTGTGGTTTACCGAAGCGATTTCGACGACGCCAGCATTGCTGGACGAACTGCTAGACGCCAATACGCTATTTTCACCACCAGATAAAACCATGCTAGCGGAAGAGCTTCAGCAAATATTACTGCGATTACCTGAAGACGATGAAGAAGCTCAGATGGACGCTATGCGTCGCTTTAGGCGTTCTATTATCTTGCGTATTGCTGCCTGCGATATAACAGAAATACTGCCTGTCATGAAAGTGAGTGATCACTTAACGTGGTTGGCAGAAGTACTTTTAGATCAGGTGTTGCAGCAATCTTGGCAATATTTGACTAAGAAACACGGCTTTCCAGTAAGCCAAGACGAGGTCGCTTTCACACCGCAATTGGCGATTATTGGCTATGGGAAATCAGGTGGTTGGGAGCTAGGTTACGATTCAGACCTTGATCTTGTATTTATTCACGATGCACAGGCAAACGGAAGTACAGACGGCGATCGCAGTATAGACAATCTCACTTTCTATACTCGTCTAGGGCAGCGTTTAATTCACATGATTACCAGCTTTACCGCTGCTGGTCGCTTGTACGAAGTGGATATGCGTTTGCGTCCTTCGGGTAACTCTGGCTTATTGGTTTCTAGTTTAGAAGCTTTTAAAGATTATCAGCAAAAAGAAGCTTGGGTTTGGGAGCATCAAGCGTTGACTCGTTCACGCGGTTTGGCCGGTGAACCTAATTTACTGGCTAAATTTGAAGAGTGCCGTAAAGAGATTATTGCTTCAGTACGAGACCGAGATGTACTAAAAGCTGAAGTCATCAAAATGCGCGAGAAGATGCGTGCTCATCTTGATACTGGTGGCAAAGAGCAAGGTTTTGATCTTAAGCAAGGTGCTGGTGGCATCATTGATATTGAATTCATGGTGCAATACTTAGTGTTGGCTTGGTCATGTAAATACCCAGAGTTGATGCGATTTTCCGACAATGTTCGTCAGCTAGAAGCGGCTGCTTTAGTTGGCTTGATTGGTGCTGAACAGGCTGAAAAAATGACTGATACCTATACGCTTTATCGGTCTCTTACCCATAGATTGAGCTTGCAGCAACAAGGTAGAGTGGTTCAAAAAGATACGCTGGTTGATAACCAGAACTTGGTGAGTCAGTATTGGGATAGTTTTGTTAACGATGACAAAATTTAAGTTTTTGTTTTATTGCTATAAAAAAGCATTACAAAAAGGTGTTCGTAAATTAGCCAATCCCCCGCTATACTTTGGCCATTGATCAGTTTTTTTCGATCTACCATTCACAATTGATAGGAGGAAGAATGCCAAGCATTAATGGTGTTAGCAGTCCTGCGATGGATTATGCGAGTGAAGTCTATAGCGCTAATTTAGCCAAGGCTGCTCAGCAACAAAAAGCGGAACAAAATCTTGCTTTATTGGCCGAAGCCGCAAAAAACGTTACGCCAGCTGCGAGTAGTGGATCACATACCACGACGGATAACTTAGGGCAAAATATCAATATTAACGTTTGATTCTAAGTAGTTATCTTATTGATTTAAAAAGTAATAAACAATTAAAAGCCCAGTCAGATGTTATCTGACTGGGCTTTTAATTTGAACAGAATTAAGTTGTTACTTTAATCTTATGTTTCCATAAAATTTTGATCTTCCGTTGGTAAAGATTGGTCATCAATAGCCGCTTCAAAAGCTTTAAGACGTTTGTAGATAGAGAGCAGTTCAACGATGGTTGTCCAAGAATTCACTAAATATTGGAACGAATTTTCTACTTGATTGAAAGCATTGTTAATTTGTTGAAATAGACCAAAAGTAATAACGCCAGCAACTATGGATGGGCCAAGTGCTATTAATGGCACAAGAACACCTGCTTGAAGGTAGCCATAGCGAACCACGTTGAAATATAGGTAATTAAAATAGAGCGTGAAGTAGTTCTTACGGACGTGATTGAATAGCTCGTTTAATGTTGGCGGCTCCGCTCTGTTTTCATTGTCCTCTCCATATACTAACTCTTTCCGGTAAGCTGCTTCTACTCGTTGATTTTTAAACTCTAGCCCCGGTAATTTAATACCGGCTACTGCGAGTAAAGTGGTACCAATAATAGACCAGAATAATGCGGTGAAAACGAGTGCTTGAGGAACTTCTCCAATAAAAGGTAGCTCTTTTACATAGGAAGAAAGACCCCATAGAACAGGTAAGAATGCTAACAAAGTCATCACAGAGCTAATAAGGCGAACTCCCAGACCTTCCAAAATGCTAGCAAAGCGCATCGTGTCTTCTTGTATCCGTTGAGATGCACCTTCTATATGTCTAACCTGTTGCCATTTAGAGGAATAGTACTCTGTCATAGAGGTCCTCCAGCGAAATACGTAATGACTTACAAAGAAGTTTTTTAGAACAGCAACAGTTATACTGATTGCGGCAATACTTGAAAAAGTGTAAAGCTGTGAAAAGTATTCGCCTATTGTAATTGAATTCGGCGCAGATAAGGCTTTTTGAATAAGGTTATAAAAACTACCATACCAATCATTTATCATGACGCTAAGTTGCACGCTAAACCAAGTGGTAAATATGATAATCCCAGACCCTAAAACAGACCACTTTCCCCATTTTTGGCCACCATAGATCATCCATACGCCAATAAATATGCCATAACAAGCAGCCATATATTGGTATAGCCATATAGTTAGGGCTGTTTCTTGGGTACTTTGGAAGGCAGCTTGAGCGGCTGCATCAGCACCTTCAGCTAATGTTTCTGGAAAATGAACACCAAATAGAGATCCTAGGCTTAATGTGTTGCCTAGGTCTTGAACGGCAAGATACCAGCCAAGGACACAAACGAGTGCCCACAGGGCAAAACTAAGAAAAAACAATTTAGGTTTGGGAAAGAAAGATTGAAACACGGTTTAGTTTCTCTATAAGTTGAATACTTCATAAGCCATTGATTTACGCAGGGTTGTTTAATGGCGCTTTACCGGAGCTTAAACCAGTAAAGTGATAATCACAATCAAACACCCCTTAAGGAATCAGCAAAAAAGACGATAATCCATTATGGTGACTGTATATTGAAGGTAATTGAGGGTGAAGTGACACTATGAGAGCAATGGGAGTGTTATATGTCACAGGTTGATGTGTATTTAGTCCGAGCTTTTTCTATTTCAGGGCAAGGAGGAAATTTAGCCGGTGTGGTTTTGCATGCTGATGCGCTAACGGATCTGCAAAAGCAATCTATTGCTAAGCAAGTTGGTGTGTCTGAAACTGCTTTTGTTAGCCAAAGTGATAAAGCAGATTTCCAGTTGGCTTTTTTTACCCCAACTGTAGAAGTAGACTTTTGTGGTCACGCTACCTTAAGTGTATTTTGGTTATTGCGTCATTTACAGCACATTTCGGCAGGAAGTTATCAACAGGAAACAAAAGCGGGAATCTTAGCTGTTGAGGTGTTATTAAATGGCGATGTGTTGATGAGTCAAAGTTTGCCAATTTGGTCGGCTGAATTTAGCGCAGAAGACATTGCTCCTATGTTAGGTCTTCAGCCTCAGCTTATTGCTCAATCTGGTTTGCCTATTCAGGCTGTATCTACTGGGTTGGTTGATGTGATGATTCCTGTACCCTATGGCGTGTTGGATTGTCTTGAGGTTGATAGTGATGCGATAACGCGTTTCTGTCAGCAGCATCAATGTGTTGGATTTCATGTTTTTGAAATGAACCCACCAGAGGCCATCTATACGGCAAGTTGCCGAAACTTCGCGCCAGCGGTTGGTATTCCAGAGGAGTCCGCGACAGGTAGCTCGAACGGAGCGCTTGCTTGCTATTTAAATCGACACTTTGGTTATCAGCGGGCATTTTTTGAGCAAGGGCGAGCGATGAAAATGCCATCACGTATAGTGACCCAACTAACAGTAGATAATGGAGAGTTAACGCAGGTTAAAGTTGGAGGAGAAGGGGCGTTCAGTAAGCTTATTTCTATCAGTATGGATTAAATAAAAATCGGACCGAAGTCCGATTTTTAAACATGTTATCTAGTACTTAATTGCTTATGCAGCTTTGTTGTTAGCTATCACTGTTGCGATGGCTTTATCAAGTCGAGCAAGGCCATCTGCAATGTCTTGTTCGGTGATAATCAAAGATGGCGCTAAACGTAGAACGTTTGGACCCGCAACAAGGACAAATAAACCTTCTTCTGCGGATGCTTTAACAATTTCACCAGCTTTGCCTGCAAGACTATCAATCACTTCGGCACCGATTAGAAGCCCCATGCCACGAATATCTTTAAAAACATGGTACTTTTCGTTTATGGCTTTTAGACCTTCAACGAATAGATCATGACGTTTCGCCACACCGCCTAGTACTTCAGGTGTGTCGATGATGTCAATAACTGCTTCAGCGATAGCACAAGCCATTGGGTTACCACCATAAGTACTGCCATGAGTGCCGAAAGCTAAGCTTTTTGCTGCTTTTTCTGTCGCTAGCATTGCACTTACAGGGAAGCCATTGCCTAGTGCTTTTGCAGTTGTTAAGACGTCAGGTTTTACGCCAAGTTGCTCGTAAGCGTATAGCGTGCCTGTACGGCCTACACCGGATTGCACTTCGTCATAAACCAATAACGCATTGTATTGATCACACAATTCACGTACTTGTTTGGCAAATTCAATGTCGGCTGGAATAATTCCGCCTTCACCTTGAATTGGTTCCATCACAACGGCACATGTTTTATCGCTAATAATTGCTTTAAGTTGCTCAATGTCATTGTAGTCGCAATGCTTTATGCCACCTGGAGTAGGTTCAAAGCCTTCTTTGTATTTTGCTTGTCCGCCTACTGAAACGGTAAACAATGTACGACCGTGGAAAGACTTATAAAAGGCGATAATTTCGTTTTTTTCTGGACCAAAATTATCAAACGCGTAACGGCGAGCGAGTTTAAAAGCAGCTTCGTTGGCTTCAGCGCCACTGTTTGCAAAGAAAACGCGGTCAGCGAAGGTCTTTTCAGTCAACTTTTTGGCCAATCGCAGTGCTGGCTCATTGGTCATGGTATTTGATAAGTGCCAAAGTTGCCCAGCTTGCTCACGCATGACGTTGACTAGAGTTGGATTGGAATGACCCAATGCAGTAACAGCAATGCCGCCTGCAAAATCGATGTATTCTTTGCCTTCTTTGTCCCATACGCGAGAGCCTTCGCCACGCACTGGAATAATCGCAGAAGGTGCGTAGTTAGGAACCATTACTTCGTCAAAGGTTGCTCTCGTTACTTGTTGTGTCACTTTTCTATCCATCTCAAAAAAAGACCTCTTAAAAATAGGTGGCCGCAATGGCGGCCACCTATAGGTTTATATCAGATTTCTCAACTCACGAATAGCGACAGTTACCATAGCAAGTGTTAATTCGCTTTCGGCTTTTATTTCACTAAAAGTCGCACGGTAATGCTTGATGCTGTCATTATTTGATTCGCGCCAATGAGTCAGACGTTGTTCCAGTTTCTTGATATCGACACTGGACTGAATGACCTCTTGGGTGAGGGTTCTTAAACTATTATCCACTTCGTCGCCTAGGCCTGCTTTTGCACGACGTTGCCACATATCGTCAGCTGATAACTCACTAACTTTATGGCGCAACCAATGTAACTCTAAGTCCATTTCAAGCGCGAAGTAAGTTTGAGCGACATCTAATACTTCGGTCTCGGTATTTGCCGCGACGCGAATGATGTCTAATCCGTAGAACAGGTAATGAAGAGACGATAGTCTTTCCGCTACTTCTACTGGGATATTTTGCTCGACAAGGCTTGCTGCAATATCGGCCAGATGCGCTTGGCTAGATTCTGTCAAAATCGCCTGCATATTGGCTCTAATCACTTCAACACCTGGTTTATAAGTGTCTTTTAAGCGTTGAATAGACAAGCTTTCGCGAGTATTACGTAATAGCCAAAGTGTCGCACGCTCTAGAAGTCCCTGAATGCGGATCAACAAGCTGTTTAATACAGGGTTAGCTACTATGAAGTCTAGACCGTTAATCGCATCCCAAAGTGCTGGAATGCCAAATATGTCTTCCGCAGCCATGTAAGCACGAACAACATTCAAAGAAGACGCGCCGGTCTCTTCTTGCATGTAGGTGCTGAAAGTTGGCCCCATTCGATTACCTAGGTTGTTCGTCACATGTCCAGCAATGATTTCTTGAATCAACGGATGTGACGCCATTTGGCCGCCGAAGTGTTTGGTCAACTGAGTTGGGAAGTACTCATTGATTTGAGTGGTCAAGTCGACATCTTCACCAATACCGTCTTCTACCAATTGCTCAGACAATTTGATTTTCGAATAAGCCAGTAGTACAGAAATTTCAGGACGAGTTAAGCCTTGACCTTTGTTTAAGCGTTTTTTGATCTGAACATCGCTAGGCAAGTACTCGATTTCACGATTCAAACGGCCTTCACGGACAAGAGATTGAATCAAACGCCAATGATCCGCTAGACGCACTGGTGCTTGCGCATTTGCCAAGGACAAAACATGACTTTGTCCGCGGTTATGACGCAATACTAGGTTACCTACTTCGTCGGTCATTTCTGCAAGCAAGCTGTTACGTTGCTTCTCGGTCAAATCGCCATTTTCAACTACGCGGTTTAGTAGGATCTTGATGTTTACTTCGTGATCCGAGCTGTCTACACCCGCAGAGTTATCGATTGCATCGGTGCTGATTGAACCGCCTTTCTGGGCAAATTCAATACGGCCTAGCTGTGTTAAGCCTAGGTTGCCGCCTTCACCAACGATTTTACAGCGAAGCTCTTTACCATTTACGCGTAGTCCATTGTTAGCGCTGTCGCCTGCGTCTGCGTGGGACTCGCCTTCAGATTTAACGTAGGTGCCGATGCCACCGTTCCACAGTAGATCAACGGGCGCTTTTAGAATGGCGTTGATCAAATCTGTTGGTGCCATAGATTTAATATTGCCTTCAATGCCCAAAGCTTTACGAATATCCGCATTGATTGGAATGGATTTCGCAGAGCGATTGAAAATACCGCCGCCTTTCGAAATAAGCTCTTTGTTGTAATCTTCCCAAGAAGAGCGAGGCAGTTTAAACATGCGCTCACGTTCAACAAAAGACGTCGCCGCATCGGGTGTTGGATCGATAAAGATATGCATGTGGTTAAACGCTGCGATTAGGCAAGTGTGTTTCGATAACAGCATGCCGTTACCAAATACGTCGCCCGCCATGTCGCCGATACCAACCGTGGTGAAGTCAGTTGTTTGACAATCGATGCCGATTTCTTTGAATTGACGTTTAACGGATTCCCAAGCGCCGCGAGCCGTGATGCCCATTTTTTTATGGTCGTAACCATTAGAGCCACCGGAAGCAAAAGCATCGCCTAACCAGAAACCATATTTCGCAGAAATACTGTTTGCCAAGTCAGAGAAAGTTGCTGTGCCTTTATCTGCTGCTACTACCAAGTACGGGTCGTCTTCGTCGTAGCGAAGTACAGATAGTGGTGGTACCACTTCGTTTTGAACAAGGTTGTCAGTAATGTCTAGCAAGCCACTAATGAAGGTGGTGTAGCAGTGGATAACTTCTGCTTGTACTTCTTCACGAGAAGCGTTCTTTTTCAATTGTTTGGCAACAAAGCCACCTTTTGCACCAGATGGAACAATAACGGCGTTTTTCACCATTTGTGCTTTTACTAGGCCAAGTACCTCAGTACGGAAATCTTCCATACGGTCAGACCAGCGTAAACCACCGCGAGCGACTTTACCGCCGCGCATGTGTATACCTTCTACCCACGGCGCATAAACGAAAATTTCGAATTTCGGTCTTGGTAGCGGTACTGCTGGAATCAGTGTTGGGTCTAGTTTGAAAGAAACGTAATCTTTGACTTCGCCTTCAGAGCCGGCTTGGTAGAAGTTGGTACGCAGCATTGCCTGAATCACGGAAAGGTAGTGTTTCAGAATGCGGTCTTCGTCCAAGTTAGCAACTTGATCTAATTCTAGATCGATTTTCTCAAGCAGCTTTTGAACTTTCTCGTCACGTTTTGCTTCTTGGCTAGGGTCGAAACGTTGTTCGAATAGCTGAACCAACAGACGAGCGATGCCTGCATTTTTCTCTAGAGTTTGTTGCATGTACTGCAAAGAGAAAGGCACTTGTAATTGCATCAAGTACTTGGTCAACGCACGTAACATGGTGACTTGACGCCACGTTAAGGAAGCGCTTAGTACTAAGGCGTTAAAGCGGTCATTTTCAACACGACGGCTGAATACTTGGTTAAACGCATCTTGGAACGCTTCACGCTGAGAGTTTTTATCAAGATTGATATCAGCATCAACACTGATGGCAAATTCAACTACCCATGTGTTCGCTGTGCCGTCACCATTTTGGTCTAGCTCATATGGGCGAGCTTCTAGTACTCGTAGCCCCATGCATTCCAAAATAGGTAATACATCAGACAAGATAAGCGTTGTACCCGCGCCATATACTTTGAAAAAGTAATTATTCTTTGTTTGTCCAACTTGACGGTAAATATGTGTTGAAATATCACCTTCACCCGCGAGTTGTCCTAAACGTTCAATGTCTAAAACAGCTGCGTTTGGAGAGAAATCTTCACGATAAGCCGCTGGCAAATAAGGTACATAGTCGTTGAAAAGGATGTTGCCATTTTCTTCGCCATGGCTCTTATGGAGCGCCATTAGCAGTTTGTCTTCCCATGAGCTCATTGCATCTTGCATCTTACGCTGAATATCTTCTGCATCGATGGTCGGGCTTTGTTTAGGGTCCGCAATTTGAATAGTGAAGTTAACGCGCGCTAAAACAAGCTGTGAGAATTGTACGTTGAATTCAGAGCTAGTGCCGTTACAAGCGTTCATCAAGATGTCTTGCATCTTCATACGCAATTCCGTGTTGTAACGATCACGTGGTACGTAAACCAAGGCGTTCAGGAAACGGCCATAGATGTCTTTGCGAAGGAATACGCGCAATTGACGGCGTTCTTGAATGGCAAGGATGCTTTCGATGGTACCAAAAAGCTCATCAACTGGAGCTTGCAGCATCTCATCACGAGGGTAGCTGTTTAAAATGTGCTTAAGATTTTTACCCTTGTGGCTATTTGGATCCACATTGGCTTTTTCAACAATGATATTCAATTTTTTGCGCAATAACGGAACATCTTGCAGGCGAGCGATATAAGCGGCAGATGAATACAGACCAAAGAAGCGCCATTCGCCGATGACATTGCCCTTTTTATCAAAGCGTTTTACACCTAGGTAATCAAGGTGGACAGGGCGATGCACAGTGGAGACCGCTGTGGACTTGGTTAAAACAAGAATGTTACTAGGGTCTACTGCTAATTTAGCTAGGTTGTCTTGTAAAACGATATCGCGTTTTACTTTCTTATCGTTGATGTCGCGGAAGGTTCCTAGACCTGAGCCTTCAACCAATTTAAGGTGTGTTTCGTCGCCTTCGACCGCAAGGTCGTAAGCGCGGAAGCCGATAAAGGTGAAGTGGTCATTGGCAACCCAGCGTAAGAAATCAAGAATTTCCTGATGTTCTTCATTCTTTTTTAGATGCGCAAGTTGTTCTGATTCGCTGATAATGTCGCTTAGTTTGGCTTTCATTGTAGGCCAGTCTGCGACAGTTTTCTTTACATCGACTAAGCTGTTAAGTAGCTCTTCTTTAATTTCATCCAGCAAGTTGATGTCGGACAAACGATCGATTTCAAAGCGCATCAAGGCTTCGTGTGATTTTGAAGACGAATTGATGCCTTGTAGTTCACCTTTTTTATTACGATCAACTGGTACGACTGGGTGCGCTGTTAGGTGAATTGTGTGGCCAAGACGAACCAGTGCCATATTGAAAGATGAGACAAGGAAAGGCATGTCATCCGTTAAAATTTCGATAACGGTATGGGTAGATTGCCAGCTGTGCTCTTCGTAGTTCGGATTGTAGACACGAACCTTAGGTTGGTTTACTGGGCGTTGCTGTAAGAAATCCCATAAGCAGATAATTGTGCCGTATAGATTTTCTATCGACTCATTGACCAAATCTTCCGTTAAAGAGTCCTGGAAGTAGAGGTGGGCAAGTTGAATCAAGTTGTTCGCTTCTGCAGTGCTAAAGTTTTCGTTTATTTCTACTTCAACACGTTCGATTAATTCGTTTTTTTTGTAATCAGTCATTAGAACTCATCCCTCGTGAGTGGTGTTCTTAATAAAACTAGTTGTTAATGCAATTTTACGAAAGTATTCGGTTTGGACTCTGGATATGATTATTATGAAAATTTCACTCCTTTGATAGCTACTAACTTATCTAATTGCGACATATTGTTATGATGTCTGGTTAATCGGACTAAAAAAGCCTTGCTCAATACGAAAAAAACCTTTGTTATCCATTTTAAACGAAATAAACTCCTTTTTTGTCTATAGTTCGCAGGATAATATTTTGTACAAGACTGAATTCGCATCAAGAGAAATCATGCAGGCAAGTAAAAAGCCGTTAAAATACGGTTTTTTGCTCTTGCCACACTATTCTATGTTGGGTTTTTCTTCCGCTATTGAAACATTACATATGGCGAACTGGGTGACAGGAAAAGAGCTTTATTCTTTTTGTACTATTAGCCATGAAGAAAGAGAAATTCCTTCAAGTACGGGGGTTACAACCGTTTCAGACTATCTAACAAGTGATGCGCCAAGCGATTTAGATGCTATTTTTGTGTGTGGTGCATCGCCAGTGATAAAAAACGAAAGTCTGACTTTAGAAAATTGGATAAAAAAACAAGCAAAAAAACAGGTTGGACTTGGTGGGGTATGCACAGGAAGCTATTTATTGGCGAAAGCCGGACTATTAGATGGCTACCGCGCCACGATTCATTGGCGCAGTCTTGCTAACTTGCGAGATGAATTTTTACAGACGATCGTTTCTAATCATCTTTTTGAAGTCGATAGAGACCGTTATACTTGCAGCGGTGGTACAGCGGCGATGGATATGATGCTTTTTCTTATAGGTAAGCAGCACGGTATGACGCTTGCTAGTAGTATTTCTGAGCAATTTGTTTGTGAGCGAATTCGTACGCATGAAGATCCGCAAAGAATTCCTCTTCAGGCTCGTATTGGTACAGGTCAACCTAAGCTCGTTGAAGCAGTTCAGCTAATGGAAGCAAATATTCAAGAGCCATTGTCATCTGATGATATTGCTTATCATGTTGGTGTTTCTAGGCGACATCTAGAGCGACTGTTTAAAGGTAATTTAGATATTGTACCGTCGCGTTATTATCTAGAATTACGTTTACAGCATGCTAAGCAATTGATCACTCAAACGGATAAAGCAATTACAGAGATTGGTGTGGAGTGTGGATTTGGATCTGCGCCTCATTTTAGTACAACCTACAAAGGTTTTTTTGGTATTACGCCAAGAGAAGAACGTAATAAAATTCATAATAAAAGCGCTACCCCTGTCCAAATGGACAAGAAAAAGAGGCGGCTTTGGAAAAAGTAACTTAAAATACGGGTTACATTGTTCTTGGCGTGATTTTTGTATTCTACTTGGTTACGTAAGCTGATTGTTTGATTAGCTAGTTGCCAATTAAAGAGTTGCGTTGTTATCACGGTAAAAATAATAAGTTCATAAAATAAAAGAAGGTATAAAACATGTCGAAAGTCCCGGCGTTAGAGCTCATTGATATCCACAAAACGTTTGGTGATATTGAGGTGTTAAAGGGGATTTCCCTAAAAGCTTACGATGGTGACGTCATTTCAATTCTTGGTTCTAGTGGCTCAGGTAAAAGTACTTTTTTACGCTGTGTTAACCTGCTTGAGAACCCCACCCGAGGCGATATTCTTTTTAATGGTACTAAACTTGATTTGATTCAAGGTGAATCGGATTTAGTCGCCAACAACATGAAGCAGCTTACTCAAATGCGCCAGCAAATAGGCTTTGTTTTTCAAAGTTTTAATTTATGGCCGCACATGACGATTTTACAGAATGTGATGGAAGGACCGCTTCATGTTCTAAAACGTCCTAAGCAGGAAGTCGCTGAATACGCTGAGCATTTATTGCGGAAGGTCGGTATCGCAGAGAAAAAGGACATGTATCCTAATCAACTTTCTGGTGGTCAACAGCAACGTGTTGCTATCGCTAGAACATTGGCTATGGATCCTCAAGTGATTCTGTTTGATGAGCCGACATCAGCGCTAGATCCAGAGCTAGTAGGTGAAGTGCTGACTGTTATGCGCAATTTGGCAGAAGAAGGGCGTACTATGCTTATCGTAACGCATGAAATGAACTTTGCCCGTGAAGTATCTAGTGAAGTTGTGTTTCTGCATCAGGGTGTGGTGGAAGAAAAAGGCACGCCTGATCAAGTGTTTGGTTCACCAAAATCAGAACGCTGTAAGGCGTTTTTATCCAGCGTTTTTTAGTTAATATTTCGTTATTCAAGCAATAAACTCTAAAATATAAAATGATTAAATAAACAAATACACTAAGGGGATTACAATGAAATTGAAAAAAATGGTTTTGGGTTCAGCGTTGTTGTTAACGGCAGCATTGTCAGCTGTTTCTGTACAAGCTGCAGATAAAGTTCGTTTCGTAACGGAAGGAGCTTGGGCACCGTTTAACTTTATTGACGAAGCTGGCAAGCCACAAGGTTTTGACGTTGATATTGCTCGCGCATTGTGTGCAAAAATGGAAGCTGATTGTGAAATTCTAACTCAGGATTGGGATGGTTTGATTCCAGGACTTAAAGTACGCAAATTTGATGCGATCATTGCGTCTATGTCTATCACTGAAGATCGTTTGAAAGTTGTCGATTTCACTAACAAATATTACTCAGGCGGTTTGCGTTTCATGGGGCGCGTTGGTGAAAAATTTGATCTTGCTAAGCTAGACGGAAAAACCATTGGTGCGCAGCGTGCTACTCTAGGCGCTCAATATCTTGAAGACAATTTCGCTGGTAAAGCTAACTTGAAATTCTATGATAACCAAGACAACGTTTATCTAGATCTTATTTCTGGTCGTTTGGACATCGTGTTATCCGATGAATTGCCAACTTATAACTGGTTGAAAACATCAGAAAGTGGTTCTAAATTTGAATTCAAAGGTGATGCCTTCATGAAAACAGACAACATTGCCATTGCTATTCGTAAGGGCGATGACAAGTTGAAAGCGAAGTTGAATAAAGCGCTTGATGCCATTCTGGCTGACGGTACTTATCAGAAAATCAATGCTAAATACTTCCCGTTCTCTATCTACTAAGTGTAGATATTTCTTAGAGTTTCTCGGCACTAACGTGCCGAGAAACCTACTTTAAGCTTACTCTGAGAAAAAACTATGATTGATCTTCATGGATTCGGTGATCAGCTGCTGCAAGGTGCTGTTGTTACCTTGGAGCTAGCGCTGTCTTCGCTGTTTGTTGGTTTGATTCTGGGATTATTAGGCGCTTCTGCTAAATTATCCTCTATCGCAGTTATCCGATGGATCGCTAATGGTTATACCACTATTATTCGTGGTATTCCTGAATTGCTAACTGTGCTTATTATTTATTTTGGTGCCACCAGTGTTTTGATGGCGATAGCTGGTTTATTTGGTTACGACGAATATATTGAAGTTGGTGCATTTGCAGCGGGTGTGACGGCACTTGGTTTGACGTTTGGTGCCTATGCAACAGAAGTGTTTCGTGGCGCTTTACAGTCTATTCCGAAAGGGCAACATGAGGCGGCAATCGCTCTAGGAATGGGGCCAATTCGAAAGTTCTACCGTATTATTTTGCCGCAGGTATGGCGAATTGCACTGCCTGGGCTAGGGAATTTATTTCTGGTTTTGCTAAAAGATACCGCTCTGGTGTCTGTTGTCGGGCTAGACGATATTATGCGTAAAGCCAATATTGCAGTGAGTAGTACCAAGCAAGCGTTTTTGTTTTATTTGGTCGCGGCATTTATGTATTTGGCTTTAACCATTATCTCTATGGTGTTCGTATCCTATATGGAAAAACGAGCGAGCCGTGGTTTGAATAGGGGATAATGTATGGATTTTTCGGTTGTTGTTGAATATTTTCCTCGTTTGCTCGAAGGAGCTTGGGTTAGTCTTCAGTTAGTGCTTATTTCTATTGTGTTGGGTGGCATTTTTGCCTTGCCGATTGCTTTAGCAAGGATTTCACCGGTTGCATGGATTCGAGCGGTACCTTTTGCTTATATCTTTTTCTTTCGCGGAACACCGCTGTTGGTTCAGATCTTTTTGGTGTATTACGGCGCATCACAATTTGATGCAGTTCGAGAAAGTTTCTTATGGCCAATACTGAGAGAGCCGTTTTGGTGTGCCATTATTGCCTTTACACTGAATACCTCTGCTTATACCGCTGAGATCTTCCGTGGCGCGATTCAAGCGATTCCGCAAGGTGAAGTGGAAGCATGTAAAGTAATTGGCATGACAAAGTTTCAGATGTACCGACGAGTCTTATTGCCTCGTGCCTTTGGCATCGTGTTACCGGCTTATGGCAACGAGATTATCTTGATGCTAAAAGGCAGTGCATTGGCCAGTACTATTACCATTTTGGATTTAACGGGTATGGCGCGAACCATCATTGCTAGAACCTATACTCCGATGGAAATTTTCTTGGCGGCAGGTGCTATCTACTTGGTTATTAGTATTGTGATTATTGCTATCTTTCGTCAGATTGAGTTACGTCAAAATCGTTACTTGGGAACCTTGTCTATCAAAGTGCCTGATAAAGGTTAGCGTCAACGATGTTGCAAAAATAAAAAAGAGGCCGAGGCCTCTTTTTTATTTTATAGCAATTAACTGCCCAAATTAGATGGCAATAGCTTAGATTGCTTCGGCACCGGTTTCACCAGTACGAATACGGATGATTTGCTCTAGTGCGGTAACGAATATTTTCCCGTCACCAATTTTGCCTGTATTCGCACTGTGCTGGATAGCTTCAATTGCGCGTTCAACCATGTCTGTTTCGACAGCAAGTTCTAGTTTTACTTTTGGTAAAAAGTCGACAACATATTCTGCGCCACGGTAAAGTTCTGTATGGCCTCGTTGGCGCCCAAAACCCTTCACTTCTGTGACGGTAATGCCGTTAATCCCAATTTCAGAAAGTGCTTCACGCACCTCATCAAGTTTAAAAGGCTTAACAATGGCCGTAATTAGTTTCATTTCTTTTCTCCATACGAATAAAGCATTAATTAGTCTAAAAATACCACTCTATTGTAAAAGTCGCTACAGGCTCGATGATTATGATCTACATTTAGTGAACATATCTTCATAGAAATGGAGTGCTTGGAATGAAAAAAATAACATCAAGCGAGTATTTTATAGCGGGTTCGGAGTCTTTTTTTGCTGATACTGCCGCTTTATTGTCTAACCGGGTCGGTGTGCAATTATCCAGTGTGTCTTCGCCTCAAAGCCTTGCCTGTTATCAAGCCAAAGGCACGAGTAAAAATTTGCAGCTGAGGCTAGTATTGATACCGCTTGCCAATGGGCGTTTATTAGGACGTTTGTCTTGGTTGGACTGGCGTGGTGTTGATCACGTTTGTTGTTATGTGGATGAGGTGTTTGACACTCTGGTAATGGCGTCAGATGGAGTTTGGAAGAAACAGAAAAAGAGCGCTGAAGATTTATGCTTGCAGGAATATGAGTCTTTAGTGGCTTAACCTTAATAGAATTTAGTCCTCTAGTTCTATTAAGGTTAGCGTTGATTGATGATGGCTTATAAATAAGCTCTTAAAGGCCGTTTAAAGCGTCTAAGTCATCATATTTTGGTTCATGGTACTTTCGACCTAGTTCGTGAACCGCATCGATCAAATATTTTGGGTGATCAGGGTTTACAAACTGGTGGATGCCGTGACCTAGGTTAAATACGTGGCCGCTGCCTGTGCCGAAGCCTGACAGTACGTTTTCGACTTCATGTTCGATGACATCTTTGCCAGCATAAAGTACACAGGGATCAATATTGCCCTGTAGCGCTACTTTATCCCCAACGCGAGCGCGTGCTTCTGCAATATCTGTTGTCCAATCTAAACCAAGTGCATCAGGTCCCGTTGCGGCCATGTTTTCTAGCCATTGACCGCCATTTTTAGTGAACAAAATAACGGGAATTCTTTTGCCTTCGTGTACACGAATAAGGCCGTCTAGGATTTGCTTCATGTAGAGCAAAGAGAACTGTTGGTACATTGGACCGCTTAATACGCCACCCCAAGTATCAAAAATTTGTAGCGCTTGTGCGCCCGCTAATATTTGACCGTTAAGATACGCTGTAACAGATTTAGCCAGTTTGTCTAACAACGCATGTAAGGTCTCAGGAGACCGATACATCATGGCTTTGATGTGACGGAAGTCCTTACTAGAACCTCCTTCTACCATGTAAGTCGCAAGTGTCCATGGGCTACCGGAAAAGCCGATCAACGGCACGTCGCCATTTAAGGCATGACGGATCGTAGTAACGGCTTTCATTACGTAACCTAAGTCATTCGCTGTCGTTACTGGGATGGCATCAACATCGGCTTTGCTACGAATAGTGTGTCTGAACTTAGGGCCTTCGCCCGTTTCAAAATACAACCCCAATCCCATAGCGTCGGGAATGGTGAGTATGTCTGAAAACAAGATTGCAGCGTCTAAGTCGTAGCGTTTAAGTGGCTGAAGTGTAACTTCGCAGGCGAACGCATCGTTTTTGCAAAGGCTCAAAAAATCACCAGCTGTGGCGCGGCTGGCGCGGTATTCTGGTAAGTAACGTCCAGCTTGTCTCATCATCCATACAGGGGTTGTATCGACAGGTTGTTTGAGTAATGCGCGCAAGAAGCGGTCATTTTTGAGCTCTGGAAACATTAGGACTCTCCGATATGAATTTTCAGTTGGCGCATTTTACCTAAGTTGGGCAGGAAAAGCAGAGTGAATAAGCACAATTTATGAGATGGTCGTTGAAAAGGCTAATTATATTGATCTATGGCATGGTTTACGGATTGATTTTTCACGAGGAAAGTTAGTCACCTAGGTAGGTTTTTAGACTGTATTTTTGGACACGCTGAGCCGCATTTTCTATGTCTTTATTGGCGTGTAGCTCAGCTAAGACTTTAGGAAAAGCTGCCTTTGTTTGTGCGACATCCATTCCAGGTTTGAGATGGGAAGAGTAGAGAGCTTTAAGTAGTAAATAATCCAGTGGGCTAAGGTAGGTATCTACGCTGACATCATTAAATACAGATGGAAAAACATCATTGGAATCATTAGGGAGTCCCAGCAGCTGGGTGATTTCTTCCACTATACAGTCCAAAAAACGTGCTTTTCTGCGTGCATAATCAACAGGAATAATAATACTTCCCTTGGTTATTTCGTATTTTCCATTACGACTAAAATTTCCTAGGCAAATGGCTTCGTTGAGCGCTGCGCGAATTTTTTCTGGGTCGCCAATATATTGCCTGACTTTGTTTTCGATATTGTCGTAGGTGGTGAAAATAACAAAAATATTTGCTTGTTTAGGATCATTGGTGAAGTCAATAGACAGCCCCGTTATATGAGCAAGGTGCTGAGCGTGGACACTTAGTAGTTCTTTTTGCAAGCTAGCGTCTCCACTGTCGCTTTCAAAGAACAGTTTAATGGGTTTGTTCCAGCGGATTAATTTAGGGTATTTGGTTTCTTTGTATTCACGCTCCAAAGCAATTTTAATAAAACTGTCTTGGATGTAGGCATCGTTTTGCCAGCGTTCCTCACTCAAAGCGAATGAGGAAATAAAAAAAGTTAGTAGCCAAAAAGGACTAAAGCGGATCATCAAGCTGAGGCTGAGTAAGTTTGTTTGCATAGTGCTGTAATGCACTAAGCGAGTCGGGTGTAAATGGCATCTTCTCTGAGTTATTTAGTATGCTATCGATACTCATTTCATGAACGGAAGCGACTTCCTTGGGCTGTAAGGTTAGTTCACCATGCAGCGCTGCATCATAGTGACAAGTAAAAATCTTGCCCCATATTTTAAAGCCTTCGCCTTCGGTAAAAAATACGCCTTGGCTTTCGAGTGGCGCATCAAACCCTAGTTCTTCTTGAAGTTCTCTGTGGGCCGAATCGATATAAGATTCGCCTTTTTCAACCACGCCACCAGTGGTTACACCGTAAAAGCCTGGGCAAAAGGCTTTATCATCAGTTCTTTTTTGAATGAGTAAATTTCCTGCCGTGTTGAACACCAAAATATAAGTGACACGATGATAGTCTCTGCCAAAATTCATTAAGTGTCGTGGCACATCGCCAATTATCTTGTTGTTTTCGTCGACTAAGATAATGACTTCGTCATTTTCGGGCATAAAATACTCTATTTAAAAGTGAATCTGGTAGAAAGCAAAAGGGTATCGGCATTTGTCTTGAAAGAAAAGACTTCTTGGTCATTAAAGAAAAGTGAATAACTCAAGATAATAGACCCACTAGAGAGCGTAAGGTGTCGAGAAAGCGACCTATTTTTGCGTATTATGTACGGCTTGGCATTATTTGCCTTATTATTTGACGGAAAGCGGTATCATTAACGCTTATTTTTAGGTCGTATTTTGCAATGAAATTGATAGGGAAAGTTGGTAGGAAAAATGCCCATTTTGAACAATGATTTTTTAGCCTTAACACTCGCAAACCAAGATAGTATCGCACCTTTTCGATTTTCTTTTCCAAGTGGAGACGGCTTTGTTGAAGACACTGGGGTTTTGCGCCTTGAGCCTAAACAACCTAGTGTGATCAGTCTTGTTTTGTCTGTTGGCGTACATGGTAATGAGACCGGTCCTATTGAGCTTGTAAATCAATTGGTTACCGGCATTCTAGAGGGTAAGGTTTCATTAAATATCCGGTTGTTGGTATTAATTGGTAATCCTGTTGCAGCAAATTTGGCAAAACGTTTTTGCGATGTGAACCTAAATCGCTTATTTCGTGGTGCTTGGCAAGAATACGATGGCTTTGAAGCTAAGAGAGCGCAGCGCCTAGAGCAAGCAGTTTGTGACTTCTATTCGCTTACTGAGAATAAAACGGATCAAATAAAGCTGCATTACGATTTACACACTGCGATTCGTGGTTCCGTTCATGAAAAATTTGTCGTTTATCCCTATGTTGAAAATGCTATATATAACAAAGAGCAATTGGCGTTCTTGGCAGCAAGTGGGATTGATGCTGTTTTATTGTCACATCAACCAACAACGACCTTTTCCTATTATAGCTATGTTGTACATAACGCTCATGCGTTTACGGTAGAGCTTGGGAAAGTGAATCCGTTTGGCGAAAATGATTTGTCGCGCTTTGCAGATTTTGAAGCCAGTTTGACTCTATTGTTGGGAAAGGGCGTTTTAGCACAATCCTCCGTGTCTAGTTTGCATGTATTTCGTGTATTGGACAGCTTGGTGAAAGACGATGACAGTTATGAACTCAGTATTGCGAGCGATGTAAAAAACTTTACTCAGTTTGAAGCGGATTATCGCATGGCTCGCTCTGATAAAAGTGACTACTACATCAAGCAAACTGGTGATGCTATTGTATTTCCTAACACCAACCTTCCTGTTGGGCAGCGTGCGGGTTTGATGGTTCGACCGATAGCGCTTGAGGATTTACAGCTAAATTAAGTTATGCTTACCATGTATATAAAAAAAAGAGATTTAAGCTAAAGCGCTTGAATCTCTTTTTTTTATATCGTATTGTTACGTTATAACATTAATTTAACGGTGCTAAATAATGAATAAACTTCTTTTGGCCTTGGGTGTTTCAGCCTTAACTCCTCTAGCGTTGGCTAAACCAGTAATAGTTACCAGTATTAAACCTGTTTCTATGATTGTTGCGGCGATTGCAGGTGATAAAGCCGAAATTCAACAGATCGTTTCTAGTACAGCATCACCCCATGATTTTGCCATGCGTCCTTCGGATCTGAAGAAAATCATCAATGCTGACACTGTTGTTTGGGTTGGTGAGTCACTAGAGCGCTTCTTGGAAAAACCGCTTGAGAATGCTGGCAAAGAAGAGTCGTCAATTGAATGGCTTGCTTTAGATGGGATGGCATTGCATAACTTCGCTAAAGAACATCATCATGATGAGGATGAAGCAGAAGAAGCGCATGACGACCATGATGCACACGGCGACCACGAACACGAAGAACATGGCGATCACGAAGAGCATGGTGATCATGACGAGCACGAAGGCCACCATCATGACGGTGTAGATCCGCATGTTTGGCTATCACCTGATAACGCTAGAATATTGGCAAAAGCTGTGACTGCTCGTTTAGTGTCATTGGATTCTGTGAATGCTGAGTACTACAAAGGAAACTTAGCGTCTTTTGAAAAAGGTCTTAGTGCGAAAGATGCTGAAATACGTAACGCACTTAATAAGGTAAATAAAGTGCCTTACATTGTGTTCCATGATGGTTATAGCTATTTCGAACAGCATTACGGCTTGAGCCATGCAGGTGAAATTACTGTCAGCCCAGAGCGCAAGCCTGGCGCGAAAAAAGTGGCTGAAATCCGTCATGAGATCCAAGAAAATAAAGTACAGTGTGTTTTTAGTGAGCCGCAATTTAGCCCAGCTATAGTAAAAACTTTGCTGGAAGGGTCGGATGTGAAAACAGCACCTTTGGATCCATTGGGTAGCAAAGTGAAAATGGGCACAAATGCCTACTTCTCATTTTTAGACAGTTTGAGCGGCCAATTCCTTAGCTGCTTAGGTTAATTTTTTCCATACCTACCAAGAGTAAGTGATGAAAACTTGCTCTTTGGTAGGCGACCCGCTTCCTCCTCTGTATAATGATGCCACTTTACGATTATTACATTGAGCAGCGAGGCTTTATGAGCGATCTATTTAATTTGAGTGCCGATTCGAGTACCCACTCAGATATCCTTATTGAAAGTGCTCGACGTACTTTGTCTACACAAGCTCAAGCTTTAGCCAATTTAGCCAATCAAGTCACTGAAGAATTCCCCAAAGCCGTTCGAATGATTCTTGCAAGCAAGGGTCGTACGATTATTTGTGGCATGGGGAAATCTGGTTTGATCGGTAAGAAAATTGCCGCCACATTAGCCTCGACAGGTACGCCAAGTTTCTTTCTCCATCCGGGTGAGGCTTTTCATGGCGATTTAGGTATGATCCAGCCTGAAGATGTCTTAGTGCTGATCAGTTTTTCTGGTGAAACAGAAGAGCTTATGCGTTTACTGCCTTCTCTAAAAAGTTTCGGAAATCCAAGTATTGCCATGGTAGGAAACATCGATTCTACTTTGGCGAAACATTGCGATTGCGTACTGGATCTTTCTATCGATAAAGAAACTTGCCCAAATAATCTAGCGCCAACCACATCGACAACCATGACAACCGCTATGGGCGATGCTTTAGCCGTGGCTTTGATGGAGTGTCGCAATTTTCAACCACAAGATTTTGCCCGTTTTCACCCTGGTGGCAGCCTAGGTCGTAAACTGTTAACTCGTGTTAAAGACCTAATGCACAAAGATAATCTGCCTATTTGCACGCCAGAAACCACATTAAAAGACGCTATTTCCGTCATGACTCATGGCAGAATGGGTGTTGTATTGATTCAAGAAGCGGGTAAGTTGATGGGTATCTTTACCGATGGGGATTTGCGTCGTGCGATGCTCAAAGAGAGTGAAGGCATGATACATAAAACCATGGCAAGTTTGATGACAGCGAATCCAAAAACTATCAATGAGAATGTGATGATAGTGCAAGCCGAAGAGCAAATGCTGCGTGATAAAATCACCTTGCTGGTAGTCGTGGACGATGCGAAAAACTTGTCCGGAATTTTAGAAATTTACGATCGATAAAAAATATTCAACTAATTTTACGCCGCTTTAGACGTGTTTAGAGTGAGCAAATCTAGATTAAAAATGGAGTTCTCATGACGCAGTCATCTCAAGAATCAAGAATCATTAAAATTGGTAGCAAAATTGAAGTCGCTAACCACCTTCCTTTTGTTTTGTTCAGTGGCGTTAACGTATTAGAGTCTCGCGACTTGGCAATGCGTGTTGCGGAAGAACATGTGAAAGTGACGGAAGCGCTTGGAATTCCTTATGTATTTAAAGGCTCCTTTGATAAGGCGAACCGTTCGTCTATCAATTCTTTCCGTGGCCCAGGCATGGAAGAAGGTCTAAAAATTCTGCAAGAGATCAAAGACACCTTTGACGTGCCAGTGATTACCGACGTACATGAAGCTTACCAATGCGCTCCAGTGGCTGAAGTAGCTGACGTTATTCAATTGCCTGCGTTCTTATCTCGTCAAACCGATTTAGTGATCGCGATGGCGAAAACAGGCGCCGTGATTAACATTAAAAAAGCGCAGTTCCTAGCACCTCATGAAATGAAACATATTCTTACCAAATGTGAAGAAGCGGGTAACAATAACCTAATGCTTTGTGAGCGCGGCACCATGATGGGTTATAACAACTTGGTGGTAGACATGCTTGGCTTTGGCGAAATGAAAAAATTTGGCTACCCAGTGATGTTCGACGTAACTCATTCTTTACAGCGCCCTGGTGGTCGTGAAGATTCTGCAGATGGCCGTCGTGCGCAAGTAACGGAATTGGCTCGTGCGGGTATGTCACTTGGCTTATCTAGCTTATTTTTAGAAACACATCCAGATCCTGATAGCGCAAAATGTGATGGTCCATGTGCTTTGCCTTTGGGTAAATTAGCGCCATTCCTTAAGCAAATGAAACAGCTTGATGAATTGGTTAAAACATTTGAAGTATTGGATACGAGCGTTTAATAAATGGATGCGGCTTTTCTTTCTTCTTATCCTGCGCTCGATAATGATCAAGGTTTGCTTGCTAAGCTGCAAGCCTTGAAATTGGTGGTTTTTGATGTTGATGGCGTATTAACCGATGGTCGTCTGCTTTATACCGAGCAAGGCGAAACCATAAAACGCTTCAATGTAAAAGATGGCGTGGCAATGAAGTTGCTGCCAAAGTGGGGCGTTCAGGTTGCGGTGATCACCGCGAAAGACTCTGCACCATTAAGGCAGCGGATGAAAGAGCTAAAAGTAGAGCACTTTTATCCCGGTTGTCACAACAAAGCCGAAGCGTTTGATGAGTTGGTCGAGCGTTTAGGAATTACACCAGACCAAGCCGCATATGTGGGGGATGATGTGATTGACCTTCAGGTTATGCCTAAGGTTGGCGTTGCTTTATGTCCCGCTGATGCGCATATTTTATTGCAACGTCATTGTCCGATTATACTCAGTAAAGCTGCCGGTGAAGGTGTCGCTAGAGAAGTCGCTGACATGGTGTTAGCCTCTCGAATGTCCTTAGAACACGCTTATGAATTGGCTCAAAAGCCGGAGTTTGAAAAATAATGACTGACTCTTTAGATACAATGACTGGTTCTGCAACGCTACCTGATTTTCACATAGTGATTCCTGCTCGCTACGCTTCTCAGCGCTTTCCACAAAAGCTGATGGCCGATTTAGGTGGCAAGCCGGTACTGCAATGGGTTTATGAGTTGGCACTAAAAGCTGGCGCGCAATCGGTGACGATTGCCACAGATCATCAACTTATTGAAAAAGCGGCAATAGGTTTTGGTGCTTCAGTGGTGATGACCCGCGATGACCACGAAAATGGCACAGAGCGCCTTGCGGAAGTCGCCGCAAAAATGGGCTGGCAGGGCGATGAGATTGTTGTCAATGTGCAAGGTGACGAGCCTTTTTTGCCAGTTAACTTGATTCATTCGAGTGTAATCGCATTAAACCAAGATAAAGAAGCCGAAATGGCAACGGTTGCTTGCGCTATTGATCAAGTTGAAGATTTCTTTAACCCTAACGTGGTGAAAGTGGTTTGTGACGAAAAGCAGCGTGCGCTGTATTTTAGTCGTTCGCCTATGCCTTGGGATAGGGACGGCTTTGCCAGTAATCCTGACAGAACTGGGATGTTGCCAGTTGGCTTTCCTGCACTTCGTCACATTGGTTTGTATGTTTACCGAGCTAGTTTATTAGCAAAATACGCAGATTTACCCATGTCGCCATTAGAGCGCTGGGAAAAACTCGAGCAATTACGCTTTTTGCATCAAGGCATTAAAGTGCAAGTGGCACTGGCGGATGGTTTGCCAACTCATGGTGTCGACACACCGGAAGATTTGGAAAAACTTAGGTATCAGCTTTCTTTGGATAGTATTTAGTCTTTTTATTCAAAGTAAGTACTTATTTAAAACACTAAATCTCTTTGATATTTAGTGTTTTTTTTTTGCTCAAATTTTGCACATTATTCTGTTTTTTTATAATTGTTATTCTTTTTTTGTATTTTTTTTTGCGTGAAAACCCTATGTTTTTGGTTTTTTTGTTTCTTTATGATTTTAAGGCCTGTTTATATCTCTCATTAATGTCTGTTTTTCGTATGAAATGTGTAATAAATGGTCTTGATATTGTTTATACTGAAATACATTGTATTTACCATCGTGCATGTTTTTGATTTATAAAGGATAGAATCATGAAAAAGCTAATATTTGTTTCAAGCAGTTTATTAAGTACCGCAGTTTTTGCCACTATGCCAGTTAACCATCCAATAGGTTCTAGTTTCACACTGAGTAGTGCGCCAAACCAAAGAGCGCTAGCAACTGTTTTTAGTAATCCAGCAGCACCATTCTTGATGGTGAACCAAGAGGACGATGATAGTTTCCGTTTTGGTATTCTTGGTCCACTTAGTGTGGGTGTTGAAATGGGGGACATTAGTGACTTAGGAGATCGTGCGGAGGAGTTGGAGGATTTAATTGATAATTCAAATGCTGGAAACGCTGCCGCAAATAAAGTTCGTGCCGATAAAATACTTTCCGAGATAGGCGAAACCGCCTATGTAAAGACGTCGGCAAGCCTGCAAGTTCCTTTTATGCCATTGATTTATAAAACTAAAAAAAATGGTGCTTTTATATTTGATGCTAGTATCTCGGCTGTTGCGAGAGCAAATGTTATATCGGATGAAATTACAAATACAGGAACAGAGTTGACCACAGATACTTCATTTCAAGCCAAAACTGCAACTGATCTACAAATTGGTTTTGGTTATAGTCAAGCTATGTGGCAAAACACTCATGGTATGTTAGTGGGTGGTGTTAAAGCTAATCTTCACGATATATCACTTGGTCGAGCTTTAGTCTCTTTGAATGATGACAGCGACAATGCTGATGATGCTATTTCGGATGCCATTTCAGATGATGCAGTCAGTAGTACTGGTGTTGGTATTGATTTAGGTGCAGTTTGGGTCTCTAACAATTATCAGGTAGGGATCACGTTTGCCAATATTAATGAGCCAGAATTTGACGGAGCGCCTATTAATCAAAGTTGTGCTACTGAAAGTTGTGCAGCCGCGGGGCGTTTAGTTAATAAAGGTAAATTAACGGCCACAGAAGATTATGTCATGGAAATGCAAACAACAATCGATGCGGCAGTATCCACCAAAGGCAAACAAGTAACTTTGGGGTTGTCCTACGATACCAATGAAGTAAAAGATGCTGTGGGTGATGAATATCAATGGGCTGCTGCCTCTTTGTCTTACTACGGTGATTCACATTACCTACCAGGCATTCGTGTTGGCTATCGTCAGAATATGGTCGGTACTGAGCTTAGTTATGGCACATTTGGTCTGACTTTTCTTAAGCGTTTAAATGTTGACCTTGGAGTTGCATTAGAAACAGTTGAAGATGAAGATGGTGATGAATTGCCGCGTAGTGCTTATTTGTCAATTGGCTACGATACAGCGTTTTAAAGTGTAAAGAATTGATAAAGAAAGCCGATAGCTTTATAAGTTATCGGTTTTTTTTATGGTCTGGTTTATGCCAGAACTGCTGTATTGATGGAAAAGAGTGACGCATGAGAAAGAGTTGGGGAATTTTTAACCTGGGTTTAGTGATGGGGCTGGGCGTTTTTAGTTCTATAGCAATGGCCTCTATGTACGTTTATCAACCTATTGGCTCAAGTACTGTGTTAGGAAGTTATGGAAATCGTCATGCGTTGTCAACTGCGGCTGGTAATCCTGCGTCTTCTTATTTGATGGCCAATCTACAGGGCTTCCGAGTTGGCTTTTTAGGACCGATAGGAATCGGTGTTGAAGGTGGTGGAGTCAATGGTATCAACGATAGAGTTGATCGACTTGAAGCTATCTTTGATGAAGATTTTACTTCTAGTATTGATGTTGATGCTATTAAAACTGAGGCTCAAGCGATTTATGATGATCAAGGGCAGGCTGCAGCTGATGCGTTCGTGGTCGCGAAAATTGACGAAGTGCTAGCGGATATTAATAATTCTCTTGATTCAGCTGATGTGGTTATTTCAGATATTAGTCGAACTACGTATGCAAAATTTTCGACCACAGTGCAAGGACCTTTTTTACCTATTATTTATAAAACCAGACGTCGTGGTGTTTTTATGTTAGATGCCAGTGCTTCATTGGTTGGGCGAGCCGATGTATTGGCGGATAATTTGACTCTAACTGGTGTGGATGAGTTAGACGCTGTTACCAGTACCTCTGAGCTTGATGGTGTGGATGTAAGTGGTGCAGGTATTGAGTCAGATACCTCTGTATATATGAAAAGAGCGTCGGATCTCCGTTTTAGCTTGGGTTACAGCGAGATGGTGTCTCGATCTGAAACGAGTGCTTTGATTGTCGGTGGCAGACTGAATTTTCATCGGCTTGCTTTAGATCAAAAGTTAACCGTATTAAACGAAGATGACGACTCTAGTATTTCTTATAGTGATTTTTTCTTAAGTCGAGACTCAGTTTCATCTGGTATTTCGCTTGATTTAGGGCTTATTTTGACAGGCCGAAACTTTCAATTGGGTGCCTCTGTAGCGAACGTGAACGAGCCGGAGTTTGATTACAAAGGTTTAGTTAGTGATTGTACCGGATTAACCGGAGCCGATAAGACCAGTTGTGAAGCTGCTATTAGATTTGCTGGAAAAGGTGTTTTCTCATTAAACGAAACTTATAAGATGGAAGCGCAGATGACACTTGATGCCGCTATTAAAAGCAAGGATCAGCATTTTTCATTAGCAGGATCTTATGATGTAAATTCGATAGCAGACCCATTGGGTGACGAATATCAGTGGGCGACAGTATCGCTATCCTATTATACTGATAGCTGGGTTTTACCGGGTATGCGTATCGGTTACAGGAAAAACTTGGTTGGTAGCGAGTTAAACTATTTCACTGCGGGTCTAACATTTTATCGGCGTTTAGATGTCGATGTTGCTTATGCTCCTGAAAATGATGATGGCAATAGTGGGGCCTATGTGTCTGTTGGTTATAGCTTTGTTTATTAACTTGTTAGGTTGAGCTAAAAGAAACAAGCCCAAAAACTTAGATACAGTAAAGCTACTTCAATCAGATATGGCGCTACACCTTGATGAACTGTGTCGGTGTAATAATCGCTTGTAAGGGTACATCCCAACCTTCAACGGGGAGATTTTTTACTTCTTGGCAGTCATGCGCTAAACCTATTAATAACGGCTTTTCATCGGCTCTTTTGTTGGCAAAGGTTCTGTCGTAAAAGCCGCCACCCATACCAAGGCGTCCGCCTTTTGAATCGAATCCAACCAAAGGTAACAAGACAATATCCAGCTTGTTGCCTGACAGATATTCTGTCGTTACTGGTTCTTTAATGCCGAAAATGTTTTTCTGCCAGATTGTCTCTGCGGTATAACGTGCAAACGTTAGTTGCTTGCTTTGTACAACAGGAAGATAAGTTTCGATATTTTGTAACCAGAAAAATTCGCATAATAGATGTGGCGATATTTCACCATCATTGCTGAGATACAAGGCGATGTGTTGGGCGCTGTCTACTTTGATAGAGTCGAGAGAATTGAGCTGTTCTTTGAGGTTTGATAACAATGCTATTGATGCATTAAGTTGCTCATCTTCGGATAAGCTTCTTCTGGTTTGACGTAATTGACGACGAAGTGTCTGTCTAGGATCGAGATGAGAGGTCATAAAAGAGTTTCCCAAGTTGCCGTTTCGGCTATTGGCCTTGAACCCAGTGGTTCAAGGTGGAAAGAACTGTGACTCTTTAGGCTTTCCGACGCACGGACATGCACACCAAACCAACAGGCTCTTTCCGGGGTATTACTCATAGGCTCAAGGGCGTTAAGCCGCTTCGAACAACCCAGGAAACGAATTTCAGTATAAAGTAACTCACTGTAGAAATCACTTAATAGCGCAAATCGTTTTCTGCGTTGTATGAAGAAAATTCGTGTTCTACGCTTGCAATCAAAAAAGTAGATCAAGAAATAAACCACGAATGTTTATTCATTAACCAATTTTGTTTCATGCGATAAAGCAGCATCAAGCTGCGACGTCAGTTCTCGTAACTGTTGTTCGTTAGAACGAGCGTATTTTCGGTTGTTAAGCATATCGTGAGTAATATTCAATGCCGCAAGTACTGCTATTTTTTCTAGGCCGACGATTTTGCCGCTGGCTTTGATTTCATTCATTTGATTGTTTAAATACTCAGCAGCTTCTTTCAAATCTGCTTCATGCCCTTTAGGGCAATTTATCTTATAATTTTGTCCCAGTATGGCGACTGAAACGGTTGGCTTATCCATATTGACTCCATTTGATAGCAAGGCCCACAAAAAATGGTCTGTTTTTCCATCATTGGGTAGCGAATGGCATTTTATGCTGCGACTAAATTCGTTACAATTCCGAATCACATTTATCCACACTGTTTATAGCAAATTGACGCCAATATGGAAATAAACCCGATACTTTCTAAGATAAAAGACCTTTCAGCTCGTGCTTTAACCCTTCGGGGGTATCTTTGACTACGAGTCAAAGAAAGAACGCTTAGAGGAAGTTAACCGTGAACTGGAAGATCCAGCTATTTGGAACGACCCAGAATACGCCCAAAAACTTGGTAAAGAGCGTGCTGCGCTTGAAGCCGTTGTTGAAACTCTTGACAGTTTGGAATCCGGCGTGAACGATTCCAAAGAGCTACTAGAGATCGCCGTAGAAGAAAACGACGAAGATTCAGTAGAAGCGGTTCAACTTGAGCTAGAAGAACTAGATGCTTTGTTAGCCAAGTTAGAGTTCCGTCGTATGTTTTCCAAAGAAATGGACGAAAACAGTGCTTTCTTGGATATTCAGTCAGGCTCCGGTGGTACTGAAGCTCAAGATTGGGCCAACATTCTATTGCGCATGTATTTGCGCTGGGGTGAAGACAAAGGCTTTAAAGTTGAGCTGATGGAAGTATCTGCAGGCGATGTGGCCGGAATCAAATCCGCGACCATTCGTTTTGAAGGCGATTATGCGTTTGGTTGGTTGCGTACTGAAACAGGCGTACATCGTCTGGTTCGTAAGTCTCCATTTGACTCTGGCAATCGTCGTCATACGTCGTTTGCGTCTGTCTTTGTTTCGCCTGAGATCGATGATAACGTCGATATTGAAATTAATCCGGCGGATATTCGTACTGATACTTACCGTTCATCCGGTGCCGGTGGTCAGCACGTAAACACCACCGACTCCGCAGTACGTATTACCCACGTCCCTACGGGCATCGTGGTGCAATGTCAAAACCAGCGTTCTCAGCACGCTAACCGTGACTTTGCCATGAAACAACTTCGTGCCAAATTGTACGAGTTTGAAATGATGAAGCGTACCGAAGCGGCGCAAGCTGTGGAAGATAGCAAATCTGATATCGGTTGGGGCAGTCAAATTCGCTCTTACGTATTGGATGCGTCACGTATTAAGGATTTGCGTACAGGAGTGGAAACTTCCAATACTGGTGCTGTGCTAGATGGAAACTTAGACCAGTTTATCATTGCAAGTTTAAAACAGGGCTTATAAAGCGCCGTTCCTTATTTAGAACATTCAAAAAAGAGTAGATAGCAAATCATGGCTAACGAAAATAACACAGAATCCACAGCACAATCTGACGACAATCGCTTAGTAGCAGAACGTCGTGGTAAATTGGCTGCTATTCGTGCAGAACGAAATGCTTATCCAAATACATTTCGTCCAAATGCGTATGCAGCAGACCTGCAAGCCGAATTCGGTGAACTAGAAAAAACCGAGCTAGAAGAGAAAGACCATAAAGTTAACATCGCTGGTCGTATTATTCGTAACCGTGGCGCTTTCATGTTGCTACAAGACATGACGGGTCAAATCCAAGCTTACGTAAACCGTAAGGTTTTGAGCCCTGAGCTATTAGCTGATCAAAAAACATGGGATTTGGGCGACATCATTGGTATTTCTGGGCCTGTGCATAAATCTGGTAAAGGCGATTTGTACATTGATATGCAAGAAGCGCAATTGCTAACCAAGTCTCTACGTCCATTGCCAGATAAACATCACGGTTTGTCAGATATGGAAATGCGCTACCGTCAGCGTTACGTTGATTTGATCGTAAACGAAGAGTCTCGCGAGACTTTTCAAATGCGTTCAAAAATCATCTCTACGATTCGTCGCTTCCTAGAAGATCGTCGTTTCATGGAAGTTGAAACGCCAATGCTACAAACTATTCCAGGTGGTGCATCAGCTCGTCCATTTATTACGCATCACAATGCGATGGACATGAGCATGTATTTGCGTATCGCGCCTGAGCTTTATTTGAAGCGTTTGGTTGTGGGTGGATTTGAGCGTGTATTCGAGATTAACCGTAACTTCCGTAACGAAGGTACGTCGACTCGTCATAACCCAGAATTCACCATGATCGAATTCTACCAAGCGTATGCAGACTACAAAGATCTGATGGATCTAACGGAAGACATGCTGCGCACCGTTGCAGAAAAAGTACTTGGTACAACAAAAGTGACATACCAAGGTTCTGAATACGATTTCGGTGCGCCGTTTGTCCGTATGAGCATGCTTGATTCGATTCTGCACTACAACCCAGAATTGACGGCGGCGGATCTAGAAACATTAGAAAGCGCGACTGCTGTAGCGAAGAAACTAAAAATCGACGTGAAACCAATCTGGGGCTTGGGTAAACTTTGGACTGAAATTTTCGAAGAAACCGCAGAGCACAAATTAGATCAACCGACTTTCATTACTGAATACCCTGCGGAAGTGTCTCCACTTGCGCGTCGTAATGATGACAATGATTTCATAACAGACCGTTTTGAATTCTTTGTTGGTGGTCGTGAAATCGCTAACGGCTTCTCTGAGCTTAATGACCCAGAAGACCAAGCTGAGCGTTTCATGCGTCAGGTTGCAGAAAAAGACGCGGGTGATGATGAGGCCATGCATTACGATGCAGACTACATCAATGCTCTAGAATACGGTTTACCACCAACGGCTGGTGAAGGTATCGGTATCGACCGTTTAGTGATGTTGTTCACTAATGCACCTTCGATCCGTGATGTATTGTTGTTCCCACATATGCGCCCACAAGATTAATCTTAGGCCATATAGAAAAGCGTAATACAAAAATAAGGCCTCATTAGAGGCCTTATTTGGTTTGAACTCTTTTGCACCTTCTACTTTTGCTGAAAAATAATGGAGCACTCCATGAGTCGTTTTTGGACAGATAAAATTGCTTCTCTTGACCCTTATGTGCCAGGCGAACAACCGCAAGACAAAAAGTACATCAAGCTAAATACCAACGAAAGTCCCTATTCGCCATCATCTAAAGCGCTAGAAGCGATGGCGTTTGAAGTAAGTGAACGCTTGCGTCTTTACCCAGATCCAAATTGTGCCACGCTGAAAAATGCCTTGGCAAAAAACTACCAATTAGATGCGAACCAAGTTTTTGTTGGTAACGGTTCAGATGAAGTATTGGCCTTGGCTTTCATGGGTTACTTTGCTGGTGGCAAGCCATTGGCTTTCGCCGATATCACTTATAGCTTCTACAAAGTGTACGCTGGCTTATACAGCATCGAACCAAAGCTGATCCCGCTTAACGATGATTTCGACATCATTCCTGCGGATTACGAAAACCTAGACGTGTCAGGTGTGGTCATAACCAACCCTAATGCGCCAACAGGCAAGGCTTTGCCTTTGGCCGATATTGAAGCAATACTAAAATCGAACCCAGATGTGGTTGTGTTAGTTGACGAAGCCTATGTGGACTTCGGCGCTCAAAGCGCGGTGTCTTTGATTAACCAATACCCAAATCTATTGGTTGTGCAAACCTTGTCTAAATCTCGTGCTTTAGCCGGGATTCGTGTTGGCTACGCATTGGGGCATACAGATTTGATCGAAGGTTTGGAACGTTTAAAGAACTCCTTCAACTCCTATCCAATTGATCGTGTTGCCTTGGCTGGTGCCACTGCTGCTGTGGAAGATGAAGCTTATTTAAAAGAAATTTGCGAAAAAACCATCGCCACTCGTGAGAAATCTTTTAAAGACCTCGAAGCATTGGGGTTCAATATTATTCCATCTGCAACAAACTTTGTTTTCGCGACACATCCAGATAAAGACGCCGAGCAAATCTACCTTAATCTAAAAGAGCAGGGCATCCTCGTGCGTTTCTTTGGTAGCAATAAACCGCGTATCGGCAACTACCTACGTATTACTATTGGTACAGACGAAGAGATGGCCGCGTTAACTGCAGCGTTGAAAACTTTGTAATTGCATACATATGGCCTATTTTAAATAGGCATATTTTAGAAGACCGCTCGTAAATGAGCGGTTTTTGCTTTCTGGCCAGCAAAAGTATCATTATTTTTATAAGAAGTTCTTGTTTTGCTTTAGTGCTCTACTGGCGAAACCTCTGATAAATACCTTGGTCTAGTTTTTTAAATAGGATGAAGGGAAGCTTGAGTAAAATTTCTCACGGCCTGTGATTTATCTGAAATGTATATTAAACATAGCGACCTATTAGATTATTGTACGTTAGGTTAGTTGTTTGTTGAAAGCTTGGTAGTCAGTCTGTCTTTATGCGTTATTGATTTAGTAGCTTGTTTTCATTGAGTATTTTTAGGACTGCTTTCCTTATTATGTGTTTTATTTTTTTGTTTATTTTTTTAAAGAGTTCTCATGGAAAAATTGTTAGTTAGCTCTTGTCTAATGGGTTGTAAGGTACGTTATAACGGCAGTGATCTCCCCATGAGTCAGGCCGATTTTGGCTGGTTGGCTGAGCATTTTGAACTGGTGTCTTTTTGCCCCGAAGTGGCTGGTGGGTTGCCTACACCTCGGCCGCCAGCTGAGATTGACGTTGGCGCAGGATCGGATGTATTGTCGGGCGGCTCTAGGGTTATAGGTAATGATGGCGTGGATGTTTCTGAAGCATTTATAAATGGCGCACATTTGGCGTTGCAAGTTTGCCAAGCACATAATATTCGTTTTGCCATGTTGACCGAGTCCAGCCCATCTTGTGGGAGTGCAACGATTTATGACGGCTCGTTTGGTGGTATTAAAAAGCAAGGACAAGGCGTGGCTGCTGCATTGTTGGTGCAGCACGGTATTCATGTGTTTAGCCAAGAAACTTTTAATGACTTTAAGGTACTGATGGAAAATAACTATCCTAAATTATCGGGAGTTGAATGTGTTTGAACCTGTAATACAAGAAGAAACCACCGGATGTGGTATCGCTTCTGTAGCGAATATTCTGGGTAAAACCTATGTGCAAATGAAAGCCTCTGCCAATGCGATGGGAATTTATGCTGATGATAAATCTCTTTGGTCAGATACCCAGTATGTAAGACAAATGCTGTCTGCCGCTGGCGTTGTAACGTCTATCGATGAAATCCCTTTTGAGTCGTGGCATGCTTTACCCTCCCTAGCTCTGCTAGCTATTAAGCACCATCAAGAAGAAGGCAAAAACTTCTGGCATTGGGTGGTGTTTAAACGGATTGATGGGAAGGCTTTTGTACTAGATTCTGCCGGTTATTTACCTGCTAATATTCGAACAGATTTCGAGAGCATGCAACCTAAATGGTTTATTGAAGTTATAGCGCCTTAGTTTGGGTTTGGCTAAAAAAAGTGCAATACTGCCGCAATAGCTTTGTTTGCGAAAACCTATTTTATTTTCTAATAGCCAATAGCCAATAGCCAATAGCCAATAGCCAATAGCCAATAGCCAATAGTCTGCTGACGCTACTAACATTCTACGAAGTGGATACTTAATTGATACGAGTCTTATGAATCAATCTTTATTATCGGAACAGAACACGACAGAATCTTTGGCAAATTTGCTGCTTAAAGTCGCTCAAGAAGATCGTCTGGCCTTCTCTGAGTTATATGAGGCTACTCACCGGAAACTTTTTGGCATTGTTTATCGTATCTTGAAGAATCAGGCAGCATCTGAAGAGGTGCTGCAAGAGGTTTATCTTAAGATATGGGAAAAGGCGGAGAGTTTTGATGCAAGCGTTGCGTCACCAATAACTTGGATGGCCACCATTGCACGTAACCGTACTATTGATGAGGTACGAAAAAATAAACTGCCAGACAGTGATGTCGATGTAGATTTTGATTTAATCGCAGATGATTCGATGACGCCAGATGACTCTTTTACTAAGAGCCGAGATTTATTAAAACTTGAGGCTTGCTTGGCTGAGCTTGAATCACCTCGTGCGGAGATGATTAAGGCTGCGTATTTAGACGGATTTTCTCGTCAAGAGCTTGCAGAACGTTTCGAGCAGCCGCTAGGCACTATTAAAACTTGGCTTCATCGCAGCATTAAGCAGCTGCAAGGTTGTATGAATTTATGAATAACAACGAAGAAATATCCATTAACACATTGGTGGCAGAGTACGTGCTCGGTACGTTGGATAAAGACGAGCGCGACGCGGTAGAAGCACGACGTGTGAACGACCCTGTGCTCGATCAAGCCATTGTAAACTGGCAAGCACACCTTGCTGGATTAAATGACTATGTGCAGGATGCAGAGCCAAGAAAAGATCTATTCAATGATATTTTGGCTAAGCTTGATCAACGCATTGATAATAAAGCAATGAACGATAAGTCACTGCACGATACATTAATGAGCACTGCTGCTGCTTCTTCTGCCGTTGTTGTCGAAATGGAAGCAATGCGGATTAAACTAAAACGGTGGCGATTCAGTGCATTAGGTGCATCGGCCATTGCGGCTTGTCTTGCCATCTTTATGGTTGTTAAACCTCCAATAGCGCCTAGTATTCAAGCCAACGCTCCTTTTGTCGCAGTGTTTCAAGCTGATGATAAGCAGCCAGCTTTTATTATGTCATTGGATATTGAAACCCGTCAGCTGACGGTTCGCCCTGTTACTGCACAAGGACAAGCGGCAGGTAAAACGTATCAATTGTGGATTAAGGCGGATGAAATTGGGCCAACACCACGATCTTTAGGTTTATTGGCGAATGTTTCTACACCGATTCAAAAACAAATTAATTATGATCCTGCGGTGATTCGTCATGCGACGTTTGGTATTAGTGTTGAGCCAGCAGGAGGCTCTCCAACCGGCGTGCCAACTGGGCCAGCCATTCACGGTAGGCTATACCCAACGTCTTTATGATTTAGAAATCATGATCGTCAAAGCCAACCTCAACAGGTTGGCTTTTTTATGTTTTAACCCTCATTTTGAGGTTTTAGAAAAATAATTTAAAAAAACATTTATTTGCTGAAACCTTTTTAAATTGTGCTCGTAGCTATGAATGTAAAAGAAAAATACTACTCAATAAGACACAATTTAGAGGTTTATTATGAAAAATACATTTTCACGTATTGCGCTTGGTTTAGGTATTTTGACAATGACTGGTGCTGCGTTAGCGGATGGAATGAGCGGTAAACTTGCTGTTAAAGGCAGTGATCAGGATGTATCGGGCGGAACAGTCAGCGCTGACATGGTAATGGCGGATAGCAACGGTTGGTTGGTTGTACATCGTACAGATAAAGCGATGAAGCCTGGTCCTGTGGTGGCCTATGCACCACTTAAAAAAGGTCAAAACCATGATGTGGCAGCGATCCTTACTGAACCTGTTAAGTCTGGTGAAATGTTAATGCTGATGTTGCATGGTGAAGCTGGTGGCATGAAAACAGGTATTTTTGAATACACCTTAGGTGCGAAAGAAGATGGCCCGATCAAAGTAGACGGGAAGCTAGTGATGGACGTTATTACAGCAAAATAATATAGAAAATTATCCAATAAGGGGCAGATGGATTTTTATCTGCTCCTTATTTTTATGTATTTTCAATTAGGCGTTTATCCCAGTAAGGATGCGAACGGCCAAAAAAATCTGCCATAAAGTCGAGAAAATACACAACCTTTGATGACTTCATTCGATTGCCTGGATAGAGAGCGTAAATACTTTGTTGAGTATCTTTTTCTGATCCTTCCCAGTGTTCTAGCAAGGCGACCAATTCCCCAGACGCCAAATGCTGAAACACCAACCAGCGTGGAAATAAGATAACCCCTTGGCCAGCTAAAGCTGCCTGTACCAAAATATCCGCATTATTGCTGCATAAGTTACCAGCGACTTCAATACATTCGAATACTGGCTTTTCTTCTTGTCGGAAGAACCAGTTACGACGTCCGTTATTACCCTTATAAACCAAGCAGTTTAAGTCGAGAAGTTGCTTAGGCTGAATTAGGGAACCGATTTTTCCTTTCATGTTTTCAAGATAACTGGGTGCTGCGCACAGTACGAATTGTTCGTCGGCAACGGCTTGATAATTGAGGCTAGAGTCTTCAAAACCACCAATTCGAATTACAATGTCAGAGCCATTCGCCACGGGATCAACATAGGCATCGGTAAGCATCAGCTCGACGTTAATGTCTGGGTAGCGCTGTTGAAACTGACAGATTAACTTAGACAAGTGTAAGCGGCCAAATGAAACGGGCGCATTAATGTTTAAGTTACCTTGTGGTGTTAGAAGGGAGCCTTTGGCGTGCTCTGTCGCTAAATCTAAACTTGTTAATGCTTCTCTTACTTCGGCGAAATAATAAGCGCCTACTTCGGTGAGTTTTACCGCACGGGTGTGTCTATAAAAAAGGCGTTGGCCAAGCTCATCTTCCAAAGCTGAAATGTATCGAGAGATAGAAGAGGGTGGTAAATCTAACTCGCGCGCTGCGGCAACAAAGCTACCTTTTTTGGCAACGGAAAGAAAAACTCTAAGAGGTTTGATGCTCATAATGCAATTATCACTTGTTATCCGTGTTATTGATTTAATTTAAGCATCAATGAACAATGTCCGCAACGAAAACGAGTGGAATAAAACGTATGCAAATAATTGTTTATCTTTTGGTGTTAGCCGCGGGCATGGGATTGTCTATTGAGGCTGGACTCTTAGGGCCTTTAGGTGAGTTGGTCGGGCATTTTTCCGCCACGTTGGCGATTTTTATGATTGGTTCGATATTATTGTCATTGATTATGATTTTCTTTGCCAAGCCTAATTTGCCTGAGTTATTCAAACAGCCTAAATGGTTGCTGACCGGCGGTGTATTGGGCCCTGTTTATGTGGTTTTTCTCACCATAGCCACTCCGATTATTGGTGTCGGTATGACAATGACCAGTGTTTTATTAGGACAAATCGGCATGAGCCTAGTGATTGATCATTATGGTTTGTTAGGCAGTGAAAAGCGCGGGATTGATCCGTATCGAATTTTGGCCGTGGTGATGATAGTTGTCGCCCTTTGGCTTTTGAGTTAGGAGCAAATAGTATGACCGTATTTTTCGCAGTTTTTATGTTGATATTGGGCGGTGTTGCCCTGTCTGTACAATCTTCAATTAATGGACGTCTTGGTAATAGTGTTGGCGTGATAGCCAGTGCTTGGCTGACTTTTGTGATTGGTTTCGCTATCTCGTTCTTATTGTTTTTCTTCTTTGAATCGAACCATGAGGTCACCCTTTTTAGTGCGCCAAAATGGCAACTTAGTGGGGCTTTATTTGGCGTAATGTACATGTTGATCGTGGTGTTTGCGGTGCCCAAAATCGGTATCGCAGCGGCGACAGTGTGTACAATTTCTGGTCAGTTGATCATGAGTTTGATCATTGATCATTTTGGTTGGTTAGATAACAATATTATTCCATTAGGCAGTAATCGATATGTTGCCATTTTATTATTAATTGGTGCCATCACAATGATTTATATGAGTAACAAACGTATCGCAAAATCAGCTTAATAATTCATCCTGTCCATCTTTAATGGCCTAGCCGATCTGTAATCAATAGATCGGCTAGGCCATTTTTGTCTTTATTCCTTCATCACGAGAAGTCTTCTCAATTTAGCTGTTTCAATAAAAGTCTCCGAACTGCGTTCTGTATTTTGCATTTAGCTTGTAAACTGGCATTTTTGGCGAAACACTGTCGACTATAGATTCAGTAATTACGGAGTAGAAATGGATATTCAGAAAGTTGATATGGCTGATTTGGAACTTGTTAAGCACTTTATTGGCCAAGTATCTGCTGTGGATGTGTTGCCTAATTTTAATGATCAAGGTAAGGCTGAGTACAAAGCGCGTGTTTTGCCAGATATAGTAACCACTTTTGATATAGGCCGTTTTCAGATACTTAAAGTTGTTTGTACTGGTGAGATCGTTGGTTTTGGTGCGTTACGCGATGGCAATTATCTTACTCATTTATTTGTCTCTAAATCAGTGCAAGGTCAGGGAATAGGAAAGCGACTCCTTAATGCTTTATTAGATACGTCAGAAGCTAAAGAAATCAGCCTGCGTTCGTCGGTGAATGCGGTTGGCTTTTATGAATCTTATGGGTTTGAGGCAACAGGAAGTGAGGCTGATTTTAATGGCATTCGCTTTGTACCTATGTGTCTGGCACGTTGACCACATCATTAGAAGGAACTCTTTTTTGCCTGAGTTAAAAACAATAAGTCTTTTTATGCTGACGGCATTGGCAGAGATTGTCGGTTGTTACTTGCCTTATCTTTGGTTGCGTGAAGGGAAAACGATCTGGTTACTAGTGCCAGCGGCGTTAAGTTTAGCTGTATTTACTTGGCTGCTGACTTTGCATCCAACTGCATCAGGAAGAGTCTATGCCGCTTATGGTGGCGTTTATATCTTTATGGCTGTTTTATGGCTGTGGATTGTTGACGGTATTCGTCCAACCACTTGGGATATGATTGGGTCTGCTGTGGCGCTTTTAGGTATGGCTATTATTATGTTTGCGCCACGGACTACATAATATGGTTTAATTGACAGCTTTAAACGGGCAGATCTAAAGGATAAATGTTAACTGAGGGAGAGATTTTAAACATGGCATTTTCAGAGCAAGAGAAACAAGCATTACTTGAATTGAAAGGTGTTGGGCCTACCGTTATTAAGCGTTTTGAAGAAATCGGTATTGATTCATTCGAAAAACTGGCTGCTTATGAAGCAAAAGATATCGCTGGTATGGTTGCTTCGATGTTGAGAACAACCTGTTGGAAAAATAGTCCGCAGGCTTTGTCTGCTGTAGATTCTGCGATAGTTCGAGCTAGGCAAGACGTTTCTTAAAATATAATGTTAAAGACTAATGATGTGGGGACGACCTCACCGCTCCAATTAATAATGAGGACGACCTCATAACATGAGGTGTTTTTATGAGCTGGTTTATTCTAGTCATTGCAGGGTTGTTGGAAGTAAGTTGGGCAATTGGCTTGAAATATACCGAGGGCTTTACCAAGTTATGGCCTTCGATAGGGACTATTTTGTCATTGGTTGTTAGCTTTGTATTACTTGGTTTGGCGATGAAAACATTGCCTGTAGGTGTGGCTTATGCAGTATGGGTTGGCATAGGTTTGGTTGGCACAGCAATACTAGGTATTCTGTTGTTTGATGAATCAGCCCAGACATTAAAGCTAATCAGTCTTGGCTTAATCTGCGCTGGAATAGTGGGTTTGAAATTGACTAGCTCTTAACTAACAGTAGCTTCTTAATCAAACATAGCGCTAGATTTTTTAGCGCTATGTTTGATTTTAATGTCATAAGTGAGTTTATCTAATGCTTTTATATAGAGGCATTTTTTTTATGTTGCGTTTTGCACAAGCCGAAAACTCTCTCGATAATTTACTACGAATATGGTCCGCAGAATAATACATAGTATAGCGATATTTTAATTGTGGTCTAAAAGGCCGAGTTACCACATTTAGTCCGGTCCACATGCTAGCGTTAAAGGGATCTAAGAGCGCAATACAGAGTCCAGCTGCTACCATTCCATATCCTGAAAGAGAACGCTGAGTGGAAAACTGTGAACGGATTTTAATGTTATGTTCTTTCAACAAACTTTTATGGCTGTGCCATTCCATACCATCTTCATCAATCAACTTTAGAAGGTTTTCGCCATTTAAATCTGTAGGCGTTATCACATCTTTTTGTGCCAAAGGATGGCTTTCTGGTAGAACACATACCCAATCAACATCAATTAACGGTTCTTCAATAAAACCCGAATGATAGTCTGCATGATTCGTAAGAATTAGATCGTATTTGGCATGCCTTAACCCTCTCATTAGTTGATCAACACTGTCTGTTAATAAACTGATGTGAACATCTGGATTTTCGTCGACAAAATGACGTATTAAAGTCGGAGTTAATTGAGTTGCTAGCGCAGGAGTTGAGCCAATTGTCAGGTTTCCATGGGTCGACTGCTTTAAATTTTCTGCAAAATTTTCTAGATGATGAATGCCATGAACAACACCTTTTACTTCTTCGTAAAAAGCCATGGCTTCGGCTGTTGGAATCATTCTTCCTTTTTGTTTTTGGAATAATTCAAAGCCAATACTGTCCTGTAAGTCTTTGATAAGTCGACTTATTGATGGCTGAGATACTTGCAGTGTCATGGCTGCTTGAGAGAAAGAGCCTTTCTCAATAACAGCTAAAAATGCTTGAAGTTGTTTGTATTGCATCGCTATAGCTCATAGTTTTTTCGAATATAACTATACATAAATGGCTATTGTTCGAATAGCTTATATGTGAAATATTTATTCTTAATTGAGCTCATTATTCATAAGTTCGCAAAAAATGCGGATATAAAAAACAAAATGTGGGGAACTATTGTGCCGGATATTAATGAAGATAAAAGCTATTCGAGTCAGATAAAAGATAAGCGGGCTTGGTATTTAAGAATGCCAGATCCAATGGTGCTGATATTTTATATTTTATTGGTGGCCAGTGCGCTTTCTTGGATAGTGCCAAAAGGAGCTTATGACCTGGAAAAAGTTGATGGTCGGCAACGCGTGGTTGCGGGATCGTTTCATTACTTAGCTGAGGATACTAGCAGTAACACTCTTGCTTCAGTGGTGAATAATGTCTTTGATATTTTTGTAGCTATACCACAAGGGCTAATTCAATCTGCGCAGTATCTGTTTATTGTATTTATTGCTGGCGGTCTCTTTAATATTTTATATCGTACTAATGCACTGGAAAATTTTGTCGGAACATCGGTTAAGCGTATAGGACTTAAGCGCGGTAATTTACTTATTTGGTTATCGACCTATTTATATGGTGTGTTTGGTATCGCTGTTGGTTTTGAAAATAACATTGCTTTGGTGCCGGTGGCTTTGTTGGTATCCAGTGCGCTAGGCTATAAAAACCTTGTTGGCGCCTGTATTGCGATAGGCGGTATCGGTATCGGTTTTGCTCTCTCTCCTATTAATCCTTATACCGTCGGTGTATCTCAAAGTATTGCGGGCTTACCTATTTTTTCTGGTGCTTTGTTGCGGTGTATTCTGACCTTTTTGTCTCTAAGTCTATTGGCTTGGTACATCACTAAATTTGTTGCGCCAAAAGCTAAAGCAGAAGAATCTACATCGGATCAACTGTCCAAACAGCTTTCTGACTATCGTATGAACTCTCGTGATGTCTGCGTTATGTTGGTTTTTTTAGCAGGTATTGTAGTTATTGCTGGGTGTTCCTATCTCGCTGGAACGGGCGTATTAGGCCGTAGTTGGTATATTAAAGAAATCACTGCTGTCTTTATCGTTATGTCTATTGTCATTGCTGCTATTTGTCGAATCGGGGCGAATCAATATGTAAAACATATGATTGACGGGGCTTCGAAAGTGACTGCTGGTGCTTTGGTTATTGGCTTGGCAGCATCAATCAAGGTCGTACTTGAAGATGGGCAAATTATTTATACTATTGTGCACACCTTAAATTTGCTGATCGATTTCATGCCGGATGCGCTTATTGCAGTCACCATCAGTGTGATTCAAGGAATAATCAACTTATTTATCCCAAGTGGTTCAGGTCAAGCTTTAGTGACTATGCCGATTCTCATTCCTCTTGCTGATTTGGTGGGTATTAGTCGCCAAGTAATGATTCTCGCTTTTCAGGTTGGTGATGGTATTACCAATTTAATCATTCCAACGTCTGGCGGCACTTTAGCCATGCTGGCATTAGCACGAGTGGGCTTTTCTGAATGGGTTAAGACTATTTTTCCGGTCATTATAATGGTTTATGTGCTTAGTTGGATATTTCTTGTTTTTGCTCAGTATACGAATTGGTCATAACGTTTTAATTAAATGGCGCCGCCACTATGGATGTTGTGCGGCGTTTTGGAGATATAAGTGAATATGAAAAAAATGCAGCGTATTGCCTTAATTGGTGGCACTCATGGAAATGAATTATCCGGTATTTATTTGGTGAAAAAATGGTTGGCTCAACAAACATTGAAGCAATGGGATACATTGGATATTACCGCTCGTATTGTTAATCCAAGAGCCTGTGAGCAATCCGTTCGTTATATTGAAACAGATCTGAATCGTGAGTTTGGTGTTGGCCTTGATGATATGGATAAGACAGGGTACGAAGCGTTATTGGCTAAAAAAATTAATATTGAGTTTGGTCCTAAAGGTAATTCCCCCTACGAGTTTTTGATTGATTTACATAATACAACATCAAATATGGGAGCTTGTTTGATGTTACAACGTAAAAATGCCTTCACTGTTTTGTTAGGTGGTTATGTAAAGCATCGGATGCCACACGCCAATATCTATTTTCAAGATAATGTGCCGGAGGAAAAGCAGAACTTCTTACTTACTGTGGCTCAGCAAGGTGTAACTGTCGAAGTAGGGCCCCAACCAAATTCAGTGCTTCAACAAGAAACCCTGGGTTTAATGGAGGAAATGACGAAGCATATTTTGGACTTTGTTGAGCTTTGTAATAGCGGCACAGCTTTAGAAATACCAGATGAATATGATGCATTTCAATATTCTGAAAATCTACATTTGCCAGTTAACGAAAATGGACAAAGAGAAGGTTTGGTATCTAGTCTGGTTGATCAGAAAGACTTTCAGCCAATAGAGCCTGGTCAGGTGGTAATGGAAACGTTTGCTGGAGAAAAGATTACTTGGCAGGGGGATTATACCGCGTATCCATTATTTATTAATGAAGCGGCTTATCACACAAGTCATAGCGCTATGACACTTTCTAAAAAAATTGTGATGTCGTGTCAGGATTATAAGTAGTCGAGATTATAAATGGCTGACTAAATGCCTCCACAGACTAAAAAATAAGGCCAGAATTAATCTGGCCTTATTTTTAATGGCTTGTGATTACAAATGGGTCAGTTTTAACTCGATGGATTTCTGAATACCATCTGCATCCAGTCCTACGCGTTTTAGCATGGAAGCATGGCTAGCATGTTCTTCATATTGATCTGGAAGACCAAGGTGAAGCGTTGGAATGTTTATGTTATTCGCAATTAGGAACTCACTAACTGCTGATCCAGCTCCGCCCATGATGGCATTTTCTTCAACGGTGACGATGAGCTTTGCATCACGATGAGTAAGTAACGCTTCTTCATCGATCGGTTTAACAAAGCGCATGTCGAGCAAGGTTGCGTCTAATGTATTCGCTGCTTTTAGTGCATCGTAAGTAGGGCGACCAAAACCACATATAACAATACCTGATTGCCCTGTTCGTAGCGTACGAGACTTACCTATTTTAAGTGTGCTCAGTGTTGATTCAATGTCGACGCCTTGGCCTGTTCCTCGCGGATAACGTACTGCAGCTGGGCCTTTGTATTCATAGCCAGTTTGTAGCATTTTACGGCATTCGTCTTCGTCTGACGGAGCCATAACAACCATGTTTGGAATACAACGAAGATAGCTTAAATCGTAAACACCAGCATGAGTGGGACCGTCTTCGCCGACTAAACCTGCTCGATCAATGGCAAACAAGACATCAAGGTTTTGTAGAGCCACATCGTGAATAAGCTGATCGTAAGCACGTTGTAGGAAGGTCGAGTAAATCGCAACAACGGGTTTAACGCCATCGCATGCCATTCCAGCAGCTAATGTCACTGCATGTTGTTCTGCGATAGCAACGTCAAAGTATCTTTCTGGAAAGCGATCAGCAAAATCAATTAGATCTGAGCCTTCTTTCATTGCAGGAGTAATTGCGACAAGCTTATCGTCTTGTTCTGCCGCATCACATACCCATTTACCAAAGACATTGCAGTATTTTGGCAGTTTGCTTTTTTCTACGTTAGGTTTTGGATCCGGTTCGATTTTATTAATAGCGTGATAGCCAATTGGATCACCTTCAGCTGGCTCAAAGCCTTTACCTTTTTTTGTGATGACATGAAGGAATTGAGGACCTTTTCGATCTTTTAAGTTAGATATAGTGGTTAATAAGTGATCCATATCGTGACCATCAATTGGCCCTATATAGTTAAAACCTAACTCTTCAAACATCATCCCTGGCGATACCATACCTTTCATATGTTCTTCGGCTTTACGAGCGAGTTCTAATGCAGAGGGTAAGCCTGAAAAGACTTTTCTACCACCTTCTCTAATATTGTCGTAGGTCTTGCTAGCCCAAATGCGAGCAAAATAACTGGATAGCGCGCCAACTGGTTTTGATATGGACATTTCGTTGTCATTTAAAATGACCAACATATCAGCTTTAACATCACCTGCGTGATTAAGTGCCTCGAATGACATGCCAGCAGACATAGCGCCGTCGCCAATGATAGCAACAGCTTTGCGGCCAGTTTTTAGTTGTCGTGCAGCAAGAGACATACCCAGCGCAGCACCAATTGACGTACTCGAATGACCAACACCAAAAGTATCGTATTCACTTTCATCGCGTTTTGGGAAACCGGATATACCGTTTTCTTGACGAATGTTGAGCAAAGCCTCACGACGACCTGTTAAAATTTTATGGGGGTAGGCTTGATGACCTACATCCCAAACAATGCGATCTTCTGGTGTGTTGTATAAATAATGCAGGGCAACTGTAAGTTCTACGACACCAAGACCTGCGCCAAAATGACCGCCAGTTTGTCCAACACTGTAAAGCATGAACTCTCGTAATTCGCGGACAAGAGCTGGCAATTGCTCTTTTTTAAAGGCGCGTAAGTCAGCTGGTGAGTTGACTTCATCAAGTAGCGGCGTGTCAGGTCGCGCAGTAGGTATCTCTTCGAACATCGGCACAGGTTTGGTCACATTTAATTAATCTAAAAAAAGCGGGTAAGTATATCAGTGGTTACGACCAATAATATAGTTCGCAAGCTCAACTAAAGGCTGAGCGGCGTCACCAAATGGCGAAATCGCTGTAATGGCTTGGCTATGTAGGCTTTGAGCTAGCGCTTGAGCACCAGCTAAACCAAGCAGCTTAGGATAAGTTGGTTTGTTTGCCTCTTCATCCGAGAACTGAGTTTTGCCTAGCGTTGTTGTATCACTGGTGATATCAATGATGTCGTCTTGAACTTGAAAAGCTAGGCCAATTGCTACGGCATAAGCATCTAGAGCAGCAAAATCTGCTTCGCTTTTTGCACCAGTACTGATAGCTCCCATACGAATACTAGCTCGAATAAGTGCGCCCGTTTTATGTTGGTGCATTTGCTCAAGTTCATCAATATTGATGTTGTTGCCAACATTGGCCAAATCAATCATTTGCCCTGTGACCATACCATGACGACCAGAAGCGTGGACAAGTTCTTGAATCAATTGTAGTTGCACTTTAGTGTTTTGATGTTTCGAGTCACTCAATAATTCAAAGGCAAAAGTCTGCAGTGCATCACCAGCAAGTATGGCTGTCGCTTCATCGAACTGTATGTGGCAAGTGGGTTTGCCGCGACGTAGATCGTCGTCATCCATGGCAGGTAAATCATCATGAATCAAGGAATAGGCATGGATCGATTCAATTGCCGCTGCACTGGCGTCAGTAAGATTGTTAGCTTCGCCAAATAAGGATGCGGCAGCATAGGTCAACATAGGGCGAACGCGTTTACCACCATTGAATAGGCTATATGCCATGGCACTTTGTAGATGAGTAGCGGGTTCGTATTGGCCTAAACTGTGTGTAAGGTAGTCATCAACTCTAAGGCGAGCATATTGAGAAAAATCGTCTAAAGTCACGAATTTAATTCCGGGTCAAAAGTTTCTAGGTGCTCACCATCTTGTTTTTCCAACAGTATTTGAACTTTTTGCTCAGCTTGGGTGAGAACAGACTGACATTCTTGACTAAGTTTAACACCTTTTTCAAAGGCTTTTAGTGCCTCTTCAAGAGAAAGCTGATTAGACTCAAGCTGAGTGACTAGCGTATCTAATTCGCTGAGGTTTTCTTCAAAATGACGGACATTGGTTTTTCTAGACATGATGATTACTCTTGTTTGAACCTACGTTTTGTAACAGAAAATGACCTACTGTTCGAGGACGTGTTAACGAAAATTACAAAAATCATGTAAGAAGATGTCATTCTTCCGCTTTGTTTCGTATAGAATCATTAAAATGTATCGGTAGTATTATAGCTTTTTTGTTAGGAGACGTGTGTGGATATCGCAACGTTAATAGGACTTGTTGGATCTTTTATAGTAATTATTGCCGCTATTTTTGTCGGTGGGTCAGCAGGGATGTTCATCGACACTGCGTCAACGCTGATTGTATTAGTTGGTTCTACCTTTGTTGTTTTGATGCAATATCCTTTAAGTCAATTTCTTAGCGCAGGCAAAATTGCGGCAAAAGCCTTTATGTTTAAAAGCATTCCGTTAGACACATTGATCGATGAAATCTACGGTTTAGCTGATGAAGCGCGTAAAGGTGGTTTGCTTTCGTTAGAAGGTAAAGAAGTAAGTCATCCATTTTTATCAAAAGGCATTCAAATGCTGGTGGATGGTCACGACGGTAATGTTGTGAGAAGTCAACTATCTAAAGATATGAACCAATCTTATTACCGGCATAGTGCTGGAGCGAAAGTATTTAAAGCTTTTGGTGATGTGGGTCCTGCGATGGGGATGATAGGAACATTGGTTGGATTGGTGCAGATGTTGGCAAACATGTCAGACCCAAAAGCAATCGGCCCTGCAATGGCTGTTGCCTTGTTGACCACTCTTTATGGCGCCATGCTAGCCAACATGGTGTGTTTACCTATACAGGCGAAGTTGAATATTCGTGCTGATGAAGAATTAACCTGTCAGAAGTTGATTTTGGATGCCTTGCTTGCTATCCAGTCTGGTCAGAACCCTCGTATTTTGGATGGCGCACTGAAGACTTACATAGCAGAAGGTAAGCGAATTGAGCGTGAATAATATTTTAGTTGTAAACGGATTCGATAATGAGTGATGAAGAAGAGTCAGATTGCCCCGAATGTGTAGAGGGTTTACCTGCTTACATGGGAACTTTTGCGGATCTCATGTCTTTGTTGATGTGTTTCTTTGTACTTTTGCTGTCATTCGCTGAAATGGATGTTTTGAAATTTAAGCAACTTGCAGGATCATTGAAAGTGGCATTTGGTGTACAGCGTGAAGTTGAAGCGGAATCTATTCCTATGGGAACCTCTGTGATTGCACAGGAGTTTAGCCCTGGTCGTCCTGAACCGACACCAATTAATGAAGTTAAACAAAAAGCAGACAGTACACCTGAAAATACGCTTGAAGTTATTTGTAAGCCTGGTGATGCAGAACTAAAAGAGCAAAGTAATTCAGGTTCACCTGCACCAGTAACCTTTGTCGATAAATCTAAAGCTGATCTTGAAAAAGAGAAGAAAATTCAAGAAACAGAAGGCGATGCTCAAATGATAGCCTCTGTGATGCGAGAAGAGATTTCAAAAGGTACGGTGGAAATTGAAACACAAGAACAGACTATTACTATTCGGATAAAGGATCAGGGGTCATTTAAGTCGGGTTCTGCTGAATTAAATTATGATTTCATTCCGGTTATTGACTTGATTCGTGATGTACTTGTTGGAATTCAAGGTACTATTTCGGTAGAAGGGCACACTGATAATGTTCCTATAGCAAGTAGTCGATTCCGTTCGAATTGGCAATTGTCATCGGCGCGAGCTATTTCTGTGGCTGAGGAGCTATTTTCTACCGGGCAACTTGATCAAGGTCGATTTGCTGTAACTGGTTATGCTGATACACGTCCTCTGGTGCCCAATGATACGCCTGCGCATCGTGCGACTAACCGACGTGTAGAGATTATTATTAAGCAAAATGATACATCTCGCCCGAAAATGCGTAATACGGTAGACGAGATACCGTCAGATGGTGTTATTGAATTTGATCGAAATATGGTTGATGAGCTGAAACCAAACGAAATATTTTAATCAACTTGCCTATTAGTATAAAAAAGGAGCCTCGGCTCCTTTTTTATACTTTGCAGTAGGTCTTATTGATTTTTAATGCTGAGATTCAAGTGAATTTTTGTTATGGTTTGCGCAGACAAAATTGAGGAAGTAGATAAATGCGAGTAGCAGTCATTGGCGCATCAGGGCGCATGGGAAAAAATCTAATCACCGCCATTCATGATGCCGAAGGTGTATCCTTAGGCGCGGCTATTTTGAAGCCTGGTAGTAGCTTGATTGGTGCAGATGCAGGTGAGATTGCTGGTGTTGGTAAGTTGGGTGTTGCAGCCGTTGCTTCATTAGCTGATTGTGTAAATGATTTTGATGTTTTGATTGATTTCACAACTCCCTCGTTAACTTTAGAAAATGCTGCTTTCTGTGCTAAACACAAAAAAGCCATCGTGGTTGGAACAACTGGTCTAAATGACGCTGAAAAAGCGAAGTTAAACGAGGCTGCTCAGCAGTCTTCGGTTGTTTTTGCTCCTAATATGAGTGTTGGTGTGAATTTAACCCTTAAGCTGCTTGCTACTGCTGCAAGGATTTTGGGCGATGAATATGATGTGGAAATTGTCGAAGCTCATCATCGTCACAAAGTAGATTCTCCTTCTGGTACGGCACTGCGTATGGGTGAAGTGGTTGCTGAAGCGTTAGGGCGCAATTTAAAAGAATGTGCTGTCTATGGTCGTGAAGGTCAAACTGGTGCTCGTACTCAAAAAGAAATTGGCTTTGAAACCATTCGCGCTGGCGATGTGGTTGGAGAGCACAGTGTTTGGTTTGCTACTGAAGGTGAGCGTATTGAGATTGTTCACAAGGCGAGTAGCCGTATGACTTTTGCTAAAGGTGCAGTGCGTGCAGCAGGTTGGTTGGAAGGTAAGTCAGCTGGTATGTATGATATGCAGGATGTGCTGAATTTAAAATAATGGTTTGATGGTATTGCATTAAATCAAAATGGCCGCTAATTAGCGGCCATTTTGATTAGTTGAGTTCGCTTTTAAACTAACGCATCAGGTGAATTGATATCCAGTAAAGGTGCAGCATCTAGATTCTCTGCGTCCATCATCATGGCGATGCGCTGTAAAGAAGAGAGTACTTGAGTCTGTTCCCAGCCTTCTAGAGAATCAAATTCATCGATGAATTTTTCATGCAGAAGCGGTGGCGTGGTTTTTAGTATTTCCATGCCTGAGGAAGTTAAGCGAGCATTAACGATACGTTTGTCTTTCTGAGCTCTAACACGCTCCACGTATTTCCTATCTTCTAGGCGGTTAAGTATGGTCGTCACAGTCGCTTGACTGAGGGACACACTGTCAGAGATTTTTCGTACAGTCACATCGCCCAGTTCTTCAATAGAGCGAAGCACCATGATTTGAGGGATTGTTAATCCACAGGCCTTTACAACGCGCTTAGATTGTAGATCTGTAGCACGGATAATACGTCGTAAGTGGACAAGAACATCGTGTAAGTGTTGTGGTGAATCAGGCATAGCAATTAATTAATCCAAAAAATTTTACGGATTGTATGATTTTGTTTTGATCTGTAAAAACTTAGTTTGAGAAATGTTACAGCTCAAAGTATAGGTGTATTTTTCTGTTTTGCCAACATGCTTGAAATGGTTACTAGAAAAACACACTTAGCTTAACGTCCTTTTAATTCATCAAATGCCTCGATAGCCGCTAATCTTGCAGGTTTATAGTCGATAATTGGCTTTGGGTAATGGCATTGTTTTCTTTGTTCCGGTTTTGGATCATGAATGGACTTTGCATCTAGCTTGGCGATTTCAGGCACAAAACGTCGAATGAAATCACCGTTCTTATCATAGGTTTGCGATTGTCTGGTTGGATTGAAAACACGGAAGTAGGGCGCAGCATCACATCCTGTTGATGCGCTCCATTGCCAGCCGCCATTGTTTGCAGCGAATTCACCATCGATCAATTTGCTCATAAAATAGGCTTCGCCTCTGCGCCAGTCTGCAAACATAAGTTTGGTAAAGAAGCTAGCTGCCACCATTCTTAAGCGGTTGTGCATCCAACCGGTTTGGTTAAGCTGACGCATAGCGGCATCAACAATAGGAAAACCTGTTCTACCTTCGCACCATGCCTGAAACTCTTCTTCATTTTGTCGCCAAATCAACGCGTTTGTTTCTGTTTTAAACGGCTGGCTTTTACAAAGAAAAGGAAAATGTAACATCAGTTGACGGTAGAAGTCGCGCCATGCGAGTTCCTTTAACCAAATACTGTCTTGCCAACGTCTTTCCTCTTGATTACACGTGTAGAAAATCGCTTCCAAGCATTGTCTTGGGCCCAAAGCTCCAAGTGCAAGATAGGGTGATAAAGTGCTGGTGGCAGGTTCAATCGGATAGTCTCTGCCTTCTTGGTAATGGTGTTCTTTGTGGTGACAGAACTGCCAAAGTTTTTGTTTGGCTGTGTCGTGATCGGCAGGCCATAAATCGTCTCGAAATGGTTTCTCCCATGTCAGATCCAAATTGGGTTCTGGCAACGCTTCAGCCTGTTTCTCAGGCGCTGGTAGGGGCGTTATATCTTGCTGAGCAAGCATGCCGACCCATCGATTAAAGAAGGGCGTGAAGACCTTAAATGGTGTGCCTTGCTGGCTAAGTACATCTTGGGGAACAATAATATCTGTCGCCTTAACATGAGCACTAATTTGGTGTTTTTGCAATTGCTCGCATACTGCTTTATCGCGCTGTTGCTCGTGAATAGGCAGATCGCGGTTAAACCAAAGGTGTTTGATATTATTACTGAGACAATATTCTGTGATTATATCCGGAAGCTGATCAAAGGTCTTAGCCTCAAGGATATGCAGTGGAATGCCAAGAGTTGCCAGCGTCTTTGCTAAGTTTTTGATTAGTCCAGCACGAAGCCCTGTTTTAGCGTCTGATTCGTTATGTTGTACCCACTGTGCTGGTGTGGGAGTAATAATAACGGCAATGCCTTCTTTAACTGAATTCGCTTCTAAAGAAGCAAAATAAAGAGCTGGATTATCTAGACAGCGAAGGTCGTTTCTTAACCAAACCAGATGTGTAATCTTCATTCTACTGCGTTACCTTAAACCGTATTACGGATGCCAAGAGGCGATGGATATGGAATGAAATAGCTTTGCTCGTTGATGTATTCACTGCCGTAATGTTTTAGATAGTGATGGAGCAAGGTGACAGGTGTGGCAAGATTAACTTCGCCACGGCGGTACTGCTCAACCACATCCAAAATATCTTTTCGAACGGACACATCCACAGCGTGCTTTAAATAACCCACAAGATGCATGAGTACATTGCAATGATTTTTACGCTCTGCTGGTTTTGAGAGTGTTGTCATCAAGGTTTCAAAGTACGCTGTTTTTAATTCGTTAAAAGGTCTTGGATCATTACCTGAAAGCATACGTCCTAGTTTGCGATAAATCGGTTGAGAATGCGCCATGACCATATATTTATAACGGCTATGGAAAGCAATAAGGTCTTTCATCCGAGCGTCTTCGCCCATACTGTGACGAAAATCGTGATGGGTAAAAACGCGTAATAAAAAATTCTCTCGTAACGCTGGGTCATTCAAACGACCATCTTCTTCCACTGGCAATAATGGATAGCGCTGTTGCAGTGCTTTTGTAAAAAGACCTGCACTTCTTTGCATGTGAGGATGACCATTTTCTTGATAAACCTTGATACGTTCCATACCGCAGCTTGGAGATTTTTTCATCAAGATGTAGCCATCCAAATGCGATAAATTTTCCAAATATTTGTTAGATGCCGCCATGAATACCTCAGAAACATCTTCTTCAGAATTTTTGCTGAAGACCATTCTTGGTTCGTCTGGATTGCCTTCTAAGCGAAGTGTTGGGCGAGGCGTACCAAATCCAGCAGCAACTTCAGGGCAGAATTTTTGATAATCAAAATAATGGCTTAGTACTTTGTCACAATAATCGGAATGACTGTGTCCACCGTTGTAGCGTACGTTTTCACCTAATAAACAGGCGCTAATTCCGACAGGAATCTTATGTGTTAGCTGATCTGGTGATGGTTGAGAATGCGGCATAGATGAGTCCTCCAATGGACAACGTCATTGTTCTATTTTGAATCTTTAATATGATTAATGAGAGACATTGCGCTGAGTAATGCGCCTTCTGCATCGCCTTGGCATAACCAGTCACCGATTAGTCCTACATTGTGCTCAGGAGACCAAGCAAAGGGATTATTACCTTTATTTTCGGCAAATCGGCTGAAAAACCAACGATGCGGCTCGCTATGTTTTAAAATCCTGTGTTCGGTTATTTCGGCAAAAGCTTGCAGCAAAGTTTGAGTGATCCATTCTTTATCTGAATCTAGATGTTGCTTCGTCCAGTTAGAATCCGTATGGATGACCCAACGGTCGACTTTTTCACTGTGGCGCATTGGCTTGTAGTTGTCTTTTATCATGCGTTTGATTGGGGAGTTTTTAGGTTCAATCAGTGCATTTAAATCGCAAGATTCTGTTTCTAACCACATAGCCCACTGTGATTGATAAGACGTGCTAGCCTGATTTGCTCTCAGTAGCAGCACGGCTAGTTTCTCGTGTGAAGACAGTATTGAAGCTGCTTGTGGCGCTGGCGCTGCGATGATTGTTTTTTTTGCAATCACGACAGGCTGATATTTATCATCTCTTAATAACCAGTTTGGCTGATCATCGCCTTGTTGTGTTATCTGATCCAAATGGTGAATACGAGTGCTAGTAATGAAGCTGGCATTTTGAACCCAGTGACGAGTGATGGCGCTCATTTTTGGTACACCAACAAAGGCTTGTGAGCCCGCTTTACTAAGCTGTTTCCATGGGGCTGCCACATGTTCTTTGGTAAGCTGTTTGAATAGGTCGAGCGTGTCAGGGTGTTTGGCGACAATATAAGGTGTACCTAGATCACAACTGATGTCGCCTTCTAGTTTTTTGCTGCTAGCTCGACCACCACTGCCGCGGCTTTTGTCTATTACGCAAACGGATTGGCCTAACTGGGAGAGCAAATGCGCACACAAGCTGCCAGCCAGACCTGCGCCAACAATGGCGATGTCAAAGGTTGGAGTGTGAATTTGACCGGTAGTTAATGTGTTCATCTTATTTTTCCCAGTGTTTATGTTGCTTTTCTTATACAATATAGAAAATCGTATAAGAAAAGCAACTACTTGTACAAAAAAATATTTGTATAGTTTTTTTGTGGTTTGGTTTTTTGTTGTTATAGAAGTTTAGGTCACAATGGGTTTATTGCCTTAGATGAATGATGATTTATTGGAAAAATGTATGAGTCAGTCAAATCAAAATGCGGAAGCAAAAAACCAAGAGCCTTTAGATGAATTAGCGCTATTGGACAGCTCTGAATATTTTCCCATTCGCGAGTTATCCTTAAGAACTGGGGTGAACTCCGTCACATTGAGAGCTTGGGAGCGACGTTACGGCTTGTTAAAGCCAAAGCGCACTGACAAGGGGCATCGATTATATGATCAAGACGATGTGCAGCGCGTAGAAGCTATATTACGCTGGATTCAACAGGGTGTGGCGGTCAGTAAGGTACGAGCTTTGCTGGAGAAAGGCGCGACGTTCGATGGTGTTGTTCCGTCAAACGAATGGTTGGAATGGCAAGAGTCCTTGGTAAAAGTGGCAAGGGCTTTTCAAGAAGATAAAATTGAGCAGATGTACCAGCAAATTTTTTCTCAATATCCTGCTGAAATCGCTATACGAGATTGGTTGTTACCAAGCTTCGAACAGTTGGGGAAAGGTGCTGCCTTGGCGTTTTGTGAGTCAGTGGTGCTGTCGTGTTTAATCGCTCGTGTAAGTAATTTTAAAACGCAGCAGAAGAATGCGCCTAAGGTGTTGATTACCGGATTAGTTTCCCAGCGCAGCCTTTGGTGCTTCATGGCTGCAGCTATTTTATTAGACAAAGGTTTGTCTTGTTGTGTCGTTCCAAATACACAGCATAGTAACGATTGGTCTAGCTTGGTCGAAGGTGTTCAGGCCCAATCTGTATTGGTTTTTTGTGAAAATGAATTGGTCAATAAAGCGGAGGAGTTGATTAATCAAATGCAGCAATGGCAGCTGCCAGTTGCAGTGATTGGTGCGAGTTTTTGGTTGGCTGCTCATAACTCTGATGTAACGGATCTTGGAAAGGTTAAAGTCTACTCTGAGGCGTTGGAAGGTGTGATTGATTTCATGGAGAAGATTTCAAAGTAAAAAACTATTAGATTTATACCTATAATATATTTTTCTTATAGATTGGTCTGACTTACTCTTCTTTTAATCAAACTAAAGAAAGAAGGGGATTCAACATGGCTAAAACAATGACTTTTGCAATTATGCATTTTTCAATAGCATTCTCTGTTGCGTATCTCATTACGGGGAGTTTGTTAGTAGGTGGTTTAGTGGCAATCGTAGAGCCTGCGATTAATACCGTAGCATTTTATTTTCATGAGATTGTTTGGAATAAAGTTCAACAAGCTGACGTTGCGTCTGAATTGAGTAAGACAATTCAAGCAGCAGGGGAAAATTACGCGTTAAGATCGATGTGATTTTCAGTCTCTATAGATTTTCAGTCTCTATAAAAAGAAACCCCACCGGCACAGTACGCTAGTGGGGTTCGGTGTCTGTATTAAAGCTAGATTAATAATACTTAAACTATTTAAGTGTTATTTCATAGGATTTATCAAGAAGTACAGCACAACAGCAACCGCGATTGGCGCGGTGAACTTCATCGAAAAATTCCATAGTTTAAATACAGTGTCAGACAAGTTTAGTTCGTCTTTTGCAAACTTGTTCTTAACGATCCAGCCTGCAAACAGTGCAATGAAAATTCCGCCTAATGGCAGCATGATGTTTGCTGTAATGTAGTCTAAGAAATCGAAAGTATTTTTGCCGAAGAAGGTTACATCAGACATAAAGCTGAATGAACCTAGACATGCAATGCCTAATCCCCACACCACGATGCCTAAGCCAATAGACGCTGTGATACGCTTCATTTTGAAGCGCTCAACCAAGAAGGCAACCGTAGGTTCTAGCAAGGAAATCGCAGAGGTCCATGCGGCTACGCCGACTAAGACAAAGAATAAAACACCAAACAACTGACCGAAAGGCATTTGACCAAAGGCAACTGGCAAAGAAATAAACATCAAGCCCGGACCAGCCGCAGGATCCATACCGTTAGAGAAGATGATTGGGAAGATAGCTAAGCCAGCAACCAAAGCGACCAGCGTATCCAGTGCACCGATAGCCAATACAGTCTTACCGATGGACGCATCTTTGGTCATGTAAGAGCCATAAGCCATGATGGTGCCCATACCCAAAGATAGGGTAAAGAACGAATGGCCTAATGCAATCAAAGCTGCGTTCCAGGTTAACTTGCTGAAGTCAAACTCGAACATGAAATTCCAACCTTGCGCAAAACCGCCAGTGGTCATCGCATATCCAAGTAGGATAATTAGCAGTACAAACAAGGCTGGCATCATAATGCGAGTCGCAGTTTCAATGCCTTTATTGATACCCGCAGCAACCACAACTACCGTCATAATGCTGAACAGTGTATGCCAAGCTAAAAGTGTTGCTGGGTCAGCAAGGAGCGCGCCGAAGGCTGCACCAGCATCATCAGAGGAAATGCCATTCATTTCACCTGTTAGCATTACTTTAATGTAATAAAGTACCCAGCCACCAACAACAGAATAAAATGAAAAGATAAGAACGCCAGACAGCATTCCCATTAAACCGATTAACCCCCAAGATTTGGAGCTTCCAGATTCTTCAGCGACGTCACTTAAAGCGTCTATAGGGTTTTTGCGCGCACGACGACCAATAAACACTTCAGCCATCATGATTGGAATGCCGACTAGCAAGATGCAAACCAAATAAACAAGAACAAATGCCCCACCACCGTTTTCTCCAGTGATGTAAGGGAATTTCCATATGTTGCCTAAGCCTACAGCGGAACCTGTTGCCGCTAAAATGAATATCCATCGACTCGCCCACGAGCCTTGGATAGATGTTTTATTTGTCATAGTTATCTCTAAATAATTGAAAGCAAAATATATAAACAGCGATCGGAGCTGGTTTTTTTACCCATACCAATGCTTCCCACTTCACCAGCATGAATGAATGCTGATAAGCAAAACTCCGAATAGGGGCGGGATTTTCCGAATTTCGATGCGGATATGCAACTAAAAATGTTCTTTTATGATGTTTTTCGCTATTTAGTGTGTGCTTTTCATCCTAGAGCCTGTCTAGCTTTAAGGGAAATGTTATGACTGTAATGGTTAGTTCTCTAAATAAAAGTCTGGACTTGATATTGCTTTCAGGTAGAATGATTAGACATCAAATCAATTTGATTTTAAAAATCAGTTAAGTAACATTAACTTCATATAAATCAGTCATTATAGTTATTTATAGTTACCTGATTTGTAAAATTAACTGGTTAATAATGCTTTGTTTTCTAATGGATGTGATTATGAATTCAGAAAAAATTGTGTTTACTAAACCTAGTGCGATAGATGGAATGGCAGTAAATCAGTTGGTGGCATCTTGTCCGCCATTAGACACCAATTCGGTATATTGTAATTTGCTGCAAGCTAGCCATTTTAGCGAAACGTCGGTCGCGGCTAGCCTTGAAGGCGGTGAAATGTTGGGGTTTGTCTCTGGTTATATTATTCCTAACCAAATAGATACCCTGTTTGTTTGGCAAGTTGCTGTTAGTGAAAAAGCTCGCGGCCAAGGCTTGGCGAAAAAAATGGTTTCATCATTGCTTGAACGATCCAGCTGTTCAGGTGTGCGTTACATAGAAACCAGCATTACGGCATCAAATGAAGGTTCTTGGGCTTTGTTTCGTCGTCTTGCTGACCAGCTAGAGGCTCCTTTAGAAGAATCTGTGATGTTTGACAAACAAGATCATTTCAAAGGAAAGCACGATACTGAACATCTAGTTAGGATTGGCCCCTTTTCCAATAAATTAAAAAGCCAATAAATTTAAAAGCCATATGAATTCACAAACTCAACGAATTTATATGCAGCGAGTTAGGAATGCGATGAGTCAGAAAATCATATTTTCACTCTCAGTTTTTGCTTTCTATCCTCGTACTGAAATTACTATTTATGAACTTAAAGGATGATAACAATATGAAAATTTTTGACGAAATCGAATCAGAAGTACAATCTTACGCACGCTCTTTTCCACGTGTTTTTCACCGTGCACAAGGCGCGTATTTATTCGATCAAGAAGGTAACAAATATCTAGATTTCTTGGCCGGTGCAGGTACATTGAACTATGGCCACAATAACCCTATCTTTAAAGAAAAATTAGTGGAATACATACTAGACGACGGTATTACACATGGTCTAGATATGCATACCAAAGCCAAGGGCGAATTTCTTGAAGTATTCAAAAAGCATATTCTTGAACCTCGTGATCTAGAGTACATGGTGCAGTTTACTGGACCTACTGGAACGAATGCGGTTGAAGCAGCGCTTAAGCTAGCTCGTAACGTAACTGGTCGTGAAAATATTATTAGTTTTACCAATGGTTTTCATGGTTGTAGCTTGGGTGCGTTATCGGTAACGGGTAACTCACATCATCGTGGCGCAGCGGGTACTAGTCTAGGCGCTGGGGTCTCTACCGTGCCGTTTGATGGCTATTTGGGTGAAGGCATTGAAACAACTGAATACCTAGACAAAGTATTGTCAGACTCTAGTAGTGGTGTTGATACACCTGCAGCTGTAATTGTTGAAACGGTTCAAGGTGAGGGTGGTATTAATGCTGCAAGCTTTGGTTGGTTACAGAACTTAGAGGCAGTTTGTAAAAAGCACGGTGTTCTATTGATCGTCGATGATATTCAAGCAGGTTGTGGTCGTACTGGTACTTTCTTCAGCTTTGAAGACGCAGGTATTAAACCTGACATTGTTACCATGTCAAAATCATTGAGCGGTTATGGTTTGCCATTCGCAGTTGTGCTTATGCGTCCAGAATTAGACACCTGGAAACCAGGCGAGCATAACGGTACTTTCCGTGGTAATAACCTTGCATTCGTTACTGCAAAAGTAGCTATTGAAACTTACTGGAAAGATGATGCGTTTGAAAAAGAGATTAAACGTAAAGGTGAGTATATTCATGAGCGTACACAAGCCATCGTCAATGAATTTGGTGAAGGTAACTTCACACTTCAAGGTCGAGGCATGATGCGTGGCATCAACTGTGTAAGCGGTGAATTAGCTGGCAAGATTACCAAAAAATGTTTCCAAAATGGTTTGATGATCGAAACCTCTGGTGCAGATGATCAAGTAGTGAAATTCCTTTGTCCTCTTATTATTAGTGACGAAGATCTAAAACAAGGTATTGATATTCTAGAACGTGCCATTCGTGACGTATGCGCCAAAGAAGATGATATGCCAGAAGCAAAAAGCTACTTTGATGAGAACTACGACATCGCTGTCTAGTTCCTCTTCTATAAAAGCCGCCTTCTTATTTTGAGGGTGGCTTTTGTCACATGCTTGAGTGAAGCAAATAGTAAGTCAAAAACCTCAAGTTTCTTCCGGTAACTCTTTATCGGCATTTAAGCGATCTTCGGATCATAAGGAGAAAAGAATGTTTGCACGTGATTTAGCAGAATGTGAAAAAACCGAACGCCGTGTTGTGTCACCAGATGGTAATTGGGAAAGCACACGTCTCTTATTAAAAGAAGACAACATGGGTTTTTCTTTCCACATCACCACTATTTATGAAGGCAAAGATTTTGATATGCATTATCAAAATCACCTTGAATCTGTGTACTGCATTTCTGGTGAAGGCGAAGTAGAAAGCCGTGAAACAGGTCAAAAACACCATATTAAACCGGGTGTTGTATATGTGCTTGATAAACATGATGCGCATACCTTGCGAGCTTTTAAAGAATTGAAACTGGCTTGTGTCTTTAATCCGCCAATTACGGGTAAAGAAGTACACAACTCAGAAGGTGCTTACGAAATTCTAGAGTAAGCCTAGAAAGCTATTTATCAGATCATGTCGTTAACGGTAAGGAGATAATAAGGAGTCGCGATCATGTCATCGGTTCTAGCATCTGAATATTTATATGATGACTTTACTAATCAGAAAGTTGCTAAGCAGAAAGTGTCTAACCAGAAGCTTTTCAGTTCAAAATTTTCTGATAAAAATAGTGTAGATTCACTGAGTTCTGATGGGATTAAGCAAGATCAATATCCATCCAGAATCTATTCAGAACCTATGCATATCAAGCGCCAAGATCCTATTATCTACTCTAATTATCGACAAAAAGCGCCTCTTGAAGAGGCGCTTTTAGATCAATACGAAAAGAAAGGTTTTTTGTTTTTGGATGATATTTTTAGTGACGAAGAAGTCATTAATATGCAGAAACATATGCAGTATTTACGTGATGATGGCGAGATCAAGCAACGCGAAGAAAGCGTTACAGAATCCAGTAGTGGAGATATTCGCTCAGTATTTGATGTACATAAACTAGACGCTTTTATTCAGGGCGTGGCTGAAGATCCAAGATTAGTTCGAATCGCAGAGTATCTTTTAGGTGATGCGGTCTATCTTCATCAGACGCGTTTGAATTACAAGCCGGGTTTTCGTGGTAAGGAGTTTTACTGGCATTCAGACTTTGAGACATGGCATGTAGAAGATGGTATGCCACGTATGAGAGCATTGAGTATGTCTATTACGCTTACTCCTAACGATTACCACAATGGCCCCTTGTTGTTGATTCCTGGTTCTCATCTTACTTATATCTCTTGTGTCGGAGAAACGCCGGAAAACAACTATCTTTCTTCTCTTAAAACGCAAGAGGTAGGCGTTCCAGATGATGCTTCCTTACAGTCATTGATTGAAAAAAATGGCATTGAAGCTGCAGTCGGTCAACCAGGCAGAATTATTTTGTTTGATTGCAATGTTTTGCATGGTTCAAACGGTAATATTACATCATCACCTCGTTCGAATTTATTTTTTGTCTACAACGCCTTGTCAAATCGTGTGGATTTGCCATTTGGTAACACGACTCCAAGGCCTGAATACATCGCGGCTAGGAAGTCGATTAAAGCGCTTAAAAAAAGCGATTAATGCTTAAATTTTCCGCAACCTTATGACAATATAGCGGCAGTTTTGGATTTCGGCATAAGTTGGCTTTTAGCCCCTTAACATATTGGAAAAATGATGGGACAACATACAGTTGAAAAAATTGGCGGTACGTCCATGAGTGACTACCGTTCAGTTAGAGATAATATAATTTTCAAACCCACTTTAGTGAACAACATGTACCAACGTGTTTTTGTTGTTTCTGCTTATGCTGGTATGACCGATAAGCTGTTAGAGCACAAGAAAACGGGTGATGCTGGTGTATTTGCTTTATTCGCTCAAGAGCGTAAGCAAAACAACTGGTTCCCAGCATTACAAGATGTTCGCACGGCTATGTTAGAAATTAACCATAGCTTGTTCGAAGCGGGTGAATTGCGCCATAAAGCAGACGCATTTTTAAATAGCCGTTTGCAAGAAGCACAAGAGTGTCTTGAAGACCTACATCGCCTTTGTCAGCACGGTCATTTTTCGATTAGCGAGCATCTTGCTACTGTACGAGAAATGCTTGCCAGTCTTGGTGAAGCGCACAGTGCTTGGAATACAGCACACTTGTTACAACGCGATGGCGTGAATGCTGTTTTCGTTGACTTGACTGGTTGGAATAGCCCAAGCCACATGTCGCTTGATGAGCGTATCTTAGATGCATTTAAAGACGTTGATTTGAGCAAAGAACTTCCGATCGCTACAGGTTATGCTCACAGCGAAACAGGTCTGATGTCTACTTTTGATCGTGGCTATAGTGAAATGACGTTCAGCCGAATTGCGGTTTTGACTGAAGCTCATGAAGCTGTGATTCATAAAGAATTCCACCTAAGCAGTGCCGATCCTCGTTTAGTTGGTGAAAGCAAGGCCGTGCCAATTGGTCGAACCAACTACGATGTAGCCGATCAGCTTGCTAATCTTGGTATGGAAGCTATCCATCCCAAAGCAGCAAAAGGTTTGCGTCAAAGTGGTATCTCATTGCGTGTGAAAAATACTTTTGAGCCAGAACATACAGGTACGCTTATCACCGGTGATTACGTAAGTGATGCGCCATGTGTAGAGATCATTGCAGGTTGTCGTGGTGTATTTGCCGTAGAACTATTCGATCAAGACATGGCCGGTGATATTGATAAATTTGATGTGGATATTCTTAAAGTATTAAGACAGTTTCACGCTCATATTATCGCTAAAGATATTAATGCGAACACCATTACACACTATTTGGCGATCAACCTGAAAACCTTGAAGCGTGTCATGAGAGTATTGCATGAGCGCTTTGCCGATGCTGAAATTACACAACGTAAAGTAGCAATTGTTTCTGCCATTGGTAGCGATATGAAAACCACAGGTATGCTAGCGAAGGCGGTAAAAGCCATTGCAGAGCAAAACGTCAACGTATTGGCTATGCACCAATCTATGCGTCAGGTAGATATGCAGTTTGTTGTCGATGAAGAAGACTACGAAAAAGCCATCTGCAGCTTGCATAAAGAATTGGTTGAAGTACATAACCATGGCCGTGCGATTTGTCTAGCTTCCTAATGTAGCGATGTTTTGTGTATTATCTGAAAGCCTCAAGTATCTAATACTTGAGGCTTTTTTTATGTCGAGTATTTTAGGTTAGGCGTTCTTAGTTGATAAGGAAAAAGAAGTACTTCTTATAAGTAGTACTTTCAATAAATAGTGAAAAACACACTAATCTTTATGAACAATTGGCGTTCCTTGATTGAACTCATCGGCCGTTACTGCTTTGCTTACATAGTAACCTTGGCCAAAATTACATTGGAATTCTGCCAACATTTTCCATTGCTCTCTGGTTTCTACACCTTCAGCTAATACTTTGATATTGAGTTTATGAGCCATTGCAATGATTGCTTCGACGATTTTTCGATCATCCGGGTCATTCTCTAAATCCATCACAAAACTGCGATCAATTTTTAGCAAATCTACTGGAAGGTTTTTAAGTTGAGATAGCGATGAATAGCCGGTGCCAAAATCATCAATAGCGATACAAATACCCATTTCTTTTAGTGTTTGTAACAAATATCTAGCGAGATGGATGTCTTCAAGAATAGAGGTTTCAGTGATTTCAAAACCAATTAAATGAGTAGGTACTTGATATTTTTCAAGCAGCTCTTGAACTAGGATAACAAAGTGAGGATCTGATAATTGCTCCGAAGCAAGATTGATATGCAATAGAATATCAGGTCTGCCTTCCTGTTTTCGTTGTGCCAGATAAGCGATGCTACTTTCTAGAACCCAATAACCTAATTTAACAATTTGCCCTGTGCTTTCAGCGAGAGGGATGAAGTCATTAGGGAAAATTAGACCTTTTTCTGGGTGGTTCCAGCGAATTAGAGCTTCAGCACCAAATACATGATTGGTATGAAGGTCAAACTGAGGTTGATAGTACATCTCAAATTCATTTCGTTGCAACGCACGGGTTAAGTCCTCTTCCGCTTTAATTAAATTGTGCGTACTGATTTTCATTCTTTCAGTATAAAAAGAGTATTGATTTTTACCTTTTAGCTTGGCTTGATATAGTGCCATGTCGGCATTTTGCATGATGGTAACAAGGTCATAACCATGCTCTGGAATCATCGCGATACCCAATGACGTGCTTAAAATATACTCTCGTGAATCCATTTTAATGGGCGTTCTAATGCTCTCTAGTATTCGATTTGCTTGTTCACCGGCTTGTTTGTCATCGCCAATATCTCCCAGTAGGATTCCAAATTCGTCACCGCCCAAGCGTACAACAAGATCAGAGATGCCTTTTAGTTTATTTAATCTGTCTCCGGCAATAACAAGTACTTGATCGCCAACATCGTGGCCTATCGTGTCATTAATACGTTTGAAGTTATCTAGATCAAAGTAAATAAAGGCAGATATACGTTTACGTCTCTGGTTGTTGTACAGAATTCTGGGCAAGCTATCTTGTAAAAAACGTCGATTTGGTAAGCCAGTTAACGGGTCTTTATAGGCGAGTTCTTGAAGTTCTGCGGTTTTTTCTTTGACCAGCTTTCTGAGTTTTAAAGGTTGGATTAGAATGGCATACAACGCTATAGAGAGTAAAAATGCCACAGTAAAACTGATGGCATAACCTGTTATCTTGCGCTGTTTTAACTGAGCGTCTAATGCCCTACTAATTCTTAGCGTCCAAGTACCAACAGGTAGGATAAGATTAGTCGAGGCTTGAATATCTGAAAGTGGGGTAAGAGAAGAGGATAATACGATGATTTCCTTTGTCGCAGCATGCTTTCTTGAAAGGCTGTATTGATATCCTTCGCTTTCTAACTGTTTCAATTGCGTTGCTTCTAATAAGTTATCTAAATAAATAACAGCTGAAGCAAATCCCCAAAAAAGTTCTCTTTGTGTACCTTTATGTAAATAAATAGGTGCTCGACTAATAACGGCAACACCACCTTGCACTAAGGCAACCGGACCAATTACGAATATTCGATGATTCTTAATCGAGAGCATCGCTTCATCTTTAAATTTGGGTGTCGAGATAATATCAAACCCGATGGCGGTTTCATTTCCTTCAAGCGGGTATATATCAGAAATGATGCCATCTGGCGCAAGTTGAAGGTTTTCAATGCCACCAATTGACTCGATTAGTTTGCTGGCATAATTTGGAAACCATTTACCATTGCCATTATTTTGCTCTACTTCATAAGCTAGAATCTGTGCGGAGGTAAAGGATGATGAAAGACGGCGTTCTAAAACTGAGGCCTGAGTACGAGATATGCCACTTAAAAGAGACTGCTGCTGATTCACTATGGATTTGTTTGTTGACTGAGTCCAATAGCCGCCACAAAAAGCAATAATGAAGAAAGCAATTAATGAAAAAAATAAGGCGGAAGGCTGCTTAAACTCTGCTTTCTTCAACTAACGATCCTTCACTTGATAAAAAATATACCGAAAATAATACAGATAAATTCTTTATTAGTATTTAGTTTTTTTGTAAGGCTTAAATGATGGGAATTAACGAGGATAAATAAATAGAAAAAACTCACTGGTAAAGGAAGAGTAGCCACTGTTTTAAGGATTAATAAAACAGTGGCTGATAGGCGCTATGCCATTGCTAGGAACAATCCAGCAATAGCAATGAAGCTACCTGCTACGCGAGTCACGATAGGTGCTTGGAAGCGAGCAACCGCCATACCAAAACCGATACCAGCAACATGCAACAGCGCCGTTGCAGCAGCGAAGCCCAATGCATATTCTGCACCGTTAGCATCCAGTGGCATTTCTAAGCCGTGCGCTGCGCCGTGGAAAAGAGCAAATAATCCTGCAGTGCCGGCACAAACCGCAACAGGAAAGCGTGCAGCGCCAACTAATAAAGCACCCATTAGAATCACCGACAAGACAATACCTTGCTCGATGAAAGGAACTTGAACGCCAGCAACAGCTAAACCGCCACCAACCAACATAGTACCAACAAAAGCCGCAGGCACAGCCCACAAAGCACGACCGCCAAGGCTAGCAGCCCAAAGGCCAATGGCTAGCATAGCCAATAAATGATCCAAGCCACCCATAGGGTGCATGAAGCCTGTCATGAAACTGGTTGAGTGTTCGTGTCCTGGGTGAGCAGATGCAAGAGCTGGTATTGCGGCAACAAGTGCGGCTAATCCCATTTTAAGCGATGAACGCATGGTGTTGTCTCCAAAAAAGTATATGAGTATGAAAGACCTTACAAAATAGTCTTCTCTAAACCACCGCTCTTGCGGCTGGAAGCGAGAATTCTAACATACCCACAGTTAGGGTAAATTGAATGATGTTGCCAATAGGTAACGAAATATTCTGTTTACATAAGAAAAGTTGAGATAAAAGGGACTTCTCTTTGTTATATTATTTTAAATCTGTGTTTAAACACCCATTGCCAGCGATTAAAAATTAATAAGAGATACACGGAGGTATAGCAATGCTAATGTTTTATTTAGGTTTAGCAATTATTGGGACACTTATTCCTTATGCGGCTTTTGTTCCTTGGCTGCTGCAAAATGGTTTAGATCTACCACAGTTCTACATTGAAGCAATGGCTAATCCTATCAGTATTTTTGCATGGCTAGATGTTATTGTTGCAGCAATCACACTATTGGGTTTTATTGTTCATGATGGCCAAAAGAACCAAGTTAAGTGGCGATTTATAGCAATAGTTGGAACGTTAAGTGTTGGAGTGTCCTGCGGATTACCTTTGTACTTGTATTTACGGGAAAGGCAACGTAGCTCGGAACACATTAGAAGATAATAAATGCAGGCTTTATTCAACAACAAATTTAGGAGCAAACTATGACCTTCCATCTATGGACTTTGTTTTTCTTAGCTTACTTGGTGACCACACTGTCGCCAGGGCCGAACGTATTATTAGTGCTTAAAAATAGTATTCAATTTGGTTGGAAATCTGCCTTTATTACGATTTTTGGTAATTTGACCTGCCAATTTTTGATTGTTTGTTTGGTTGCCTTGGGCGTTGGTGCACTCTTAGAAACATTGCCAGTCTGGTTTCTGGTGATGAAAATATTAGGCGGAAGCTATTTGATTTACCTTGGTATTAAAGCCTTGAGATCCAAAAAGAAATCAACTTTTGATGCTATAGATGATACAGCCGTAACTAATTCGACTAAAACGGGATTTGCGCTGTTTGGAGAAGCGTTTTTGGTTTCTGCAAGTAATCCAAAAACACTGATATTTTTGTCCGCCTTCTTGCCTCAGTTTTTAACCCTAGAGTCGCCTGCGTATCAACAGTTTTCGGTTATGTTTATTACTATCTGCGCTATCGTTACCAGCGTACATATCGGCTATGCTTTTGGTATTGCTCGTCTAGGAAAACGTTTCTCGCTAAAAAACATGGAAGCCAAAATCACCAAAATAACTGGCGGGTTGTTTATCACTATGGGCGGCGGAATATTGTTGAGTAATCGATAAGGCAAATATAAAGAAGAGGGCTCGCTTATGGCTAGTGGTTGGGCGCAAGATGGTGCGGTGCAAGATCAAATAGACGCAACGGTTGACTCTGAAGTGGAGCGTGCAAAAAATAGCATGCCAAAAGGGGAGAGCCTGACCCATTGTGAAGAGTGTGATGCTGTGATTCCTGAGCCTCGGCGCAAAGCCATTCAGGGAGTGCGTTTGTGCATTAAATGCCAGTCCGAGCAAGAGAAGAAAGGCCGCTCTGCTTTGTATAATCGTGCAGGCAGTAAAGATAGCCAACTAAGATAAGATCCGTAAGTTATTTTCTTCTGTTTCATTGATCTAAATACCATTGTTATTCACTGAATCTAAGTATTTATCGTCGAATTTTTCCTGCTTGATCTTCTCCATTATGGTAAGGTTTCGCCTATCTAAAAGAGTGTTTTGATCACAGGTCTGATGCTCTGTTTCTTTCAGAATAAATAAGGATGAGGTTGTGGCAGACACTTACTCAACAGAAGTGAATAAATTAGAGAAATTACGTGCGGCTTGGTTGCCTGCGGTAGAGTTTCTTTTTGGTGAAGCCGTTGTCGAAGCCAAATTTGATGGTTTTGAAGTCAGTGATGACATCGCTAAACCAAGTGCTGTATTTGAACATGCTGATGAACCATATCGTTATAAGATTCAGATGCCAGCTCGAGTATTCAGTAATGATGTCATGTTGTTGGCTGATGTAATTCAAGAAATGGTACGTGGTCAATATCCTGTTGGTTTTGAAGGTGCTAAAACGCCAGCATTGTGTGAAGGAGTCGCTGTTTTTGGTGCGATTACTGCTATCAAGCAAGTGTTCGGAGAAGAGTCGGTTGACTCGTACTTGAACGCATTGCGTGAGCAAGCTTTTCCTTATTACGACGCGTTCTCTTATGTTGCTGTGTTGTTGGCTGAAGACCCACAAGCGATCAAGAAATTACGTGGTGTTCAGCCTTTCTTGTACAAGGTAGAACGAGCGGATTTTGAGTCGGCACAAGTAGAAATAGATCGTAAAATCAAAGACATTCTTTTATTAGCTTTTCGTGCTTAACCAATAAAATTGAGCAAAAGAAATAAAAATGCCGCGTGATCGCGGCATTTTTATATTCTTGAATACTTACTTGAACAGTGTTTAATTCTAGCCCTTCAATTCAGACAGTTCTTCACTGAACCAAATTTTGCGTTTAAAACGTGGGTTTTTAGACGACATATCGATTTTGTAAGGGTTTGGCTCGTGAGTTTGTGGCAAATCAAGAATGTTGCAAAGCTCTTGAGCAAGCCATTTTTCCACTTTTAATACGACCATTTTCTTACGTAAACGACCTTGTTCATCACGATTCAAAATCGTTGGTAAGGTATTTAGTGTTAAAATCTCGCCAATCGCTGGATGCGCCATACGCTCACGACCTTCGTCGCTGGCATAAAAATGCGATACCGCAAACACCATACGTTCAGGATTGATTTGTTGTAAGAATTGGCACGATTTTACCACGGTAGAACCGGTACGAACCATGTCATCGAACAACACAATGCTTGCGCCGTCTAAGCCGTCAAAAGTGTGTTCGCTTTCTTTATGCAGAGTGATTTCTACTTTGCGTTCAGCGGTACGGTCTTTATCAAGCATGATGAATTTAGCTTTGCTGAGACCTAGAGTTTTGAACATCTCTTTAACGAAATCGCGTGCGCCTTTGTCTGGTGCGCAAAGAACAAGCCCTTCGCCGTCTTCGCCGTAGTTCAGGATGTTTGAATTCAACAAGTAATGGGCGTAAATCTCATAAGGGATTAAGTTATGGAAGTCGCCTTCAAACACTTCAGTAAACATCTTTTGCACAGAATCGGAATGGTTGTGAATCGTCATCACAGTATCCACACCAGACAGCTTTAATAGCTGAGCATAAAGCTTAGCAGTGAAAGGCTGACCATCGAATTTTTTAACGTCTTGGATATCACGTTCAAAACTGGTTTCGCCTAAGCTCTGATGAGGGCCACGATCTTGTGCGCTGTAGAATAAGTCTGGCTCAACCAAAATAACGCGGTCGGCACCATTTTCTTTTGCAGCACGAGCGATAATCAGGTTAGACATCGCTAGTTCTTGGCGACTTTTTACATGACTGCCAGTACTAACTATGATGACAGCCTTACCCTTGAGTTTGCGGCCAATGTTATCGAAATCTGCTTCGTCAGAAATAAAACGTGGGCAGAATTCGGAGTTCATGAACTGTTTCATACTGATCAAATCAGCGATGTCTTCGTGTTGACCCATTGCATAAGCGACATCAATAGCAAACGGATTATCGGAAGAGTTACTAACAACGACGACATTAGTAGCCTGACCGGTCGACAAAGTCATGAGAGATCCTTAACTAAGGGTAGGGGAATTTGCGCTGATTTTAATACTTGTAGGCTTTTTTCGATAGGGCTGATTGAGGATAAATGGCATTTTTATGTCGATTAGGTGTTACATGATATTTGTGACAGGTGTAAACCGATGTCATTCTACGTTTTCTTAAAGCCCTTTATTAGAATGAATAGATCAGGGAGCTCCAGTGCTGCTATATTTTGATTTTAATCATTTTTGTTAATAGCTATAAACTTTATAAGGAAGCAAGCATGAGTACGACGGATATTCGTAACATAGAAAAAACGCTGTTATCTGATAACTGGTATACCTTGAATAAATTTTCTTTTGAGTTGAAAGACCAGAATGGTCAGTGGCAATATCAAGAGCGTGAGGCGTACGATAGAGGCAATGGCGCAACGATTCTGCTCTATAACATTGAAAAAAAGACCGTAGTGTTGACTCGACAATTCAGAATACCCACTTACGTAAATGGTAATCATGATGGAATGCTGATTGAGTCTTGTGCAGGTCTATTAGATCAAGATAATCCCGAAGATTGCATAAAACGAGAAACGGAAGAGGAAACAGGCTTTAAAGTTGAACACGTAACAAAAGTCTTTGAAGCTTATATGTCGCCAGGTTCTGTCACGGAAATGCTGTACTTTTTTGTGGCTGAGTATTCAGACAACATGAAGGTATCTGATGGTGGTGGCCTTGAGCATGAGCAAGAAAATATAGAAGTGCTTGAATTAGACTTTCAGCTAGCCTGCTCTATGGTCGATTCTGGTGAGATTAAAGATGGAAAAACCATCATGTTGCTGCAATACGTTAAGTTAAACGGCTTGCTCTAATGTAAAAGCAAAAATTACTGCTTACCTGAGGGTATAGAAGCATTATGTTAGCCATGAAACAGCTTATTTCTTCAGTGGTAGAAGAAAAAACTCTTTATTCAAACGAAATTGATGTGGAAGGTAGACCGGCTCTGTTGGTGGGGAATGGCTCCATATGTTTTTTAAGGCGGCAACGGTAGCTGGTCCATATAGGTTAGCTGGGACGCCGATAGAGTTTAGCCAGTTAGCGATCCAAGGGTTAAGCGGGTTATCGTCAAAGCCGAAAAAGGTCATATCTTTAATTGGGTCTAGTCCTGCTTCCTGAGTGAGACGATATGCTCCATAGGCTAGCATATCGCTTAGACAGACAATGACATCCGGCCTTTTGAGCATGTCTAAAAAGGTTTGCATACTTTTATACCCGACCTCAAGATGATTAAGCCCTTCTATGTGAGCATGAGGGACATCATCGGGATAAATGCCTGCTTCTGACAACCTATCTAGCAGACCTCTGCGTCGTTCCGCCGCAGCAGTAAAGTTAAGTGATGCATGAATGATCCCAATGTTTTTCTTTCCATGCTGTAGAAGTAAATTTGCGACATCAACACCGGCTTGGTAATTATTGATGCCAACATAGTAGCTATTCTCTTGGTCTGGTGCGGGGCGATTAATAAAGAGCAATGTCGTATCACTGTTACGGTAATCAGTTAAAAGCTCACTTTGCACCGCGCCAATGATGACAACCGCACGAGCAAGCTGAGACTGCATTTCTCGTAAATATTCGTCTTGTATCTTTGCCTCTTCATGAGTATCACACAAGGACATAATATAGCCTTCATCCCTTAACGCCCACTCTATTGATGAAGCAATTGCCGACATCGTAGGGTTGGCCAAACTAGCGGCTAATACCCCAACCATACGACTTTCCTGGCATCTTAATGCTCTGCCAATACTTGCTGGTCTGTAGCCGAGTTCCTCAACCGTTTTTTTGACTTGCAGAATAGTTTGCTCTGACGCCTTGTTCGTAATTCCATTGATGATACGAGAAGCGGTTGCTGTCGACACTTTGGCATGAGCCGCCACCATAGCTAAAGACACCCTGCTGTTGGTAGTGTGCTTTTGTTTTCGGCGCTGGCTTGGTGGCATGTAGTTTCCCTAAAGGAGGTATTTAAGAGTCAAGATTTTATCTTCGTTTGGTGGGAGCAACAAGCGAGGAAAAGGTTTTGTCGTCATAAGTAAGTTTTAGTACTTGAGAATAATGGATTGACCTGTTTATACTTCATTAGTTAATCGATTACCTAAGCACTGCTTAAAGATACAATAATCGCTTTTAGGTGAGCTTTTTAAACGTCAAAAACAATAAAGATAATAAGGAAAGTTGTAATGATAAATAAGCTAATGACCCGATGTACCTTAACGTTGTTGGTTGCTTCTTGTATCCCATTTTCTGCCGTAAGAGCAGAAAATAGAATTGATACCATTCGAGCCGATGCCCCTGAGCTTGCAGCTTATGGAGAGCAAACAGTAGGTGTCAGACAAATTGATTTTATTCATAAAAAACAGATCGACGTTTTAAACACGGATAATGACAGAAAAGATGGAGATGCTTTTCCGTATTATGATCGTCCATTAACGGTTGAAGTTTGGTATCCAGTATTAGCCAACGCCACAGGTTCTAGAGTAATAAAAGCTTTCATCAGAGATGGTAAAACCAAGGTCGACTTACATGGTCAGGCGATTGTAGAAGCCAAACCAGCTAAAACTGAAAAAGCGTTTCCATTGGTGATTATTTCCCACGGTTATCCTGGAAACCGGTTTTTAATGGCGCCCATAGCAGAGAATATTGCTTCAAAAGGCTACGTAGTGGTGTCTATTGATCATACAGATTCGACTTATAGTACTTTATCCAAGATCAGCTCAAGCTTGGTAAATAGAACCAAAGATCAACTGTTTATCTTGGATCAAATTAGCCAGTTAGCAAAGGACAAAGCCTCCTTTTTGTATAACTTGGTGGATGTGAATAATACCGGAATTATTGGTTATTCAATGGGCGGATATGGCACGGTAGTGACAGTAGGAGGTGGTTTGACACAATATGCCTTGGATCAACGAGAAGGTCTTTTTTCGACACCTAAAGGCACGTTAGACCAGTATCTGAGTGGAAGCAAAGAGTATCTCGCCTTAGCGGATAGTCGAATAAAAACGGCTGTCACCTTTGCTCCTGCAGGTATGAAAAGACACTTCATGGATTCAGAAACGACAAAGGGAATTCGAGTTCCCATGTTATTTATAGCGGGTTCAGTGGACGACGTTGTTGGCTATGAAGACGGAGTGCGTTCTTTATGGAAGTCTGCATCCAGTGTTGATCGTTCATTGTTGACATTCGACTATGCAAATCACAATGCAGGCGCACCGATGGCGCCACCAGAAGAAGCCAACAAGGTGGACGCTGATTTAGGCTTTAATTTAACCATGCATTATCTTGATTCAGTTTGGGATAACGTACGCATGAACAATATTTCAACGCACTTTATTACGGCATGGCTAGGTAAATATTTGAAACATGATTCTGCTATGTCGAGCTACTTTGATTTAGTACCTGTTTCTAATGATGGCAAGTATATCAAGGAAAAAAACGGGACGGATAATTCAGACAATACTTACTGGAAAGGTTTCCCTAATAGAAGCGCAAGTGGATTGAGATTTGAAACCTTAAAGGCAGGCTCTTAAAAACAGCTAAAAGCATCATGAATTGATAACCTAGGCAAGATCATCAGGCTTTTGGGTCTTGCCTTCTATTGCGAAATTAGCTTGATTTAGTTTGTGTTATGGGAAAATTGTTAGCTAAAGGATGATCTAAGGTTACGCTGTAATTTTTCCGGAATTGCATAGGGGTTACATTAAAGGCAAGTTTAAATTTTTTAGCAAAGTAGGCTGAGCAGTTGAAACCACTTTCGTAGGCAATGTCTGCGATTTGTTTATTACTTTCGGTCAGCAGTTGAACCGATTTCCGCAGCCGATAATTCAATAAATAGCTGTTTGGTGAGCAACTCAGAGCGTTGCGAAATATACGATAACATTCACTTTCACTGATGTTTGCAGCCTCACTTATATCGGCAATGGAAATGCGTTCTTCATAATTGCTGTGGATGAAATTTAGCAAGGATTGTACTCGCTTTTCATTGGTCTTTGCCGCGTTGTGAGTCGCGGTGATGTCTTGCTGATTGGTACAGAAAATATGCCAGAATTTCATTAGTGCAATGTTCATATAAAACTCGCGGTCAGAACCTTGCTCTTTCCATACTTCAAAGGCTGTCGCCAGCTCATTGATCACTTGCTCGTGCCAAGCTTTAGCGCCGGAGAATTTATAAAACAGCAGCTCTTTGTTATTGATAACAGGAAGCACATGCTTTTTATAAATTAGTCCAAAGCCCACACCACCAAGCATTTTTGGACTGAACACCACGTTCAATATTCGACAGTCTTCAGTGCCATAGTTCGTTAGCTTGTGTAAGGTATTGGCATTGATAAAGACCATTTCTCCAGTTTTCACGATATCACTGGAATTAATACATTCGACTTTGGTGGCGCCTTCTATAACCAACACAACTTCTATTTCATCATGCCAATGCCACGGTACTTCGCCACCAACAAAATGTGAAAAACGTTCGTCATAAGATCCACAAGGAAAGTCATGACTACCGTGAATAGTCAGCTCTCTGCCATTTTCTTCTGTTTCAATCTTATAAATTTGCATAGCACCACTTATTGAACTCGCCTTGGTAAAATTGATGTTGATAGAATCGTTATATTTTAAGAGAGTATATACCTATATATAAACCCATGTAGACGGTATTGTTTTAAAAAAAATCAAACGGGTAAACACTGTCATGCTATTGCTTTTCATTATCTACATCGCTTTTATTAGTTTGGGTCTACCTGATGCGGTACTTGGCTCATCGTGGCCAGTTATGAAAAACGACTTAAATGCCTCACTGGAATTTGCCGGTGTTATTTCTCTCATTATCAGTGCTGGTACTGTGATCTCTAGCCTTTTTGTGACGAAAGCAATTCATTATTTTGGAATAGGAAAAGTTGTTGCGTTAAGTGTCTTACTGACAGCGGTGGCACTACTTGGCTTTAGTATGTCCAACATGGCATGGGCGCTTGTGTTCTTGGCTATTCCATTAGGTGTTGGGGCGGGCGCTGTGGATGCTGCATTGAACAACTTTGTTGCATTACATTATAAAGCCAAGCATATGAATTATCTGCATTCATTCTGGGGTGTTGGTGCGACCGCTGGTCCACTTCTAATGGCGAATTATTTGGCCCTCAAAGAAGGTTGGCGTGATGGCTATATAACCATTGCGATTGTGCAATTTCTACTGGTCATTTTATTATTTGCTGCACTTCCGTTGTGGAAGAAGTTTGTCATTAACTCTGTAAGAAGTGATGAGACAAGCGCTCCGTTAGTGACAAATGCTTCCGCACTAAAAATGAAAGGCGTCCCACTGCAGTTAGTTGTTTTTTTTAGCTATTGCTCAATAGAAATGAGCACTGGTTTGTGGGCGGCAAGCTACCTAACGACACAAAGAAGCATACTTCCAGCAGACGCGGCATTCTGGGTAGCCATGTATTATTTAGGCATTACGGTTGGGCGCTTTGCCTGTGGAGTGATCGCAGAAAAAGTGGCAGAAGAAACCCTTATCCGCTCTGGTGTTGTCATTATCCTGCTCGGCTGCATCTTGCTTGCTCTACCATTTTCAGATGAGTTGGCAAAAATAGGCTTGATATTCATTGGGTTAGGTTGTGCGCCAATCTTTCCGAACACCATTCAAATGACTCCGAAACGTTTTGGCTCATCGGCATCGCAAGCCATTATTGGTTTATCTATGGCGACGGCTTATATCGGCATCATGGTCGTACCGCCAATACTTGGCGCCACAGCAAAAGTATTCACCTTTGCTTCATTCCCCATGATATTGCTGTTGCTGGCTGGCATTATATTGCTAACGACCGAACGATTAAGGCGTTACAGCGACATGTCATTGCGCCAGTAGGCAAGTGAGGTATTCTGATGAGCAACAGGAAGATGCAAAATATTCAGCGACAACAAACAATACTGCTTTTGCTAGCACTGGATGGAAAAGTATTCTCTAAGACACTAAAGCAGCGATTTAATGTGTCGGATAACATCATTTGTAACGATATGATTTATTTAGAAAAAGCGGGCTTGTTAAAACGTATTGAAGCTGGGGCAATAGCAGTAGAAAAGTGTTTGGAGACAGACGAAAAATAGTTGTTTTTGAGTCCTCTTTGATGTTTTTCAGGATCTGAAATTAGTCGCCTATGGTCACAACGGCTGACATAAATTGTTGGTGATGGACTTTGGCCTGTTAGTTATTAGGTGTTAGTTTCATAACCGTTTTGCGCGAAGCATTTTTACCGATTGGTTGTAGTTAGGTAAGCAGTATTCGACCTAAATAGGAAACCAGTAGCTCGTCTGGAGTGGCGGTATAAAAGAAAGCCAAGTTCTCAAATGACGAGATACTGCAGTTCGGAAAGTATCACCAGATTATCACTTGCTAACACGGGGGGTGGTAAATAATTAGGCTTTTGCTAAACCTATTGTTTGACCAGCAGTCCACGCAATAATAAATCCAGTGCGGCGATACCTTGTTCCAAACGTTCATTACCATCATCACCTTCCGCTATCCAAAACGCTGCTTCGGCTAGACTGCCGTAAATCAGTGACGCGAGAGCTTGCGAGTTAGTTTTGGTTACAACATCTTGCTGTATAAGGTTGTCTATCAGTAATCGCATTGATTCAACACAATAGTGTTGCGAGTCTGGTGAGGCTCCGCCTAGCACTGATCTTGCGTCACGCAATATTATGCGTTGAATTTCTGGCTCCAGTGCCATCTCCAGATAGGCATGACAGCGTCTTCGAAAGCCATCCCAGGCATCTTTAGCTGTGTTGGTAATTAGTTGTAAACGTTGATCCATTTCAGCATCGATCTGTTTCACAACTTCCACCAGTAAGCCTTTTTTATCACCAAAGTGGTGATAAAGCGCGCCACGGGTCAGGCTTGCCTGTGCGGTGAGATCATCCATTGACGTATTAGCGTAGCCACGTTCGCTGAATACTTTTCGGGCAGTTGCCAGCAGTGTGGCACGTGTTTCTTCCATGTCGGCGCGAGTACGACGGACCATTATTTTCTCCTTATGAGTGTGTCGTATTATTACTTACATACGCACTGAATGATTATTTACATACATGGCGTATGAATGTATAGTCTTATTCATACACTGTGTATGTATTATCATCGCGCTAAGCCATAATGGCAAGCGCCATACTCTGGAGAAAGATATGGCTAACCCTTACAGTGAATTGTTCGATGCGCCTGGTACTAAGGGTTTTGCCCTTGCAGGTCTGCTGGCAAGAATTCCGCTACCGATGATGGGCATTGGCATTATTACTATGCTGTCGCAACTCCGCGGTAGTTACACATTAGCTGGAGCTGTATCTGCAACCTTTGTGCTTGCTTACGCACTACTATCACCACAGATTTCTCGTTTGGTAGACCGCTACGGTCAAAGCCAAGTACTCCCTATGGCGACGGCGCTAAGTGTTAGCGGCGTGCTACTTTTACTTGCAAGTACTTGGTGGCAAGCACCTGATTGGACCTTGTTTATCGGTGCCTTGCTGGTTGGCACTATGCCTAGCATGTCGGCGATGGTCAGGGCGCGCTGGACGGAGATTTATCGAGGACAGCCACGTTTACAAACAGCTTACTCACTTGAGACTGTGTTCGATGAAGTCACCTTTATCGCTGGGCCTCCGTTATCGGTGGGACTGTCGGTAGCAATATTCCCCCAAGCAGGTCCCTTAGTTGCTGCGATGCTGCTACCCATAGGTGTTTTTGCTTTGCTTGCCCTGCGGGAAACTGAGCCTATGGTTGCAGCACAAAATGGCTCCACTGAGTGTAGCGGATCTGTGATTCAGTTGGCTGATATTCGGCTACTGGCCTTGTTGATGATGGCAATGGGTCTCATCGTCGGTACTGTCGATATTGTCAGCGTAGCCTTCGCTGAGCAACTGGAGAAACCGGCAGCAGCCAGTCTGATTTTGTCAGCTTATGCAGTCGGTTCTTGTTTGTCTGGTTTACTGTTTGGTTCCTTAAAACTGCAGGTACCACTGCATCGTATGTTGTTGCTGGGTGGATTGGCGACGGCTATGACTACCGTACCTTTGCTACTGGTTGGAAGCATATCGACATTGGCTATCGCTGTATTGGTGGCAGGTGTTTTTTTTGCACCAACGATGATCGTAGCCATGTCACTTGTGGAACGGCTGGTGCCTGAGCACCAATTGACTGAAGGTATGACCTGGTTGTTGGCCGCGCTGAATGTAGGAGTGGCGCTAGGTGCTGCGGTGGCAGGACAAGTAATCGATGATGGTAGTGCGTTAGCCGGTTTTTTTGTTGCACTTTGTGCCGGGATGTTAGTGCTCTTGGTCGCATTCTTAGGGCACATACGCCTGCGTTAGTATTCTTCAATAGTATTCGAAGTCGCTTGCTGACGGCGTAATATATTTCTCTAATTTAAGGATTAAAACTATGAATGAGTCTCCAATGTTTGCTGCAGAAACATCTGTGCGGCATCAATGGCTTTCTGTTACTGCTGTAAGTTTGGCCACTTTTTCTGTGGTAACAACTGAAATGCTTCCTGTTGGACTACTGACACCAATCGCGGATACGTTGGATATTTCCTCTGGAACAGCTGGCCTGATGATTTCACTGCCTGCGTTGCTGGCAGCGCTGTTCGCGCCACTCGTGGTGATGGCTGCTGGCGACATAGATCGGCGCCGAATTCTGTGCGGGTTGCTGGGATTGCTGATTATAGCCAACATCACTTCGGCATTGGCACCAAGCCTGTGGTGGATGCTAGCTGGGCGTGTATTAGTCGGCTTCTGCATGGGGGGCATATGGGCTATCGCTGGTGGACTGGCTGCCCGATTGGTTCCTACTCATTCCATCGGTTTGGCAACATCCATCATTTTTGGCGGGGTGGCAGCCGCATCTGTGATGGGGGTGCCGCTCGGAGCATGGGTGGGTGACTTTGCTGGGTGGCGTTGGGCTTTCGGTAGTATGGCATTATTCAGCGGGGTGGTGCTGGCGTTTAACCTTGCCTTCATGCCAAAGTTGCCAGTGGTATCTTCGGCTACATACAACGCGTTCTGCAAACAGCTTGGCAACCGCAAGCTGCAAGTCGGGCTTACCCTTACACTGTTTCTGGTTGCTGGTCACTTCATGGCTTTTACCTTTGTGCGTCCGTTGTTGTTGTTGTCAGTATCTGGATTTGAAACGCAATGGATTGGCGCACTGTTGTTTGCCTACGGCATCGCCGGCATTATCGGTAACTTTCTCGCTGGTATGGTTGCGGCTCGCCGCACGGGGCTAACATTAATGGCTATTTCGCTGGGGTTATTGTTAACGCCTGTGCTGTTTCTGACCGTCGGTGATTCCCACATCGGTGGTGGTGTGGTGTTATTAGTTTGGGGTTTAGCCTACGGCGGCGTGTCAGTCGGCTTAATGACCTGGGTTATGAAAGCCGCCCCGCACGCTATGGAAATTGCTACTGCGCTATATGTGGGCGTTTTCAATATTGGTATTGCATTGGGGTCATGGGCGGGAGGTCAAGCCGTAGATGGACTCGGCTTGACCGCCAATCTCTGGCTGGCTGCAGGGTTTGCTGCATGCGCGTTATTTTTGTGTTTGGGAATTAATTTAACTAAAAATAGGGGGAAGAGTACTTGGTTAGCACACTAATCCTATGACCTCAGGTAAGTGAAGTACCTTTAAATTGTGTCGGCGGGCTCAGCCTCGAAGGCTTCATGAAGTAAGCGGATAAACGGCTTTGCTTCTGCTATCGTAACTGAGCCAATGGCGCTGATTGATATCCCTGGGGTCCATGAATTCATTACCGCTGCACCTGATAGTTCTCTAAGACGTTTGAGTGTGATTGCTTCGTGACGTTGTGGAATGTTTATATGTTCCAATTGTCGTTGAACGATGCTCATCATAGTGCCATCTAATATTTTAGCCTTTGGCCAAATAACTGTTTCGCCATCCCAAAAGACAAGATTCCATATAGTGGCCTCGCTTAAGTGCCCAAAATTATCAACGAAGATCAGTGTAGTGGCCAACAAGTGTTAGCCACGGTTTTCGAGTCTTGATATGAGCTTAAAGATAAGGTCTGTTTTCCGGGATTAAGGTGCTGTTAAAGCTATACATCGCGGATATCTCATAATCATATTGCCCCTAAGTCAACATAATTACTTTAGCCTTTTATTTTCTTAGGCGGAAATACTCTTGTAGATAGAAAATCCACTAAGGCGCGTACTTTTGGCGATGGGTACTTGCTGGCTGGCCACAGTATATGGAAGACGCCGGTGTGTTTTACCTTGTCGGCTAAAACTGTACAGAGTCGCCCATCTAAAAGAGGTTCCCGAATAGAAAAATCAGGTAGATAAGCGATACCTAATCCCCGTAGCGCAAAGCACACACGAGTATCTATGTTATTGCAAATCATGGATGTCGGAAGTTGCAGCTCTGCTTCATTTGGCTCTTGTTGCAGTGCCCATGTTTCCAATTTGCCGCTATTGGGAAATCGATAGTGTAAACAGCTATGCTGCAATAGGTCTATTGGCGATTTTGGAATGCCACGGTTGTTGAGGTAATCAGGTGAAGCGACTAGCCTCATCTGGAATGAACCGAGTCGTCTGGCTGATAAACGTGAATCAACAGGATCGCCGGTGCGCACCACTGCGTCGAACCCTTCTTCGATGACATCTACCATGCGATCGGTGAAGTCCAGATCAAGTTCAATTTCTGGATATTGACGCATAAAGTCACCTAATACGGGCAATACCAGTGAGCTAACTAGTGGCAGGCTCACGCGCAAACGTCCACGGGGTGTCTCTTTAGATTGAGATAGTTCGAGTTCTGCCGCTTCTATTTCGGCCAGAATACGGCGGCAGCGTTCCAAAAATAAAGTACCTTCGGCGGTTAGTGTGATGTTACGGGTACTGCGGTGAAATAGTCGGACACCGAGTTTTTTTTCTAGTCGCACCACACTCTTTCCAACAGCAGAAGCTGACACGCCCAGCTCTCGACCTGCGGCAACGAAGCTACGCTTCTCGGCTACTTGCACAAATACGATAAAGCCATTCAAGCTATCCATGTTACCTCCGGTTCATGATTTTAATTGCGGACACAATGCTCCGCATACAAAGTAACTACAGCCTACTTTTTCTTTAATCTGTGAGTTTATATGATCCCCGTTCATATATGAACCGAGGATTTTCTATGACAACTCACAAATATCTCTTGCCTCAAAGCGCTTGGCTTAGAGGTTTTTCTTCTAACATTCAAAGCGTTGTTCAACGGGCCTTGGATGAGCAGCGATTGGTTGGTGCTGTTGTTCTGGTTAGCCAACATGGGGAGGTGATCCATCAACAGGCTTCAGGCTTTGCTGACCGCGAGGCTGTTAGGCCGATGACTGTTGATACGGTCTTCAGGCTGGCTTCTGTAAGCAAGCCTATTGTCTCTGTCGCTGCATTGGTGCTGGTAGCACAAGGCCGACTTGAGCTAGATGAAGATATTGGTATCTGGAAGCTTGATTTTCAGCCTCGATTAGCCGATGGCCGAACAGCTCGTATAACCGCCCGACAGTTGCTTAGTCATATGGCCGGTTTAAGTTACCGCTTCTTCGAAGCCGACGAAAATAGCCCATACGCAATGGCGGGTGTGTCAGATGGGATGGATGCGTCTGGCATTAGCTTGGAGGAAAATCTGCGACGCATCGCAAGCGTGCCATTAATATACGAACCGGGAACGGCATGGGGCTACTCGTTAGCAACGGATGTTTTGGGGGCATTGATCGAACGTATACAAGGAGCGCCACTGGATAAGGCGGTTCGTCAGTTAGTAACCGGTCCGTTGGGTATGAATTATACGGGTTTTGTGACAAATAATCCGCAGCGAGTGGCTGTCGCTTATGTGAACGATACACCTAGTCCACATAGGTTAACGGAAGGGGAAACAGTCTCGCCATTTGATGGCGCAGTAGGTATTAAGTACAGTCCAGCGCGCATTTTTGATACTCAATCATTCCCTTCTGGCGGAGCCGGTATGGCGGGTACAGCTGGAGACTTCTTCTGTCTGTTGGAAGCGTTACGTCAAGGTGGAGGCAAGCTATTACCTGATGAGCTGATTGCTGAAATGGGGCGGGATCAGACTAACGGATTGGAATTGCCGAATGCGCCGGGCTTCGGTTTCGGTCTAGGTTTTTCAGTCTTGCGAGATGCACTATTGGCCGCTTCGCCAGAATCCCTAGGAACTTGGCGCTGGGGCGGTGCCTACGGACATTCGTGGTTCGTCGATCATGTTCAAGGACTCAGTGTGGTGGCTTTTACGAATACGCAATTTGAAGGTATGTCTGGCCGTTTCGTGACCGAAATGCGTGATGTAATCTATGGCGCGCTGGAGACATCGCTATGAAGGAGACTAAACAAGATCGTCTACCGCTGACTTCATTGCTGGCGCTAGCTATGGCGGCTTTTATAACTATCCTAATGGAAGCGCTGCCGGCCGGTTTGCTGCCGCAGATGGCACTAGGATTGAGTGTTTCTGAGGCATGGGTTGGGCAGACAGTGACTGTTTATGCCATCGGCTCTTTGCTGGCTGCAATTCCACTGACTGCCGCCACGCAAGGGCTCAGAAGAAGACCTTTATTACTGACCGCGATAGCCGGTTTTGTGGTCGCTAATACAATTACAATGCTGTCTACTAGCTTTGTCCTAATAATGGCGGGGCGCTTTCTAGCAGGCATGGCAGCGGGTTTGTTGTGGGCGTTGTTAGCTGGTTATGCTTCGCGTATGGTACCTGAACATCAGCAGGGCCGCGCCATTGCTATTGCTATGGTGGGCACACCCTTAGCGCTGTCATTAGGGGTTCCGGCGGGCACTTTCCTTGGTACGTTAGTGGGTTGGCGTACTTGTTTTGGCATAATGAGCACACTGGCGTTGATTTTGATGGTTTGGATATGTTTCCAAGTGCCCGATTTTTCTGGTTCCGCTAAAAATAAACGATATTCATTGCAGCAAGTTTTTGTATTACCTGGCATACGTGCTGTGCTGTTTGTGGTGTTAACTTTTGTGCTGGCACACAATATTCTGTATACCTATATCGCCCCGTTTTTAGCAGTAGTTGATATGGCTGAGCGTACAGGTTTTGTATTATTGGTTTTTGGCATAATGTCACTGCTTGGTATCTGGATTGTGGGTGTGTTTATTGACAGTCATTTGCGAGCAATGACTCTGGCCTTTACTGGTTTGTTTGGTTTAGCTGTGCTGGCTTTAGGTATATTTGCTGATATGGATCTCGTTGTTTATGTTGCGATTGGCTTATGGGGGTTGGCGTTTGGTGGCTCAGCGACACTATTTCAAACTGCACTCGCCAAGGCCGCTGGAAGTACAGTGGATGTTGCTCAATCCATATTGGTGACTGTTTGGAACATTGCTATTGCAGGTGGTGGATTGATTGGGGGAGTGCTGCTCGAGCAATTTGGTGTCAGCGCTTTTTCGCCAGCCTTGTTAGCCTTGCTTATAAGCTCAATGATCGTGGTATGGACAGCAAAAATGCATGGTTTTCCACTATCGAAAGGGTGATTATCTTTTTTGACCTGATACTAAGTGCCAGCCATTAGCAGTGAAAGTGCTAATGGCTTTAGCAAAACACCACAAAGTTTGGCTTAGACTACATCGCTTTTTAATCTGATAAGTCTATGCTCTCTCGCATTGTTGATAACAACTCGGTTTCCTTGGGCATACTGCGCCTCGAGAGCAAATCAACCGAGCATCGTTGTCTATGCCGCGTTCGATCCAATTAATGTTAAGTATTTTCGCTACGCTCATTAGGTCTTTTTTGATGCTTCTTGGGATCTGTGAGGAACCGCCTTTGGTGACGCAGGCTTCGCGTAGATCTGCCGCGATGGAGAGGGCGTCTTTGCCTTGGGCATCAATGGCAGGATTCAAATCGATGCCGGAGCAAAGTACGTGATTGTTGCCTGCAAGATCTTGTACTTTGATCGATTCACAAGCGTAAATCCGCGGCTCGTCGCCGACATTAAGAATCGATATTTGTGCAGAAGTGCCCGTGCTTGGTTCGCTTATTTTGCGAAACACAGACCAGTGCTGACAAGGATCTTCCACCATACTCATATTGCCCCAAGGCAGTGGAATGCCATTACCACGATACACGGCTTTAAGTTTGCCCGGAGCGTAGGCATCAAAATAATGCCAATGCGGATAAGGCGATGCTGCCGTCATACGGCGCATGGTGACGGATTCAGAAACACCCGCTAGTTGTGCGGTATTAATTTCGTAGCCATTACGATCTAGCATTTGTCGAAATGGAACTTTTGGGCAAAGCAGTGCGCCCGCAAAAAAGCTACATTCGAAGTCCCGCCATGCGTACAAAATATCCTGAGCATCCATCCCCGATGATTGCAGTTTCGCGTTCTGCGCTTGTAAGGGCGAGATCTCATTTCGTCCTGTGACCAAGACGTTTTTCATGCCGTCTTTGTCGTGTAAAACCGTGTGACCAATATGCACCGCGAGATTGTATTTCAACCGTTGTGGCTGGGCCTTCATGATTTGGTTGATGTAGATTGTACTTGGCGGATCAAAGAAAGAAGTCACCACATGGCTTTCACTGATGCCCATTTCTTGTAAAACCGCTAACGGAGTTTTTCTAAACCACTTGATCTGCAAACCCATTTGCTTGGTGATGGCGACAATCTCATCAAGGCTTAATGGTAAGCGCTTGAGTCCTACTTCTTCGGCGGCTCGCTCTAAATCTGGGAAATGATTTTGATGATGCTCTTGGTGGGCGCGAATCAACAAATGAGCAAATTGACGACCGCTGGTGCCAGTTTGGGAAAGCATCTCAGGAATGGCGATTTGTAGTATTTCTTTCGAGAACAAAAAGTTTGGCTCTAACGCCATACCATTAATGCCACCGCCAGACCCTTTTGTTGGAGTAATGGCTTCTTCTTCCGGAATATCATCTAAAAACCATTCGACATCTTTTTGAAAAACGCTGGCGATGACTTCCAATACGTCTTCACTGGGGATGCGTTTCCCCCTTTCTATCATGGATAAATAAGACACTGATGGGGCAGATTCTGCGTCTACTTTTATGCATCGCGCCGACAGGTCTTCCATCGTCAAACGGTTGCGTTTACGCAGGTTGCGGATCTTAGTACCCAAAAAATGGGCTTTGCGATTGAGGCTATTTTTATTTTTCATTTTTGTAAAATTTACACTGTGTAATTCTTATTGTGAAATTTTATCTTAGTAGGGCATAGACTATAAATCAAGCAATCGTAAGAGAGATCAAACGAATTGCTAACCCTAAGAATCAGATAGATATAAGAAAGAAGGAAAGCGAGATGAATATGCCCCAAGCTAAAAATAACAGTGTGATTCATCCAGGGTTTTGCAACTTCATCAATGAAGAAGTGCTGCCACTTCACGCTATCGAACCGACAACATTTTGGCGCGACCTTGAACAGTTAGTTGCTGACTTGTCACCGATTAATCGCCAACTATTGGCCACTCGCGATGCGATGCAACAACAGATTGATCAATGGCATCTCGCTCGAAAAGGCCAAGCCATGGACATAAAGGCTTATGAAGCCTTCTTGCGTGAGATTGGTTATTTGGTCACAGAAGGCGAAGATTTCACCATCACCACGACGAATGTCGATGAGGAAATCGCTCACTTGGCTGGACCTCAATTAGTTGTGCCAGTAAAGAACGCTCGCTTTGCATTGAATGCCGCCAATGCACGTTGGGGCAGTTTGTACGACGCTTTTTACGGTACAGATGTCATTGCGAAAACAGCAGGACTAGAAACAGCTGTTTTGCACAATAAAGGCTACAACCCAGCTCGTGGCGAAGCGGTGATTGCTAAAGCCAAAGACTTTTTAGACGAAGTGTTTCCGCTGGAGTCTGGTTCTCATAAAGATGTGATCAGCTACGTGGTTTATTACCACCATTTATTGGCTTTTTTCCAAGATGGCAGTCAAACCGGTTTACAGCAGCCTTGTCAGCTGGTGGCAGTAAACGGTCAGCGCAGTGAACCAGAGGCCATTTTGCTAAAAAACAATGGCTTGCACGTAGAGATCCAATTTGATCGTAACGGTAAAAACGGTGCGAAAGACCCAGCCAATATCAACGACATTCTTATTGAATCGGCATTAAGCACCATTATTGATTGCGAAGACTCTGTGGCAGCCGTTGATGCGGAAGACAAAATTGAAGTGTATCGCAATTGGTTAGGACTGATGCAAGGCACGCTAGAAGCCAGCTTTAGCAAAGATGGGCAAACGCAAACGCGTCGCATGAACCCTGACCGTATTTTTACGGATTTGGACAATCAGGAATACCGTCTACATGGTCGTTCTTTATTGTTGGTACGCAACGTGGGTCACTTGATGGAATGTGACTTGATGCAAGACGAGCTAGGTAACTTTGTACCGGAAGGCATCATGGATGCGGTAGTGACAACCTTGATTGGCGCGCTGGATTTGCAACGCTCAGAAGGTATGACTCGAAACCGAATGCGTAATAGTCGCACTGGCAGCATTTATATCGTCAAGCCAAAGATGCACGGACCAGAAGAAGTGGCGTTTAGCTGTGAGTTATTTAGTCGAGTAGAACAGATGCTTGGTTTGCCAGAAAACACCATCAAGATTGGCATTATGGACGAAGAACGTCGTACTACCTTGAACCTGAAAGAGTGCATTCGTCAGGCGAAATCACGAGTGTTTTTCATCAATACCGGTTTTCTAGATCGTACTGGTGATGAAATTCATACCAGTATGCAAGCAGGGCCGTTTTTGCCAAAAGATCAGATTAAAACTCAGCCTTGGATTCAAGCCTACGAAAACCGCAACGTAGACATAGGTTTGCAATGTGGTTTACCGGGCAAAGCACAAATTGGCAAGGGAATGTGGGCGATGCCGGATGAAATGGCGGCGATGATGACAGCCAAAATTGCGCATCCAAAAGCCGGCGCAAATACGGCTTGGGTGCCTTCGCCAACGGCGGCGACATTGCATGCTTTGCATTATCACCAAGTGAATGTGTTTGAAGTACAAGAACGTATTAAACGCCGTCCGCAAGCGAGCCTAACGGATTTACTTACCATCCCGACAATTCCAAGCAATTTGACCTTGTCGGACCAAGTGATTGAGCGAGAAATTGAAAACAACGTTCAAGGGCTATTGGGTTACGTAGTGCGTTGGGTTGAGGCGGGCGTCGGTTGTTCGAAAGTGCCAGATATTAACAATGTGGGCTTGATGGAAGATCGTGCCACTTTGCGAATTTCCAGCCAGCATTTGGCTAACTGGTTACTGCATGGGCTTTGCGATAAAGAACAGATTGATGACGTGATGCAGCGTATGGCGCTGGTGGTAGATGAACAGAATAAAACCACAGAAGGTTACCAACCTATGTCGTCAAACTTATTAACCAGTTACGCCTATAAAGCGGCGCAGGATTTGATTTTTAAAGGCGTGATTCAGGCAAATGGTTATACCGAACCTTTGCTACACGCATACCGAGTTAAAGCGAAAGCTGAGAATTGATTTTTATTAATGAATTTATCTTAAACAACCTAAAGAGCGAGAAATACTATGCATACTTACAAGAATAAAACGCAACAAGCTAGCCAAACGATTCACTCACAAGGCCCAACTTGGGCGGCGATGAATCCAGAATCTGTGGTTAGAATGCAATTGCAAAACCGTTTCAATACGGGGTTAGATATCGCGAAATACACAGCTAAAATTATGCGTGAAGACATGGCGAGCTACGACAAAGATCCAGCAAATTACACTCAGTCTTTAGGTTGCTGGCACGGTTTTATCGGCCAACAAAAAATGATTTCTATTAAGAAGCATTTTGGCACGACCCGTAGCCGTTACTTATACTTGTCAGGCTGGATGGTCGCGGCGATGCGTTCTGAATTTGGTCCATTGCCAGATCAATCTATGCATGAAAAAACTTCGGTGCCAGCTTTGATCGAAGAGCTATACACCTTTTTGAAACAAGCAGATGCCCGTGAGTTACAGCATTTATTCAAAGAGATGGACGAAGCGAGAGAAGCGGGCGATCAAGTTCGCGAGCAAGCGACACAGCAAAAAATCGATAATTTTGAAACTCATATTGTGCCAATTATTGCTGATATTGATGCTGGCTTTGGTAACGAAGAAGCGACCTATTTGCTAGCGAAGAAAATGATCGAAGCGGGCGCTTGCTGTATCCAGATTGAAAACCAAGTGTCTGATGCTAAGCAATGTGGTCACCAAGATGGCAAGGTAACCGTGCCGCATGAAGACTTCCTAGCGAAAATTAATGCTGTACGTTACGCCTTTTTAGAATTGGGTGTAGATGATGGTGTGATCGTAGCGCGTACAGATTCTTTGGGTGCGGGTTTAACGCAAAAGATCCCAGTATCACAAACGGCTGGCGACTTGGCGGAACAATACAATGCCTTTATTGATGGCGAAGAAGTGACGTCACTGGAGCAAATGAAGTCTGGTGATATGGCGATCAAACTGGGTGAGCGTTTGATTAAGCCAACTCGTTTAGCTAATGGTTTGGTGCGCTTTAAGCCGAATACAGGTGAAGATCGTGTGGTGCTGGATTGTATTACGTCTTTGCAAAATGGCGCGGATCTATTGTGGATCGAAACCGAAAAACCACACATCGGTCAAATTGCTGCCATTGTGAATCGTATTCGTGACGTTATGCCAAACGCGAAATTGGTTTACAACAACAGTCCATCTTTTAACTGGACGTTGAACTTCCGTCAGCAAGTGTTTGATGCTTGGTTGGCTGAAGGTAAAGATGTGAGCCAATACCAACGTGAGAAACTGATGTCACAAGATTACGATGGTAGTGTGTTGGCAGACGAAGCGGATGAACGTATTCGTTGCTTCCAAAAAGATGCAGCGGCACAAGCTGGGATTTTTCACCATCTGATTACCTTGCCGACGTACCATACAGCTGCCTTGTCTACGGACAATTTAGCGAAAGACTACTTCGGTGAACTTGGCATGTTGGGCTACGTGAGAGAAGTACAGCGTAAAGAAATTCGCCAAGGTTTAGCCTGCGTGAAACACCAAGATATGTCTGGTTCTAATATTGGTGATGATCACAAAGAGTACTTCTCAGGTGAGCAGGCACTGAAAGCGTCAGGTAAAGATAACACCATGAATCAATTCGCGGTTTGATTAGCTAAATAACAATCCGGTTGTATTGATAAGGTCAGCAGTCTTCCCCCTGCTGGCCTTTTTTTGTTTGGTTTTCAATAGTACTTAAATGCACTATTATGGATAAATCAGTCAATGGAAGCTGATGCACCTTAAACTATTAATGGGCATTTAATCTGAGAACGCTATTGAATAATTCACGCTATACGTTGGGTGATCAACAACTCAATGATATTAGCTTAAAGGATTTAGCTAGACGCTCTAGATATGGCGGAGTATTTTATTTATTAGCATTCTGGGCTGCTGCTTTTAGCTCTACAACAGCTCGTGAACACATAGACATTATTGGTGTTTTTTCAGGCTGTTTTTTACTGTTGCAGATTTATCGTTTAGTGTTATTTTTAAAAGTCTCTTCATCTAATGATATTGATATCTCCACGTGCTTTCCTCGTTATGCTTTTATCTACAATTCATCCGCTATTGTTTGGGTAAGCGGTTCTGCTTGGCTTTTTTACATTAACCCGATTGTCGACTTGGCAGTGACTATTAATATGATGGCCGCTGCAGGCATCAGTATTGGTGGTGTTACAGTACTAGCGCCTTCTTATAAATTAATGCGCAGTTATTTTGTGTTGATTTGTTTCCCCTTTGCCTTAGCAGCTGGATTGCTGCTAAACGAGCCTGGTAACTTGATTGTAGTAGGCTTAATTATTGGTTATGGTCTGTTTATTTTTATTACTGGAAAACAGCAAAATCGTGTTTACTGGCAGGCACTTAATGATAATTTAAAACTTTCAGAACAGGCTGAAGAGCTAGAAAAGGCGAAAGTTGAAGCCGAGCGTGCAGGGCAAGCAAAAGCCGATTTTTTAGCGGCAATGACACATGAAATACGTACACCAATGAATGGGGTATTGGGGATGGCCCAATTGCTATCTATGGGCGACCTTAATGAACAGCAACAACAGCAAGTTACAGTAATCAATAATGCTGGCCGAACATTGATGCACATTATTAATAATATTCTAGATTACTCCAAGATTAATGCAGAACAGTTGGAATTAGAGAAAATTCCATTTAGTTCACGCAATGTCATCAATGAAGTGATGTTATTACTTTCCCCTCAGTTTGATAAAAAGCCAATAAAGCTAACTTGTGCTATCGATGATATTCCAGAATTAGTGCGAGGTGACCCTTATCGGCTTCATCAAATCCTCTATAACCTTGTTGGGAATGCGTTTAAATTTACTGATGAAGGTGAAATATCTATTGAGGTTTCTTGTAAGGAAAGTGATGAAAAAAACACTATCATTTTATCTTTTGCCATTAGGGACTCAGGTATTGGTATATCTCCTGAAAACCAGCAGAAAATTTTTGAACAGTTTTATCAGGTTAGTCATTTTAATCCCAATATCCGAGGTACTGGGTTGGGGTTAAGCATTACTAAACGTTTAGTGGACCTCATGGGTGGGACTATGTCGGTTGAGAGCATCGTTGGTACAGGAAGTGTGTTCACCGTAACTCTGCCATTCATACTTCCTAGTGAAGATGTGTTGAATCAACCTTTATTAGAGTCTACAGATAAATTCGAAATAAGTGATGTGCAACGGCCACTGCATATTTTGTTGGCCGAAGATAATAAAGTAAATCAAATGATCTGCGAGCAATTTTTCTTAAAGTTGGGATGTTCTGTAGATTTGGCTGAAACAGGTGTAATGGCGCTGGAGAAATTTAATAGCTCCCAGCGTTACGATATTATTTTTATGGATTGTAATATGCCTGAAATGGATGGTTTTTTAGCCACAGTTGCTATTAGACAGATTGAGAAAGATAAAGGCTTTAATCAAACACCGATAATTGCTCTGACTGCTCATGTAGAGGAGAGTGTAAAACGGAAATGTCTTGAATCAGGAATGAACACTTTTTTAAGTAAACCTTTTTTGTTTGAAGACTTAGAGTCCATAGTTAACAAAGTACGGATGGGAAAGATTTTTTAGACTGGCTTAAATCGAATTATTTATACAATCGCGATGATGTTTACTAGTTAATTGATCCTAAAGGTCAGTAGCTCTACTTCCTTAGCTTTTTATTCATATCATTTTTTTTGTGACTTATTTTACTATTAAATTCTATAGTTTTTTTCTTAGGCGCTAGATAAAAACGAAATATTGTTTTAAATTGCTCGCAATAAATGGCTACAGGTTGTGGCTTTACCATTCACATAAGGATCGTTCTCTATGCTCTCCTCCCTTAAACTAAGAATCTATTTTCTAGCGTTTGTCCCATTTTTATTAATTGCCATTATCAGTGCTGTCACTCAAATTCATACGTTAGATAGCGTGAATGATGGTATTTCTAGTCTTGTACGAGATGCTACGATTGAAACTGAAAAAAAACGATTAGTAACAGTCATTGATTCTTCTATCAGTCTTATTCAGCCTGAAATAAATAAACCGGGAACGGAAGGGCTTGAAGGTGCGTTGGCTCTGTTAAAAACCTATAAATTTGATGGTGGGGATGGTTACTTATATGCCTATGACACTAAAGGTATGAGGTTGATGCATGGTGCTGGTGCTCAATTGGTCAATGTGATTGATTTAAAAGACCAGTATGGCAATTTTATTATCAAAGATATTATTGACACAGCAACTATAGGAAATGGCTTTAGTGAGTTTTATTGGCCGAAGCCTGGTGAAAAAGAGGCTATTAAAAAATATGGTTACGCTGTTTATATTAAAAAATGGGATGTCGTCATTGGTACTGGGTTCTATATTGATAGTGCAGATAAGATTACTTCAGAAATAAATCACTCGATGGGCATGATTCAGCGCGACAGTTTGTTTGTTGCTTTCGCTATTTTAGCAGGTGTTTTTGCTATGCTTGCCGGGATGGTTTTATTGTCTTCGCGAACAGTGTTAGGTCCGCTAGATACCCTAAGTATTGCTGTTAAGCAATTAGCTAACGGAGAGGGCGATTTAACTAGAAAATTGCCTTCAAGTTCAATTGATATTTTGAATCAAATTTCTTCTGATTTTAATACTTTTTTAGCAACAATGTCGGTTGATATCAGTCACCTAAAACGTTCAAGTAGTGCATTGATTGGTATTTCGGTTAAGTCTAATGAACAGCGGAAAAAATTGACTAAAGTATCTGATCGTCAAATCAATGAAACTAATTTAGTAGCTAGTGCGATTGAAGAAATGAAAGCAAACTCTAATGAGATTGCTGGAAATGCTGAGTCTACGCGTTTGTCGGCTGAAAGCACCGAGAAAGAAATTCAGCAGGTTTTGCTGCAGGTTCAGCTATCAAGTAATCAGCTTGAAGAATTAAGCTTGGTATTGAATACGGTTGAGCAATCAATTGGGGTTTTGGGTGCGAACGTTGATGAAATTAATTTGGTGCTTGGGGTTATTCAAGGCATCTCGGAACAGACAAATCTTTTGGCTTTGAATGCCGCCATTGAAGCTGCCAGAGCAGGTGAGCAAGGGCGAGGTTTTGCTGTAGTAGCAGATGAAGTGAGAGGGCTGGCTCAACGTAGTCAACAAAGTACGATAGAGATTAAAGACATACTTGATAAGCTCCAACTTAGTGCTATAAAGGCGACAGAGGAAATGAGCGAATCCCTTAAACGACGAGAAGCAGTTGTTGAGGCAATGGCAAAAATTAATGAGATTATTCATTCTAGCAGCCAATCAATTAGAAATTTGACACAAATGAATGTTCAGGTTTCTACCGCAGCCTACCAACAATCTCAGGTAGCTAGTGATATTGCTAAAAACGTTGTTGGTATTGCCGAACTTGCTAAAAACATTGGTGAGGATTCTTCTCATACAGCGGAACAAATGGCTTTGTTAGAAGATCAGGCTCATGTGATTAAAGAGGTGAGCGATAAATTCAAAGTTTGATAGCAAATCTTAGGCTTTGAAGATTTTGAATAGAATGGACCAAATTTGTCTTTTGCTCCTAGGTTACTTTGCATGAGTCAGTGATATTTAACGGAGTATCTGTGTGAAAGTAGTAAATCAAAGGATAAAACTGTTGGTCATTGCCATAGTTTTGATGAATTTAACAGCATGCTCGTTATTTTCGAATAATGGTTATCACGGTGGTGATCATCGTGGTGGTGGTCCTACAGGTTCACTGACTGGATCTGCCAGTGCCGCTAAAGTTGAACCTGCTAAAAAGGGGGATGCTGGTAAAAATGCAGTCAACGAAGACGATGATATCTACACTGGAGGAGATCATCGTGGTGGTGGTCCGACAGGAGCATTGAGTCAATAAGCCGTATTAAGCTATATCAAAAATAGTAACCTCAGCCCGAGTCATTGATAGCCAATGCTCGGGCTTTTTTATGCCTATTCATCAAACCGTCATGGCAAGTCTTTATCTTTAAGTGAGAATCATAAAATGCACTGATGTGTAATTTCACTAAAGGGGTAAAAAAATGACAAGTAAGGTCTGGTTGGCAAGTTTGGTTTCTGTTGGTGTTTTATCGGGTTGCGCGAATAATTTAGTAACGGCACCGACGTCTAGTTTTGTAGATAACTTCCCAAAGCAAGGTAGTGAGTTACCGTATTCCGTATTGCGTGATGATCTGATTGATAGTAAAACGAATCAGCCATTTGAAATTCGAAATGGTGGTTTTGGTTCTGCCATGACAGCGAACCCTAATCAAGCTAACCAGTTTTATGCTCTAACTGACCGTGGGCCGAATGCTGATTATAGTGGTGAATATGGTAAAGGTAAGAGCTTCCCTGTGGCGTCTTATACTCCACGTATCGGTTTGTTTGAAGTTTCTGCTGATGGCAAGGTTTCGATGGTAAAAAGTATTTTACTGAAACGCCCAGAAGGTAGTTTGATTTCCGGTTTGCCGAATACGTCGGCGTTAGGTGGTACAGGGGAAACGCCTTATCATTCAAATGGTCAACCTGTTTTAATGAATGATAATAAGCCTTATGACAAAGCAACCAACGCAATTAAATTAGACGATTACGGTTTAGATGGTGAAGGTTTAGTCGCTCTGAAAGACGGAACTTTTTGGGTGAGTGATGAATATGGTCCACATATTGTCCACTTTGACAGTAATGGTGTTGAGATTGGTCGTATTAATGCCTTTAAAGATGACAGCCGTGATATTTATCACCTGCCTGCCGTATTTCAGCATCGTCGTGCTAACCGAGGTATGGAAGGTTTAGCCATCACACCAGATGAAACTACCTTAGTAGGTATCATGCAATCGACGCTGCAGAACCCTGATAAAGCTGCACAAAAATCGGATTTGACTCGTATTGTGACAGTGAATTTAATCACAGGTAAAACTGAACAGTATTTGTACCGCCAAGAACAAAATGAAAACTCTAATTCTGAAATATCCACTTTAACAGCTAATAAGTTTTTGGTTATCGAGCGAGATGGTGGATTCTTGTTAGGTGGTCCTGATGGCATGTCTAAGGCTAAGCCGAATGCTCAAAAGCATGTTTATCGTATTGACTTAAGCACAGGAACGTCGCTTTCTAATGTCGCTTTGTCCTCTTCTATTACTCGTGATGAGAGCCATGGTTTAATGATTGATGGCTTAACGTTAGAGCAGTTCACTATTAAAAATGGCTGGGAAGCGTTAGCAGAAAAGGGAATTAAACCAGTTAACAAAACATTAGTGGTAGATATGGTGAAAGCCGTTGCTTATCCGCACGATAAAATGGAAGGTTTGTGGGTGATTGATGGACATCATCTTGGTGTGCTGAACGATGATGATTTTGCTACTTGGTCGACCAAAGGCAAACTAGAACAAAAGCACCTTGATAAAAACACTATTGATTCGAATCGACTCTATATTATTAAAGCGGATTTAATGGGTAAGTAACTACTTTTCCCATTTAAATATTCTTTTAAAAAGGAATACCAAAAGGTATTCCTTTTTTATTGATATTTCGTAAACAACTATTCTTGTATGGTTTTTATTTTTGAGTTGAATTTTTTGGCCTCATTTATAATGAAATCTGAAAACAGTTTTACATGACTAGGTTGGGCTCTGTTTTTCAAGCTCACTAAATAAATGTCCCTTTCTAAATCGACATCTTCAAAAGGTACAATAGCAATATTTTGATGCTTAAATTGAAATAACGTTAAACCGCTGGTAATGCCAATACCATAGTTAGCAGAAATAAGCCCCATCATGGTCGTGAGTTGTTGCACTTCTAAAGAGTACTTAATTTGTTTTCCTTGGCTTTCAAATAGCTTGTCTGTGTATTGGCGGATGCTTGTACGTTGACTAAAGCCAATAAATGGATATTTGTAAAGATCGTTGAGTTTCACTTTTTTGTTTTGCGCCAGAGGGTGATTGACGTGACATAGTAAATAAAATTTATCCGAGAATAGGTAGCTGGAATCAAAAATATTAGTAGCGGGTTGGCTGGCAGTGAGCGCCAAATCTGCTTGGCTATTTACAATGGATTTGAGGCATTGATTCCATTGAGTATCATTTAATTTTATTTGGGTCTGTGGGTGCATCGTGCTGTATTGGGCTAGTATTTCAGGTAGCCATTCTACCGCGAGCGATGGTAGTACGCTCAATGTTAGTGTGCCATCTTTTCCTGAAGCTCGAGCTTCAATTTCATTGATGGCTTCATCGTAATCTAAGATGAGGCGGCGTGCGATTTCGATAAAATGAATACCATTAGCGTTTAACTCTACCTTACGTGTATCTCTATCAAATAAACGGTAACCAATTTCGTCTTCAAGACTGGCTATTAAGGTACTAAAAGCTGGCTGTGAAAGGTTAAAGCGCTTGGCCGCTTGAGTAAAGCTATCATGGTCACTTAGCGCTAAAAATGCACGTAACTGTTTTATAGATAAATTCATTATTTTTCTTTTTTATGCGTTTAGGTTGATTCTCATTAAATCATTTTTATTCAAAACGATACTAACCATCTAAGTTGTAAGCGTCAAATTATGGCGATGTGACGGTGTAATATTTTTTAATTTTATTTGAATTTAATATATACCTATTTGATTTTTAAATATGTTTTTGGTTTTTTTAATTTGAATATCCATTAAGCTCATTTGTTTTTTCGATTGGAGTTTTTTACTTGTTTAATGGTAGAAATAAAGCTTGATTATGTTCGCTTTCATCTTTGAAAGCAGTCACATTGCTTCAAATATAATAATAAGGAGTTGCTTAATGTTGGCATTCTGGGGTTTCTGCACCATAGCGGTGTTATTGACGCTTATCATGACCAAACGTATGTCGGTCGTTGTGGCCTTAGTTTTGGTTCCTATCGTGTTTGGATTATTGGCGGGTTTAAGTTCTGAATTAGGTGGTTATATTTTAGACGGGCTGAAAAGCGTGGCACCTACCGGAATTATGCTGACATTCGCTATTTTGTATTTTTCTGTGATGAATGATGCTGGGATGTTTGATCCAATGATTAAAGGGATCATTAAATTTGGCGGACAAGATCCAATCAAAATCGCGGTTGGTACTGCGCTGATTGCCATGTTAGCGCATTTGGATGGTTCTGGTGCATCTACTTTTTTAGTTTGTATTCCTGCCATGATACCTATTTATGATCGATTGGGAATGGATCGTAAAGTGCTTGCCTGTATTGCTGCATTAGGGGCTGGCACGATGAATATTGTGCCTTGGGGCGGCCCAACATTACGAGCTTCTTCCTCATTAGGTATCGATATCTCTGAGCTATTTAACCCAATTATTCCTGCGCTTGGAGCTGGGGTATTAACTGTTCTTGCTGTGTCTTTTTGGTTGGGTAAAAAAGAAAAAGTGCGTTTGACAAATGCCGGCACGTTGGGGAGTGGTTCATCGTTTGTTGGTATTGATGATAGCGAAGATGAGGACAAAGCTAACCTAAAACGTCCTAAGTTATTTCTGTTTAATTTATTACTTACAGTAGGTGCTTTGACGGCACTGGTTACGAAAAGTGTGCCTTTACCGGCTGTATTTGTTATTGCTTTACCTATTGCCTTGTTGGTGAATTACCCGAATGTAAAGTTACAACAAGCTCGTATTACGGCCCATGGTCACGCAGCTATTTTGATGATTTCAATTATTTTTGCCGCGGGCGTGTTTACTGGCATCCTCAAGGGATCAGGCATGATTAAAGCATTGGCAACTTCATTGGTGGGTATTGTTCCAGAAAGTCTAGGTGCACATTTTCCTCTTTTGACTGCTATTACATCTATGCCTGCAAGTCTGTTGTTTGACCCTGATTCATATTACTTCGGAGTGTTGCCTGTTTTAGCGCATGCGGCTGAAGCTTTAGGAGCAAGTGGTATTGAAGTAGCTCGCGGTGCTTTACTCGGTCAAATGACAACGGGTTTTCCAGTGAGTCCTTTGACTGCATCAACTTTCTTATTGGTTGGGTTAGCGGGTGTTGATCTTGCTGATCACCAAAAGAAGACCATTCCATTAGCGTTTTTAGTGACTATGGTGATGACTTTAGTTGCTGTGATTACGGGTGCATTAAGTATTTAAGCCGAAGGGGATTTATCATTATTATTTGGTGATATTTCCCTTCTGTAGTGCACTTATACTGGCGCTTTTCTAATAATTTATTGGATCAAATAAGAGCATGAAAAAAATCAGAATTGGTTCTGGCGCAGGTTACGCAGGTGATCGAATAGAGCCAGCGGTAGAGTTGGCTCAAAAAGGTCAATTAGATTATTTAGTATTTGAATGTCTTGCTGAGCGAACCATCGCCATAGGTCAAAAGCAAAAAAAGCAGAACTCGAGCAAAGGTTACAACGAATTGTTAGAAGCTCGAATGAGAGCCGTACTGCCAAGCTGTTATAAGAACAAGGTGCGGATTATTACTAATATGGGTGCTGCTAATCCTATTGCAGCTGGACATGTGGTAATGAGTGTTGCTAAGGAGTTGGGCTTAAAGTCATTTAAAGTGGCGGTGGTCACTGGTGACGATGTGTTGCCTGAACTGCAGAGATTGGATTTAAAGCTGATCGAGGCGAATGTCGCTTTATCTCAAAGTGGCAAAGATATCTTATCGGCTAATGCTTATATGGGGATTGAAGGCTTAGTTGAAGCATTGGAAAGCGGAGCCAATATGGTGATTGCAGGTCGAGTTGCTGACCCTTCTTTGTTTCTTGCTCCTATGGTGCATGAGTTTGGTTGGTCCCGAGATGATTGGAGGAAATTGGGAAAAGGTACGTGCATAGGTCATTTGCTTGAGTGTGCAGGCCAAATAACTGGCGGGTATTTTGCTGATCCTGGTGTTAAGGATGTGATGAATTTGGCTCGTCTTGGTTTTCCTCTTGCTGAGGTCGATGAGTCTGGTGATGCGATTATCACCAAAGTCGAAGGTTCTGGTGGTGTGGTTTGTGAAGCCACTTGCAAAGAGCAGCTGTTGTATGAAATCCACCGACCAGATCAGTATTTTACTCCTGATGTTGTTGCAGATTTCTCAAATGTCACTTTTCAACAAGAAGCTGAGAATCGTGTTGCTGTAAAAGGCGCAAGTGGTTTGCCTAGAACAGATACATTGAAGGTGTCTGTAGGGTATAACGATGGCTTTATTGGCGAAGGTGAAATTTCGTATGCAGGACCAAATGCTGTTGCACGGGGGCGGTTGGCTTTAGATATCGTGAAGGCGCGTTTTTCGGTGTGTGGATTTATACCATTAGAAGCACGCTATGATTTAGTTGGCGTGAATGCATTACATGGTGAAACAAGATCAGCCCAAAATGAACCTTATGAAATTCGTGCACGTGTAGCGGTTCGTTGCTCAACACTAGAAGAAGCTATATCGGTCGGTAATGAAGTTGAAACTTTATACACCAATGGACCTGCGGGTGGCGGTGGTGTTATGAAGTCTGCGAAAGAAGTACTAGCTATGGATTCTAGTTTGATTCCCCGATCTCAGGTTCACGCTATGATTACAATTTTAGAGGGTTAAGCAATGAAATTACGTGACATCGCTCATTCCCGTACAGGTGATAAGGGCAATATCTCAAACATCTCTCTTATTGTTTATGACATTAATGATTATGTGCTGATTAAAGACGCTGTGACGGCAGAGAAAGTACAAAATTGGTTTGGTGATATTGTCTCTGGTGAAGTTGTGCGCTACGAACTACCGGCTATCGGTGCATTAAATTTTGTTATGTATGAAGCGTTAGGTGGTGGTGTTACTCGCTCTTTGGCTCTCGATATACATGGTAAGGGTCTCAGCTCAGCTTTGTTAGATTTTGATATTTAGCTGTTTTTTAAGCCTGTTACAAAAATTGATGACAGGCTTTTTATCTTTATACTCTCTTCTTGTACCAGTCTTGATATTTCCCCTTTCTATTTATTTTTAATCTGATGCCTGATTAATAACTGTATTAACGTCAAAAATTCAGTACATTATAAGAGAGCTATCGTTCCTTGTATTCTTCTAGTTATGGCGTTTGTCCTAAGAAAGATTATATGAATTTAGAATCGTTATTTTCCGTTGCTCCCTATAATTGGAGCTCGATTGCTACTGCTATTTTTTGTGGCGTTATTGTTGGCTTAGAGCGACAACTGAGAGGTAAGCCCGTAGGAATCAGAACCTCAGCGTTAATCGTATTGGGGACTTATGTGTTTATTGCATCGTCGATGTTTGTTGCTGCTGAGACTACAGATCCATCGCGAATCATAGGTCAGGTGATTACGGGGATTGGCTTTCTGGGGGCCGGAGTTATGTTGTCTAAAGATGGTGCGGTTATTGGTGTTACCTCGGCTGCGACGATTTGGACACTGGCCGCAATTGGTGTGTGCATTGCTATTATTGGCTCTTATGTGGCGATAAAGCTGTCTTTTATCGTAGTCGCTATATTGTATGGTGTCGATATTCTTGAAGAATATTCGTCGGCTTTTACGCGGGGGGTACATTCTAAATACAGTCGGTGGCGCAAGAGAGATTAAATAATACTTAAGACAATATTGGAGGTGGAGATGGTTTCAGGTTATCGAGTTAGTAGTCATCGTGAAGAAATGGATTTTGATGCCATTCATACTTATATATCAAGCACTTATTGGGCGGAAGGCATCCCTAAAGAAACGTTTAAAAAGGCCTTAGATAATTCGTTGTGCTTTGGTGTGTTTTCGTCTGAAGGTAAGCAAGTTGGTTTTGCTCGAATGATAACGGATCAGGCAACTTTTGCGTACTTGGCCGATGTTTTTATTGATGAAGCTCATCGTGGTAAAGGGTTGTCAAAATGGCTCATGCAAGAAGTCCATGACCACCCATCGCTACAGGGATTACGAAGAATCCTGTTGGCAACCCGAGATGCGCATAGCTTGTATCAACAGTTTGGCTATACACCATTAAGTTCACCTTCAACGTTTATGCAAAAATGGCAGCCTGACATTTATAAGGGGTAGTCTATTCGGACTGTTCTACACAATTTCGCCCTTTATCCTTGCCTTTATAGAGAGCTTTGTCAGCACGCTTTATCATTTTCAGCGCGTTATCGTTATTTTTATTGTACTCAGTTAAACCTTGAGTAATGGTAAGTGATAGATTGAAGCTACTAAATTTCTGATTAGATATGAGAACTTTTAATTTTTCCGCGATAGCTACTGTTTCATTTTTTGGTGTATTTGGCAAAATAATGATGAACTCTTCTCCTCCAAATCGAGCAATAATGTCATTCTTTCTTATTGCTTGTGAGAGGGTGTTAGCTATTTCTATCAGACATACATCACCAATATCATGTCCGTACATGTCGTTTATTTTTTTAAAGTAGTCAATATCAATAAGTATGAGGCTTAAGGGTGAAGACGTAGTGTCTGCGCTGTCTAATTCTTTAGTGAAATGGAGGTTCAAGCCTCTTCTGTTAAATAGACCTGTTAATGGGTCTTGAATATTTTCATTTTTTAGTTGTTGTGTAAGTTCAGTATATCTTTTTAAGAAAAAACGCCCAAAAACGCCACTAAAGATAATTGAAGTCGTTAACCAAAAACCTCTATCTATTGATTTTTGGTCCGAATAAATTGCTCCTGTTATGTCAGTAATATGTTGACTAAAAACAGTCGATAAGATGACACCTATCGTCAAAATGATAGTGATTATTAGGGATTCTCGATAGCCCCCAATTAGAGCTGCCATTACAGGGTAAAGTGGTAATAGATAGGCTACTTGGCTATTGACCCCACCCGAAAGAGCAAATGAAGGGATAATAATGATGATGGCTACAACTAGAGATAACATGATCTCTGATGCCGGAAAGATGTTAAAACGAACGACAATATAGAGACTTGTCACTATTGCTAAATCTAACAGGCCGATCCAAGTAAAGTAGATTGGGAGGGTAACAAGCAAGGGGCGTAATGTTAGGTCAATAAGCAAAGTAAAAATCGACAATTCTACTATACGTAATATAAGTTTATGACTCAGCTGATGTTGTATATTGTCTTGCATAGTCTTTCGGCACGGTCCTTGTTTTAGATAGAAGTAATAATTGTTAAAGAGATAAGGGGAGCAATTATTCCATCGCAAATTTTACCCTAGAACGATATGATTATTTGGTTATTTTCCTGCGTGGTTTCAGTCCTGTACTTTTTTTAGCAATGAAAAAAGACAAAATCTAGTAAGTGACTTCAAAGCAAGGTAAACCAAGCAAATAAAAGACAACTATATGCTAGATTCATTCGCTATGTTGTTATGTGTTGTAAGGAGTATTTGATGAATGTAAAAAATCGTTTTATTGCGTTTGGTGCTTTGTGGTGTGGTTTTGTTACTTTTCCAGCTATGGCTGCCACATTTGAAGTGCCACGGTCTTTTGAGATCATGTATGTCGATCTTGAAAGTGCAGGTCATTTTGGTAATGATTTTAAAGTAGATATTGATGAAGGTCAGCATCAGATAGTTGTGCGTTTTAATAAGTTGTTGCGAAGCGGTGGCGATACACAAAAATATCAATCTGAACCAATTGTTTTGGATTTACAGTTTGAAAAGAATACCTATTTTACGCTGAAAGCACCTTATATATCGACTCAAAAGCAGGCCGAGGCCAATGCCAAAGACCCACAATTTACGATTTATGATAACGTAAATGGTCAAGATGTTGACTACAAACAACAAAGCTTGAAAACTAAATCTGGACTTCAGAACACCCGTGATTTTGTTACAGAAATTGAGCGACTAACTGCCAAAAATTCACCGAGCAATACTAACTCTGGTTCTGCTCCAGTACCTGCTCCTGTTATTATGACAGAAGACGTTGCGTTAGAAATGATGCAATTTTGGTATAATCAATCCGACGAAGCGACTCGTAAAGATGCTCGTATCTGGATTGCGGATGATATGTATAAGCCAACAGTCGCTAATATCCAACTGGAAATGTTTCAATTTTGGTTCAATAAAGCAGACAAAGAAGCGAAAAAAACCTTACAGGTTTGGCTTGTTGAATAGCACATATACTTTAATAAATTAAAAAAGCGCCCAATGAAAATTTGGGCGTTTTTTTTGATCTATCGTATTTTAGTTAAGTGTCGGTTTGTGCTTTGGCGTACTTTTGATTGAATTTATCGTTTACCCAAAGTGCCAATAATATAATCCCGCCACCAATGGCTAGACGTAAAATATCGGCATCTCTGTTCCAGAAAATCACATTGACGACAATTCCAGCAGGTATTAAAAGGTTATTAGCAACAGCAAGAGTGCCAATATCCACCATTGTAGCGCCCTTATTCCAAGCAAAATAACCTAAGCCAGAAGCAACTATGCCAAGATAAGTCAAAATTGACCATTGAAGCGTTGTTGTTGGTAGTTTATCTGGATTCCCTAATGCTAAGAAACAAGGAATAACAACGGCCAAGGCTCCAAGGAAAAACCATCCAAATACCGTGCGTTGTGGCAGATCTGGGCGTTCCTTTGCAATAATACGTTTATAACCAACTTGTCCTGAAGCAAAGCAAATGTTAGCACCTTGAACGATTAACAATCCTTTAATAAACCCTTCGTCTACTCCTTGGTAGCGAATGGCAACAGCTCCAAGAATGGCTAAGATTGCACTAATGGCAAAGCCTATATTAAGACGGCGATCTAGCATATCATTTATTAGAGTAACATATAGAGGCGTCATAACTGTAAATAGTAAAACCTCGGGAACGGATAAATATAGGAAGGATTGATAATAAAATCCATACATAATGCCAAGCTGTAGAGCTCCACATACCATTAATTTAAAAGCAATTTTTGCTTCAATCTGACGTAGTTTTAAGAAAGGTAAGAAAACCACTGTTGCAAGTGTTACACGCATTAAAACAGAGAACCAGGCGTCGACCTGACCAGCAAGGTATACCCCAATCAAGCTAAACGAAAAAGCCCAAAGTAAGGTGACTGCAATTAGTATTGGCATATTGGTTTGTTCCAGATGAAAATTTTTGCAAAGTTTACCGATTTATAAGTGAATGGTAAAACAGTTTACTTTGTTATTTTATTTGGTTTACTAGTGTGTGTAATCTGACCTTTTATCGTATGGATCTTTTTATCTGCAAGATTGAGTGAAAAGTGATTTGATTTAGGTAGTTGATATTTTGTTGACCTACCTAGGGTATTGTCGACATTGTCCTTTGGGTTACCGCAAAACCTTGATCTAGATTAATAATTTTATTTTTCATCCTGTTACCTTTTTTGTCACAGACATTTTATTGATCAAAAAAGGAATCTTATTATGAAAGCTTTACTTCCTATCGCTCTTGTTTCTGCGCTTTGCTCATCAGTTGCATTGGCTCATAATGCAGGGGATGTTTTTGCTCGTGCTGGCCTTGCAGTAGTGATGCCAAACGAAAGCAGTGATGATGTATTGAATAAAGGTGAATTGGAGCTTGATAGCGATACTCAAGTTGGCGTTACTCTTACCTACATGCTGACAGATCAGTTTGGTGTTGAGTTGCTAGCTGCTTCGCCTTTTACTCATAAGGTATCGACTAAAGGTTTAGGCGAAGTGGCTGAAGTATCGCATTTACCGCCTTCTTTAATGGCGCAATATTATTTTGGTCAGGCAAATAGCAAAATCCGTCCTTATATTGGCGCTGGCTTGAATTATACTATTTTCTTTGATGAAAAAGGTAAAGGCGCATTGGCTGGTACTGATGTGAGTCTTGATAACTCTTTTGGTCTAGCTGCTCAAGTAGGTGTTGATGTCAATTTTGCTGAAAACTGGTTTGCTAACGCGTCTCTTTGGTACATGGATATTAATACTGATGTGCATACAACAGTAGGAACCTTTAACGCTGATATTGATCCTATTACCTTCATGGCAAGTGTTGGTTATACTTTCTAATAACGAGTATTTAAGAAAAGCAAAGGCTTTGATTTTTTGAATCAAAGCCTTTTTTCGTTGTGTTGTTTTATAGGACTGGGGTAGGCTTTTCATTTTTACATGGCTATTTTGTCTCTCATGGAAAAACGATGTTATTAGATTTTTTATCCGAACTTGAACACCGTTGCAGCGTATTTTTGCAAGCTCAAGGGCATGCGGATTCTGCTCATGATTTGAACCATATTTCCCGAGTGGTAAAAGTAGCAAGACAACTTGCGATTGAAGAGGGAGCAGACTTGGCTGTTGTGGTTCCTGCTGCTTGGCTGCATGATTGCGTTTCTTTGCCTAAAAACCATCCAGAGCGTCATTTAGCCTCTACATTGGCAGGAGATAGAGCTATTAACTTCTTGGCCTCAATTCATTATCCAAGCGAATATTATGGTGCGATACATCATGCTATTCGCGCTCATAGTTTTAGTGCCAATATCTCGCCTGAAACTCCTGAAGCTAAAATAGTACAAGACGCTGATCGGTTAGATGCATTGGGTGCAATCGGTATTGCTCGATGTATGCAAGTAAGTGGAGCACTAAATCGTCCTTTATATTCCCTGAATGACCCGTTTTGCGAAATACGAGAGCCTGATGATACGTTTTATTCTATAGACCATTTTTATAACAAGTTGTTTCACATTGCAGATAGCTTGAATACGCCTTCAGCGCGGTTGGAGGGCAAAAGGCGAGAAAGAGTAATGCGTATATTTTTAGATGACCTAGCATTAGAAGTTTAGTTTAAACCTCTTCTACACTTTGTCATTAATAGCATGCAAATTTGTTAGCATTTTTGCGCCAATTTCTAAGAATTTCTTCAGTTCTTCATCACTAACATCTGCTCTCATTTCTTTTAGAACCGCTTTGTCTGCTTTTGCTAATTGTTGATAAAATCCTAAGCCTTTCTCGGTTAATAGAAGAAACTGACTACGTTTATCATGTGGATTCTGGGTCTTAATAACAAGCTCTTGGTTCACTACTTCTTGAACCAATCGAGTGACTTGGCCTTTGTCTCTTTCGGTTATATCTGCAAGATAATTTGCCGTGCAGTTCTCTGTCTCATGGATATGTTTCAGAATCATAAAATATAAAGGAGAGAGTGGTAATCCTTTCTCTTTCATGATGTTTTTCATTGAAGCTTTTAATCCACCGATTGTATTTATGAGAAGAGTTTGTAGTTCTGACTCGTAATGCTGCATAGAAAATTCCAATATAGTTGACTTTGTCAATTTAATTCAATATAGTTGACTTTGTCAATTTAATTCAATATAGTTGACTTTGTCAATTTAATTCAATATAGTTGACTTTGTCAATTTAATTTACCGTATTAACCTTATCATTCACTGCGAGCAGATCTATGTCAAAGAAAGTTCAAAAAATTGCTATTATCGTTAGTTTTGTTATTGCTATAGGAGGTTCTTTAACCCTACTAATGACTTGGAAGAATATTGGTTTTACTGATGGCTTTATGGGGGCTTGGCTTTCCTCTTTTGCTCTATGTGTTTTATGTATTGCGCCAATTGGCGGTGTCATTGCCTTTATGATTAATCGCCTTGTTAATTTAGTTTTTCCAAGTTTGTCGTCTGTGAAGAAAAATATTGTGTTTGGACTTATTATGGCGGTATTGATGGAATCTATTATGGCCGTTGTGACAACCATGAATCTACACGGTTTTATGGTGCTAAAAGATTTTATTGATTTTTGGCTTGTGACGTTTGTTTCAGCGTTACCTGCTGGATTGGCTATTTCCGTGCTGATGTCTCTTGTTATTAAACCCAAATTAGCTGCTTTTTGGGCTAAGCCTGCATAAGTTTGTTTAAGGTTAGTTGGTGTTTAGGAGAGAATTTCAGCGAGTTTGATTTGGACTAAGACAGAGCTTTGGTCCTTTTCTAGTTCTAGGTCTAGGTTGCGGATAGGGAATGGTGTTGCTTTGTGCTGATAGGGATTTTCAATAGTAGATAAATGAAATTTATTAACAGAAAATTACTTAAATAAAGCCATAAAAGCTAGAAAACAAGACGCTAAGCCTAGCTTGTAAATATAGGCTGTTAGCGACTAAAAGCGTCTTGTTTAACCTTTATAAGGTAGGGAATCTAGCTAGGCGAATAACAAGTAACAGTTGCCCTGCTCTATACCGACTGTCGCTTTTTTGAGGTGGCTTCCCTGGCATGGGCCGGTAATACATGTACCGTCTAGTGGAGAGAAAAGAGCGCCATGATGATGACATTTTAAATAATCACCTTCCTCATCTAACGCAGGATCAGAAGACCAATTAAGTTGCTTTTTTTGATGAGGGCATAAGTTTTCATAAGCAAGAATTTGACCTTGTTGCTTAGTTACTAAAAAGTTATATTTTTCTACTGTTATGTTTAATGCTTTGCCTTCAGGAAGGTTTTGCGCATCAGGGATAAGGTATTTATTAAACACGTGATTACCGCACTTTTTTATAATGAATGTTGTTTACTTCAGTAGAATTGACGCTTTCCATAATCATGCGAACTAGAGTGAGAACAAAAATCCTCACATTTTAGTGGTGTTTTCTTTCAATTCTACCGCTGACTAAGTGAATAAAGTTCAGCAAAATGTCAGTTAAATAAACTTTCCGTGAGCAAAGACTCTAAAGCGCTATGAGCGATGAGTCAATATGCAAGAATTGAGTTAGTTGATTTTAGGTCGTTGCTTGCTTTCGGCAAGCTCCCTATACTTACCCGCTATGACTAAAAAAACTCCGGCAAAATCTTCACGTAAGTCCCCGACTCAAAAGAAAAAAACATCACAATCTTCCTTTTTGAAGAGGATGTTCTGTGCCCTTTTTAAATGGGGGGTAATTATTGCTTTGGTAGGAAGTATTCCTTTTGCTGGTTGGGTATGGTGGCTAAATGGGCAAGTTGTTAGCCGTTTTGAAGGGCAGAAATGGCAAGTGCCTTCAGAGGTCTACAGTGCACCTGTTATATTATCAAGTGGAGCACCTTGGAAAAAGCAAGACCTCGAAAGTTTATTGGAAGAAACTGGTTACCGATTTGGTCGAAATAGTCAAAACGTTGGTTGGGCTGCTCGTAGTCAAACGAAAGTCAGTGCACATTTGCGTTCCTATGTTGATCATTTGGGATTTCATGAAAGTGAAAGGCGTATTTTTTCGTTCCAAGATGGTCGCTTAGTTATTCAAGCATTGAATGGTGATGAAATAGACGAAGCAAGGATAGAGCCTCAGCGTATAGGCTTCTTGTATGGCGGTAATACAGAAAGCCGTCAAATTTTAACATATGATGATATTCCTAAGCCCCTGATTGATATTTTGATTGCGGTAGAGGATCAGGATTTTTATCAGCATTGGGGAATTTCTCCGACTGGTATTGCGCGAGCTGCGCTAGTTAACTTAACTCATGGCTCACGACGCCAAGGTGGCTCTACCTTAACTCAGCAGCTTGTGAAGAATATGTATTTGAGTTCTGAGCGAACTTACACGCGAAAGCTGACTGAAGTGGTGATGAGCTTACTGCTTGAGTACCATTATTCGAAAGAGGCCATTATTACGGCTTACATGAACGAAGTGTATTTAGCTCAGTTGGGCAGCAGTGCCTTGCATGGTTTTGCTGCGGCTAGCCAGCATTTTTTTGGTCGCCCGTTGAATGAACTAAATATCGATGAATTTGCTCTGTTAGTTGGTATGGTTAAAGGTCCATCTCTTTACAATCCTGAGCGATCTCCAAATCGTGCAAAAGATCGCCGTAATACCGTACTGGCTATATTGAAAAACCAAGGCCGTTTATCTGATGTTGATTACAATAGCCTTATAAAGCAACCTATCCGACTTGCTGATAAGCAAAAAGAACGCTCAGTGTTTGGCGATTATTTAGATTTGGTTGCTATGCAATTGTCGCGAGATTTTGATGAAACTACTTTAGCGACGAAAAACTTACGCATTTATACTGGGGTCGACATACGAGCACAGCGAGCGGCAAGTTTAGCGATGCAGCGTCAAGTGGCAGCATTGGAAAAGCGTGATCCTAAATTAAATGGTCTGCAAGGCGCTATGGTTGTCACGGATAGGCTGAATGGGCAAGTACGTGCCGTGGTTGGTTCTAGTGGGCAGCATTATACTGGTTTTAATCGAGCGTTAGGGGCGGTTAGGCCTATCGGTTCATTGGTGAAACCACCGCTTTATTTATCTGCGTTAGCAACTGGACGCTATACATGGTGGACTGAAATTGAAGATAAAAAGCTGCGCTTTAACATAGGTGGTCAGGTTTGGGAGCCTGAGAACTACGATAGAAGAACTCATGGTGTCGTACATCTTTATGAGGCTATGGCGAAATCCTATAACCTAGCGACTGTTTCATTAGCACAGCAAATCGGTTTTGATCGAGTGGGTGATACCTTGCGACAGTTGGGTGTAAAACGACCTTTTACTATGCATCCAGCGATGGCTCTGGGAGCACTAGAATTATCTCCCTTTGAAGTATCTCGTTTATATCAACCTATTGCCTCTCAAGGAAAGAGTAGTGAGTTGGGGGTCGTGCTTGCTGTTATGGATCAGAAGGATCAGCTTATGAAGCGATTTGATCAGCATAATGATGTGCCTTTTACTGATGCTTTACTTGCTGTGACCTTGGATGGTATGACAAAAACACCAAAAATCGGTACAGCTAAGGCGGCTCAAGCTGCTTTTCCAGATCTAAATTTTGCGGCTAAAACAGGAACAACAAACCAGCAAAAAGACAGTTGGTTTGTCGGAATCACTGGTGATTATTCGTCTACGGTATGGCTTGGTGATGATAATAACGTACCTTTAAGTATTACTGGTAGTAGCGGCGCATTAAAAGTGTGGGTGGATTTCACCAAAAATGTAAACTCGAGGTCTTTACCTGATACTTTGCCTAACGGTGCCGCTCGTTACAATGTCTTAGATAGTACGTTTGAAATCGCGGCAGACCGCTGTAAAGACAAGACACCGCTAGCGTTTATTTTAGGTACTGAGCCAAAAGATAGTACTTCATGTTTTTGGCCTTTCTAAATTCATATATATGAAATTAGAAAAGAAGATTGATAATTGTTTAGTTCTTATATAGCCTTTTAGGCTGTTGAAAATAAACAGATTACTTTCATTTTTAAAGTTAAGTAATTGTTGTTGAAGGTTATTGGTGCCTTTATGGACTTAGGATATTAAGGCGATTTGGGAAAAGTTGTCGAGATGAGAAGTGAATTAAAATGCTTCTTAGAAATAACACCACCTTATATATGCAAAAGAAAAAAGCTTCGCTTATCGTTTGAATTTTATTTGTAAGGGAGTGGCGCTGTATGCGGCTGCACACACACATGGTTTGCTGTTTATTAGCGGTGACTTTTTTTAATACTGATATCGCTTTCGCACAAGACGACTTGTCTTCTTGTGCCTCTCTTACGGCATCTGGTAACTCAGAATACCCTCCTTTTTTGTGGCGAGAAACGTCCGCTTCAACAGAGTTACATGGCGTTAATCGTCTTATCATTGATGAATTAAGTCGTCGTATTGATATCCCTATTAGACTTATTCATGTTGGGCCTTGGTCACGAGCTCAAGGTGAAGTGAAGAATGGTCGTGTTGATCTTATGGCTGGTGCTTTTTATACAAACGAGCGAGCCGATTATATGGATTATTTCACGCCAGTGATGTTACATACTGCAAGTGTGGTTTGGCAGCGTAAGGACAAACCTTTTTCATTTAGTCGAAAAGAAGATCTGGTTGGAAAGTGGGGAGTGACTGTTATTAATAACAGTTTTGGACAAGAGTTTGATCAATATGCTCAACATAACCTTAATATATTGGCGGTAGCCAGCTTGTCACAAGCGTTAAGGATGTTGGCTGCGGATCGAGTAGATTATGTCTTGTATGAAAAAAATCCAGCGCATGCTTATGCAACTATGCTGGGTTTGTCTGATGCCATCATTCCTGTATTGCCTTATATCAGCAGTGAAGGCTTGTACCTGACTATGTCTAAGAAGTCACCTTGCAACGTTAACGGTGTTAAGCGCAAGATTGCTATTGCTTTGCAGGAAATGAAACAAGAAGGCTTCACTGAACAGGCAGTACTTGATGGTGTACAGGAATGGGAAGCCCGTAGCCGAGCAGGTATAACTCTAAAGTAAATGTTAATTTAAATGAAAAACAAAGGGATATATGATGAGATATCCCTTTGTTTTTATTTATTATTTTTGATGAATTAATGATTCATATAGGCGAATCCATTGATCTGTCACGACATCCCAACTGTAGTCATAACTCATCGCATTTTTTTGTTTTTCTCGCCAACGATTAGTATCATAGAAACACTCCATACTGCGCTCCATCGCTGCTTGTAAAGCCACTGTTGAGGCTTCCTTAAAGACAAAACCATTCGCCCGCTCACCTTCTTCGAATACCGTATCAGCTAAGCCACCAGTTTGCCTTACTACGGGTAAAGTTCCGTATTTAAGTGCATAGAGTTGCGTCAAGCCACAAGGTTCAAAACGTGACGGAATTAGTAGGGCATCGATACCTGCTTGGATACGATGAGAATAATCTTCAAAGTATCCGATACGAACAGACACTTGGTTTGGGTAATTGTTTTGAAGTTCTAAATACTGAGATTCTAAATATTTATCTCCTGAACCTAATACTACAAGTCGAGCGCCTTTTTCTAACAGAGTTGGCATAACTTGCAAAACAAGATCTAATCCCTTTTGTTCTGTTAGTCGGCTAACAACACCAAATACTGGCTGGTTGAGGTCTTCTGATAGACCATTTTCCTGTAATAAAGCGAGCTTGTTAGCCTGTTTTTGACTGAGAGTGTCTATACCGTAATTATGTGGGATTAGAGCGTCTTTCTCTGGTGACCATTGATCGTAGTCGACACCATTTAAAATGCCAACTAACCTGTCTTGCATCGCTCTGAGTGTGCCATCTAGACCGTCTCCATACTCTGGGGTGAGAATCTCTTTGGCATAAGTGGGACTGACTGTGGTCACAGCGTTCGCGTAGACTAGTCCAGCTTTAAGGCCAGAGAATCGGCCATAAAATTCCATGCCGTGCATACTGAGTAATTCTGGTGATAAGTGCATGGCGGAAAATTGATTCATATCAAAACTACCGTTATAACGTAAATTATGTACGGTCGTGACAACTGGGATGTGTTCAACTTTCCAACTTTCAAGATAAGCAGCAGCAAAACCCGTTTGCCAATCATTTAAATGAAGTACATCTGCCTGCCAATCCATAAGGTGTCCATGAAGTGCTAACGTAGCTGCAGCCCATGATAGCGCGGCAAATCGTATATGGTTATCTTCAAAGTCTATGCCACTTTTATCTACATAAGGCCCGTCTTCACGTTCATACAGTGCTTGGCATTGTAGTAACCAAATTGGTGTATCGTTTTCGGGGATATGAGTTTCAAGAAGTAACAAATCTCCAACGCCAAATGGATTTCCTAGGTTGATACTCTTTTGAATTGGCGCTACCTTTTCGAGTATGCCTTGGTAAGCAGGCATGATAAGTTTGACATCGTGGCCTTTTTTTCTCAAAGCAACGGGTAGGGCGCCAGCTACATCGGCTAAGCCACCGGTTTTAATTAGGGGGTAAATTTCGGAGGCAGCAAATAGTATTTTCATTATTAGGCATCTTATTGATTTGGAATAGTGATAAGAGTATACCTAAATGAAACTTCGAATAGAGTGTGTTGATAAAAATTTTAAGGGCATCACATGGATTTAAATACGGCGCGTATGAAAACTCTGTCCATTATTCTAGCCGGTGGACGTGGTTCAAGATTAAAACAATTAACAGATAATCGTTCTAAACCTGCAGTACCTATTGCAGGTAAATACAAAATTATAGACTTTCCGCTATCTAACTGCATCAACTCAGGCATGCGTCGTATTGCAGTCCTAACTCAATACCGCTCTCATACTTTAAATCAACATGTTCAAAGGGGTTGGAACTTTCTTCGTTCAGATTTCAACGAATTCATTGAGCTATGGCCTGCTCAGCAGCAGACTGGTAGTGATTGGTATCGCGGTACTGCAGATGCTGTTTATCAAAATTTGACCATGATTGATGGCCTAGAAAGCGAGTATATTTTGATTCTTGCTGGTGACCATGTTTACAAGCAAGATTACAGTCTCATGCTACAAGATCATATCGAAAGCGGAGCTGATGTCACCGTGGCTTGCATAGAAGTGCCGCTGAAAGAAGCTGATCAATTTGGCATCATGCACGTGGATGAAAACGACAATATTATTGCGTTCGAGGAAAAACCTTCTAATCCTCCCACTATGCCAGGTAAGCCGGATGTATCGCTTGCGAGCATGGGAATTTATATTTTTAACACTAAATTTTTATCTGATAATTTGCGTTCTGATGCGAATGACGATGCATCGAGCCATGACTTTGGTAAAGACTTAATCCCTTTGTTTGTTGGTCGTAGTAAAATTAAAGCCCACCATTTTGCTAACAGTGTCATTGACAATAAGAGCTATCCAGATGAGCCTTATTGGCGTGATGTAGGGACTTTGACGGCCTATTGGGAAGCTAATATGGACTTGACTCGTTTGGTTCCTGAATTGGATTTATACGATGAAGAGTGGCCGATTCGTACTGCCCAATATCAGCGTCCAGCGGCTAAATTTAATTACAATTACGAAGAACGAATTGGCACCGCGCTGAATTCTGTGGTGTCCGCGGGTTGTATTGTGTCTGGCTCAACGGTTGAGCAATCCATCTTATTTAATAATGTTCGAGTGAACTCTTATTCTCATGTTAATAAGTCGGTGATATTGCCTCGTTGTGATATTGGTCGACATTGCCGCTTGAATAAAGTGGTCGTGGATTCTGATTGTTGTATTCCTGAAGGTACTGTTATCGGGGAAGATCCGGTTGCTGATGCAGCGCGTTTTTATCGAAATTCAGATGGTATTACCTTGGTGACACAAGGCATGATCGAGGCATTATCTGACTAGTTTTTTGATGATTTAGTTCTGTTTTATGTGATGAAAAACCGCTGTTTTAAGCGGTTTTTTTATACCTAAATTAAGTGATAAAAGCGTATTTTATTTTGTGGATGGTTGTTTTTTATTTAACTATTGTTCTGCTAGTGCTTGAAAAACGATAAATTGGGCGCATTAGTAGGGTTTAGATTTTTAGTTATTGGATTGAATGTCGGTTATCCCCGTAACCTGTGGATAACCCTATTGGTGAATCTTTGATAACTTACGCAAAACCAGTCACTATGCTGCTTTGGTCATGGGTGTTCATTTCTTCTGCAGTCTTTGATTTAACGTATGTTATTTGGCTAATGTGTTTATATTTTCACCTGAAAATGAGGGCGTTTTATGTTTACGGGTATTGTTCAGGGCAAAGCGACTGTTCAGGCAGAGAGTCAGGTCGGTCGAAATAAGCGTCTTGAAATAGTTTTTCCTGCTGGGGTAATGCTGAGCCAGCAACTTGGTGCCAGTGTGGCGATAAATGGTGTTTGTCTTACTGTGGCGGAAATCGGCCATGATGTACTGACATTTGACGTTATTGATACTACTTTGGCGCTAACCAATATTGGTTTATTACAGACTGGTGATGTAGTTAATTTTGAGCGCGCGGCAAAAATGGGTGACGAGATTGGCGGTCATGTTATGTCCGGGCACATCATGACGTCTGTCACCGTATCACGCATCGAAAAAATTGAAGAAAGCGTTCATATTCGTTTTACGACCGATCGCCAAAATGAAGTAGACGCTAGACGTTACTTATTCAATAAAGGCTATGTCGGTTTAAATGGCGCAAGTTTGACGATCAGTGATATTGGCAATGATTGGCTAGAGGTTTCTTTGATTCCTGAAACCCTAAGATTAACGACGTTTAGTAGTTTGACGGTTGGCGATAAAGTGAATCTTGAAATAGATGCGCATACACAGGCAACAGTCGATACCGTTGAGCGCATTTTAAAAGAGCGAGGGATTGTCTTACCTTAAAGACAAATTTCACGTGAATTACTGAGGCTCTATCTTGTTTGATCTCTGAAATAAATGGAGTCCGCGCTCGATTTTCGGTAGAATGCTCGCCAATTTCTATCCTGAATACTTGTTGATAAGTTTTTTCATTGGGCTGGCATGATGATGTTAGCTGACTAATGCGCTATTTAGACTAAAAAATGTGCATATGTGACTCATTTATCAACAGGTAATCATTCAAATATCGCTTTTAAAGTGTGAGTAAATAGTGTCTTCCAATAATCTTAAGCACATACGCAATTTTTCTATAATTGCCCATATTGACCACGGTAAATCTACCTTAGCCGATCGCTTTATTCAGACTTGTGAAGGTCTGAGCGAACGTGAAATGTCAGCTCAGGTTCTCGATTCTATGGACATCGAGCGTGAACGAGGCATTACCATCAAGGCGCAAAGTGTAACGCTTGACTACCATGCGAAAGATGGCCAAGTTTATCAATTGAACTTTATCGATACGCCTGGACACGTGGATTTCTCTTACGAAGTTTCTCGCTCACTTGCTGCCTGTGAAGGTGCATTGCTAGTGGTTGATGCTGCGCAAGGTGTTGAAGCTCAATCTGTTGCTAACTGTTATACCGCAATCGAGCAAGGCCTCGAAGTTATGCCAGTATTGAACAAAATCGACTTACCTCAGGCTGAACCAGAACGTGTTAGTGCTGAGATTGAAGAGATTATTGGTATCGATGCGATGAATGCCGTGACTTGTTCTGCAAAAACAGGCATGGGTGTTGATGATGTTCTGGAACGTTTAGTTGCGACCATTCCACCACCAGAAGGCGATGTCGATGCGCCGCTTCAAGCACTTATTATCGACTCTTGGTTTGATAATTACTTAGGTGTGGTTTCTCTTGTTCGTATCAAACAGGGTACTTTACGCAAGAAAGACAAGATTTATATTAAATCTACTAAGCAGTCTCACCCTGTTGATATGGCAGGTATTTTTACACCAAAACGTAAAGAAACTGGCGTGTTGAGAGCGGGGGAAGTGGGCTTCGTTGTTGCGGGCATTAAAGACATTCATGGTGCACCAGTGGGGGACACCATTACTCATGCTTCGACGCCTAATGTGCCTCAGTTAGCGGGTTTCAAGAAAGTAAAACCACAAGTTTATGCTGGTTTGTTCCCTGTTAGCTCTGATGATTATGAAGACTTTCGTGTCGCTTTGAATAAGCTGACATTGAATGACGCGTCATTGTTTTTTGAACCAGAGAGCTCCGATGCTTTGGGCTTTGGTTTCCGTTGTGGCTTCTTGGGTATGCTGCATATGGAGATCATCCAAGAACGTTTAGAGCGTGAATATGACCTTGATTTGATCTCTACAGCTCCAACCGTAGTGTATGAAATTGAACTGAATAATGGTGACGTGATCAATGTAGACAGTCCGTCAAAAATGCCCGATCCAGGTACCATTAAAGAAATGCGTGAGCCTATTGTGGAAGCCAATATATTGGTGCCACAGGAATATTTAGGTAACGTTATTACTTTGTGTATTGAAAAGCGTGGCGTTCAAAAGGACATGTTATACGTTGGTCGACAAGTGCAATTACGTTACGAATTACCAATGAACGAAGTGGTAATGGATTTCTTCGATAAATTGAAATCGTGTAGCCGTGGTTTTGCGTCTTTGGATTACAGCTTTTCTCACTTTAGTGCTGCTCCTCTATGTCGTTTGGACATTCTGATCAACGGTGAGCGCGTAGACGCATTGGCGCTTATTATGCACAAAGATAATGTGCAGTTTAAAGGCCGTGCCCTATGCGAAAAAATGAAAGACTTGATTCCTCGTCAGATGTTTGATGTGGCGATTCAGGGTGCAGTTGGCGCGAAAGTGATTTCACGTACCACGGTTAAAGCACTGCGTAAAAACGTTATTGCCAAGTGTTACGGTGGTGACGTGAGTCGTAAGAAGAAATTGTTACAGAAACAGAAAGACGGTAAAAAACGTATGAAACAGGTTGGTAACGTTGAAGTGCCACAATCTGCTTTCCTTGCGGTTTTGCAACTAGATAGCTAGCCAGATAATCAACTGGTGTGCCAATGCACACCTTGGTGGAGAAATGAACTATGGGTTTTGATTTCGAATTGATACTGGCCATTGCGTTTTTGGTGACAGGTGTCTTCTGGGTTTACGACCGCATTGTATATTTACCAAAGCGTAAAGTCGTTTTGGCAAATATGGCGATAGAAACACGAAGTGCTTTGAGTAAAGATGCTCAGCAGAGATTAGCCGAAACACCTAAATTCGTTGTAGAGGTGAAGTCATACTTCATTATTATTGCGGTTATATTTGGCTTGCGTTCTTTTGTTGTTGAACCTTTTCAGATTCCATCCGGTTCTATGCTGCCAACGTTAAAAATAGGCGACTTTATTCTGGTGAATAAATTTGATTATGGTCTTCGTTTGCCAGTTCTAAATACAACTATTATTCCTACTACAGAGCCAAAACGTGGGGATGTGGTTGTTTTTAAATATCCTCGTGATCCTAGTCTAAACTACATTAAGCGTCTAGTTGGTCTGCCTGGTGATCAAGTGAGCTATCACAATAAGGTTTTGACGATCAATGGTCAGCAAGTTAGTAAAGAGTTTTTAGCTAAGTTGCCCGTGTCATTGAACCCAGACCAAGAGCCTGTAGACTTGTTTAGTGAAAACTTAGGTGGTGTACAACACGATATTTATAATAGTTACCGATTTACTCCCCATGAAGGTGAATGGACTGTACCAGCAGGGCATTACTTTGTGATGGGTGATAATAGAGATAATAGCGCTGATAGCCGATTTTGGGGTTTTGTCCCAGATGAAAACATGAAAGGTCGTGCCTTTTATGTTTGGCTGCATTGGGACAATTTTTTTAGTATCCCAAGCTTTAAAAATAACGGTTTGATTGAATAAGTATTTTTGGAGACATTTTGAGTTCATTGTATCAGAAGCTGAGTCGGCGAATTGGTTACTTTTTTGCTGACCTTGGACTGCTTGAACTGGCGCTAACGCACCGTAGTTTTGGTGGAAAAAATAATGAGCGCCTTGAATTTTTGGGTGACTCGATTCTTAATTACGTGATAGCGGAAGATCTTTTTCACCGTTTTCCAAAAGCCAAAGAAGGCGAACTAAGCCGTTTGAGAGCCTCGTTAGTAAAAGGCGATACTTTAGCTGAATTGGCCAGAGAGTTTGAATTAGGTGACTACCTTAAACTAGGTGCTGGGGAATTGAAGAGTGGTGGTTTTCGACGTGACTCTATTTTGGCAGATACCGTAGAAGGGATTATAGGTGCCATGTATTTAGATGCCGGCATGGATGTTTGTCGCCAGCATATACTAGCGTGGTACAAAGAACGTTTGGATGCTACGTCGCTAAAGATTGTTACTAAAGATGCTAAAACTCGTCTACAAGAATTTTTGCAAGCTCGTAAGCATGCGTTGCCTCAATATGATGTGGTTAATATTGTAGGTGATCCCCATGATCAGACTTTCTATGTTCATTGTCACATTGAACTCTGTGAAGAGTTTATTGAAGGTAAGGGTAATAGCCGTCGAATTGCAGAGCAAAATGCAGCTGCAAAAGCATTGAAAAAACTGGAAAAGAAAGATGTCTGAAGTTGAAGTTACGCACTGTGGTTATATTGCCATTGTTGGGCGCCCAAATGTGGGTAAGTCAACTTTGCTTAATCACATCTTGGGTCAAAAATTATCTATTACTTCACGTAAGCCACAGACAACACGTGATCAGATTCTTGGTGTGAAAACCGAAGGTCACGTTCAGGCTATTTATGTTGATACACCTGGACTGCATTTAGGTGAAACCAAAGCCATTAACCGTATTATGAATAAAACTGCAGCAGCGGCATTGAAAGATGTTGATGTGGTGTTGTTTGTTATTGATGCTGATCGTTGGACTGAGGAAGATGAATCAGTTCTTCAAAAGGTCAAACATGCGCGCTGCCCTGTTATCTTGGTAGTGAATAAAGTGGATCAATTGGATCAGAAAGAAGATCTATTACCACGTTTGGCTAACTTATCTGATCGTATGAATTTTGCACAGATAGTGCCTATTTCAGCGTTGCGTAATAACAACTTAGATCGTTTGGAGCGCTTGGTAGAAAGCTATATTCCAGAAGGGGTACAATTTTACCCTGAAGATCAGATTACCAACCGTAGCTCACGATTTTTGGCAGCTGAAATAGTACGTGAAAAAATCACTCGTCAGCTTGGCCAAGAAGTGCCTTATGAAGTGGCTGTGCAGATTGAGGAATTTGTTTACGAAGAATCTGCTATTCATATTAGTGCGTTAATTTTGGTTGAGCGAAATGGTCAAAAGCGCATAATTATCGGCGAACGTGGCGATAAAATTAAGCTTATCGGTAAAGAAGCTCGTATTGATATGGAGAATTTATTTCAGCATAAAGTGATGTTGAATCTCTGGATCAAAATACGTTCTGGTTGGTCCGATGATGAGCGAGCGTTAGCCAGTTTAGGTTATCAGGAAGAATAATTCCGATGCGCGTTTCTGCGTATGTGATTCATACTCGCCCTTTTCAGGATAGTAAAATCCTGCTTGATATGTTAACACTTGAGCAGGGTTTGATTAGGGGGGTATGGCGATTACCAAAAAAAGAGGCTCGGGTCATACCTGGGCCTTTTTTATGTTATGAAATGGAGTTTTCTGGCCGCAGCGACTTAAAAACGGTGAAAAGCTTGGAGTCGGTAAAGTCGGCGTCTTCTTTGGAAGGCTTACCTTTATATGCGGCGCTGTATGTGCATGAGTTACTTGAGAAGCTGTTACCGATTAATCTTCCACTGCCTGATGTTTTTGAACTCTATAAATGGCTGATTGAAAGCTTGCATGCAGGGGCTCCGATAGCACCTTTATTAAGACGTTTTGAGGTTGGTTTGTTTTCGGAGTTAGGTGTTGGTATTAATATGATATCAACTGGTCGAGGTGAGGTGCTTGAGGCGCGTCAGCTGTATCAATTTCATTATAAGTTTGGTCTACGACCCTATTATGGTGAGATACCTAAGCAAATGCCGATGTTGTTTGTCGAAGGGCAAGTTGCGCTCGATTACTATGCTGGCAAGTGGATGGATAAGCAAGTTTTAAGTCTTGCAAAAGAGTTACATCGTAATTGGTTGGATAGTTTGTTGAATGGCAAACCTATTGTTTCTAGGCGTTTGCTACCAAAGCAGCCTTTTCAAGGGGAACGGCATTTAGGAGTGCCTATTTTTCGTGCTTTGTGAAGATTGGTTCTATAAAGAGGTGAGTGTTTGATTATCGGAGTTGGAACTGACTTAGTTGAAATTGCTCGTATTGCTCAGTCAATTGAGCGTTTGGGTGAGCGATTTATTGATAGGATATTGACTGCTGCAGAGAAAGAACGTTGGCTACAAATTAATAATCTAGATAAAGCAAATGCCTACGTTGCGAAGCGTTTTGCTGCAAAAGAAGCTGCAGTTAAAGCGTTGGGAACAGGTATTGGTTTAGGTGTTAGTTTTCAGCATTTTAGCGTTAGTAACCTGCCTTCTGGTCAGCCGGTTCTTACCGTTGATGAAAGTATCATTGCTCGTTATGACTTCCCTGTATCGTGGCATCTAAGTTTAACCGATGAAAAAGCTTATGCTCAGGCTTTTGTCGTTCTTGAATCTAAATAGTTAAGTCTAAATAGTTGAATCTAAGGGCTGAGGCCAAGGAATAAGCTGTCTATGGCTTAGCAGCTCTTCTATTGCTTCAATAAAGTCTTCCGCTACGCCGTCAGCGTCTTCCAAGCCTAACTCTTTTAGGTGTGTTTCTAAAAATCCAGCATGGCGTGCAATGTTGATGGTGCCAGTATATTTAGAGGCGCCATGTATTCTGTGTACTACTTCAATGAGTTTTTCTGTGTCTTGGTTTTCTAAGTGATGTTGGATGAGTTTTTTCTCAGCATCTAATGAGTCTGCCAGCATATCAAACATCTCTTTTGCAATGTTGGTTTTGCCATCGACAATTTCAAGTGCTTTTTCTAAATCGAAAATACCAATTAGCTTGTCATCTACTTGATCTTGAAAACTTTTTGTATTTAAGCGCCAAGTTTCGATGGTACTAAGAAGAAGTTCTTCATTAATAGGCTTAGTTAGATACGCATTCATACCGCTTGCGAGTATTTGTTGTTGTTCAGACCCTAAGGCGTGAGCGGTTAGTGCAATAATGGGTGTGTTTTTATAGTTTTCTATTTGTCGGAGTTGTCTTGTGGTTTCCATGCCGTCCATTTCAGGCATTTGTATGTCCATAAATATTTGATCAAAGCTTTCGCTCATTGCCATATCGATGGCTTGTCGGCCGCTATAGGCTAAAGATACTTCGATGCCGATAGGGACTAGCCAGTGTTTTAGTAATTGTAAGTTTATTGGTGAATCATCGACTGCAAGAATTTTGAGACCGCTAATTTTTTCCTGTAGTACATTTATTTGATGCTGTTGGGGGTGTTGAAGTGTAGTTGAGGTGTTTCTGTTATTAAGGTATTGCAATGCGTTGTAGAGACGATCATGGCTAATAGGTTTAAGTAGAATGTCACTACATAGTTCTTTTAAATCAGGATAATGAGCAATTTGGCCGGGAGGCTGAATCATTAAAATACATGGAATAGAAAATTGTTGCGTAGAATAGGTAATAAGCTCGCGAGCTTCGGCAACACTTTGCTCATCAGGCATAACACTTAGTAGAATAGCGTCAATGGTGTCATGTTGCTTATTTAGTAGAGCTACCATTTGTTCTAAGTCCGAACAGGCTGTACAGCTAACACCAATGCTTTGTAAGTAGTTGGTCAGATAGCTTTTATAAGTCGCGCTAGGTTCTAGTAGCACTGCATGACGATTTAGGGCGCTTTTATCATTGCTTAATTTTGGCGACGTTTTTAGATTGATAGTGAATCGGAATGTTGAGCCTATGCTTGGATCGCTGCTAACTTCAATTTTGCCATTCATTTGCTCAACCAGCTTTTTGGTAATAACTAACCCAAGTCCAGTTCCACCAAATTGTCTGGTGGTGCTGGTGTCTACTTGTGAAAAAGGCTTAAAAAGGCGGTTGATTTTATGTTCGGCAATACCTATGCCTGTATCTATAATCTGAAAAGATAAAGTGATTTCTTGTGGGCTTTGTGAAGCGATGGATACCCTTGTGCGAACTGACCCTTGGTGGGTAAACTTAATCGCATTGCCAATCAAATTTGTTAAAATTTGGCGTACTCGTGTGCTGTCTCCAACAAACCATTCTGGCACATCCTGGTTGAATTCTGGTACTAAATCGATCTGTTTTTCTTTCGTTAGCAAATTGATGCTGAGGATTTGATATACATCATCTAATAATGTTTTCAGATTGAAGTGGTTGCTTTCAAGATTGAGCTTACCAGCCTCAATCTTTGAAAAATCCAATATATCGCCAATGATGGTAAGTAGGCTATTGGTCGATTGTTCAATGGTGTCCACATAAAGTCGTTGCTGAGTATCTGTAATGTCTTTCTGCAGTGTTTTTGTATAACCGAGAATCGCGTTTAATGGAGTACGAACTTCATGGCTAATATTGGCAAGAAATTGTGATTTTAAACGGTTTGATTCCATTGCTTCGCGATTTGCTATATGTAGCTGCGCACTTTTTTCTTCCATGCTATCCATGCTACGGCGAATATCTTCCGTTGACTGCTCAATGCCTGCAATCAGTTCTTCATTGTGATGTTCTAATCTTTCTGTTAAATCAAGCAGGTCTTTTTGGAGTGCTGCGTACTCTGGTGGTAATTTCATTAACTTGGCACTAGAAAATTGACCTTTAACCAATTTGTTTAGCGCAGAAGAGAGCCTATTTATTGGCAGAGTTAATGTTCTTGATAGATGAAATGCACCTAAAATAACCAGTATATTAAAGATAAGCAGAATAAAAATAATCAGGCAGGCGTATTGGTATTTTTCTATTTGAATTGCTGATTTGTTAGCTTCAATTTTTACCCAGCCGATTAAACTGCGCTGGTCTACAGTGTTGAATAAGTCTGCTTGAGTGTTAAAAGTGCCATTAAGAGAGTTGTTGGTGTAATGAATGGCGCTAATCGATTCTATGTATTTATCATATTGTTTTATATAGCTATTTTCTGGAAAATTGGTGTCGCTTGATTCTGGCGCTTTACCAAGTTCTGCTATGAGTTTTTGTTCGCTATTAAAAAGTTGAACACTACTTATATCTTGATTGTTTAGTGCATTTTGTAATATCCGATACATCATGTTTTGGTCGGAAAAAACAATGGCATATTCGCTGGTTGTAGCGACTTGTTCAGTGATATGTGAGGTGTGCTCGTATAAATTACGATTTAGATCACTAAAGCGAGTAGATAAGAGAAAAGTGCCAGCTAGCAATGAGACTACGAAAACAGGTGCAAATAATGCCCAAAAAAGTTTACTGCTTAGTCTTAGAGTTGGTAGGTTTGAGAAAGGTGATTTCTTCATACTAAGAATCTAGTCTGTTGGTTAATAGCAGGATAGATTGCCTTGGTCTTTACGGTCATTACATTCTCTTTCATAGTTGCCGCATATATGTTGTTCGCTGCTAGATGGAGAGCGAATGTAAGCACACTCACGCCACTTTTTTCTGAGTTCTAGATTGTTCAGTCCAGTGAGATTTTCGTTGGACTTGTCACAGCTACTGATCATTAGTAATAACAAAAGTAGGGTGAAAATGCGTGTTATGAGCATATCTTTTACTCTAGAATGCGATATTGAAACTAAGTTTATAACGCTTTCTTATTGTACTGTTTAGCGTAAGTGTTCTTAAATAGGCTTAAAGTGTTAAGTTTCATTCCCTAAGTCATCAATGTCAATGAAGTTTTTTATGATCCAATACCCTAGTATCGAGTCCTTAATCGGGCAAACACCTTTGGTTCGCTTGCAGCGCATCAACCCAAATCCAAGCAACACGGTTTTATTAAAGCTTGAAGGACAAAATCCTGCAGGTTCAGTAAAAGATCGTCCTGCTTTAAATATGATACTTCAGGCAGAACTTCGCGGTGATATAAAACCGGGCGATAGTTTAATCGAAGCAACCAGTGGTAATACTGGTATCGCGTTAGCCATGGTGGCAGCTATTAAAGGCTATAAAATGCACTTGATCATGCCTGACAATATGAGCCAAGAACGTAAGTCTGCGATGACAGCTTATGGGGCAATATTGCATCTGGTGACAAAAGAAGAGGGTATGGAAAGAGCGCGAGATCTTGCTCAAGAAATGCAAGATCAAGGTGTTGGTATTGTCTTGAATCAGTTTGCGAACCAAGACAACCCCAACGCCCACTATCTAACAACTGGGCCAGAGATTTGGCAGCAAACACAAGGCACAGTGACGCACTTTGTAAGCTCCATGGGAACCACGGGTACTATCATGGGTGTTTCTCATTACCTGAAAGAGCAGAATAAAGACATTCAGATTGTTGGACTGCAACCACAAGACGGTTCCAGTATTCCTGGTATTCGTCGTTGGCCAAAAGAGTATTTACCGTCTATTTTTGATGAAAGTCGAGTGGATACTGTCATGGATGTGTCTCAACAGGCTGCGGAAGTGACGATGCGTCGTTTAGCAAAAGAAGAAGGTATTTTTTGTGGTGTTTCTTCTGGTGGTTCTGTTGCCATTGCATTGGAGTTATCTAAACAGCTCAATAATGCGGTGATCGTGGCAATTATTTGTGATCGTGGTGATAGATATTTGTCGACAGGTGTTTTTGATAGCTAAGTGACTTTTGTCTGTGACATCTCATCAGGGTATCAGTACCTTTCAATTATTTAAGGCTCGCTTTCACGTACTGTTCTGTATTCAGATGCGATAGAATAACCGCGCATTTATCCTATTTATCCCAAAAAGAGAGTCGGGAATAAGAGAGCCACTTTTGAGAAGAAGAACATCCCCACGTCGAACAGCAACCTCTAAGCCGCAGTCGATTGGTCCAATACAGACCTTCGAAGTGGACGGTTTGACGCATGAAGCAAAAGGCGTTGCTCGTTTTCAAGGTAAAGTAACTTTTATTGAAGGTGCTTTGCCAGGTGAAACAGTCGAGGCGCAAGTTAATAAAGCAGGGCGCAACTTTGATGAAGCTGTTTTAGTAAATATCATTGAGCCTAGCGTTTATCGAGTTGAGCCCTCTTGCCAGCAGTTTAATGTCTGCGGCGGTTGTAGTTTTCAGCATTTAGCTGATGAGCAACAGCTAAATGCAAAAGCCGATTGGTTGCAAGGACAACTGCGTAATCTGATTACAACTCAAGAACTTGAACAGCTATCAGATAAACCTATGGGTTATCGTCGGCGTGCTCGTATTGCGATTGAGCTCAAAAAAGGTCGTATGGCATTGGGTTTTCGTGGTAAAGCATCTAAAGAAATCATCTCGATTGATCAATGTGTTGTGCTTGCTCCTAATTTGCAAAGTATCTTCCTTTCACTCAAGCTCGCGCTGTTAGAAAATGATTTGGCGGGTGTGCTAGGTCATGTGGAATTGCTTGAAGACACTAAAGGTGTTTCGGTGTTGTTTCGACTAACGTCTTCAATATCCGATGAACTTAAAAATGCATGGGAAGACTGGGCCGAAAAAGAGCAGGTCGCTTTATATTGGCAAGCACCAAAAGCGGGCAAGGCGGAAGTGGCGCCTGAAAAAATGCGCTATTATGATCTTGTTGACTTAAGGTTGAAATATCACCCGCAAGACTTTATTCAAGTAAACGCTACTATGAATCAAAAGATGGTTGCGCAAGCAATGAGCTGGTTAAGTCCAAGTAAGCAAGATGTTGTATTGGATTTGTTTTGTGGTGTGGGGAATTTTTCTTTACCGTTGGCGCAGCATGCACAATCAGTCATTGGTGTTGAAGTACAAGAAACTATGGTTGAAGCCGCGCGAGAAAATGCGCGAGTTAATGGTTTGGATAACCTGTCGTTTGTGGCGGCGGATTTGACTAAGCCTGTGAATAATGAACTTTTTAAGCAGACCATTACCAAAGTATTGTTGGATCCACCTCGTGCTGGGGCGTTTGAGTTTTTAGACAGCATAATAAAAATTGGACCGACGCAAATATTGTATGTTTCTTGCAATGCTTCTACTTTAGCTAGGGATGCCGAGTATTTAGTTGCAAAGGGATATCGTGTTTTACGTGTTAGTTTGATGGATATGTTTCCGCAAACCTCTCATGTAGAAACGATGATGTTATTGCAAAAAAAGAAGTAAATTTAAGGGCGGATAAATGGTAACGGTAAGAAAAGATCACCCTGTGTTAGAGGATGGTAGTGTCGATATTGATGCTTGGATGGGGCACTTTGCACACCTCATTGATGACAGTACTCGAGTTCCTTTGCGTATGGCCTGTGAGTTGGCTCGTCAAGCTGAATTACAATGTGCTCGACCCTCTTATTGGGGGGCACAAGCGAGTACTTTCCGTGCTGGGCTAGAAATGGTTGAAATTCTTTCTGGATTTCGAGCAGACCAAGATTCATTGGTAGCCGCCGCCTTATATCGTGTTGTACGAGAAGATCAATTACCTATTTCCCGTGTTACCGAAATGTTTGGTCGTAAAGTCTCTTCGATTGTCGAAGGGGTGATGAAAATGGGTGAAGTCTCGAAAAATTTGACTGCTGACTCCGCGGCTGAAGTGTTAGGCAGTAGTGAAAATCAACTAGAATCACTACGCAAAATGCTGGTTTCCATCATTGATGATGTACGAGTTGTGCTGATTAAACTCGCTGAGCGTGCCTGCGCGATTAAAGAAGCCAAGCATCAAAACGAAGAGCGTCGTGTTGCTGTTGCGCTTGAAGTGCAAAGTGTTTATGCGCCTTTGGCCCATCGTTTGGGTATTGGTCATATCAAATGGGAGTTAGAAGATCTCTCTTTCCGTTATCTTTATCCCACTGATTACAAACGTATCGCCACTTGGTTAGACGAAAAACGTCTTGATCGCCAGCAGTACATTGATGATGTTATTGAGCTGCTAGATGACCGTTTAAAAGGCATTAATATTCATGCTGATCTAATGGGGCGAGCAAAGCACATCTATAGTATTTGGCGTAAAATGAAGCGCAAAAACATTGGCTTTGATGAAGTATACGATGTTCGTGCTGTGCGTATTTTAGTCGACGAACCGATGGAATGTTATGGTGTTCTAGGTGTGGTGCATAATTTATGGCGCCCAATTCCTCAGGAATTTGATGACTACATCAGTAACCCCAAATCGAATGGTTATCAGTCATTGCATACTGCGGTTATTGGTCCTCAAGGCCGTGCGCTTGAAATCCAGATTCGTACCCACAAAATGCATGAAGACGCAGAACTTGGGGTTTGTGCTCACTGGAAATACAAAGGTACGGATTTAAGTTCCAATAGCAGCAGCTACGAAGAAAAACTGCAGTGGTTAAGAACCATTTTAGACTTCCATGAAGTGCAAGGTGATTTGGAATCTTTGTCTGAACAAGTTCGCAGCGACATCGAGCAAGACCGTATTTATGTCTTTACCCCTGACGGTCATGTGGTCGATTTGCCTATTAATGCGACTGCGGTTGATTTTGCGTATCGAGTTCACACTGAAATTGGTCATCGCTGCCGTGGTGCCAAGGTAAATGGTAAAATTATTTCCTTAGTCACTCACTTAAAAACTGGCGACAAAGTTGAAATTCTCACCACTAAAGAGGGTGGCCCTAGCCGTGATTGGCTGCATCCGACATTAGGTTATGTGCAAACTAATCGCGCCAGAGCCAAGATTCAAAATTGGTTTAGAAAAGAAGATCGAGAGAAAAATCTGGATGCCGGCAAGCATTTACTCGATAAACAATTGAAACGTCTGGGTCTTGAAGATAATCGTATCGATTTACAAGCCATTTCTTCTCGCTTTAACTTCTCTTATGCTGATGAGGTATACGTAGCACTTGGCGCGGGAGACATTCAGTTATCTAAAGTGTTGCGTGTTATTGATGACTTTTACAATCTGAATGGTGAGACTGCGACACCGCGTCCAATTCGTTTGAAAAAGAGCCGTCATAAGTCTTCAGATAACGATATTCATATCTTAGGTGTAGGCAAATTATTAACACAGATGGCCAAATGTTGTACGCCTATTCCTGGGGATGACATCGTTGGTTTTATTACCCAAGGTCGTGGTGTGTCTGTGCACAGGCAGGATTGTATTAATATTGTTCAATTAGGTTTAGAAGAGCCTGAACGTATTATTGATGTTAGCTGGGGTGAAGAGCTTGATAACCAGTACCCTGTAAATATACAGGTGGAAGCTTATGATCGTACTGGCTTGCTCAATGACATCACTAGTTTACTGGCAAATGAAAAAGTAAATCTATTGTCGATGAATACCTTGTCTGCCAAAGAAAACCACACGGCAAGCATTCGCTTTACTATTGAAGTGGGTGAATTGAGCGTGCTGAGTAAGTTACTGCATCGTATTAATCAGCTACCTAACGTGTTGAATGTTTTCAGAGAGAGAGACTTTTGAGTAACGAGGTTAAACAGCTACAGTATTTGATGAGTTGCCTCAGGGACAAAGAGTTTGGTTGTGCTTGGGATAAAAAACAGACTTATAAAAGTATTGCACCTTATACGTTAGAAGAAACGTATGAAGTGTTAGATGCTATTGAGCGTGAAAATTTTGAGCATTTAAAAGAAGAGCTAGGAGATTTACTTTTCCAAGTTATTTTTTATGCACAAATGGCGGAAGAAGAACAGCGCTTTACATTTGATGATATCGCAGCTGGGATTGTTGAAAAAATGCTGCGCCGCCATCCTCATGTTTTTCCTGATGGCGATATTACGCGTTTTGGTGAACCAACGACGCTAACCGAACAGCAAATAGCGCAACAATGGCAACAGATTAAGGCGCAAGAAAAAGGCCCAACAGATAAAAGTCTGTTAGCTGAAGTGCCGGTCTCTATGCCAGCGTTAATGCAAGCAGTAAAAATTCAACAAAAAGTCGCTAAAGTTGGTTTTGATTGGCCAGATGTCGCACCGGTTTTTGACAAAATTAGAGAAGAGTTAGATGAACTTGAAGAGGCGATGAGAGAGCAAAATCACCTTCATGTTGAAGAGGAAGTGGGAGATGTTCTGTTTGCGGTCAGTAACTTGGCTCGTCATCTTGAGGTCTCGCCTGATGTGGCATTAAATAAAACGAATATAAAATTTCGTCGGCGCTTTGGTAGAATTGAAGCACTTGTGTCGGCACAAAATAAAAAACTAACAGATTGTTCTTTAAAAGAATTAGATAGTTATTGGGATCAGGCCAAACGCGAAGGTTTGTAGGCTGGCGTATCTGTTGAGTGAATAATCTGTTGGATAGATAATAGGGCGCTTGTAAAGGCGTTATTGGCAACATTAGGAGGGTGAAGTGAGTGATAGTCAGGCGTCATTACGCGAAAATGTTAGGTTGCTAGGAGACTGTCTTGGCGAAAGCATGAGCAATCATTTGGGAGAAGGTTTCCTAGAAAAAGTGGAAAATATCCGATTGCTATCGAAAGATGGACGTCAATCTGGTGATTCTGCCGCTCTTATTCAAGCCTTAGAAGCACTGGATGATAAAGAAATCGTGCCAGTTGCTAGAGCGTTTAATCAATTTTTGAACTTGTCTAATATTGCTGAACAATATCATCGGGTGCATCGCCGCCGTACTAATGAAAGTTTAGGTGTGTATCACAATCCTGTTGGCGATTTGTTAACCCGTCTTTCTAAGCAGAACTTTACTGCAGAGCAAATGATTTCATCATTGCAATCTCAATCGATTGAGCTTGTTCTTACTGCTCATCCTACGGAAGTGGTGCGTCGTTCACTGATTCGGAAATACGATAATATTTCCAGTGAGTTAGAAGCTCTCGATAAAGATAATATCCTGCCATTAGAAGAAACCAAACATATCCGTCGCCTGAAAGAAATTATCACTCAGGCTTGGCATACTGATGAAATTCGTGAAGATCGTCCTACGCCTGTGGATGAGGCAAAATGGGGTTTTGCTGTTATTGAGCAATCCTTATGGCAAGCTGTTCCACGTTTTTTTCGCCAATTAGATGAGCAATTTAGTGAATTTTCAAAAGAAGACCGTTTGCCACTCGATTTGGCGCCTATTCGCTTTGCAACTTGGATGGGGGGTGACCGAGACGGCAATCCGAATGTGACTCATAAAGTAACCAAGGAAGTTACTTTATTAGCTCGCTGGATGGCGGCGGATCTTTATATAAAAGATTTAAATGTGCTGCGTTCAGAGTTTTCTATGACGCAGTGTAATGCTGCCCTACGCGCACGTGTAGGCGATAGCACTCAGCCTTATCGGGAAGTCTTACGACATCTAGAAAACAAGATGTTGGCGACCAAAAACTGGGCGAAAGCATGCTTGGATGGTAAACCAACTTCCGGTGAGGATATTTTTCTTGATATTCAAGAGCTCACCGATGATCTTATTTTGTGCTATCAGTCTTTGTTAGATTGCGGTATGAAGGTGATTGCTAATGGGTCACTGCTTGATCTTATTCGTTGTGCGGCAACCTTTGGCTCGACCTTAGTTCGTTTGGATGTTCGCCAAGATGCTTCTCGTCATATCGATGCCTTATCTGCTATTACGCGCTTTTATGGGCTTGGTGATTACGCCGAATGGGATGAAGCGTCCCGACAAGCTTTTTTGTTGACCGAGTTGAATTCTAAACGTCCGCTTTTACCTATGGAGTGGACGCCAACAGCTGAAGTGAAAGAAGTGCTCGATACATTCGCGATGATTTCCCAAGGTCAGCAGAATTCGTTTGGCTCTTATGTTATTTCAATGGCCAGTGCGCCATCGGATGTTTTGGCAGTTGCATTAATGCTAAAAGAGTCTGGCGTCAGTTTTCCTATGCGTATTGTTCCTTTGTTCGAAACCCTTGCGGATTTGGATAACGCTGAGCCTATTATCGAACAGCTATTTTCAATTCCTTGGTACAAGTCTTATATCAACGGCCGCCAAGAAGTGATGATAGGCTATTCGGATTCTGCCAAAGATGCTGGACAAATTGCCGCAACGTGGGGGCAATATCGAGCACAAGAAGCGCTGACTCGTCTTTGTAAAAAGCATGGTATCCATCTGACTTTGTTTCATGGTCGCGGCGGCACCGTGGGTCGTGGCGGCGGCCCAGCTCATGTAGCAATTTTGTCGCAACCGCCAGGTTCTGTTAATGGCGCTATTCGAGTGACTGAGCAAGGTGAAATGATTCGATTTAAGTTCGGTATTCCTGATATCGCAGTGCGTTCTTTGGAGCTTTACTGTTCCGCTGTGATGGAGGCGTCTTTGATTCCTGCAGAGCCTCCTAAAGAGGAATGGCGTGCGATTATGGATGAAATGGCTGAAGTGGGGATGAATCAATATCGTTCTATTATTCGTGGTCATGAAGACTTTGTGCCTTACTTTAGAGCAACAACGCCAGAACAAGAATTAGCCAAGTTGCCTTTAGGCTCTCGCCCTGCACGTCGTCGTTCTGATGGCGGTGTAGAGAGTTTGCGTGCCATTCCTTGGATCTTTGCTTGGATGCAAATTCGCCTTATGTTGCCCGCATGGTTGGGCGCAGAGAGTGCCCTGCTGCAGGGTGTCGAATCTGGTAATTTGGAAAAACTACGCGAGATGCACAAAAAATGGCCGTTCTTTGGTGCTTATTTGGACATGCTTGATATGGTATTGGCAAAAGCAGAACCTGAGATTGCTGAATATTATGAAAAGCGTCTAGTGGGTGAAGAATTGCAAGGCTTAGGGCGTTTGTTGCGTGGCAAGCTTAAGCAAGTGAGTGAGCTGGTGAAAATGCTTAAGAAGCAAGAGCGACTCATTGAAGATAATAAAACCATCCGTCAGTCTATTGATGTGCGTAACCCGTATATAGATCCTTTGCACTATTTGCAGGCAGAGCTTTTGTATCGCAGTCGAAAAGATGAAGAAAATGCAGAAGTGAATAAAGCCTTAATGATTACCATGGCAGGTATTGCTAGTGGTATGCAAAATACGGGCTAATTGCAAATGTGGTTGATAAATGCTCAGTATGAGTAAGAAAATGATAAAAAAAGGCACGTAAATTTGCATATTGGATGGCTGCTTGGGTATGCTTGGCGACCATTCAATTTTTTAGTATGCAATTGGTTTGTCTGTTCACCTTGCTGCCGTGCTTAATTGCGCGTTGATGATGCATTGTGCCAGTCATCCTTGCTATTCAGTTAACGCTGTCTTTTGGAGACTTTTTATGCGAGTAATATTATTAGGTGCGCCAGGCGCTGGTAAAGGTACTCAAGCTCAGTTTATTACGGAGGAGTTTGGTATTCCGCAGATCTCTACAGGAGATATGTTGCGTGCAGCCGTAAAAGCCGGAAGCGAAATGGGTTTAAAAGCCAAAGCTGTAATGGACGCTGGTCAGCTTGTTTCTGATGATATTATCATTGGTTTAGTAAAAGAGCGTTTGACTCAAGATGATTGTGCAAACGGTGCTTTGTTTGATGGCTTTCCGCGTACTATCCCTCAGGCCGATGCTTTGAAAGATGCTGGTGTTGAAATTGACTACGTTGTAGAAATCGATGTGGCTGATGAAGAAATTGTAAAACGCATGAGTGGGCGTCGTGTCCATGAAGCTTCAGGTCGTACTTATCACCTAGTGTATAATCCACCTAAAGTAGAAGGCAAAGACGATGTAACGGGGGAGGACCTTGTGCAGCGTGCAGACGATACAGAAGAAACTGTTCGTTTACGCTTAGGTGTTTATCACGATCAAACCGCGCCATTAATTGGTTACTACCAAGATTGGCTAAAAGCAGACAGCGCAACAGCGCCTAAGTTTGTGAAAGTTAATGGTATCGGTGATTTGAATGAAATTAAACAAAGCCTATTAGCATCGTTAAAGGCTTAATTATTCAATGACGGTTATTTTAGCATTAGATACATCAACGCCAGCTTGCTCAGTGGCGTTGAATATTGATGGGGTTGTGTTGGAAGACTTCCGCATGGCTCCACGCCTTCATAACGATCTGATTTTGCCTATGGTAGACCAGATTCTCAGTCAGGCTGGTTTAGCTTTATCCGATCTAGATGCGATCGCCTTTGGGCGAGGGCCTGGGTCTTTTACGGGGCTAAGAATCAGTGCAGGGGTTGTACAAGGTCTTGCCTTTGGTGCAGATTTACCTGTTATACCCGTTTCGACGCTTGCAGCCTTGTCATTGGAAGGTTTTCAAAAGACTGGTAAAAATAATTGGCTGGCCGCTCTTGATGCTCGTATGGGCGAAATTTACATGGGTGGTTATAGTGTCAATAAGATAGAAGGGTGTTATGAAATAGATTCATTAATTGATGAGTGTGTTGTTAAGCCTGCGGCTTTGTCTGCGTTTTCAACTAGCTTTGATGGAGTCGGGTCTGGCTGGTGCTATGAAGATGTTTTAACACCGCTACTTCCTAGTCATCCTACTCATATTTTAACTGACTTAGCTCCTCGTGCCGCTTGCATTGCTGAATTGGCTCTATTGTTATTTAAAAAAGGTGAAATGGTGTCTGCTTATGATGCTATTCCAACTTATTTAAGGGATGAAATTAGCTGGGAAAAACAGGCTCCGCGTATAGGGAAGCGTTAGTTATATGTTGTGGTACCACATTGTTTTTTTGGCAGTTATTCAAGGGTTAACAGAGTTTCTGCCTATTTCAAGTTCTGCTCATTTAATACTTCCTGCGCAATTACTGCATTGGCCTGATCAAGGATTGGCATTTGATGTTGCTGTGCACGTAGGAACTTTAATAGCCATTGTTGGCTATTTTAGAAAAGACATCGCACAAATCGTGGTGGCTTGGTGTGTATCCATTAGAGATAAACGCTCGACATCTAATAGTCGCTTAGCTTGGTGGATCTGTCTTGCTACTTTGCCAGCTTGTGTTGCAGGTTTGTTATTTGATGACTTAATAAGCACTCATTTACGTTCTTTGGAAGTAATTGCTTACACCACCATTGGGTTTGGTGTGTTGCTTTGGTTTTCAGATAAATATGGTGCATCTCAAAAAACTGAAGAAGATTTTGGTTTGAAAAGTGTGCTCTATATTGGCTTTGCTCAAGCGCTGGCTTTAATTCCTGGAACTTCTCGTTCTGGAATTACGATGACGGCGGCTCGTTTTCTTGGCTTTAGTCGCGAGTGTGCTGCTCGGTTTTCATTTCTTTTGTCTATCCCTCTTATACTGGCTGCTGGTGGCTTAAAGTCGATTGAACTTGTATCGTCAGATATTGCGGTCGATTGGGCGAGTATCTTTATGGGTGTTATTCTGTCTGCAATCAGCGCCTATCTTTGTATCTATCTGTTTTTGAAGTGGCTTAATAAGATTGGTTTTTTTCCGTTCTTTGTCTACAGATTAGTCTTGGGTATAGCCCTTCTATTAATTGTTTATCTTTAGATTCTTAAGGATATTTAGTTAGATTAAGTGCTTTGTTCTTTGAAGTAGCAGCGAATTTTTTAGTTAAGATGAAAAGCTTCTAATATTTAGAGGCTTTTTCTATTTGCAACCGAATAAAAAAATCGCTTTATTTAGCGTTATTACTATGTAGTGACTCGTGTTTTGATTATTGTTTGATGATGTTTTTTTGGAGAGAGATTTTTGCTTAATTCTATTGCGGTTGCGACAACAGATAAGTTTTTGGAATCGGAATCTCGCTTATTGGCTAAGTCGTTGAATCTTGATTTTGTGCTGTTGCATGAGCCTCTCAAGTTTGTTTCTAAATATGATTATCTTTTATTGAAAACATTAGATGGCATCGCAGTTGCTAAAACTGGAAAAGGGGCGCCCAAACCAGTTTATGTAGATTTTACTTCTGGGACTGTAGACCATAGACGACGATTTGGTGGTGGAAAAGGGCAAGATATTGCTAAAGCGGTTGGGTTGAATAAGCGCGCAAATTTATCTGTTCTTGATGCGACAGCGGGCTTGGGGCGTGATGCTTTCGTGTTAGCTTGTCTTGGTTGCTCAGTTTCTCTGTGTGAGCGTGTGGGCTTTGTGAGGGCTATGTTGGAAGACGGTTTGTATAGAGCCTCTTTTCATCATGAAGTGGCCGAGATCGTTGCCAAGATGCCTTTGTTAGATGCTGATATAACTGCTATAGATACTAGTGAAATGTTCGATGTGGTGTATTTGGACCCTATGTATCCACACACAGATAAGTCATCAGCTGCAGCCAAGAAAGAGATGGCTTTTTTTAGAGATTTGGTTGGTAAGGATTTAGATGCAGATAGTTTATTGCCTTACGCTATGCGATTAGCTCAATATAGAGTGGTTGTGAAACGCCCTAAAGGCGCTCCATTTTTAAATAGCGCCGAGCCAACCTATCAATTGGAAGGGAAGTCGGGTCGATTTGATATTTACGTTTTAAAGTCACTCGACTCGCCTTCTACTTAGTATGTTAGTTATTAATAGTGAGGTGGTCGGTCGCCATCATGAATAGGCTGTTGTTGACGATAAGACTCTAGCTGATTTCCTAATAGAACCAGTTTTTCTCTCATCAATAGCATGTCTTTTTGCTGACTGATAAGTGCCTGATTTAAACTATCAATCGTGTCTTCTTGAAATTGTAGTTTGAATTCTAATTCGTCGATACGTTGATTGATTTGTGAGGTGTTCATAGATACCTTCTGTGTGTTAACCTTACTAGGCTAAATTCGTATTTAATGAGCAATTCTATACAAAAACATGACGCAAGTATTGGTCATTTAGAATGTAAGAGTGGCGTGAAAATTGCTCTCATAAAGAAGTTGGGTATTTTACTACTATCTTCTTTAGCTTCACATGGTGATTTCGGAAAGAGTTTAGTAAAAATATTCATATATTCACGTTTGTACTAACACAGAGTTTATTTTTTTATAAATAGCTTTGCTTCACAATAATATTTAATTTAATAAGAGATATACTTTTATGAATGATCATCAGGATAATGTTTCGCGTAATAAAGGGTCTTCTGTTGGTTCCGGTTTGTTTTCGTTGCGCACATTTATAGTCAGCCTTGTTATTGCTTTGATCGTGCCTCTGCTTTTGGCTGGGGTGTTGAAAGAAGAGATGGGTACAAATTTCCTAGTATATTTTGGCTTTGTTCTAGTGTCTGTTTATGTCGGTGCTATGGTCAGCCAGGCCAGTTCTGCCGGTTTTGATTCTGAGTCTGAAGAAGATGAGGATGATGACCGCGAGCAAGGAACGGTTAAGTGGTTCAATTCTTCAAAAGGTTTTGGTTTTTTAACCATGGAAAATGGTGATGATGTGTTTGTTCATTACCGTGCAATCCGTGGTCGTGGTCGCCGCTTCTTGGTTGAAGGGCAGTTGGTTCGCTTTTATGTCACTGAAGGTGAGAAAGGCAAACAAGCTGAAAATGTATCTATAATCCGCGGTTAATTTTTTTATTCGATTTAAGAGGTATTTATGGCAACGGTAACATTAAAAGGTAATCCTTTTGAAACGGTTGGTTCTCTTCCGGTTGTAGGCTCTGTAGCGCCAGCGTTTGAGCTTGTTAAAACGGATTTGTCTGTCGCTACATTGGCGGATTATCAGGGGGCTAAATTGGTGTTGAATATCTTCCCATCAGTTGATACGCCGACTTGTGCAACATCAGTTCGTAAGTTCAACGAATCTGCGGCTTCTTTGAAAGGCGTTAATGTGCTTTGCGTGTCTGCTGACTTACCTTTTGCTGCAGCGCGTTTTTGTGGGGCTGAAGGCATCGACAATGTTGATACAGGATCTACTTTTCGTTCAACATTTGGTGGCGATTACGGTCTTACTTTTGCAACTGGCCCTCTTGCCGGTCTTTTGTCTCGTGCTGTTGTGGTATTGGATGAAAAAGGTTCTGTAATTTATACAGAGCAAGTTGCTGAAACGGCTGATGAGCCTAATTACGAAGCGGCGTTGGCTGTCTTGGCGTAATTTATAATCATAAAAAAAGGCCGTTTCTAAGTTGATTGGAAGCGGCCTTTTTTGTCTTTAAATTAAAGAGCTTTTGACTTCAATAAAGTAATCTTGCTCTTAAATAAAACTGTTTGGGTTAATCTTTTTGTACAGGAATTGTGTTAGTAGTACGTTCAACACTATTATCTTTGTTTAAATAGACTAATTTGGGTTTGAACTCATCAGCCTCAGCTTCGTTCATTTGTCCATAAGCGGCAATGATTACACGATCACCAACCTGAACTTTTCTTGCTGCAGCACCATTCATTGAAATAGTACCAGAGCCAGATTCGGCCAATATTACGTAAGTGTGAAAGCGCTCGCCGTTATCGACGTTATAGATGTCGATTTGCTCAAATTCTCTAAAACCAGCGAGCTCTACAAGGTCCTTATCTATGGCGCAAGAGCCGTCATACCAAAGCTCTGCTTGGGTTACGCTTGCCATATGGAGTTTGCCTTTAAGAAGTGTAATTTGCATGTATAAAGTCTCTATAATTGTTGCTATGTCGCATTTTTGCTTTTTGGGGCTGCTTTTATTTGTTGAGTTAATTCCAAATAAATGGGCCTTCTTCGTGGCTATTTATACGCCACCATTGGTCTGGATCTTGGTTGCTTTCCTCTTCCCATCCCTGAAAGTTGCAACGTACTTCACAGTTTAGATATTCGAATGCTTGTCTGGCACAAGCAATGTCGTCGTCCCAAGGGGTTTTGTCTGAGTCGAACCATATAGAGGTAAAGCGCTTGCCTGCTGCTTGCTCTAAAATAGTTACCTCAATTTCGTTATCATTAGATGCAATGATGACTTTTGAGCAGAGTGGTGATGGGCTACTTTTTCTGACTAGAGTGAACGTATTTTCTAGCCAGGAAATGATCTTCTCTGTCGGGCAGGACAATACATATATTTCAATGTCGGCTTGCATCGCTCTAATCCTTCTTTTTAATCATGTGGTAAATTCTGAGAACGCTCATTGATAAATAGCCAATGAGTGTCCATAGTACGCCGCAACCCGCAAGTATCAGTCCAAATATCGCAATAATCTCTTGAGCAAGAGACTCAACGACAACACGATCAGCTACCATAAGCATCAGAACGCCAAAGACGAAAATTAATCCGCCTTGGATCATCTTGATAAGTGCAACTCTAGGGTTGTTACCCAATTTCATTGCTAATTTATGTATTGCGTTTCTCATTTGGATGCTGGTCTATGCTCTCTGTAAGGCTATTTTTTAGTAAAAAGGTTCTCAAGTATTCGAGCGTAAATCTCTGAAAGCTGGTTTAAGCTCTCGGCGTCAACGCATTCATTGATTTGATGGATAGTGGCATTAATGGGGCCAAGCTCCACGACTTGCGTACCCATTTTGGCAATAAATCGACCGTCTGAGGTGCCGCCTGAGGTGGATAATTCAGGGGTGATATTAACTGTTGTTTGTACGGCGTCAACAATCGCATCAACTAATTCGCCTGGGCGAGTTAAAAAAGGCAGGCCATTGTATGTCCAATCAATGTCGTAGCGTAATTTGTGTCTGTCTAAGATTTCAAGTACGCGAACTTTAATAGCATCAAAGTCTAATTCGGAGGAAAAGCGAAAGTTGAACTGAGCGTTTAGTTTGCCGGGGACAACGTTAGTTGCACCTGTCCCAGAATGAATATTTGATACCTGGAAGCTGGTTGGTGGAAAAAAGTCGTTACCATCATCCCAATGTGCACTCGCCATTTCAGCAAGTGCTGGAGCTGCGAGGTGTATTGGATTTTCAGCTAAGTGTGGGTAGGCGACATGGCCTTGCTTACCGTAAACCGTTAAGTCGCCACTGAATGACCCACGGCGACCATTCTTGATAATATCGCCAAGCGTTTTGGTGCTTGAGGGTTCGCCAACAATACACCAGTCTATTTTCTCATTTCGTTCCATAAGAGCATCCACAACACGAGTTGTGCCGTCTACAAAAGGGCCTTCCTCGTCGCTGGTGATCAAAAAAGAAATTTGCCCATCATGATCTGGATGCTTGGCTACAAAATCTTCAGCAGCAGTCACCATAGCGGCAAGGCTACCTTTCATATCGGCAGCGCCGCGGCCGAATAGTATTCCATCGACAATTGCTGGGGAAAATGGAGGTATTTTCCATTCCTCTTCAGGCCCTGTTGGCACCACATCTGTATGCCCCGCAAAGCAAAGATTTGGTCCAGATGTTCCGCGCTTTGCGTAGAAGTTTTTTACTTCACCGAAGGGCATGTATTCGATTTCAAAACCAATGTTTTTCAATCGCTCTATCATTAGATCCTGACAGCCTGCGTCTTCAGGAGTGACAGACGGGCGAGAAATAAGATCTAGGGCAAGTTTTAGTGTGGGGGACAAGTCAGACATTCTTTACCTTTGTATTGGTTTTCGCTACCTTATGGAAGATTCTGTTACTATAACAGGAGATTCAAATAAAGGTGGAGTTATGAAATTAGGTGTCGTTGTTTTTTTGGGTTTGATTTCATCTGGCTGTAGTCTTTTTCAGCAGCCGGTTATTCAGGAGTCGTATTTTGTCCCAGTGATCCGTTCGGATGTTTCGTCTTCGGGTTATACGCCAACAGTGACACCTATGTCGGCACCTAAGTCCAATAGAGAAAGACCACGTATTTACACGCCTGTTTTGCGCTAAAGTAGTTTTTGCGCGTAATTTTCTGCATCGAAGCCTAAATAAATGGATTCTTTAACCACTAGTAAAGGGCGCTTAATGATGGAAGGCTGAGTCATCATGATATGGACGGCGTTGTTATTGTCCATAGTGCCTTTTGTTTCTTCATCCAGTTTGCGCCAAGTGGTGCCACGCTTATTGATGATGTTTTCCCATCCTAGTTCGTCTACCCAAGCTTTTGCTGTGGCTTCATCTAGGCCTTCTTTTTTATAATCATGAAAACTGTATTCTAGATTGTTGTCATCGAGCCAGCGAAAAGCTTTTTTCATGGTGTCACAGTTTTTGATGCCAAATATTTTAATCATTCTTGACCTCGAATTGCGCCATTTAGAAAGTAATCAAAATGGCGCTTTTTGGTTGTTTTTTTACTGCTATTAATTATGAGCGTGAAGCGCTTCGTTTAATTCAATAGCGGTTTTGTTGGTTTTGCATTCGATTGCACCAGTTGCTGAGTTGCGGCGGAACAATAGATCAGATTGACCAGAAAGTTCGCGAGCTTTTACAGTAGAAACAACTTGGTTGTTTTCATCAAGAACAGCAACTTTAGAGCCGGCTGTAATATAAAGACCAGACTCAACGATACAACGATCGCCAAGGCCAATACCAATACCGGCATTCGCGCCTATCAAGCATTTCTCGCCAACAGCGATAACAATATTGCCGCCGCCAGATAGTGTCCCCATAGTAGAACAGCCGCCACCAAGGTCAGAACCGTTACCTACAACAACACCTGCAGAAATACGGCCTTCAACCATGCTGTTGCCTAGCGTTCCAGCATTGAAGTTTACAAAGCCTTCATGCATAACGGTAGTGCCTTCAGCAAGGTGTGCACCTAAACGAACGCGCGCAGCATCGCCAACACGGATGCCTGTAGGGACGATAAAGTTTAGCATTTTAGGGAATTTATCGACGCTGAATACTTCGATAGTGCGTCCTTCCATGCGAGCGCTTAATTGGCGGTCAGCTAGTTCACGAACATCGATAGGGCCTTCGCTTGTCCATGCTGTATTGATCAATAGGCCAAACATGCCATCCAATACTGTATTGTGCGGTTTAACTAAGCGATGAGAAATCAATTGAAGTTTTAAGTAGACTTCAGCAGGATTACTTGGCGCTTCATCAGTTGCTAAAACACAAAGAATAACAGGCTTTGTCGAAGCTTTTAGACGAGAAGCCAATTCTGCTTGTTCGATGTTGCCAGCTTTTAAAAGGCTCATGTGTAAGCGATTTAAATCGCTTTCATCTAATACCAGTGTGTTGTTACCACCTTCGTAATTGGTGCTTTCTAGAAGTGCATCTAGCGTATTTTTTTCTACGTTTAGACTTGGTGCTGAGTAGAATACTTCTAACCAATTGCCTTCTTTGTTTTGTGAGCCGATACCAAGACCGAACGCGAAAGTTGTATTACTCATGTGTTTCTCCAACTGAGTTATCTGTCTAAAGGGGGTTACTAATGGGTTATCTGCGACTGAGGAAGTCTCTAATTCTTTTGGCTGCCTCAACGCATTCTGATTCTTCTGCAACCAGTGCCATACGGACATGATGGCTGCCGGGATTTGTACCTTCTACTTCTCGTCCTAAATAACTACCTGGTAAGACTAAAACCGATTCTTCTTGATACAGCGAGGTGCAAAATTCTTCATCTGTCATGCTGAGCTTCGGCCAAAGATAAAAACCGGCTTCAGGCTTGGATATTGGCATAACTGGCGACAAAATCTCTAAAACCGAATCGAATTTACGGGTATAAATCTCGCGATTCTTTATAACGTGTTCTTCATCATTCCAAGCAGCAACTGAGGCATCTTGGTGATGAATTGGCATCGCGCAACCCTGATAGGTGCGATATAGCAAAAATGGTTTAAGGATAGACGCGTCACCAGCAACGAAGCCAGATCGAAGGCCTGGTAAATTAGAGCGTTTCGATAGGGATTGGAAAATAAGGCAATGTTTATAATCCTTGTGTCCCAAAATTTCACAGGCTTCTAATAAACCTAGTGGTGCTTGAGAGCCGAAGTAAATTTCGGAATAGCATTCGTCTGCCACTATGGTGAAATTGAAGGTTTTGGCTTTCTCTATCAGGTAGGCGTATTCCTCTAGCGTGGTAATGCTGCCGCTAGGGTTGTTAGGGGAGCAAACAAACAATACTTCGCAACGTTGCCACGTGGCATCGTCGACTAGTTGATAATCTACTTTGTAGTTTGTTTCTGCTCCGCAAGGTAGGAAATGCAGCTCTGCGCCAGCAAGAATGCCTGCACCTTCATAAATTTGGTAAAAAGGATTTGGGCTGACAACTAGAGAGTTTTGCTTTTCGCCAACCAATGTTTGGGTAATAGCAAACAGTGCTTCTCGGGTTCCAGTAACTGGTAAAATTTCCGTATCAGGATCGAGTTTTTCTAAATGAAAGCGACGCTTAGCCCATTTACTAATGGCGTCTCTAAGCGGTAATTCGCCTTTGGTGCTTGGGTACTTGCTGACGCCGCCTAGGCTTTTGGCTAGCGTCTCAAGCACGATGGCTGGTGCATCGTGTTGTGGTTCCCCAATCGTTAATTTGATCAGTGGCTTTTCTGGGTTTGGTGTCAACCCTTCTATAAGCTCTGCAAGCTTTTGGAAAGGGTATGGGTGCAAAGAGTGTATAAGGGGGTTCATTAGTCTTTAGTCCATCGTTTGAGAAAAACGGTCTATTTTCTCTTTTAAAAGGGTGCAAATATTGTTCATGCTTTCTGGGTCAGTAATAAGGTCGCCGTTTTCTTCTGTGATATAGAAGGTATCTTCTACGCGCTCGCCGAGAGTGGCGATTTTTGCTTTATGAAGCATGATGTTATTGTTCATGAAAAACTGTCCTATTAAAGCCAGTAAGCCTGGTCTATCAGGAGCTGTTATTTCAAGTGCCGACCAGACTTCTTCTGGTTGGCTGACAAAGTGAGCGGTTGATGGAGAGTTGAATATCTTCAAAATCCTCGGTGTATGACGTTGAACAACGCTTTCGTAAAGTGATGGGGTTTCTAGTTGCTCCATCAATGTTTTGCGAATAAGGGTGATGCGTTCTTTGTCTAGATGTAGATTCGTATCACTGTCGTTGCTGTCCATGACAACAAAGCTATCTAGGCTGTAGTTGTCTGTGGTGTGACTTATTTTAGCGTCTAGAATTGTGAGGCCGAGTTGTTCAAATGTCGCTGCGGTTACGGCGAACAGATGCTTGCTTATTAATGTGTAGATGAATATTTTACTCGCGCCTGAAAAGTTGCGGCCACCCAATGGTGTTATGGCGATTAGCGGCTTATCGCTAGGGCGGTGGCGTAAAATAGCCTCGGTGTTCCAAGCTATTTCGTCACCATTTGAGCGAATAAAGTACTCTTCTTCAATGGTTTCCCAAATTGCTTCCGCTTCCATTATATCTACATTGCGCTCGATGATAATTTCCAAGGCGCGTTGTTTGTGTTCGTCACTTATCATGTCTGCATCAATAGGGAAATCCAATCCGCGGCGAAGTGCGCGTTTGGTTTCTAAATAAAGCTGACGCATTAAGGATGCTCGCCAACTGTTCCACATGGTTGGGTTGGTTGCGTTGATGTCGGCAACAGTAAGAATAAACAAATAATCTAGGTGTTCTTGATCCTTGACGTAGCTGGCAAATTCCCAAATGACTTCTGGATCGGAAATGTCTTTGCGTTGTGCAGTAACCGACATGAATAGATGATTACGCACTAACCAAACGACAAGGTCGGTGTCTTGTTTTGAAAGTCCATGGCGTTCGCAAAAAGCCTGTGCGTCTACGCAACCTAGTTCAGAATGGTCGCCACCTCGACCTTTGGCTATGTCATGATATAAGCCAGCAATATAAAGTAACTCAACTTTTGCTACGTGGCGGATTGCTTGTCCTGAAATGGGGAATTTTTGTTTGAACTCAGGTAGCCAGAGGCGACGTAAGTTCTCTACCAACTGTAGTGTGTGAGCATCAACTGTATAAATATGAAATAAGTCGTGCTGCATTTGCCCAATAATCGCTCCGAATTCGGGAAGATAGCGACCAAGTAAGCCTAGGTGTTTCATTGAGCGTAATATACTTGTCAGTCGATATCGGCTGGCTATGATGTCGAGAAAAAGGTCGGTGTTTATTTTGTCATTTCTAAAGGCGTCATCAATCAGGTCTAAACTATCGCGCAGCTGTCGCATTGTATTGGCGCGTATGCCTTTGATGTTTTCATGGGCACCAAGTAAGACATATATCTCCAGCATGCTAGATGGATTATCGTGAAATAATGTCTTGGAGCGGGCTTCAAGTTGGCCATTGGCAATTTGAAAATGGTCGTTGATGACTTCTACTGTGTTGATGGCGTCTTTGGCTAAAAAAGACTCTTCGAAGTGTTGAAGAAGTAAGTCGTTGAGCTGTTGGATGGCGGCGACACTTTGGTAATAGCCCTGCATAAAACGTTCAACGTTGCGTTTTAAATCGTCATCGTCAAACCCGAAAAGCTTAGTCAGTGTGCGCTGGTGGTCGAAAAGAAGTCGATCTTCCTTGCGTCCTGCGACCATGTGTAAAGCCCAGCGAATTCTCCATAGATGGCTAACCGCGCCTTTAAGTTGGATGTATTCATCTTCAGATAGAAAGTGTTTATCTATTAAGGCGCTAAGTCGATGTGTATGTAGGTGACGCTTGGCAACCCAGTCAATCACTTGCATGTCTCTAAGGCCACCAGGGCACTCTTTTAGGTTTGGCTCTAAGTTGTAAGCAGTATTCTGGTATTTTGCGTGACGTTGCTTTTGTTCGGCTAGCTTGGCTTGGTAGAAAGAATGCCCATCCCACATTTGGGATATATCAACGTGCAGTTTGAGTGTGGCTAGTAAATCAATTGGCCCTATAAGGGTGCGTGACTCAATCAAGTTAGTGATGATGGTAATGTCTTTGGCTGCCATCTCGGAGCATTCGTCAATGGTGCGGACGCTGTGACCGACATCTAAATTAATGTCCCAAAGGAAAGTGATAAAAGCTTCGATTTTATCTTTGGGCGCGGAGATGTCATTCTCCATTAGAATCAGTAGGTCAATATCAGATTTTGGGTGTAATTCTCCACGACCATATCCGCCAACCGCAACAAGGCTTACATGCGGTTCACTATTCAGTGCTTTTGATGTCCAGGCTGCTTGCATTACTTCGTCATAAAAAGAGGAGAGACCCTTTACAAGCTTTTCTATTGGATATAAAGAGTGGAAAAGGTCGTTGAATATGGTTGTCTTTTCTTCAATGATGGCTTTGTAGCGTGAAATAGAGCACTTCGGTAGTGATAGCTCATGTTTCTCTTCCTGTGTTAGTAGTGGCGGAGCGTCTGGAAAAGCAGGGAAGTCCATACAAGAGCCTCAAAGAATGAATAATTGTTACAGTGTGTTTGTTATAAATCTAAGGTTGCTAAAAAATTTTATTTAAAGCTCGCTTCTCTTATGAGAAACGAGTTTCTTCTGGTCGACGAGTAAGTACTTCGACCCCATCTGCAGTGACGAGAAGAGTGTGCTCGTATTGAGCTGATAGACGGCCGTCTTTGGTTTTGGCAATCCAATTATCTGGACCTGTGTGCTTAACCTGTTTTTTGCCTGCATTGATCATTGGTTCAATGGTCAGTGTCATGCCTTCTTCTAGCATAACGCCAGTTCCTGCTTTGCCATAATGAGCGACTTGCGGTTCGCCATGGAAGGTCGTTCCTACGCCGTGGCCGCAGTACTCTTCTACTACTGTGTAGTGATGTTTGTGCGCATGCGCTGAAATAGCGGCGCCGATATCGCCAAGACGTATGCCTGGTTTTACCATATCAATGGCAAGATAAAGGCATTCTTGAGTGACGCTTGCTAAGCGTTCTGCATGAGGTAAGGCTGGACCTGCAAAAAACATTTTGCTGGTATCACCGTAATAGCCATCTTTGATGATGGTGATGTCAATATTGACTGTGTCGCCTTTTTTCAGGGCTTTGTCATTCGGGATGCCGTGGCAAATGACATCATTCACAGAAGTGCAGCATGATTTAGGAAAGCCATGATAGTTTAGTGGAGCTGGAATTGCGCCTTGTACATCAACTATATAGTTATGAGCAATGATGTCTAGTTGCTCCGTTGTCACGCCAGGGATAACAAATTCTTCTAGCATTACTAGAACATCGGCTGCGAGTTTACCCGCAACCCGCATGCCTTCAATATCGCTGATGTCAGTAAAGCGAGTAGCAGGAGCTTTAGGTGTCCAACTTGGGACGTCACTGCGGCCGTTTTTGGTCAGCTCTTCAACTTTTTGTAGGATTTCGTTGCTCATAATTCATATGTCTTAAAATGGTTTGTATCTATGTTGATAGTATGTTGCGGGATATTCTACATGACTTAAGCAACAGAATCGCCTCTCTAGCTGAAAAAAACGTGCCTCGGGTTGCGTGTAAAAAATCCGTTCAAGTCTTTTGGTTTTGGGTTAAATGTGGTATAAAACGCCGGCTTGTTGGGCTTGTGCCTAAAATAAGTGAATTTACTTAAATCAACGATCTTGCCGCTATTAAAGAAAGTGTCTTGGGTGTCTTAGGTTGCCTTAAACCTTATTTGACTGACGCTTTTAGCTGGTAAGCATAAATAACCCAAATTTAAAGGATAGTAAAATGCCTACAGTTTCTATGCGCGACCTATTATTGGTTGGTTCACACTTCGGTCACCAAACTCGTTACTGGAACCCAAAAATGAAGCCTTTCATTTTCGGTGCTCGTAACAAGATTCATATCATTAACCTTGAACATACTGTTCCAGCTCTTAATAACGCTCTTGAGCTTGTTAAAAAAATGGCTGAAAACAAGAACAAGGTTTTGTTTGTTGGTACTAAGCGTGCTGCATCTAAAACGATTAAAGAGCAAGCTGCTCGCTCTGGTATGCCATATGTTAACCACCGTTGGTTAGGTGGCATGTTGACTAACTACAAAACAATTCGTGCATCTATCAAGCGTCTTCGTGAGCTTGAAGTTCAAATGTCCGATGGTACATTCGATAAGCTGACTAAAAAAGAAGCTTTGATGCGTACTCGTGAGCTTGAAAAATTAGAGCTTTCTATGGGTGGTATCAAGGATATGGGTGGCCTTCCTGATGTATTGTTCGTAGTTGACGTTGATCATGAACGTATTGCAATTAAAGAAGCAAACAAATTAGGTATTCCTGTTATCGGTATCGTTGATACTAACAGTAATCCAGATGGCGTTGATTACATTATTCCAGCTAACGATGATGCGATTCGCGCAGTTCAATTGTACGTTGGTGCTTTTGCTGATGCTGTTCTAGAGGGTCGTAATGCGACTGCTGGTACTGCTGATGAATTCGTTGAAGTAAGCGAAGCTACTGAAGCGTAAGCAAACTTTCTAGTTTGTTCTGGTTTCTAAAGGGAGGTGTCTTACCTCCTTTTTTAAATTTGAATTGGTATAAAGAGGATTTAACATGGCCGCAGTATCTGCAGCATTGGTAAAAGAGCTACGTGAACGTACTGGCCTAGGCATGATGGAGTGTAAAAAAGCACTTGTCGCTGCTAACGCTGACATCGAAGTGGCTATCGAAGAACTACGTAAATCAAGTGGCATGAAGGCAGCTAAAAAAGCGGGCCGTACTGCAGCGGAAGGTACGATGGTTATGCGTGTAGCAGACGATTCTTCTTACGCTATTTTAGTTGAGGTTAACTCTGAAACTGACTTCGCTTCTCGTGATGAAGGTTTTATTGCTTTCGCAAACAAAGTAGCTGACGTTGTTTTCACAACGAAAGAAACTGACATCGAAGTATTGCTTGCTGGCGAAATTGGCCAAGCACGCGAAGCATTAGTTCAGAAAATTGGTGAAAACATCTCTCCTCGTCGCGCTGTTATCATTGAAGGCGGCTTAGTAGGTGGTTACCTTCACGGTAACGGTCAGATCGCTGTATTGACTCAATTGGAAGGCGGTTCTGCTGAGCTTGCTAAAGATGTTTCTATGCACGTTGCCGCTGTATCTCCTCGCGTTGTTCGCGGTGAAGATATGCCTGCTGAAGTTCTTGCAAAAGAAGAAGAAATTATTCGTGCACAGCCAGACATGGCTGGTAAACCAGCAGAAATCGTTGATAAAATGATTGTTGGTCGTATGAAGAAGTTCTTGGCTGAAAACAGCTTGACTGAGCAGCCTTTTGTTAAGAATCCAGAAATTAAAGTTGGTCAGTTAGTTAAAGATGCTGGTGCAACTGTAACTTCTTTCATTCGCCTTGAAGTGGGTGAAGGTATTGAAGTTGCTGAAGTGGACTTCGCAGCAGAAGTAGCAGCACAACTTAGAGGTTAATCTTTAGTTGTAATGTCTTGCAAAAAAAAGGGGCAGCTTGACTGCCCCTTTTTATGAGAGATGAATGCGATGAGTGTCGGTTATATTGACCTCAGTTATTCAAGAAATGAAATCATTGCTGGAGGTTGATATGCCAAAAGAAAAGAGTCCAAAATACAAAAGAATTTTGCTTAAGCTGAGCGGCGAAGCCTTGATGGGTGATGAGTCCTTTGGTATCGATCCTAAAGTGTTGAATCGTATTGCTCTAGAAATCGGGCAGTTACGTGGTATTGGTGTTGAAGTTGGTATCGTTATTGGTGGTGGTAACTTGTTTCGTGGCCAGGCATTAAGTCAGGCTGGGATGGATCGTGTTACTGGTGACCATATGGGGATGCTAGCAACGGTAATGAATGCGTTGGCAATGCGAGACGCTTTAGAGCGTGCAAATATTGCTACTCGTGTGATGTCGGCTATCACTATGACAGGTATTGTAGAGCCTTATGATAGACGTCGTGCCATGCGCTTAATGAAAGAAGGTGATGTGCTCATTTTCTCTGCAGGTACAGGTAATCCTTTCTTTACGACTGACTCTGCTGCTTGTTTGCGCGGTATTGAGATTGATGCAGATGTCGTATTGAAAGCAACTAAAGTAGACGGTGTTTACTCTGCAGATCCAATGAAAGATCCTGCGGCAGTGAAATATGATACATTGGGCTACGATGAAGTTCTTGAAAAACAATTAGGTGTCATGGACTTAACAGCAATATGCTTGACCCGTGATCACGGTATGCCAATACGTGTATTTAATATGAATAAGCCAGGAGCCTTGGTAAATATCATGGTTGGTGGCAGTGAAGGTACACTGATTAAGTGAGGAAGTTATGATTAACGAAATTCTTAAAGACGCAGAAGACCGCATGGGCAAAGCAGTTGCTTCTGTTGAGTCTGCGTTTAAAAAAATCCGTACAGGTCGTGCACACCCTAGTATTCTAGATTCAGTTAAAGTGAACTATTACGGATCTGAAACACCGTTAAGTCAAGTGGCTAACATTACGGTTGAAGATGCGCGTACTTTGGGGGTTTCTCCTTGGGAAAATAACTTGGTTCCTGAAATTGAAAAAGCCATTATGAAATCTGATCTTGGCTTGAACCCTGCTACAAACGGTAATTTGATCCGAATTCCTATGCCTGCTTTGACAGAGGAGACTCGTAAGAACTACTTTAAGCAAGCAAAGAATGAAGCTGAAAATGGCCGTATTGCTATCCGTAATATTCGTCGTGATGCAAACGGTAGTCTTAAAGACCTAGTGAAAGAAAAAGAAATTTCTGAAGATGACGATCGTCGTGGACAGGATCAAGTTCAAAAAGTAACGGACAAGTATGTCGCTCAGATAGAAGAGCGTCTTGCTGCAAAAGAAAAAGACTTGATGGAAATTTAATGAGGAAGGCGAGCCTTGGCTCGCTTTTTTTATTGACTAGGGTACTGCTATGTCTGAATTGGATGGCGCTGATTTTGATTCAGCCGTCAGTCCAGCTCATATTGCTATCATAATGGATGGTAATAATCGCTGGGCAAAGAAAAAACACCTTCCGAGTATTGCTGGCCATACAGCTGGTGCGGCTGCTGTGCGTCGTGTGGTTGAAGCTGCAGCTAAGTCCGGTGTTGAGGTGTTGACGCTGTTTGCTTTCTCTAGTGAAAATTGGAAGCGTCCGAAGCTAGAAGTTGATGGGCTTATGACGTTGTTTATGCGGTCTTTGAAAAAAGAACTTAAACGATTAAATGAGCATAAGATCAGACTTAGGGTGGTAGGAGATCTTTCAGGTTTCAGCGGTGGTTTGCAAAAGCAAATTAAGAATGTTGAAGACGCAACGAAAGATAATGATCAGATGACCTTAGTTATTGCTGCGAATTATGGCGGTCGTTGGGATATTGCTCAAGCTGCAAAAGCTGTAGCTAAGCGCGTTGCATTAGGTGAGCTTTCTACAGAGGATATTGATGAGGTGATATTAGGAGAGCATATGCAATTAGCTGATTTGCCTCCACCTGATCTTTTGATTCGAACCTCAGGAGAAGAGCGTATTAGTAACTTTTTGCTTTGGCAAACAGCCTATTCTGAGTTTGTCTTTCTTCCGGTGTTATGGCCGGACTTTGATCAACAGCATTTTGATGAGGCTGTTCAAACTTATCAAAAGCGTCAACGTCGTTACGGTGGTCGATAACTATGTTACTTCCTCGAGTTCTCAGTGCCATTGTTATGGCTGTATTGTTTGTTTGTGCCGTGTTTGTATTAGAAGCTTCTAACTTTATTTTTGCCATGGCTGCTGTTGTTTGTTTAGCAGGCTGGGAGTGGGCGCGTTTATCTGGTGTAAGCAATCAAGTTGGCCGTATTTTATACGCTGCTTTTATCGGTGCAGTTTGCTTTGTTGTATTGAATTATAATTTGCAGAAAACATCACTTTATTTGAGTCCTCTGTTATGGGGCTTAGCTTTGTATTGGGTAATGCGTTACCCAACACAACTAATTTGGAAGCACGTTTTTAGTCGTTTGTTGTTTGGCGTTTTTGTGTTGGTTACGACTTTGTCGGCCTTGGTGGTATTAAAACAGTCAGACAATTTTGTTGTATGGGTGTTGCTTCTTATGGGGTTGATCTGGGGCGCTGATTCAGGTGCTTATTTTGCTGGTCGAGCCTTTGGTAAAAGAAAACTTGCACGTTTTGTTAGTCCTGGTAAGTCATGGGAAGGCGTTATTGGTGGTTTGCTGTTAACTCAAGTGGGTGTGATTATTTTTGCTTTCTTAAGTGATTTCACTCTTTTTAATTGGTGTGTGTTAGCTGTTATCGCGTTAATAACATCGTCTGTGTCTGTATTAGGTGATTTGACGGAAAGTTTATTTAAGCGCCATGAAGAATTGAAGGACTCTAGCCATCTTATTCCTGGTCATGGTGGTGTTATGGATCGTGTTGATAGTTTGACAGCTGCTGCTCCTATTTATGTTTTATTGCTAAGTTTAGCTGGATGGCTTTGATGCAAGGTATTTGCTTGTTAGGTGCGACTGGTTCTATTGGTCAAAGCACGCTAGATATTATTGCTCAGCACCCTGATAAATTTGCTTTGATTAATGCATCGGCGAATGAAAGTGTGGATAAAATGGCCGATATATGTCGTCGTTTTAAGCCTCAGCGTGTAGTGATGGGGTCGCAAAAGGCGCGCGATGAATTGGCTCAGCAGTGTCATGGTTTAGCTATTTCCTTTGAGTGGGGTGAAGAGGCTTTAGATAGTATTGCTTCTGACTCTTCAGTTGACCAGGTTATGGCTGCCATTATGGGATTTGCTGGACTTAAGCCTACTTTGGCCGGTATACGTGCTGGTAAGCGAACATTGTTAGCAAATAAAGAGTCCTTGGTTACTGCTGGTAAGCTTTTTATGGACGAAGTAGCTCGTCATGATGTCATGCTTCTTCCAATAGATAGTGAGCATAATGCTATTTATCAGAGCTTGCCTCAAACAGTTCGTGGCGCGCATAAGCAAGATGTATCTAAGGTGATTTTGACAGCTTCCGGTGGGCCTTTTAGAACTTGGCCCCTAGATCAAATGGCTTCAGTGACTCCTGAGCAGGCGTGTAAGCATCCAAACTGGTCTATGGGGCAAAAGATATCCATTGATTCTGCTTCTTTGATGAACAAGGGCTTAGAGTTGATTGAGGCTTGTTGGTTGTTTGATATTACGCCGAACCAAGTAGATGTTGTTGTGCATCCAGAAAGCATTGTTCATTCTATGGTATCGTACCTTGATGGGTCTGTTATTGCGCAGATGAGTAATCCAGATATGAAAATTCCAATAGCTTATGGTATGAGCTGGCCCAGCCGAGTTGAGACAAATGTCCCTCCTTTGAATTTGATTGATATTGCTCGTTTGAACTTCGAATCACCTGATTTAATTCGTTTTCCAAATTTGAAATTAGCTGCTGACGCTTGGTTTATGGGCGGTACAGCGATGGCAACCTTGAATGCAGCAAATGAAATTGCGGTCGCGGCTTTTTTGAATCGCCAGATTGGTTTTCTTGACATTGCTCGTGTAAACGAAAAGGTATTGATGGCTGCAGATATTGTTGTTGTGAATGATCTTGATGATGTTTTTGAGGCAGATCGATACTCTCGTCATTTGGCTCTCGATATGATTTCTCGCGGTAGCTTTTCATGATGTTAAATATTCTTTCTATTGTTGTAGCTTTAGGTCTATTAATCACCTTTCATGAGTTTGGGCATTTTTTTGTCGCTCGCCGTTGTGGTGTCAAAGTGCTGCGCTTTTCAGTTGGTTTTGGAAAGCCGATTTATCGTTATGTCGGCAAAACAGGAACAGAGTTTACATTGGCTATGATTCCTCTTGGTGGCTACGTTCGAATGCTTGATGAGCGTGAGGGAAATGTTTCTGCAGAATTGAGAAACCAAGCTTTTAATGCAAAAAATGTTTGGCAGAGAATCGCTATTGTGGCGGCTGGACCTGTTGCTAATTTTATTTTGGCCATCGTTATTTATGCAGTTGTCGCTTTATTAGGTGTGCAATCTATTGCGCCAAAAGTCGGTAAAGTTGATCAAAATACCCCGATTGCTCAAACTCAGATTCAAGCCGGAGATGAGCTTATTTCCCTTGCTGGCGAATCTGTAACCTCATGGGAAGATGTAAATTTAGTGCTAGCGGGCTTGATTGGTAAAACAGGAACCATTATCGTTCGCTATCAACCTGATGGATTAAGTTCCTTGCAGGAAGATACTGTGCAGCTTAATCGGTGGTTAGTTGGTGATGAACCAAGTAATTTGATTCGAGCCTTTGGTTTGTCTCCATGGCAGCCTGAGGTGCTTCCTATTATTGCTCAAGTTGTTGATGATGGTGCTGCGTCTGCAGCGGGTTTTCAGTCTGGTGATAAGATTTTAGAAATAAATAATCAACCTATATCTAACTGGCAACAAGTTGTTGGGCTGGTTCAGGCGAATCCCAATAAGATGCTGTCGGTTGAGGTTCAGCGCTCACAAGATTTTTTGGAATTATTATTATTGCCTAAATCTACTGAGCAAAATGGCAAAACGATAGGGTATGCTGGGTTGGCAGTAGTTCCGCCAAAATGGGATGAGGGTCTTATTAGGGAGCGTTACTATGGTCCGCTTGAGGCGCTCTCTTATGGTGTTGCACAAACATCTAAGATGGTATCTTTGACCGCTTCTTCTATCGGGAAAATGTTACAAGGATTGATTTCGGTCGATAATCTATCTGGGCCGATAACGATTGCAAAAGTAGCGAGTGCGTCTGCAGATTCCGGTTTGCAATCTTTTTTGAAATTTATGGCTTACCTCAGTGTTAGTTTGGGTGTGCTTAATTTGTTGCCTATTCCAATGTTGGATGGTGGGCATTTGTTATTTTTTGGCATTGAAGCTATTCGTCGAAAGCCAGTTTCTGAGAAAATTCAGAGTATGGCGTATCGAGTTGGTGCTTCTCTTTTATTTGCTCTAATGGCTGTCGCCATTTTTAATGATATTGCCCGCTTGTAGAGAGGTATATGTGAAAGTCGTTTCAGCAGTATTTTTGGCTTTAATAAGCGTGCAAAGTTTTGCAAAAACCGTAGAGGATGTCCGGATTGATGGGTTAGTGCAAATGCCATCATCTAGGGCATTTGATGTGATAGGCTTTGATAAGAACGAGTCTTATAATTCTGATAAAGTCTATCAAGCTATTAATTCTCTTTTTAACACGGGTTACTTTAGTGACATTGATGTTTATGAAGAAAATAATATTTTGGTCTTTGAGGTTGCGGAGCGTCCTTCGATTGGTAATCTGACTATTGAAGGTAATGAACTAATTAAAACAGAAGATTTAGAGCGAGGCTTAAAATTATCTGGGTTAGAGATTGGTGAAATATACAAACCAGAGACGCTAAACCAAATAGTCCAAGAGCTTCAACGTCAGTATTATGCTTTGGGTCGCTATAGTGCCAAGGTGGATATTGCAGTAAAGGACATGCCTCGTAATCGTACTGGGATTGTCATTAAAATCGACGAAGGTGATACAGCCAAAATCGTTCACATCAATATCGTTGGTAACAAAGACTTTGATGAAGAGACGTTGACAAAAGATTTTGAATCCAAAGAGACTGGCTCTTGGAATCCTTTTAGCTCTGCCGACGAATATGCGAAAGGTAAAATAGAAGGTGATATCAATACGCTCAAAAGCTTCTATTTAGATAATGGCTATTTGGATTTTAATGTTGTCTCTAGTCAGGTGAGTTTGTCAGCTGATAAACGTGATGTTTATATTGTAATAAATGTCGAAGAGGGCAAACCTTATAATATCAATAACGTTACTTTAAGTGGTAGTTTGCCTATTGCAGAAGATAGGGTGTGGAAGCAAATCTCTCAGAAAAAAGGAGATGTTTTCTCTCGTAGCGAAGTGACAAAAATCATCGAAGGTATTTCGACTGAGCTAGGTGATGACGGTTATTTGTTCACTAACGTGAACGTGATTCCTGAGAAGCTAGATGACCATACAGTTAACCTTAGTTATCAAATTGCGCCTGGTCCTAAGGTCTATGTTCGCCGAATTACTTTTAGCGGTAATAGCGAAACACAAGATGAAGTATTGCGCCGTGAGATGACTCAATTTGAAGGGGCTTTGGCAACTCACTCTAAAATTCAATCTTCTAAACGTCGTATTGAACGACTTGGTTTTTTTGGCAATGTTGATTTACGCACTCGACCTGTAGCGGGAACTTCAGATCAGGTTGATCTTGATGTTGTGGTTCAGGAGCAGGCTTCAGGTAGTATCCAAGCGAGTATCGGTTACTCGCAAGAAGATGGCACTGTACTAGGCTTCGGGATATCTAAGCGTAACTTTTTAGGCACAGGTAATAAATTATCTTTTAATGCGTCACGAACAAACCAAACACAAGATTATTCCATTAGTTATGATAATCCGTATTTTACTGTAGATGGTGTTAGTCGAGGCTTCCAGATTTTCTATAAAACCAGTGATCATGCCGATGATGATGTGGAAGATTACGATTTAGATGAAATTGGTGCAGGTGTTAGTTATGGTTATCCAATTTCGGATACTCAGCGCTTATCATTCGGTATGACAATAAAAGAAAGTACTGTGAAATTAGGTTATGACCCATCTAATGAAACAAAAGACTACGTAAATAGTCAGGGTGATAATTATGATGACGTCATTGCAAGCTTAACGTGGAGTGATAGCGATTTAGTTGGTGGTGTACTGCCAACTGATGGTTATTCTACAAAAGCAACATTAGAGGTGGCTTTACCTGTTGGCGATCAGCAATACGTCAAACTTGGCTTGAACTCTCAACGATACTGGAATTTGAATGGCTCTGATTTATGGCTGTTTCGACTAAAAGGTCGTTTGGGCTATGGTATGGGATATGGTGACACTGAAAATTTGCCTTTTTTTGAAAACTATTTTGCGGGTGGCTCTTATTCAGTCCGAGGTTATGGTTCTTCATCCTTGGGGCCTAAAAACTCTTATGATGCTGGCTCAACGAATAGTAGTTCGGCATTAGGTGGTAATATTCTGATGACGGGTACGGCGGAGCTTATTTTTCCACTACCTATGGTAGAAGACCATAAGTCCGTCAGGACGGCTTTATTTTTGGATGGTGGTAACGTCTTTACTGACACTTGTCTTGCAGGTAATTCCGAGTGTAACGAAGGTATTGACCCCGCTGAGCTACGTTACAGTGTTGGTTTAAGTTGGACATGGATTACTCCAATTGCACCGTTGTCATTTAACTTTGCACGTCCTCTGAATTCAAGAAGTGGCGATAAAACAGATTTTTTCCAATTTCAATTGGGAACCACTTTTTAATTTAGAAAGTATTATTTAATAGGATTTGAAAATGAAAAAACTCATAATTGTAATTTTCACTCTATGCTTTATTAATAGCGTACAAGCAACTGAAGTCGCTGTTGTTGATTTTAGATCGGCACTTTTACAAAGTAATATAGGTCAAGAGGCTGCTAAGGAACCAAAGCAAAAAGTGGCTGAAATGGACGCTCGTTTGAAAAAAGAGCAGGAAAAACTTGAAGCATCAGCAAAAGATCTGAAGCGCGATGAATTGACGCTATCCGAAGATGAATTTAACAAGCGCCGTCAACAGTTAGCTGAGCATCAGAATCAAGTGCGAGCAATGGCTGCCAATATGCAGCAGCAGGCTAAAGCGTTAGAGCAACAATTAATACAATCTTTGACTCCTAAAGGTGAGGCTGCCCTGAAGTCTTTGATTGAAGAGCGTAAATTGGAATTGGTACTTAATAGACAGTTAAGTCTATATGCGAACGCAGATGCAGATATTACAGATGAACTAGTAAAACGTATTAATAAGGATAATTAATCTATGAGTTATACGCTAGGGCAATTAGCAGCCAAGGTTCAAGGTGTTGTAAAAGGTGATGCTGATCTAGTTATAGAGAAATTAGGATCGCTTGAAAAAGCGACCCAGAAAGAGTTGAGCTTTCTGGCTAATTCTAAGTATCAAAGTCTACTTGGATCGACATCTGCTGGTGCAGTTCTTGTAAAGACGGATGAGTTGGCTCAATTGGTAGATAATGCCATTGTTGTTTCAAATCCTTATTTAGCATTTGCTCAGATATCACATCTTTTTGTACCTGCAACACATTGCTGGTCAGGCATTCACCAAAGTGCTGTAGTGTCACCTAAAGCAACGATAGCAGAAAATGTCGTGGTGGGGCCTAATGCCGTTATTGATGATGATGTCTTGATTGCTGAGGGTTGTGTTATTGGCGCAGGGTGTGTGCTTAGCCGAGGTGTTAAGATAGGTAAAAGTTCTCGTCTATATTCTAATGTCACTCTTTATCATGATGTAGAGGTTGGTGAGGCGTGTATTATTCATAGCGGTACTGTGATTGGCGCGGATGGGTTTGGTTTTGCACCGAATGACGGTTTTTGGGAGAAAATTGATCAATTAGGCTCTGTAATTATTGGTAATAATGTTGAAATAGGTGCGAATTCAACAATTGATCGCGGGGCTATAGAGAATACGCAAATAGGTAATGGTGTTAAAATAGATAACCAAGTTCAAATTGCTCACAACGTCGTAATTGGCGATAATACAGCCATCGCAGGATGCGTTGGGATTGCTGGGAGTGTGAAAATAGGTGCTTCCTGTACTATATCAGGTGGGGCTGGAATTGCAGGTCATCTTTCGATAGTTGATCACACCCATATTACAGGAATGACTATGATTACCAAATCCATTGATGAAGCTGGGTCATACTCTTCAGGGATGGGGATGGAGCCCACAGGTAAATGGCGTAGAACAGCAGCTCGAATTAGAAGAATTGATGAAATGGCAAAACAGATCTCATCACTGGGACAACAAATTAAAAAGCTTTCAGACAAAGGTTGATGTTTAATGATGGACGTAAATGAAATTCGTCAGTATTTACCTCATAGGTATCCGTTTTTACTAGTAGATCGTATTGTTGAGATAAATCTGAACGATTCCATTATTGCCTATAAGAATGTGACGATTAACGAGCCTTTTTTTAATGGCCACTTTCCTAATCATCCAGTAATGCCTGGTGTTTTGATTATTGAGGCTATGGCACAGGCTGCCGGTGTATTGGGTTTCAAGACAATGGGTAAGAAACCTGAAGATGGTTCTATCTATTATTTTGTCGGTGTTGATAATGCGCGCTTTAAGCGACCAGTTGTACCTGGCGATCGTTTGCAATTGGAAGCAAAAATTATTGCCGAAAAACGAGGCATTTGGAAGTTCGAATGTAGAGCTACAGTTGACGGTCAGTTAGCTTGCTCTGCAACTATTATGTGTGCAGACAGGAAAATATAGTGGCGATACATCCAACTACTTTGATCGATTCGAAAGCAGAGATTGACTCCAGTGTGGAGATTGGTCCTTTTTGTGTGATCGGACCGAATGTAAAAATTGGTGCTGGTAGTATTATTAAATCTCATGTTGTTATTAATGGTCATACGACAATTGGGTGTAATAATGAGATTTATCAGTTTGCTTCTGTTGGAGAAGCGAACCAAGACAAAAAGTATAAGGGTGAACCAACACAGCTTGTGATTGGTGACAGTAATGTTATTCGTGAAAATGCGACGATTCATCGTGGTACCATCCAAGATAATGGTATTACAACGGTAGGTAGCCATAACTTGTTTATGGCAAGTACGCATGTTGGTCATGATTGCATTGTGGGAGATCACAATATATTAGCGAACTTTGCCGCTCTTGCTGGGCATGTGGTGGTTGGTGATCATGTCATCCTTGGTGGGTATACAGGTATTCATCAGTTTTGTCAGGTTAACTCTTTTAGCATGTGTGGTATGGGGTCAATGGTTTCTAAAGATGTGCCTCGGTATGTCATGGTTTCTGGTAGTCCTGCTAAAGCGCATGGTATGAACTTTGAAGGTATGCGCCGTCGAGGTGTATCTGCAGAAGTCATTAGAGCATTGCGTACTGCATATAAGACGGTGTACCTAAAAGGTTTAACCCTAGAATCTGCGTTACTAGAGCTTGAGCACGGGGATATGTTTCATATTCCTGAAGTGGCAGAGTACATTTTGTCAATTCGGCATTCAAAACGTGGAATTGTCCGATAGGCACCATGTTTTAAAAGAAAACCCCGGACTATTTCGGGGTTTTTTATTATTAGAGGTTGTATAAATGCAAGTAACGTCTGCGACACGGTATGTGTTGGTAGCTGGTGAAGCTTCGGGTGATATTCTGGGCGCAAATTTGATCGCTCACCTAAAGATGTTACAACCCGAAGCAATTTTTGAAGGTATTGGTGGTCCACTAATGGAAGCGCAAGGTTTCAAGAGTGTTGTGCCGATGGATCGATTGTCTGTCATGGGCTTGGTTGAAGTCTTAGGGCGGCTCAGAGAGCTTTTGGGTATTCGTAAGCGCCTATACCAGTCTTGTTTAAACAATCCCCCTACTGCTTTTATTGGTATAGATTCACCTGATTTTAATATGCCGCTTGCGAGAAAATTAAAACAAGCAGGTATACCGACAGTTCATTATGTTAGTCCGTCAGTTTGGGCATGGCGTCAAAAACGGATTTTTAATATCAAAAAATCCATCGACCTTATGTTGGCACTTTTTCCGTTTGAATTACCTATTTATCATGAGCACGACATTCCGGTAGTTTGTGTTGGGCATACGTTAGCTGATGATATACCTTTTGAAAGTGATGTCACTATTGCCAGAGAGAAGCTTAATCTAGGGCCTATTAATGGTCCTGTTTTTGGTATTTTACCTGGGTCTCGTGAAGGTGAAGTGTCTCGTTTAGCGCCGCTTTTTATCGATACCATTAAATTGATTAAGCAAAAAGAACCTTCTGCTACTTTTTTGATTCCTGCATCGAATAAAGAGCGTCGAACTCAAATAGAAGCAATATTGCATGAAGCCAATGCCGAAGCTATTTTGATTGATGGGCAATCACGCACTGTGATGGCAGCATCAGATGCTATTCTACTTGCATCTGGTACGGCAGCATTGGAAGCTATGCTAGTGAAACGACCAATGGTTGTGTCCTACCGGGTCAATAAGCTTACTTTCGCTATTATGTCTAGAATGGTTAAAGTTCCTTATGTTTCTTTGCCTAATTTGTTGGCTAATGAAGCGTTAGTGCCTGAGCTTCTTCAGGATGATGCGACGCCAGATAATTTGGCGACACGATTGTTACAAACTTGGCGGTCTTTTATTACCGATAAAGCCATTCAAGCCAAGTATCTAGATTTGCATACCATGTTGCGCAAAAATGCTGGTGCGCAGGCGGCTCAAGCTATTGTTAGTATGCTTGAAGGAAAAGATAAATAATGGAACCTTTTGTTAGTCAGGTATATTTTGGAAATTTATTGGCCGGGACTGATGAGGCTGGAAGAGGGCCGTTAGCGGGAGAAGTTGTGGCTGCAGCAGTGATTTTAGATCCGTCACGACCCATTGCTGGCTTAGCTGATTCCAAAAAACTAAGTGAAAAAAAACGCGAAGCTTTATTTGTTGAAATACAAGAAAAAGCCTTGGCTTATGGCATTGCCAGCGCAACGATAGAGGAAATTGACGAGATAAATATTCTTCATGCCAGTATGTTGGCTATGTCTCGTGCGGTTGCTTTACTTTCCATAGTTCCAGAACATGTATTAGTTGACGGTAACCGTATTCCGCCTAATTTACCTTGTTCTGCAGAAGCTGTGGTTAAAGGCGATGCTCGGCAATCGGCTATTTCTGCCGCCTCTATTTTGGCTAAAGTCACACGTGATAGAGATATTGTTCAAGTGTCACAGATTTACCCAGAATACGGTTTTGAAAAACATAAAGGTTATCCTACTGCCCAGCATCTAGAAGCGATTCGTTTGCATGGTATCACGCCGATTCATAGACGCAGTTTTGGTCCAGTTAAGAAGATTTTAGAGGGATAATATTTTGTCCACGTCATTTATACATCTACGAGTCCATACCGAATTTTCTTTGGTGGATGGCTTGGTAAAAATCAAAGGCTTGCTCGGCACTACCGAGTTTATGTCTATGCCTGCCGTCGCTATTACGGACGAAAATAACCTATGTGGCTTTGTACGCTTTTACAAAGGGGCTATGGAAAAAGGCATTAAGCCTATTTGTGGTGCGGATGTTGTCGTTGCCGAAGACGATGATGTGGATTCTCGTTACCGCTTTACCTTATTGGCTACGTCGAATAAGGGCTATAAAAACATAATTGCCATCATTTCGAAGGGGTACCAGCTAGGCCAGGTAGAAGGTCGTCCAATCGTTCAACGAGAGTGGATAGAAACGCATAGTGAGGATGTCATTGCTTTATCTGGCGCAGGTTTTGGTGATATTGGTTACCTACTGCAAAAAGGTCGACACGAGCAGGCTAAAAACCGTTTAGCTCATTGGATGTCAGTATTCCCCAATCGCTTTTATGTCGAGTTGCAACGAACCAGCCGACCCGGAGAAGAAAGCTATATTCATGCCGTAGTACCTTTGGCTGGCGAGCTAGATTGTCCTGTTGTGGCAACCAATGATGTACGTTTTCTAAAGCGTGAGAACTTTGAAGCCCACGAGGCGCGAGTTTGTATTCATGATGGTGTGACTTTAGATGACCCGCGTCGCAAGCGTCGTTATTCCGAAGAGCAATATTTTAAAACGCCTGAAGAAATGGCGGAGCTTTTTCAAGATATACCTGAAGCTTTAGAAAATACCGTAGAGATTGCTAAGCGTTGTAGTGTTGATGTTCTGTTGGGTGAGTACTTTTTGCCTGACTATCCAGTGCCTGAAGGCATGACGATGGAGGAGTTCTTTAGCAAGCTATCATATGATGGTTTGATAGAGCGTTTTAACTTTCTCACCAAAAAATATGGCGAACGTATCGAAAAGCGCCGTCAGGAATATTGGGATCGTTTGGATTTTGAATTAACTATTATTAACCAGATGGGGTTCCCTGGTTACTTCTTGATCGTAATGGACTTTATTCAGTGGGCAAAAGATAACGACATTCCTGTTGGTCCAGGTCGTGGTTCTGGTGCCGGTTCTTTGGTGGCTTATGCTCTTAAAATTACCGACCTTGATCCACTCGAATACGATTTGTTATTTGAGCGATTCTTGAACCCAGAGCGGGTATCCATGCCTGACTTTGATATCGATTTCTGTATGGATAACCGTGACCGAGTAATCGATTATGTGTCGCGTACCTATGGACGTGATGCTGTATCTCAGATCATCACTTTCGGTGCAATGGCAGCAAAAGCCGTGGTTCGAGATGTGGCTAGGGTGCAAGGTAAGCCTTATAGCCTAGGTGACAAGTTATCTAAGTTGATACCTTTTGAAATCGGTATGACGCTTAAAAAAGCCTTGGAAGAAGAGCCAGCATTACCGGAATTTTTAGCGGGCGATGAAGACGCAGCTGAAGTCATGGAAATGGCGATATCTTTAGAGGGCGTGGTACGTAACTTTGGTAAGCACGCTGGTGGTGTAGTAATCGCACCGACTAAGCTAATTGATTTTGCCCCGCTTTATTGTGAAGAAGACGGTTCTGGTCTGGTTACCCAATACGATAAAAATGACGTTGAAGAAGCTGGCTTAGTAAAATTCGACTTCTTAGGCTTGAAAACGCTGACGGTTGTCGATTGGGCCGTTAAAAACATTGATACTATTAATGCGTTAGAGGGTAAGCCACCGCTCGATATCTCTTTGATCGATCTGGAAGACAGGTCCACGTATGACCTCCTAAAAAGAGCGGAAACTACCGCGGTATTCCAGCTGGAATCTCGCGGTATGAAAGAGTTGATTAAAAAGCTTTTGCCTTCGCGCTTTGAGGATATTATCGCTTTGGTGGCTTTATATCGTCCGGGGCCATTGGGTTCGGGCATGGTGGACGACTTTATCAACCGTAAGCACGGTCGTGCTGAGCTGGCTTTCCCTCATCCAGATTATCAACATCAAGATCTGATTCCTGTATTGGAACCGACTTACGGCATTATCTTGTATCAAGAGCAAGTAATGCAGATAGCTCAGGTATTGGCTAAGTTCTCTCTGGGTGGTGCTGACTTACTTCGTCGTGCGATGGGTAAGAAAAAAGCCGAGGTCATGGCTGAGCAGCGTTTGATCTTCATGGAAGGCGCACTTAAAAATAATGTCGATAGGGACTTGTCAGGTAACATCTTTGATTTGATGGAGAAATTCGCTGGTTATGGTTTTAACAAATCTCACTCGGCGGCGTATGCACTGGTTTCCTATCAAACAGCTTGGCTAAAAAATCATTATCCAGCACCTTTCATGGCAGCTGTATTGTCTGCTGATATGCAGAATACGGATAAGATCGTTATCTTCATTGAAGAGTGTCGTTCAATGAAGCTAGCGTTAGAGTTACCTAACGTCAATGAGTCAGTTTTCAAATTTACTGTTAATCCAAAAGGTGCCATCGTCTATGGGCTGGGAGCGATTAAAGGCGTGGGTGAAGGTCCGATTGAGGCCATTGTAGAAGCTCGCAAAGAAGGTCCTTTCGAGCATATTTTTGATTTCTGCCAACGAGTTGGTCGTAAAGTTAATAAGCGAGTAATGGAGGCTTTGGTTCGCTCTGGGGCGTTTGATACTATAGGCCCGAATCGAGCTACGTTATTTGCTTGTATTGATGAGGCACTGAAACGAGCCGTTCAAGATGCTAAAAACCAAGATGCTGGCATGATGGATTTATTTGGTATCGCGGTAGAAGAAAATACCGAGGATGCTTATAGGGAAATTGGGATTCAACATGAATGGCCACCACGTCAGCGTCTTGATGGCGAAAAAGATACGCTTGGCTTGTATGTGACAGGTCACCCAATAGATGAATATGAAAAAGAGATTCGTCGCTTTGTTCGTTCAAAAATTGTGGATTTACAACCAAAACGTGGTGATACGCAGGTCATGGCGGGTTTGATTGTTGACTTACGTATTACCAAGAGTAAAAAAGGTGGTAACATCGCCTTTGTAACACTAGATGACCGTTCCGCTCGAATAGAAGTGACGGTATTTCCTGATAACTACGATACCTTCAAAGACGTTATTGTCAAAGATGAGGTTGTAGTTGTGGAGGGTGAAATTACCGTTGACGAATTTCGTGGCGGACAAAAAGTTATAGCAAGAAATATTCTTGATATTGCTCAGGCTCGAGTTCGTTATGTAGAAGCATTGCGAATTACGTGGACGTCAGAGACAGTAACACCAACAGAAATACAGACATTGGCAAACTATATGGAATCATATCGAGGTGATGGCTGCGATGTGGTGATAGGTTTTGATACGCCGCAAGCATGTGGTGATATCCGTTTAGGATCGGGTTGGAAGGTTCGTCCGGATGACGAATTAATTCACCAACTTCAGAAACAATACGGTAAACAAAATGTTCAGTTAGTGTATACTTAGACTCATTTAAATAGTTTTTGCAATGGAGTGCAGCGTAGAAATGCGCTTAATAGAGCTATAGAGCAAACGGCTAGCCGCCTTTTGTCCTTGTATTTGATGGCAACCAAACAGTAGTGTAATTAAACCATGAATTTAGATTATCTCCCATTTGAGCAGCCGATTGCTGAGCTCGAACAGAAAATTGAAGAGTTACGTTTAGTCGGTAACGATAATGAACTCAACATAGGCGATGAAATTAGTCGTCTTGAAGATAAAAAAATAGCGTTAACTAAGAGTTTATTTAGTAATTTAGGGGCATGGGAAGTTTCTCAGTTAGCGCGTCACCCAAAGCGCCCATATACTCTTGATTATATTAAACACGCTTTTACTGATTTTGAAGAAATGCATGGTGATCGTCATTATGCCGATGACCGCGCCATTGTTGGTGGTATTGCCCGTTTAGACGGCCGTCCAGTAATGCTTATTGGTCATCAAAAAGGTCGTGAAGTAAAAGAAAAAGTACTTCGTAATTTCGGTATGCCTCGTCCAGAAGGTTATCGTAAGGCCCTGCGTTTGATGGAAACAGCAGAGCGTTTCAATATGCCTATCGTGACATTAATTGACACACCTGGAGCCTATCCTGGTATTGGCGCGGAAGAGCGTGGCCAGAGTGAAGCAATTGCTTTTAACTTGGCAGTTATGTCTCGCCTTAAAACTCCGATTATTTCTACAGTAATCGGTGAAGGTGGTTCTGGTGGTGCTTTGGCAATAGGCGTTTGTGATGAGCTAATGATGCTGCAATACGGCACATACTCTGTTATTTCACCGGAAGGTTGTGCATCTATTCTTTGGAAGAGTGCAGACCGTGCTTCTGATGCGGCGAAAGCAATGGGCATTACGGCTCAGCGTCTACAAGAGTTGGGTTTTGTTGATAACATTATTCAAGAGCCTCTTGGTGGTGCGCATATTGCCCATGAAGAAATTGCACAGAGTTTAAAGAAAAATGTTCTTGCAGCATTGGATCGTATGGAAGCCTTGACAACAGAAGAGCTATTGGCTCGTCGTTACAACCGTTTAATGTCTTACGGTCTATAAGTTTTTGTTTTCTTAAAAAGCCTCCTATATTGGGGGCTTTTTTGTTTCTTACGTTTAAGGCACTTTGCTCCCAAACTTTATGATGAAACGCTCAACTCCTAAATCACTAATTTCTTTGTCGCCTCTTAGATTTAATGCTGAGTGGATAGATTCCTTATTTTCTGAGGTAGATAGAGTCTGGATTGGCTTTAGTGGCGGCGTAGATTCCCATGTCTTGCTGCATGCTTTGGTGAATCAAATATCAGTGGAGCAAAAACAAAAGCTTGTAGCGCTTCATGTCCATCATGGTTTGAGTATTAATGCCGATGATTGGCTAAAGCATTGTGAGGTTGTTTGTGACAGCCTTGATGTGCCTTTTATTGCACAACGAGTTCAGTTAGATGCTCAGGCTTCTCTAGAAGATGCGGCTCGTAATGCTCGTTATCAAGCCTTTCAAAAGGTAATGAGTGATCGGGATGTGATTCTGTTGGCTCATCACGCTGGTGATCAGGTTGAAACTGTGTTGTTTCGTTTATTGCGAGGAACGGGCGGAAAGGGTTTATCTGGTATTCCATACGAAAGGCCGCTTGGCTATGGTAGTACCCGTTTGATCCGTCCTCTGCTAGCTGCTTCAAAAAACGATATTGAATATTACGCTCAGCAACACCAACTTGTTTGGATTCATGATGAGTCCAATGCCGACGAGCATTTTACGCGTAATTTTCTTCGTCAAAGTGTCGTGCCAGTTCTGAAAGAACGCTTTCCAAAAATGGAGCGAAATATCGTCTCCAGTGCGCAACGAATTGCGACGGATTATGCCATGCTTTCTCTGTTTGCTCAGCGGCAGTTAGTTGCTTGGTGCAACGAACTTGGCGGTTTGGTTTTATCTAATATTGCTGATAAATCGATTGAGGAACGGCTTTTTTGGTGGCGACATTTTTTGCAAGATAAAGGGGTTTCATTACCTCAAGCCCAGTTGCTAAGTATTGAGGCGATGTTTTCCAGTGCGGAAGATAAACAACCTGAATTTGAATTTTCCCATGGACGGATAATGCGCCATCAAAATGCGGTTTACCTCCTGCCATCTGATGAAGCCGTTAAGCTAGCTGCTTTGTTTTCTGGTGAGGCTTTGTTGCGCCCATTTGACGAAATTTGTGTAAGTGGCAGTGATGCTTGTGTGTTGAAGGCTCGTCCTCAGGGTGAGAGTTTAATGATGCCAAATGGCAAAACTCGTAAGTTAAAAAAATGGCTTAACGATGAAGCGATACCAAACTGGTGGCGTGAACATCTTCCTTACTTGTACTTAGATGATGCATTGGTTGCTATTGGTGATCTTTGGTTACATCCAGATTATTCTTATCTCGAAATTAAGTGGCAACCAAGTTCAGCGCTACCACTGCTAAGAGCAAAATGTAGCTAATTGTTATTATTGTGTTTTTATTTAGCTGTTAGCTGCACAATTAGTTGGTGTTATCGCGATAAAATTCTATTCTTAATACGCTATCTGTTTTTGAGTGATTCGTAACACTGTCTAACGTCTTAACGACAGGATATTCATAATGCTTCATGTGGTTGTTTTTGGTGGCTTAGAGTTTAGTCCCTTGGTCATTTATTTTCCGATTGCTTTCTTATTAGCAGCGTTAACTCGTTTTGCTCTTCATCGCTTGGACTGGCACGATCGTATTTGGCGAGTGGCTTGGTTTGAAGTGTCATTATTTGTTTGTTACTTGGCACTAACTGTTTATTTATTAGGTGGAAGATAAATCAATGGCGAAATATCTACGTATTCTTTTGACTGTGTTGGTTGTTGTGGCTGCTATTTTTGCTGGACGCTGGGTGTGGAATGATTATATGCATTCCCCTTGGACTCGTGATGGCCGTATTCGTGCAGACATAGTGACGGTTGCACCTGATGTGTCTGGTTGGGTAACGAATCTGAATATCACCAATGATCAGGCCGTTAAAGAAGGTGATTTACTGTTCAGTGTTGATCAAAAGCGTTATCAAGCAGCATTTAATCAAAGTAAAGCCAACACAGAAAATGCTTTGTATTCTTGGCAGTTGGCGAAACATAAGTACGAACGACGTACTGCATTGCTTAGTCAAAAAGCCATTAGCGCTGAAGATTTAGAGTCTTCTCGTATCAGTACCGAAATCGCCAAAGCAAATTATGATTTGGCTGTAGCCCAGCAAGCGACAGCTCAGCTTAATTTAGACCGAACTCAAGTGCATGCACCTGTGTCAGGTCATATTATTAACTTGAATTTACGTCAGGGAAATTATGTTGGCCAAGGAGCCTCGGTTTTTGCCATTGTTCAGTCAGATTCCTTTTATGTAACTGGCTATTTTGAGGAAACCAAAATACCCTTGGTTCATTTAAATCAACAAGCAAAAATAACGTTATTGAGCGGTGGTAAGCCATTAACGGGTCATGTTGTAAGTATTGGTAAAGCCATAGCGAATACCAATACTCAGAGTAATGGTCAGCTTTTGCCGCAGGTTCAGCAAACCTTTAACTGGGTGCGCTTATCGCAACGCATTCCGGTAGATATCAAGTTAGATCCGTTAGCAGAAGAAACACAATTGAGCGCTGGTATGACGGCCACTATTCATCTTACTAAGCGGTAAGGAGATAGCCTTGGGAATCGTGCTTCGTAATCTGTTTTTACCTGAAAAGCAGGCGGTTATTTTTGCGCTCAAAGGCGTTATTGCAATGGCGATGGCGTTAACGATTGCTCTCTCTTTGAATCTCGATCGGCCATATTGGGCGTTAGTTTCCGCTGTTTTTTTGCAAATGCGTCCTGAAAGTGGCTTAGTCGTTGAGAAAGCCATTTGCCAAATTGTCGGCACTATTATAGGTGGCCTATTTGGTATTTTATTATTAACTCAATTGATGCCATATCCCTATTTGGCTTTGGGTGTCTTGGCGTTATGGCTGGGTTTGAATTCCGCCTTATCCGCTCTGGTGCGACAAGCTAATTTCGTTTATGCATTTGCCATGGCTGCGGTAACGTCAGAAATCATTGTTTTGATGGTGATGGTGAACCCGTCAACTGCAGATAGTCAGGCTGTGTTTAATATTGCTCAAGCTCGTGTAAGCGAAATTGTTATCGGGTCCATTTGTGCGGGTGTTGTCAGTCATATGTTCTGGCCAGTTAAAGTCAAAGACAGTCTGCAAATGCAGGCCAGATCGGTGATTAATCAAACGTTGCAGTATCTTGTTACCGAGTTAGATCGGACGGGAACTCATGAAAACCGTCATAAGCAAATTGATGGCATTATGGCGACACTAGGTATGGTGAGCGAAGATTCTAGTGCCGCCAGTTATGAAGGGCCAAAGGGGCCAGGGCGAACAAGAGCAGCCAATCAATTGGCTCAGAAAGTACTGTCTCTATTGGCTTTGGTGCAGATTTTTGGTCGTTTGCAGCGCCGTCATGCGGAATTAATAACGCCTACCTTAAATCAGTTGCTTGATCAATTACGTGAGGCATTTGATCGTATTGCTGAGTCTAGTGATTTTGACTATTGCTTGGATCAGGTTAAAACATTACGTCGTGATCTTGCCGATTATCGCGCTAAAAATAACTCGGATTCACCTTTTGAATCTCACATGCTAAATGTTGGTGCGGAAATCACGTCAGAGTTGACTGTCTTACTGCGAGCGTATCGAGCATTAGAGGAGCGTGATAGCACCTTGTTGAATGCACCCAGTATGTTGAGTTATCGAGATCCATTAGCTGGATTGATTATTGGGGTACGAACCACTGTAGTATTCTTGATTGGTGCTTGTATCTGGGTAAGTACTGGTTCTACAGCAGCATTAATGATCATGATTTTGCCGGTGATTTTTTCAATCATGCTGGCCCGATTGCCTTTGATGGTTCTAAAAGTTGTTCTAAAAAGGCTATTGATTGGTGTTGTCGCAGCGGTAGTTGTGGCGGTTTTTTTCGCGCTTAATTTATTGTCACAAAGTTCCGGGCAATTAGAGATTTTATTGCTTGTACTAGCTGCTCCATATTTTATCGGTTTATTGCTTCTTGCGGATCGGCAAACTCTGCCTTATGGCTTGGGCTTCTGTATTCCTTTTTCCATTCTAGTTAGTCCAAGTAGGGACATGAGTCGGGCTTTTTCTATCGATTACACAATGAGCTCTGCCATGGCAATTTTTGCAGGCGTGTGTATTTTATTTTGGGTATTTCATCTGATTACTGGGCCAAGTGTTCAGTTATTGGTTCATCGTATCTTTAAAACAACTTACCAAGATTTATTGGAAATTGATCAACATACCAGCCCAACTGCTTGGTATAACCGCCGTATGGCGGATCGGTTGTTACGTTTAACAAATTATGATCAAGGCTCTAAATCGCGTGCAATTACTGATTTAGCATTGACCGCTTTAAATCTTGGGCATGTTTCTATTCGATTGCGCTCGATCTGTGAAAGCTTGGCTGGAAAACAGCCGTTGTACTCATTGGAAAATTGGCAGACCGCCTTAGCAAATGCTTTTTTATTGGCAAGTAAAGGTCGGTGTGATGATGGCTTTGAAAAAGCCTGTAAGTCTTTATATGATGAGTTGATTAGTCTTGTAGGGGATTCTAATCAGGTTGAAGCCATTCAAGGTATGTTCTTACGGATCAACCTGACATTTGAAAGAAGCGCTGAAGCTATTGCAGCCCAAAGAGCGTAGCGACATAAAGTCTCAAAAAAATATAAAAATTAAGAGTCTAGATAAGCTTTAGACTCTTAACAACCAATCAGCCTGACCTTTGTACGTTGAGACTAATTCTGCGTTTAGTCCGTCGCTTTGATTGATTCTATCCATAGCTTGTTGATGACTGAAGCCCCAAGCTTTCATGTGTCGCTTTGCTAGTCGCTTTATTGCTACTTCGACAGGAATGTCTAAAAACCAATGCTCATCAAACAAGGCTTTAGATTCTTGCCAACCATCTTGCTGATGCAGCAAATACAAGCCTTCAACGAGTATGACCTTGGTTTCTTTCTTTATCGATAAATCATCTTCAATAGGGTCACCCAAAGCGTGGTCAAAGCTTGGCCATAAAATATCGTCTTGTTGGTAACCTTGTTGAATCTTCTTAACTTGCTCTACAAAGGCCGTGCTATCAAATGTCCAAGGTGCACCTCGTCTAGCGAAGGCTTCTTCCGAGTTAGGTAGAGCTTGGAGTTGGGCTTTAGACAGGTGAAAACCATCCATTGAAAGGCAAACAACTTGCGAGTTTTGTTGCTTTGTAAAATGATCGAGCAAATAGTCAGCTAGGGTGCTTTTACCCGAGCCTGGTCCACCGGTTAAACCGATTAAAGTGCGACCTGGCTTGTCCATATAAGCTTGGATTTTATCAAATGCAGTTTGCACATCTGCTGAATTTTTATAGCTGCTGTTAATATCAGGGAGTGTCATGTTTTTTCCTGTTCTTATTATTCATTGCAGTACTTTAGCATGAACTTATCACGGCGATTCGCAATTTTATGTGAACTGAGTAATGGCTAAATGCGTATCTAAATAAAAACAGCAAAGGTACATTGTCATGCTATTAAAAGAGCTTAAAAAGATTTCTCATGTCGACAAGGTAAAGCTTCATTCTTTGGAGTCAAACTTGTATCAGCTGTCGGTGGTGATCGGAGACAAAGAAGAATATATACAAACGGAACAAGGGCGTTTTCTTACTAGTCATAATAAGCTAGATCTGCAAGCCTTGTTCAAAGGCAAGAATGTTGGCGCTATGGTGCTTTGTCATCAAAGTGCTTATGACGAAATGGTTGGGCAACCTATTGGTATTAGTAACGCCTTAGAAGTGCCGCTTGGTAATACGGATCTTTCTTAGGTTATAGTGCCTAGATTATTAAGAACGTGCATTTTCTCGCCATTTTCCTCCATTTGGGAGAATATTTTTGCGTAGCTGTGTGTGGCATTGGCATGCTCACGCATGATGGCTTCAGCGCGGCTTCCTTGTCCGTGGCTGATAGCATCAAATACCGCGTGATGTTGCATGTGAGCAAAGTTAAAACGGCGATATTCTTGGGCAAGATTATGACGATCAAATGCCAGAGCACTAACCGATGCAAAAGGCAGATGCTCGTTACGACTTAAGGCTTCAGCTATGGCTGGGTTTAAACTGGCTTCTATAATGATTTGATGAAAACGCTGGTTCATGTCGTGGTATGTGGCAAGATCTTGTTCATTGATAGTGCCTTTCGTAAACAATTCATCGCCTTGTTTTAATAGTTGTAACAATTCGTTGCTCTGCGCTTTTGATAGTGTATTTTCAGCCGCTTGTCTTGCTGCCAAACCCTCCAACACGCCTCGTACCTCAATAGAACCGCTAATCTCTGCTTGCGTCACTTGGCGAACAATGTAGCCACGTCCTGATAATTTGGTCAGTAAGCCTTCTTGTTCTAGGGTTCGAAAGGCAATGCGTACTGGCGTGCGTGACACGCTAAGTTGTTCTGCGGTTGGAATTTCAGCAAGGCGTTGTCCTGACTCTAGTTCGCCAGACAAAATCATTTGTCGCAATCGACTGATTACTTGTTGTCCAGGTTTACTCATTGGAAAGTACTCATTGCTCTTGCCTCAGCGTTTTTCGTAAAAAATAATCATAACGTAAATATGGGTGAAAAAGGAATAATTGGATCCAATGGGGAAGCTTTTATTTATCAATTGCTTAGGGTAGAGACTATTATTCATTATGTATTAAATGGATCCAATTAATGCATAGCTATATTGTTTTTTGATTTATTTTGTCTATATTGGATCCAATGAATAAAAATAAAAGCAGGAGAATTTCAATGAGTCAGCAAACTTTCCCTAAAAATACGTGGTATGTCGCAGCTATGTCTGAAGAGGTTGCGGGCAGCAAACCTCTTGGTCGTAAAATTTGCGGTGAAAGCATCGCTTTTTACCGTTCCCACGATAACGAAATTGCTGCGGTATTGGATTTTTGTCCACACCGCGGAGCTGCTTTGTCTTTAGGCTATGTCGAAGAAGGTCTTTTGGTTTGTGGTTACCATGGTTTAAAAATGGGTGCTGATGGCAAAACTAAAGAAATGCCATTGCAGCGTGTAAAAGGCTTTCCTTGCATGAAGTCCTATGCGGTTGAAGAGCGCTATGGTTTTATTTGGGTGTGGCCGGGCGATCAATCTCAAGCAGATAAAGCTTTGATTCCTCATTTAGAATGGGCGGTAAACCATGAGTGGGCTTATGGCGGTGGCTTGTATCATATCAACTGCGATTATCGTTTGATGGTCGATAACCTGATGGATTTGACCCATGAGACTTATGTGCATGCTGGCAGTATTGGTCAGAAAGAAATCGATGAGTCTCCTGTCTCAACTACGGTGGATGGCGATAAGGTCATTACCAGCCGTTTTATGGAAAACATTATGGCGCCACCATTTTGGCAATCGGCGCTACGAGGTAATGGTTTGGCTGACGACGTTTTAGTGGATCGTTGGCAGATTTGTCGTTTCAGTCCGCCTTCTCATGTGATGATTGATGTTGGCGTTGCTCATGCTGGAAATGGTGGGTTTGATGCGCCTGCGGATAAAAAAGCCAGCAGCACTGTAGTTGATTTCATTACACCTGAAACTGAAACTTCTATTTGGTATTTCTGGGGTATGGCACGTAATTTCAAACCAGAAGATCAGGCATTAACCGATACTATTCGTGAAGGGCAGGGCAAAATTTTTGCTGAAGATTTGGACGTGCTTGAGCGTCAACAGCAAAACTTATTGGCTTTTCCAGACTATGATTTATTGAAGCTTGATATTGATGCTGGTGGCGTTCAGTCAAGACGAGTGATTGATCGACTTATCAGTAAAGAGCTGGCAGCCAAAGAGCAACCTAAGGCGTCACCATCTCAGGCGAATGCACCGCTTCAAACTGCGTCATTTTAACTTAATCGATGCCAGCTAGGGCATTATATAAGTTAAGCCCTAGTTTTAAAAAAAAACAACAGGTTAGGAGAGCCAGATGATTCCGGTAGTGGTAAGAAACGTTGTTACCGAAGCACAAGGTGTGGTTCGGCTGGTATTGGGTTCTGAGGATGGCTCAGATTTGCCTAGTTTTGACGCTGGGGCGCATATTGATCTTCATTTGCCCAGTGGTTTGATTCGCCAATATTCATTGTGTCGTATACAGCCGGAAGCGCAGTATTATGAAATTGCTGTATTAAAAGATCCGCAATCAAGAGGTGGTTCGGCAGAGGTACATCGCTTGAAGATTGGTGATACTCTGTTGATTAGCACGCCTAAGAATCACTTTCCTTTGATGGATACAACGCGCCATAGTGTCTTGATTGCTGGTGGTATTGGTGTAACACCGATATTGCCAATGGCGCAACAGTTACAAAAAATGGGATTGTCTTTTGAATTTCATTATTGTGCGAGGTCTCCTGAGACGGCGGCGTTTTCATCGGCATTAGAAAGTGCTTCTTTTGCTGATAAAATGCAGTTTCACTACAGTGAAGTGGCAGGATCTAGTCAAATGGACGTGGTGAGTGTTTTGTCTCGTCACGCGAACGATTCTGAATTGTATATTTGTGGCCCTGCAAGCTTTATTGATTACGTGTTATTGCAAGCAAAAATGTTAGGTTGGCCTGAAGACCGTTTGCACCGAGAGTTCTTTGCAGCGCCGATACTCGATGAAAATGTAAGTGAAAATACCGCATTTAAAGTCAAAATCCACAGTACTGGCGAGATCTTTGATGTTGGAGTCGATCAAAGTATTTTTGAGGCTTTAGATGAAAACGGTATTTTTCTTGCTGTGTCTTGCGAATCTGGCGTATGTGGTACCTGTCAAACAGGTGTTATAGATGGCGTTCCTGATCACAGAGATGTCTTTTTAACGGATAAAGAACATGCTCAAGGCAAGTTGATTATGCCTTGCTGTTCTCGCTCTAAAACCCCAGTCTTAGAGTTAGACTTATAGTTCTGCTTTAACTGGCCTCTTCTTTCTTAGCTTTGTTCAAAGCTCTCTTGGTATAGATCTTTCACTCAATGTAAAACAACTGTGTTTTACATTGAGTGAAATGCCTTCCGATGTTATTATTTTCCCCCGTCCTGAAGGTATATTGTTATGTGCTTTCAAATCTCATTTTTTTATATTTTAAGGCGGGTTAAACACTCATGGCGACACGATATATTTTCGTTACAGGTGGTGTAGTTTCATCTCTTGGTAAAGGTTTGGCAGCAGCATCTTTGGCCGCAATCCTTGAATCTCGTGGTCTAAAAGTCACCATGCTAAAGCTAGATCCATACATCAACGTGGATCCAGGCACCATGAGTCCTTTCCAGCACGGCGAAGTATATGTCACAGAAGACGGCGCTGAAACTGATCTAGATCTTGGTCACTACGAGCGTTTCATCTCCACTAAAATGGGCAAACGCAATAACTTTACCAGTGGTCGTGTTTATCAACATGTTCTTAAAAAAGAGCGTCGTGGTGAATACCTTGGTGGAACCGTTCAAGTAATTCCACATATTACAGATGAAATCAAACGCCGCGTTATCTCTGGTGCTGAAGGCGCAGATGTTGCTTTGGTTGAAATCGGCGGTACCGTTGGTGATATTGAATCACAACCTTTCTTAGAAGCTATTCGCCAATTAAAAGTAGAATTGGGCCCACGTCGCGCATTATTCATGCATTTGACTTTGGTTCCTTATATTCGTACTGCTGGCGAAACCAAAACCAAGCCTACTCAGCATTCCGTAAAGGAGCTTCGCTCTATCGGTATTCAACCTGACATTCTTATCTGTCGTTCTGAAGTGTCTATTGAAGCGCCAGAGCGTAAGAAAATTGCTTTGTTTACTAGCGTTGAAGAACGTGCGGTTATCTCTCTTCCTGATGCCGATACTATTTATCGTATTCCACAGATGTTGAATGACCAAGGGTTAGATAGCCTGATCGTTGAATATTTCAATCTAGATTGCGATATGCCAAATCTAGATATCTGGAACAAAGTAACTCAGGCTAAATTGAACCCTGAGAAGCAAATCAATATCGCCATGGTTGGTAAATACATGGAGTTGTTGGATGCGTATAAGTCGTTGATTGAAGCAATGGATCACGCTGGTATTCATGCTCGTACAAAAGTGAAATTGCACTACATCGACTCTGAAAGTATTGAAGAAAAAGGTACGGAAGTACTAAAAGGAATGGACGCAATTCTCGTTCCTGGTGGTTTCGGTGAGCGCGGTGTTGAAGGTAAGATATTGACGGCTCAGTATGCTCGTGAAAATAAAGTACCTTACTTAGGTATTTGTTTGGGTATGCAAGTAGCGGTAATCGAATTTGCTCGTAATGTGGCAAATTTAGCCGGTGCACACAGCACCGAGTTTAATTTAAAAGCAGAGAACCCAGTTGTTGGTCTGATTACAGAATGGACTAATGCAGAGGGTTCCAAAGAAATCCGGTCAGAGGAATCCGATCTAGGTGGCACTATGCGTCTTGGCGCGCAGAACTGTAATCTTACTGAAGGCACAAAAGCCTTTGACGCTTACGGTAAAGCAGTCATTAAAGAGCGTCATCGCCATCGTTATGAAGTAAACAACTTTTATGTTGATGCGTTGGAAGCAGCAGGTTTGACGATTTCAGGTCGTTCAGAAGACAATTCCTTAGTAGAGATGATCGAAATTGCTGATCATCCTTGGTTTGTTGCTTGTCAGTTCCATCCAGAATTTACTTCAACACCTAGATATGGACACGGCCTGTTCAGTGCCTTTGTACATGCGGCATTGAAATATGCAGGAAAAGAAAAATAAGTAGATCAAACTGGCAGTTTGTGATTTTTCATTTATTTTAAGAGGTTTGTTATGAGTCAAATCGTTGATATTAAAGCCAGAGAAGTTTTAGATTCTCGTGGTAATCCTACCGTTGAAGCTGATGTTTTTTTGGCAGACGGCTCCGTAGGTTCAGCGTGCGCACCGTCTGGTGCCTCTACCGGTTCTCGTGAAGCTTTAGAATTGCGTGATGGCGACAAAAGTCGTTACCTAGGCAAAGGCGTATTAAAAGCGGTTGCAGCGGTTAACGGTCCAATCCGTGACGCTTTGATCGGCAAAGATGCCCTTGCTCAAGCTGAACTTGATCACATTATGATTGATCTTGATGGTACAGAAAACAAATCTACTTTTGGTGCTAACGCTATTTTGGCGGTTTCTTTGGCAGCGGCGAAAGCGGCAGCGATTTCTAAGAAAGTTCCATTATACGCTCACATTGCAGACATCAATGGCACACCAGGCGTTTACTCAATGCCAGTACCTATGATGAACATCATCAATGGTGGTGAGCACGCTGACAACAACGTTGATATTCAAGAGTTCATGATTCAACCAGTTGGTGCGCCAAACTTCCGTGAAGCTTTGCGTTACGGTGCTGAAATCTTCCATGCACTCAAAAAAGTATTGAGCGATCGCGGCTTAAGCACTGCGGTTGGTGATGAGGGTGGTTTTGCGCCTGATTTGTCATCTAATGCTGAAGCATTGGCTGTTATCAAAGAAGCGGTTGCAGCAGCAGGCTACGAGCTAGGTAAAGACATAACTTTGGCGATGGATTGTGCTGCCTCTGAGTTTTACGACAAAGAAGCAAATATCTACAACCTTAAAGGTGAAGGCAAAAAATACACGTCAGAAGAGTTTAACTTCTTCCTGCAAGACCTTACTAAGCAATATCCAATTGTTTCTATCGAAGATGGTCTTGACGAGTCTGACTGGGATGGTTTCGCACATCAAACCAAACTAATGGGTGATAAAATCCAATTAGTGGGTGATGATCTGTTCGTTACTAACACCAAGATTTTGAAGCGTGGTATCGATAACGGTATTGCAAACTCAATCTTAATCAAGTTTAACCAAATCGGTTCGTTAACTGAGACGTTGGCCGCTATTAAAATGGCAAAAGACGCTGGTTTTACAGTTGTTATCTCTCACCGTTCTGGTGAAACAGAAGACGCGACTATTGCAGATCTTGCAGTTGGTACAGCGGCTGGTCAAATTAAAACGGGTTCTCTATGCCGTTCTGACCGTGTTGCTAAGTACAACCAATTACTACGTATTGAAGAGCAATTAGGTGGCAAAGCACCTTATAAAGGTCGTTCTGAGATCAAAGGTCAGGCTTAATATCGCCTGATTTAATAAAGGGAGAACTTGGTTCTCCCTTTTTTTATTTTTTTTTGCTTCGATTCCTTTGATAATGAGGGATATGTTTTTTTAGATGTTGAGGGTGTTATATGGCACGTTTGTTAATTTTCTTCTTTGTCTGTGCCGTGGGCTATCAATCTTATCATTTGTATTTTGGTGAGCAGGGCGTTAAGCGACAAGAAGAACTAGCAAAGCAGATCGCCTATCAAGAGCGTATTAACTTACGACTGAAGCACCGTAATCAAGCCCTTAGAGCGCAAGTGCATGATCTCCGCCTTGGAGAAGAGGCTGTAGAGGAGCATGTTCGTAGCGAACTTCAGTATATAAAAGATGGTGAAGTGTTTTATCGCATGGTGAATAAAAAATGATAAAGCCTTTGTGGGTTATTATTCCTGCCGCAGGTGTTGGCCAGCGTATGCAAGCGAATTGCCCAAAACAATATTTACCTCTTGCCGGACAGACCATTCTAGATCGCACTATAGATATTTTCATTTCGCATCCGCTTATTGCTGGTGTGCTCGTTGGTGTGGGGGAGAATGATGCCTATTGGTCTGACTCGAAATGGCAGCAACACGATTTAGTTCATATGTTTGTTGGTGGCAAAGAACGCTGTGATACCGTACAGAAAGGCCTGCGTTATTTATTGGATACAGTAGATGTAATGCAGCAAGATGTTTTGGTTCATGATGCCGCGCGTCCTCTGTTAAGCCAAGCTGCACTGAATCGAATTATTCACCATACCTCTGATCAAGGTGCGTTGTTGGCAATGCCAGCGAAAGATACTGTGAAGCTTCAAGTTTTAGGTCAGCCATTGGTTGATGCTACGCTTGACAGAGGTACTATCTGGTTGGCGCAGACGCCACAGAAATTTCCTGCCCAAGCGTTATTAGACGCATTGCAGCAAGCACAAGCGTATGGTGTTGTGGTGACAGATGAATGCTCTGCGATGGAGTTTTCAGGTTGGCATCCAGATCTTGTTATCGGGGAAAGTAGCAATATTAAAATAACCTTACCCGAAGACCTGCTGATTGCTGAGGCGCTTTTTTCTTATATTTTAGATTCAAACAGTAAGTGCAATTCATAGCACAGGAGTAACTATCATGATGCCTTTTCGTATTGGCCATGGTTTTGATGTTCATAAATTTGGTGAAGGCGATCATATTGTTATTGGTGGCGTTTCTATCCCTTACTCTCAGGGCTTGATTGCCCATTCTGATGGTGATGTCGCATTGCACGCTTTGACCGATGCCTTGTTAGGTGCCGCCGCTTTGGGCGATATAGGAAAGCATTTTCCTGATACGGATGCTGCTTTTGCTGGTGCAGATAGTCGAATTTTATTAAAGCGTGCTTATCAGGAAATACAGGCCCTTGGTTTTAATGTGGGTAATATTGATATCACCATTATTGCTGAAGCACCCAAAATGCGTCCTTATATTGATGCTATGCGAGCAAATATAGCCGAAGATTTGGCAGTAGATATCAGTGTCGTGAATGTGAAAGCAACGACGACGGAAAAGCTTGGCTTTACCGGTCGAAAAGAGGGTATCGCTGTAGAAGCTGTTGCGCTTATTTTTACACAAGCTAATTTTAATTAAGCTCTTTTTAATCAGTCTCTTTTTAATCAAGGTAATGTATGAATACCGAATGGCGATATGCTTGGTCTAAGCCAATTGTTACTGGGGATTTGAAAACCCATGTACAAGACTTTTACGTCGAAGAGCAGTTAGGTTTTGAGCCTGATGGCAAAGGTGAATTTTGCTTTGTGTTCATTGAAAAGGAAGGGGTGAATACTGATTTCCTTGCTAAACGCTTGGCTCAAATTGTCGGCATTGCTCCGAATAAAGTGACTTACAGTGGTGTGAAAGATCGTCATGCTTGTACGCGTCAGTGGTTCTGTTTACATGTATTGAATCAAGAACCTGATTTATCAACTATTCAGGAAGCGTTTAGAGAGCCGGAAAGTGTTCGAGTGATTGCGCAGTTACGCCATTCGAAAAAGCTTCGCACTGGCGCGCATTTAGCGAATCGCTTTGTTATCCGACTTCGTGACGTTAATGGTGATCTAGACGAGCTAGAAGGGCGTTTGAATCTGATAAAACAAGGTGGTGTACCCAATTATTATGGTCCTCAACGTTTTGGGATAAACGGTAATAATTTGCACTACGGCAAGGACTTTGTTCTAAAAGGGCGGCAAAGTCGCCGCAAATTATCAAAGACAGAATCCTTTTGGTTATCGGCTATTCGTTCTTGGTGTTTCAATGAAGCATTAAGCGATCAAGTTGAAAATGGTATGTGGATGCGTTTATGTGATGGTGATATCGCTCAGTTTCAGCATAAAGATGAGCAGTTCCGTGTAAAAGAAGTAGGTGCTTTGATGCACTTAAGCGTGATGCGAGGCAGTATAAGCCCCGTTTTACCTATGATTAGTGAGGGTTGGGAGGCTGGCACCGGCCATCAGCGCGAGCGAGTAATGAAAGACTCTTTGGCGGAAAGTATGGACTTGGTTGATGCTTTGATTGCCTTTGATCTTTCTAGAGATAGCCGGTTGGCGCGCCTTGTGCCGATGAATATGGCGTGGGAATTGCTAAGAGAGAAAGAAGGAAATGCGCAATTGATCGTTGAATTTTCCTTACCAAAAGGGTGTTTTGCGACCAGTCTGTTGCGTGAAATGATAGATTATACGGATAAGTCTGCAGAGAAATACCATGAGAATATTGATCGCTAATGATGATGGTCTTGATGCGCTTGGTATACAGACGCTAGCTAAATATTTACAGCGAGAGTACGCCATTTTAGTGGTGGCGCCAGATCGTAATCGTAGTGGCGCTAGTAACTCTTTGACCTTGTCTCGCCCTATACAGCCGGTTAAGGTTGTAGAGGGGCAATATCGTGTTGACGGTACGCCGACAGATTGTGTCAATCTGGCATTGTCAGGAGTAATTGATGGCGATGTGGACTTGGTTGTCTCTGGAATTAATCACGGAGCCAATTTGGGTGACGATGTTATTTATTCCGGCACGGTTGCTGCTGCTATGGAAGCTCGTCATTTAGGGCGCCCCGCGTTAGCAGTGTCCTTAGTTGGGAATCAGCATTTTGATACTGCAGCAAAAGTTATAATGCAGCTTTTGAAGGATTCACATACTCTTGAGTTGCCTGCTGGTATCTTATTGAATATCAATGTCCCTGATGTCCCATATAGCGAGCTCAAAGGGATACAGGTGACACGTCTTGGTTATCGCCATAAGGCACAAGCGCCTATTTCAGCTCAACACCCTAAAGGCATTCCAAGCTTTTGGATTGGTGCTTTGTCTGAGCCTCATGATGTGTCGGAGGGAACAGACTTTTGTGCTGTGAATAAGGGCTATGTTTCTATTACGCCAATTCATACGGATATGACTTGTTATGAAGCAAAATCTCCTCTTACAAAATGGACAGACACAATAACGCTATGAGCCTGCACGATCTCAACTGGTTAGTTTCACATACGGAGCCCAAAGCTTCTAAGATGGTTGATCAGCTTAGAAAACATGGGATTACCCATGAAGAACTATTGGCCCTGATGGGCTCTATTCCTCGTCATGAGTTTGTAGAGCCTGCGTTTTCGCATTTGGCTTATTCAGCAACACCACTTCCTATCGGTCGTAATCAAACCATTAGTCAGCCGCTTACCGTAGCCAGGATGACCGAATGGCTTTTGGCGCATTCTCGGCTTGGTCGCGTGTTGGAAATTGGTACCGGATCGGGTTATCAGACTCGAATTTTGTCGCATTTTTTTAATAAAGTTCATACCGTCGAGCGTCACGAACCGCTTTATTTACAAGCGAAGAGGCGTTTGTCGTTGATGGGAGTCAGGAATGTTGAGTACTTATTTGGTGATGGGCAAACTGGATGGCCTAATAAAGTTGAGATGGATGCCGTTATTATTACCGCAATGGCAAGTAAAATTCCGTTAGCCTTGACGGATTGTCTGAAACAGCAAGGTATTTTGATTATGCCGATTGATCATCCTAGCCCACAGATAGGCTGTTGGCGTAAAGAAGGTGATCGTTGGAAATGTCTAGGGACAGAACCTGCGTATTTTGTGCCCTTATTAGAAGGAATGGAACATGCCTAAATGGCTTAGAGTGTATTTGAGTGGTGTGCTAATGGGCGCCGCAGATGTTGTCCCTGGTGTTTCTGGTGGGACGATTGCTTTTATTTTAGGTGTTTATGATCGACTTATTAATGCATTAAGCGGTGTGAATAAAGCCAGTTTGATTATGTTGTTTAAAGGTGATTTAAAAGGCTTATGGAAGCATTTTGATGGTGCTTTTTTATTATCATTGGGTGCGGGTGTTGTCACCAGTATTTTTATGCTTGCAGGCTTGATTACACATCTTTTAGTTGTTTATCCGAGCTATTTGTGGAGTTTCTTTTTTGGGCTGATCTTAGCGTCAGCTTATTTCTTAATTAGTCAGATATCTGGATTTTCTTGGCGGCATTTTGGTGGGCTTATGGTTGGTGTAGCTGTTGGTGCTAGCTTGTCCTTGCTTGTTCCAACTCAGTTAAATACGTCTTACACCATGGTTTTTTGCTCGGGCATGATTGCAATTTGTGCGATGATTTTGCCAGGTATTTCAGGGAGTTTTTTACTGCTGATGCTTGGAATGTACGGATTTATTCTTTCGGCAGTTAAAAGTATGGATCTTGCTGTTATTTTGGTTTTTGCAGCGGGTGCTTTGATTGGATTGTTAACCTTTTCTAAAGTTCTTCATTATTTGCTCAATCATGTAAGGTCCATGACTTTGTCATTTCTTACAGGTGTTATGCTGGGAGCTCTAGTTAAAGTATGGCCTTGGAAGGTGACGGATACTTGGAGTGTTATAGGTGATAAAAAACTGCCGTTAGAAGAGCATCTTGTGTTGCCTTGGGAGCTCCTCAATTATTATTGGCCGACTGATTTTTTACTTCCAGTTGTGTTTGTTTTTATAGGTTTTTTGAGTGTGATTCTTATTTCTTACATATTTTTACGAAAATCGACAAATAGTAATAATTAATTTAAATCGGATATTGGGGTAAAGAATTATCTTCCGTTGCGTCCTTAAAAGTCATGATTGTTCATCGCTAGCTTGGTTAATAAGTCGGCTTGTTTTGTTGTGCTTTTTATTGTCGGGATGCTCTTATGAACTGTTGCATTATTCGGCAAAAAACAATCGAACTTACGCCTCAAATAATGCCAGTGTATCTTCTATTCCTTCCTCTGGTGTTCACCGTGTCCAGAGCGGTGAAACCTTGTTCTCTATTGCTTTCCGCTATGGGTTAGACTATCGCGAACTTGCTAAATCGAATCATATTGATTCCCCTTATACCATTTATCCTAAGCAAAAAATCCGTCTAATTGGCGTCCAAAATACGCCTCCTTCAGTCGCTAATAATTCGACATCTTCTATCCCTTTAATTGTATCAAATACGAAAAATATACCCTCTAAATCTGATCCGATTGTTTCTGTCAAAGTGTCTGAAAAATTGTCTAAAAATGATACGAAAGACGAAAAAATATCGGGTAGTTGGTCTTGGCCTGTTGATGGACAGGTCACTAGGGGGTTTTCAAACGCTGGCGTTAGTAGTAAAGGTATAGATATAAAGGCTGAGCAAGGAGCATTGGTAAAAGCGGCTGCTGATGGAACGGTTGTTTATGCAGGCAGCGGTCTTATTGGTTATGGCAATCTTGTTATCGTGAAGCACAACGATGTATATCTTAGTGCTTATGCTTACAACGAAAGAATATTGGTAAAAGAAAAGCAAAATGTTCGAGCAGGTGATTCTCTTGCTGTTATCGGTGGCAAGGGAGATGATAGGCCACTACTTCACTTTGAGGTTCGTCGAGATGGTCAGCCTATTGACCCGTTAGATGTTTTGCCCAAAATGAATTAAGCGAAATTAGCGTTTTAAGGAGGGGACATGAAGTTTGCAAATATGGATAAAGAAGCAGCTAAGGTTTCGAATATTGGAGATTTTGACCTTGATACACTGGATGATGAGCTCATTGGAGATGTGCTTGTTGACGAGGAATTGGTTGATGAAGAGTTTGAGTCGGCTGTAAGTGCTCGTTATGCCGACGCTGATTCTAGTCGTAACCTTGATGTTACTCAGTTGTATTTAAGTGAGATCGGTTTTTCTCCACTGCTTACTGCCGAGGAAGAAGTATATTTTTCTCGCCTTTCTCTAAAGGGTGATCAAAAAGCGCGTAAGCGCATGATAGAAAGTAATTTACGTTTGGTTGTTAAGATATCTCGACGTTACCTTAATCGAGGTTTATCTCTGTTGGATTTAATCGAAGAAGGCAATCTTGGCTTGATTAGAGCGGTGGAGAAATTTGACCCAGAGCGTGGATTTCGGTTTTCAACTTATGCTACTTGGTGGATACGGCAAACCATCGAACGTGCGATCATGAATCAGACAAGAACCATTCGCTTGCCGATTCATGTAGTAAAAGAGCTTAACGTATATTTGCGCGCAGCTCGTGAACTGACACAAAAGTTAGATCATGAGCCTAGTGCTGAAGAAATTGCAGAAATGCTAGATTGTCCTGTAGAAGATGTACAAAAGATGCTTGGCCTGAATGAAAAGGTTAGCTCAATTGATGCAACATTCGGAGGGGATAATAATGATAAGAGTTTGGTTGAAATTTTAGCAGATACTCTTCATCAGGGGCCAGAAGCGGATCGTCAAGATGGAGATGTTTTAAATAGTATCGAACTTTGGCTTGATGAGTTGAGCGAAAAGCAGTGTGAGGTCATTACACGTCGTTTTGGTCTGCGAGGACATGAAGCCAGCACATTAGAGCATGTTGGCGCTGAAATTGGTTTAACGCGTGAGCGTGTTCGTCAGATTCAAGTCGAGGCATTACGAAAACTGCGTTTAATTATGGATAAAGAAGGTTTGTCATTAGATGATGTGATTCGGTTTGATGATTAACACATAATTTGAACAAAAAAGACCCGCATGAAAGCGGGTTTTTTATGTTCAGGTTTTGGTAAGCTTATAAAGCATTGTCTTCTTGCTCTTCTGGGCTAGCGATCTCAAGAATATGCTTATGGATTTGTTGTTTGTATTTATCTGACATGCCTTTTACTTCATAAGCTAATATTTCTTTGCCATTATCATCAATCACTTCTGGAAGGCCAGTGAATACGCGATTTTGTATGTGCGATAAGGTAAAAATATCATCACTGATTACCAGTTTGTTAATACTTTCAGACTCACTTAACTGATGAATGCTCGTCAAAAGTGTTTCGATTCGATCTGGCTCAAAGCGATTCTCTTTTACCATGTTGGTAACTTGGGTATTACCTTGATGTAATCCTAAATGAAAGTTTAGTTTAGGGATGTCGGTATAGAGTTCATTTTCCAGTAATTTATCAACCAATCCTAAGAATAGCTGTGCTGTACTAACTGCATTAATATATAAATTATCTTCACAATTGTGTGCGCTGAAAAGTACGATCGCTGAGTCATTTTCGTATTGATGAACTTGACCTAAGTAGACTTCGCTTGCTTGAAATATCGCTCGATAGATTGGCGTTAATAAATTAGCTACTTTGAGCGGTGTCATATCTTTGTGCCACTCATCTAAATTAAGAATGTCAAAATAGAGAACACAGCTACGCTGTCTGGATTCTTCAAAGATGGCATCAAAGTTTATTTCAAATTGAGGCTTTGCAACTTGTGAGGCACTTTCTTCTTCTGCCTCGATTGGCTTTTCTATTTCTTCTTTAGGGCGTTCTATGGATTGGATTTTTTCAATCGCTTGGAATAGCGCCTTTGCTTCTTTATATATGGGTTTTGGTAATTCGGTTGGTTTTCGTCCTTTACTATAATTAATGAGAGCAGAAGAGGCATCGTTGATCGGCGCAAAAAGCCATTTTGTGATTAAGATGATCAGCAATAACGCAATGGTACAAGTAAATATAGCTACGCCAATTAACAGATTGTTTAGGTGTTGTAATGTAGCCTGAGCAGGTGTTTTGTCTAGCGTAATTAGTACATGACCAACGATCTCGTCTCTGAATTTTATGCTTGAACTATATACTCTTCGAGTATCACTTGGCCGAAAATCTTGCTCAGATTGCATCCCAGAATTACCACTGTCCGCTTCTGCCAGTAGTTCGTCTTTTTTGTTAAATACTCGAGCACTCAAAATATTGTCATCAACCACTAGACGATTGAGTAACACATTTAAGCTTAATAAATCGTTGTTTAAGATGGACTGCGTGGCATTGAATGCAGCCTGAGTTGCTAAGCTACTGCCTAATACTTCAGTTTGTTGAGATAAATAGTTGCCTAGCGCATGGGTCATTGTGTACCAAAAAATGCACACAGTGAGAATCATAAGCGAGATAAAGGTGGCAACGGTAATGGCTGACGCACTGAGTTTTTTACGTATGAAAGCAGCGATAGCCTTGGTTTTTGGTTGGGTGTCCATTAACTTCCTTTGGGGTAACTCGTAGAACGATGAGTAAAGTATACACATCATAACGGCCGTTTTCTGAATTCTTTAAAGTAGAACAGGTGCTTAGCGAAAAGAAAACGATTTGCTATAGTAGGCGTCTTATTGAATTAGGAGCGTTTATGTCTGCCAGTATTACTCTTATTGGTTCTTTGAACCCTGAATATCTTGATAAATTTAACGCTTGGTTAGAGGCACGTGGTTTACAAGGAGCAATTCGTCTGTTGTCAGATGCTCAAGATGCTATTTCTGTGGCGCAAGTTATGGTTGATGATAGCCTACTTGATCGCGTATCTATTCGTACTGAGCTTTTACGTTTATCTAATGATACTGGTATCGATCATATTTATCAGTCGTCAATGTTAGATATTAAAACACCGGGCGTTGCTGTATTTGACATGGATTCTACGCTTATCAAAGCTGAAGTAATGGATGAATTGGCAGTCGAAGCTGGAATCGGTGAGCAAATCTCCGCCGTGACTGCGAGTGCCATGCGCGGTGAAATCGATTTTGTTGAAAGTTTCGTGCAGCGATTAGCTCTGCTAAAAGGTTTGAGTAGCGAGGTTATGGATGGGGTTTATAACAGAATTCAGCATATGGATGGCATTTCAACCTTGATGAAGGTGTTGCATCATTATGGCTGGCATACGGCGATTTTATCTGGCGGCTTTACCTATTTTGCCGACCGAGTCCAAGCTGAATATGGTATGACTGAAGTGCATGCCAATGTGTTAGAAATTAAAAATAATGAATTAACTGGCAAGCATTTAGGCGATATTGTTGATGGTGAGCGTAAGAAGCTTTTGTTGACGAATATTGTTACGACACAAAATGTTGATTGGCAACAGACTATTGCTTGTGGCGATGGTGCGAATGATTTATTGATGCTAAATCATGCTGCTTTAGGTGTAGCTTTGCATGCCAAGCCTTTAGTCAGAGAGCAGGCACCATGTCCGATGAATAACCTTGGTTTAGATGGTATTTTGTATTTGCTGGGTATGACATCTGCACAAATTCGCGAGTTGTCTGCTTAGTAGTTTATTATCAAGCGTTGAAATTTATGTTTGTTTAGATATTAACGTAATTTTTTGTGCTTGTGATAGAGACTGCTATTGTCACTTCTAAAAGCTTGTTATGATTCCTAATTATAATGATAACAAGCTTGGTTGGGGTGTTGTTTTGTCAGAAATACGTTTGTCTGATATAGATTTGAATTTACTGTATGTTTTTCAAGTTTTGATTGAAGAACTTAATGTCACGAAAGCAGCAACGCGACTTAATGTTTCTCAGCCTGCTGTTAGTCGCTCATTATCGCGATTACGCGATGTGTTCGATGATCCTCTGTTTATTCGCACCTCCCATGGTTTATCAGCCACTGCTAAAACTCAAGACTTAGCGTTACTTTTAGCGGATACGTTAAAGGGGCTTGAAAGTCTTATTCAGCCTCGTGAATTTACCCCTCAAAGTAGTAAGCGACGGTTTATTTTATCGACTACAGACTTCGGTACATTAACGGTTTTGCCTAAAATTCTTGATCAATTTCGACAAAAAGCGCCGGATGCTATCTTGGATGTAAAATCTTGGAATGAGGATATGGTGGCCGAATTAGATCAAACGAATATTGATGTGGCGGTTGCTGTATTGTCTAAAGAGCCGCCTACAGGTATCCGGGCTATGCGTTTGAAGAGTGACTGTATGGTGTGCTTGGCCCGTAAAGATCATCCAGGTATTCAAGACAAATTAACCTTAGAAAGTTATTTACAGGCAAGCCATGTACAAGTTGTGTTAGGCCGTCGAGAGTATTTCGCGGTTGATCGAGAGCTGGAAAAAATGGGTCATAAGCGTCATGTTGCGGTGCATTTGCCTAATTTCGTACCAGCAGCAAGAGTGGTGATGGACAGTGATTTATTACTGACGGTTCCAAAACTCTTTGCTGAAGATATGGCGGCAACCGTATCTGAAATAGTCGTACACGAGCTGCCTTTTGCTTCACGCGAATTTGATTATTCGATGATTTGGCATGAACGTTTCCAACATGACGCTGCTCATGTCTGGTTTCGTGGGTTATTACGACAGGCTTTTCTCGACGCCTCGGTTTAATCTAAATGTTTTATGCTTATCAAGAAGGGCTTGATAAGCGAGTTATCCATTCTTTTGTTAATACTTCCACTAAGCTGTAGCGCCTAAGAGTCATGGCTTCTTCCAAGTCTGCAAAATTTTCGTCAAGGTAGTTGTGGAGAATTTTGTCTCTTAAAATGATTAGCGACCTAATTTGTTCTGCTTGTTCATAAGTGACATCTTTATTCACAATAAGCGCGTTTAACACTTCTTTGCGTGAGGATATCTCGGTTTTGTAGTGATGTTTTAAAACATAGCGAGCAAGGTCCAGCATGGAGGCGACAAGTAGTTGAAAGGAATGTTCGATCACCATTGTTTCGTCTTTCGAATATTCGATGGCTTTCGCACCTTTCCTAAAAGCATCGAGTCGCTTGATCATCGCGTGCTGATGTTCATATAGGGATGTTTCCCATTCTACGTCTCTCATTTTCTTCGCCTTTTGTTAGTGCTAATGGTTTTAGTTTTTTTCAAATTAAGAGAACAGCATTCCGATTTTTCAGAACGCTACTCTCTTAGTCTAGGTGAGTTATGAAGAAAGAGGAAAGTTAGAAGGCAGAGAAAGGATAAAAAGGATAAGAGTGGCCATATTCTACTTGAGTGTTTGCTTTGACATGCAAATAGCCTTGGCTTTCAGAAGCAGCTAACAATGCGCCAGAGCTTTGTTGTGGATGCGCATAGGCTAGACCATCCTTTCCAACCGACACCCTTAAAAACTCATCTCGTTGGATTGTTTTGTTACGGTTGAAGCCTGCGTCTACAAGATAAGATTGGGGCAACTCGGCAATTTGACCGGAACAAATAGACAGCAAAAGACGTGCGAACCAATGATAGGTTACCAAGGTTGAGCTTGGATTTCCTGGCAAGCCAAGAAAAGGGATGCCCTGAAGTGTTGCATGAACAAGGGGTTTACCTGGCTTTATGGCTATCTTCCATAAATGCACTTTCCCTAATTTTTCTAATGCTCCTTTCACATGGTCTTCTTCGCCGACAGAAACACCTCCTGACGACAGAATAACATCGCAGGATTGCATCAAGGTTTTTAGTGCGGCTTTCGTGTCTTCTAAGGTATCTGCTGCGTGAATGCAAAGGCTCACATTATGGCCAGCTTGAGTAACAAGAGCGCTCAACATTGGGCCGTTTGAATTATAGATTTGCCCTGCTTTTAGACTTGTACCCGTTGGAATAAGTTCATCACCTGTTGTGAGTATGCCAACATTCAATTGCTTGTAGACGTTAACCTCCGAGATACCAAGGCTAGACAAAAGGCCAATATGTATTGGCGTGATTTTTACGCCTGCTTTGATGACTGTTTGGCCTAACTGCATGTCTTGTCCTTGAGGACGAACATTGTCCGCGAGACTTGGTTGTTCATCGAAAACGACCTTATCACCCACAGGTTGAGCATTTTCCTGCATGACCACGGTATCTGCACCAGCTGGGATATTTGCGCCGGTGAAAATACGAGCACAGGTTCCAGGGATCAAAGGCTCTGGATGTCGGCCGGCCGCAATTCGTTGGCTCACATTAAAATGTTTTCCAGCGTACCAATCTGCGCAGGCTAGGGCGTAGCCATCCATTGCACTGTTGTCATGGGTGGGAACGGATATTCCTGCGACAACGTCTATAGCAAGGATTCGTCCTACCGCGTTTGTAAGAGTAAGTGTTTGTTGTTCTACACGAACGTTAGCATTGTGCTTAATTTCTTCTAGAGCGTCTTCAAAGGCAAATAAAGTAGACATGTAAGTTATGCCTCGTGCTGGTTTGTTGCATTCGGGCCAATCAGCATGCTGACAAAATTACATGGCCTGTGAGAAGCGTTAAGCTGTTCTTCTAAAATGCCATTCCATGCGGTTTTACAAGCGCCGGTGGAACCAGGTAAACAGAACACCAGTGTTTGGTTGGCCAATCCAGCAATGGCGCGTGATTGAATAGTCGATGTACCAATTTCTGTATAAGAGATTTGTCTAAATAGTTCACCAAAGCCTTCAATGGTTTTATCAAATAAGGGCGTCATAGCTTCTGGTGTGCTGTCGCGTGAATAAAAGCCGGTTCCGCCAGTAATTAAAACGACGTGGGTTTCTTTGTCAGCAATCCAGTTGGATACGACGGCACGCATTTGGTAAACGTCGTCTTTCACTAATTTTCTTTCATTGAGCGTGTGACCCGCTTTGCTCAGCAATTCAATGAGTGCATCACCTGATGTGTCTTCAGCAATAGATCGAGTATCGGAAACGGTTAGGACGTTGATATTTAGTGGACGAAAAGGTGTTGGTGTTTTAGCCATGGGAATTCCTTTTTTAGCCTCCTGTCGCGCTCATGAAGCGTAGAATTTGAGGGGCTTCATCAAGATTAAAGTGATGTTTTTCAGGTTTGAGTGCTAGTGCTTCAATAATCGCGTTTTCTAGTTCTGTTGAATTATGGTTTTTTGAGCCTAATTCAGTGGAACAATATGAGTTATTGCGAAGCACAGTTTTTAAATCTTTTGAATGTTCATTGCCTAGGCAGAGTAATAAGCGACCTTCGGCTGTTAGCCTGACACGATTGCAGGTATCGCAAAAATTGTGGCTATGAGGTGAAATAACGCCGATTTTATGGTCATAGCCTGCTACCTGATAATAGCGTGTTGGGCCGCTGGTGGTTAATGAGCTCGGCGTGAGTTCATATTGTTTGCTAAGCGTATCGATGACATTGTCGCTAGATAAATACGTTGCTGCACGATTATGGTCAGTAATAATGCCAAGCGGCATCTCTTCAATAAAACTGATATCCATTTTGCGATCTAATGCAAATTGAGCAAGATCAAATAGCTCATCATCGTTATGATTCTTGAGCATAACGCTGTTAATTTTTAAGCGTTTAAATGGCAGCTTACTGGCGGCTTCTATACCGTCGACAACTTGCTGAAATTTATCTCTGCGAGTTAAGGCGTAAAATCGATCTGCTTTTAGCGTATCGAGGCTGATGTTAATACGTGATACGCCAGCGTTGAGTAAGCTTTGTGCCATTTTATAAAGTTGTGAACCATTGGTGGTAATGGTGAGTTCTTCTAATCCCTTAGTGTTGGCTATTTGCTCAATGGCCCAAAGAATATTTTTGCGCACCAAAGGCTCGCCACCTGTAATTCTAATGCGTTTGGTGCCCATAGATATAAAGGTTTTTGCCACATGAACAATTTCTTCTAAAGACAATATATGGTCTCTAGGCATAAAAGTTACATCTTCATCCATACAATAGGTACAGCGAAAATCACATCGGTCGGTGACGGAAATGCGTAAGTAGTCTATTTTTCGACCAAATGGATCGATTAAAGCAGATGTTACCAAGAAAAAATTACCCCATCAGTTAGGTGTCCATCAAAGCAAAAAAATGCCTATTTAGCAAAGTGCTAAAAAAGATTTCGACAATATTCTTGGTGTTTTTGTATTTTATGAGTTTTTTTTGTTCAGGCTGGAGCCGAAAAAGCGGCATAATATGAATAATTATATTCAATTAGGAGGATAACGGTGAACCAAGTCGTTAATCATCTCATCGGTTTATTAAAGTTAGAGCGTGTGTCAGCAACTAAATTCATTGGTCGTAGTCAGGATATTGGTTTTCCTAAGCTATTTGGTGGCCAAGTTATTGGTCAAGGTTTGAGTGCAGCAACTCAGACGGTTGAAGGGCGATTCCCTCATTCTCTGCATTGTTACTTCTTACGCCCTGGGGATTCATCTCACCCTATTGAGTACGAGGTAGAAACGGTTCGTGATGGAAGAAGCTTTAGTGTTAGACGGGTAATTGCTTCGCAATTTGGTAAAAGTATTTTAGCGATGACGGTATCTTTTCATATCGAGGAAGAGGGTTTAGCTCATCAAGATGCTATGCCTAATGTCCCAGGACCTGAGTCATTTAAGTCGGAATTATCACTCTATCGAGAACATGCTGATGAGATTCCGTCTAAAGTACGGGATTTATTTACCGCAGATCGTCCTATTGAATATCGAATTGTAGAAAATCAGAATCCATTTCGCCCTCGTCCAGGTATTGCGAAACGCCATATGTGGATTCGTAGTGTGTCAGCTCTGCCTGATGACGCGTTAATTCATCAATCCATGCTTGCTTACACGACAGATTATGGTTTTATTGAAACAGCCTTGATGCCTCATGGCATTTCAATCGGTAGCCCTTATCTTACTGCTGCCAGCTTAGATCATGCTATCTGGTTTCACCGTCCATTTAGATTGGATGAATGGTTGCTTTATGTGGCTGATTCTCCATCGGCTAATTCGGGTAGAGGATTTGTTCGCGGACAAATTTTCAATCAGAAAGGGGCGTTAGTAGCTTCAACCGCTCAGGAAGGTTTGTTGCGTTACTCCAAATAGGAGTTAAGGCTTGTGTTGCTTTAATGCCCAGACAATGTGCTCTTTCACTAACTCAGAAGAGTGCGAGAGTGCATTTTCTAGTGTTTGAATAGTTGCTTCATTACTTGGTGCATTGCCGAGTGCGACAGCGATATTACGGCGCCAGTTTTCAAAACCAGTTCGACGAATAGGAGAGCCTTCGGTATTTTTTAAAAAGGTTGCTTCGTCCCATTCAAACAGCTCAATCAGATCGGCAGAATCCAAATTGTGTCTAGGTTGGAAATCGTCTTCTTGCGTGTATTTGGCAAATTTGGTCCAAGGGCAAACCAGCTGGCAATCGTCACAACCAAAAATCCGGTTGCCCATTTTACTGCGCAGTTCCTCTGGGATTGGACCTTTGTGCTCAATCGTTAGATAAGAAATACACTTTCCTGCATCAAGCACCCAAGGCTCCACAAAAGCATCGGTTGGACACTGAGTTAGGCAGGCGGTACAGCTTCCGCAATGTCTTGTTTCAGTAGGTTTGTCGACAGGAAGTGGCAAGTTAGTAAATATTTCACCGAGCAAAAACCAGCTGCCTGCCTTTGGTGTTAGCAAAAGAGTATTTTTGCCAATCCAGCCCATACCAGCTTGTTCGGCAATTTGTCTTTCCAGAATTGGCGCGCTATCGACAAAAGCTCTATAGCCATGATCGCCGACTTTTTGCTCTATTTTTTGGGCTAATTGAGTAAGGCGTTTACGAATTAATTTATGATAATCTCGCCCCAAGGCATAACGTGCAATATAGGCTTTGTCTTTGGTTTTTAGTCTTTCGACTGTTTCGACCGATTGGGGAAGATAATGCATGCGAAGGGAAATAACACGGCGCGTCCCCGGATGCAGCTGCTCGGGATAAAAACGCATGTCGCCATGATTGGCAAGATAATCCATACCGGCATGGTATTGGTTATTAAGCCATTCGTTAAATTCGTCTTTGTATTGCGCAAGATCAGGCTCAACGATACGAGCTTCGGCAAACCCCAATTCAACTGCCCATGATTTGATGTCATCAACAAGTTGGTTTAATTCTTCTGGGCTGGATAAAAACGAAGGAAGCAAGTGAGTACCGAAACATTAGACGCTAGGCTAGAAAAGCTGCCTAGCGTGAAGAACAAGAAATTAGTAAAGCTGAGAGTCACCTTTAACCACATCCATCAATAGCTTGATGAACTTACGATCGGCTTCCGTGTGTTCTTCTTGGATTTTAATCGTTGTTTGGTTTGACACTTCTTCTGCAATACGTTGGTAAGCATTTGGCTGGTTGATATTTTCTTTAGCAATACGGACTAATTCTCCAGCGAGTTCTGGATCCATAAGCATCTTACGAAAACAGCGCAAAAATTCATCAATAACTCGTTGTTGGTTAAGCTCATTAGCCATGGTGAAACTCCTAATCAATTTATGCCGCTATGACACCATGAAGCGTAGGTTAGAGCAAGTTTTTATACGCTTTGTGTTGACAAATCTTAGGCGCAAAGACAAAATGAAACGCTATATAATTCGACGACACCCTGTCGATGACTCCTTTTTATGGGCCACTAGCTCATCTCAGTCAGATTCGTTCTGATAAGCACAAGTGTAGAATGACGCAATATTGTTGTCCTATACTTCTCCTCGCGAAAAGACGCGGGCAGTGTAAAAACTGCGATTTATTGCGTTTGAGTGTTTCTTACTTTTATATAAATGTTCCTTATTTTTAAAAGTTGCCTCAGTTAGTTTAGCAAACTTCGTTCTATCAACTTTAATCTGCTTGTCTTATGCGGTTACAATAGCTGCACTAAAATTAAAAGACAGATAAATACTATAGAGGGTAACAAGGTGGAGTTATTATCCGGTGGTGAAATGATCGCCCGCTTCCTCAAAGATGAGGGAGTTGAATATATCTATGGTTATCCAGGTGGAGCCGCACTTCATATTTACGATGCTTTGCATCGTCAGTCTGACGTAAAGCATATTCTGGTTAGGCATGAACAAGCTGCAACGCATATGGCTGATGGCTATGCACGCGCCACGGGCAAAGCTGGTACGGTTCTCGTAACGTCGGGTCCAGGTGCAACCAATACTGTTACAGGTATTGCGACGGCTTATATGGACTCTATTCCCATGGTCATTATTTGTGGTCAGGTTATGAGCTACCTGATCGGCGAAGATGCGTTCCAAGAAACCGATATGATTGGTGTGTCACGTCCAATTGTGAAGCATAGCTTTACGGTTAAGCATCCTTCTGAAATTCCTATGATCATGAAAAAAGCATATCACATTGCCAGCACAGGTCGTCCAGGCCCTGTTGTGATTGATGTGCCAAAAGATATGACCATGCCAGGTGATAAGTACGAATACAAATACCCCGAATCTGTTTCTATTCGTTCTTATACTCCGCCAACCAAAGGCCACAGTGGTCAGATTAAAAAAGCAGTTGATTTGTTGTTAGCTGCTAAACGCCCAGTTATCTATGCAGGTGGCGGCGTTATTATGGGCGGTGCATCTGATTTGCTAGTCAAATTGGCTAAGTCTTTGAACGTGCCTGTTACCAATACTTTGATGGGCTTGGGCGGATACCCAGGAACAGACAAGCAATTTGTTGGTATGTTGGGTATGCACGGTGCATACGAAGCGAATATGACAATGCATCACAGTGATGTGATTTTAGCAGTTGGCGCTCGCTTCGATGATCGTGTGACGAATGATCCTGATAAGTTTTGCCCTGGCGCAAAAATTATCCATATTGATATTGATCCTGCTGCTATTTCTAAAACTATTCGTTCAGATGTGCCAATTGTTGGCCCTGTTAGTCAGGTTTTGGAAGAAATGCTGTCTTTGGTTGAAGGTCAAAGTTCAAACACTGAAGCGCTTGTTGGTTGGTGGAAGCAAATCAATGAATGGCGTTTGGTACATGGTGGTCGTTATGACACTAGCAGCGAAAAAATTAAGCCTCAAGCCGCGATTGAAGCTTGCTGGCGTGCCACTAAAGGCGATGCTTATGTGGCGTCTGACGTAGGTCAGCACCAAATGTTTGCTGCTCAGTATTATAAATTTGATAAGCCAAATCGTTGGGTTAACTCCGGCGGTTTAGGCACGATGGGATTTGGTCTTCCTGCTGCAATGGGCGTGAAGATGAATTTTCCTAAAGAAACCGTAGTTTGTGTGACGGGTGAAGGCAGTATTCAGATGAATATTCAAGAGCTTTCTACCTGCTTGCAATACGGTTTGCCTGTTAAGATTTTGTGTTTGAACAACGGCTATTTGGGCATGGTTCGCCAGTGGCAAGACATGAACTATGAGGGTCGTTACTCAAATTCCTACATGGATTCATTGCCTGATTTCAAAATACTGATGGACGCTTACCGTCACAAGTATGTTGAAATTCGAACTAAAGATGAACTCGATGCCAAGATGGAAGAAGCGTTTGCAATGACAGATCAATTGGTCTTCATTAACTGTTACGTGGATCCAGAAGAGCATGTATATCCGATGCAAGTGCCTCGCGGCTCTATGCGCGATATGTTCTTGAGCAAGACGGAGCGTACCTAACATGCGACATATTATTTCTGTATTGATGGAAAACGAGCCGGGTGCTTTGTCGCGAGTAGTTGGTTTGTTCTCTCAGCGTAACTTTAACATCGAATCATTGAACGTAGCGGCAACAGATGATCCAACCTTGTCTCGTCTTACATTGACGACATTTGGTTCAGATCAGGTTGTAGAGCAGATCACCAAACAACTTAATAAGTTGATTGATGTGGTGAAGCTGGTGGACTTGACTGAAGGTCAGCACATTGAACGTGAATTGATGCTGGTTAAGGTTCGTGCAACTGGTGCTCAGCGTGCTGAAGTGAAACGTACTGTTGATATCTTCCGCGGCAACATTGTTGATATGACGCCGTCTATTTATACGATTCAAATCGTTGGCGAGTCAGATAAACTAGATGGATTCCTACAAGCGTTGGGCGGTGCTCACTTGCTTGAAGTAGTTCGAACTGGTGTATCTGGTATCGCTCGTGGTGAAAAGACACTGTCTTTGTAATCGTCTGCTATTTTTGTAGTGGTCTTGTAGATAGACTGAAAAAGCCGCGCTTGCCCGCGGCTTTTTTATGCGTAAATGATGGGTATTAAGCGAGGATTAAATGGATAAAACGAATTGGAAATTGCTTAAATTGTTGGAACAGAATGGTCGTTTGACCTATGCAGAACTGGGCAAGTTGGTTCATCTCACAGCACCTGCGGTCGCGGAGCGAGTACGCAAATTAGAAGAGTCTGGCGTGATTACTGGCTACAGTGTCCAAGTCAACTTAGAAAAAGCAGGGATACCTATTACTGCCTTGGTTGAGTGTCAGGTTTATCGTACTAAAGAGCGTGAGTTTAAAGCACTCGTTATGGGCTTAGATGAAGTGATTGAATGCTACAACGTAACGGGGCCTTATGCTTTTGTGCTCAAAGTAGGAGTGAAATCTATGTCTAAGCTTGATGCGCTATTAGAACGACTAATTGATTTGAGCGATACCAACACCATGATGATAATGACAACGCCAGTCAAACGCATCATGCCATTAAATATCGCTCAAGATGATTAGTTTAATGCTACTTTTGCTGTGACGGGTTTGCGTGGCCATTGGCTAATAATCATCCCTGTCATAATGAAGCCACAACCAACCAAAGCACGAGTTGAAAGGATTTCCTCCATAAATATCCAACCGCCTAATACGGCAAATACCGCTTCAGATGAGAGAATAAGAGCACTGATACTAGGTGAAATATTTTTTTGTCCTAACGTTTGTAATGTAAACGCAATACCAGATGAGGCGACGCCAGCATAGACCAACGGCCACCAAGCCATTTTAATGCCTTCAAGCGTTGGTGTTTCTAATGTGAAAGCGGTGATAGACGCTAATATCATTGCTACGAAGAACTGAACGATAGAAAGTGGCAAAGCGGATACATATCGAGATAAATAACCTATCAGCAACACATGTCCTGTCCAAAAAAGAGTGCCTAGTAATTCTATCGCATCACCTTTGTTTATGGACAGGTTTGGCCCAACGGTCAGGCTGTAAAGACCAATTAGCGCTAGACCAACTCCAATCCAGGTATGTCTTTCGGTTTTATGGCCGAGTATAAGTCCCAATATCGGCACGAACACAATGTACATGCTAGTGATGAAACCTGCGTTACCTGCTGTAGTGTATTGCAAACCAATTTGTTGGCATGTAAAGCCCAAGAACAAGCAGCTTCCTGCGGCGAGTCCCCCTAACCAAAGTTTTCGATTATTTTGAGATTGCTTTGGTTTAAAAATAAACAATAAAGGTAACAGCGACAATGTCGCTAATAGAAAACGCATAGCGTTAAAACTGTGTGGCCCAAGGCTTTCCATGCCAACACTTTGGGCGACAAAGGCAAAGCCCCAAATGGCGGCGGTGGCCCATAAAAAAATATGTGCAATAGACATAGCTAATCCCTAATTATTGGTAACGGAGTGGTTATTTTACTGAGTGAGGATGAGTTTCCACAGATGAAATAAAAGGTTGTTTGAGCGCTTGGCTTTGGATAAAAAAGTAAATTTAAGGTTTTTCTTTTGCAATACCTAGGGCAACTAATTGATTTTCAAGCATCTTAATGTATTCACTTTTGTGTCACCTAAAAGGTTAAAAAATAGGCTGACAGACGAATTATTTGGCTGTACAGTTGCGCCAAATTTCAGGGTTAACTTTCGCTGTTAATTTAGACCGTTTTTAGCTCAATCTTAAGAGAATTCATTGCTATGACATTTAGTGTTTGGTTAGCAACTGCGCCGTTGTTGATGTTGCTGTCTTTAGGGCCTGGCCCAAATAATTTTACCTCTATGCACAACGGCATTCAGGTTGGCGCGACTAAAGCGGTTATTGCTGTAGTTGGTCGAAATCTAGCTTTTAGTATTTTGATGTTAATCTCTGCGCTAGGCTTGGGAGCAATCATTGTTTCTTCTAGCTTTTGGTTTAGTGTTATCAAATGGTTCGGTGTCGCTTATTTGTTTTATGTTGGCATCAAAACCTGGCGCAGTGCGGCTATGGTGCTTGAGGAGCATGAAAGCGAAGTGGGAACCAAGGCGAAACGTGGACACCTTGCGAGAATGCGCCAAGAGTTTTTAGTAGCGATCGGCAATCCTAAAGCTGTATTACTTTTTACTGCTATTTTTCCGCAGTTATTGGATCTTAGTCAGCCTGTTCCTATGCAGTTTTTCTGGATGGGATTAACCTTTTGCTGTACGGAGTTTATTGCGGCTTATGTTTATGCAATGAGTGGCAAGCAGATTCGCCGTTTGATTCGAAGCCCTAAGGGTATGAAAAACCTCAATCGCGGCATGGGAAGTGTGTTTGTTTTAGCGAGTGCTTTTTTAGCAACGGCAACACGTTCTTAAAAGGTTCGTAGTTTTAAGCTCAAATAAAAAAGGTGACTCTAGGTCACCTTTTTGCGTTCTAGCTTAAATAACTTTTTCTTAGCTGTGTTCTTTCAAGAACTCTTCGCTTAGGTATAATTCTTCGTTGCTGTTCACTTTTACATCACGGTCTAGAATCATTTTAGCAATTTCTTGTGCTTCTTCTAGAGAATGCATTTCGTAAGTGCCGCACTGGTATTCGTTAAGCTCTGGAATATCGGATTTGGCTTTTACTTTCAATACGTCTTCCATTGCAGCTTTCCAAGAAGCGGCAACAGTGTCTTCTGAAGGTGTGCCGATCAAACTCATGTAAAAACCAGTACGGCAACCCATTGGTGAAATGTCGATGATTTCGACGCTGTTACTGTTTAGGTGGTCACGCATGAAACCAGCAAACAAATGTTCTAGCGTATGGATACCTTTTTCAGAAAGGATCTCTTCATTTGGCACGCAGAAGCGTAGATCAAACACTGTGATGTCATCACCTTTAGGTGTGGACATGGATTTAGCTACACGTACTGCTGGTGCATCCATACGAGTGTGGTCGACACGAAAACTGTCTAATAATGGCATAAAATCTCTCCTACTGAACTCAACGAAATCATCGCTGCTTTATAAATGGTGATATCAATTGCCGTTATTGTACATGAAGTTTTGAACCTTTGATCGGACTTTTTGGCGATCGCAAATATTCATAACTGAGAGCCAAGCAGAAAGCGATAATAGCAAACAGCATGCTTTGACCAATGAAAAACACCATCAAGCTACAGCTTATTAAGGCAACGATAGCCAATAGTTGGGCAGCACGATTGACCAGTTTGAAAGCAGCAACACAGGTTAATGTGTAAATAAGCAAAAAACTGCCGTTGGTCATTTCAATAAACCATGACATTTTCCAGCCTGAGACCTCTGAAAATACAATCGAAAATAGAGTGATTAAACCAACCAGTAATACTGCTTTTTCAGGCGAGCCGTTTTTATTAAGTCCAATAAAGGTTTTAGGTAATGCACCTTGCTGTGCCATAGATTGCACCATACGGGAGAAGCCTAAGATATAAATTGCCACGTTGGCGAAGGCAATGATATAAGCCCCAACAGCAAAGAATCGGCTGCTGGTTTCGCCCATTAGTTTACTAACCAAAAGTGCTAAGGATTGGCTGTTGGTAACTTCGTCGCCGTAAGTGTGATGCCAAGCAATGAGCAATACTAAACTTAGGTAAGCAAGAATAACTATGGTGATGCCACCCAGTAATGCGATTGGGAAATCCCTAGTGGGATTTTTGAACTCAGCCCCCATATGGGCCATGACTTCAATGCCTAAGAAACACCAGAATATAACGCCTGTGGCGTACAGTGTTTGTTGCCACTCAACTGTGGTTAATGGTGCTTCAATGACTTGGCGACTGTCTAAAATATCACCAATGTAGCAAAGCCACAAAATAGCGCCAATCATCACGATGACAATACCGGTTTGAAACCTAGCTGAGGTTTGCATACCTACAATGGCAAAGAAAAGCATGCCAGCAAGGGTTAATAGACTAAAGGCAAGAATCCATTCATCAGATGTTTTAAAAATAATGGTCAAATACGCCGCTGCGACTTTTATAGCAACAGCAGGGCCAACCAATAAAATACTTAAAAACAACCAGCCAACCGCTTTTTCATAACGCGACCCGAACGCTCGTCCAATATAGTGTGATGCTCCGCCAGCGGAAGGGTACTTGGAGCCAAGTAACGCAAAAATAAATGCAATTGGGATAATCATTGTGGCGGTAATTAACCAAGCATAAAAAGCAAAGGACCCTGCCTGAGCAACAGACATGGCTGGTAATATCATCAGGCCAGTACCAATAAAGGTAGTCACCGTCATTGCTATGCCTTGTAGAGGGCCAAGAGTTTTTTGATATTGGGTCATTTGTTTGCCTTTACTTGTTAAATTCTGTAGCTGTTATTTGTTGTCGCTAAGGATAAAATACTTATATTAGCAATACGCTATACAAGTTGACCCCATTAAGGCGCATTTTGCCGGAATGACCGTCAAGTTGAATGACTAATAATAAAAGGGGGTTTGGGTGGCCGATCATTATGATCAAAAAATATTAGCTTTACTGGTAGACGATGCTCGGCTTTCTGTTTCAGACATTAGTCGGCAAGTTAATTTATCTCGCTCTGCGGTGACCGAGCGCATTCGACGCATGGAAGATAATCGAACCATTACGGGCTATCACGCGCATACTTCGGTTTCAAAAGAAGACGGCGTTACTGCTTATTTAGCCTTAACTTTTAGGCCTTTGTCTTGCGATCTTGTGCAACCTCTCATTGAGGCCATCCCAGAAGTAAAGCTTGCCCATTCTATTAGTGGCGATTTGGACTTGTTGCTATTAGTGCAAGCAAATTCTATGGCGCGTTTAAATGTAATTCGTAGTGATATGGATAGCTGGCCTAATCTTCATAAAATAGTGACACACATGTGCTTATCAAATCGCTTGGACCGTTGGTGAGAGCATTTTAGTGACCCTGTCAGAGTAATTGCGAATATATCTGATAACTGATTGAATGATGTACAAAATCTGCCCGCGTTAAAAGTGAGGTCCTGCTCTGAAAAGGTTAAATTTAAGAGAAAGGTGGTCTAGTAAGGCAAAGTCTTACGATGACTTATTGGTCTTAGCTGTACTTGGCGCCTTGTGTGGGTTACTAAGCGGGCTTTTGATGGCGTTTTTTTATGCCGTCATTTACTTACCTACTCGATACTTTATTGATGCTGATTTTGATTCTTTTGAATCCTTAGCTGTTGAATGGCGTGTCGGGCTTTCCTTTGTTGCCTGTCATGTTTTGGCTCTAGTTTTTACCTTATTGCCGAATCGATTACATAAAGTAGGTGTTCCTTATGTAGTTGAACGTCTAAATTATCATCACGGTAATTTGCCTGTGTGGAACGCGGTGGTGCAGTTTTTTTCAGCTGCAATAGGCTTAGCTGGTGGTCTTTCAATTGGTAAGGAAGGTCCTGCTGTGCATCTTGGTGCGACACTGGGCGGCTACTTGGCTGAAAAAGCAAAATTGCCTCAGTATGGCGTCGAAACCCTGTTGGCCTGTGGTGTTGCTGGGGCGATTTCGGCGGTATTTCAAACACCTTTAGCGGGTGTTTTGTTCGCCTTTGAAGTGATTTTTCTGGAATACCGACAGCGTTATGTTTTGCCTGTATTGCTCTCATCTGTCATTGCCACCTTAGTAAGTCATTACGTTATTGGGCCTTTAGATATATTTAGTATCGAAAGTATCTCTTCTGTACTGCTTTCAACTGACTTATTTATCGCTTGTTTTGTCTTAGTCGTTTTCATCGTATTGCTGTCTGCTTTGTTTCTTCATACGCAAAAGAGTCTTTGGCGATTTAGTGGTATGTCTGTTTGGTGGCGTTTTTCCTTGGTAGCAGTAGCCACGTCTTTGGCGGCTATTTATTTGCCGGAATCATTAGGCAGCGGTTACCTCTCTCTCTCTCGCTTGTTGTCTGGTGATTTGATTTTATATTCTCTGCTGTTATTGATTTTAGTTAAAACAGTCTTGACTGCTTTCACTATAGGCTTAGGAATTCCAGGTGGTATGATCGGGCCGACTTTTATCATTGGCGGTTTGGCTGGTGTTCAGGTTGCTTTGGTGTTTGATAATAGCGTAGCGGATGTTGCTTTATTCGCTTTATTGGGAATGGCGGCTATGATGGCGGCCTGTTTTCAGGCGCCATTAACTGCTTTGGTGGCTATTATAGAAATGACCCATTCCTCTGAGGCTATTGTTCCTGCATTGTTTGTTATTGTGTTTGCTTGTTTGTTGATGCGAGTGTTTTTTCATCAGGAATCTGTATTTGTCGAAAGATTAAGTTTTATGGGGATGTCTTCGACTATTAGCCCTTTTCAGCGTTATTTGCGACACCATACGGTTAAACCGGTAGCCGAGGAGGTTTTGCTTCTTCCTAGAGTTATTCCAATTGAGCAGGTGAAGGATTTAGCGTCAAGTATGGTAGACTATGTTGTTTTCGAGATTGAAAATGAGTGGCGCTTGGCTCGCAGAATTGCTGTATTAGATGCGTTGAAAACCTTGGAGCAAGGTCCTCAATTATGGCTTGTTTCAGAGGGCGATAGAGTGAAAATGGATTTATCTTTGGCCTTAGAGTCAACTCTTGTTCCTGTGATTGATGAGCCTTCTTCATTAGAAGCTATGTTGGGTTGGTTTCAGAAAACAGGTATGCCAGAAGTGCTAGTGGCGGTGTCTGATTCTTCTTTTAGTCTGGTTTCTCGCCATCGTCTCGATCAGTTTTTGTTAAAAAGTGATTAGTTGCTAACATTCCTTAGGAATGTCTTTTGCTGCTAGTCCTTGATTAAAGTTTTATGGGTAGTAATGCTTCTTGTATGGAAGTTTGCTTGCTTTTGTAAATTATCAGTTATGGGATTTGAATAAATATGAGTCGTTCAGAAGATCTATACGCACGTGCCCAACACCGTATTCCTGGAGGTGTTAATTCTCCAGTACGAGCTTTCAATGGTGTGGGTGGTACGCCTATTTTTTTCCAACGCGGGGAAGGGGCTTATGTTTATGATGAAGATAAAAAGCGTTATATAGATTATGTTGGTTCTTGGGGGCCGATGATTTTAGGTCATTCGCACCCTGATGTGTTAGACGCAGTTAAAAAACAGCTTGATTTTGGTTTGAGCTTTGGTGCGCCAACAGAAGTTGAAATCACCATGGCTGAAAAAGTCTGTGAACTTGTCCCTTCTATGGATATGGTGCGCATGGTGAACTCGGGTACTGAAGCCACTATGAGTGCGATTCGTTTGGCTCGTGGTTATACCGGACGCGATAAAATCGTCAAGTTTGAAGGCTGTTACCATGGTCATTCGGACTCTTTACTTGTTAAAGCGGGCTCTGGTGCGTTAACTCTCGGTGTTCCTAATTCTCCTGGTGTGCCTGCAGATTTGGCAAAACATACTATTACACTGCAATACAACGATATTGAAGAAGTGACTCGTTGTTTTGCTGAAATCGGCGATCAAATCGCTTGTATCATTGTCGAACCTGTTGCTGGCAACATGAACTGCATTTTGCCAGTTGAAGGGTTCCTTGAAACCTTGCGCAAAGTTTGTGATGAATCTGGCGCTGTGTTGATTTTTGATGAAGTGATGACAGGGTTCCGCGTTGCCCTTGGGGGTGCGCAGGATCACTTTGGTATCGTTCCTGATCTGACAACGCTGGGTAAAGTTATTGGCGCCGGTATGCCTGTAGGTGCGTTTGGTGGTAAACGCGCCATCATGGAATGTATTTCACCGTTAGGCCCTGTTTACCAAGCAGGCACTTTGTCTGGTAATCCTGTTGCTATGGTTGCAGGCTTGGCAGTTTTGAACAAAATTAGTGAAGAAGGCTTTCATCAGACTTTAGGTTCTAAAGCTGATCGTCTTGTGACGGGATTGAAAAAAGCGGCAGATGATGCTGGCGTACCATTTTGTGTGGTGAGTGTTGGTGGTATGTTTGGTTTCTTTTTCACTGAAGCTGAAGCGGTTAAGACATTTGCGGATGTGCAGAAGTGTGATTTGGGTAAATTTAAAGCATTCTTTCACTACATGTTGGAAGAGGGGGTGTATTTCGCTCCGGCTGCGTTTGAGGCTGGATTTATCTCTCAAGCTCATACAGAAGAAGATATCGATTACACAATAAAAGCAGCTAAGCGTTCTTTTGCTAAGCTTGTATAAAACTTGTAAGAAGGAAGGCTTGTAACATGTCCATTGATGATATTAAAAAATCACCGGTTGATGAAATCGAAGACGTTGATGTCGGTGATGAAAAAAAGCAGCCTCACAAGGGGGTGTATTTGTTACCCAACTTGTTTACGACGGCAGCACTTTTTTCGGGGTTTTATTCCATCATTGCTGCGATGAATGAAAACTTTACTCATGCTGCTGTCGCGATATTTATTTCGATGATATTTGATGGTCTAGATGGACGTGTTGCTCGTTTGACTCATACTCAAAGTGCATTTGGCGCTGAGTATGATTCCCTTGCTGATATGGTCTCTTTTGGTATTGCGCCTGCGCTTGTTGTATTTACTTGGTCTTTAGCCCCACTTGGTAAAATCGGTTGGATTGCAGCATTTATCTATGCTGTTGGAGCGGCACTTCGTTTAGCCAGATTTAATACTATGCTTGGTGTTGAAGAGAAGCGTTATTTTACTGGGTTACCTAGTCCTGCAGCGGCGGCTCTTGTGGCTGGCGTTATCTGGGCTGCCAATGACAAAGGTGTTTCTGGGGAGAGCATGGCGACGCTGATGGCGTTACTGGTTCCTATCGCCGGTTTATTGATGGTTAGCAATGTAAAATATCGCAGTTTTAAAGATCTTAATTTGAAAGGTCGTGTTCCATTTGTTGTGCTTCTTATTGCAGTGTTGGTTTTGGTATTAGTCGCTCTAGAGCCTGCTTTGGTGCTGATGAGTGTTTTTTGCCTTTATGGTTTATGGGGTCCACTCGGAATTGTGTTTAAGCGATTTCGCTAGAAAATGTGGCATAAAAAAGCATTCTTTTTTAATGTGGGTGTTTTTTGGAACTAGTGGTGTGACCCCTTGTCAATAATTCTAATAATAGAAGGGGACATGCTATGCTCATTTTGAATAAAAAAGCGTCTGATTGCTCTGAATCAGAAGTGACTGAAAAATCCGTTTACTTGAATCGTCGGCAATTCATGAAGGTGACAGGAGGGATTGCTCTTGGTGTCGGTGGTATTGGCAATGTTACTGCTGCTCTTCAAGAGGGAAATCCTCTATCGCCATCTTCTGCTCTGAAACCCTCCTTTGGAAATATAGCTGAAACTTCGTTTGGCAAAGACGATAAAATTTCTCCTTACGATGTAGCTACTTCTTACAATAATTTTTATGAGTTTGGTTATGGTAAAAGTGACCCTAAAGATCGATCCTCTCAGTTTAAAACAACGCCATGGACTATAACGGTAGAGGGTGAGGCTGGGAAAACGGGAATTTTTGACCTTGATGATATCATTAAAGAGTCAATGTTAGAGGAGCGTATCTATCGTCTTCGTTGTGTAGAAGCTTGGTCTATGGTGATTCCTTGGGTTGGAATTTCTCTTGCGACAGTTTTAAAACGGTTCGAACCAACATCAAAAGCAAAATACGTCTACTTCGAAACGCTGTATGACCCTAAGCAAATGTCAGGTCAACGTGGTGGCGGGCTGGATTGGCCATATCGAGAAGGGTTGCGTATTGATGAAGCGATGAATCCTTTGGCATTTCTTGCTGTTGGTATGTACGGGAGTATATTGCCCAATCAAAATGGTGCGCCTGTGAGGCTAGTTCTGCCTTGGAAATACGGTTTTAAAAGTATTAAATCTATTGTGAAAATTCGCTTTGTTGAAACTATGCCAGAAACCACATGGAGTATGTTGGCTCCTAATGAATATGGTTTTTACGCTAATGTGAACCCTAATGTAGATCATCCTCGTTGGTCTCAAGGTCAAGAGCGTCGATTGCCGGGTGGTGTGCTCTTTCCAAATGTCATTCAAACTAAAATTTTTAATGGCTATGAAGAAGAAGTTGCGAGTCTATACAGTGGTATGGATTTGAAAAGGAACTACTAGCGTGACGACATTTTGGGATAGAAAAGAAAAGCCGTATATCCTCTTCCTGTTTTGTTTGCCATTTATCTGGATGTTTGTCTCATTGTTGATGGGGCAGTATTTTCCAGATCCTGGCAAATTATTGATGAGATTAAGTGGTATTTGGGCTTCCGTCTCTGTGGTTGCTGTCATGGCAATGACATTGATTAGTAAACTAAAGCCGTTGAAGTTTGTTAATAGATATCGTCGTTTTATCGGCTTGACGGCCTTCTTTTATGCATTACTTCACTTTGTTATTTATTTAGTTCTATTTGCGGGATTGAGTTGGACTTGGATAAGTTCTGATTTGGTTGAGAAGCCCTATATCTATGTTGGTACTTTGGCTCTGGTTATTTTGGCTATATTGGCGTTAACAAGCACAAAGGCAATGATGCGTAGGCTGGGGAAAAAGTGGAAATCTCTTCATCGCTTAATGTATCTTGCGGCTGTTGGTGTTGTTGCTCATTTATGGTGGCAGGTTAAAGATGATATTTCTCTGGCTGTTTATTTTTCCGTATTTTTAGTGCCCTTATTAATAGTGAAAATACCCACACTTCCGGTTTATAAGAAACTTTTTAAGAAAACTTAAAAAAAGAGCTTGCATAGAAAATTTGTGGATGTATTATACGCACCCACTGACACGGACAACGACGCAAACAAGAGTTTGCTACTTACTTAGGTAAGAGAGTTGAACGCAGAATCAGACGCTCTTTAAAATAGATAATCAGATAATTTGTGTGGGCGCTCGCTGGAGGCTTCAGAAGATCATCGCAGACCGGTTTTACCGAGATGTAGTTGATCAAAAAAATTGAAGTCTTGCGAAACGTCTAACACGTCAATTCGCTTTATGTTGGCTTGTTGTTCTTCGGGATGATGAGTCGATTAAGTTATTGTTAGTGTAATAGATTTTGAGTAAGCAAACTTTTTAACTGAAGAGTTTGATCATGGCTCAGATTGAACGCTGGCGGCAGGCTTAACACATGCAAGTCGAGCGGTAACAGGGGAGCTTGCTCCTGCTGAC
>NZ_FQVF01000025.1 GCF_900129155.1 Marinomonas polaris DSM 16579
CAGTTAAAAAGTTTGCTTACTCAAAATCTATTACACTAACAATAACTTAATCGACTCATCATCCCGAAGAACAACAAGCCAACATAAAGCGAATTGACGTGTTAGACGTTTCGCAAGACTTCAATTTTTTTGATCAACTACATCTCGGTAAAACCGGTCTGCGATGATCTTCTGAAGCCTCCAGCGAGCGCCCACACAAATTATCTGATTATCTATTTTAAAGAGCGGGCTGACTTGAATACTCAACCAGATTTTAATCTAGTAAAGTTGAACTTGGTCTTCGTTGCTCTGAGGCCTTGTCCGTGTCAGCGAGGGCGTATATTAAGGATCTACAGATTTTGTGCAACCCTTTTTTGAATAAAATTTAAATTAATTAAAATTCGATCAAACTTCTACGATACGTAGTTCTTTAGGCATAGAGAAAGACACATTCTCTTCTCTACCTTTTAACTCTTGAGGTGCGCTACCACCTTCCTTAACAAGACGATCAATCACCTCATTAACAAGTACTTCAGGCGCAGATGCTCCAGCAGTTACGCCAATACTACGAATACCTTTCAACCAATCACACTGAATCTCACTGGCATTATCGATCAAATAGGCTTTCGCCCCCATTCTTTCAGCCAATTCCCGAAGACGGTTTGAATTAGAGCTATTCACTGAACCAACAACAAGAACTAATTCAGATTCTTCTGCTAGCGTCTTCACAGCATCCTGACGATTCTGTGTGGCGTAACAAATGTCATCTTTCTTTGGACCACAAATCATCGGAAAGTGTTTTCGAAGTGCATCAATAACAACCGAGGTATCATCCATAGACAACGTCGTTTGAGTGACAAAAGCAAGACGCTCAGGATTCTTAACCTTAAGTCTCTCTACATCAGCAGGACTCTCTACTAGATAGATAGCACCACCCTGACGATCATCGTACTGACCCATCGTACCTTCGACTTCTGGATGGCCATCATGACCAATCAAAATACATTCCATGCCATCACGAGAATAACGCAACACCTCCAAATGCACTTTTGTCACTAGTGGACAAGTCGCATCAAATACTTTTAAACCTCGATCTGTCGCTTCATCTCGAACGGCTTTTGAAACACCATGCGCACTAAAGATAACAATGTTGTCATCTGGTACTTGATCAAGTTCATCAACAAAAACTGCACCGCGAGACTTCAAAGACTCGACGACAAATTTATTATGTACCACTTCATGACGAACATAGATTGGTGCTTCAAAAAGATCTAAGCAGCGATTAACAATATCTATCGCCCTATCAACACCAGCACAAAAGCCACGAGGGTTAGCAAGTTGAATAGCAAAACTCATGCGGCATCCTCAATAGCTATGATTTGCACCCGAAAAGTAAGTGACCGACTAGCAAGAGGGTGATTAAAATCGACAACCACTTCTTTCTCACCAATCTCAGCAATGACGCCCGGCAACTCGTTTTTGCTCATATCAGCAAAAGAAACCACCATCCCTTCTTCTAGATCCATAGAGAACTGAGAACGAGGCATACGCTGAATATTGCTTTCATTGTGTACGCCAAAGGCTTTTTCTGGCGACATAATGAAAGAAGCTTCTTGCCCTACAGACATACCTAGTAAAGCAGACTCAAAATCTGGCAATAAACTCCCATCACCAAATATAAAGCTAGCTGGAGATCGAGAAAAGTTAGAATCAACGATTTGACCATCTTCAAGTGACAACTCAAAGTGCAGAGTTACTCTGCTTGCCGCTGTAATTACGCTCATTCTTTTGTACCTTCCTGCTTTTTCGTCACGAAACTTTCAAGCAACATTAAAATAACACCAATAGTAATAGCACTGTCAGCAAGGTTAAACGCAGGGAAATACCACGACTGCTGCCAATGAAATTGTAGAAAATCTACAACATGGCCATAAACCAATCGATCATAAAGGTTACCAATCGCTCCACCCAACACAAAAGTCAGTGCCAGTGATTCTAATCGATTTGTTTCTGCGATCTTAACAAGACGCCAACTAATACCAACAACCACAGCCAATGCGATCAAAGAGAAAAACCAGCGTTGCCAGCCACCAGCTTGCGCAAGGAAGCTAAATGCAGCACCAGTGTTGTATCTCAATGTCAGGTCAAAGAATGGAAAAACGGCAATTTCTTGTCCATAAAATAAGTTGGACACAACCGCTTGTTTTGTTACCCAATCTAAAACAAAAAGAATAAGAGCCAGCGCCCACCAGCGCTGGACTCGTTTCCACACAATCAAAGCAGTCATTAGGCGTAAAGGCGCTGTTCACCTTCCCCATCTGGCAAGTTAGAGATACAACGATCGCACAACTCAGGATGCGCTGCTCGCTTACCAACTTCTTCACGGTGATGCCAACAACGTACACACTTAGTATATTTACTCAACTCAACGTGAACTTTCAGACAATCAAGATCGGTAGCAACCGCGTCATCATCCGCTTGAGACAAAGGCAACACTTTAACGTCAGAAGCAATTAAGACAAAGCGCAACTCTTCACCTAAGCGATTCAATGTTGCTTGCAAAGCATCATCACAATAAAGTGTTATATCAGCACTTAAGCTCGCTTTCATCTTGCCTTCACTACGCGCTGCTTCTAATACTTTATTCGTTGCTACTTTCGCTTCAAGAACCTGCTTCCAGAATTCACGACCCATTGGCTCATCACCAGACAACTCTTCAAGGCCTTCATACCATGTTTCTAAGAAAACAGACTCACCGCGTTCCCCAGGAAGTGTTTGCCAGATTTCGTCAGCAGTGAAGCTCAAGATCGGTGCAATCCAACGAGAGAAAGCTTCCATCACATGGTAAAGCGCAGTCTGCGCAGAACGACGCGCCAGGCTGTCTTCTTGTGTTGTGTATTGGCGATCTTTGATGACATCCAGATAAAAACCACCCAAATCTACAGAACAGAAGTTCTGGATTTTCTGGTTCACTGTATGGAATTGATATTCGTTGTAAGCGGCATTCAATTCTTTTTGCAACATGGCAGCACGATCCACAATCCAACGATCCAATGCAATCATCTCGCTAGAAGGCACCATATCAGCCGCTGGATTAAAACCATTTAAGTTTGCCATCATGAAACGCGCAGTATTACGGATACGACGATAAGAATCCGCTACACGCTTAAGAATTTCATCAGAGACAGTCATTTCAGTGGTGTAGTCGGTCGCTGCTACCCACAAACGGATAATATCGGCACCCAAGGTATCCATGACTTTCTGTGGTGACAGTACGTTACCCAAAGACTTCGACATTTTGCGGCCATCGCCATCAACGGTAAAACCGTGAGTCAATACTTGCTTGTATGGCGGCACACCACGAATCGCGATTGAGGTTTTCAACGAAGACTGGAACCAACCACGATGCTGATCTGAACCTTCTAGGTACAAATCGGCAGGAAAGCTCAATTCATCACGTTGATCGATAACAGAATAATGGGTCACACCGGAGTCAAACCATACATCTAACGTGTCAGTTACTTTGCTGTATTTTTCAGCATCAGCACCCAACAACTCCTCTGCTTCCATTTCAAACCAAGCGTCGATTCCTTCAACTTCGATGCGCTTAGCGACTTCCTCGATCAAACGTGGCGTTTCAGGATGAAGCTCTTGAGTCTCTTTGTTGATAAACAAAGCAATCGGCACACCCCAAGTACGCTGACGAGACACACACCAATCAGGGCTGTTATTCAACATCCCTTCCATACGGTTTTGTCCCCAGCTTGGTACCCACTTCACACCTTCAACAGCATGCTTTGCAGAATCCAGCAAACCTTCTTTGGTCATACTGATAAACCACTGAGGCGTCGCACGGAAGATGAGTGGCGTTTTAGTACGCCAGCAATGTGGATAACTGTGGAAGATCTTCGACTCAAACACCAAAGCGTTATTGCGATTCAACGCCTCAAGCACAGCATCATCTACTTTATAAACATGCAAACCAGCAAACTCGCCTGCAGCATCAGAGTAAACACCATTGTCTTGAACAAGGTTGATAGTGCCAATGCCATTTTCACGACCGACGTTAAAGTCATCCACGCCGTGGTCAGGTGCAGTATGCACGCAGCCAGTACCCGCTTCCGTTGTTACGTGCTCACCCAAGATGACAGGAATATCGCGCTCTAGGAACGGATGATCCAACACAGTGCCTGCCAGTTCAGCACCAACGGTACGACCAACAATGCGGAAATCAGCAACACCGTAGCGAGACATCACACTTGCGACCATGTCTTCAGCAACAATTAAACGCTCTTTGCCCAAGCCCATATCGACTTCAACTAGCGCATAGTTGAAGTCTGGATGAACAGAAACAGCTTGGCTCGCTGGAAGCGTCCAAGGAGTGGTTGTCCAGATAACAACAGAAACCTTACCTTCACCCTCGACATCAGAGAATTTAACAAGTAAAGCAGCTTCGTCTTGTGGCGCATAACGCACATCCAAAGACAAAGACGTTTTATCTTGATATTCCACTTCCGCTTCCGCCAAAGCAGAACCACCAACAACACTCCAGTAAACTGGCTTAAAGCCTTTTACCAAATGACCGTTCTCAGCGATTTTGCCTAAAGCACGAACAATATTGGCTTCTGTTTGGAAGTTCATTGTCAGATAAGGATTTTCCCAATCGCCCATCACACCCAAACGAATAAAGTCTTTTTTCTGTTCTTCTATTTGCGTATAAGCGTATTCGCGACATTTCGCGCGAAACTCTTTATAAGAAACTTTCGTCCCCGCTTTACCGATCAATTGCTCAACTTTGTGCTCAATTGGCAAGCCGTGACAATCCCAACCAGGAATATAAGGCGCATCAAAGCCACTAACGGTTTTAGACTTAACAATAATATCTTTGAGGATTTTGTTAACCGCGTGACCAATGTGAATACTGCCATTTGCGTACGGAGGGCCATCATGAAGAATAAAAGATTTACGGCCTTTACTTACATCACGTACTTTTTGATATAGGTCCATATCCTGCCAACGCTTAAGCATTGCAGGTTCACGTTTTGCCAAATCTCCACGCATTGGGAAGTCTGTATCTGGCAAATTCAGTGTCGGTTTATAATCACTCATGGTTTATCGATTCATCCTCAAAGATCATCTTTTCACTGATTAGCAAAGAAGCGTAATGCTTCTTCTTTATCACATTGAATTTGTTTTTCCAGCGCATCTAAGCTGGCCATTTTTCGCTCTGCCCTAATAAAATGACAGAAAGTAACCTGCACATATTTGTCATACAGATCACCGTTAAAATCTAATAAGTGCACTTCCAGTATCGGCGTCTTGCCTTGAACGGTAGGACGCACACCAATATTCGCAACACCGTTATAGGAGACGCCATCAACCATAAAGGTCACAGCGTATACACCAGACAACGCAGACTTAATACCTTTAAGGTGCACATTAGCCGTTGGAAAACCCAGTTTTCGACCAAGTTGCTGTCCATGTATCACACGACCACTTAAGGTAACCAAGTGCCCCATGTTCATCTGTGCGGCAGTAATATCGCCGCGCTCTAGAGCATCCCTAACCAGAGTACTACTCACTCGCTCATTCAAAGTGTTTAACACTGACGGTGTATTTTCAACATCAAAGCCATGCTGACCACCAAATTCTTGCAGATAATAAAAATCACCTTGTCGATCACAGCCAAAGCGAAAATCGTCACCCACCACCAAATGCTTTACAGACAAGCCATCCAGCAAAATTTGCTGACAGAATGCCTGTGCATCTAGTTGTTGAAGTTTAGGGTTGAATGGCATGCAAAGAACATAATCGATACCCTGCCCTTCCAACAATTTCACTTTGTCCCGCAGACGACCAATACGACCTGGGGCCGTATCCGGTGAAAAGAACTCTCTCGGCTGAGGTTCAAAGATCATGATAGCAGCAGGCGAATTGTATTGTTTAGCTAAAGCTTTGACTCGCGCTAATATAGCGCCATGCCCTAAATGAACACCGTCAAAATTCCCTATCGTCAGCACGCATTCTTTATGCTTTGAACGGATATTATGAATACCGCGAATTAACTCCATAGAACCCCGTACAAAACAATTAAATCCAGCGTCGAAAAAAATATCATGGATTATATAGCAGTTAACCAGATGAAGGTAGGCCAGAACTTGAACAAGCTGTGCAAACCAATAATCAAAGCAAAAAACACTTCAATACACCTAATGCTTTAAAATGGAAGGACGCAAGCCCGCCGCTACCGCGACAAGAACGTACACCAGCACACCGCAAACAACAACCAACAAGGTACAACCTACCCGATACAAGTCATCCATCTGGGTCCATTGCCAACCCTGAAGAAGAAACAAATATAAGCACACACCAAGCGCAACGGTAGCACTCACCAATATACGCAGCAAACGTCCCCATTGAGCCGAAAACACGTGATATTGTTTTTTATACAGACCGCGCCACAACAAGAAAGCATTTAAACCAGCAGACAGACTTGTCGCCAGTGCTAATCCCACATGCCCCAATGGCCACACCAAAATCAAGTTCAGCACCATATTCGATATCATCGCAATGATGCCAATACGCACAGGCGTTCTCGTATCTTGTCTCGCATAGTACCCCGGCGCCAGCACCTTAATCAGCATCATAAACACCAAACCCAGTGAGTAAGCCTGCAGACTCTGAGCAGCCATATGAACATCATTCACCGTTAACTCACCACGATAAAAAATCGTCGCAATCAAAGGCTCAGCCAACATAAACAAAGCAAGAGAAGACGGAATAGCAATCAGCAAAAGTATTCGCAGCGCCCAATCGAGTGTTTCAGAAAACTTCGACGCTTCGCCACCAGAAAAACTACGCGACAAAGAAGGCAAAATAACAGTACTGATGGCAATAGCAAAAATACCCAACGGCAACTCATACAAGCGATCCGACAAGTACAACCAAGTAATACTGCCCGTTTGCAGAAAAGAAGCCAGCACCGTATCAAGAAGCAAATTAATCTGACTGACAGACACACCAAACAATGCAGGCCCCATCAAAAGAAGAATTCTTTTTACCCCAGGATGACGAAAACCCAACGTCGGCATCGGTAGCAATCGCAACCTCGCCAAAAACGGCACTTGAAACATCAACTGAATCAGCCCCGCAAAGAACACCCCCCAAGCAACAGCAGTTTCGGCTTGGGCCGCAGTGCGAGCAAAAAACACCGTCGCAACAATAAGAGAGATGTTCAGAAAAATCGGCGTAATAGCCGGAACCGCATATTCACCATGCGCGTTTAAAATACCGCCGGCCAATGCCGTTAATGAAATAAATAACAGATATGGAAAAGTAATGACTAACAGCTCAGAAGCCAATTTAGTCTGACCATCATCCGCAGCAAAACCAGGTGCAAATACATACACCACCCAAGGAGCACACACCATGAAAAGCACAGTAATACACAACAAGATCAAAGCCAGCGATCCTGACACAGCAGAGATAAGTGCTCGAACCTCGTCCTTGCCTTCTTTTACTCGGTAGTCACTCAATACTGGGACAAAAGCTTGAGCAAACGCTCCTTCGGCAAATAATCTACGAAAAAAGTTAGGGATTTTAAAAGCAACATAAAATGCATCCGCACTGCCGCTTGCGCCCAATACATACGCCAAAGCAGCGTCTCTCACCAAACCAAGAATACGAGAAAGGAATGTACAAATAGAAACCAAGACACCAGAACGTAACAAAGACAAAGACTTAGACTCTTTATCGAGGAGGGATTTTTTTTCGGACATAAAAATTTACGACGTATGCAATAGACAGATCTACAAAGAATAACACCAGGTACTACCAGAGCGCAGCCAAATATATAAGCTCATTTGACTAATTTTTGTATAATAGGGTTGTGGCAACGCTAAAAACTGGTAAAATCCGCCGCGAGATTTCAAAGTTAAAACTTGACATTAATTTCATGACACAGCAGAGTGCTGGGTCATTACTTATTCCAATTTAAAGGAGCCAGACCGTGGCAAATTCCGCCGGTTCAAAAAAACGCGCGCGCCAAGCAGTAAAAAGCCGCGCTCACAATGGTAGCCTTCGTTCAATGGTTCGCACATACTTGAAAAAAGTAGATGCAGCTATCGAAGCAGGCAATCAAGCTGACGCACAAGCAGCTTACGTTCTAGCAACTTCTAAGCTAGACAAAGCCGCTGACAAAGGCCTATATCACAAAAACAAAGCAGCTCGCCATAAGAGCCGCTTGAGTGCTAAAATCAAAGCACTGGCCTAATACCTATAAAAAAACCGGCAAATGCCGGTTTTTTTATGTCTTTTATTTATACACCTAAAAATACACCTCGACTTTTCCGCCCAAACAGCATCAGCCAAACAAAACCACCAGCCAAACCACTGCCGCCAAGACCAAAGCCAACATCACTGCCGCCGAGCCTAAATCTTTCGCACGACCAGACAATTCATGATGCTCACTACTAATTCGATCAACCACAGCCTCAACACTTGAATTCAGCGTTTCAACAATCAACACCAAGCCTACAGAAAAAATCAGCACCGCACGCTCAAGACCAGTATCACCAAGCCAGATAGCAAAAGGCAAAGAAATCAAAAACAAAACAGCCTCTTGACGAAAAGCCGCTTCATGTTTCCATTGAGCTCGCAAACCTTGATAAGAATATTTCGAAGCACTCAATACGCGATCTAAACCTACTTTACCTGGCTTTGCCATGACACCACTACCTCTTAAATAATAACCAAATCATCGCGATGAATTAACTCTGGTTCACCCTTGTAACCCAAAATCGCTCCAATATTAGACGAAGGCTGACCAAGCAGCTTCAACGTTTCAGCCACACTGTAGTTCACTAAGCCGCGAGCAACCAGACCACCTTGCAAATCGACACAAATAACCATGTCTCCGCGCGAAAAAGTACCCTGCGCATCTTTCACTCCGACAGCCAAAAGACTCGTACCCGCTTTTCGCAACGCCTTTACGGCACCATCATCTAAAATTAGGGCGCCGCGACTCTTCAAATGCCCAGCTAACCATTGCTTACGCGCCGCTACCCTTCCGTGTTCCGGCTGCAACCAAGTTCCTAACATTTCGCCTGACGCAACACGAACAATTACATTTTCTTCGCGACCTGAAGCTATCAAGGTATCCGCACCAGAGCGTGCAGCCAAAAGCGCAGCTCGCACCTTCGTTAACATTCCGCCACTACCTAGTACACCAGCCCCGCCACTCGCCATAGACTCAAGACGATTGTCCGATGCTGATATATGAGAGATTAAAGTTGCATCTTTATGATCACGTGGATTTTTATCGAACAGCCCTTGCTGATCTGTAAGGATGATTAACAAATCCGCCTCAATAAGATTAGCAACCAAAGCACCCAGCGTATCATTGTCACCAAACCGTATTTCGTCGGTTACAACTGTGTCATTTTCGTTAATTATAGGTACAACACCGAAACCAAGCAGAGTTCGCAACGAAGATCGAGCATTTAAATAGCGTCGACGGTTCGACAAATCATCATGGGTAAGCAAAATTTGCGCAGTACACAAACCATGCTTCTCAAAGTGAGACTCATAAACCCCAACCAATTCCATCTGCCCAACTGCCGCAGCAGCTTGCAGCTCATTTACTTGAGTGGGGCGAGAAGAAAAACCAAGACGCTTCATACCTGCAGCAATAGAACCAGAAGACACTAAAACGACTTCCTTTCCTTGCGCTCGTAACTCAGCAATTTGAGCAACCCAAAGACCAATTCGGGCAACATCCAACCCCTGACCATCGTTTGTCAGTAGCGCACTGCCAATTTTAACAACGACACGCTGCGCCTTAGCTATTTTTTCTCGCATTTCCATGATACTACTTATTCTCACCAATCAAGTTAGCTAACGTATTCCACTTCAACATCGTAGTCATCTTCATCAAAATCGTCATCATCAAGCAACAAGCCTGCTTTACGACGTTTTTCACGTAATGACATAATACGGTTTCGACCTTCTTCATCAATCAAGGCGCGCATTGCTTTTTCTTTCTCACGAGCTTCTGGGCTTTCTAGCAACAACTCACGCTTTTCATCAAGCGCCGTCATCAGGTCTAAACACAACACCTCTGTGCCTTCACCTGATATCGCCGAAATACGGTAAGCCTTACCTTCCCATCCAAGTGCGTCAATAACACTCTGACAACGCTCTTCCAACTCATCTTCTGGCACCATGTCGGTTTTATTTAAAACCAACCAACGGTCACGCTCTGCCAAAGCAGGGCTGAACTGATGCAATTCGTTTACCGCAATAACCGCAGCTTCTGCCGGGGTAATTTCATCCCAAGGCGCCAAATCGACGATGTGCAACAAAATGCGGTTGCGCACCAAGTGCTTCAAGAAACGAATACCAAGACCTGCACCTTCAGATGCACCCTCGATAATTCCAGGAATATCGGCGATTACGAAGCTCTGGTGTTTCTTCACTTTTACCACACCAAGGTTCGGCACCAAGGTTGTAAAAGGATAATCAGCCACTTTTGGCTTAGCAGAAGAAACCGCACGAATAAACGTCGATTTACCTGCGTTAGGAAGACCAAGCAACCCTACATCGGCCAAGACTTTCATCTCTAGCTTCAGCGTACGCTCTTCACCTACCGTACCTTTCGTAGTCTGTCTTGGTGCACGGTTGGTACTTGATTTAAATCGAGTATTCCCCAGACCATGATGACCGCCTTGGGCCACTTTTAACTTTTGACCGTCACGAACAAGATCACCAAGCGTCTCGCCGGTATCATCATCAATAACCGTCGTACCAACAGGCACTTTAATTTCAAGATCAGGTCCTTTCGAGCCGGTCATATCTCGACCTTGACCACCCTCACCACTTTCAGCGATGTATTTTTTCGTAAAACGAAAATCGATCAAGGTGTTTAGCGCCTCATCAGCAACCAACACAACGCTGCCGCCATTACCACCATCGCCGCCATCGGGGCCACCTTTAGCGACAAATTTTTCACGCCAAAAGCTCAACGCTCCATTTCCACCTTTACCCGCTCTTACATAGATACTGGCTTCATCAACAAATTTCACAATAACACCTCTTCGGTGGATTATCAGAATCAACAAACCCTGATTATAGAATTCTTCCAAAAAAAAAGCCCCGCGTCGCGGAGCTTTTTTTAAGTTTTTAGTAAGCGATTAAGCAGCTACGACAGAAACTGTACGACGCTTCAACTTACCTTTCACTTCAAACTTCACTTGGCCTTCAACAACAGCGAACAAAGTGTGATCTTTACCAATTTGAACACCAACTCCAGGGTGGAACTGAGTACCACGCTGACGAACAAGGATGTTACCTGGGATCACAACTTGACCACCAAAACGTTTGACACCTAATCGTTTCGACTCGGAATCGCGACCGTTACGAGTACTACCACCCGCCTTTTTATGAGCCATGACTTACTCCTTAAATTTGAATAGTTAGCGCTTAGTTAATACCAGTTATTTTCACTTCCGTGAACCACTGACGATGACCCATACGCTTCATAGAATGCTTACGACGACGGAATTTCAAAATTTTCACTTTGTCTCCGCGACCATGAGCAACAACTTCAGCTGTTACTTTAGCGCCTTCTACAACTGGTGCACCAACTTTAACGTCGTCGCCGTTGCATACAAGAAGAACGTCATCGAATTGAATCGAACCGCCTTCTTCAACAGCTAATTTCTCAACCTTAAGGGTTTGGCCTTCTTCTACACGGTATTGCTTACCGCCAGTTTTGATCACTGCAAACATGTTCTTCTCCAATGAGATTTACCCGGCTACTGAAATTGAATTTGACCTACTTCTAGTGGCAATAAGTTCCTGACCAAATCGGACAAAAATCACTAACCATATGATAGGGAGCAAAATGTGGGTAAATCGGACGCGAGATTGTACAAAATCACACCACCCAATACAAGTGAAAAGCAATGTCTTTATACATTTTTCGTATTTTGGGTTGACCCTGACACAAGCCTTACCTAGCATGAGGCACACTTGCTGATCAGCTTGGGACTATTTAGCTTCGGAAATTGCATGCAACCTATACAAATACACGATGTTGTGGCCAATGAATTTGGCCAAGTGAATGACTATATTGTGTCACAACTTAGTAGTGACATCCCTCTAATCGAGCAAATCGGCTACTACATCATAAGCAATGGTGGAAAACGATTGCGACCTCTATTGGTGTTATTAGCAGCTAAAGCGAGCGCTGAACTAGATAAACCAAAACTAGATCAAGCCATTCAAATGGCAACCATCATAGAGTTTATTCATACATCGACACTATTACATGACGATGTTGTTGATGAATCAGATATGCGCCGTGGGAAAAAAACGGCCAATGAAGAATGGGGCAATGCCCCGAGCGTTCTAGTTGGCGATTTCCTTTATTCTCGCGCCTTCCAAATTATGGTGGAGGTTGGCAGCATGCAATGCATGAGCGTTCTTGCTAAAACAACCAATATCATTGCCGAAGGCGAAGTTCAGCAGCTCATTAACTGCGGCGACCCCGATACAACCGAAGAAAGCTATTTAAAAGTCATCCAATACAAAACAGCAAAACTGTTTGAAGGCGCCGCCCTTTGTGGTGCCGTTATTGCGGGTGCAAGTACAGAACATCAAGAAGCTTTAAGACATTTTGGCATGTACGTTGGGACAGCTTTTCAGTTAATTGACGACGTAATGGATTACACCAGTACCGCTGAAGAAATGGGCAAAAGTGTTGGCGATGACCTTGCAGAAGGCAAACCCACCTTACCGCTTATTTTTACTATGAAGCATGGCCCTAAAGACGCAGTGGAGCGAGTCAGGCAAGCTATATTAACCGGTGGACTTGACCAGTTAGAGTCAATTATAAATGACGTGCAAAACTGCGGAGCCATTGAATACACTCAGCAAAAAGCACAAGAGCAAGCAGACCTAGCAATAAGATCTATTGCACCATTGCCAGAGTCTGACTATAAAAAGGCACTTGTCGCACTAGCCAACGCGTCAGTGAAGCGTCGCAACTAATCGAAGGTAAAACCCATCATACAAAAAAGCCAAACATTGTATTTAAACTGTGTTTGGCTTTTTCATTGACTTTCTCATGCTATTTTTTTCTCAACACATCCATTACTGCCTGAGCAGCCATAGTTGTATGTTGCTGCATGAAACAATGACCTCCGTCAACCTCAATCACCTTAATATTCGGATTCAGTTTTGCCGCTAGGCGGTAGGCCTCTTTGAAATAGTCAAAGGTATCTTTACCTTGAATAATGCAAGTAGGCACAGAAATATTAGCAATCGCGCTCCAGAGCCGCTTGGGATAACTCGAAAAGATCGCAGCCTCCATCCAAGATGGGCAACCTAATTTATAGCGCCCTTTTTCATCGTGCTTAATAGAAGAAGCGATATAATCCTCTAAGCAAGCAGGCTCCCACCCCTTAAATGTTCCTCGCTCAAAAAAGCTACTTTTCACTTGAGTAAGATTTTCCCATTGAGTGCGACGACGACGAGCCTGTTTTACCAAAGGAACCTGACTCTTTAAGCCTGTTAACTTAACGCCGCGCATCATCCAAATTAAACGCGGAGGAAAAAGCGCAGGATCCAATAAAACCAAACGATCAAAAAGAGTTGGCGTTTGCGCACTCATTAACGCCGTCATACAGCCTCCAAAGCTGTGTCCGATACCAATCAATTCTGTTTTCGGTAGTACCGATTGCTGCGCATTTAACGACTCAGCAAAACGAGCGGCAGTAATATTCCAACCAACAAACCGCTTTCCAGCTGTTGACTCACCATGACCTGCCGCATCTTGCATAATCAAATTGTAGCCTTCGAGCTTTTCCAAAAAGCACATGTAAGTCTTTACTGAAAAGCCATTACCATGCAGAAAATGAATTGTCGGTTGACTCTCTTCAATTTGCCCCAAGTATCCCTGAATATGACCATCGTCAAATTGATGCTGCCAAGCAGCTAGATTTATACTTCTTTTTGAACTCATAAAGGCACTCAAAACAACCAAGACATTACTAGAAGAAATATATTAACAGAAAAAATAATACTGAACGGTATTCGCAAATCGCTTAAAAACCTGTTTTTACAACTTCCATAGCCATTAAATTCTTGTAATAACGTAAAAATGATCACTTTTCATGCAGGTAATTTGGTTTTTTTCCGTTCAAACATTCATATTAGAGTTCCAAACCGATATAATCAGCTGGATTTTCTACTGCAAACTGGACCACGACAATCCGCCAGACTATTTTAAGTCATCGGCTGGATGTGGATATAGGACTATAATGACTACAGCTTCATCTTTTGAAAAAGACGAACTATTAAAATGCGGCCACGGTGAAATGTTTGGTGCAGGCAATGCCCAGCTTCCTGTCGGCAATATGCTTATGATGGATCGCATTACTCACATCTCGACTGAAGGCGGGGTATATGGCAAAGGCGAAATTATTGCTGAGCTAGACATCAATCCTGACCTATGGTTTTTCGAGTGTCACTTTCCTGGCGATCCAGTTATGCCTGGTTGCCTTGGCTTAGACGCGATGTGGCAGCTAGTAGGATTTTTTCTAGGTTGGAAAGGAAATAAAGGTCGCGGGCGAGCACTCGGTTCTGGCGAGGTGAAATTCACTGGACAAATCCTTCCAACAGCGAAAAAAGTTACCTTCCATATTAACCTTAAGCGTGTAATTGAACGTAAGTTAGTGATGGGGATTGCAGACGGAAGTGTTAAAGTTGATGGTCGTGAAATTTACACCGCAAAAGATTTGCGTGTAGGCTTATTCACTTCAACTGATAACTTCTAAAGATTAAGAATGAAAGAGGCACATTTATGCGTCGTGTAGTAGTAACAGGTCTTGGCATTGTCAGCTGCCTAGGTAATGACAAAGAGAGCGTTCTAAACTCCTTGCGCGAGGGCCAATCTGGTATTCGTTTCGCTGAAGATTACAAAGAGCACGGCTTTCGTAGCCACGTTTGTGGTCGTATTGATTTAGATGCAGAAAGTATTGATCGTAAGATCCGCCGCTTCATGGGCGATGCCGCAACTTACGCTTACGTCTCTATGCAACAAGCTATTTTAGATTCAGGTTTAACAGAAGACCAAGTATCCAATATTCGCACAGGCCTAGTTGCAGGATCTGGTGGCGCATCAGCTAAAAATCTTGTTGATTCAGCAGATACACTTCGCGAGAAAGGTGTTAAACGTGTTGGACCATACCGAGTAACCCAAACTATGGGCAGCACGGTTTCTGCTTGTTTAGCAACCCCTTTTAAAATTAAAGGTGTTAACTATTCCATCACGTCTGCATGCTCTACCAGTGCCCACTGTATCGGTAATGCCATGGAGCTAATCCAACTTGGCAAACAAGATATCGTTTTTGCAGGTGGCGGCGAAGAAGAAAGCTGGACTCAAACTTGTATGTTTGACGCAATGGGCGCTCTATCTTCTAAGTACAATGAAACTCCTGAGAAGGCTTCTCGTGCTTACGATGCCAACCGTGATGGTTTTGTTATTGCTGGCGGTGGCGGTATGCTAGTTATAGAAGAACTAGAACACGCTAAAGCTCGTGGTGCAAAAATCTACGCTGAACTAGTAGGTTACGGTGCAACATCTGATGGCTACGACATGGTAGCCCCTTCTGGTGAGGGCGCAGTGCGCTGCATGCAGATGGCTATGAGCACAATTGATGGCGATATTGATTACATCAACACTCATGGCACAAGTACACCTGCTGGTGATATGAAAGAGCTACAAGCTGTCAACGAGACTTTCGGTGACAACATCCCATTGATTAGCTCTACAAAATCCCTTTCAGGTCACTCTTTGGGTGCTGCGGGTGTTCATGAAGCGATCTACTGCTTGCTAATGATGGAGAATAACTTCATCGCTGCGTCTGCAAACATTGATGAGCTTGATCCAGCCGCAGGAAACATTCCAGTGGTAACAACTCGTAAAGACAATGTAGATCTAAACATGATCATGTCTAATAGCTTTGGATTTGGTGGCACTAACGCCAGCTTAGTATTCAAAAAATACACAGCGTAAATAATCTTTAGCGACAAAAAAGCCGCATAAATGATGCGGCTTTTTTATGCTTTCAATTTGCCATGCAACCGAGCTAAAACAGAAAATCATTTCCTTTCGGAAGTTTTGCCATTTCAGCTCGCATCCAAACATCCATTTCCTCATGTAATGCTGAGGTTTTTTTACCTTCAGATTCAATGATAGGACCGATAACAACGCGGATAGATCCCGGAAACTTGCGCCAGCGCTTACCAGGCCAAGTATAACCAGCATTGTGTACCACAGGCAGAATAGGCACACCTGCAGATGTTGCTAACATAGCAGCGCCTTTGTTGAAGGCTTGCTCTTCATTAGGCGCGATTCGCGTGCCTTCAGGAAAAATCAGCACCGAACGGCCATCGTCTAAACGCTCTTTACCCTGACTGATAATTTGCTTCAGAGCATTAGTCCGCTGAGAGCGGTCAATTGCTATAGGCTGCACCATACGCAATCCCCAGCCAAAGAAAGGCACTGACAGCAGTTCTTTCTTCAATACCGTTGAAACAGGTGCCATCAACACTTGCAGTACGTAGGTTTCCCATTCGCTCTGATGGTTTGCCACCAGCACAACAGGACGATTTTTATTGATATGTTCTAAACCAACAATCTCAACCTTCACACCACAAAAAATACGAAAGACAAATAACAAACCTTTGTTATGTAGGTTCAAGACTGGCTGACGATAATTCTTTGGCAACAGAATCGTTGCAAAAGGCGCAAGAATACCAAATATAATGGTGGATACCGTATAGTAAATGGCGAATATTGTTGAGCCGATCCAAGATCTTAATGACGCCCACATGCTCATTGACAGCTTACTCCCCATGACTATTTATTCAGATATTTTTGCTGTTGCTTCAATGGATTTGCATACATTGCCAACACAGTTTCTTTTAAGTTTTCAGGACAACGCTCAAGATAACTTGAGAATGCGCTATCGGTTGAAGGCAAGCCCTGCTGCAACGCAAGCGCAGCTTCATTGGTAGACTGAATAGCATAGTTAGTAATGATCTGACGATCTACTTCCGCTACAAATTCTTCAGGCGTTTCAAAACCATCTTTTATTACATCACCAAAAGTCACTACAACCTTGCCTTTCTGACCAACAATGCCATTTTTAATACTGTCGATGTCTTCAAATTCAGCTTTTTCATAATTGCCTGTTGTTGATTTCTGATGCAGCTCACGGGCCTTATCAAAAGCACAAGGATCATATTCATAAGCAATTGAGACAGGTACAATTTTCAAGTTCGCCATGGCATAAGAGAAAGGTACTTTTTCTTTTTTCTGACTCATAAAGAACATTTTTATGATCGCAGGATCTGTCTGATCCAAGCCATCTTTCGCACGCCCTTCTTTTTGAGCTATCCAGATATTAGCTTGGTCCTTCGTCAATGATTCAGTGATATAAGCAGACAGTTGACCAAAAGCCGCCATCATTTCTCGAATACCATTTGCTGAGCGCTTCACAATAAAGCTTTTATTAAGGCGCATGAGATCAGACACAAAAGGTCGACGCAATAAATTGTCCCCTATAGCGATTCGCACCGTATTCAATTCTGCCAAATACAAGCCATAGTTAACAAAAGCTGGGTCCATGGCGATATCTCTATGATTCGACAAAAACAAATAGCCAACACCTTTTTCTAACTTTTCGATCCCTCGGTATTCAACATTCGTTGTCGTGGTTTTTATCATACGCTCCATGTAGCTTGCGACACGCATTTGGAACTCATGAACATTCGAAATATTAGTAATTTGACGTTTCAGCGCCAGCTTGACACAAAACGCCAATGGCACCTTAAGAAATTTAGGCCATTGAGCAAAGCGAAAACCAATAATAGTATTAATAAAATCTGGCATTTCGACCAGATTGTTCAACACCTCGGCGACCTCATCGTCGTTGTAGGGGCGTATATCGTGAAACTGATCCATTTAATTTTCCGTCAGTAAAAACTGTTTTGATTTTTATTATAAAAATATTTTTAAAGGCTTTGAATATCAAACCCTAACGCTTCTAGTTCCGCACGTTTTGACGTTGACGTTACCACAGCAACATTTTCGTTTTCTTTCGTTAGATAAGTCTTAGCGACTTGCTTCAACTGCTCAAGTGTTACCGCCAAGATCTTCGCGCGAAATGCTTCTCTATAGGCCAAACTACGACCGTGCAGATGCACATAGAAATCGCTTTGTGCTTCTCCTGCAGGAGAACCGGGTTTATCCATCGAACCAATCACACCCAAAATGGCTTCTTCTAGCGCATCATCAGTGTGTGCTTCATTTAGCATCCACTCAATTGAAGCATCAAAATCGGACAAGGTTTCAGTCAAACGAGGATCACGATAAGAGTAGAAGCGGAACGAGCCCGTGCTACCATCAAACGTCGCACCGCCACCGTAAGCACCGCCTTGCTCGCGAATCACACGATGTAAGAAACCATTACGTAAGAAGCCACCCAACACAGTCAAGGCAGCAACATCAGGATGTTCGCCAAATACCGTACGGAAGGCTTTACTGCAGAAACTCACCTGAGTTGATGTCAACCAAGCAACATTCACTTTCGAGTCAACTGGCGCCATAGAAAACTTAGTTTGCACACCGCCAGCAGACAAGTCGGCAAAAACAGCCTGAACCTCGTTCAATACACTTGCTTCATGCTGAGGCTCTGCCACCAATAAAAGCTGCTTGTTCGCTTGTAGTAATTTTTCATGCAAACGTTTAAAAATAGCCAAGACATTTTCGGCTGTTTTACTATCTGCTTTCATGGCATCGTCCAATGCAATAGCTGAACGAATGCCTGACATGCCACTCCATTTTTCTTGCTGCGCCGCAAGACCAGAAATCGCACTTGAAGCCGCCGTCATAGCAAGCGAGTGACCTTGACCAGTAATAGATTGTTCGCGACGAGCACGACGTTGAGCCACCAGCTCTTTCACTCGATTTGCTTCATCAAAGCGTACATTAAGCATAGTGTCTTTCAAAAGTTCGCTCATGGCTTTAACATTTGGCACCAAGGCTTTAGAGGACAAGATGAAGTAGCCATTTAGTTCTTGGCGATCTTCAATCGTAGCGCGAATCGAATTAGAAGCACCTAATCCACCACAAACTTGGGCTTGACGCTCCTGAACAACAAGGTAATCGTTTTCACCAATACCTAGCTCAGTCATCATTGAAGAAAACAAAGGCAAGTACTCGATTTCCTCTTCGTCTAGCTCTGGTAGATCAATCACCAACTGCTGATAAACCAAGCCATTTGTGCCTTGCGGGTAAAAAGTAATCGGTAAATTACCTGCCACTTTTTCATTTTCATATTCTGGCAAACGTGCAGGCACATCTTCTAAGCCAACTTTTGGCAAAATGCTCATGTCGTCAACTTGGGATTGACGCGTTTTCAAGGCCGCGCTGCGAGCAATGATCTGTTGCTTCTCGGCATCGGACAAGGCCGCTTTGATCTGACTCAATCGGTCTTTTTCCGCCTGATTACGACGCGCTTCAAGTGCATCATCAGGACTTAATGTTAGCGTTACTCTGTGCGCATTCGTTAGCAGCAAGTTTTTGATCAAGTTAGGAATATATTGCTGATCCTGAACTTTCTCACGCATTGCATTGATAACAGGATCAAGATCAAGCTGAGCGATCACATCACCCGCATGAACCGCTGTCGACAAGCCAGCCAAAATCAACTGCAAACCATAAGGGTAGCTGCCGCCGCCGACTTCACGCTGGCTCAATTCCAATTGGTGCAACATGGCATCAACCATATCTTGTGGCACGCCTTTTTCAGCAATGCTCTCTAGAGTCGACAAGACTAAAGCTTCAACTTTCGATGCGTCTTCTCGTTTTACACCTTCCAATCCGCACATGAAGCTCATTTCTTTATTGCTGTCTTCAAGGCCACACATTGGCGATGGCGCACGACCAAGATCACTGTTTTCTAATACTCGTAATAAAGGCGATGCGCTGTTATCTAGCAAAACGCTAGACAGCAATTGCGCTTCGAACTGTTGATTTAGATCGGTACTTTCACCTAACAACCAACCGACAACCACGTGGCTGCCATCTTCTTTCACTTCATCTGCCGCGTAGCCTTCTTCCACTCGTACTGGCGAGAAATAACGCTTGGCGTTCGGCACACTAACTTGCTCTTCTAAGCGCTCAAAACGACTTAGTACTTTCTCTTCGAATTCAGCTTGTAATGTTTCAGCAGGGATATCGCCAAACGTCATAAATACTGCATTCGAAGGATGGTAATGCGTGCGATAAAACGCCAATAAATCTTGGTAAGATAAATCTGGGATATCCGTGGGCTCGCCACCGGAATTGAAATGATAGGTATTGTTTGGGAACAGATATTTAGTTAGCGTTTGCCACAACACCGACGTCGTTGAACTCATCGCACCTTTCATCTCATTGAATACAACGCCTTTGAACGTCAATTCTGACTCAGCATTATCTGGCTCGGCGAATTCTAAGCGATGACCTTCCTGAGAAAAATCCAATTCATCAAGACGCGAGAAAAACACTGCATCCAAATACACGCCTAAAAGGTTATGGAAGTCTTTCTTATTCTTACTGGCAAATGGATAAGCCGTCCAATCAGAAGACGTAAACGCGTTCATAAAGGTATTCAACGAACGACGAATCATCATGAAGAAAGGGTCACGCACAGGGAAACGCTCGGAACCACACAATACCGTGTGTTCAAGGATATGCGCGACGCCACAAGAATCCGTCGGAACGGTTTTTAGGCCGACTAAGAATACATTTTCGTCATTCTCAGACGCGATATGAAAATGTTTAGCTCCCGTGACTGTGTGCTCAAACTCTTGAACAGTAACATTCAGAGCATCGATAAACTCACTGCGAAGAAACGTAAACGCAGGATGGTGCGCGGTGCTATTTGCCATTCTCTACCTCGATAAAATTAGAATACGATAATTACAATGTTTTGGGGCAGCTTGGATACATTCAAGACAACATAAGTCCAAGACAGCAAAGTTGCGGAATTATAGCAAAAACATGGCTTTTACTGCACGAACTAACGTGAATACTCCCATCTAAGACGAAACAAAGCATTAACGCTTTTGATGTTTTTCCCAATCGTCCAAGCGTACTTTTTCCGTCTTTTTAAACAACACATACACAGCACCCAAACCACCATGGTGTCGCTGCGCGCTATGAAACGCCATAACAGCATCAAGCTCTCTCAACCATTTATTAATATGGCTTTTAATCATAGCTTGGCTATCAGGGTCTGGCGTGCGATCCCCTTTACCATGCACAACAATAGCGACTCGAATATCGTTACGCATGCAGTCATCAACAAATTGATACACCTGCTCTCGCGCTTGAGCCACGGTATGCCTATGCAGATCTAAACGTGCATCAATGCCATACTTACCTTGTCTCAGGCGCTTAAAAACACCGTCTTGCACGCCAGAGCGCTTATATTCGAGCACATCATTGGGCTCAACTTTTTCAACATAGTCTTGCGACAAATGATTTCTGTCCGCCTCTTTAGCGATCAATGCCGCCTTTTGGCGAACCAAAAAATCGACCTGAGGACCTTTCTTGCCCAGATACACTTCGCTTTTTTTAAGTGGCTTAATACCCGCCACCTCTTGAGCGAACAAAGACGTTTCATCTTCGTCGTTCACAGCCTAAACCCTCTATGACTTACTCATCTTATTTAGCACACCACTATAGAACAATAAAGGCCCCTAAACAGGAGCCTTTACTTATTTCAACACAGACAGACCAAAGGTCCTACGCATTTCTTAGAACGGAATATCGTCGTCGAAATCGTCAAAGTTTGGCGCTTGTTGAGGCTTTGGCTCTGGCGCTGGTGCACGTTGAGGAGCTGGCTGTGGCGCACGTTGTTGTGGTGCTGCTTGAGCCGGAGCTTGCTGTGGTGCATTACCCCAGCTTCCAAAAGACTGTGGTGCTGCTTGTTGTGGAGCGGCCTGCTGAGGCGCTGCTTGATGCGCTGGCGCTTGGTAGCCACCTTGAGGTTGATTAAAGCCACCTTGAGGTGCATGCTGCTGTGGAGCCTGTTGCGCTGGCGCTTGGCCATATCCGCCTTGTTGAGGAGCAGACTGTTGTGGCGCACTGCCATAACCGCCGCCTTGACCACCTTGCATTGAGTCGTAACCACCGCCTTGCTGCCCAGCATTATCGCCACGGCCATCCAGCAATTGCATTTCGTTCGCTACGATTTCAGTCGTGTAGCGTTTGATGCCGTCTTTTTCCCACTCACGAGTACGCAATGAACCTTCTACGTAAACTTTAGAACCTTTCTTAATAAAATCGCCTGCGATTTGACCAAGACGGAAATTACCACGATCCATAAAAGCCACACGGTGCCATTCCGTACGCTCTTGCATTTGACCAGTTTGCTTGTCGCGCCAGCTTTCTGTTGTCGCTAAGTTAACGTTTGCAACCGCTGCACCAGATGGCATGAAACGCACTTCGGCATCGTTGCCTGCGTTACCAATCAAAATTACTTTGTTTATTCCACGTGCCATGACGTTCTTCTCCAACTAAAAGATAGAATAGTGTTTTACTTAAAGACGCACTTGCGGTGCCAGACGCACCAGAGCATCTTTGTCTAATATTTTTTTATCGACTTTCAGATAAGCGGTTTGCTCATCTTTAAAAATTTGCATACCTTCCACTCCTTGGATTTCTGCAAGTTGATCCGCCAACTTCGTTACTTCTTCATCTGTCATATTGGGCAGGCTAAACGCCAGACTACTTAACTGACGAGGTGCAGGCTGGATGGCACAAACAAGTGACCAAGCCAAAAACACCACGCCGACAACCCAAAAGACGCCACTGCTTGAATGATGCTGGAGCAGCCAACCGCCACCAACGCCACCCAAAAACGATCCCATAAATTGATGGGTAGAAAACACGCCCATCGCTGTGCCGCGATAACCAACTGGCGCTAACTTGCTAATAAGAGATGGCAACACAGCTTCCAGTGAGTTAAAGCCTACAAAATAAGCCCATAACAACACCCCAAACACCCAAAGGTAAGGAGCCCATTGCAGCAATATCGAGCTTAAACCCAACAAAATCATCACGGCGATTAACACACCTTTTGTCTTACCTTTTGATTCGGCAATAATCACCAATGGTAACATACCTGCGAAGGCAAAACCCATGATGGCTAAGTATAGCCAGCTATGTTGTGACAAGGGTAAATCAAACTGCTGAATCAACAAATTCGGCACGGTAACAAACAAAGCAGTTAGGCTCGCGTGCAACAACAAAACACTCACATTCAAGAACCGCAGTCTTGAATCTTTTAAGACCAAGCCTAACGCCAAAAGACTCGGTGTCGTATCGCGCCGAAAAGTGTGCTGGACGATATTCGGCACAGCAAAAATGATCAAGACTATTCCCAGTAAAGATAGCGCAAAGGATAGATAAAACAGACCTGAAAGCCCGACTAAGGCAAAAATCCAAGGACCTAATACCAAAGACAGCATAAACGAGGCACCAATACTAATACCAACAATCGCCATGGCTTTAGTTCGATTTTGCTCTCTAGTTACATCACTCAATAGCGCCATCAAGGTACTGGCAATAGCACCAGCGCCCTGAACCGCGCGCCCAACAATCAATGTATTGATATCGCCCGCATTGGCACAGATCAAACTACCTACAGCAAACAATAGCAGCCCAATAACAATGACGCGTTTACGGCCAATCTTATCTGACCACATGCCCATCGGAATCTGTAAGCTCGCCTGAGTCAGACCATAAATACCGATAGCAGTACCAATCAACGCGGCGTCCGCTCCGGTCAACCCATCAGCGGCCACGCTGATGACAGGCATAATAAGGAATAAGCCTAACATTCTAAATAAATAGATCAGCGCTAAAGCAAGAACTGAACGACGTTCGAGTAGATCCATAAGGAGGTTTCAACCGTTTAACTTAGGTGGTTAAGAAAAAGATTGTCAATTTTACAAAAAATACCGTTGAAGCTCCATTTCAACTACTGTAAAAATAGACAGTTATTTAATTTACTGGCAGATTTCTTTCTGTTGATCGACTTCACATTGGAGAATCATGGATACCATTACCATACGCGGGGCCCGCACACACAATCTAAAAAATGTGGACCTAGACATCCCAAGAGACAAACTTGTGGTGATTACTGGCCTATCCGGCTCAGGTAAATCCTCTCTCGCTTTTGATACTTTGTACGCCGAAGGACAACGACGCTATGTAGAATCCCTTTCGACATACGCTAGACAATTTTTGTCCATGATGGAAAAGCCAGACATAGACCACATTGAAGGCCTTTCTCCTGCTATCTCTATCGAGCAAAAATCAACCTCTCACAACCCACGATCAACAGTCGGTACAATAACAGAAATCTACGATTATCTACGATTGTTATTTGCCCGTGCAGGACAACCTCGCTGCCCAGATCATGGTGAGCCACTAGAGGCGCAAACCATATCACAAATGGTCGATAAAGTTATATCGCTACCAGAAGAAACTAAGATGATGCTGCTTGCACCGATCGTCAAGGATCGAAAAGGTGAGCACTTACATACCATCAGTGACTTACTTTCAAAAGGCTTTATTCGCGCGCGAATCGATGGCATCGTCGTCGACCTAGATGATGCTCCAGCATTAGAAAAAAACAAGAAGCACACAATCGAAGTGGTCATTGACCGTTTTAAAGTTCGTTCTGATCTACAGCTTCGCTTGGCAGAATCCTTTGAAACATGCCTTGGTTTATCCGACGGGATCGCCAAAGTCATCAATATGGATGACGAGCAAGAAGAGTACATTTTCTCAAGTAAATTCGCCTGTCCGGTTTGTGGTTACAGCTTAACGGAATTAGAGCCACGCCTTTTCTCCTTTAACAACCCAAATGGCGCTTGTCAGACATGTGACGGATTGGGCACTCATCAGATGTTTGATCCTGATCGAATCATTCAAGATGAAACTCTGACGCTTGCTGAAGGTGCAATCCGAGGCTGGGGTCGACGTAGTATTTTTTACTACCAGCAACTTAGTGCCTTGGCGAAACACTATGGCTTCGACATAGAATCGAAATATAAAGATATCCCTAGCGATTTCAAAAAACGCATCTTGCAAGGCTCAGGTAAAGACAAGATAGATTTCATCTACATCAATGAACGTGGCGATAAAATGACACGCTCTCATTCATTTGAAGGTGTCATCCCAAATTTACAACGTCGCTATCACGAAACAGAATCTGACAGCGTGCGTGATGACCTCTCACAGTACATCAGCATCCAACCTTGCCCAGACTGTCATGGCTCTCGACTCAATCGATCCGCTCGCAACGTCTTTATAGCTGAGCAAACATTGCCAGAAGTTGTGACCTATCCAATCGCTGAATGTTTGAAGTACTTTGAAACACTTGAACTTCCCGGGTCACGTGGAGAGATCGCCTCTAAAATTCTTAAAGAGATTCGTGACCGATTAACCTTCTTGGTAAACGTTGGCTTGGAGTATCTGACACTCGACCGAAAAGCCGACTCGCTATCTGGAGGCGAGGCACAACGAATCCGACTTGCTAGTCAAATTGGTGCCGGTTTAGTAGGGGTTATGTATATCCTTGATGAGCCGTCTATTGGTTTGCATCAACGCGATAACGAAAGACTGATAGCAACACTGACCAGACTAAGAGACCTAGGCAATACTGTCATTGTCGTTGAACACGATGAAGACGCCATTCGTATCGCCGACTTTGTTGTCGACATTGGCCCTGGCGCCGGCATTCACGGTGGCGAAATTATCGCCAGCGGCACACCACAAGACATAATGGATTGCCCTGAATCCATTACAGGACAGTTTCTAACGGGCAAACGAAAAATTGAAATCCCAGCCATTCGCCATCAAGCCAAGGACAAACAATTCCTTAAGTTAATAGGCGCAACAGGCAACAATCTAAATACTGTTGACCTTAAGATCCCTGTCGGCGTAATGACTTGTATCACTGGCGTCTCTGGATCTGGTAAATCGACATTAATTAACGGTACTTTGTACCCACTTGCCGCTACAGCACTTAATGGCGCAACCACACTTAAAGCGGCACCCCATGAACGTATTGAAGGTTTAGATTTATTTGATAAGTGTGTGGATATCGATCAAAGCCCTATCGGTCGTACGCCAAGATCAAACCCTGCAACCTACACGGGTATTTTCACTCCGATGAGAGAGCTATTCTCAGCAACACAAGAATCTCGCTCACGAGGCTATAAACCAGGTCGATTCAGCTTTAATGTGAAAGGTGGACGCTGTGAAGCCTGCCAAGGTGATGGCGTAATCAAGGTAGAAATGCACTTTCTTCCAGATATCTACGTACCTTGTGATACCTGTAAAGGCAAACGCTACAATCGCGAGACGTTAGAGATCCATTACAAAGGCAAAAACATTCACCAATGTCTAGAAATGACGATTGAAGACGCTCGAGAGTTCTTTGATCCAGTCCCATCTATCGCAAGAAAACTACAAACTCTAATCGATGTTGGTTTGGGTTATATTCGGCTTGGACAAGCAGCCACAACGCTTTCTGGCGGCGAAGCACAACGAGTTAAATTAGCGAAAGAGCTGTCTAAACGTGACACAGGTACAACGCTATACATTCTTGATGAGCCGACAACAGGCCTGCACTTTGCCGATATAGAACAGCTACTAAAAGTTCTTCATCGCCTAAGAGATCATGGAAATACCGTCGTTGTTATTGAGCATAACCTTGATGTGATAAAAACCGCCGACTGGATCGTAGATTTAGGTCCCGAAGGTGGTAGCGGCGGAGGATACATAGTCGCTGAAGGTACACCTGAGGATATCGCTAAAGCAGAGAAGTCTCATACTGGGCGATTCTTAAAACAAATGCTTAACTAGTATTTCATAGATAAATAAAAACACCCGATGAATCTATACTTCATCGGGTGTTTTTTTGCGCCTAAATATCCGCTAAATTTTTAGCAAAAAAAGCCGAGCTATTAGCTCGGCTTTTTATTACAAACTGATATTACTCAGCGGCTTCTGCAACTGGACGATCGACCAATTCAACATAAGCCATAGGTGCGTTGTCACCTGAGCGGAAGCCACATTTAAGAATGCGAACATAACCACCAGGACGAGCTTGGTAACGAGGACCAAGTTCAGTGAACAATTTACCTACTGCATCTTTGCTACGAGTACGAGCAAAGGCAAGGCGACGATTCGCAACAGAATCAACTTTCGCCAATGTTATCAACGGCTCAGCAACACGACGTAGTTCTTTAGCTTTCGGCAACGTAGTTTTAATAACTTCGTGTTCGAACAAAGAAGCAGCCATGTTTTTAAACATCGCTTTACGATGTGAGCTAGTACGGTTTAAGTGACGTCCACTCTTACGATGACGCATTTTACATTCCTTACCAAACTACGGTGGTCAGGGAACAATGACCTAGCGAGCTAGAACTTTGCTATCGTCTTTCAAACTAGCCGGTGGCCAATTCTCTAAACGCATTCCCAAAGACAAACCACGCTGTGCTAAAACATCTTTGATTTCAGTTAACGACTTCTTACCTAGGTTAGGCGTCTTAAGAAGCTCAACCTCAGTACGTTGAATCAAATCACCGATGTAATAAATGTTCTCTGCTTTTAAACAGTTAGCACTGCGAACGGTCAATTCAAGATCATCAACCGGGCGTAGCAAAATTGGATCAATCTCATCCTCTTCTTCTACAACAGGTGCTTCGCTTTCGCTTTCAAGGGCGACAAAAACCGCGATTTGCTGTTGTAAAATAGTCGCTGCACGACGAATTGCTTCTTCAGGATCGATAGTACCATTAGATTCGATGTCTAAGACTAACTTATCTAAGTCTGTACGCTGCTCTACACGAGCATTATCGACACTGTACGCAACACGGCGAACAGGGCTGAATGAGGCATCCAGTTGCAAGCGACCGATTGGACGAGTCTCATCGTCGCCAGCAACACGAGCATCAGCAGGCTCATAACCACGGCCACGTGCGACTTTGATCTGCATAGTTAACTCAGCAGTGTCATCTAAGTGCGCAATAATGTGATCCGGGTTAGCGATCTCTGCATCAGCAACCAACTGGATATCTCCAGCTGTTACGATACCAGGACCTTTTTTACTTAGAGTAAGAGTTGCTTCATCTTGCCCGTGTAGAGCGATCGCAACTCCTTTCAGGTTAAGAAGAATTTCAATTACATCTTCTTTAACCCCTTCGATTGCGCTGTATTCGTGTAATACACCGTCGATTTCAACTTCAACAATCGCACAACCTGGCATTGAAGAAAGCAGGATACGGCGCAGTGCGTTACCCAAAGTATGACCAAAACCACGTTCTAGCGGTTGCAGTGTAACTTTAGCGCGACAGTTGCCTAGTTCCTGAACTTCAATGTTGCGTGGGGTTAACAATTCGCTCACTGAACGCTGCATAGATCCACCTATTTCTTAATCCTAATCACCAACTTACTTAGAGTAAAGTTCGACAATTAGGTTCTCATTAATTTCAGCTGATAAATCGGCACGTTCTGGAAGTGCTTTGTAAGTAGCTTCCAGTTTAGTTGAATCAACTTCGATCCAATGGATCGGTGCACGACCTTTAGATAGCTCTAGTGCGCTTTGTACACGCAATTGCTTCTTAGCTTTTTCACGGATAGACACAACGTCACCAGCTTTAACTTGGTAAGACGGAATGTTAACCGTAGCGCCATTAACTAGAATACCTTTATGGCCTACTAGTTGACGAGCTTCTGCACGTGTAGAACCAAAACCTGCGCGATATACAACGTTATCTAAACGTGATTCCAAAAGTTGCAGAAGGTTTTCACCAGTAGCACCTTTAAGACGAGCAGCAGATTTATAGTAATTACGGAATTGTTTTTCAAGAATACCGTACATACGACGTACTTTTTGTTTCTCACGTAGTTGCAAGCCGTATTCAGAAAGGCGACCGCGACGTGCACCGTGCACACCTGGAACCGTTTCTACTTTACATTTCGACTCAAGAGCGCGTGAACCGCTCTTCAATTGCAAGTCGGTACCTTCACGACGAGACAACTTACAAGTTGGACCTATATAACGAGCCATGTATCTGTCTCCTCAATTAAACGCGACGTTTCTTAGGTGGACGGCAACCGTTGTGCGGAATTGGCGTCACATCTGTGATGTTATTGATACGCAAGCCCAATGCATTTAATGCACGAACTGCGGACTCACGACCAGGACCTGGGCCCTTAATCATTACGTCAACGTTTTTAAGGCCGAACTCTTGTGCGACAGTACCGGCACGTTCCGCTGCTACTTGAGCTGCGAAAGGAGTACTTTTACGAGATCCGCGAAAACCAGAACCACCTGCAGTAGCCCAAGACAAAGCATTGCCTTGGCGGTCAGTGATAGTCACGATCGTGTTATTAAATGACGCGTGTACATGAGCAACACCGTCGACGACCGTCTTTTTGACTTTTTTCTTGGTGTTGCGCGTAGCTGGCTTAGCCATATTGCACTTTCCTATTTAATGCTCAGCTCTAGCAAACTTAGTGGCTAGAGCGAAACGCGTTTAAATTACTTACGAATAGGCTTACGAGGGCCTTTTCGTGTACGAGCGTTCGTTTTGGTACGTTGACCACGAACTGGTAGGCTGCGGCGATGACGAATCCCGCGATTACAACCTAGGTCCATCAAACGTTTGATAGACATACTGACTTCACGACGTAAGTCACCCTCTACAGTATACTTAGCAACTTCGCCACGAAGTTCATCAAGGATATCATCACTTAATGAACCAATTTTCGCAGTTTCAGCAACACCCGTAGCAGCGCAAATAGCGCGAGAACGAGTGCGACCAATTCCGAAGATGTAAGTCAGAGAAATGACCGCATGTTTATTGTCAGGAATATTGACACCGGCTATACGAGCCATTCACTTTACTCCGTTGTTATTGATGATTATATGTTAATTCATCACTTTACTATCATGAGGGCGGCTGATTATGCCTATCTTTAGGCCATAAATCAACCACCCTTTCCCATCATCGAGCGAACTCGCTATTAACCTTGACGCTGTTTGTGACGAGGCTCAACGCAAATCACTCGAACTGAACCGTTACGACGAACGATTTTGCAGTTACGACAGATTTTCTTTACAGATGCACGTACTTTCATGTTCAACTCCAACCTACGCTTAACGCATTAGGCCATTTGGACCATAACCAGTCAGATTAGATTTCTTCATTAATGATTCGTATTGCTGACTCATCAAATGACTTTGAACTTGCGACATAAAGTCCATGACAACTACCACTACGATTAACATAGAAGTACCGCCAAAGTAGAATGGAACATTCCACGCAACAACAAAGAACTGAGGCATCAGAGACACTAGAGTGATGTATAAAGCACCAAACAGTGTCAAACGAGTCATTACACCGTCAATATATCGAGCTGTATGATCGCCTGGACGAATACCCGGCAAAAAAGCACCGGATTTTTTCAAGTTATCTGCCACATCTTTAGGGTTGAACACTAGCGCCGTATAGAAGAAGCAAAAGAATACAATTGCTATCGCAAACAACAGCACATAGAGCGGTTGCCCAGGAGCTAGAGCCAAAGAGATATTTTGCAACCATTCCATTCCTTCACCTTGACCGAACCATTGGCCAATCGAAGCTGGGAACAAAAGGATACTTGAAGCGAAAATAGGTGGAATCACACCAGCCATATTCACTTTAAGAGGCAAATGACTCTTTTGTGCAGCAAATACTTTTTTGCCTTGCTGACGCTTAGCATAATTAACCGTTATACGACGTTGACCGCGTTCGATGAAAACAACGAATGCGATAGTCGCAATGGCTAATATACCAATTAGCAACAAAGCTAAAATATTGATATCGCCTTGACGAGCCGACTCAAACGAACGACCTAAAGCAGATGGCAAGCCTGCAACGATACCTGCGAAGATAAGAATGGATATACCATTACCAATCCCTTTTTCAGTAACTTGCTCACCTAACCACATCAAGAAAACAGTACCAGCAACAAGAGTCACAACTGCAACAGCATAGAATTCCATACCATTACTGAACGAGATCCCTTGACTTGCCAAACCAACCGCCATACTAGCAGATTGGACAAGAGCAAGAAGCACGGTACCGTAACGAGTGTACTGAGTAATCTTGCGACGACCCGCTTCACCCTCTTTCTTTAGCTGCTCTAGCTGCGGGCTCACAACCGTCAATAACTGCATAATAATAGAGGCAGAAATATAGGGCAAAATCCCAAGCGCAAAAATACTCATGCGCTCAAGCGCGCCCCCTGAGAATACGTTAAATAAACTCAGAATAGTGCCTTCATTTTGATCAAACAACGCAGACAGTCTGTCAGGATTAATACCTGGAACAGGAATGTGCGCACCGATTCGGTATACAATAATTGCTAGAAATACGAAACGAATACGAGCCCAAAGCTCGCTTAATCCGTTTTGCATACCAGCTGGTAGTGAGCCACGCTTTGCCATTTATTCCTCGACTTTTCCGCCAGCTGCTTCAATAGCGGCACGAGCACCTTTAGTCACCTTAAGACCACGAACTGTGATAGCTTTGTCGATTGAACCAGACAAAATCACACGAGCAGTCTTAATTTGATGACCAAGAATGTCGGCGCCTTTAAGAGCAGCCAAATCTACAACTTCAGCATTTACAGCAGCAAGCTCGTTTAAACGAACTTCAGCAACATACTTTGCCTGACGTGAAGTAAAACCGAATTTTGGCAGACGACGCTGCAAAGGCATTTGACCACCTTCAAAACCAGGTTTTACTGAGCCACCAGAACGAGACTTAAGACCTTTATGGCCACGTCCGCCAGTTTTACCCAAGCCGCTACCAATGCCGCGACCAACACGTTTAGGAGCATGTTTGCTACCTTCGCCAGGACGAAGTGTATTTAAGAACATGTTATTCCCCTACCACTTTAACCATATAATAAACTTTATTAACCATGCCACGTACAGAAGGAGTATCTTCCAACTCACGTGTTTGGCCAACTTTACGCAAACCCAAGCCTTTAACAGTTTCACGGTGCTTTGGAAGACGACCGATCGGGCTGCGGGTTAGTTGAACTGTGATGGTATTATTCGCCATGACACATTACCCCAAAATTTGATCGACTGACTTACCGCGTTTTGCCGCGATTTGTTCAGGTGCTTTCATATCCTGCAAACCTTTAATCGTAGCACGAACTACGTTTACTGGGTTTGTAGAGCCGTAACATTTCGCCAAAACGTTATGAACGCCAACGATTTCTAGAACCGCACGCATTGCACCACCGGCGATAACACCAGTACCTGGAGACGCTGGTTGCATAAACACTTTAGATGCTCCGTGACTTGCTTTAATAGGATACTGAAGGGTATCGCCATCAAGTCTTACAGAAACCATGTTACGACGAGCTTGTTCCATTGCTTTTTGAATAGCTTGAGGAACTTCGCGCGCTTTACCACGACCAAAGCCAACTTTACCATTACCGTCACCAACAACTGTTAAAGCTGTAAAAGAGAAGATACGACCACCCTTTACAACTTTAGCAACGCGGTTTACTTGAACCAGCTTCTCTTGGAGATCGCTAGTTTGTTGATCATTAACTGCCATTTGCTACCCCTTAAAACTCTAGACCGGCTTCACGTGCAGCGTCAGCAAGAACTTGAACGCGACCATGGTATTTAAAGCCAGAACGGTCAAAAGCGACCGAAGTGACGCCTGCTGCTTTAGCGCGCGTAGCAATCAAAGTACCGACTTCTTTAGCCGCTACTTTATTACCAGTCGCCGAGCCACGAAGAGCTTCTTCAAGAGTAGAAGCACTAGCTAGCACTTTACTACCACAAGGAGAAATCACTTGAGCATACATATGGCGTGGTGTGCGATGTACAGTAAGACGATTCGCACCTAAGTCACGAATATGCAAGCGAGCACGACGTGCACGACGAATCCGAGATTGTTTTTTAGTGTTCATGAATGCCTACCTACTTCTTCTTAGCTTCTTTACGACGAATTACTTCGTCAGAATAGCGAACACCTTTGCCTTTATATGGCTCTGGCGGACGGAAACCGCGAACTTCTGCAGCAACTTGACCAACGGCTTGTTTATCAATGCCACGGATCACAATTTCTGTTTGAGAAGCACATTCAGCTGTTACGCCTTCAGGAAGTTCGTAATCTACTGGATGAGAAAAACCCAGAGACAGGTTAAGTACATTGCCTTTAAGCGCAGCACGGTAACCAACACCTTGAAGAAACAATCTTTTCTCAAAACCTTGACTAACACCAACAACCATGTTGTTAACCAAAGCACGAGTTGTACCAGCTAAGGCACGGCTTTGTTTTGCACCATCGCGCGCAGCGAAGGTAATAACATTTTCTTCTTTAGACACTTGTACGCTTGTGTGAATATTAAACTCTAAAGAACCTTTACCGCCTTTAACAACGACAGTTTGTCCATTTAGGGTTAAATCTACACCACTAGGAAGCGTCACGGGACTATTAGCAACTCGAGACATACTAACTCCTAGAATACTGTGCAGATTACTTCGCCACCGATACCAGCAGCACGAGCTGCACGGTCTGTCATCACACCTTTAGAGGTAGAGATGATTGCAACACCAAGGCCAGCTTCTACTTTTGGTAGAGCACTAGTGCCTTTGTATTGACGCAAACTTGGGCGAGATGCGCGTTTGATTTGTTCGATAACTGGCTTACCTTCGTAGTATTTCAACTCGATAGTAAGCGTCGGTTTTATTGCCTCGTCTACAGAAAAGTTACCTACGTAACCTTCTTCGCGTAGAACAGCAGCAATCGATGTCTTCATTTTTGATGAAGGCATGCTCACAGAGGTCTTTGCAGCCATCTGTGCATTACGAATACGTGTAAACATATCCGCAAGGGTATCTTGCATACTCATTTAAGAGCTCCTAATTTAAAAACCATTGTGCAGCAAATAGAGCTCGCGCATAGTACACAGCAGCGAGCAGAATGTCCAGTATTTAGACACTCCACTCACTGCCATGTATTATGATCGCGCTCTACTTGCTTACCAACTAGCTTTCTTCAAGCCAGGTACGTCGCCACGCATCGCTGCTTCACGCAGTTTGATACGAGACAGACCGAAGCGACGGTATACACCGTGCGGACGACCTGTAATTTGGCAACGGTTACGTTGGCGTGAAGAAGATGAATCGCGTGGAAGCGCTTGTAATTTAAGCGTTGCATCCCACTTTTCATCGTCCGATGCATTAACGTCGCTAATGATCGCTTTTAGAGCCGCACGCTTTTCAGCGAATTTAGCTACTAATTTGGTACGTTTTGCTTCGCGCTGAATCATTGATACTTTAGCCATGATTCCTACCTCTTATTTCTTGAAAGGGAAACTAAAGGCTGCTAGCAAAGCACGACCTTCTTCATCGGTACGAGCAGTCGTTGTAATGGTAATATCCATACCACGTACACGATCCACTTTATCGTAATCGATCTCTGGGAAGATGATTTGCTCTTTAACACCCATACTGTAGTTACCACGACCGTCAAAAGACTTAGGATTAAGTCCACGGAAGTCACGGATACGTGGAATGGCAACATCTACCAAACGGTCGAAGAAATCCCACATACGCTCGCCACGCAGAGTAACTTTACAACCGATCGGGTAACCGTCACGGATTTTAAAGCCTGCTACAGATTTACGAGCCTTAGTCACTACAACTTTCTGGCCGCTAAGTGCTTCAAGATCATTTACCGCATGCTCAAGAAGTTTCTTGTCTGCGATAGCTTCACCAACACCCATATTTAAAGTGATTTTAGTGATTTTAGGCACTTCCATCACGTTTTTGTAGCTAAACTCTTCTGTAAGTTTTGCTACAACTTGATCTTTATAAACTTGCTTAAGTCTCGCCATGGCTATAATTCTCGCTCTTAGGCGTCGATCGCTTCACTATTTGATTTAAAAACACGTACTTTCGTACCGTCTTCGTTCAATTTAAAGCCGACGCGATCCGCTTTACCCGTAGCACTATTATAAATGGCTACATTGGAAACCTGGATAGGTGCTTCTTGTTCAACGATACCACCAGTTGAACCCTTCATAGGGTTTGGTTTCTCGTGTTTCTTAACAGTATTAACGCCAGAAACTAGAACTCGGTTTTCGCCTACTACTTTAACAACTTTACCGCGTTTGCCTTTATCTTTCCCAGCAATCACGATAACTTCGTCGTTACGTTTGATTTTACGCATAATGTCCCCTCTCCCTCTTACAGCACTTCAGGCGCAAGAGAAACAATTTTCATGAACTGCTCAGTACGCAATTCACGTGTTACAGGGCCAAAGATACGAGTACCAATAGGCTGCCCTGAAGCATTCAATAGAACCGCTGAGTTTACATCAAAACGGATCACTGAACCATCAGAACGACGAACACCTTTTCTAGTTCTAACGACAACTGCGTTAAGAACCTGCCCTTTTTTAACACGACCACGTGGGATCGCTTCTTTCACTGTGACCTTAATAATGTCACCGATAGCAGCATAACGACGATGTGAGCCACCCAGTACTTTAATACACTGAACACGCTTTGCGCCGCTGTTATCTGCAACATCAAGCATCGATTCTGTTTGAATCATTACTGCTCTCCAATCAAATTAGATAACAAGTCTCACGAAGGAAGGAGCAGCTTATACAGCTGCTGCTTTCTCTACAACTTGAACCAGTTTCCAAGTCTTAGACTTAGAGTAAGGGCGTGTTTCTACGACCTTAACTAAATCACCGATTTGGCACTCATTGTTTTCATCGTGAGCGTGTAGTTTAGTTGAACGACGTATAAACTTACCGTATAAAGGGTGTTTTTCTGTACGCTCAACTAGTACCGTGATGGTTTTATCCATCTTATCGCTTACTACTTTACCAGTAGCTATACGCGCTTTTGTTTCTGCCATCTTAGTTACCTGCCTTATCATTTAGCACGGTTTTAACACGTGCGATATTGCGGCGAACTTGCGAGAGCAAATGAGTTTGCGCTAACTGACCAGTGGCTTTCTGCATGCGCAGAGTAAATTGCTCACGTAGCAGTTCAATCAAGGTCGCTTGTAGCTCAGCTACAGACTTTTCTTGCATTTCTTTTGCTTTCATCTACATCACCGTACGCGTTACGAAAGTTGTGGACAGAGGAAGCTTAGCAGCAGCCAACGCGAACGCTTCGCGTGCTAACTGTTCTGAAACGCCCTCAACTTCATAAAGCATCTTGCCAGGTTGAATCTGTGCAACCCAGTATTCTACGCTACCCTTACCTTTACCCTGACGAACCTCAAGAGGTTTCTGAGTAATCGGCTTATCAGGGAACACACGAATCCAGATTCTGCCGCCACGCTTGATGTGACGAGTCATTGCACGACGCGCCGCTTCAATTTGACGAGCTGTAAGACGACCACGTTCTGTGGACTTCAATCCGAATTCACCAAAGCTAACTTGGTTTCCGCGAAGAGCAAGACCGCGGTTACGGCCTTTCTGCATTTTGCGGAACTTAGTACGTTTCGGTTGTAACATGACTTACCCCCTACTTAGACTTCTTCTTTTGTGCGCCTTTATCAGCTCGCACTTGTTCAATACCGCCCAAGATTTCGCCTTTGAAGATCCACACTTTTACGCCAATGATGCCGTAAGTTGTAGCAGCTTCATAAGTAGCGTAGTCAATGTCAGCGCGTAGAGTGTGCAGAGGCACACGGCCTTCACGGTACCACTCAGCACGTGCAATTTCTGCACCGCCTAAACGACCACTTACCTGAACCTTGATACCTTTCGCGCCTGCACGCATAGCATTTTGTACTGCGCGCTTCATAGCACGACGGAACATTACGCGACGCTCAAGTTGGCTAGCAATATTTTGCGCAACCAATTTAGCATCCATTTCAGGCTTGCGAATTTCTTCGATGTTGATGTGGACAGGTACGCCCATCATTTCAGAAACTGCATTACGTAGTTTCTCAACATCTTCGCCTTTCTTACCAATCACGATACCCGGACGGGCAGTGTGAATTGTAATACGAGCTGTCTGAGCAGGACGCTGAATCTCGATACGAGAAACAGAAGCCTGGACCAATTTTTTCTCCAGGAACGCACGAACCTGAAGATCGTTTAATAACAGCTTAGAGTAGTTTTGGTTATTCGCATACCAAGTAGAAGTATGATCTTTAACTATCCCTAGGCGTATACCAGTTGGATGAACCTTCTGACCCATTGGGTTTCTCCTAATTAGTCAGCGACTTTAACTGTGATATGGCAACCGCGTTTTAGAATACGGTCAGCACGGCCTTTGGCACGTGGCATAATACGCTTCAGAGTCATAGCCTCATCAACGTAAGCCGTAGACACTCGCAAGTCATCTACATCAGCACCTTCGTTATGCTCAGCGTTAGCTATAGCAGACTCTAGTACCTTCTTAACAATTACTGCCGCCTTCTTAGGACTGAACGTTAAAATGTTCAGTGCTTCGCTAACAGATTTGCCGCGGATTTGATCTACAACCAAACGGGCCTTCTGCGCTGAGAGGCGAGCACCCTTCAATGAAGCTTTTACTTCACTCATGTTAATACCCCTTATTACCGTTTGGCTTTCTTGTCCGCAGCATGACCACGATATGTACGGGTCGGAGCGAACTCACCCAATTTATGACCGACCATATCTTCAGTTACTAGAACTGGAACATGCTGGCGACCATTATGGACAGCGATAGTCAACCCTACAAAATCAGGGAAGATAGTAGAACGGCGTGACCAAGTTTTAATTGGACGACGATCATTTTTCTCTACCGCAGCCTCTACCTTTTTCAACAAATGAAGGTCGATAAAAGGACCTTTTTTTAGTGAACGTGGCACAGTCGTTTCCTCTTATTACTTAGTACGGCGACGTACAATAAGTTTGTCAGTACGCTTGTTGCTGCGTGTTTTGTAACCTTTAGTAGGCACACCCCATGGCGTAACTGGGTGGCGACCACCTTTGCTACGACCTTCACCACCACCATGTGGGTGATCCACTGGGTTCATCGCCGCACCGCGAACGGTAGGACGAACACCACGCCAACGCGTAGCACCAGCTTTACCAAGAACTCGCAAGCTATGCTCAGAGTTTGATACTTCACCTAAAGTAGCGCGACATTCCGTCAATACTTTACGCATCTCACCTGAACGTAGGCGAAGGGTAACGTAACGACCTTCACGAGCAACTAGCTGAGCAGAAGCACCAGCGGAACGTGCAACTTGCGCACCTTTACCTGGCTTAAGCTCGACACAGTGTACGGTACTACCAACTGGTATGTTTTGCAGAGGCAAAGTATTACCAGCTTTGATAGGCGCATCTGCACCACTAAAAACGATATTGCCAGCGACCATACCTTTGGAAGCGATAATGTAACGACGCTCACCATCAGCATATCTAATCAATGCAATATTTGCAGAACGGTTTGGATCATATTCCAAACGCTCAACTACCGCAGAAATTCCATCTTTATTACGACGAAAATCAACCATACGGTAATGCTGCTTATGACCACCACCTACGTGACGCGTAGTGATGCGTCCGTTATTGTTACGTCCACCAGATTTGCTTTTTGTGTCTAGCAAAGGTGCATATGGTGCGCCTTTGTGCAAATCGTTGTTGGTAACTTTAACAACGTGACGACGGCCTGCAGACGTTGGCTTACTTTTAACAACAGCCATTGACCTATCTCCCCTTATTCAGCGACCATGAAATCAATGTCTTGACCTTCAGCTAAACGCACATACGCTTTTTTCACGTCTTTACGCTTACCTAGACCACGAACTGTACGCTTTGTTTTACCTTTATGGTTCAACGTGCGAACAGACTCAACTTTGACTTCAAAAAGCGCTTCGATAGCTTGTTTGATTTCAGGTTTCGTTGCATCACCAGTTACACGAAAAACATATTGACCATTGCCTTCGGCTACGATCGTTGCTTTTTCGGAAATGTGTGGACCCAACAGAACTTTATAAATACGTTCGCCGATCATGCTAGTGCCTCCTCAACTTGTTTCAGAGCACCAACTGTCACCAACACTTTGTCGTAAGCAATCAAGCTAACAGGGTCGATAGACGCTGCATCACGTACATCTACGTTAGGAATGTTGCGAGCCGCTAAGAATAAATTGTCATCCAAATTATGGGAAACAATCAAAGCGTTCTCAATATTCAATTCTGCCATTTTTGCTATGAAGAGCTTAGTTTTTGGAGCTTCCAATTTAAGATCTTCAACAACAACAAGACGGTCTTGACGTACAAGTTCAGACCAGATGGTGCGCATTGCTGCACGGTACATCTTCTTGTTCACTTTCTGAGAGTGATCTTGTGGTTTCGCAGCGAAAGTAACACCACCTGAGCGCCATAAAGGGCTACGGATAGTACCTGCGCGCGCACGACCAGAACCTTTTTGTTTCCAAGGTTTGCGTCCACCACCCGCTACTTCAGAGCGTGTTTTTTGTGCACGTGAGCCTTGACGAGCGCCAGCCAAGTAAGATGTAACTACTTGGTGAACCAACGCTTCGTTATATTCACGAGCAAAGGCTACATCAGAAACTTCTACAGTTCCTTCCGCGCCTGTTAGATTCAAGTTCATTGTCTACCCCTCTTAGCGAGCTTTAACAGCTGATTGAAGAATAACATCACCATTTACTGCACCAGGTACGGCACCTTTCACTAGGATAAGGTTACGTTCTGTGTCTACACGAACCACTTCTAGTGATTGAGTAGTTACTTGTGCAGCACCCATATGGCCAGCCATCTTCTTGCCTTTCCAAACACGACCAGGTGTTTGACATTGGCCGATAGAACCAGGTGCACGGTGAGACAACGAGTTACCATGAGTAGCGTCTTGCATACTAAAATTATGACGCTTGATGGCACCTTGAAACCCTTTACCCTTTGATTGACCAGTTACATCAACCATTTGGATAGATTCGAAATCAGCAACAGTCAGCTCATCACCAACATTGATTTCTTTTTCGTCACCTGCCAGGCGGAACTCCCACAAACCACGACCTGCTTCAACATTCGCTTTTGCATAATGACCCGCAGCAGCTTTGTTAACGCGGCTCGAACGGCGAGAACCTACAGTAACTTGAATAGCTTGGTAGCCATCAGTTTCTGCTGTTTTCACCTGAGTAACGCGGTTCGGTTCAACCTCGATGACGGTTACTGGCACGGATACACCATCTTCAGTGAAGATACGTGTCATACCGGCTTTGCGTCCGACTAATTGAATAGCCATTTTTTACCTCACTTGCCAGTTGTGTATGGGGCTATCACCCGCTACGGCTGATCATTCCAGATCATTCCACTATTGTGCATATAGCCGACTGATAACCAGCCGGTTGTCGCACCCCAAACCTTGAGTTATTAACCCAAAGAAATTTGTACTTCCACGCCTGCCGCAAGATCTAGCTTCATAAGAGCATCAACAGTTTTTTCTGTTGGCTCAACGATATCTAGAACACGTTTGTGTGTACGGATTTCATACTGATCACGCGCATCTTTGTTTACGTGTGGAGAAATCAATACTGTATAACGCTCTTTGCGAGTAGGAAGTGGAATCGGTCCACGCACTTGCGCACCTGTACGTTTCGCTGTGTCCACAATTTCTTGTGTTGAAGCATCGATCAGACGATGATCAAACGCTTTCAGACGAATACGGATTTTTTGGCTTTGCATTTCCAACTCCAAATACAATGTTTTAATGACTTAATTGTACATTTATTAAGCCACAATCCTTTTTTAAGGACGGCGAATATTAGCCATTCAAAAACTGGTTGTCAAGTAACCAATTTCGAACAAACAAAATAAACCATAAAAATAAAAAGGCCATCCGATATGCGGATGGCCTTTTCTAAATCAAAGTAATCAAATATTAATATCTAATTACTTAAGGATTTTAGCTACAACACCAGCACCAACTGTACGACCACCTTCACGGATCGCGAAACGTAGACCTTCGTTCATCGCGATTGGGTGAATTAGCTCAACAGTCATTTGAATGTTATCACCAGGCATAACCATTTCTACGCCTTCAGGTAGAGAACACGCACCAGTTACGTCAGTTGTACGGAAGTAGAACTGTGGACGGTAACCTTTGAAGAATGGAGTGTGGCGACCACCTTCATCTTTACCCAATACGTAAACTTCTGCTTCAAACTCAGTGTGAGGAGTGATTGAACCAGGCTTAGCCAATACTTGGCCACGTTGCACATCTTCACGCTTAGTACCACGTAGAAGAATACCACAGTTCTCACCAGCACGACCTTCGTCTAGAAGCTTACGGAACATTTCTACACCAGTACAAGTTGTTTTAGTAGTATCAACGATACCAACGATCTCAACTTCTTCTTGGATTTTGATGATACCACGCTCAACACGACCAGTAACAACAGTACCACGACCCTGGATAGAGAACACATCCTCGATAGGCATCAAGAATGCACCATCAATAGCACGCTCTGGCTCAGGAATGTAAGAATCTAGTGTTTCAACTAGTTTACGTACTGCAGTAGTACCCATTTCGTTGTCGTCTTCGCCTTTCAACGCCATTAGCGCAGAACCTGGGATGATTGGAGTGTCATCACCTGGGAAGTCGTATTCAGAAAGAAGGTCACGCAATTCCATCTCAACCAATTCTAGCATTTCAGCGTATTCTTCAGAATCCGCACCACCACAGTCTTCAGCCAACAAGTCAGACTTGTTCAAGAAAACAACGATGTAAGGAACGCCTACTTGACGAGAAAGAAGGATGTGCTCACGAGTCTGAGGCATAGGGCCATCAGTCGCACCACAAACTAGGATTGCGCCGTCCATTTGAGCAGCACCAGTGATCATGTTTTTAACATAATCGGCGTGTCCAGGACAATCTACGTGTGCGTAGTGACGCACTGGAGAATCATACTCTACGTGAGAAGTAGAGATAGTGATACCACGCTCGCGCTCTTCTGGAGCATTGTCGATACCATCAAAAGCAACAGCTGTACCGCCGTACACTTCTGCACATACGCGAGTCAATGCTGCAGTTAGAGTTGTTTTACCGTGGTCAACGTGACCGATAGTGCCAACGTTAACGTGTGGTTTATTACGTTCAAATTTACTCTTTGCCATGATACATACACCTTAAGAATTAGTAAGTATGATGATTAATCTTCATTTTTGATGATCGCGTCTGCCACACTAGCCGGTGCTTCAGCGTATTTCTCAAACTCCATTGCATAACTTGCACGCCCTTGCGACAAGCTACGCACATCAGTTGCATATCCGAACATCTCCCCAAGAGGAACTTCAGCACGAATAATTTTCCCTGACGGGGAATCGTCCATCCCCTGAACAACACCACGACGACGATTCAGGTCACCCATCACATCACCCATGTATTCTTCAGGAGTTACAACTTCCACTTTCATTACAGGTTCAAGAACGCAAGGATCAGCATCAGCCGCTCCCTTTCTTAACCCCTGAGAAGCTGCAATTTTAAAGGCCATTTCATTAGAGTCAACATCATGGAATGAACCATCGATCAGTACAACCTTGATACCCAACAATGGATAGCCAGCGATTACACCGTTCTTCATTTGCTCTGAAACACCCTTTTCTACTGCAGGGATGTATTCTTTAGGAATAGCACCACCAACAATCTCGTTAACAAATTCAAGCCCATCTTTATCAGTAGGGATTAACTTCATTACGACGTGACCGTATTGACCACGACCACCGGATTGACGCACAAATTTGTGATTAACCACCACTTCTTTGCGAATTTTCTCCCGATAGGAAACCTGAGGCTTACCAATGTTCGCCTCCACCTTAAACTCGCGACGCATACGATCAACAAGTATATCAAGGTGCAGCTCACCCATACCGGAAATAATTGTTTGACCCGTCTCTTCATGCGTTTCCACTCGAAAAGAAGGATCTTCTTGCGCTAATTTACCCAGCGCAACACCCATTTTATCTTGATCAGCCTGAGATTTTGGCTCAACAGCTACAGATATAACAGGCTCTGGAAACTCCATACGCTCAAGCACAACAACATTATTCATATCACAAAGCGTATCACCCGTAGTTACGTATTTCATACCCACGATAGCAGCAATATCACCCGCCAATACTTCTTTGATTTCTTCGCGATTATTAGCATGCATCTGAACCATTCGACCAATACGCTCACGCTTCTGCTTAACAGAATTGTAAACCGCATCTCCTGAACGCAACACTCCAGAATACACTCGAATAAATGTTAATGTACCAACAAATGGGTCTGTCGCTATCTTGAAAGCCAACGATGAAAACGGATCATCATCATTAGCAATTCGTGTTACAACAGTCTCACCATCTTCAAGCGTACCTTCAATCGCTTTTACTTCAAGCGGTGAAGGCAAATATTCAACAACAGCATCCAAAACAGCCTGAACGCCTTTATTTTTAAAGGCCGAACCACACGTCACCAAGACAATTTCATTGGATAGCGTGCGAATTCGCAGACCACTTTTTATCTCATCAACAGATAACTCACCCTCTTCAAGGTATTTATCCATCAATTCATCATTTGCCTCAGCTGCCGCCTCAACCATGTGCTCACGCCACTCTAGAGCATCATCAAGCAAGTCATCAGGAATATCCTCTAAAGAGAAAGTCATCCCATGATCTTCTTCACTCCACACTATAGTCTTCATCAAAACCAAATCGATCACACCTCTGAAATCTTCTTCAGTGCCGACATTGATCTGTATTGGAACAGCATTAGCCCCAAGACGAGTTTTTAACTGACGAACAACAGAAAAGAAATCAGCCCCAGTACGATCCATCTTATTGACGAAAACCATACGTGGAACTTCATACTTGTTTGCTTGACGCCAAACCGTCTCAGTTTGAGGCTGCACACCCGAAGAACCACAAAGCACAACAACAGCACCATCTAACACACGTAAAGAACGTTCTACTTCAATAGTAAAATCTACGTGCCCAGGTGTGTCTATAATATTGACACGGTGCTCTTCAAACTGCTTATTCATTCCACTCCAGAAGCATGTTGTTGCTGCTGAAGTTATCGTGATACCACGCTCTTGCTCTTGCTCCATCCAATCCATTGTTGCTGCACCATCATGCACTTCACCAATTTTATGAGACAGACCTGTATAGAAAAGAACGCGCTCAGTTGTCGTCGTCTTACCTGCATCAACATGCGCACAAATACCGATATTACGGTAGCGGTTGATAGGTGTTTTACGTGCCACTGTGTATCCTTCTCCGGATGATTAGAAACGGTAGTGAGAGAATGCTTTGTTAGCTTCTGCCATGCGATGAACGTCTTCACGTTTCTTAACAGCAGAACCTTTGTTTTCAGCAGCATCTAAGATTTCGCCAGCTAGACGCAAAGCCATGGATTTTTCACCACGCTTACGAGAAGCATCAACCAACCAACGCATAGATAAAGCTGCGCGGCGAGCTGGACGAACTTCTACAGGAACTTGGTAAGTCGCACCACCAACACGGCGAGATTTAACCTCAACCATTGGCTGGATAGATTCCAAGGCTTTTTCGAAGATAGCCATCGGCTCTTCAGTTTTAGCGCGAGCTGCTACAGTATTTAGCGCATTGTAAACGATGCTCTCTGCAACAGATTTTTTACCGCTAACCATTACATGGTTGATAAATTTAGCGAGAATCTGGCTTCCGTGTTTAGGATCCGGAAGGATTTCACGCTTAGCGACGACGCGTCTTCTAGGCATATCTATATCCTCTTCAGGTTCGCCCGAGACAATTTAATTATTGCTCGGCCTTACTGTATTAAAAAATTATGTCTAAACGATGAATTAAGCCGTTTTAGCTTACTTCTTAGGACGTTTAGTACCGTATTTAGAACGGCCTTGCTTACGATTTTGCACGCCTGAAGTATCCAAGCTACCACGTACTGTGTGGTAACGAACACCAGGAAGGTCTTTTACACGACCGCCGCGAATCAGCACTACGCTGTGTTCTTGCAGGTTGTGACCTTCACCACCGATGTAGGAAGTAACTTCGAAGCCGTTAGTCAAGCGAACACGACATACTTTACGCAAAGCCGAGTTAGGCTTTTTAGGTGTAGTAGTATATACGCGAGTGCAGACACCGCGGCGTTGCGGACAAGCTTGTAACGCAGGAACGTCACTCTTTGCCACTTTACGTTTACGTGGTTTACGAACCAACTGGTTAACGGTTGCCATTAGACAAGCTCCACAAATCCAATTCTCATGACGGAAATCGCCAAAATTAAGGAGGCGCAAGTTTAATTTGCGCCTATAAAACAGTCAATAGGGAGGCGACTAAAAAATCACCTCCCTTACGATTTAACAGCAAATAACTAGTCTTTCAGTGCAGCACTCAATGCTTCTTCAACATCAGAGGCACTTACTGTCGAACTTCCTTCCTTCGCTGCTAGCGCAAGCTCTTTCTTTCTCTTGCGCTCATTGTGGTAAGCCAAACCTGTACCAGCTGGTATCAAGCGACCCACAACAACGTTTTCTTTCAAGCCACGTAAGTGATCTTTCTTACCAGTTACCGCACCTTCCGTAAGAACTCGAGTTGTCTCTTGGAAAGATGCTGCTGATATAAAGGACTCAGTAGCCAAAGAAGCTTTCGTGATACCTAGAAGCACACGCTCAAACTTAGCTGGGAACTTGCCCTCAGCTTCGGCTTTTTCGTTTGAATCTAGCAGATGAGTAAACTCAACCTGATCACCTTGAATAAGATCTGTATCACCAGACTCACCAACTTCTACTTTACGCAACATTTGGTTAACGATAACTTCAATGTGCTTATCGTTAATTACTACGCCTTGTAAGCGGTAAACTTCTTGCACTTCATTCGTAATGTAATCAGCCAAAGCCTCTACACCTTGAAGACGCAAAATGTCATGAGGGCTCAAAGGACCGTCGGCAATAATCTCACCTTTAGCCACTTCTTCACCATCAAAGATGTTGATTTGACGCCATTTAGGAATCAAAGTCTCGACTGGATCATCACCGTTTTGAGGAGTGATAACCAAACGGATCTTACCTTTTGTTTCTTTACCGAAGCTTACCACACCGCTAGTTTCCGCCATAACAGCTGGATCTTTTGGACGACGCGCTTCGAATAGGTCTGCCACTCGTGGCAAACCACCGGTAATATCTTTGTTACCAATAGATTCTTGAGGAATACGTGCAAGAACCTCACCTGATTTCACTGTCGCACCATGGTCTAGGCTCAACAATGCTTTTTCAGGAAGCATGTACTGTACTGGCGACTCAGTACCTGGAATCAATACAGGATTACCCTGTGCATCAACTACGGCAATCATCGGACGTATGTCTTTACCAGCAGAAGGACGATCACGCATCTCCATAACTTCAATAGTAGTCAAGCCCGTCATTTCGTCAGATTGACGACGAATAGTAACGTTCTCTTCCATACCACTGAACTCAAGACGACCTTCCATCTCAGATACGATTGGGTGTGTATGTGGATCCCAGTTAGCGACGATTTGACCCGCAGTAACTTGATCACCTTCACGCACGCTCAATACCGCACCGTAAGGAAGCTTATAACGCTCTTTCTCACGACCAGCTTCATCAGCAATTGCCAATTCAGAAGAACGAGATGCAACAACTAGATGCCCAGTGTGACGCTCGATACTCTTCATTTTATTGAAACGAACCGTACCCGCACTCTTCACCTGAACACTATCGATCGCAGAAGCTCGAGATGCTGCACCACCAATGTGGAACGTACGCATTGTCAACTGTGTACCTGGTTCACCGATAGACTGTGCTGCAACAACACCAATCGCTTCACCGATGTTAACCTGATGACCACGAGCAAGATCACGGCCGTAACACTTAGCACATACACCATGACGTGTATTACAAGTGATAACAGAACGAATGATCATTTCATCCACACCAGCCGCCTCAATAGTACGAACATCATGTTCGTCAATCAAAGTACCAGCAGCAAGAACGAAATCGCCTTTACCGTCAATAACATCTTGAGCCACTACACGACCCAATACGCGATGACCTAGCGGCACAACTACGTCACCACCTTCAATCATGGCTGCAACGGAAATACCGTTTGTAGAACCACAATCTACTTCAGTGATAACCAAATCCTGCGCTACGTCTACTAGACGACGAGTCAAGTAACCAGAGTTTGCTGTTTTCAATGCCGTATCAGCTAGACCCTTACGAGCACCGTGTGTAGAAGTAAAGTACTGAAGTACTGACAGACCTTCACGGAAGTTCGCAGTGATTGGTGTTTCGATGATGGAACCATCTGGTTTCGCCATCAGACCACGCATACCACCCAACTGACGCATTTGCGCAACACTACCACGGGCACCAGAGTCGGCCATCATATATACAGAGTTGAAAGATTGCTGCTCAACCGTTTCACCTGCTTTATTGACAGTCATCTCTTTTGCCAAGTTTTTCATCATGGCTTCAGTTACAGTTTCGTTAGTACGAGACCATAAATCGATTACCTTGTTGTACTTCTCGCCTTGCGTAACAAGACCATCCGCATATTGGTATTCGATTTCTTTAACTTCTGCCTCTGCTTTAGCAATGATCGCCGCTTTCTCTGGTGGAATAACGAAGTCATCAACACCAACAGAAGAACCAGACGCCGTTGCGTAAGCAAAACCTGTGTACATCAATTGGTCAGCAAAAATACAGCTCTCTTTCAAGCCTACTTTACGGTAACACTCGTTGATCAAGTTAGAGATCGCTTTCTTCTTCATGGTTTGGTTAACCACAGAGAACGGTAGGCCATCAGGAACAATATCAAACAACAAGGCACGACCAACTGTTGTATCTGCAATGAAAGTAGATGGCACTTTGTCGCCATCAAGCGTGGTATCAACTTGGCTGATACGTACTTTTACTTTCGCGTGCAATTCAACTTGTTTAGCACCATACGCACGGTGTACTTCTTTGATGTCAGAAAATGCCATGCCTTCGCCTTTGGCATTAATTTTCTCACGAGTCATATAGTACAGACCCAATACAACGTCCTGAGAAGGAACGATGATCGGTTCACCGTTTGCAGGTGATAGGATGTTGTTCGTAGACATCATCAAGGCACGAGCTTCAAGCTGCGCTTCGATAGTCAACGGAACGTGAACCGCCATTTGGTCACCATCGAAGTCGGCGTTATATGCCGCACACACTAGTGGGTGCAACTGAATCGCTTTACCTTCGATCAACATTGGTTCAAACGCCTGGATACCCAAACGGTGAAGTGTTGGCGCACGGTTCAACATCACTGGATGTTCGCGGATAACCTCATCAAGGATATCCCATACTTCAGGCGTCTCACGCTCAACCATCTTCTTCGCTGCCTTGATCGTCGTAGCCATACCACGAAGCTCAAGTTTAGAGAAGATAAATGGCTTGAATAGCTCAAGTGCCATTTTCTTAGGTAGACCACACTGATGTAGACGCAGTGATGGACCTACTGTGATTACAGAACGACCAGAATAATCAACACGCTTACCTAGCAAGTTCTGACGGAAACGACCTTGCTTACCTTTGATCATATCAGCCAAAGATTTCAGAGGACGTTTGTTAGAACCAGTAATCGCGCGACCACGACGACCGTTATCAAGCAAAGCATCAACAGATTCTTGCAACATACGCTTTTCGTTACGTACGATGATATCTGGAGCCGATAGCTCTAACAGGCGTTTTAGGCGGTTGTTACGGTTAATCACACGACGGTATAGGTCGTTCAAATCAGACGTCGCAAAACGGCCACCTTCAAGAGGTACCAATGGGCGAAGATCTGGCGGAAGAACTGGCAATACATCTAGCACCATCCACTCTGGGCTGTTGCCAGAATGATAGAATGCTTCAACCAACTTAAGACGCTTAGAAAGCTTCTTAATACGAGTTTCAGAATTCGTGCTGCTTAGCTCTTCACGCATGCTGTTAATTTCTACAGGCATATCTAAATCGCGAAGCAACATCTGAACCGCTTCCGCACCCATACGGGCATCAAACTCGTCACCGAATTCTTCTAGCGCTTCAAAGTACTGCTCATCGTTTAGCAATTGGCCTTTATCAAGCGTCGTCATACCTGGATCGATCACAATGAAAGATTCAAAATACAAAACACGCTCAATGTCACGCAACGTCATATCTAAGATAAGGCCGATACGAGACGGTAGAGACTTCAAAAACCAAATGTGTGCAACAGGCGATGCAAGCTCAATGTGACCCATGCGTTCACGACGCACTTTAGACAGAGCCACTTCAACGCCACACTTCTCACAGATAACACCACGGTGTTTCAAACGCTTGTATTTACCACACAAGCATTCGTAGTCCTTAATAGGACCAAAGATTTTTGCACAGAACAAGCCGTCACGTTCTGGTTTGAACGTACGGTAGTTGATGGTCTCTGGCTTTTTAACTTCACCGTAAGACCATGAACGAATCATATCTGGTGATGCCAAGCCAATGCGGATCGCATCAAACTCGTCAGATTGTCCCTGTGATTTTAGAAGACCTAATAAGTCTTTCATGGATATTCGCCCCACTCGTAAGGCCGGGGAGTCTTGCTCCCCAGCAGGTCAAATGTGATTCGTGCTTATTCGTTTTCCAGCTCGATATCGATACCAAGAGAACGAATCTCTTTCACCAACACGTTGAAGGACTCAGGCATGCCAGGTTCCATACGGTGGTCACCATCTACGATGTTTTTATACATCTTAGTACGGCCATTCACGTCATCGGATTTAACAGTCAACATTTCTTGAAGCGTGTAAGCAGCACCGTATGCTTCTAGTGCCCATACCTCCATCTCTCCGAAACGCTGGCCACCGAACTGAGCTTTACCACCCAGCGGCTGCTGAGTAACCAAGCTGTAAGAACCCGTAGAACGTGCGTGCATTTTGTCGTCAACCAAGTGGTTCAACTTAAGCATGTACATGTAACCAACGGTTACAGGACGTTCAAAAGCATCACCAGTACGGCCGTTAAACAATTTAACCTGACCGCTTTCGTTGATTCCAGCTAAACGCAACATACGTTTAATCTCAGACTCTTTTGCACCATCAAAGGCACCAGACGCCATTGGAACACCACCGGTTAGGTTGGATGCCAAGGTCAAAATTTCTTCGTCTGTAAAGCTGTCCAAATCTTCAGTACGCGCGCACTTCAAATCACCTTCGTGGCCGTTATAGATCTCGTCAAGGAAGCTACGCAGTTCTGCAACCGCTTCAGCCTTCTCACGCTCTACAACAAGCATTTCGTTGATCTTACGACCCAAGCCTTTAGAAGCTGCACCTAAGTGAGTCTCCAAGACCTGACCAACGTTCATACGTGAAGGAACACCTAGTGGGTTCAATACGATATCAACTGGATCACCGTTTTCATCGTACGGCATGTCTTCAACTGGCATAATTTTAGAAATTACACCTTTGTTACCATGACGACCGGCCATTTTATCACCTGGCTGGATGCGACGTTTGATGGCAACATAAACCTTAACGATTTTAAGAACGCCAGGTGCTAGATCATCACCTGTTTGTAGCTTGCGTTTCTTATCTTCGAATTTCGCATCAAGTTCTTTACGGCGCTCAATCAAAGCGGCTTGTGCTTTTTCAAGCTGCTCACTCGCTTCTTCATTAGCAACGCGAATTTTAAACCACTCAGGGTGATCTAGATTCGCCAAGTACTCTTCCGTAATAATCGCATTGCGAGCCAAACCAGGACCGCCTTCCGCCTGCTGGCCGATTAGGGCTTCTGCTAGACGCTCGAAAGTCGCTTTCTCAACAATACGGAACTCTTCGTTCAAGTCTTTACGAACTTGATCAAGCTGCGATTTTTCAATGAACTTAGCACGGTCATCTTTTTCAATGCCATCACGAGTGAAAACTTGCACGTCGATAACAGTACCGCGTGTGCCAGTCTTAACACGTTGTGACGTATCTTTTACGTCAGATGCTTTTTCACCGAAGATAGCTCGCAAAAGTTTCTCTTCAGGCGTTAGCTGTGTTTCACCCTTAGGCGTCACTTTACCAACTAGAATATCGCCTGGCTCAACTTCTGCTCCGATGTAAACGATACCGGACTGATCCAACTTAGAAAGCGCACCTTCACCCACGTTAGGGATATCGGCAGTAATCTCTTCAGGTCCAAGCTTAGTATCACGAGCAACACACGTTAGTTCTTGAATATGAATCGACGTGAATCGATCTTCTTCTACAACACGCTCAGAAACTAGGATCGAGTCCTCGAAGTTGTAACCATTCCAAGGCATGAAAGCGATACGCATGTTTTGGCCAAGCGCCAATTCACCCATATCAACAGAAGGACCATCGGCCATAATATCGCCAGATGCTATCTTCTCACCCTTCATAACCAAAGTACGTTGGTTAATACAAGTGTTCTGGTTAGAACGCACGTATTTAGTCAGGTTGTAGATATCTACACCCGCTTCACCAGCAATCGTTTCTTCTGAATTCACACGAACAACGATTCGACTTGCATCAACAGACTCAATCACACCGCCGCGATTTGCAACAATACAAACACCAGAGTCTTTTGCTACGTTTTTCTCCATACCAGTACCAACAACTGGCTTGTCAGCCTTAAGCGTTGGAACGGCTTGACGCTGCATGTTCGAACCCATCAAAGCTCGGTTAGCATCATCGTGCTCTAGGAACGGAATCAAAGACGCCGCCACAGAAACAACCTGACGAGGAGACACGTCCATTAGGTTTACTTTTTCTTTTGGAATCAAAGTGGTTTCGTGCATATGACGCACCTGAACCAACTCATCAACCAAACGACCCTCTTCATCTACGTTTGCAGACGCTTGGGCAATAACATATTTCGCTTCATCAATCGCCGAAACATAAACAGTTTCGTCAGTCTGCTTGCCATCTACAATTTTACGATATGGCGTTTCTAAGAAGCCGTAGCTGTTAGTGCGCGCATAAGTAGAAAGCGAGTTGATCAAACCGATGTTCGGACCTTCTGGCGTTTCGATAGGACAAACACGACCGTAATGAGTAGCGTGTACGTCACGCACTTCAAAGCCAGCGCGTTCACGTGTAAGACCACCAGGCCCTAACGCTGACACACGACGCTTATGCGTTACTTCAGATAACGGGTTGTTTTGGTCCATAAACTGAGACAGCTGGCTTGAACCGAAGAACTCTTTAATAGCAGCAGCAACAGGCTTCGCATTCAAAAGGTCTTGCGGCATAAGGCCATCAGCTTCCGCCATAGACAAACGTTCTTTCACTGCACGCTCAACACGCACAAGGCCAACACGGAATTGGTTCTCGGCCATTTCGCCAACAGAACGAACTCGACGGTTACCCAAGTGGTCGATGTCATCAACCATGCCGTTACCGTTACGGATATCAAGCAAAGTTCTTAGAACAGCAACGATGTCATCGTTATCAAGAACACCTGCACCAGTATCTTCTTCACGACCTAAACGACGGTTGAATTTCATTCGACCAACGCCAGATAGATCATAACGATCTTCTGAGAAGAACAAGCCTTGGAACAAACCTTCAGCCGACTCTTTGGTCGGTGGCTCGCCAGGACGCATCATGCGGTAAATTTCAACCAAAGCTTCCAACTGATTACTAGTTGGATCAATACGAAGTGTGTCAGAAATAAATGGACCGTTATCCAAATCGTTCGTGTAAAGCGTATCAACTTCAGTAATACCAGAAGAAACCAACGCTTCAAGTAAATCAACAGACAACTCAGTGTTTGCTTCCGCAATCAACTCACCCGTCGCAGGGTGAACTAAGTTTTTCGCCGTTACTTTACCAAGCATGTACTCAAGCGGCACAGATAGACGCTCAAGACCTGATTTTTCCATCACACGAATGTGCTTAGCAGTAATACGACGACCTTCTTCTACGATCAGTTCGCCATTCGCATCAGCAATATTAAACAGTGCAGTCTCGCCACGTAGGCGATTTGCAACTAGATCCATTTCAAAACCATCGCGTTTTAAATAGAAACGAGTTGAGTCAAAGAAAGTATCTAGGATTTGCTCTGTTCCGTAGCCCAAAGCGCGCAACAAAATAGTTGCCGGCAACTTACGACGACGGTCAATACGAACAAATACGCAATCTTTTGGATCAAACTCGAAGTCCAACCATGAACCGCGGTAAGGAATAATACGAGCAGAATGTAGTAACTTGCCTGAAGAGTGTGTCTTACCACGATCGTGGTCGAAGAACACACCAGGAGAACGGTGTAATTGAGATACAATAACACGCTCAGTCCCGTTGATTACAAAGGTACCATTGTCTGTCATAAGCGGAATTTCGCCCATGTAGACTTCTTGCTCGCGAATGTCTTTGATTGCCTTGTTAGACGACTCTTTATCATAAATGATAAGTCGTACACGAACACGTAAAGGTGCCGCGTAAGTAACACCACGCAACTGACACTCTTTAACATCAAAGACTGGCTTGCCTAAACGGTAATCGACGTATTCTAGCGCCGCATTGCCGGAAAAGCTGACCATTGGAAAGACAGATTTAAAGGCCCCATGCAGACCTAATTCCCCACGCTCTGCAAGACTTTTACCTTCCTGCAGAAAATTACGGTAGGATTCAAGCTGAATTGCCAGCAAGTATGGCACATCCAAAACGGGCGGCAGTTTACCGAAATCCTTACGGATACGTTTTTTCTCAGTGTATGAGTAAGCCATCAGCATTCCCCAGCTTGTGCACATTGACGCAAAAGGCCCAAATCAGGCCTTACCATATATGGGAGCATTATCTCCCATGTGAAAATTCTTTTAAGTTTTATTTGAGTTTCAGAAACCCAAAAAGGCCGGTGACAATAATGTCACCAGCCATTTCGACTATTGGTCGAAATCTGGAAATGCAAGTATCATTACTTGATTTCGACAGATGCACCAGCTTCTTCAAGAGCTGCTTTAAGAGCGGCAGCATCTTCTTTAGAAGCAGCTTCTTTAACAGTCATTGGAGCGCCGTCAACGATAGCTTTAGCTTCTTTCAAGCCAAGACCAGTCGCTGCACGAACAGCTTTGATTACGTTTACTTTCTTCTCGCCTGCAGCAGTAAGAACAACGTCAAATTCAGTTTGTTCTTCAGCAGCAACGCCAGCGTCAGCAGCAGGACCTGCAGCTACAGCAGCTGCTGCAGATACGCCGAATTTTTCTTCCATTGCAGAAATTAGTTCAACAACGTCCATCACAGACATTTCTGCTACTGCATTGATGATATCTTCTTTAGTTAGAGCCATGACTCAGATTCCTAGCATTCTTTATAATCACCCAAGGGTGATAAAACAAATATTTATCAAGAAGGGATACGGCAAGCCGTATTAAGCCGCTTCTTGCTCTTTTTGATCGCGAACCGCTGCAAGAGTACGTACAAACTTGCTTGTTGCGCCCTGAATAACACTCATCAGTTTCGCAATAGCTTCGTCGTATGTAGGCAGTGTTGCCAAACGATCAATGTCGCCAGCTGGGATCAACTCACCGTTGAACGCCAACGCCTTCACTTCAAACTTACTGTTAGTTTTCGCAAACGCTTTCAACAAACGAGCAGCCGCACCCGGGTGTTCGTTAGAAAAAGCAATTAGCGTAGGACCAACAAAGCTTTCAGCTAGACATTCGAAGTCAGTGCCTTCAACTGCACGGCGAGCCAAAGTGTTACGTACTACACGTACATAAACACCTGCTTCGCGCGCTTCTTTACGTAGTGCTGTCATATTGCTCACGGTAACACCGCGAGAATCAGCAACTACCGCAGACAATGCAGTTTTAGCAGCTTCGCTAACTTCGGCGACAATGGCTTTTTTGTCTTCTAGACCTAATGCCACTGGTTTTCTCCTGGATTAGCAGGGAATAAATTCCCCTATTTTTACCAACTCTCCGATTACTCGAAGTACTTGCTGGTGAGTTAGATCCAGTTAATCTGAATCGGGCCACACCATCTGCGCAGGACAAACATTTTTCAACGTTGTTATTAAACCGTTAGGTTCCTGCGGTCTTTGACGGCCTACTCAACAAATAAATGAAGGCAGACCCCAAAGCTCATGATCTAAACATGCTTACTTAGTAGAGTTAAGCGCGCCTAGATCAATTTGTAGACCAGGTCCCATTGTAGAGGACAAGGTCACTTTTTTCAGGTAAACACCTTTAGAAGACGCAGGCTTAGCACGACGCAAATCGGTTAAAAGCGCTTCCAAGTTACCTCTGATAGCATCAGCAGCGAACTCAATAGAGCCAACAGCAGCATGGATGATACCATTTTTATCTGTACGGTAACGAGCTTGACCTGCTTTTGCATTTCGTACTGCAGTAGCAACATCAGGCGTTACAGTGCCAACTTTAGGGTTAGGCATTAGACCACGTGGACCTAAAATCTGACCTAGTTGACCAACGATACGCATCGCATCAGGTGATGCAATAACTACGTCAAAATCAAGGTTACCAGCTTTAACTTGTTCAGCCAAATCGTCGAAACCAACAACATCTGCACCAGCTTCTTTCGCAGCTTCAGCGTTTGCACCTTGTGCAAATACTGCAACACGAACATCTTTACCAGCACCATGAGGCAATACTGTAGAGCCACGAACAACCTGATCAGATTTACGTGGGTCAACGCCTAGGTTAACAGATACGTCGATAGACTCTTTAAACTTAACAGTAGAAAGCTCAGACAATAGAGCAACAGCTTCTTCTACAGAGTAAAATTTAGTTGCTTCTACTTTTTCAGCGATCAAGCGAGCGCGTTTAGTTAATTTAGCCATTAGTTAACACCCTCAACTTCTAGACCCATAGCGCGTGCGCTACCAGCAATAGTACGAACTGCTGCATCCATGTTAGAAGCAGTCAAATCAGCCTGCTTAGCAACAACAATCTCTTCTAGTTGAGCACGAGTAACCGTACCAACTTTTTGAGTGTTTGGACGTGGAGAACCACTCTTCAAGCCAGCTGCCTTTTTAAGCAAAACTGCTGCAGGAGTAGATTTAGTTTCGAATGTAAAACTACGATCACTGTAAACAGTGATGATAACAGGCGTTGGAAGACCTGGCTCAAGGCTTTGAGTTTTAGCATTGAACGCTTTACAGAATTCCATGATATTCACACCGTGTTGACCAAGTGCTGGACCAACTGGTGGACTTGGGTTCGCTTGACCCGCTTTAACTTGTAGCTTGATATAAGCTTGGACTTTCTTAGCCATTTTTCAACTCCAATTGGGTCACTGCCCGAAGGCTACCCGTTCAACAAAATCAGGCCTTTTCAACCTGACTAAATTCCAAATCAACTGGCGTAGAGCGCCCAAATATAAGCACTGCCACTTTGATTCGACTTTTATCGTAATCCACTTCTTCCACAACACCGTTGAAATCAGCAAATGGCCCTTCGTTAACACGAACAACCTCACCAACTTCAAACAAAGTCTTAGGACGAGGCTTATCAACACCGTCACTAACACGCTGTAGAATAGCATCCGCTTCGCGAGCCGTAATTGGTGAAGGCTTATCAGCCGTACCACCAATAAAACCAAGCACACGAGACGTACCTTTAACCAAATGCCAAGAGGCGTCATTCATATCCATTTGAACCAATACATAACCTGGATAGAACTTTCTTTCACTCTTGCGCTTTTTGCCATCTCGAATCTCGACCACTTCTTCAGTCGGCACCAAGATGTCACCAAAATTCTCTTCCTGCCCCATAACCTGCACTCGCTCTGTAAGCGAACGCATTACGTGCTTTTCGTACCCTGAGTACGCTTGTACTACATACCATCGTTTGGTCACGAGCAACTCCTAACTAATTACCGAGGAAACGATCCAACCAAGGAACGAATCCACCCCCCATAGTACGAGAGACATAAAAACAACAACCGCTAATACTATTAAGGTTGTTTGCATGGTTTCTTGTCTAGTTGGCCATACAACTCTGCGAATTTCAGTTTTAGCTTCTTTTGCCAAAGTAAAAAAAGCCTTTCCTTTCACAGTTTGTAATGCAACAAAACCAGCGACACCAGCCAACACCAAGATAGCGATTAAGCGATACAATAGTGACTCAGCAGAATAATAGTTATTACCAATCACGCCTACCGCAACTAGCAGAACAACAATTGCCCACTTAAACACATCTCCGCGAGACGCTTGAGCTTCAGTACTCGAACTCATACTTCAGGTGATCCCTAACTAAGAAATAGGATGATACGAAAGATGGCAGGCCAAGAGGGACTCGAACCCCCAACAGCCGGTTTTGGAAACCGGTGCTCTACCAATTGAACTATTGGCCTACATTCGTATGGGCGAAGGATGATACCTGAACAAGCCAAACCTGGCAAGGGTATCTGCCCAAAAAACAGACAATAAAAAAGGCGGTCAAACCACCTATCTTTTGCATTGGAAATGCTGGAGCTCATGAGCAGATTTGAACTGCCGACCTCACCCTTACCAAGGGTGTGCTCTACCAACTGAGCTACATGAGCATTGGAGCGGGTAGCGGGAATCGAACCCGCCTCTTCAGCTTGGAAGGCTGAGGTAATAGCCACTATACCATACCCGCAATTGGTGGAGGGAGGTGGATTCGAACCACCGAAACTTTCGTGGCAGATTTACAATCTGCTCCCTTTGGCCACTCGGGAACCCCTCCACGTACTCAGCGCTACAACGCAACACCCCAAAAGGTGGGAGCCATTATATGAATCGTCTTGCCAATTGCAAGCGCTAGCAAGGATTTTTTTCTACTTTTATCATCATCTTGGTCAGATCGAAGCGTGACATAAACTGTTCCCAGTCTTTTTCATCCACTGGCTGCGCAATATCTATCTGCTGAAGCGGGACATTTCGCATATGTTCATAAACATCAACAGCATAGCCAGATACATTTTGAATGCGCACTTTCGCTTGGTCAGCTCGCTCTTTTGAAGAATATAGACCTAAAGAGATACGATTCTTCATTTCGGCACGATTAATAACAAAGCTATCAATGGATTTAGAAGCAAGCTCTTTTACTATTCGCTCAGCAATGGCTGGTGTTTCCGGTGCGGCAATATAGAGCCAAAACTTAGGCCTTTTACCTGAAGTTTCTTGATCCTTATAAGCCCAGCCAAAACTCTTCAGAACTTGAATGATTTGTCTTTTATCATCATCGCGCTCTGTTTCTAAGCGCGGACAGTATAGATCAGGCGAATCTCCAGAAGCCTGATCTATCACCTTACTCAGTGCATCCTCAAGCCCTTCACCATATGCAATCCTCGCATTATAATCCTGCCCAGTAACTGCTGGCACCTCGGACAAGAGATGAATTCTCTCACTCACAGGCGGCCCATAAATAGATTCTTTATTTTTTTCTAGCTTATCCTGAACAAAACTATGCCAGCTTAAAAAGGCAGCATTAAGTAACACTATAAAAAGAAATAGCCACTTCATTTATTGCCTCTTAACTGTTCATCACCAACCAACTTTGCGCCCAAAGCCACAAGATTAGGAAAACATTCGAGCGCAATGCCTAATCTATTCAATAACGCTTGCGCATCTCCACCTGTCACAACCCACTTAAATTCAGGATATAGATGATGAATACGCTCTAAAAAACCCAACGCCATCTCATGACAACCTTCTGTCACCGCTCTTGCCGTAGAGTTAGGCAACCCCTCGCCTTCGACCACCTCATGAGAATCAAAGCGAATCCGAGCAGTTTTCGAGAGCAAAGATTCCGTCATCATTGCTAACCCAGGAGCAATATAACCACCAAGATGAACACCCTCTCTATTAACCACATCCACTTTTATCGCTGTACCGGCATCCACTACTACCGCATCACCTTTTATCAGGTGATGCGCCGCAATAACACCGAGCCATCGATCAATTCCCAATCGCTCAGGCTCAATATAGGCATTACGAACGAAGCAAGCGGTCGCTTGGCTCGTCAGCGTAATCCATTCACTACTTGGGAACTCAGCTTGGACATCAGCATGCAACAGTGCACTCTGCTCTTTAGATCGTACACTGGCAAAATAAATCACCTCCGGTGCAAAACCGGTTTCCACAGGACAACTATCACCTCGCTGAACCCACAATACCTTTTCGCCTTCAAAGGCAGTAAATTTGATACTAGTATTACCCGCATCAACGACCAAAATTCTAGACTCGACGGACACTAATTTCCCCTCCATGAAGAGCCACCAGCTCACCATTTTCTTCTAGAAGCAGAGCACCTTTTTGATCAATACCTCGTGCAATACCTTGACGTTGCTGAGAAACCGTACTAACAGTAACCGTCTGATTGAACAAAACATCATATGCTTGCCACTGATATTGAAAATGCTTCATACCATTGCCATCTTCAAATAATTGACAAATATCAATCAGCTCTTTGGTTAATTCAGCCAAAATGACATTCCGACTCGGGCGAGACTTAAGGCGAGACACAAGGTCCGTCCAAGGCTGATCAACGTGGGTCATAATGCCATCATTCATTTCGACATTAAGTCCGACTCCAATGATCACATGACAAACGTCCTGATCAGCCACCATTTCCAGTAAAATACCGCAGATTTTCTGACCGTCTACTTGTACGTCATTAGGCCACTTCAACCCAGGATTGGGAATACCAGCTTTTTTTAATACTCGAGCTACAGCAACGCCCACCGCGAGACTTAAACCTTCAACAACATTTGGGCCATTATCAAAACGCCATGCGAATGAAAATGTAATATTTTTTGCGACTCCCGACTCCCACTGACGACCACGACGCCCCTTACCTTGAGTCTGACGTTCAACCGAGATTAGAACCGGTAAAGGCAGCCCTTGCGATATATAGTGCTTAGCATCGCCGTTGGTTGATTCTGTCTCAAACGCTAACTTGATCGCCACATCATTTGGCACACCGTTTTCACGCAAAGCGTCTTCAGACAACAGTTCGACTGGTGAAGGTAAACGATAACCTCGACCTTTAACTGAGTGAACAGTCACACCAATTGCCTCTAACTTTTTAAGCCTCTTCCAGACCGCTGCGCGGGTAACTCCCAATGCGGCTCCCAACTCTTCGCCAGAGTGAAATTCATTATCACTAAGCAGGGCCAAAACAGCTTGCATCAACGCTCTCCAATTTCACTTCTTGTATTATTCAACCCTAATACCTACCTAATTCCTGACATTTATTAGAGCAATCTATTGCCGAGTCAACTCTGTCATAAGAAGAGTCTCTACTTATCTATTACTACTCGCGTTTGCCTTGATGAAAAAAGCGACTTCTTGCATTAACGAATTAAAGTTCGGATTCCAAGATACTCGTGCCGCATGAGGGCTTTTCTTCGTTAATGCATCAGAACTTTCGCCAAACCAATTATTTTTATCCGTTCGACACGCTTGATACAAAGGCTCATCAGACAGATACCAACCACATATACGGTATTCACCTACAGCGCCGTAATAGGTATTGTCGGGGTTACTATGAACAGCCATATGCGATAAACCGAATATTTTAGACTCTGGCCAATTGGTATTGTAAACCTTAATACGGTCTGTATTGGTGCTCATTTGATCTTTACTATAAAGTACCATCTGACTCTTTGTCCCAATCATCCCCACGTTAAACACCTTTTCTGACACAGACGAATCTACTGTTTGATCATCTTCTGATAAGGCAATAAACACTGGCAAATCTTTCGGATTATCAAGAATCAAATTACGCACTTCTTTAGACAACTTATACACCTGAGCAATTGCAGGCAGAGGGATTGACGCGTATTTAGCAAAGTCATCACTTGGATAATGGTCTAACCAATCTTTCACCATCGCCAACCAAGGCGAAAGCCAATCTATACTGCTATTTACCTTAAACACAGGCGAAAACAAAATAGCACCAGCAACACTGTCAGAATGCTGCCAAGCATATTCCGCAGCCAATGCACCGCCAGTAGAAAAACCACCAACATACATGACGTCTACTTCTTTACTAAACTGATCAGCAGCATTTTGAAACGTCGCACGCCAATCATCACGTGAGACATTGAGAAGGTCTTCTGCCTTTGTGCCATGACCTGGCAACAAAACTACGCGCACCTGATAACAAGCAGCTTGCAAAGCAAGCGCAGGGTCTCGCATCGAAAAAGGAGAATCTGATAAGCCGTGAGACAACAACACTCCAATGCGCGCTCGCCCTGCACAGCTTTCTGCATCAGGCAATAACTCAAAGGGTAGAACAGCGGCGAGCTCTCTAGGCTTGTCATCAGCATTGATCCATACCTTGCGCTCGCTTACATATTCCTCTGCACGTACTAGATAATGAGCGAAAGATTCTTCTGACTCATAAACAAACTCCGTTTGTTGTTGTGCTGCGTATCCAATTCCAGAAATGGGCAATGCCAAAACACAAAAACACCAGAACACTATTCTTTGCCGCACGATAATCCCTCCCGCTATCCGTCATTCAATTTCATTAACACTATAAAATAGCGGATTATGCTACCATCAAGCACTTCGTCGCTATACAAATTCCACTATGAAGACATCCTACCCTATCCCCGAACAAGTTCCTTCGCTTTGGTTTCCTTTAGTGAAGAAATTTTATCAAGAGCATTATCCAAGCGGTAAACCAAACAAAGCGGATCCTATTTGGGTAATAAGAGATAAAGGCAAAATTCTTTGCGCGGTAAGACTCAAACAAATTGCCAACTTTCAGCTACTTACCGGTATGGTGACAGAGCCAATCCATCGTAATATTGGTCTCGGCAGCCATCTAATCCACGGCATTCATCCAGCATTAGATGAAAAAACCACTTATTGCTTCGCATTTACGCATCTTGTGCCATTTTATAGCGCAAATCATTTTACGGTCATCTCGGCAGAAATGTTACCAGAAGAACTAGCAAGTCGCTTTCGAGCCTATACGGCACAAGGTCGAAATCTGACACCAATGCGCTATATCCGTAGCTAAAAAGTACTTAATTCGCAGCTAAAAATCACTTAAAATGCGCTTAAATAATCTTAAATTACTAAAACAGCCATACCATTGTTGACGCTTTTCAACCTCCTCCAGTACCTTTGATCGCAATACTTATCTTTGCTAAGACAATAAATAAAAAGACTGAGGACAACATGTCAATCACCCTACCATCACATTCAAAAATGCTTACCGCCGATTTTATCTTTGGTGTGGCAACCGCCTCTTTCCAGATTGAAGGCGCGACAACTGCTGATAATCGCCTCCCTTCTATTTGGGATACCTTCTGCGCAACTCCTGGCAAGGTAAAGGGCATGGACAATGGTGAGGTGGCTTGTGACCATTATCATCTATGGGAGCAAGACATCCAGTTGATTAAAGATCTCGGTGTAGACGCTTATCGATTATCAATTGCTTGGCCTCGAGTCATGGACAAAAAAGGCGAAGCAAACCAAGCTGGACTGGATTTTTATCGCAACTTGCTTAAAAAGCTCAAAGCAGAAGGGCTCACTGTATTTGCGACACTTTACCATTGGGATCTGCCACAGCACTTAGAAGACAAAGGTGGCTGGCTTAATAGAGAAACCGCATACCAGTTCAAAAATTACGCAGACTTGGTGACCAAAGAATTATCAGAATGGGTTGATAGCTGGGCGACATTCAACGAACCTTTTTGCGCAGCAATACTAGGTTATGAGCTGGGTATACATGCACCGGGGTTAAGCGAACCAGAATTTGGTCGACAAGCAGCTCACCATATTTTGCTCGCCCATGGTTTAGCGCTTCCAGTTATTCGTAAAAACGCACCGAAAGCTCAGGTAGGCATAGTACTCAATATGAACCGCTCCTACGCTGCCAGCGAAAAAGCAGAAGACCAATTCGCGTGCTTGATGCGAGAAACTCTAGATAACCAGTTTTTCATTGAACCGCTCATGAAAGGACAATATCCGCAGTTGCTCAAAACCGTCGCTCCGCAGTATTTACCAACCGTCTTACCTGGTGATATGGACATCATTTCTCAACCAATTGATTTCTTGGGAATGAACTTCTACACCTGTAATCACAACGCCTACGACGCTGATGACATGTTCAAAAATGTAAAAAACAGCCAAGCAGTTGAGTACACAGACATTGGCTGGGAAATCGCGCCGCATGCCTTCACTGAGTTGTTAGTGAATCTTCACAAACAATATACCTTGCCGCCTATTTATATTACCGAGAATGGTGCAGCGTGTGCGGATCAGATCATCGATGGCGAAATCAACGATGAGCAACGAGTACGTTATTTAGATGGCCATATAAATGCTGTCAATCAGGCAATTGAAAACGGCGTCGATATTCGCGGTTATTTCGCTTGGAGCTTGATGGATAACTTTGAATGGGCAGAAGGCTATAGCAAGCGCTTTGGTCTAACTTACGTGGATTATCAGACTCAAGAGAGAACCATTAAACGCAGCGGACACGCTTATCGTACTCTTCTGAGTAACCGCAAAAGTTAAAAATCTCAGAACTTATGGTCGATTTACAAAAACGCCCTATGCATAACACATAGGGCATTTTATTTGCTTACTGTAAGTTATTTACAGGAACACTCATCAATAGCAAAAGAAGCTACTTCAAATGACCGGCATTATGAAGTTCTCTATCTTTCTCCACTGGCGGAGTCCACTGATACTGCCAAGTTTCAGTTAGAGGCTGTCCGTTAGCTTCCAAGTGAACCGTTAAGTTAATTGGCTTAGACTTCCCTTTCGGTGGTACCAAATCAAACATCGCACGGTAACCATCGATAGAATGCAGTGGTCGAGCCGATTCGATTTCGACTCTTCCTTCAGACGACGTAATCACCGCTTTCACTTTCGTATCATTGCCTAACATAGCTAAAGAGCCGCCAGCGAAATCAACCACAAAACGTTTGCTGTAATACTGACGCTTCTTACCAATCACACCACCGATGCCTGTAAAAGTATCAACAACACGAGCGCGATTAGATTGCACAGGTGGATGACTGCCCCAATACATATTGTAGCTGTAGAGCAACTCTTGACCCGCTTCAACCGGAGCCGCTGGATTCCAGAAGGCTACGATGTTATCGAAGGTTTCATCCAACGTTGGAATTTCTACCAATTGCACAGAGCCCTTACCCCAGTTACCAAGTGGTTCAATCCACAAACTTGGGCGCTTCTCATAGAAAACACCGTCATCTTGATAATGATCGAAATTACGGTCACGCTGCAGCAAACCAAAGCCTTTTGGATTCTCATCACTGTAAGCATTAAATTGTAAATTTTCAGGGTTGGATAATGGTCGCCAGATCCATTCGCCATTGCCGGTTTGCATAGCAAGGCCATCCGAGTCATGAATCTCTGCACGCCAATCATAATTGGTTCGGCGATCATTTTCGCCAACCATAAACATACTAGTCATTGGCGCCACACCTAAACGCTCAACAGATTTGCGAGGATAAATAGCGGAATCTACGCGCATTTTGAACGGTTCACCCGGAGTCATATCAAAACGATAAGCCCCAGTTACACTAGGAGAATCCATTAACGCGTAAACAGTAACTACATCTGAGCCTGGTTTTGGCTTCTCTAACCAAAAGTCGGTAAAAGTTGGAAACTCTTCAGGATGAGGCATTGCGGTATCAATCGCCAAGCCACGAGCGGAAAGACCATATTGCATTTCACTACCAACCGCACGGAAATAGCTCGCACCTAAAAAGGCGACAACATCACGCTGCCAATCAGTGGCGAACTGCATTCTAAAACCAGCAAAGCCAAGATCTTTAGGAAGTTTCTTACCATCTACTTTAGATTTACCGTAAGTAAACTCAGAAGGCATATAAGGAATCGGAGTTGATTTACCATTTTCAAGCTCATTCATATGAATTGGCGTATCAAACCCTAGACCAAGATGAAAAAGCTCCGTACGGAACTCTGATTTCTGATCGCGCCACAAAGCCGCGTCTTTGTTAAAGCGAATTTCTTGATAATCATCCCAGTCTAAGCCTTTTAAACTATCTGGCATCTCACCTTGATGGCTTTCATAAGGCTTAGTCGCCAATTGACGAGCATGGCCTTTTAACCAAGCATAGCTAAATTCTTCACCTTCTTTAGGTTGAGCAACAGATTGAGATGATTGTGGCTGTGATTGCGCTGCGCAAGCAGTAAGGCTAAATAGCACACCGATGGCCAATAAAGATCGACTCGCCAAGCGTTGCAAATTACTAGACACATTTGTTTTTCGGGATTTTCGCAAAACCTGCGGCCCGACTAAGTTTGAATCCTTCATGGACTCTGAAAAACAATGAGGAAGCATAGAACATGACCCTATCAGCTAAAAAGTTAGTATCTATACTAGCGAATTACCACTGAGCCTAGTGTTCAGATAGAGTAAATATTTAATACATTTATATGGAGAATTTAGGATATCTCCTTACATTTGGACCAATCGCCTCACTTCATACCACAGCGCCCCTTTTTTATTTCCAATACAAGGGGATAAGTGTCTCAGTTATTCACATTAAAAATGCTTGCTCTCTTAAATTGTGTAAAACAAAATCACTTTGATAGCAGGACAGACTAAATTGATTACATAACGATACAGAGTAGCATCACATGTTATACAGCCGAAAAACTAAATTGGGATTAAAATAATGATCACTGAATACATAATGATGTCGTTTATATAACAACCGCTAACTCTATTTTTTCATTTGAGCGCGGATAAAAATTAAGGTGAAGAATAATGACATATCCTTGGGGAACAATATTAGGCTATTTTCTAGCTTCATGTTTTTTACTCATACTTATATATGTCCATATTAAAATCAAAGCAGAAAGAAACATTTTTTTTCAACAGCTTGAACATTCTGAAAACTATAAAAACCAATTAACATCGTCACTCGACGCTCTTTCTGATCCTATGTGGATTAAAGGCAAAGACCAAACCTATATTTATTGTAATCCTGCATTTGAGCAATTTATCGGCCTATCAAAACTAGAGATAATCGGCTACAAAGACGAAGAAATTCAATCTCAACACGCCCAGCTTAGTCAAAATATCATCCCTACCATTACCTCAAATGAAGAAACAGGAACAACCGAAGAGTACGTTTGCTTACCCTGCGGCAACGTAGATTATTTTCAAGTTAGTACCGAGCGTATATACGACATTAGTAACAAACTCTTTTCATCAGTTGGTCATGCGCAAAAAATAACGCTATTTATAGAAAGAGAAAGCGAACTTGTCGATGCTGAAATACGCGTGAACGAAGCATTAAAATTAACCAAAGTAGGCATTTGGGAATGGGATGTCAGCAAAGATATCTGGTTTGCAACTCCATCGTATTTCACTATGCTCGGCTATGCTCCCGTCGAAGGCATGGCAGATAGAAAGGCTGAATTGGAAAAAATACACCCTGAAGATCGTCAGCATGTTATGGACAGCATAAATAATATTTTAACTAGCAAAAGTGAATCAAATTATTACAAATACCAAGCTCGAATTAGACATATAGACGGCAACTATCGATGGATAGGCGTACGTTGCATCGTGACGGAGTTTGATCAAGAAGATAAACCAGCTCGCATGCTTGGTGTACGAATTGATATTGATGAAATCCAAAAGGCACATGATCAGGTCGAGTGGTTAGCACATCACGACTCATTAACAAAACTCCCAAACAGAGTTGCACTGAATAAAACATTCCATCAAATCATCAAACCTAATACCAAAATAGCATTACTATTTATCGACTTAGACCACTTCAAAAATGTCAACGACACACTTGGTCATAGCATAGGGGACAAGCTACTACTTACTGTTGCAGACAGAATGCGTACCTTGGTTAATAATATTGGTTACGTTGCACGACAAGGCGGTGACGAATTTATTATTCTGCTACCTGCAGATAATGAAGAATGTTTAATCGAAAAAACCTGTGCTATCAAAGAAGCTTTATCCGCGCGCTATAACATCGATCAGCATCAGTTTTTTATCACACCGTCTATCGGTGTGAGTTTATATCCGCGAAATGGAGAAGACTTCGACACCCTTTATCAGCGAGCAGATGCCGCTATGTATCATGCCAAGCATACGGGCAGAAATCGATACGCTTTTTTCACCGAAGAAATGCAAGCAATTTCGACACGAGCACTTACATTAGGTAATGCTCTTCATGACGCCCTAGAACGACAAGAGTTTTCCTTACACTATCAGCCGCAAATTTCGCTCATCACGGGAAAAATAATAGGTGCGGAAGCACTCATTCGATGGCATAGCCTAGAATTAGGTCATGTCAGTCCAGGAGAATTCATTCCCCTTGCAGAAGAGAGTGGACAAATTTTGGCCATAGGAGAATGGGTTTTACGAGAAACAGCACGCCAACTAAAACAATGGCTAGAAGAAGGGATTACTCCCGTTAGAATTGCAGTAAACCTGTCATATGCCCAGTTTCAAGTAAATGACCTTCCAGCTATTGTGGCGGCAATACTCAACGAATACGCCGTACCAGCACAATACTTAGAACTTGAACTCACCGAGCGCATTGCGACAAAAGATCCTGAGCACACGATAACAATACTAGAATCTTTCCAGCAACTTGGAATACATACATCCATCGACGACTTTGGTACAGGCTATTCATCTTTGAGCTATCTCCAACGATTCCCCGTTTATAAGCTCAAAATCGACCAGTCTTTTGTACGCAATATGACAACCAATACCAACGATCAAGTCATAGTAGGGACCATTATCCTACTCGCGCAACAACTAGGCATGACTACAATAGCCGAAGGTGTAGAAACGAAAGCGCAACTAGAAATGCTCTACAATATTGGTTGCGATGATATTCAAGGCTATTACATCAGTCGGCCAATTCCAGCAGAAGAGTTCAAAATAGGTTTCTTGCAGAAAAAGCAAAGGTTTCTCGTCGCGCAAGACTAGCATTAATGAACAGAAATCGATTAAAGCCCCTAAGCAAAATTCTTACCTTTCTGGCGCTTATGTCAACTTGTCTATAAAATCCCTGAACTCAAACTATCCAAGGATTTTATCTATGAAAAATGCCGTCTTAGGCATTCAAATGCTGTTTGTTGCATTTGGCGCTTTAGTGCTCGTCCCACTATTAACAGGACTAGATCCTAACGTTGCGCTTTTTGGCGCAGGTGTCGGTACTCTCTTATTTCAATTAACCACACGCAGAACGGTTCCAATTTTTCTTGCTTCTTCTTTTGCCTTTATCGCACCCATTATGTACGGCGTCCAAACATGGGGAATTCCTGCGACTATGGGTGGCTTAATAGCAGCAGGTTTTGTCTATGTCGTTCTTGGTGGGTTTATTCGGCTCAAAGGCGCTGGCTTCATTCATGCCCTACTACCACCCGTTGTTATCGGCCCAATCATCATGGTTATTGGTCTTGGTCTAGCACCCGTCGCTGTCAATATGGCGCTTGGGAAAGCAGGTGACGTACAAGCAATTGATGCAGATATTTCTATGTTAATTGCTGTTGCCTCTTTGCTTACTACGATTCTAATTAGCGTGTTCGCTAAAGGCCTGTTTAAATTATTGCCCGTTTTTGGCGGTATTCTCGTTGGCTATGTCTTAAGTCTATTCTTTGGCATAGTCAATTTTGAACCTATATACAATGCAGCATGGTTTGCTATGCCAAACTTTACCGCACCAGAATTCAACATTAATGCGATACTTTTTATGTTACCTGTTGCTATTGCTCCAGCGGTTGAGCATGTTGGAGATATTCTGTCTATTTCTAACGTTACCGGAAAAGACTATCTCAAGAAACCTGGTCTACATCGCACTATTGCTGGCGACGGTATCGCAACGATGGCTGCCGCTATGGTTGGCGCACCACCAAATACGACTTATAGTGAAGTTACTGGCGCAGTGATGCTTACCAAGGCATTCAATCCTGTCATCATGACATGGGCCGCCATTGCAGCCATTATTCTTGCTTGGGTTGGTAAATTAGGTGCAGCTCTGCAAACTATCCCACTACCTGTAATGGGCGGCATTATGATTCTATTGTTTGGCTCTATTGCTGCTGTAGGACTAAATACCTTGATTAAGAATCAAGTCGACCTTCATAAGTCACGCAACTTAATCATCGTTGGTGTAACCCTAGTGTTTGGTATCGGTGGTATGGCCTTTGGTATTGGTGAGTTCAGCCTTCAAGGCATCAGCCTATGTGGCATCGTCGCGATCACGCTGAATTTAATTTTACCGAAAGACATCGGCGATAATCACATCGTCGACAAAGCACAAATGGAAGAATAATACTTTCATATTAAAGCAGCACCATCTAAAACGGTCCCAAATTGGGGCCGTTTTTTTAGTGACCTAATCACAGAAAATACACAAAAATATCCAACTAACCAAATATTAAGTTTTATTAAATCTATTGCATATTTACCTTCATCCTGAAATCATAAATGATAACCATTATCAAATGATAGGTTTTACGATATGAATAGAGATTTACAACTACAATTCACTCAGCTTTATGAAATGCATCAAGGATGGCTATCTAATTTTCTTCGCAAGCGACTTAATTGCTCACACAAAGCCGCGGATTTAATGCAAGACACCTACTTGAAAGTATTGGTTAGTGGGAAAATACCGCCTACCGAATACGCACGCCAGTATTTAACCTGTATCGCTAAGGGTCTCGTTGTTGATCAATATCGTCGGTGGCGTATTGAGCAGGCATACTTGGAATCAATCAGCCACCTTCCTGAAGAGCATCATTCATCACCAGAAAAACGCCTTGAAGTTATCGAGACCTTAATAGAGATAGATACGCTATTACACCAAGTATCGGAAAAAGCACGACAAGCATTTCTACTGCGCAGACTAGAAGGGCTGTCCTATTCCGACATTGCAGTGCAATTAAACGTATCAATATCTTCTGTAGAGAAATACATCGCCAAAGCATTACAAGCGTGTGCCATAGCCATGATGGAGAGACACAAATAATGCAACCAAACCAAATTGATCTAGAACGCATTCAACAGGCAGCACATCTAATGGCAAGACTCTGGTCAGACGAACCATCCAAACATGATCAGCACGCTTGTAATAAATGGCGAGCCGCCGACCCTGACAATGAAAAAGCATGGCAATGCCTGATACAAGCACAGGCACATTTCGGAGATGCCCCGAAAGAGACGATTCAAATCATAGCTCGAAGCCGAAAAATGTCTCGTCGTCATGTTTTAAGTTTAATGGGGCTTTCTGCTGGAGGGCTCTTCTTCGCTGGCGGCTATATACATAATTGGTCCATAAGCTCTCACGCCTCTTACTATAAGAACCTAGCCACAGCGACAGGGGAAGTAAGAAGCTTTCCATTAAGCGATATCAATAAACTAGTTATGAATACAAAGACCACTCTTGCTATGCCAACAGAACATCAATTTAAACTTGATGACGGTGAATTCTTCCTCGATGTATCACAAGCAACGCCTTACCAAATAGAAACAATGGATGGCACGATTTCTTTTCATCAGGGCAAGCTTAATATTCGTCGTACCGATGACATCACCCGTGTTAGCGTGTTCTCAGGCCAAAACGTCCAATTGATTGGCAAGCAAATGCATAACCCACTGTCAATAAAGCCTGGTGAAAGTATCTCTTTCAATACCCTCAATACGTCCCGTATATCTAATACAGACCCCAATACCATCGGCTGGGTTACCGGCAAGCTGGTAGCACAACGAATGCCCCTCACCGATTTTATACATGAACTAAGTCGTTACCGAAAAGGTATAGTCAGAGTGGCACCAGAGCTCAGGCAGCTGGCCGTCACGGGCGTATTTTCTATAGACAATACAGATCAAATTTTGCAACAGCTACAAGCAAGCCTCCCCATCAACATTTACCAATTAACTCCTTATTGGGTCAACGTGACAGCAAGCTAAGTACAACCCAAAAATAAAAATGATAATTACTTTCATTTTCTTTTGTGGGTTTTCCATCTTCACTCGGTATTAAGGGTATAGACACTAATTCAGCCGAGATGTTAAAGAATGAAACACCAAAAACAGCCCCTCTTCAAACCATTAATGCTGGCCATACCATTAAGCGTTTCCGTCGCATTACATGGAATTTCTCCCGTTTTAGCCGCAGATAACATGGCCCAAGTAGACAGTCGCTACTATTCCATTCCGGCAGGCTCTTTAGATTCAGTACTGAATCAATTTGCATTAACAGCTGATGTGAGTTTATCCATTAACTCTGCCCTTACCACAGGCAAACGCAGCTCTGGCCTTAACGGCGACTACACACAGGACGCCGCACTGGCAAAGATTCTGGCAAATACCAATCTGGTTGCCCAACAAACTCAAAATGGCAGTTACATCGTAAAATCCGAGCAAGGAGATGACGGAGTCAATCTTCCTACCATTACCATTGAAGACAACAACGCAAGGTCTGATATGAGTGCCCGTGATCAAAAAGGCTACGATGACGTTTACGACAAAAACACCTCCACGACCTTTATTGGTAAAACCGAGGTGGAACGTTATAAGGGCACCACCCCATCCGATTTACTACAAGGCGTTCCCGGTGTATTCAGTGGTGAAGCTCGCAACAGCGGCGCACTCGATCTAAACATTCGTGGCGTTCAAGGCCCTGGCCGTGTTCCAGTAACAATTGATGGCACGGAACAAGCGCTTACAGTATGGCGTGGCTACAACGGCGCGACTAACCGCAATTACATCGACCCAAACCTCATAGGCAACGTACAAATTTACAAGGGTGCCACCAATGAGCGGGACGTACATAGCGGTGTTGGTGGCGCCATGGTGGTCAAAACCCTGTCACCCGACGATTTAATCCGCGATGGTGAAACCTTTGGCGCAGAATTCAAAATAGAAGGCAGTAGCAATGCGACAGGAGAACGAGTACCCGCTCTTCATACTGGCGAATTAGCGACAGATGTCGACGGTTACCCTGCCGGAAGCGCTTACCCCTATGCCGACAAAACCTTACGAGTTAATTTAAAAAGCAAATCGGATAGCGATAACAACCCATTAAATGGCGGCGACTATGCCTACCGAGTCGCAGCGGCCAAAAAGAGTGAACACTTTGACGTGCTCGCTGCTTATGCTTATCGAGAACGAGGCAATTATTATTCAGGGAAAAACAATACGGGCTACTATAACAATCCCAGCGTAGCTGACACCCGAGACTACATCACCTCACTTGCCCAATATTGGCAGCCTGGCGACGAAGTGACCAATACCTCCAGCTTAATGGAGTCTTGGTTATTAAAAACCACATGGCACATTGATGACGACCAAAAAATTGGTTTCAACTTCCGCCAATCTGATTCCACTTATGGCGAAATCATGCCGTCCAGAATCAACAACCAAAGCGACCGCAGTGCCATTCAATGGCCACTTAGTGAAGTCACTGCAAAAGCTTACAATATTGAATACAGCTACAAACCCATAGACAACCGCTGGATCGATTTTAATGCCAATCTTTGGCGAACAGATACCGTTAGTGATACCTACACATCTGGTGGGTTCCCTAACCAAACCTTACCCTCCGATACATCAGGCGTACTCTATGATAACGCTGTCGCCAATGCCAACAGCACCCGCGACGGTATCACCCTTAGTAACAAAATGAACCTTACCGATACCCTAGACCTAACACTTGGCGGTCGTTTTCAGCACGAAAAGCTCACATCCGATGACGAATATGATGAAGCGGCCAGTGCAGGCTGGCGAATGCTCCCACGCGCTGGTCGACGGGAAGAGTGGGAAACCAATTTTGATTTTGCTTGGCGCCCTACCGATAAGCTCAAACTCAATGCCGGCATGACCTATTCCGCTTATTGGGCGTTTGATGATTTCCTCGCGGCTCATCCTGGTGAGTTTAGCCAAAGTACTACCGATTATTACAATATTTCTTACAGCACAGGATATGTCCGTACAGATGAAGAAATTGCAACATTAGTTGCTGAAAGAAAAGCCTTCTTTAAAACATATTTAGATTCTGGGGCTATAAGCCAAGCAGTATATGACCAAATTGTTGCTGGTATTTCATACGATAAGACAGTTATTGAGAATACTTACAACAACTATGCAACTTGGAAGACCGATGCTGATGGCAATTACGACCGTGCCGACAACCCTTGCCTAAATGGTGAGCTAGCAGGAAAAAACGTCGTTTCATGTCAAACGAATCCTGTGAATAACATATCCATCGCAGAAGCTAAAAAGCACAAAGACCATGGCTGGGTGCCTCATGCAGGTATCAGTTATCAATTCACCGATTACAGCCGAGCTTATCTAACCTATACAGAAACCTTGCGCTACCCAAGCATGTTTGAAAGCACCATGGCTTTCTCTGCATCTCAAAACCCTTATGGCGTCAAACCAGAACACGCCCATAACTGGGAGCTGGCTTATGTACATGATTTAACCCAATGGTTTACCAGCGCAGAGTATGCCGACATCAAAATTGCCTACTACGACAACCTCACTGAAAACGTTATCGAACGAGACAGCAATTTTAAATTTAACAATGTCGACGAGCAAAAAATTCGTGGTATAGAACTCAGTGCCCGTTATGACAATGGCCGATTTTTCACTGGTTTAGGCGTGAATTACACCTTACAAAATGAAATCTGTGATGAAGACAGCGCGGCAATGTTATCCACAAATGACCTGATGCGGGCCGTTGATAATCCGATTCCTCGCTGCTTCAAATACGGCTTTCCTAATGGTTACCAACTCGCCCAAGCTACTCCGGAGCTTTCCGCCAACTTATCACTAGGAGGCCGTTTTATGGACCGTCGTTTAGAAATAGGTGGACGAGCTACCTATTACAAAGGCTACGAAAACAGTGATCTAGATTGGTACATCGCAAACTCTTATAGGGCAGGTGAACTTGGTTATGTTTATTTCTATAACACGCCTTATAGCTGGGGCGACACGCTCATCTTCGACGCCTACGTCCGCTATAAAATTAATGAAATCTTTGATGTGGAGTTCACCGGTTCAAACCTAAGCGACCAATATTACGTGGATCCAGCTACTCGATCTGCCGTGGCCGCGCCGGGACGCACATTTAAACTGGGTTTAACAGGCCGCTTCTAGCGACCCGTTAGCAAGGATGGCACTGCACAAGTAGTGTCATGGCAACCGTGTTTTCATTGGGAAAACACACAATACAATGGAGTAATACAATGAAAAAGTTACAACTAGTAAGCGCAATGTCTCTCGCTCTTGGTACTTTAGTATTCTCAGGCATGGCAAGTGCAGCCGTCGTGGGTGAATCCAGCAATACGAACTATGTAAAAGTAGGGACAGCCACCGTCAATGGTGGTCCTCATACCTCTGGCGGCGCAGGTATTGGTGTGAATGCTACAGGTATTGACAAGTTAGTGAACTTTCAGGGATTAACAGCTTACGGCGCTAAGGATGCTCAAGATGTCTACACCTTAAACTTCCCTTACACTGGCTCTCCAACCAGCCACGATAATCTCGGAGTATTCAACTTCGCTCAAGTAGGTACCAGCGATGTATGGGTCGGTGAGTGGTCAGCCTATGGCACCAGCGGAGATTCAACTCGTACCGTTTACTATGCCGGAGCAAATGCAGACACCTCTGTGCCAACCTCTGGTACGGCCACCTATACAGTCGTGGGTATCAATAACTACGATGGCACAGCAGCAAGCTTGCTAAACGGTACATTAACCGCTGACTTTGCTGCAGCAACACTAACAGGCAGCATGGCGAACACAAATGGCCTTACTGTTGATATTGGTACAGCTACCATTAATAGCGATGCTTCTGTTACTGGCTCAGATGCAACAGCAAGTATTTCAGTAATCGAAGTCGCTTCTGCTGGTGACGTTTCAGCTCAATTCTACAATGGCCAAGCAGATCTAGCGGGGCTTGTTGACTTTGCTGGAACTGAATACGACACCGCATTTGGCGGCTCTAAAGACTAAGTCATTATTATGATTTAACCTTAGCCGAGCATGATTATCCTGCTCGGCTTTTCTCTTTACTGCCTATGATGAGCCATTTACATGCATTTTTTAAAAAGTAACTTTCTTCATTGCAAGATAGTCGGATTGGCCTTGCTGTTTATGTTCTCACGGTCTGCAACAGCAGATGATCACGATCTAGATACTCAGCTCAGGTTAAACCAAAACATAGAACAACAAAACAATTCAAAGGAAAGTGAGTTACTCAAAGATGAAGATTACCTATCAGGAAAACGCCCAGAGCTGATTCTTGATGGCAAGTCTTACACCGTAGGACACAATGCTAATGATATCGGGCGTGCGCTCTATGTTTCCATTAAACAAAAACAATGGAATGCCGTCGTTTACTTTCTCGATGAATACCGAACACTTTCCGATGCTGATCCACTTTTACTCGCTTATGCGAAAGGCGCATTAGCTCGAATCCAAGGTAATATGGAGCAAGCCGCAACAGAGTATCGCCAGCTCCTCGGCCTGAACCCTGAATTCTTGCCAGGTCAACTGGAACTGGCCCGCGTACTATTCGAAGATCATCAAGATAAAGAAGCAGAGGTAGTTTTTACACAAATATCGGCAAAGCTCGATCCTGACAATGAGCAACAGACTGGCGTCTATCGTACGGTAGAAAGTTTCCGTAAAGCACTTGAACAGCGCCGTGATTGGTCGACGTCCATCGCGCTTGGTGCAGTATGGAATGATAACCTTAACCAATCTTCAGAAAGTCGTACCTGTTTACTCCTTTCCCAAGGCCAATGTATTTATGAACGAAAAATCCCCGATGCTATTTCAGCAACGGGGCTTGATTACGAACTGACCCTTAACAAGCACACACCTATTACGAGTCATAATGGACTGTATTTTCGCTCTTTGCTATATGGTAAAAGCTATGACGATTACACTGATTACAATGAAAGTACGCTAATTACACAGCTAGGTTATCGCTACCAAGATCTCGATGACCAGATACAACTCGCTCCTTCTTTTGAATTTTCCGCCTATGGAAATAAAGCCATGTACAGTGCCTTAGGCCTGCATGGCGAATGGACTCGTCGCTTTTCTAACAAGCAAATGCTTAAAGTCCAAGGCGATTACAAAGAACTGCGCTATAAAAAGCAAAACTACGAACGTTATAACGGCCCTTCCTACTCAGCAAATGCAACTATGTGGCAAGTCTTACCAAATAGCTGGACGTTATTTGGAGGTGTTGATGGATTAGACCGACAAGCGGATGATAAACCCTATGGCTACTTACAACTTGACGTACGACTCGGGGTCTCAAAATCATTTTCTAATGTCCTAAGCACAACATTTTTCACCTCTTTCCGCGAACAAACCTACAAAGCGTACAGCAACATTCTTGGTGCAAAACGCAATGACCATGAAAGCAGCTACACATTGGTAATGAAATCGCCTCAACTGTCCATCTTAGGTTTTGCTCCGAGCCTAACCATCAAACACTCAAATATAAACAGCAATGTAGATTGGCTGTATAGCCGTGAAAACAACCAAGTCAGCCTAAAACTAGAGAAGACCTTTTAGCCATGATAAAACCGCATCACCTAGCCACTTTTATCGCCATTTTTGCCCTATTAATCAGCTCTGTATCTTCGGCTGCCAGTAATTGGCAATACTACCAAGATAAAGCCATGGCACTTTACCAAGAAGGCGATTACATCAAGGCTGAAAAGAACGCCAAATACGCCCTTAAGATTGCAAAAAAAGCCGATAACGGTACCGCGTTTCGTGCCAGCAGTCTCAACTTATTGGCTTTTATTCAAATAGCACAAGACAAGCAAGACACTGCGATTGATTCCATCAATGATGCTATCAAATTTACAAAAAGCGCTTATGATGACGAACACCCTCAAGTAGCCACTCTGTTATTTAATAAAGGCAATTTTCTTGAGCAGATAGGCCAACCTCAACATGCTATTGAGGCTTATTCCCAAGCTTGGGATATTCAACAATTTGAGGATGTTCAAGCGAATGACGTTTTAAAAACCGTAAACGCGTTAACTCGTCTTCATAATGAATCGAAGAATTATGCCGAGACCATATCCATCGTCGAAACCTTGCTAAAAAACAAAGGCCAGCAAAAATTCAGTGAGCTGTTCCGTCAAATTAATTATTCTCTGGCCGATGCGCACCTTGAACAAAACCAAGCAGAAGCCGCGCAACGCACATTAAAAGCAGAACTCGAACGAGAGCAAAATACACTAGAAAGCAATGATGTCCGCCTTGCCGAAACGCTAGAACGTCTTGCTGCTATCTTAGAGGCTCAAGGGAAACAGAGTTCAGCCACACCTATGCGTGAGCAAGCCCTTACTATTCGATCTACATCGAGTGAAACGTCATTAGCTAATATTATGAACTTAAATGAATTGGCATTAGACAGCCAACAGAAAAATGATTACCCAAAAGCCAAAGTACTTTATCAAGAAGCCTTAGCTGGATTACATGAGCTCAACCACGCCCAAGGTATAGAACAAGCGCTCATACTTGGTAATCTCGGCAGTTTAGAGGAAGCTCAAGGTGATACTAAAGAAGCCCTAACACTTTATCAGCAGAGCCTAGCGCTTCATGGCAAGATCCCGACCCAGCCATTACAAGCCGCCTATACCTCCGCAAGAGCTGGTGCTATTTTCTATACTAAAAGAGACTACCTAAAAGCAGAACCTCTCTTTCTCCAATCACTCTCCTTGATGGAAAAAGCACAAGCACCAACAGCATCCAAACAAATTGCATTGGAAAATCTGATAGCTCTCTACGATGCATGGCATAAGAATAGAGAGAAGCTGACTTACATAAAACAACTACAAGAACTTAAGAAATAAAGTGACAAAGATTCTTTGAAAGGAAAAATTTAATCTTTTAACGCTCTAATCACTCATATTAAAGCCTCTTTGAGCAACATTCCATTCGCCTTGGTTTGGATTAGCGCTAACGCGTTGGGCTTGCGAAACAGGGCAAGCAAAGCAAATACCGAGGTGAAAAAGCTTAGAATATAGTACGTCACGTTTTGTCAATGGTATGGACTCCTCCCCAATTCAGCGGAATTCCGATAAATTGGGAGGCGACCAAACCAAAGGAGCCATACCATGAATAATAATACGACAATTTTTATCGATTTAGCGAAAGAAGTTTTCCAAGTTGCTGTCTTCAATCAGGCCGGTAAAGCTCGGTTAAATAAAGAGGTATCAGCGAAAAAAATGTGTCTCATCATTGCCCAATACCCTGATGCCGCGATCTATATGGAAGCGTGCGGCTCAGCACATTATTGGGCTAGACGCTTCACGGCATCAGGCCATAAAGTGGGTTTAATCCCTCCTCATATTTTCAGCAAAATACCGAGTGGGTAATAAGAGTGATAAAAATGATGTTCTTAGTATTTATGAAGCCAGTAAGAATCAGCAGTTACACTGTGTTCAGATCCGTACATTAGAGCAGCAAGATATTGCCACGCTACATAAGTTCCGCGAGGGCTATAAGAAAGAACGCAACCAGCTTGCCAACCGTCTTCGAGGTTTTGGTCGTGAATATGGCGCTAACTTTTCTCTAGGAATTAGTAAATTACTCAAGCAAGTTCCTATCGCGCTGGAGGACGCTGAAAATGAAATGACCGTCGTTGCACGCAGGGTAATATTTAGACTGTTAGAGCAACTTAGACATGTGATAACGCTGATGGCAGAGGTGTCTGATGAGATTGAAACAATGGCAAAGCAAATTGACGCATGCCAACGGCTTGTTCAGATACCCGGTATCGCCTGGCTCGGAGCCAGCATGATATATGCTAAATTCGGCTCCGCTGAGTGTTTTAGGCGTGGCCGAGATGACAGCGCCAGCATTGGTCTTGTACCCGCGCACAGCGGTAGTGGCGGCAAAGTCGTGATTAACGAGGCGATGTATACCTGCGTACGCTCATTATTAACGGGGCTCGCTCGGTGGCGATTCATGTTAAAGAAAAAACAGACGACTTGAGTTGTTGGATAAGGCAATTACTCAGCACAAAAGGGTTTAATAAAACCATAGTGGCTGTCGCCAATAAACTGATCAGAATGGCAACAGCTATGCTGAAAAGTGGGCTTGAATATCGTCAACCTGTCGCACAGCAACGATGAAATTTAAAAGCCAGTAAATAGAGAAAGTACCAACCTAGACAGTTAGCAATTATAGATTGAACGGAATGAACAGCTAGCAAGTAAACCAGACAAAACCTGATTAGCCCGACGGCTCCCGAAGCCATCTTGTCATTAAGGAGTCTGGTTCACGGCGAATACAGCCGTTCAGCCGTTAAAGTCTGGAGTAGCTCTCCATAACAAGGCCGAATATACGAAAGCTAACGCAGGTTTGTTATGACCGTTGATAAGTATTGTTAATAACCAAGTGGAGTACGCATGATTCTTTATTAAAAATAGGGACGCTATTGTTGCATCCCCAGAGGAGTCCATATACGGGCTAAAGCCACGACCGACAAACAGTCCTGAACCAAGCTGCAGGTCGGCCTTCAGGCCGTCAAAGTACCTTTCCTGAAGACGATTCATTATTTTCTACAGACGAAAAAAAACCCTGACAGCGTTAGCTATCAGGGCTTTCTTAATATAAAGCTTGACGACGACCTACTCTCACATGGGATCTCCCACACTACCATCGGCGATGGCGCTTTTCACTTCTGAGTTCGGGATGGGATCAGGTGGTTCAACGCCTCTATGATCGTCAAGCAATTCGTTTTGCGTTTGTTCTGAGGTGCACTGTGTTGTGCGCTGACTTTTTATCGTTAGCTTGTCTCAAAACACGCGAATACGTGCTTGGATCTTTAACAATTCTTTTTTGAAATAACGTGTATCAAGGTCAAACCAGTTTCTATCGTACTATGTGTCTTTTTAACGTTTCTGCGTTAAAAAACTACTTTGGTGTTATATGGTCAAGCCTCACGAGCAATTAGTATTGGTTAGCTCAATGC
>NZ_FQVF01000013.1:0-114978 GCF_900129155.1 Marinomonas polaris DSM 16579
TTTTAGTTGTCGAACCCATCGGTCCATTGCAGATTTGCTGACGTTCATAGCCTTAGCTGCTTCGATAATTGAATAGCCTTGCTCTGTCACCAATTGCGCAGCTTCAAGTTTGAACTCTGTACTAAAAGTGCGTCTTGTACGATTTTTCATATAGTCACCTGTCTAGTTCTGAGATGCATCTTAACATCCCTAATCAGGTGGCCAAATTAACTATGCCACTACAGCAGTGGGTAAAAGGGGATACAGATAAAGCGGAAACTTCATTCTTCAATATTAATATGAAGGGAACTCCGTTAGATCCCCTTGAAGAATTGCTACTAAGGAATAGAAAAAGACCTGTACCAATTGCTGCAAGAGCAATAATTAGAGCTGGCAAAGGTCATCGTTATTGGTCTTTATTTGAAAAAAGCAAAACAGAGATTATTGAAGCTCAGTCTCTTAAATTACATCGTTTATTATTTGACCCGGAGATTAGAAAACCTATCAAAACTTTAGATTTACCGCTAAGTGGTTCTAAAGGAATCAGAAGCGCCATTCAAATACTGATTGATTTTATCTTAATTGCCAATGCTAGCCAGAAAAGTGGAGTAATGAAAATAGATAAATATCCTGAAGACTTTACTGGTGAGGGCACCCTAGATGTATTGAAGAAAACTATTACGTTGGCATCCAGAATCACAGGAAATGAACGTGGAAGTCTTGGTCTACATCCTGCCATATATTTCTATGGCCCAACAGGTCGTCACTCAAGTGCAATGTTTTTAGGTGTCGTAACGCTTTTCAATGAAAAGCTAGTACAAAACAACAAATCATTTTTCAGTAAATTCACAAGTATCAGAGCAGAATTAGAGGAAATACTGATTAGTAACAAAGAACTTATTGCTACTATATTACAAAAACATATTAGCCATAAACGAGTTAATATATTCAAAATTTTACTAGATAAAATTGTCTCAAAATTAGTCGACAACCAAGATATTACCCAAAATGACTTAATTATATTTTCTCAATTAGACGGGAAATTAATTTCTGGAGATGTTCAAAATGGCAGCTCTAAAATATCAGACGAACAAAAAAGTAAACTATTTATCAATGTTGCTTTAAAAAATGCTCTTACATGTCCTGTTTGTAATGGCTATTTAGATGTCGACAAATCTGTATCTTATGATCATATACAAAGAGTTAGAGAAGGTGGTTTGGGAAGTGCAGACAACGTACAACTCACACACCCCTATTGTAATCAATCAATAAAGCAGTAGAACGTTATAAAAAATTGCTTAAAGAAAAAGAAAAAGAAAAAGAAAAAGAATTAGAGTTAGTAATCGCATCGTAATTATATAACGAGGGGTTCCAACTAAACATTTACCCTAGGGTAGTCACAAAACTACTCCTAAAACTTGTCACTCTTCAACCGCTCTATCAGTCTCATTGCTCCGTCTTTATTCTTGGTTCTATCTGGATAGATGAGGTAGTAGGCTTTTCTTAGTGGAAGTGTGATTGGGCTGAGTGTGACGAGTTGCCCTGTTTCCAGGGCGTTTTGGATGAAGAGTCCTTGGCCGAGTAGCAGGCCTTTGCCTTGTATGGCGGCGTCGATCGCCATGCTGGAGAGGTTGAATTGTGGGCCTTTGTTGGATTTTCGGTTGTGGTAACCTGCGGCAGTTAGCCAGTCTTGCCAGTTGGGTAGGTATGGATTCTCGTCGCCCCAGTCGATATGGATCATTGGTTTTTCAAGTAATGCATCTAAATCCCCCTGCGCTATTCCGTTAACGAGTGATGGACTGGCGACGAGGTGTACTTCGTCTTGGAATAGAAAATCGTGGTTTAGTGATTTGTCTTGTTTACCAAAGCTGATGCTTGCATCACAGCGGCTCAAGTTGAAGTCTACCGATGTATGGCTGGCTTCCACTCGTATTTCTAGGTCTGGGTGTTGTTCCATTATGTGCAGTACTTTGGGCATTAACCATAAGCTAGCAACTGAGGGTAATGTGTGCAGTGTAAAAATCCTTTGCTGCTTTAATTGGTCTAGGCTGGCTTGTCCACGTTGCAGGCTTTCAATCGCTTGGTTGGCAAAGTATAGGTATTGCTGACCTGCCTGAGTCAGTTCCACACCCAGTTTTGAGCGTTCAAACAGCGTTGTGTCTAGATGAGATTCTAGCTGTTTTATTTGTTGACTGACGGCCGCTGGCGTTATGCACAAGGCTTTTGCCGTTTTCGCAAAGTTGCCTGTGTGCGCTGCGTTTATAAAAGTGATTAAGCTATTCAGGTTAGGCAGTTTTAACATGATGCTCTCGTAGAATGAAGGCTGTGCAAAACGTGGTCACTTATTAACATTATTGTTAAGCAAAAATTAATGATGAGTGTATAAAATATTGATTTAACTGTTTTGCTAACTTCATTAATCTGGACTATATCCTTGGCAATATAAAAGATCAAAAACTAAAGGGGAACACTAATGTCGTTATGCAATATTATTAATGAGACAACTTACCCTATTGAAGATAATGACTTTAGAGAAGATTGTAAAAAGACTTTGGCAGAAAACGGGGCTTTGGTCTTGCCTGATTTCCTCAATCATAAGGCGATTCAAGCCGTTATTGAGGAAGGCGAGGCGAAGAAAGGTCTTACTTGGTATACCAAGTCTACTCATAACGTTTACTTAACGAATGTCGATCCAAGTTATGATGCTGATCATGCGAGAAATAAGCAGGTCATTTCGTCTAAAGGCTGTATTACGGACGATCAAATTGCTGAAGACTCGCCACTACGACAGCTTTATGATTCGCCTGTATTTCGAGCCTTTCTTGCCAGTGTGTTAGACGAAGAGGCGCTATATAACTACGCTGATAATCTTTCGTCGATCAATTTGCATTACGCCAGCGAAGGCCAAGAGTTAGGTTGGCATTTCGATAACTCATCTTTTGCCATTACTTTGTTAATTCAAAAACCTGAGGGCGGCGGTGTGTTTGAATATATTGAAAACATGCGTGACGCCGATGCTGGAGAGATGAATTATAGCGGTGTTAGTGAAGTTCTCGCGGGACAGAAAAAAGTCAAAAAATTGGCAATCGAACCAGGTGCTTTGGTGCTTTTCCGTGGTCGAAATGCCATTCACCGAGTCACACCAACACAAGGCGATACCACTCGTATGTTGGCGGTTCTCGCCTATAACTCACAGCCCGGAATTGCGTTATCAGAAGCGGCAAGCAAAACCTTTTATGGTCGAGTGAATTAAGGACAATACGAACGCTTTAAAGCGCTCGCATCATGACTTTGGCATCTTCGCCGTAGCTCTCGTTTGCTTGTTGATTCGTCACTTCAACAAAGCCATGTTTTTGCCAAAACGGTACTGAAACCAATAAAGCGCTTTGGAAACCCGCTGTGGTTAGTCAGTCTTTCAGCTTAGATAAATACGAATGTTCATCACCCAAAATCAAGATACAACTAAGATTACTTAAGGTGTTTCTGAGGAAGTTGAGATCGCCCTAATACAGCAACGATAAGGATGGAGTCAGTTTCTTTGATGTAATACGCAACATGTTTACCCACTGGGAAGTAAAAACCATTGTGGTGTATGTCATCACAAGGCCTTCCTAACTCAGGGTTATCAGCTAGCGTCTGAAAACCTGAAAGTAATGTGGCTTTGTATTTACGCCATTGAGGTTTAAAAGATCAAAACCTAAAGAGGAACACCAATAAGTGTTGGGGTCAGATCAAGAAACTAGAAACACAATGTCACATGATGACAATGAGCATTAGTCAATAAAGCATCACATGATTCGCCAAAATGATTAGTTTTTGATCTGACCCCAAACTCGCCAAACTCGCGAGCAAAAGCGTATGAACTGGGCGTAACGACATCATACAGTTGCCCCAGAGCGAGTAACGACAACCTTTTTGCTGAGTCACTGTTTAAAACGCCCGGATGGGGCTTCTCATGGGTTCAAAAGTCTAGAAGAGGCGGGCGGTGGGTGTTAACGTTTACGCGCTGGTATAACTATGAACACAAACACAATCAACTTAGGTTTGTGACGCCGCCTTAGCGCCACACGGGACAAGATAAATCGATGAAGACGAAAACGATGAAGACAATCATGATGATGAAGAGGATAATAGCACAACATCGCGTCGCTCGGCGGTGCTTCTCGACAGGACCCGTGGCAGCGGCTTATGAACTCAAGGTGGACGCGGGGGAGGTGCGACGAGATGACGCGCAAGTCGCTCTGGCGGCAAAATTCGATGTCCTGCACGAGTCTCTTGCCTTGCTCCCACCAGTACCCGTACGCATCGACGATCCGACAGAGAGCAGCGCTACAAGCAGCAGTCCACTGTTACTGGCGCGCTCCCTGGCATCCGCCCAGTCCTTTCTTCGAAAGAAGTTCCATTTGTGGTTTTTTGGTACACCACCGCGAGGTATGTACATTTATGGACCGGTCGGGGTCGGCAAAAGCTTTTTAATGGATCTCTTTTACGCGTCGGTTACTGTTCCTGATGATGATTCTTGCTGTAATAATAACAGCCTTAAACACACAAAGATTACCAAACGCCGCGTCCACTTTCATGAATTCATGCTAGACGTCCATCATCGAATCTTTATCTACAAACAGAAGCACCCACGAGGTGATGCACTTCCCATCATTGCGCAACAATTGGCACAAGAAGCCCAACTCCTCTGTTTCGATGAATTTCAAGTGACAGACATTGCCGATGCCATGATTTTGAAGCGACTGTTTTCACTATTATTGGATTGGAATGTCGTGATGGTGGCCACCTCGAATCGAGCCCCCGATGCCTTGTATAAGGGAGGCATTAACCGATCCCTCTTTTTGCCATTCATCGACATGTTGAAACACACGTCCGACATTATTTCCATGGAAAATTCCCGAAAGGATTATCGACTCGAAAAACGAGCGTGTGGTCAATCCTATTTTTGGTCAAACAAGGATGTTCATGGCGATAATAGTATTAATAGGGACATGCAGGCGCAGTTGGAAGAAATATTTGGTGGCACTGCATCCGGAACTGAGGCCGAGATCATTCCCGTCCTCTTTGGTCGCACAGTCCAGGTCGCCCGATTGAATGACCGGTGCGCCTGGTTTGACTTTTCCGAGTTGTGCTACCAACCGCTCGGGGCGGCCGATTATATTTCCCTCTGCCGCCGATTTCCGGTCATCATCATGGAACGCGTCCCCCAACTGGACGCCAATCACCTCAACGAAGCACGACGATTCGTGACCCTCATTGACGCATGTTATGAATCTCGCACCCGCTTGGTGCTGGCGGCACAAGTCCCGCTCGACGAATTGTTTGTCGATTTTGCAGCGCAAGTCGAAAGCAGTGACGGAGAGGAAGAATTGATTGTCAATGATAAGGGAGGAAACTCGAGTTCCTTTGCGACCACCATGATTCGCACCAAAGAGGGGGAATATTATGAGTGGTCGGCGACGGGTCGAATTGGCGTGTCACTGGCACAATTATCGTCCACCAATGATCTCGCCTTTTCCTTTCGACGAGCCGCATCTCGGTTAGAAGAAATGGGTGGAAAGGAATGGGGACGGCAATGACGAAAGGTCTTTACCTTGCAAACCACTGAACCTATGGCAGAGCAAGGGCTTGCACTAGGCTGTGCCGCAAAAGTGGCAGGCTTCAGTCTCCATGCAGGTGTCATGATGAGCAACGCACAGGATAGAAGTAAACTCGAAAGGCTATGCCGTTATATTACCCGCTCTGGAGTGTCGGAAAAAAGGTTAGCAATCGAACCATGTGCTTTGGTGCTTTTCCGTGGTCGAAATGCCATTCACCGAGTCACACCAACACAAGGCGATACCACTCGTATGTTGGCTGTTCTCGCCTATAATTCACAACCTGGAATTGCACTTTCCGAAGCGGCAAGCAAAACCTTTTATGGGCGAGTGAATTAGGAACGTTACGAGCGTTTTAAAGCGCTCGCATCATGACTTTGGCATATTCACCGTAGCTCTCACTCGCTTGTTGATTCGTCACTTCAACAAAACCGTTTTTTCCAGAATAGTACTGAAATCAATAAAGCGCTTTGGAAACCCGCTGTGGTTAGTAAGTCTTTCAGCTTAGATAAATACGAATGTTCATCACCCAATATCAAGGTACAACTAAAATTACTTAAGGTGTTTCTGAGGAAGTTGAGATCGCCCTAATACAGCAACGATAAGGATGGAGTCAGTTTCTTTGATGTAATACGCAACATGTTTACCCACTGGGAAGTAAAAACCATTGTGGTGTATGTCATCACAAGGCCTTCCTAACTCAGGGTTATCAGCTAGCGTGTGAAAACCTGAAAGTAATGTGGCTTTGTATTTACGCCATTGAGGTTCGGCAAAATGCTCCACTGTGTAGCTTTTTATCTTGAGCCAATAGGCTCAGTTTGAAGTGTTTATTTTGCATATCGGTGTAGTGAACAATCAAAGAGAGTTTAGAAAAGTCGCACCATCAACCACGACACCGCTGTCGACATCTTTTTTTGCTGATTCAAAACAGTATTTGAGGTAATCGACCTTCATTGCTTCTAGTTCTTCGAAGTCTTTCATCGACATAACAACAACTGTATCTTTACTATTTTTACTAATGATCACAGGCTCACGCTGGGCGCTTAAAAGAAGCTCGCCAAAATTTCGTTTTGCGTCATTTGCCGTTAATGTGTTCATTGTAAAACCCCTCATTCAAAGTTATGAAAAGTATAGCTTATCGTGCGAATCGATTAAAGCGATCGAATCGTGCGATTTTAAAAGTAAAACCTTGTTGAATTTATTCTGCGCAATGAACTATAGAAAAGCCAAAATCTAACAAGCCATAACTAGATTTTAAGTATGCCGTTTTTCTACTCTTTTGTTTGTCCCTAAGCTTCCTCGAAGCGGCTCCCACAAGAAAGATTCTCTCCTAATAGGTATCTAGCAAGCAAACTAGGCAGATGCAGAGAAAGGCCGCCTTGTATAAGGTGCCGCCATCGCAACAGCTATCGTTGCCATATTTTGTCGGTTAGAGTAACAGTATGATATTGTCATACTGTTTTGAATTAAGGGTTCTAGCTATGGGCATGCATAGAAAAACAATCACGCTGACTGAACAACAAAACAATTGGGTAAAGAGTCAAATCGAAAGTGGTCATTTTGGCAATGACAGCGAGTATATCCGTGATCTAATTAGAAAGGATCAACAAGCCAAAGAGCATCTTGCCATTCTTAGGCAGGCTCTCGTTGAAGGCGAATCGAGCGGAGAATCTAAACCACTTGATATATCAGCCATCAAGACGGCAGGTCGCAAAAGAATAGATGCAGCCAAGTAATGCTCAGGCTTAGCATTACACCGAAGGCAGAATCAGACCTAATCGGAATTTGGGTTTATACCTGTGAAGAATCGGACGTTGATCAAGCAGATACTTGCATTGATCAGTTGGAAACAGAAATGAAACAATTAATGAATCACCCATCTCTCGGTACCAATTATGCCCATGTTTTCCCAGGATATCGTCGATTACTGCTTGAACATCATGCTGTTTTTTATCAAGTACTTGAAACTGAAATACTTGTTGTTCGTATATTACACGAGGAAATGGACGCCCCCGAACGACTTCTTGATTAGCGACAGTTATAGATAGTTTACGTAATCAAGCTCCGAGCTCACTTTGCGGAACCAGATGATGAGACCAAACACCTTAAAGCGCTCGCATCATGACTTTGGCATCTTCACCGTAACTCTCGCTAGCTTGTTGATCCGTCATTTCAACAAAGCCGTGTTTTTGCCAAAATGGTACTGAGTCTTGTACAGAAACCAGTAAGGCTTTTTGAAAGCCAGACGAGACTGCAGTATCAAGTAAATGCTTAACCATTTGAGAGCCCACTCCCCTTCCCACGGCACGTTTTGATAGTGCTAGGTCGTGCAGAAACAATGTGGGGCCATGGCTTCCTTCTGGTAGGGTTTGGTATAACTTGGGCGGCGTTTCACCGTGCCAAGCATGAGCCAATAAATATCCCAATATGTTCTTTTCTTGCCCGCTTTGCTCTTCTAGCTCACTTTTTTCTTCTAACCAGCTTCGTTCTCCTAAATAGGCAAAACAGCAGTCTGGGGATTGCTGCCATTTGCTTTGCAGTACTTCTAGGCTTTCAGGTTCAATGTCTGAATAAGCTTCAGCTTGGATCTTTAATATCTCAGCCCACATGGTTTGGGTAATTGGCTGTATCGGCATGATCGTCCTTCAATGGTGGCATTTGTCTCTGATGCACCTTATTTTTCTATTTCGTTTAAGTCAATAATGACACTAATACTCTTTCCATTTTTTAAACGGCCAAACTGCCTATCTTCAATATACACAAGCCTCGACAAACATTAATCAGACAAAACCGTTTACAGTTAGCCGATTAGAAATTAAATTAGTCACGCTCATTTTCTTCAGAAAATAGCTCTCTCTAAAAGGCATTCAGCTGTGACTAAAGCACTGAACCTTTCCTCCCAAATACAAAATGTGGAAGCTATGAACGAAAAAGTTACGAATGTGCCTAATACGCCACCATTCAAGGTGATTAGTATTGCCTGTGTAGTGTGTCTAATCTTGGGCTTTGGAATTCTGAATCCTGGTAGTTTGCCAATTAACTCTGTGGTGTTGGCGATTGGACTGATGATTTTCCTTTGTGTTGCGCGAGTTCCTGTCACTATTGCTCTAATCGCTTCCGCTTTGGTGGGTGGTTTGCACAGTGGGCTTTCCACTCAAGAAGCCATTGCGGCGATCAATGACAATTTGTTGGTCGGTTCGCAAGTCGGTATGACCTACATTATGGTGGGTGCTCTTGCGGTTGCTCTTGCTCGTAGCGGTGTGCTCGATTTGCTCGCTAGAAAGTTAGTGAGCATGCTGGGCAATGAAGATACTCGCCACCAAAACAAAGTGAAGTGGCTGCTTTATGGAATTTTCATGGTCGCTTCGATCTTATCTCAAAATGCCGTGCCGGTTCATATCGCTTTTATTCCAGTGATGATTCCACCACTTTTGGTTATTTTTAATAAGCTGCGTATTGACCGTCGCGCTATTGCTTGTATTTTGGCGTGTTCAATCAGTTCTAGTTATTTGTTACTGCCTACAGGCTTTGGGGCAATTTTCTTAAATGAAATTTTATTGGCAAATGTCAATGAAGTCGGTTCTGCATATGGTCTAGCGGTAACGGCTGACATGGTCCCAAAAGCCATGTTTCTTCCTGTTATGGGCATTCTTGCTGGTATGTTGGTGGCGATATTTTTCACTTATCGTAAACCTCGTGACTACACGACAAATGAAGCCGCGCAGCAGCATCTTGATAAAACCAAAGATACTGTGTTGAAACCTTTCCAGCTGGTTATGACGCTAGTCGCTATATCGGTCACTTTAGTGTTTCAAATCACGTTTGATTCGCTGCTTGTGGGTGCCATGATAGGTTTTATGATTCTATCGATTTCAGGCATATTCCGTTGGAATCAACAGGATGATGTCTTCACTGAAGGCATGCGAATGATGGTGCAGATTGCGGTAATTATTACCATCGCGTCTGGCTTTGCGGGTGTGTTAGAAGCGACTGGGGAAATCAAACCTTTGGTACAAGCTTCCGCTGAAATGATCGGTGATCACAAAGCTTTAGCAGCGGCTATCATGTTGATTGTTGGGTTGTTTATTACGATTGGCTTTGGTGATTCATTTGCCAGTGTGCCAATTCTAGCGCCTATTTATATTCCTCTCGCACTAACTTTAGGCTTCTCGCCAATGGCGGCGGTTGCATTGTTGGGTGCATCTGCGGCACTGGGTGATGCGGGCTCACCAGCTTCAACTATTACTCTTGGCGCGACCTCTGGACTCAATGCCGATGGTCAACATGATCACGTTCGCGATTCGGTTATTCCTACCTTTATGCACGCTAACTTCGGCATGATGATCTTTGCTTGGATTGCAGCCATGATTCTGTAAGGCATGTAACCCCTTTTTTGACTCCTGTACGAAAAGGCTAAAGTACAAAAATACCTTTTCAACAGCGATATAAAGCCCCAGAGACGGGGCTTTGTTTCCTAATTGATACGAAGAAGTAAAGGTGTTATCAGCGAAAATAGTGACGCTATAAAATCACTCTTTAGCTGTCGTACTAACAGCAGAAGCAAAATACGCTATAATTTCTGCTCTAGTCATTTCTTTCGTTTCATTAGAAAAACAATAGTAATCAGGACGTTGATCGCTGAAATATTGCATGTCCATTTCAATACCATCAAGGTTTGAGAAAATCCCTACTGACATGTTATAAGCGCCGCTTTCTTTCAACTTATAAAATAAATGTGTACCGCATTCTGCACAAAAACTCCGTGAAGCCCATGCCGAAGAATCATACTCTTTGATGTGAACTTGACCTTCAATAACCACGTCAGTACCACATTGAACCGCAAAAAAAGGCGCACCACTCCACCCACGACAAGAATCACAGTGGCAAACGGTGAATTTTGGATTAATCTGATTGGCCATAATGGTCACCGCGCCACATAAACACTGTGCTTTTGCTTTTAGCATTAGGCTACTCCTCATTAAATAAAAGCTTTTGAATGTATGTCTCAATACATTTTATGATCACCTAATGACAGCACTATGTCAGGGGTAAAAACTTATTTATAATAACGATGAAACCATCAACCATAACGACAAAAATAGTCTTCTAGCGTCATATCGTGGGGCGCAAATGTTTCAGAGAGTAAATCAAGGTTTTGTATTCTATCTAAGCGGAAGTTTCTAAAATCTTGTCGTAAACGACACCATGCAACCAGTATCCAGCTATTTCTCGTACTTAATAAAGCAAAAGGTTCAATACGTCTTTGCGTCAATAGACCGGCTTCATCCGTGTAGCCGATATCAATGAGAAAAAAATTCGTTAACGCACATTGTAGCGTCGATAAATTATCGCTGTTTTTCTCTTGCATCTTCATTTGGCTAAATTGCGTTCGTTCAGAGAGAAGATTAACCTTCGCTTTGCTCTCACTATTAAGCGACGACTTAATTTTATCAATGGCATCAGAGTAATCTTTTACCAGCGAAGAATCCTTATTATGAAGTACCAACTGCTCAACCATCACCAAAGCATTAGCCTCGTTTTCGGTAAACATAATAGGCGGCAAACGATAGCCGTCTACCATTCGATAGCCTTTACCTTCTTCTGTATAAATAGGGATACCCGAACTTTCTAATGCTCGAATGTCTCGGTAAATCGTCCTGACACTTACAGAAAACCGAGCCGCCAACTCAGTCGCCGTAACTAACGATTTCGCCTGTAATTGTGTCGTAATCGCTGTTAACCGCGAAAGTCGTTTTACATCACCGTCACCCAAAGTACTTTCCCCATTTAAAGATCTGAAGTCTTGATGCTTGCGTATTATTAGCTAAGTTCTACTGTTGAATTTAAAGTATAAGCCCAAATTATAAGCTGCTATTAACCTAAAAGTGATTTTTCCATGTTTGTGATCAAACTCTTTCTTGCCTTGATTCTTGTGCTTGTTCTAGCGGTTTATATCGTTAACCTGAACATTATGTCCAAAGTTAATCCCATCAAGGAGGTCACGTCTGCGCCTTATAAAGATGCCAAGTTTCATAATACTGCACCGCGCAAGCCTATGTCTTTTGCAGACACGGCTACTTTGTGGGTGCGCTTTTTTACTGAGAAAAAAGTCGATACTACGCCAAACATCAATATTCCGGTACGTGCTGTTAGCCGAGTAGATTTAGATATGCTGAGTAATGATACGCTGCATATGGTTAAGCTTGGGCATTCTTCTATTTTGCTCAAGGTGTATGGCGAATATTGGCTGATTGATCCTGTATTCTCGGATCGCGCTTCGCCCTTTCAGTTTGCTGGACCAAAACGATTCCACCAGCCACCCATTAGTTTAGAAGACTTACCGCCTATCGATAAGGTGTTGATTTCCCATAATCATTACGATCATTTGGATAAAGCGAGCATCAAGGTTTTATTAGCCAAAACGAAGCAATTTTTGGTGCCAAAAGGCGTTGATGGTGACTTAGTTGATTGGGGCGTTGAGGCAAATAAAATTACTACTTTCGATTGGTGGCAGGAGCTTCAAACTAGCCAAGGTTTGGTAGTCTTTACACCGGCTCAGCATTTTTCGGGACGTGGTATGGGCGATGGCAATGCGACCTTATGGGGAGCTTGGGTAATCAAAACACCGCAGGAAAGTATCTTCTTTAGTGGCGACTCTGGTTACTTTTCAGGTTTTAAAGAAACGGGCGATAAGTACGGGCCATTTGACCTCGCTATGATAGAAACAGGCGCTTACGATAAAGACTGGGCCGATATTCACATGAAGCCAGAAGAAAGCGTTCAGGCTCATATCGACTTACAAGGAAAAGTGATGATGCCGATTCACAATGGCACTTTCGATCTGGCTTTTCATACATGGCATGATCCGTTTGACCGAGTGGTTGCTGAATCAGAACGTCGAAATGTGACCTTAAGTACACCTGAATTTGGTCGTATTTTTTCTATTAACGATTTGCCCCCTCTAACGACTTGGTGGCAAACAACACCTTAATTTTTCTATTCGCCTTCGTTCTTTTCAGCACTTTTACTCTCTGTTTTTGGGCAGTAAAAGTGCTGCTAACAAGACAATAGAATTAACTCTCTAGACTTAATAAAAGGTCTTAGCTTCTTCTCTTAAGTATTGAATCAATGTGTGCATTTTTTTCGGTAAATGACCAAAAGGATATTGTAGGTAAACAGGTAATGATTTGCCCTTCCACTCAGGTAAACAAGAGACAAACACTTCAGGATGGCGCTTTAAATGTTTTTCAGCAAAATAATGTGGCAATAATCCAACACCTTTTCCTCGGATAATAGCCTCAGCGTGAAGTATGTATTGATCCACTGTAAGACGAGACTTAGGTAAATCAAAAGACACATCTCCCTGCGTTTCATGCTCTAGTACTATGTTGTTTTGCTCATTTTTAAGCGTATCGACCCAAGCATATTGATTTAGCTCGCTTGGATGTTTCAACATGCCAATTCGCTCTAAATATTCGGCGCTGGCATATAAACCTTGGCTTAATGTGCCTATCTGTTCTGAGCGTAGTTGATCGTTGATAGGCTCTCCCACCCAAACACAAATATCATTACTTTTTATCTCTTGAGATAGCTGATTACCTGTACGTACCTCAATATTAACTTGAGGAAACTCATCCAAAAAATCAAACATTAGCCAAGAAAACCAACCTCGAAGCAAGGTTGTATGAACATAAACCACTAAAGATCCACTAATTTCATCTTTTAATTCTTCGACGGCTTTATGACCTTCATCGGCGACATTGAGCATTTTTTTTGCAAAAGGTAAAAACTTAATTCCTGCTTCATTAGCGAAAAGCCGATTGGCTTGACGGCGTAATAACGGCTGATTTAATGCTTGTTCCAAATGGCTAATACGACGGCTCAGGGTAGACTTAGATACCCCCAATTTTTGAGCACTTTCTTTAAGACTGCCCGTTTCCATCACAGAAACGAATGTCCTAACTTCGTTCAGATCGTACATTCACTTTTCCCCTGATCTACCTATAAACATCCCTAAGATGCAGTCCAAATTTTGCTTTTCTGTTCGCTTTAATACGGCCCCCATAAAACCAGCTGATCTTGAGGTCTCTTGTAGGTGTTGCAAAAAGAGGAACAGAACGTGCCACCACAAAAAATGAATATTATCAGATAATACAAATGATAAGCATTCTTAATATCTTTTGTATGACAAATTATACGAGATAAACTCTACTTCTACTACGGAGAAATTGTTCATAATGACCCCTTCAACTCGCCATTATAAACTGACCACTTTAGCCGCACTAATCAGCGCCACAACGTATTCTGCAACGCTGCTAGCAGAAGAAAGCACTGTCGACCTAGATAAATTGGTTGTATCTGCTTCTGGCTATGAACAACAAATTTCTGATGCGCCAGCAAGCATATCTGTTGTGACTCGCGCAGACTTAGAAACCAAGCAATTTCGTGACTTAGCAGAAGCATTAGCTGATGTAGAGGGAGTTGATGTACGCGGAGGAACAGGAAAAACAGGTGGGTTAGATATCAGTATACGCGGCATGCCGAGTGACTACACCTTGATATTGATTGATGGCCGCCGCCAAAACGTTGCAGGTAGCGTCACTCCAAATGGATTCGGTGCTGCGTTAACAAGCTTTATGCCCCCGATTTCCTCTATTGAGCGGATTGAAGTGATTCGCGGCCCGATGTCGACCCTATACGGCTCAGATGCTATAGGCGGCGTAGTCAATATCATTACACGAAAAATAGCGGCAGAACCTAGCGGCTCTATACGCATAGAGATGGGGTTACCAGAAGACTCTAAATGGGGAGCCTCTCAAAAAACAGATCTGTACGTGACCAGTCCAATAATTGACAACAAATTAGGAGTTGCAGTTCGCGGTAGCATTTATAATCGCGAAGCATCAGATTGGATCTTAGCACCAGGGGCATCAAAAAGCGGCCGTAATCCAGCGCCAGCAGAAACACAACAATACAATATTGGAGCTCTTTTTACATTAACTACAAACACCAATAACGACATATGGTTAGACCTAGATACAGCAAAAACGCATTACAATAACGACGATGGTCGACTAGGAGGTCGAGACGCTACCATTCTTGAAAACGGCTCTGGCACATTGCCTGGTTATAAAGATGAACTTAGTTTTAATAGAGACCAAGTTGCCGTTGGACACACTCGTCGATTCTCTGACAGCAAGCTGGAAACCAGTCTAAGTGTCAGTAAAACTGAAACATTAGGACGCACTATTCCTGGTAAATATGCCGATATTGGCAATGCTTTTACAGGTTTCCCTAATATTATTATTGGCGATGATCGCCTGTTAGAGACCACGAATACAATATTGGATACCAAATACGTCAATTATTCCTCAGATTCTCATGTGATAACGCTTGGCGGACAATATTGGGATGCTGAATTAAAGGATGGGTTGATTCCAAATACACTCGATCAGACCATGTTAGCGGTATTCCTTGAAGACGAATGGTCCATTACCGATACGGTTGCGATGACACTGGGTGGTCGTTACGATGATCATGATGCATTTGGTGGTAACTTTAGCCCTCGTGTTTACTTAGTTTGGAACAGTACAGATAACTTAACTCTTAAAGGTGGCATCAACCAAGGCTTCCGCGTCCCTCGTCTAGAACAACTGTCTAACGGCGTGAGTGGTGTTAGCGGTCAAGGTACTAATATAACTATAGGTAACCCTAACCTTGAGCCAGAAATTAGCACTAATACAGAGATAGGTGTTCTTTTCGATAACCATAGAGGAACCACGGCATCAGCTACGCTTTTCCATAATCAGATTAAAGATCGAATTAGTAGCGGCGGTGATTGTACCGTTAACGCCATTTCTAGCTGCTCAGTCAATCCCACCGCGACTTATGACATTAACATTGATGAAGCCAAAACATGGGGAGCAGAACTAGCTGCCAACTTCGAGTTAATTAAGGATTGGAATCTAGGGCTTAATTACACTTGGACAGACAGTGAAATTACTGAAGCAGGAAAGAAAAACGGCAAATTAGGTAATACTCCCAAACATATGGCCAACGCCAGTTTACGCTGGACAGCTAACGAAAAACTGAACTTGTGGCTACGCGGTGAATACCGTGGCGATGCTCAACGATTTACAGGCTTATCATCAAATCTAACCGGAAATGATAAGCTTGCTTATGAAGCCGCAGGCAACTTAAAATCTTATACTGTGTTCAATTTAGGCGGCGCTTATAAAGTATCAGAAGCACTCGTTGTTAATGCAAGTATAAACAACTTGCTAGATAAAGATTTTGCTAAATTTGAAACGTACACAAATACCAACGGCGACGTAGCTTATGTAGGTGAATACTTCCAAAGTGGCAGAAGCACAACAGGAGGTATTATCCAAGGCCGTACTGTAATGGTCGCCGCAACTTACAATTTCTAATAAAACTGTCCTTTCAAAACAAAAAAGCCGTTACGATGGAAATCGTAACGGCTTTTTATTCATAAATTTGACTAGTACATCAAACTTATCTCAAACCAAATTAGTTTTGGTTGATGAAGTAGTTAATCACGTAAGCTGGAAGATCTGCCGCGTTCACAACAATCTGTTCCATAGTGTCACGATCACGAACGGTTACTGGTGCGCCTTCTTGCTCGATAGAGTCGAAGTCGACAGTCACACAGATTGGCGTACCAACTTCGTCATGACGACGGTAGCCTTTACCTACGTTACCGGTGTTTTCATAAAGAATACGACCAAGGCCAAGCTTCTGAAGCTTATTTTTCAATTCTTTAGCAAGAGCAACGATTTCTGGCTTGTTCTTCTTAAGCGGCATAATAGCCACTTTGATAGGCGCTAGGTGCGGTTTGAACTTAAGTACAGTACGAGAAGTGCCGTTTGGTAGCTCTTCTTCCGTATAAGCTTCTGTCATTACAGCCAATAGACCACGGTCTAGACCAGCAGAAGGTTCAATACAGAAAGGCACTTCCCATTTATTTTCTTCAAGATCGCGAATCGCCAACTTAGCCGTTGAATGCTCGTTCTTTTTCACTTTCGCAGAAAGACCGAACTCTTCTTGTGCTTTGGTGTGAGAACCTAGATCGTAGTCTGTACGGTTAGCAACGCCTTCTAATTCTTCAAAACCATGTGGAAACTTGTACAAGATATCCACAGTAGATTTTGAATAATGAGCTAAGTCATCGCCAGTCACATATTCAAACTGGATATTCTCTTCTGCTAGACCTTGATCCAACCACCATTGTTTACGAGCATTAACCCAGAATTCATGCCATTTTTCATCTTCACCTGGCTTACAAAAGAATTCTAATTCCATTTGTTCGAATTCACGAACACGGAAGATGAAGTTACGCGGAGTAATTTCGTTACGGAATGATTTACCGATCTGCGCGATACCAAATGGCAAAGTGCGAGAAGTCGAATCGACAACGTTTTTGAAGTTAGTGAAGATACCTTGTGCGGTTTCTGGACGAAGGTAAGTGTAAGACTCTTCGTTCACCATTGGGCCAACGTTGGTTTTGAACATCAAGTTAAAATCACGAGGCGGAGTAACATTGGTAGAACCACAGTTATCGCATACTTTGATGTCTTTCATGTGGTCAGCGCGCATACGAGACTTACACTCGTGGCAGTCAACCATTGGGTCAGTAAAGGTATCTTCGTGGCCAGAATATTTATAGACGTATTTGTTTTGGATAATCGCAGCATCCAAACCTTCTACATCGTCACGCTCATAAACCATTGAACGCCACCAAGCGGCTTTTAGGTTGTTTTTTAATTCAATACCTAGCGGACCGTAATCGTAAGCACCTTGCATACCACCGTAGATTTCACTGCCTTGGAAAATAAATCCGCGACGTTTACATAGGGAGACGAGTTCATCCATTGTTTTAGCTGGCATTTCTAAACACACCTTAAGCAAAATTCGTTAATGAGGACATAAAAGCCAATCTGGCATCATGTTCAAGTAATAATAGCCGTCCATTGTACTCGTTGACCCTATTTCGCTCAATGGCGATTCCACGCAAGCAATGAATAAGTATTCTTTACCCTTTTTCAAAAACCGGCAGGCAAGATAACACCTGCATATCCCAGCCAAATGGCCATAACAAAAAACTTTACACTTTTATGCACAAAAATAGGACAAAATAAGGAACTGGATTGCTGTTTTAAAGTCCATTTTGTTAGATAATTCGTATTGTTTACATATTCTCATTTACATATAGCATTTATTTAAAGGTAACGGCATGCGTTCTTATAAGCCAGTAGTGGCTACATTAGCAATATTGGGTATTTTTCCATTTCTCTTTGCGACGTATTTGAGCCTAACTAACGGTAGCTTCCTTGGTAAATCTGGAGTGACACTTTTTGCAGCTTATGCAGCTGTTATTGTTAGCTTTATTGGCGGAACAATGTGGGGACGATTAATAGAATTACCTGAAAGTCGTAACGGCGCAAAACTACTTATCTGCTCTTTCGTAACGGTATTTTGCGCTTGGATTTCCTTGCTTTTAAAAACGCCTGAACTGTCAGTCGTGCTTTTATTACTTAGCTTGATCACCATTTTCTGGGTTGATGCTCGTTGGTTAAAACAAGCCAATAATGCAAAGCCGTATTACACCTCGCTAAACTTTGGTCTAACGTCGGTTACCTCTATTATGCATTTGCTGGTGCTGTACCCACACTATTAAGCCTGTAACAACGAGTCAGCAATAACAAAACCTGCAATAACAAACTGATCTAACTCTCTCTTCGCTACGTATCATTACTCGTTAACCACACTAAAAGAGTAATGATACATGCTAACAATCTTCTACGATGGCCATTGCCCTCTTTGCGCCGCTGAAATGCAAACATTACAGTCATTAGATACGCAAAAAAAACTGCAGCTAGAAGACATTCACGCTAAGAATTTCAGTGAGAGGTTCCCTTATATTGATAAGGTCGAAGCTGATAGATTACTGCATGGCCAACTCGCCAATGGAAAAATCATCAAAGGATTAGACGTAACCTGCCTTGCTTGGAAATTGGTCGGAAAACACAAATGGATGCAAACGCTCCGCTGGCCGGTAATTCGTTTTTTTGCGGACATGGGCTACAAATTCTTTGCGCGCTACCGCCACCAAATATCATCTTTTGTAACAGGAAAACCGCGTTGTGAATCCTGTTTAAAAGACCGCTGCGACCTGTAAACCATCTAGTTTATTTTGCTTATTGTCGGAGTTTTAACATGCCATCTTTCTATGCCTTGGTAATTGGCGCAAGCAGCACAATTGCTCAAGCAGCTATTCAACAGTTTGAAGCGGATAAAGATTGCCTTGGTGTATTTGCCATCAGTCGATCCTTACCAAACTCTGAAACCGCCACAAAAACACAATGGCTAGAGTCTGATTATAGTGAAGACAGTATTCAGCAGATCTGTAAAAGCCTTGCGTCCTATTCTGGAAAGATAAGCAAAGTATTGATTTGCAATGGCATATTACACAACGACAGCATGATGCCAGAAAGAAAGTTAGAAGAAATCAGAGCCTCTCAGCTAGAAGCTATATTTCACACCAACACTATTATTCCCATGCTGTGGTTGAGCCAGCTATTACCCATTTTACAAGGTGAACAAGTTACTCAAGTTGCGTTATTTAGTGCTCGAATTGGCAGCATTTCAGATAATAAAACTGGCGGCTGGTACAGCTATCGAGCCTCAAAAGCGGCATTGAATATGCTGATTCAGACCAGCTCGGTGGAATACGCCAGAAGAGCAAAAAACGTTAAGCTCATCGCTTTTCACCCAGGCACTACAGACACACCACTTTCTAAACCTTTCCAACGATCGGTGCCGAAAGACAAACTCTTCACTGCAGACTTTGTGGCGACACAACTTTTATCCATCATGGAAAATGTCACCATGGATAACAAAGCGGCTTATCTTGATTGGAATAACCAACCGATTGAATGGTGATTTTTTCAAACACCATTCAAGGAAGAAGTAGGCGATTTGTTAAATCATGTCCAAGCTTAAAAACAATCGCTTATTCTCAAGGCTTGCCGAAGGCGAACGATGAACCACACCGCGACCCAATGACGTTGGCCATTCGTCACCTTTCATTAACGCCACATCACCCGCCTTTAATTGATTAATACGCCCTTTTTCGTGCAGGCCACTATTGTGATCAGCCACATGACCACCTAGCCCCAAGAGGTCTCTGATCACATGAGCCTCATGTAGCCATTCACTACCGCTTCCAGCATAAGTTGATACCAATCGGCAGGGGATTTTATCTACATGAAAACGCGGACACATAGCAGTGGAAAGAACATTCAAACGTAGACCGACTTCTTTAAGATCAAATAAACACGCAAACATGTCTACCAATAACGTTACGTCTTCCACAAACAAGGCTTTATTTTGAGCATCAGGCAGAAGTTTTGTTAACGTGGCGTTAAGTTGAGTTGAATTTCCTTGAGATTTGAAAACAAAATTCGGGGCAGATACTAATAAAGATTCGGCATATTGCGACAACCGCCCAAGCTGTCGTTGCCAAACTGCCATACTAATGTTGTTTTGATAAATATCGGCAAGAACGTCTTGATGAGACGATTTAACCACCCCCATTAATCTTGGTGTTTTATCTAGACTGTTTTGATCCATTCGTTCTGTATCAACGAAGTTGAGATCAATATTCGTTAAATCAACTGATTGCGACATTTTTTGTAAACTAAGATTCACCTTCAAGATAACTTCCTCTAAAAATGCAGACAGACTAATAACATCAAAAACGAATATGTTACGTTATAACATTTTATAAATAAAGTATTGAAATGAAGTAGGTGAATCCATTATGTTAATCTCGACTTTTAAGAGATGGATCCCATGGAACAGTTAGACTCAACCGATCGTAAGATTCTTAATTTGCTGCAACACGATGGCAGCCTGAGTGCAACTCAAGTAGCGGATAAGATCGGCTTGTCACAATCGCCCTGCTGGCGACGTATTAATCGCCTAGAACAAGATGGTTACATTCGTTCGACGCAAGCGATTTTAGACAGAAACAAATTGGGATTGGGCATCGTCGTCTTGGTAAATATCAAACTCTCTTCCCATGGCCGAAAAATGCTGGATGAGTTCGAGCAAGCCATTGTCGACTATCCCGAAGTGGTCGAGTGTTGGACGATTTCTGGTGCAATGGATTACAGCTTAAGAGTGGTTTCCAACAGCATTGAAAGCTATGAGCACTTCTTGCGTAGCCAGTTATTGCAACTGCCACACATACAAGAAGCGCAAAGTCACTTCACCATGCGTGAAGTAAAAAATATCACCACTCTTCCGCTGGACTTTTAATTATTAACCCAGCAACACTTAATTATTAACCCTGTAACTCTTACTTGAGAAGTGGATCATCTTTAGGTAATAGCTTCTGAATCCACAACGCCAGTTTGTGTTTCATACTTGGCAAGTCTTCTTTGTCCGCAGGCAAACCCACTACCAACTTATCAAGCACTAATAAACGATAAATTGCCTCGGTTTTTTCATTAGCAGACATGGTTGAAGAAAAACCTGCATAACCTCGTTTAAGGGCATAGTTCTCGCCAACTTGAATGGCTTTTTTACTTAGGGCCGCTTCATTTTTAATTTTTTTCATAGTTTCCCCTACCTGTTGGGTAATCAAACAAACCGCCAAGCGAACAAGCCTAGCAAAGCGATTGTCGACACATTTGATCATAACAATATTCAAATGATTCTCCCGACTTTATCAGCTTTTGATATTCAACCAAGCGTTTCTAATCAATAAAGCCCAAAAATCACTTAATAAACACAATGTTAGTAGCTTATCTATCCTCTATCACGCTCACACGTACGACTAAAAGATAAAATCGGAGCCAATAAATTGTCGACAATCCAACTTGATAAATCGAAAAAATACGACTATAACTAGTCACATTGTCAACAATAAAGTGTTTTGTGCATTTATGAACAACCTTATTTCGATCAAATCCGCGACACTGTCTGAAGACATCGCCCAGCAGCTCACCAACGCTATTGTGCAGGGTCATATTCCTCAAGGCAGCAAGATTTCAGAGCCAGAACTCGCCAAGCAATATGGCGTCTCTCGTGGGCCATTAAGGGAAGCCATTGTCAAATTAGAAGGACTCGGCTTGGTCACGCGTACCGCCAATGTGGGCGCTCGTGTTATCCAACTAAACACACAAGACATGCTCGACACCTTCACTATGCGTGAGGCCTTAGAAGGCATGGCCGCTCGATTAGCTGCCACCACTATGCCAGCGGACGAAATAAACAGTTTGTATGCGCTACTCGATAAACATCAAGCGCACCTAGATGCCAACCAAGATGAACACTACGTGCAACAAGGCGGGAATGACGATTTTCACTTACGTATCATTCACGCCAGCGGCAACGCCAAGCTTATTCGTTTATTAACAGAAGAATTGTACGCGGTAATTCGCATGTATCGACGTCACACGTCGGATCAACGCAGCGATCCACGCCAAGCATTACGCGAACACAAAGCCATTCTCGATGCGATTGCAAATCACGAAGGTGATCTCGCAGAACTACTCATGCGCCGCCATATCAGCCGCGCCAGCCAGCTATTAAAGCAAGCGATGGAGCATTCCTCTGTCGCTTCCCGTATTTAATTAAAATCGTTCTAAAGAGAGGAAAATAATGACAATACTTTCAGCAGGCGCCCGTTTTAGACAAGCCGTCGCAACCCAATCGCCATTACAGGTTGTTGGCGCCGTGAACGCTTATTGCGCCATGATGGCAGAACAAACGGGACATCATGCCATTTACTTATCTGGCGGAGGCGTTGCTAATGCCTCCTATGGTTTGCCAGACCTTGGTATGACAGATTTACACGATGTATTAGAAGATGTGCGACGCATTACTTCCGCTTCGAATTTGCCATTACTAGTCGATATCGATACCGGCTTTGGTGGCGCATTTAATATCACTCGAACCATTCAGCAAATGGAAAAAGCTGGCGCGGCGGCAGTGCATATTGAAGACCAAGTACAACAAAAACGCTGCGGACATCGCCCGAATAAAGCCATTGTCAGTCAAGACGAAATGGTCGATCGAGTGAAAGCCTGCGTCGACGCTCGTGTCGATGACAACTTTGTCATCATGGCACGCACTGATGCTTTGGCTGTGGAAGGTATGGAATCGGCTATCGAACGAGCCATTGCTTGTGTTGAAGCTGGCGCGGATATGATCTTCCCAGAAGCCATGATCACCTTGGATCAATACAAAGAATTTGTTGCTGCCGTGAAGGTTCCCGTATTGGCGAATATCACCGAATTTGGCGCGACGCCTTTATTCAGCAAAGAAGAATTGGCCAGCGCTGGCGTGGATTTAGTGCTCTATCCACTGAGTGCGTTTCGCGCAATGAACAAAGCCGCGCTAAACGTGTATCAGCATTTATTGAACGACGGCCACCAGCGAAACGTAGTCGACAGTATGCAAACCCGTAATGAGCTTTATGAATTTCTCAACTACCATGAATACGAAGACAAATTAGACGCGCTTTTCTCTAAAAAATAAGAGCCTAAAAAATAAGATCCCAAGAAATAAGAACTTAAGATAATAACTGGTAAAGCGTTTAAATATTTTCAACGAATCTCAAAACAAATAAAAATATGAGGTAGGAAAATGGCTAAAGTACTTTCTGGCGCAGGTCTACGCGGCCAAAGCGCAGGCGAAACCGCACTCTGCACCGTTGGCAAAGCGGCCTCCGGATTAACCTATCGCGGCTACGACATTGATGTCTTAGCGGACAAAGCGAGTTTTGAAGAAGTCGCTTATCTTCTGCTGTACGGCAAGTTACCTAACCGTACTCAGTTACACGACTACGAACAAAGACTGATGAGTTTGCGTAGTTTGCCAGAAGAATTAAAAACCGTCTTGGAACTTATTCCAGACACAGCCCACCCAATGGATGTGATGCGCACCGGCTGTTCTTTTTTAGGCAATCTTGAGCCCGAGCTCGCTTTTGAAAAGCAACCATCTCTAGCCTTACATACCGCTGATCGATTAGTCGCGACGCTGCCGGCTATGGTCGTTTATTGGTATCGTTTCACCCACGATGGCGTACGTGTTAATACTCATAATGCCAACGTACCTTCTTTGGCTGGTCATTTTCTCACCATGCTGCATGACAAAGAACCAAGCGCTCTTCATACACAAGTGATGAACGCGTCTTTGATCTTGTATGCTGAGCACGAATTCAACGCTTCAACCTTTACCGCTCGTGTTTGTGCTTCCACCTTGTCAGACATGTATTCATGCGTTACTGGCGGTATCGGCAGCTTACGTGGCCCACTTCATGGTGGCGCAAATGAAGCTGCGATGGACATGATAGAACCATGGAAAACCCCTGACGAAGCCGAAGCGGCGTTGATGCAAAAACTTGCCAATAAAGAAAAAGTCATGGGCTTTGGTCACGCTATTTACAGTGAACGCGATCCACGCAATGACATCATCAAAAAATGGGCAAAAAAACTCAGCGAAGACGTTGGCGACGATCATTTATATGCGGTCTCAGAACGTTGCGAAGCCGTGATGTGGCGCGAGAAAAAACTCTTCTGCAACGCGGATTTTTTCCACGCCAGCGCTTATCGCTTTATGGGGATTCCAACCAAATTATTTACGCCAATTTTCGTTTGCTCTCGTGTCACTGGCTGGGCTGCTCACGTCATGGAACAACGGTCGAACAACCGCATTATTCGACCAAGCGCGGATTATATTGGACCAGATCATTCTGAATGGGTTGATATTGACGACCGTCATTAACCCAACATCAGCATTAAAATTTAACGATTAAGGAAAAGAAATGAGTAACAACGTAGATTTAAACAACCGCCCGGATTATGACCAAGTCATTCAAGACATCGCGGATTATGTACTGAATTTTAAAGTAGAAAGCCAAGAAGCCCTCGACACAGCACGCAACTGTTTAATGGATACGCTCGGCTGTGGCTTACTCGCCCTTCGCTTTCCAGAATGTACCAAGCACCTTGGCCCAATCGTACAAGGTACTGTTGTGCCAAATGGTGCTCGTGTACCGGGCACGTCTTTGTCTCTCGACCCTGTAAAAGCGGCATGGGACATTGGTTGTATCATTCGCTGGTTGGATTACAACGACACTTGGTTGGCGGCAGAATGGGGGCATCCTTCCGATAACCTAGGTGGCATTTTGGCGGTAGCGGATCATCTTTCACAAGTTCGACTATCGAAGGGTGAAAGCCCGATGACCATGCGTGAAGTGTTAGAAGCCATGGTAATGGCCCATGAAATCCAAGGCGTTATTGCCCTAGAAAACTCTTTCAACCGTGTGGGTTTGTGTCACGTTTTATTAGTTCGTGTTGCCTCTGTTGCTGTAGTAACCAAAATGATGGGCGGCGACAGAGAACAAATCATGGCGGCAATTTCGCAAGCTTGGGTCGATGGCTCTGCTCTGCGTACTTATCGTCATGCGCCAAACGCAGGCTCACGCAAGTCTTGGGCAGCGGGCGATGCGACTTCTCGTGCAGTTCGCTTAGCGGATATGTCGATGCGAGGCGAAATGGGAATTCCTGGTGTGCTTACCGCAGATCAGTGGGGCTTTTATGAAGTATCTTTCTCGAAAACCAACAAAGACCAAGCCATTAAACCAGAAGCGCAACGCAAGTTTTCTTTCTCGCAAGATTACGGTACATACGTGATGGAAAACGTCTTGTTCAAGATCTCTTTCCCTGCAGAATTCCATGCTCAAACCGCTGCCGAAGCATCTGTAATTTTGCATCCTCAAGTGAAAGATCGTTTGGCAGAGATCGACAAGATCGTTATTCGTACTCATGAATCAGCGATTCGCATTATTTCCAAGTCCGGCCCATTGGCGAATGCCGCCGACCGCGACCATTGCTTGCAATACATGGCGGCTGTTCCATTAGCGTTTGGTAACTTAATCGCCGAACATTATGAAGATGACTTCCATGCGGCAAACCCAATCATCGATGAGCTTCGTAACAAGATGGAAATCGTCGAAGACAAACGCTTCACTGCTGAATATTTAGAAGCGGATAAACGCTCTATCGCTAATGCGATTCAAGTGTTCTTTAAAGATGGTAGCAGCACTGAAGAAGTAGTGGTGGAATATCCAGTTGGACACCGTCGTCGCCGTGAAGAAGGCATTCCGTTATTAGAGCAGAAGTTTAAAAACAACTTGGCAACACGTTTTCCAAACCGTCAGAGCCAAGCTATTTTCTCACTCTGTAAGGATCAAGCCGCTCTTGAAAGTACAGCGGTAAATCGCTTCATGGACTTATTTGTTATCGCGTAAACTTAACAAGCGCTGGCGCTTCCTTGTGGTCACAGTATGATAGAGGCCTTTGCATGATGTCACGAGCAAAGCCAAAACGAGGCGAAGGTCTCTAATAATGTGATCACTAGGAAATTTATTTTTTATGTCTGACAACCACCGCCACTGTTTTATTTTAAAGGGCTCGCCTCGCGAGGTTTTGTCAGACTTTCTTCGTCTGTGTGAAAATTTCTCTACTCCACTAATTGCCGCTCATGATGTGAGCCAGTATGACGAGTTACTCGTTCCGTCGTTAAAAACGAAACAATTTAAAACCTGTTCTTTTAAACAAGTCCGACAAGAACTAGGCAGCAACCATGACGCTATCTTGGTGGATTTGACTCATGGCGTATCTGCCAGTGCATTGGCTATTTTGTCTGGTACGGTTCGAGGCAATGGCCTCTTTGCCATTGCACTGCCTGATGTCGAGTGGTTATCAATGGCAGATCAAGACTTGTCGAGATATTTACCTTGGCCTTATGAGCCAGAACAAGTGACATCGCACTTTAAACATTACCTGCTCGATAAATTACAAGACGCGACATCACCTTTTAAATTATTACTCTCTGGCAAGAATAAAAAACACAGCGTAAACCCGTTACCGGCTTTAAAACCAATAGAACCTAACGCGCAGCTAACCCAAGAACAAGCTGAAGCTCAGTCGTGTTTATTTGCAGAACTAGCCAAATCCTATGTACTGATTGCACCACGTGGCCGAGGCAAATCCACCTTATTGGGCGACAGTCTGGCAAAGCTAGTCAAAGAAGGAAAACGTGTAGCGATCACCGCGCCTAATCAGGACGCTATTGTGAGTCTTAAATCTCGCTTTGAGCAGGTGCTTGATCAAGACAAAACGACTCTGCCTTTTTTTGCTCCTGATGCTCTGATAAGTAACTCGACTCACTGGGATTTTCTCTTTGTTGATGAAGCGTCCATGATTCCTTTGCCCATGCTTATAGAATTAAATCAGAAAGCTGAGCATTGTCTTTTTAGTACCACAGACTATGGCTATGAAGGCGCTGGTAAAGGCTTTGGCATTCGCTTTTGCCACTATTTAGAATCACAAAAAACTTCTAAAACATTGGCGCTGCAGCAACTAACTTTGAGCCTGCCAATTCGATGGGGGGGAAATGACCCACTGGAAAACGGGATCAATGATTGCTTCTTTTTAGCGAAGCCAGAGCCTAACTTTGACGCACCTAATAGCACTAATAAAAGTATGACTAAGCCGACAAACTTTAGTCATCTTACTGGCGCTGATTGGCTAGAAAACACTAACTTGCTCGCCGATACTTTTCAATTATTGGTAAGCGCTCACTATCAAACTTCGCCTGACAACTTGCGCTGGGTGCTAGACGACCCTTCCGTGTCGACATATCTTTATCTATCAGAAGGAAATGCCCAAAGCGTTGCGATTATTACCGAAGAAGGCAACCTGCCAAGCTCACTCTGCCAAGAAGTCATGCAAGGGAAACGTCGACCAAGAGGACATTTAGTACCACAATCTCTACTTGCTCATGAAGGCGTTGAAAACGCCGGACAGTACTGTTACTGGCGCATCAGCCGAATTGCAACGGAACAAAGCCAACAAAATAAAGGCTTGGCGAGTCAACTACTTACGCATATCGAAACCGCAGCCAATGATCGTTGCGATTTTCTATGCAGCAGTTTTGCAGCGACTCCCGATGTGGTGTCTTTTTGGTTAAAGAATGGTTACGTACCTGTTCGATTGGGAACTGCCAAAGACCAAGCAAGTGGCAGCTACTCTTTGATGATGGTGAAGCCAACGACGGAGCACGCCACTAAGCTAGCCTACAAATGGCAAGCACGATTTATTGAACAGTTTCTAATTAACTTGCTGCTGCAATATACCGACTTATCAACCGATTTGGTTATGCTCATTCTAGGTCAAAAATATTATCAACAAAACGAACTTCCCGTGCTGGCTAAATTGTCATCGCAGGACTTGCAGGATATAGAGCTATTTGTAGAGCATCATCGTCAGTTTGACAGTATTCGCCCTGTTTTCCTCAAAGCGACACTGTCTCTTGCTTTAACAGGCCAGTTAACCCCCAAGGATCCAACCCACCAACTATTAATCGAAGCCGCTTTAGGCCGTAATACCGAACATAGCCGTCTAAAAGCGCAATTATCTGGAAAGAAAGCCATGCACCAAACCTTCAAAAAGCTTTTAACACAAACTCTTAAGTGAAAATGGGTGAATAACCACCCATTAAGAATTTAATTATGAGTGTAATCCCCCCTATTAAATTTCTTCCATAAAGCCTAAAAACCACAAATAAAATAATTTTACAAATAAAATCAAACACTTAAATAAAACATAAAGACTTGGCACAGATTGTGTAAACAGTATGAATAGCACCACCTGTTTTGCTTTGTCTGTATCTGGCGAAAAACCAGAAAAAATCAGGCTAAAAAACCGGTACACAATAATAATTCAGTTTTTGGAGTTTTATAAAAATGAAAAAAATCAGCCTTGCTCTAACATCTTTAGCACTTGCTCTTTCTGCTACTACTGCGATTGCTGCCTGCGATCCAGGTGAGCGCGTTGTAAAATTCAGCCACGTAACTGGCGGTACCACTCATCCTAAAGTGGTTGCTGCAAATAGCTTCGCAGAACGTGTAAATAAAGAAATGAATGGAAAATTGTGTGTTGAAGTTTTCCCTAACTCCACACTATTTGGTGATTCAAAAGAACTTGAAGCTCTACTTTTAGGCGACGTTCAACTGCTTGCTCCATCACTTTCTAAGTTCGGTTCTTACACTGATAAATATGGCGTGTTTGACCTTCCTTTCATCTTTAAAGACATGGACCATGCAATTCGCTTTACTAAAACCAAAGAAGGTAAAGCGCTATTAACAGAAATGGATGACTACGCAGGCTTTGTTGGTTTAGGTTACTGGATGTCTGGTATGAAATACTTTTCTGCCAAAAAACCACTTTTGGTCCCTAGCGACGCAAAAGGCATGAAATTCCGCGTACAAACGTCTGATGTTGCAAAACAAATGATCGCGGCAATGGGTGCATCTCCTCAAGCTATGGCGTTTTCTGAAGTATACGGCGCGTTACAAACTGGCGTTGTAGACGGACAAGAAAACACTTGGTCTAACATTTACACGCAAAAATTCTACGAAGTTCAAGACAGCACAACCGATACTAACCATCAGTTGTTGGCTTACTTGTTCATGACATCTTCTGAATTCTTGAAGAGCCTTTCTCCAGAAGACCGCGCTCAATTCACTCAAATTGCGGATGAAGTAACACAAGAAGCAAACTTGAGTGTTAAAGCAGCGGAAGAAGAAAACCGTCAAAACATAATCAAAGCTGGCGGCAAGATCAATACACTTACTCCAGCGCAACGCCAAGAATGGGTGAATACAATGAAACCTGTTTGGCAACAATTTGAAAGCTACATTGGTAAAGATTTGATTGACGCTGCTGCCGGCGCTTAATCTATTTTTATCCCGCAGCGAGCTGACCTTAACAGGTCAGCTCTTGTGGTTTTATTCTGTGCTTTCTTGGTCCGCAATCTCTCATCAGCGACTGATCCTAGAACCTACGAGAAACCCCACAAAGCTGCACTTTAACTTGTTCTGGTCCACTTAGTTAAGGAGACCCCCATGGCACATTGGCCGCATCTTTACTTACTTATTTTTATTATTGTTCTTTGGCTATTAGAAAAGCGCTTCCCAAAAGTCATGGAACGAGCTGAAGAAAACCTACTGATCCTCGTTATTTCGTCAATCATGGCGGTATCCTTTGGTCAGGTAATCGCTCGTTATGGGTTTAATACTGGCTGGGACGCAGCGCTTGAATTCAACATGGTGGCTTTCTCTTGGCTAATTCTATTAGGCATGAGTTACGGTATTAAAACCAACCTTCACCTAGGTGTCGACATTGTTTTAAATGCGGTACCAAAACGCATCGCAAAAGCATTGTCTTTATTTGGTGCTGCAGCAGCCATGCTTTACGGACTTATCCTACTAGACTCTACGTGGCTAGCAATGCTTGGCGTAGACGTTAGTGGTGGCGCTATCGAGTATTGGTTGAAAATGTTCAAAATTGGCATAGGTTCAGAAGAGCTTCGTTACCCTGAATTTGTACAAGAAATGTTTGGTTTACGCCCTCGTGTTCACCGCTGGATAGTTCTTGTTGTTCTACCAATCAGCTTGGCTTTACTTTCTTATCGTTCTTTACAAGCATTCATCGATATTGCCCGCGGCAAACGCGACATGTTGATCAGTGGCCATGAGGCACAAGATCTTGTTAAAGAAAACCAAAACGTCTTGAAAGACTAGCGCAGGAGCATCATTGTGGAATCAATCATTCTATTTTTATTAGTAATCGTCCTGTTGTTTATTGGCTTGCCGGTTGGTATTTCATTGGGCTTATCGTCCATACTGTTTATTGCTTTTTTCTCTCACGACTCATTATCGTCAGTCGCGATTTCTCTGTTTGGGGTTGGTCAGCACTATACGTTGTTGGCTATCCCGTTTTTCATCATTGCCTCGTCTTACATGTCGACGGGTGGCGTAGCGAAGCGTTTAATTAACTTCGCAATTGCCAGTGTTGGTCACTTCCGTGGCGGCTTGGCAATGGCGTCTGTATTGGCTTGTATGATGTTCGCAGCCTTGTCTGGATCTTCTCCAGCAACCGTTGTAGCCATTGGTACTATTGCTATTGCAGGTATGGTTCAAGTAGGTTATTCAAAAGACTTTGCAGCCGGTATCATTGCTAACGCAGGTACGCTGGGTATTTTGATTCCGCCTTCTATCGTTATGGTGGTCTATGCGGCTTCTGTAAACGTCTCAGTTGGCCGTATGTTCTTAGCAGGGGTGATTCCTGGGTTAATTGCTGGCGGTATGCTGATGTTGGCGATTTACGTGGTCGCTCGTATCAAAAACCTTCCTTCTGAAGAATGGAAAGGTTTTGGTAATCTAATTCGTGGTGGTAAAGAAGCAGGCTGGGGATTGTTCCTAGTCGTAATCATCATGGGTGGTATTTATGGTGGTGTATTTACACCAACTGAAGCGGCGGTTGTTGCTGCTGTTTACTCTATGTTTATTGCCTTGTTTGTTTACCGCGACATGGGTCCTTTAAAAGGCCAAACATGGACAAACGATAACGATGCACCACATGCCCGTGTTGGTTTTAACGGTACAGTGTATGGCGTATCTTTCTTCCTTGTGTGGGAGATCATGTCCTTCTTCGCTTTTGCAGACAGTGAAACCGTCACTGGCGGTGATCGTGCATTGTGGGGCGCCATCATCTCGATTGCTATCGCTATTTTCTATGTCTATAAACGTTCAAGCAAACTAGAAGAATCTGTTGGCTCTTGCTTAGCTGCAGGCACACCAATTTGGGGACGCAACCTGTCCATGATGCTACGCGGTTTCTTCCCTTCTTTGTTCGGTGAAGAGTCTCGTAAAGTAATGCTAGAAGGTACTAAAACAACGGTTATGTTGATGTTTATCATCGCCAACGCCTTGTTGTTTGCTCATACCTTATCGGCTGAACGTATCCCTCAAGCAATCACTGAATGGATGCTCGACGTTGGCTTTAACTGGTTCACTTTCCTAATCGCCGTTAACATTTTGTTGTTGATTGGTGGCCAGTTCATGGAACCATCAGGTTTATTGGTTATCGTTGCTCCTATCGTGTTCCCTATTGCAATGGAGCTGGGTGTCGATCCAATTCATCTAGGTATCATTATGGTGGTTAACATGGAAATCGGTATGATCACGCCACCAATTGGTTTAAACCTGTTTGTTACCTCGAGTATAACGGGTATGAGCTTAGCCCGAGTGGTGAAAGCTGCGATGCCGTTCGTATTAGTATTGATGGTGTTCTTAGTGATGGTAACTTACATCCCTGCACTATCTACTGCGCTACCGTACAGCATTATGGGACCAGAAATCGTTCAATAACAATTCCTCTAGTCCTAAGTGTTCTTAGCAACACATGCAAAAAATTTATAAAGTTTAGCGCCCTCCGGGGCGTTTTTTTATACCTACACAAAACGAACGATACGCGACATTTTCGTTTTCTTTTCTCTAAAATCACATCATTGTTTATTTTATGGCTTCACGCAGCAGCGTATTTTTGTTTTGATGGGACCAGACAGTTTCCACTTTCATCAATAAGGATTTTATGATGCTAAAAAAGCGCTGGTTACAAGCCTTAACCCTCGTTCCTTTGCTTGCCGTTAGTCAATTCAGTATAGCTGCAGAACAAGCAGCTGATGGCGTTGCGCCAGAAGATGCGAGTGGTATCGAAAAGAAGAGTCTAGCTCACGCTCAGAAATTCATGGTCGCTACCGCCAATCCAGAAGCCAGTAAAGCCGGTTACGATGTGTTAAAGGCTGGCGGTTCTGCTGTGGATGCCCTGGTTGCGGTACAAATGGTACTTGGCTTAGTTGAGCCTCAATCGTCTGGTTTAGGCGGCGGCGCTTTTGTTGTGTATTACGATGCAGCAAATCAAAAACTCACTACATTTGATGGCCGAGAAACAGCACCTCAAGAAGCCACACCAGAACTTTTCCAAGATGAAAATGGTGAGCCACTGTCCTTCTACGATGCCGTTGTTGGCGGTCGTTCTGTCGGCACGCCTGGCACAGTCAAATTAATGGGCGAATTGCACGACCGCTATGGCACCATGCCTTGGGAAGATTTATTAGCGCCAGCAACTAAGCTCGCGCAAGAAGGCTTTATTGTATCTCCTCGCTTAGCAGATGCGATTAAAGGCAGTGAGGAGCGCTTAGCTCGTTATCCAGAAACCAAAGCCTACTTTTTTAATCTCGATGGCACCCCACTTGAAGCAGGTAGCCGCTTACAAAACGCCCAATATTATGAAACCTTACGCTTCCTCGCCACGTATGGAGCTGATGAATTCTACACAGGACAAATTGCGAAAAAGATTGTCTCTCAGGTACGTGGAGCGCTAGATAACCCAGGAGTTTTATCCGAACAAGATTTTCTCAGCTATCGCGTAAAAGAGCGAGCTCCGGTGTGCTTGCCTTATAAGGAATATGATATTTGTGGCATGGGGCCACCAAGTTCTGGCGCGTTAACGGTCGGCCAAATTCTTGGTATTACCGAACAATTTGATCTAGCGGCTTTAGGTCCAAACTCACCTGAAGCGTGGCAAATCATCGGTGATGCTTCGCGTCTTGCCTTTGCTGATCGCGGTCGTTACATAGCTGATACAGACTTTGTACCTATGCCACAAGGTTTATTGGACAAACCTTATTTAGCCGAGCGTGCAAAACTCATTACTAAAGGCAAAGCCCTTGAAAGCGTTGAAGCAGGTGAACCTGAGTGGCGTCATCCAATTAAACAAGCCGACGACATTGCCATCGAACTGCCTTCCACAAGCCATATTTCTATTGTAGATAAAGACGGCAATGCTGTGTCTGTTACCACCACAATCGAAAATGGTTTTGGCTCGAATTTAATGAGTAATGGCTTTTTACTAAACAATGAACTAACAGACTTTTCATTTAAATCTCACCAAGATGGCTTCCCAATTGCCAATCGCTTAGAACCGGGCAAACGTCCTCGCTCTTCTATGTCACCAACCATAGTGATGAAAGACAACAAGCCTTATTTGGTTGTTGGCTCACCAGGTGGTTCTCGTATAATCGGCTACGTAGCAAAAACACTTATTGCTCATCTTGAATGGGGCATGGACATTCAGGAAGCCATCACGCTGCCAAATATGCTCAACCGCTTTGGCACCTACGACCTTGAAAAAGGCACAGAAGCAGAAACCTACGCTAAGGCTCTAACCGACATGGGATTTAAAGTATCTGTGCAAGATTTAAACTCTGGTGTACAGGGTATTGTCGTAGAGAAAGGCGGCTTACTTGGTGGAGCTGACCCAAGACGAGAAGGTTTGGTCTTAGGCGACTAATATCAAGCCATCTACAAACGTTATAGTAAGGCAAAGGACTGCCATACTAAACGTAACGCCATTAAAGTAAGAACAATATTAAAAATTCGATGAAAGTAACGATCTGGCATACGTTTTAATACTCGAAGACCAACCCAAGTACCAATCGCACCGCTGATAATCATACAAACTAATAAAGGCAACCAAGCTGTTAATGGAAAACCTGCAACCTTAAATACCCCAACCTTCAAAATATGCTGTAACGACATCGCCATAGCAAAGGTTGCAACTGTGCGAAACCGATCCGCATGAATTTGCTTTACAAAGGCTGCTACTAATGGACCTGTTGCGCCAGCAAAAAGCGTAATGAACGTAGTGATAGCACCAGCAAATGCTGTTCCCCAATTACCCAATACCATCTTAGGAAGCTTCGGCCCCCAACATAAATATAAGATAAATAAAGCAATCGTCAGATACATAATGGCTGGCGGCAGAGAAACTAAGACAAAACTACCAATGAAAGCACCCAGCATCGCTCCGGGTAAAAACGTACTAATAAGTTTCCAATCAATATGTCGCCAACTCATCGCTGCGCGTCCAGCATTTGAACCAAGCTGCGCCACACCATGCAGCGGAATTATTAGTTGTGGCGGTAATACTTGTGCCATGACACCAAGCAACATAACACCACCTCCAGCGCCAAAGCTGGCGGTAAAAAAAGACGTTAGTCCAGACACAATAACAAGAAGGGTAAATACATGCGGAGAAACTTGGTCAAAAAGCTGTGCAGATAAGGCCATATAATCGACAGGGGGATCAAAGGAATGAAGTCGAAAGAATAGCAAAATGGGCTGCAGAAATCTCTGCTCGCCCATTCTTGTTCGTTATATAGAAGATACAAAAGTACTAATTATTGTTTGTAAATGTCCTTATCCAAATCATATTTACGCATCTTGTCGTAAAGCGTTTTACGCGGCAAACCAAGCGCATCCATGGTGTCTTTAATAGAGCCTTTCTGACGCAGCAGCTCTTGTTCTAATAAAGTTTTTTCAAAGCGCTCTAACTGCTCAGGGAGCGTCATCACACCGGGATTATTTTCATTGATAATGATCTGATCAAACTCAAACGAACCTGCTTCCCCCATCAGCACATAACGCTCAGCAAGATTACGTAACTCACGCACGTTCCCCGGCCAATCGTAACTCAACAAGCTGTGCATTCGCGCCGCCGACAGTGGCTCAGACTCTCGCTTATATTGTGCAATCGCCACTAAACAAAAATGCTGCCACAGTAGAGAAATATCATCTTTTCGCTCTCGTAATGGTGGAATATCTACTCGCACCACGTTGAGTCGATAATACAAATCTTCGCGGAATGTGCCACCTTCACTCAGTTGCTTCAGGTCAACCTTGGTCGCGGCCAGAATACGCAAATCCAGATCAATCGCCGTATTGGAACCCAAACGCTCTAAGCGACGCTCTTCCAACACCCGCAACAAGCGAATTTGCATCGACATCGGCATGCTTTCAATTTCATCAAGGAAGAGCGTTCCACCGTTAGCATGCTCAAGCTTACCGATACGTTGTGTTTTGGCATCGGTAAAAGCGCCTTTTTCATGACCAAATAATTCAGACTCCATAATAGAATCAGGCACTGCGCCGCAGTTAATCGCCACAAAAGTGTGACCTCGACGAGAGCTATGCTCGTGAATGTAACGCGCCACCAGCTCTTTACCTGTGCCTGTCTCCCCTTGAATAAGAATATCCGCGCCGGTATCTGCTACATGCAACAACGCCTGACGCAAACGATGAATACCTGGCGTGTTGCCGATAATCCGCGGACCTGGCGCATTTTGCGCAGCCAATTCCAGACGTAAGTTGCGGTTCTCTAAGGTTAAATGACGTTTTTCAGAGGCACGACGCACCACTTCTAGAAAGTCTTCATTGGAAAACGGCTTTTCAATAAAATCGTAAGCACCGTCGCGAATAGCGCTCACCGCCATGCTAATATCGCCGTGGCCAGTAATTAGAATAAAAGGGATTTCCGCATCAATCTTTTTAACTTCGTCAAACAGCTCTAAACCACTTTTGCCAGGCAAATTGATATCGCTTACAATCACGCCAGACCAATCCAGAGACAACTTTTCAATCACGCCTTGAGCCGATGCGAACTCTATAACATCAAAATCTTCAAGCTGTAATGTCTGAGAAATTGCCATACGAACCGCTTGCTCGTCGTCAATTAATATTACTTGCTTGCTGTCCGGCATTAGATTTCCTCTTTAGGATCTATAGATTCTTTAGACTCTCTAGAAAGAGACTGGAATTGAGATAAGTGGTGGTTAAAGCAAGGTAGCCTAACACAAAATTCGGCACCGCCAGAATCTCGATTTTGTGCGCTAATTTGTCCACCCATTGCCTCGACGATACGCTGGCTAATCGACAAGCCTAGTCCTAATCCCAATCCTGAGGATTTGGAAGTAAAGAATGGTTCAAAAAGATGCCGAATAGCGTCATCACTTAAGCCATTCCCCGAGTCTTGAACACAAATCATCACTTGATTTCCTGTGGATATTTGCTCAATGTGAACTCGCCGTGGGTTATTCGGTGTTTCTAAAATTGCATCTGCAGCGTTGGCTAATAAATTCACCAACACTTGCTCCAAAAAGACCATGTCACCATTCACAATAAAGCCTTGATCTTCCGTTACTACCAGCTCAATACCTACTTCTTTATAGCGTGGACTCATAATTTTCAGAGCCCCCATAATGGCAGTCTGTACGGCAATAGGGCCTTGATGAACGTCACCTTTACGAGCAAATACTTTAAAGCGAGCGATAATATCGCCCATGTGATGACCCAGCTGACTAATATGCTGCAAGTTAGCATGGGCTTGTTCGTACTGGCCGCGATCCAGAAACTTCAATCCATTCCCTGCGAAAGCTCGAATCGCAGTCAAAGGCTGGTTCAACTCATGATTCAAACCCGCACTTAATTGTCCTAATACCGCAAGCTTAGCTGTTTGTATCAGCTCTCGTTGCGTGCCTTTATGCTCTTCAATTTCATGGCGAAGACGAGTATTGGCACCTTGTAGTTCAAACGTTCGTTCTTTCACCCGTTCCTCAAGCTCGATACGCGCTTGAGTGATATCTTGCTCGTAACGTTTACGCTCGGTCATGTCATGAAAAGTCACCAAATAACTTAGGCGATTCGGCAATTGCATCTTACATAACGTCATTTCCACCGGAACTGTTTGATCGGAATAACATAAGCGTCCTTCTCGCGTCAGCACTTTAATGCCTAAATCATTAGCAGCTTCCAGAAAATCATTATGAGAAGACAGAGCTAACGCATCTTGCTCGTCGGGTTGAAATAAGACGCCAAGTGGCTGTCCAACTAGAGGAGATAACGGCTGACCAAGCAGCTTTTCAACCGCCGGATTAAAAGATTCTATTTTGTGATGCTCATCCAAGGTTACCAAACCCGCTTGTGTATTTTGAATCACTTCACGAATGTACGCTTGGTTGTGGCGCGTCATTTCATTAGCATCAGAACGCTCTCGTAACATGCGCCGACGCAACATAGCCAAACCCAATAACAACGCTGTAATAGTCACGCCACCCGCAAAAATGGTACGCCACAAAGAGATTTCTTCATTGATGATTTTTAAAGGCGCAAGGATAGAAATTTGAAAGCCTAATAGGCGAATCGGGCGACTCATCCTTAAAAACGACAGCCGCTCTAATTCTTCGGTGCCATCTATAACAGTATTTTCTAACACATCAACAATTTGCGATTTTTCATCAAAAGGCTTTTGATAAACAATTGCCAGCTTTTCAATGGATTTACCATAATAACGCTGTGAATCAGCAATACGCTGCAACTCAGTATGAGACAACTCGCCCAATACCCGATACAACCAGTTAGCACGCGAGCTGCTAAACACAATGCCATCCGGATCGAGTAACAAAAATTCATAATGCTGATTGGCAAAACGTTTTTCGAATTGAGTCAAATCCACTTTTACAACGGCAATACCAATAATCGAATCGCCTTCATAGACAGGATAAGAGAAGTAATAACCGCGGCGATTCGATGTCGTACCAAGCGCATAATAGCGACCCGGTTTTCCTTGAATCGCGTCTTTAAAATAAGGTCGAAATGCGAAGTTACGACCGACAAAACTAGTGACTTCCCGATAGTTAGACGAGGCTATCGTTAGTCCATCTGTGTTTAAAATATAACTGTCTGAGGCTTCGGTGATGCGGTTAATTTGCTCAAGTTCACGATTAAGCTGATTAATATCCGAGTCGAAACCGTCTCGCAGGGCTTTTCTTACTCGGTCATTAGACGCCAATAACGTCGGCATATGTTGGTACTTGGCAATCGCGCTTTCCAACACACTGGCAAGTTGGTTTAACTGCTCAAAAGAATCAATACGCAACGCTTTGATCTGTTGATTACGCAGGGCTTCACCGCCTTTCCAAATCAACAAAACCACCACAAAAAAGGCACCAAGATACAGCCAAATTAACTGTTTAGATGAAAAAAGCCATCTTATGCTAAAGCCGTATTTTTCTTTCAATGCACTCACCTAAAATACCTTGTTATTATTATCTCGACATTTATTTCAACTCAAAAAGCGCTACCTTGAGTAAAATTATTAAGCCCTAGCATGAGCAAAGGGCAACACCTCAGCAATATGCGATTTATGACACATTAACATCAACAAGCGATCCACTCCTAACGCAACGCCGGCACAATCTGGCAAGCCGTTTTCTAGTGCTGTGATTAATCGCTCATCAAACTGTCGATTCGCCAAGCGCATTTCCTTGCGTGTTTCTTTATCTTCAGCAAATCGTCTTGCTTGTTCCTTAGCATCAGTGAGTTCATGGTAGCCATTCGCTAGCTCCATGCCTTGCCAGTAAAGCTCAAATCGTGCGGCTACTAACAGCCCTTTTTCATCAAGATGAGTCTTGGCAAGTGCGGCCTGAGAAGCCGGATAACTATGAATAAAACAAGGGACGTATTTACCAATAGCTGGTTCTACCACGCTCGAGAAAAGTAACTCAAGCAAGGTATCGCGATCATCTTCCTGCAAACCGTATTCTGTGTGTTCGTGAGCACACTCTTGTAACTGGAACAATGTCGCGGTGAAAGGATCAAGTCCGGTATGACGTAAAAACGCCATTTGATAACTGAGTCGTTCGCAAGTCAGCGCCTCTTCATTCAATAGTGCCGACAACAACTGTTGGATCTCATCCATTAATTGCCAATGATCAAAACCTACTCGATACCATTCCAACATAGTAAATTCGATACTATGTCGGCGGCCAATTTCCTCGGCTCGGAACACTTTTCCCAACTGATAGATAGAACCAGAGCCTGCGCATAATAAACGCTTCATGGCGAACTCTGGGGAAGTTTGAAGATAGTAAGTAAGGTCTTCACCTTGGGAACGCGTTTGGCTGGTTAATACTTCAATATGTGGATCTGTAATACTACCCAAAGACAGACATTGAGTATCCACCTCCATCACCTCACGCGCATCGAAAAAAGCGCGAATAGCTTTTAGTAACTGCGCACGCTTTTGCAAAATCGAGAGATCAGCACTGGGTTGCCATAAAGAAGCGTTGTACATAGAAAAACACTCTAAAAATAAAGTGCATCATAACAAATACAGACTTATATATTCACTTTACTCAGCAATATTTTAATGCCCGCAACGCCAAACATCAGCGCGAAGGCAGCATCAAAGCCGCGTTTCATTTTAAAATAGCTTTGGCGAATTCTTGGGTTCGAAAACAACACAGCGTAGCCCAAATTTATGCAGGCACTTTGAATCATTAATAAGACAATCACAAACAACAAACCTTGTGTGGAAACCGAACTCGGCATCCCCATGGCGAATAACGATCCTAGAAACAAAATCGCTTTAGGATTGGTTAAGTGGATGGCTAAACCACGAAAATAAGCAGTGCGCAAAGACGTTTGTTTAGTCTCTAACGTGGCCAACATTTTGCTCGCATCCAATTTATTAGTCATCGCTGAACGGCAAGATTTATAAGCTAAGAATAATAAATAGACCGCACCAACATAACGTAAGCTTTCGAATAGCCAGACATTCGCATACAGCACAGCACCTAAACCAAAGGCAGCCGAACAAGACCAAAATAGCGAGCCTGTGAGTATGCCTGATGCTAACGCCAAACCTTGCACTCGCCCCTGATTCATTGACGTAGATGCAATCGCCAATGTCGCAGGCCCAGGACTCGCCATAGCGACAAAAGCACCAATTAATATCAGGACATAGTGGATTTCTTGCATGAATCACCTCTCAGTCTTTTAAAGAAACTCAATTTCGGCAATGCCATTTGCCCGACAAACAGACCTAATAAAATCAGCACAGCAGCGATTATCTGATTCGTTTCTATTGGCTCATTGTAAAACCAATAACCACCAAAAATACCAAACACAGGTACCAGTAACGTCATTGGCGCGACACTGGATACTGAGTATTTCATTATCATCTTATTCCAAAACCAGTACCCTAATAGTGTCGTCGGGTAAGCTTGGAACAAAGCGGAAAACAGTGTCCATTGGGTAAATTGATTCGGCAACTCAGTGACGACTTGCGTTCCTTCAAAAATAACCGCTAGTAACAACAAAGGCAAAGGTGCAAACAACATTCCCCAGATATTAAAAGCAAAAATAGCTTTGGTATTCGCGCGTTTTACAATCAAGCCATTAACGCTCCAAAACACCGACGCCATTAATACCAGCACTAAACCTTTTCCAGTCACCGAACCACCTTCGGAGTAGATGATCAAAGCAAGTCCAAGTAAAGCCAATCCAGCGCCCAGCAACTTATTGCGAGTAATGGTTTCGTTTAAACATAACCAACCCACCAGCAAACTACTGACAATACTCATATCCAATAATAAAGATGCCATTCCCGCAGAGACACCAGCGCCAATAGATAAGGTCGTTAATCCCCAAACGCCAACACCAAAAGATAAACCATAAGCGATCAAATAACGCCACGGCACATCTGGCTTCTTAATAAAAAAGATCAAAGGAAACACCGCAAAACTAAATCGCAACGCGGTGAGTACTAAAGGATGAACGCTATTCACGCCAAGCTTGATCACACTGAAGTTCAATCCCCATAACGCCATCAAAGCAAACAGCAACCCAAAGTCTCGTAGTTTCATTATTCGTTCCTAGTAAATAAAATCTGTTGTAAACAATAACGAAGGCGCTCAATTACACGCGGTGTTTCTATTCGAAACTACCGCCTACCTCACAGAAACACCGCGTGTAACTGAACATAGCTAAGCATTTCCTTCAGAAAGAAGTATCACTAGAAAACCAAAAAGAACACAGATTCAATTTTTGATAAAAATAAGAGTACAATTCAAAGAAAGGAAATACTTTGGGGGAATGTTATGGCGCTTTACGAAACACTTGCTCAGCATTTTATTGACGACATACAAGCGCAAAGACTCCCAGCCGGAAGTCGCTTGCCAGCGCTACGAACCATGGCGAAACAGCATCAAGTCAGCATGACTACTGCGACTAAAGCCTACGATTACCTTCAACAAACAGGTTGGATTTATGCACAGCCACAGTCTGGGTACTTCGTTGCCAATCAACTGGAAAGCACCTCCTTTCCAAGTCTTAACATCAAAAGTATTGAACAACGGGATCCAAAACGCTTTGCGCCGTTAAATGGCTATAACCCTGCCTCGGCGCTTTTTAGCCCGCTTGGCACCTCGATGATTTCGCCAGAATTACAACCTAGCGTCGCACTGCAACGCAGCATTAAACGTGTCACCCAAAGAGCGGGAAAGCATCTCTTTCAATACCCAGAAACACAAGGCGACAAAGGCCTGAGAAGCGCCCTTGCGGAACATTTCCGCCATGACAATCTGGCCTTTTCAGCAGCCGACTTTGTGATCACCAATGGCTGTATTGATGCGGTAAGACTGGCGATAGAAAGCGTTAGCAAAGCGGGTGACACCATTGCCATTAGTTCCCCTTGTTTTAGTGGCTTGCTCGATTTACTAAGTGCCCTATCTCGCAAAGTGATTGAAATCCCTATTAGTGAGAAAGGCTTAGATTTAGACCATCTAGAAACCTTGATGCAACAAGGTTTGATAAAAGCCTCTCTGTTTAGCACATCGAACATGAATCCAACTGGAATGACGCTGCCCGTTGAACAAAAACAAGCTCTAGCAACACTTGCCGCGCAATACAAAACACCGATGATAGAAGACGACGTCTATTTCGAATTAAGCCACCAGAAACAACAAACGCTGCCAGCAAAATATTGGGATAAAGAGGGATATGTGATTTGGTGCGGATCTTTTTCAAAAACCTTAGCCGCTGGACTGCGACTTGGTTGGTGTGTTCCGGGTCGATATTTAACGTCTTATATCAATCAACATTCCTTAACCAGCTTTGGTGTGAATGGACTTATACAGTCTTGTATGGCGGAGTTTATCAACACCGGCGAATATCGCTCTCATGTGAATAAAATACGTACGGTTTTGAATCAACACATACACAGTTATCAACAATTTTTAATCAAATACTTGCCCACCAATGCAAAAATCAGTGCCCCACAAGGCGGAATCGTACTTTGGGTACAGATCCCCAGTTTAAATGCTGTACAGCTTGAAAAAGAAGCTAATAAACAGGGCATCGACATACGCAGCGGCGCTTGTTTCAGTACCCATGACTTTTATCACGATTGCTTCCGTATAAACTGCGGTTGGCCGCTCGAAAACACTGGGGATAAACACAGTACTTATCAACAATTGATAAGCTTATGCGACATAATCAACAGTCTGATGAGAGCAGAGACTTAACAAAATTGGAGCGATTGCACATTTACTTCTTTAATCTTAACCTTTAGATCAACAAAAATGCTCTAGACTCTATTTCAGGATAAATAGAAATTCATGCACAAAAGGATTCATCTCTATGTCTTACCATTCCGTAAAACTGATAAAACGTCCTGAATTAGAAATCACCGAAGATATTTTCAATATTGTTACTCAAGACATTCCAACGCCAGCAGAAGGCGAAGTATTGGTAAAACTCTCTCATCTTTCTTTAGATCCAGCCATGCGCGGTTGGATGAGCGCGGATGAAAACAGCTACATTCCCCCCGTAAAATTAGGTGACACCATGCGCGCCAGTGGCATAGGTGAAGTCGTTAAATCCAACAATGAAAGATTCCCAGTTGGCGCTCGTGTTATGGGGCTTATGGGTCTAACTGAATATGCGATCAGTGATGGTAATGGCTTAAACGTCATTCCAAAAGAGCTTCCTGCTGAAGCGATTCTCTCTGTTATTGCCTTACCCGGCATTACCGCGTACCACGGTGTCTTTGAGGTACTTAAACCCGAAGCTGGCCAGACGCTTATCGTCACCGCGGCAGCAGGTTCAGTTGGCTCTCTTGTCGGTCAAATGGCCAAGAACCTTGGCTTAACGGTTGTTGGCGTGGCGGGCTCTGATGAAAAATGCCAATGGTTAACCAAAGAACTTGGCTTTGATCATGCGATTAATTACAAAGATGCAGACTTTGTCGAACAATTGACGCAAGCGACGCCAAACGGCATCGATCTTTTCTTTGAAAATACGGGTGGTTTGGCACAAGGTCCTATCTTTGAACGCATAAATCCTCATGGTCGCATTGCTGTGTGTGGCCTAATCGCTGACTATCAAAAAGCCGAACCAGCACCAGGGCCAAGTTGGGTTGGCATCATCAAACGCCGCCTATCGATCCAAGGCTTCACCATGCCAGATCATTTCCATCGTATCCCTGAATACGGCCAAGCACTGGGATCTATGTTAGGCAAAGGAGAATTGAAATATCGTACCCACGTTATTGAAGGAATCGAAAACGCAACTAGTGGCATTAACCTGTTATTTGACGGTAAAAATACCGGCAAGCTGATTGTTAAGCTATAAGCTCTCCAGAGATAAGATACAGTAGAAAAGTAAAAGGGAATGGTCGAATGACCATTCCCTTTTTAATTAAAATAGATTTAATAAGCTTAATGGCGAGTTATAAATCAAATTGTGACGGAAGCATCACCACATCCCGAATCGTCACATGACGAGGACGCGTTAACATAAAGATCAAGGCTTCTGACACATCGCTGGCTTCCATCAAGCTGCCTTTTGACTTGGCTTCTGCGAGTTTTTCCGCAGGCCAATCAGATAATAAAGAAGTAATAACTGGGCCGGGAGATACCGAGCCAACGCGAATCCCATGCTTGCTGACTTGTCTACGTACCGTTTGCACAAAACAATTCATCGCCCATTTTGATGAGGCATAAACCGGTTCCCAAGGTGTCGGAAAATGACCCGCTAAGGAACTGGTTATTAAAATATCGCCCACACCTCGTTCAATCATATGCGGCAAAACATCACGCACGTTCTTGATGACAACGTTAATATTCAGATTTAGCATTCGGTCTATGGCGTCGTTATCGGCATCAACTAAATCACCACCAACATACAAGCCGGCATTGGCGTGAAAAATATCGATCACTTTGGCTTTTTCTAAAATCCGCGGAACCATCGCCGAGCAAGCGGCAGGATCCAACAAATCGACTGCAAGGGTGATGACTGCATCGCCATGTTTGTCTTGCAAGGCTTGTAATGCTGTCTCATCACGATCCACGATCACGACCCGAGCACCTTCAGCTATCATGCCTTCGACACTAGCAAGACCTATTCCTGATGCGCCACCAGTCACAACGGCGACTTTTCCCATTAATGCTTTAGACATGTTTTATCCTGTTTCTTGTTATTTATAGAGATAACAACACGCTACCATTCTATAGACTGCAAACTCTGCTACTTTTTTGCCTATAACTGATCCAAATTAGCCTTTAAGCCGTCGTAATACACAGTGACAGAGAATCCAATAAAATTAGTAGAGATTCTCAATAACAAGAGAGTTTCAGCCAAATATTGGCATCAAAATCGTAGATCATTTCGATAGTTCAATTTTTTTGATCATTAACCTCAAAATACTCCGTTACACTATTCTGTTTTTTTTATATATAGTGCCTACATATTAAGTAACACCAACCCAACACTAAGGTAATTCAAAATGACAACATCGTTAATCCAAAAAATCACTAACACAACTTCTGGTATCGCTAGCACAATTTTGCGTATTCCAGTGGGTCTAATCCTAATGGCACATGGCGCGCAAAAATTGTTTGGTGCGTTTGGCGGTTACGGTCTTGAAGGCACTGGTCAGTGGATGGCATCTATTGGTCTAGAACCTGGTTATCTGATGGCTCTTTTAGCAGGTAGTGCAGAATTCTTTGGTGGCTTGGCACTTGTTATCGGTTTGCTTGTTCGTCCAGCTTCTGCAGTTATTGCTTTCACTATGCTAATGGCAATCTTCTCTGTGCATATTTCAAACGGTTTGTTCATGGCAAACAACGGCTATGAATACGCACTAACACTTTTGATTGTTGCCGTTTCTTTAGTATTCAGCGGCGCGGGCTCTTTCTCCGTTGATAAAGCGATTTCTGCTAAAAACTAGCCTAATAATACATTACTTTAAAAGCTTCGATGGTCCGCTATCGAAGCTTTTTCATATACACGCTATCTAAAAACAGCAAAATCGATTCAGGAACAATGTCTTACCTTTATGGTAAAAAAACATCGATGTAATAAAAAATAATAATCAAAAACATAAATAGTTTATTTTATAAACAATACTTCTCTTTAATAGTTTCATGAGGTATGTTTTAGAAAGGTCGAACTAAAAATAATAAACAAAGTGCCTAAAATCGATCTACACTTACGGAAATACAGTCGCCATCTTGTTGATAGAGAACTGATTCATCTTTAAGGAAAATACTGGCACCTAGTTGTTTGACAACGCGGAGGCCATCATGATTGAAAGCTTTTTGAATCAACTTTTACCGAAGATTTATAGTTGCGTACAGCACCCAAATCGATGGATAAGTATTCTTGATGAGCTACGTGAAAAGTTAGAAGTGGAAAGCATTGCTGCTCAAATACACGAACTATCGGACAACTCTAATCCATCTGAAATTTGGCTGATGCGCGACTCCCAGTCGACTATAAATGCAGACTTGCACGATAAATGGGTTAATAATTCTGATAATCCCCGTCTAGATTATGATTTTAGCGAATACACAGCCATAATCCGCGATGAAGAGCTCTTCTCTGACTCCTGCCCACGATATATTGATTTCCAAGAGCGGCTCGCGAAGGCAGGGTTAGGATTGGCGATTTCCCTAGAAATGAAAATTTCTCCTAATCGCTATCTCAACTTAATTGCTCACCGTAAACACGGTGATTTGCGCCTCTTTGACCACAACTGCGAATCATTACTTCAGCAACTTGCGCCTCATATACAACAAACCATTCTTTTGTATGATCAATTTCAGGCGCTATCGAGCAGCAATACTATTATTAAACAAATCGCAGATAAATTAACCACAGGGATCATGCTAATAAATCAGTATGGCAAAGTTAGCTGGTTTAATAGCAGTGCAGCTTCCATAATATCGGAATCAGATTACCTAGAATTGATAGATAACGAATTGCGCTTTGAACACAAGGCAGACAGAAATATTTTCATACAGCTATTGCGCCAAACACAATCGCCTACAGGAATAACATCTCACCCTCTTGCTAGAATTGGGGAGCATCAAACTAGTCAAATACAGTTGCTACTTACCCCTATTTTGTCTTCTATATCAGTCGGCCTGATACAATCCAAACAGCCTCTCACTTTTGCCCTATTTTTATCCAATAGCCATAATGAAGTGATACTTTCAGAGCAGAATATTGGTCGCTTATTCAGCCTTACACCTGCAGAAGTAAAACTAGCGAGCGCTTTAGCAAATGGTTTTTCGTTGACGGAATACGCTATAGAAAAAGGCATAACCGTTGGCACCGCACGAATCCAACTAAAAAGTATTTTTTCAAAAATGGGAGTCACCCGCCAACCAGAACTAGTAAAAATACTGTGGTCTTCAATACTTCCCCATGTAAGCCAACTAGAAAATACGCCTTTCTCACAAAAAATAAGCTAATGATAGTTTGGTCTATCCTATTTGGGATATGACAAGCTGAAGCGAACCGAGCATTATTTGTTTTATAGACAAACAATTGTCTAGTTAAACTTTAATCAAAATGAGAGAGACAGACATGCAAACAAAAATAAAAAACATGCAATGTTTTATGGGCGCAAGCTTACTATCTTCAATCGTTCTACTCCCAATAGCTGCACACGCCGCATCAGAAGTAGACCCAATAGTTGCGGGAATTGGTCCAGTATCTGAAGTTCCTATTGCCATCCAAAACTTACGCTGGTCAATGCTCGATGGCGATGTTAATACACTAACATTTCGCTCGATGGATACTTTATTCACCACACGCCAAGTTGGTCATTCAGGAAACGTCACCCCATTTGTCCACAATGATAAGCCATTAGATTTTACCTACGAGTATGAAGGTAACAACTATACGCCAGAGCAATTCTTAGACAGAACCTATACCAATGCGATGATCATTATTAAAGACGACAAAGTCGTCTATGAAAACTATCGCAACAACAGCAACCAAGATACGCACTTCATGGCTTGGTCAATGACCAAATCTATGGTATCTATCTTGGTTGGTGTTGCCCTTGAAGAAGGTCGTATTAAATCATTAGACGACGATATCACCACTTACCTACCTGAATTATCTGAAGGTGCCTATAAAGGCGTGACTATTCGTCAAATTCTTGCCATGAAATCCGGTGTCGATTACGAAGAGCGTTATGACTTTGCCAATCCAGGTATAGCAGCTAAGAACCATATTTTGGCTTTAGTTAAAAATGTAGCGCGCTTTGTTGAGCCAGCAAAAACCATCAAGCGCCTTCATAAACCAGGTACTTTCTTAGCCTATAAAACCATCGATACGGCAGTGTTAGGCTTGTTGCTTGAACGTGTCAGCGATGGCGGTAATGTGGCCTCTTACATGCAGCAACATTTATGGGAGCCAATAGGTGCTGAATCAAATGGCTTCTTCATCATGGATGGACAGCCAGGTGTTGGACGAGAATTCACTGGCGCAGGCTTCAATGCAACCGTTCGTGATTTTGCTCGTGTGGGTCAAATGATGCTGCATAACGGCAAGATCAACGGCAAACAAATTGTTTCACCAGAATGGGTTAAAATATCAACAGCCCCGGTAGATAAAGAAGACCCTAAATTAGGTGGATACGGCTACCAATGGTGGACCATGCCAAATACAAATGCTTATTCAGCAATCGGCTTACAAGGTCAGTTCATTTACGTGAACCAAGATGAAAATACTGTCATTGTCAAAACGAGCTATTTCCCTCAAGACCAAATGGATGCAGCAGAAGTTGAAACACTAAACTTCTTTGATAAAGCAGCTAAATGGAAACCTGCTAATTAAACTGCATTTTTGATAGGCCTCCCTTTTATTAAGAAGTTATGATGAGAAACACTTCCTCATAGCTTCTTAATTTTTTAATTCGTCTTCCTGCTAAACACCTTAGAAAATCTAAAGGTTCAAATACAATCTCAGCATGTCTTGATGTTGAATACCCTGTTCAAAAATGGGTTCTAAGTAATGATCCAAAAAGTAATCTTTGGCAACAGAATCAACACGAAAACCTGCACGTTGATAATAGGTCAACTGATAACCAAAACAGCCTGTTCCTAACTCGACTCGCTTGAAGTTATGTTCTTTAAGCTCTAACAAGACAAAATCAAGTAACGCAGAACCAATTCCCTTACCTTGATGTGAAGACCAAACAGACATATTTAAAATCTCTGCACAGTCATCCGTAAGAGACTTCACCACGCAAGCACCAACAATATCTTCGCCCTCAACAGCTGCAAAACATAATGAGTTCTGTAAAGAGGAACATACTTTTGATTCTGAAGGATCAGCCTCTAATAAAAGCGATATTGGAATCACGTCAGAATGAATTTCAATATACTTCACCGTATTCTCTCAATTTTAAGTACTAAACACGAGATATCACAAACTCCGCTAACCAGACTTATATCGATACTTACAAAACAGCGCTCTCTTTCATTATAGAACAACAATTTATGCTATTTACAATATGCATATACATATAAATTTTCCGTTTGAAAGGTTTGAGAAAACGTATTCCAAGGTAAAAAATCATAAAAACCTATGCAAATAACAATTTTGATCAGGACAATAATAAAAATAAAGCAAAATTGGTCAGTACAATTTTTTTAAATTGTACTGTTTACTTTTCGTATTGATCTGCTATCTTGTCTAGATAGCTAGGGTCAGAATGCTATACTTAATCAACTTAATTTAGACTCTAGGTAAAATGATGAGCGGCGTTACAAAAAGACTGTACATAAAAGTTGCAAACGAAATTATTGAGCAAATCAAAAATAAACAATACGAAATTGGAGACTGCATTCCACCTGAGCGAAAATTAGCAGAACAACTTGGCGTTAGTAGAACGGTTGTCAGAGAAGCGATGGTGTATCTGGAAATGCTAGGGATTGCAGATATTCGTAAGGGTTCAGGAGTATTTGTTATTCGTAGTACCCCGAAAATGGGGATTGGAGTCGCACCAGAAGTGACTCCCTTTGAAATACTTGAAGCCCGTTTATTGATTGAGCCAGAGTTAGCAGGCAGAGCAGCAGAAAACAATACTCCAGAGTTGATTGCTGAATTATCACAGTGCATTCAAATGATGGAATCTTCGATGCATTTTTCCGAAGAATCCTTGAGACAGCAGACATCCGTTGATGCGGACCGGAAGTTTCATAAGACAATCAGCGGCGCCTGTAACAACCCGCTTTTAATTAAATTTTATACAGAATTAAGCTCATTACATATGGAAGGCGATATGTGGATGAGGATGGATGAATTAGCGAATGAGCCAGCGGCCAGAGGACAGTGGGTCAATGATCATAAGGCTATTTTTAATCAAATTAAAAAAGGAAATTCAGAAAAAGCGCGTGAAGTAATGTATCAACACATTAGTAACGTCATCAACGAAATCGCAACGTAGAAATATTTAATCCTAAAAAAAACAAAAAAGGTAAAAATATGAATATCAAAGCAAAAATACTAGCCCCTTTCTTAATTGCCGCTATTCCCATGGCAGCTATGGCCAATGACTACACATTAAAAGTGTCGATGTCTGTTGGCGAAAAAGATCCTATGTTTGCAGGGGCTCAGTATTTAAAGACAAATGTTGAAAAACGTACCGATGGGCACTTAAAGGTCGAAATATTCCCAAGTGGTCAACTTGGCTCTGTTGAAGGGGTTCAAGAAATGGCGATGTTTGGACAAAATGTTGCAGCTATTACAGATAGCGGTCGTTTAAGTGTTTTTTCAAAGGAAATTGGCGTTATCGGAGTGGCTTATGCTGCTAAAGATTACGATGAAATGAAAAAAATTGTTGAAACCGATTTGTTCAAGTCTTGGGAGAAGAAACTAGAAAAAGAAGGTCTGCACGTATTGTCCTTCAACTGGTTCCAAGGAAGTCGTAGTTTCATGACAAATAAACCTGTCAATAAACCTGAAGATCTAAACGGCATGTTGATTCGTACTCCAGGTTCTGCTGTTTGGTCTGAATCTATTAGTGCATTAGGAGCTACACCAACTGCTTTACCTTGGGCCGAAACATATCCAGCTATGCAACAAGGAGTTGTTGATGGCTTTGAAGCCCAATTACCCGCGACTATTGCCGCAAGTTTGCAAGAAACAATTAAGTATGTTGCCGAAACAGAACACTTTCAGTTAATGACTGCATTAGTTGCAGGTGAAGAATGGTTTAGCTCTTTGCCAAAAGAATATCAAAAAATTCTACTTGAAGAATCCTCCAAAGCTGGAGCCTATGCTTCTGACATAACAAATAAAAATATCGCTGACTATAAGCGAACTATGGAAGAAGACTATAACGTCAAATTTATTCCTGTAGATAAAACACCTTTTATAGCTCGTGCCAAAACTGTATTTAAAAAGTTAGGGTATGAAAAAGAATATAAAGAACTTCAAGACGCATTGAAGTAAATTTATCTGGCTATAAAGAAGGTTAGGGTCAATGAAGTATTTAGCTATAATTCACCTTAAAATGATGAAATGGGAAGGTAACTTAGCGTACCTATCTCTATTTTTAATTGTCTTCCTAGTCTTCTTTGCGGCACTTCTACGCTTAGTAGGAGTGCCTCAAGCTTGGATGGGAGATTTGAGTAAAATATTATTCGCTTGGGTTATTTTTCTGGGCAGTGACGTAGCAATGAACGTAGGACGTCACATTGGCGTAGAGTTTTTTGAAGAGCGACTACCCATATTATGGCGTAAACGAATAGCGCAACTCTGGTCAATTCTTATTGTGGCATTCTTGTCATTCATTACTTATTACGGTTGGTTTTTAACTCAAAAAAGTAGAAGAGAGTTTGATTCTATTATGGTAAGTGATTTTTCACTAGCAATTGGGTTTTCTACATTTTTAATTTTTTGTGTTGCATTTGATTATTTTAAAAGCGACCAAAAAAACAAGAAAATCTATCTAGCAATTATTTCTGGCATTATTCTTATAACCGCCTATTTATTGATTACTATAGATTTTAGCCATACAGCAGAAAATATTAGCTACTCTTACCTTATCGCATCTGTCCCAATCGGATGCATATTAATGATTCGAACAACGTTTATTTTATTTATTAAAAACTGGAGCTTGAAAAATGTTTGAATCTATAATTTTTTCAATCTCTCCTATGACAATTTTAGTAATAAGTTTTACTGTATTCCTTGTACTAAGAATGCCACTAGCCTTTGCAATAGGTATTTCAAGTGTGCTGTTTTTTTTAGCAGATGGAAGCTCATCTTTTATAATACCTATACAAAAAATGGTAGTCGCCTCTCAAAACCCTGCATTGCTTGCTGTTCCATTTTTTGTCTTTGCTGGTAATCTAATGAATGCTGCAGGCATTACTCAACGGCTTATCGTATTTTGCTCAACTATTACTGCACACTTAGCCGGTGGCTTAGGTCACGTCACAGTGCTACTAAGCGCCATCATGGGTGGTGTGAGTGGATCTGCGGTTGCTGATGTGGGAATGCAATCTAAGATTCTTGGTCCTTCTATGCTCAAGGCCAATTATTCAAAAGGTTTTGCAGCTGCATCGATTGGCTTGAGTGGTCTTATTACTGCAACTATTCCTCCTAGTATTGGCTTGATCCTATATGGTTATGTGGGAGGAGTATCTATAGGTCGTCTATTTTTAGCTGGAATCATTCCGGGTATACTGATGACGATATTTTTAATGTATACCGTCAGTATCATTGCAAAAAAACGTGGATACGCTGCAAGCCAGAAAAAAGCAGCGCCGGCTAAAAAAATTATTTCAACTTTCCTTCAGTGTTTTTGGGCTATTCTGTTTCCAGTCTTATTAATTGTAACAATAAGATTCGGTATATTTACGCCTTCAGAAGCGGGATCTTTCGCTGTTTTTTATGCCATGTTTATCGGTCTTTTTGTTTATAAAGAGTTAACTTGGAATAAAATTGTCGAAGTACTAAAACAAACGGTGATAGATAACGCAGTTATCATGCTGATTATTTCTTTTTCAAGTATTTTTGGCTTCATCATTGTTGATAACCAAGTACCGCAAACATTATCACAAGGTATTTTAGGAATATCTACAGAAAAGTATTTCCTACTAATTAGCATTCTCCTTTTCTTGGCTCTTATAGGTATGTTTATGGAAGCAACTGTTAATGTTTTGCTTCTTACTCCAATATTTTTGCCAATAGTTCAAAGTGTTGGAGTGGACCCTGTTCATTTTGGTATTTTGATGATGACAATTGTGACTCTTGGAGGAATGACACCTCCTGTTGGAGTAGCTATGTTTACAGCATGTTCAATATTAGATTGTCCTACCAAAGATTATATAAAAGAGTCTGTTCCATTTCTGATCGCGATTTTTATTTTATTAGCTCTACTAACCATTTTCCCAGATCTCGTTTTATTTCTCCCTAATGCTGTTTATGACTAAAAGGTTATTTCACTCTTTGATGCTGATAACCTTTTAAAAATTAAAAAATAGACTGAAATTTTATATACAAACTTTCAGTCTATCCCTTAAACATTGATCTAATTTAATATTTATTTTACTGAGGCCAATAATGAAAATTGTTAAGGCAGAGGTTTTTGTAACCTGTCCAGATCGAAATTTTGTCACCTTAAAAATCACAACCAGTGAAGGGTTTGTAGGCATTGGTGACGCCACACTAAATGGACGAGAGCTATCAGTAGCCTCTTATTTAGAAGATCACTTATGTCCGCAGTTAATCGATTTAGATCCTTCTCGAATTGAAGATATCTGGCAGACTTTTTATAAAGGGGCTTACTGGAGACGTGGACCAGTTACCATGACAGCTATTGCGGCAATTGATATGGCACTATGGGATATAAAAGGAAAAGTAGCGGGATTGCCTGTTTACGATTTACTTGGTGGCGCTTCTCGTGAAGGTGTGATGGTTTATTGCCATGCTACCGGACACAGCATTAATGACCTACTAGACGATTACGCAAAACACAAAGAAATGGGATTTAAAGCGATTCGAGTACAAAGCAAAGTCCCAGGAATTGAGCGCAGTTATGGTATCAGTAAAAATCAAGGCGAGGCTTATGAGCCAGCAGCAAAAGGAATAAGACCTAATGTTGAGTCTTGGTCATCAGAAAAATATTTGAATTTCGCGCCAAAAATGTTCGATGCTATTCGTAATAAATTTGGTTTTGATGATCATGTTCTACATGACGTCCACCATAGATTAACCCCTATTGAAGCCGGACGTTTAGGAAAGAGCATTGAAGAATACAGCCTTTTCTGGATGGAAGATCCAACACCTGCAGAAAACCAAGAAGCATTTCGTTTAATTCGCCAACATACCACAACCCCTATTGCTGTAGGCGAAGTGTTCAACAGCATTTGGGATTGCAAGCAACTGATTGAAGAACAACTTATAGATTATATTAGATCTACGGTGACTCATGCTGGTGGTATCACACATATGCGCCGTATTGCTGACTTTGCCGCTATGTATCAAGTTAAAACAGGTGCTCATGGTCCTTCAGATATATCTCCAATTGGCATGGCTGCAGGTTTGCATTTGGATATGTGGGTACCAAACTTTGGTGTTCAAGAGTTTATGGGATACTCAGAAAAAATGTTATCGGTATTCAATACAAATTGGCGATTTGAAAATGGCTATATGCACCCAAGTGATAAACCTGGGTTAGGCATAGAGTTTAATGAAGTGGAAGCTAAAAAATATCCCTATCAACCAGCCAGTTTACCAATAGCTCGACTTGAAGATGGCACGCTTTGCAATTGGTAATAATATTCATCAAGAGTGGTTCTTGACGGTCAACCTCACAGTTAAGTTAAAGAGATATAATGAGAACTAATGCAACAACAGCGCTACCACAGCAAGTTATTGTGCCTGCCTATGATCGTAATCGCCTAACTACCAAGATAGTGCATTTTGGTTTTGGAGCCTTTCACCGTGCGCACCAAGGTGTTTACACGGATGAATTGGCTAATCAATTTAATAGTGACTGGGGCATTTGCGAAGTCAGTTTATATAGTGGTAAGCCGCTGCTCGAACAGTTGCAACAACAGGATCATTTGTATTCCGTCGTTGAAAAAAACGCAATTGGACCTGTGATTAAAGTCATAGGTTGTGTACGTGAATCAATGCATCCAGATATTGATGGTAAACAAGCAATCATAGATAAAATGGCAGAGCCACAGATAGCAATTGTTTCATTAACTATCACGGAAAAAGGCTATTGTTGCGACACTAATACTGGCCAATTAAATTCTTTGCATCCTCTTATCCAACACGACCTGCAATCACCAACAGCGCCTAATTCAGTTATCGGTTATCTGGTTCAAGCATTAAGAGTTCGGCGTGATAAAGGCCTACCCGCTTTTACCGTGATGTCTTGTGATAATTTGCAAGAGAATGGACATGTCACTCGTGATACGGTAGTGGGTTTTGCCCGTTTACTTGATACCTCTCTCGCAGATTGGATTCAAAAAAACGTGACTTTTCCTTGTACCATGGTAGACAGAATCGTTCCTGCTGTAACAGAAGATTCCTTAGATGAAATAACAAAGTTATTAGGTGTTAGTGACCCATGTGGCGTGGTTTGTGAAGCATTTCGTCAATGGGTTATTGAAGATAACTTCGTTGCAGGACGCCCTGATTGGAACTTGGTTGGTGCAGAGTTTGTGAATGACGTAATTCCGTTTGAAGAAATGAAGCTTAGAATGTTGAATGGCAGTCATTCATTTCTGGCTTATTTAGGTTACCTAGCAGGCTACGAATATATCGCTGATGCCATGGCGGATCCTGCCTTTAAAAAAGCAGCATTAGCACTCATGCTAAATGAGCAAGCTCCGACATTAACGATGCCGAAAGGTACTGATTTAGAGGTATATGCTGCTTCGCTAATTGATCGTTATTGCAATACCAATATAAAGCATCGTACTTGGCAGATTGCCATGGACGGAAGTCAAAAGTTGCCTCCGCGATTATTGAACTCCATTCGATATCATCTAAAGAACGGATCTGATTTTACACATTTAGCTTTAGCCGTAGCGGGTTGGATGCGCTATGTATCAGGTGTGGATAAACAAGGTGAAGCAATTGATGTTCGTGACCCACTAGCAGCTACTTTAAAATCTATTTGTGATAAACACGGGCCTAATGTTTCCGTTGTCAAAGCGTTGGTTTTAGTCGATGAGATTTTTGCTAAAGACTTAATCAAGAGCGAAGTATTTATAAATTCTATTGAAATGGCTTACCAAACACTGTTGCTGAAAGGCGCAAAACATTCTGTTGCAGAGCTATAGGAGACAGTTATGAAAGAATTTATGGGTGATGATTTTTTATTGACGAACCCAACTGCCTATCGGCTGTATCATGATTACGCCAAAGACTTACCAATTTTTGATTATCACAGCCATTTAAGTGCTAAAGATATTGCGGAAAATCGACAATATAACAACTTGGCTGAAGCTTGGCTGCAAGGTGACCATTACAAATGGCGGGGGATGCGTGCCGCGGGTATTGATGAGTCATACATTACTGGAACTAGGTCAGATTATGAAAAATTTCAGGCATGGGCAAGCACTGTACCGAAATGTTTAGGCAACCCACTGTATCATTGGACGCATTTAGAATTACGCCGTCCTTTCGGTATTAATGATATTCAGCTTGAACCTGAAACTGCGGATAGTATTTGGGCTCACTGTAATGAAAAACTCTCACAGCCTGAATATTCCAGTCGCGGTATTTTACAACAAATGAATGTTCATATGGTTGGTACCACTGACGACCCCATAGACTCCTTAGAATATCACGCCATGATTGCCAAGGATGACAGCTTTTCTGTAGCTGTTTTGCCAAGTTGGCGACCTGATAGAGCTTTTAAAATAGAAAATGAAGGCTTCTCGGAATATATGCAAGCGCTGGAAAATGTCACAGGCATTGATATAGTTCGCTTTGAAGATTTGCTTGCTGCATTAAACTTACGCCTAGATCACTTTAACGAACATGGTTGTTGTACAGCGGATCATGGCATTGAAATATTGCGTTATGCCGAGATCCCAACACTTACTAAGCTTGATGACATTTTACAATTGGCTATGAAGCAAAAGCCATTAACCGAAGATCAAATCGCCCAATTCACTACCGCTGTTTTAGTCTGGTTAGGGCGTCAATACACCCGATTAGGCTGGGTAATGCAATTACATCTGGGCGCGTTAAGAGACAACAATAGCCGTATGCTGGTCACCATTGGGCCAAATACAGGTTATGACTCTATCGCTGATACTAGTTATGCAAAGGAATTGTCATCTTTGCTGAATGCGATGGATATGACGGATGAGTTACCCAAAACAGTACTCTATTGCTTAAACCCAAGAGATAACGAAATGCTGGCAACCATGGCTGGAAATTTTCAGGGTGGTGGCATTGCCGGTAAAATTCAGTTCGGTTCTGGTTGGTGGTTTAACGATCAAAAAGACGGTATGGAAAGACAACTCCAGCAGCTTTCTCAGCTGGGTTTACTCAGTCAATTTATCGGTATGTTGACGGATTCTCGAAGTATTCTGTCTTTTACTCGTCATGAGTATTTCAGACGAATTTTATGCAATATGTTGGGCGAATGGGTTGAGCAAGGAGAAGTACCAAACAGGGATGATTTGCTAGTTCCTATTATCAAAGATATTTGTTTTTATAATGCACAACGCTATTTTATAAGTAATAAATAAACCGAAGTGCAAAATAATTTTTTAAAGAAACAAAGCAATTAACTTAAAACAATTAAAAATAAAAAACCTCCAATGCACTGCATTGGAGGTTTTATTTAATTCAGCAAAAAATTGCTATAGTGTTACTTTCCTGTTGCGCGAGAAACGTAGTCGCCAGTACGAGTATCAACACGAAGAACTTCACCGATGTTGATAAACAGTGGTACACGAACCATAGCACCAGTTACCAAGAAAGCAGGCTTAGAACCGCCGTTAGCCGTATCGCCTTTTACACCTGGATCCGTTTCTTTTACTTCCAGTTCGATGAAGTTAGGAGCAGCAACCGCCAATGGCGCACCGTTGTATAGAGTTACAACGTATTTTTCTTGCTCTTTCAGCCACTTAATCGTGTCGCCTACTGCTGTTTCATCTGCTGCGTGTTGTTCAAAAGAACCATCTACAGCCATGAAGTGCCAGAACTCGCCGTCGGTGTACAAGTACTCCATATCGGTGTCCATTACGTCAGCTGTTTCTAGCGTATCACCAGATTTAAAAGTACGCTCCCAAACACGACCAGTTTTTAGGTTACGCAGCTTGATGCGGTTAAAGGCTTGGCCTTTACCTGGTTTAACGTGTTCGTTATCGATAATCGCACATGGATCGCCGTCGACCATTACTTTAGAACCGCTGCGCATTTCGCTGGTAGAAATATTAGCCATACATCCTCACAGTATATTTTTAGAGAAAAGGCTCTGACTGGCGTATCATGTCAGTCCCAAGATCTCTGCAAACTTCTTTTTATGCCATTAAGAACCGCTAAATAGACAAGTAAAAAGAGCGTTTGCAAAGATCTCTGAGAGCCACTGGCCGAGTAGGCCAAAATAAGTTGGCGCAATCATAACCCAAATGAACACAATTTTGCAGATATTTGACGTGATCCCTATTCAAACAAAGAACAATTTAAGCTGGTCGCAGCACCTGTCACAGGCCCTAACCTCCTTACCTGAATTGGTTGAGCGCTTAGGCTTGCCAAAAAGTCTTGCTCAACAAGGCATAGAAGCGCATCAGAGCTTCAAATTACTGGTGCCGCGCCCTTATTTGTCTCGCATCGAATATGGCAACCCTAATGATCCGCTACTACTGCAAGTCTTACCCAGCATCGCAGAGATGCAAAAAGTCGTAGGTTATACAAAAGACCCGCTAGAAGAAGCCGATCACAATCCACAAAAAGCCATAGTGCATAAATACAAGCGCCGTTTATTGGTTATTACCACTGGCACTTGCGCAGTAAATTGCCGTTACTGTTTCCGTCGTCATTTTCCTTACGGTGACAATCAACTAGCGCAAGCGGAGTGGGACTCGGTAATCGACTATTTAAAAGCCCATCCAGAAATCAACGAAGTGATCTTAAGCGGTGGCGACCCCTTGATGATGAAAGACGCTTTGCTCGCTGACAAAGTCCGCAAGCTTGATGCGTTGCCACAAATAAAACGCCTACGCATTCACTCACGCTTGCCCGTGGTGATTCCAGATCGAGTTTGCGATGAGATGCTAGCGTGGATCAAGGCAAGTCGCCTCGACATTGTGATGGTGTGGCATATTAATCATGCCAATGAAATGGACGAAGAGCTCGCTCAGGCAGCCTATAAGCTGAAAAGAACGGGCGTCACCTTGCTCAACCAAGGTGTTCTATTAAAAGGCGTCAACGATTCGGTAGAAGCTCAAGTCAATTTGAGCGAAGCCGTGTTTGATGCTGGGATTTTGCCTTACTACATGTTCACGCTAGATCCGGTAGAGGGCGCGGCACATTTTGATATCTCAATCGAAGACGCGCAACGCTTGATGGGAAAAGTGGCTGCGGAATTGCCAGGTTATTTAGTCCCAAGGCTCGCCAAGGAAATCCCCGGCAAGCCTGCAAAAAGCGTGTTTGCACCGATTTTCAATGAACTCGATAAGTAGCTTCTCGCCTTGTCATTCGTTTTATTTAGCGTTACCTGAGCAACGCAATTCGACCGACTTTTACTTGCTGGCGTCGAATACTAACGTTCGGTGCTAGCTGGTATAAGTCGCCATTTCGACCGATCAATTGATCCGGCACATGGCTGAGTTTCGCCACGTCAGCGTTAGCATCCAAATGTTTCGGCTCGCCATGAACGGGAATCGCCAATTGCGGTTGTACCCAAGTATAGAGCTGCTTGAGTTCTTCTCGGCAAGGGTGACCGCTCACATGAATGGTTAAGTCGGTTTCATGAGCTTGCAAGGTGCGGATTTTCCGACCTTTAAATTGCTCGGCTAATCTGTCTATGGCCTGCTCATTGCCGGGAATGCGCATGGAACTAAAAATCACCAAATCGTCTGCTTCAAGACTCAAGTCAAAGCAATTATCGGCAGCCAATCGGTTCAAGGTTGCCCTTGGTTCCCCTTGGCTTCCTGTGACCACCGCCAATACTTCTTCTCTTGGTAAATAGCCGAGATGCGTAGCGTCGATAATCGGTAAATCATCCGGCCAATGACCTGTAGCTCGTGCAGCACTAACCATGTTTGTCAGCGATCTTCCGATCAAAGCAAGATAACGACCGGTTTCTTTTGCGACTAATCCCAATGCCACTAAACGCGCGACGTTACTGCTGAAACAGCCCACCACAACTCGTTTTTTTTCTGCTTCTATGGTTTTTAATAAGCCCTGATAACAATCACTTTCAGATGGCGAGAAACCATCTTTTAGCGCGTTCGTTGAATCGCACACCATGGCGAGAATATTTTCTTTGGCTAACGCCTTAAACGCTGATGGAGAAAACGCGTCACCCAGAATGGGCTTTTTATCGATTTTCCAATCACCTGTATGAAAGATACGTCCTGCAGGCGTGTCTATGGTCATCGCATAAGGCTCTGGAACAGAGTGAGTCAATCCCAACCATTTGACATTAAACACGCCAATCTTTTTGGTTTCGTTTTCTTTCACTTCTATAATCGGCACTTGGTCGGTCAAACCCACTTGAACCAACTTACGACGCAACACTTCTGCAGTAAAAGCCGTAGTGTAAACCGGACATTTGAAACGTCGCCACAAAAAAGGCAAAGCACCCACATGGTCTTCATGGGCATGAGTAATGACGATGCCGGCTAAACGTTCTTTTTGTTCAGTAATAAAACTCGGATCAGCACAAACGATTTCGGAGGTACGCAGGTCATCCGGCGTCAATGGCTCGTTAAAGGAAACACCGCAATCGACCATCAACCATTGCCCGTCATGGCCATATAGGTTCATGTTCATGCCGATCTCGCCGGTGCCGCCTAAAGGCAAAAACCATAAGTCGTCTTGCGAGGGAATCAATGATGAAATAACGCACTCCTTGTAAATACAGACTGGATATTAGTCAATTCTCTCTATGGTACGCATTTTTCGTGAATATCCCAGCGTGCTCGTAACGATCGGATAAAAGAAACCCAAAATAAAAAACCTCTTTCTATTTTTGAGATAAAAAGAGGTTTTTCTCGAGCTAAAAAACAATAACGATGAAGTAGTAAAGAGCTGTGCACGACGTCATGATCGAAGACTAGCAGCAGTCGTGCAAAGGTATCTATAGAACTTCGTCACCATTCGCTATCACAGTATCACGCACAATTTGAGTGTATTCCACGGCTTCTTTAATAATCGCGGCTTCATCTACGGTGAGTATTTTCTTGTCTTCCATAAGGATTTTGCCGTCAACTATACTGTGTCGAACATCGCTAGGATAAGCAGAATAAACCAAGGCAGAGTAAGGATTATACATAGGTACCATATGCGGAGCCTTGGTATCCACGACGATAATATCTGCTAATTTTCCAACTTCTAATGAACCAACACGATCTTCCATATGCAGCGCTTTTGCTGCACCCATGGTTGCCATATCAATGACTTTAATCGGTGGCATAGCCGCACGATCTTGATTAACCAATTTATGGACCTTAGCAACCTGCCCAAATTCAGCAATAGTACTTAGATTATTGCCAGACATTGGACCATCTGTCCCTAGACCAATCCGAACACCTTCGTCATACATTTTTAGAGCAGGCGAAACACCTTTCGCCGACTTGATATTTGCGCTCATGTTATGCGCCACGCCCATGCCACTTTCTTTAACAAGCTCAATATCATGATCGTCTACTAGAATCATATGAGCGCCAACTAAATGATCATTCAAAGCACCAATATCATGCATATATTGAACAGGGCTTTTACCGTCAGCTCGCTCGGCAATTTTTTCTTGCTCGGTGTGAGATTCGGCTAAATGGATCAGCACCGGCACGTTTTTCTCTTTGGATAATTCAGCTACTCGCTGCAACACTTCAGTGGTGTTTGTATAAGGAGCATGAGGCGCGAACGCTGGTGTAATGCGTGGATGGTCTTTGTATTCTTCAATGAATCTTAACGCGTAGTTAATACCTTCTTCGGCGTTTTTAGCGTCTGCGACCGGAAATTTAATCACAGTCTCACCAAGCACAGCACGCATGCCGATTTGATCAACCGTTTTAGCGACTTCATCTTCAAAATAATACATATCGGCGTAGGTAGTAACACCGCCACGCAACATCTCGACATTGCCAAGATTAGCGCCAATACGCACCATATCACGGGTAATTAGCTTGTTTTCAAGAGGGAAAATATAACGATGCAAACGGTCTGGCACATCATCTGCTAAAGAACGTAAAACCGTCATAGATACGTGGGTATGAGTATTTATTAAGCCTGGCATTACGATATCGCCTTGCACATCCAATACTTTTTTCGCGTCAAATTGAGCGGCTAATGACGCATCACCTACAGCGAAAATTTTATTTCCTTTAATCGCAACAACACCATGGTGATATAGCGTTTTACTGTTATCCATAGTCAAAACGGTAGCGTCTTTGATTAACAAATCAACAGACTCAGCACTCCATAATGGCGCTGAAAATGTTGTCGTTGCTAATACTGCCAATAAGACACTTTTTTTAAACTGCATTCGATTGTCCTTTATTAGATAATGTTCCAAATAGGTCGCTTTTTAACGGCGACGTTACTTAATAATACCTGCATGTTTTATTCCAACACAGAAGCATGTTCAAAATTTAGGATTAGAAATTGAATCATAACATCGTCACCAAGCTTCAAAGTGGTCTTGGCAAAGCCTTAACCTACTTCATTTTATTATCCTGTTTGGCTATTTTGGTACTCTATCTTGTACAGCGCTTTGGGACGCAATACGCCGAAGACAAAATTCAAGAACAGCTTAATCAATCTGGTTTAGCACCTTTTGTCCATTATGAAAGCATTCACCTTGATCCATTCACTCTGACGCCCTCTCTGGAAAATGTCAGCTTTGGTACTGAAAATGCACCTTGGCTACGCTTCGCTAGAATTTCGTTTAATAGCTACCCAATCAAATACCCTGATTTAGATGTAGAATTTTGGATACAAGAAAGCCCAATCGGCAGCTTATCCCGTGATACACGAAACCTAATGCGTGCAGGTGGAATTGAAACCTTACTTGGTAAAGGCTCTTTTACTTCCAAGGTTGAGGGTGAAAAAGTCTCGTCTCAATTCAAACTAGACATAAAGGATATTGGCAAGCTAGATCTGTCTTCTAAAATCAACGTATTGGATCATGGCATCATCATGTCTGATCTACGTTCTGACGTACTCGCATCGTTTGCATTAGGCCAGCCCGAAGCGCTACCCATCATCTATGGTGACGCCATTGAACTGCATTCTTTAGAGGTGAAATACGAAGAATCAGGATTAATCACTCATCTGTTTCCTCAATCGGCTGTTTTGCGAGATTCACCAGGAAATCAGTCGAACGGTCTGAGATACGCAAGCCAAGCATTGGGGCTTGCGTCAGCAGATTCGGAAGAAGCGAAACACGTTGCCGATACATTATTAACGTTTTTAATGCAGCCTGAAAAACTGAGCCTAACTATGCAACCTTCTTCGGCTCTCAGTCTAAAAGAGCTAGTGTTAATGGCAAACAAAGGTACTCTTTATAAAGACAGTAAAATGACGTTACTGAACAATTAGCAAGGCGCTACTATATTAACAAGACTCTATTTTACAGCCCAAGTGTCTCCACGCATGGGCTGTAAAAACCATCAAAAATCTAAAAAGGATTAAACATTTCCCGATAAGACTGATTAGAAGTTGCTCTGGCAATACCTTTCACCATCCTAAAAATCGACCAAATCCAAACACAAAACAACAAAATATAGCCGATAAAAAATAACGTCAGTATCACGCCAATCACGCTCCAAAAGATCCCCCACCAAAAAGTACCAATAATATTAGCGTAGTGATCTTCAAAAAAAGTGCCACGGGCCTCATCTGCTTTTACCATGGCCCAAATGGCACCGATAAACCAAAAGACACCCGTGAATATGCCTAACAACATAAAAACATAGGCAATCACCACATTACTTTTTGCGTTTTCCTCTCGTGGCGTTAACGGTCTAAGACGGTTATCTGGTTCAAATCCGGACATATATAAACACTCCGTTATCCAATAAAAATTTGTCTAATAAGCATAATGGGGATGCTTTTAAAATTATCGCCCTCTTCTTATCCAGTTTTATGATTTCTTTTCAATACGAATACTTGTAACGTGTTCTTTCCCCACTCTGTTTTTCACTCATACTGCCTAGGAATACCATGACAAATGTGACGATTTTAGTCGATGTTCAAAATGTCTATTACACCACGAGACAAGCGTTTGGACGCTCTTTCGACTACAACACTTTTTGGCAACAAGCGACTGAAGGTCGAAATGTCGTAAAGGCCATCGCTTACGCCATAGACAGAGGCGATGAGAAACAACGACAGTTTCAAAATATCCTACGAGCGATTGGCTTTGAAGTGAAATTGAAACCCTTCATTCAACGCTCGGATGGCTCAGCAAAAGGCGACTGGGATGTGGGTATTGCTATCGATGGCATAGAGCATGGTAAAGATAGCGATGTCCTTGTTTTGCTTTCTGGCGATGGCGACTTCGATATTCTCGCTAAAACACTCAGGGAAAAATACCAAACTAAAGTAGAAGTCTATGGCGTTGAATCCTTAACTGCACAGTCATTAATCAATGCTGCCGATTCTTTTACCGCCATCGGTAACAAATTGTTACTTAAATAGATCAAACTAGTCTATATTTTTAAGAGAGAATATGTCCCCTTAAGAATCCTTACTGATTATTTTATATACAGAAAGTGACGAAATGACGACTCAAACAAACTTCTTATTATTGGAAACAAGAGACACCCTGCATAAGTGGCTGAGCCTAGTCACGGGTGTAATCATGATCTTTTACTGCTTTCTTAATGTCGTCATCTTAAACCAAATTACCATTGGCATTATTGATGCTATTTTTGGCCTAATAAATTTGTATTTTTTTAGAGCGGCTCAGCTAGAAAAAGCAAAAAAATGGCATACCTACATGCTAACTTTCTCAATCACAGCTGCTGTCATTTATGCTTTTTATTTTGCAGATCTAAGAGCAGGCTCTATTTACTGGTTTCTTGTCTTACCACCGCTATATTGCCTACTTGCAGGTCCAAAACTTGGACTCTTCTATACTATTCTCTTGTCCATACCTGCTCTTGCTATTTTATTCATTAAATCCGATACAGAGAATTTCATCCCCTATCGATCTGTTCTTAACTTCGTATTAGCCTACTTTTTGTCCTACGCCATTTGCTATTTATATGAAACTCAATATGCAAAAAGCAGCCTACTCCTAGAAAAAATGGCCTTCCAAGACCCACTAACAGGTGCGCAAAATCGTCACGCGTTAAGACTTTTTTTTGATCACTTCAATAAAGCAGCGGTAGACCCTTTTCAGGAAAAAGAGCAAGAAGAAACCCGCCTGCTGATTATAGATATTGACCACTTTAAAAGCGTCAATGATGAATTTGGGCATGATGTTGGCGATTCAGTACTAATTGAAATGACTGAACTACTACACTATTGTATAAACAATGATCATGTATATCGTATTGGCGGAGAAGAGTTTCTTATTGTCTTAAATGATTACACCCAAACTCAAGCATTTGATTTTGCGGAAACTATTCGCAAAACAGTAGAAAACTCTATTTTTAGAACTCACCAACAAAACATCAAAATCACCGTGAGCATTGGCATAGCACAGCTCAACAAAGGGCAATCATTCAGAGAGTTTTTACGCGTCGCTGATAAAAACCTTTACACTGCGAAAAATGAAGGACGCAACTTAGTACATTATGGATCGATGAGTGTTACCGAGGCGGTTTAAGAGCACACCTTATAACTGACTATTATTTACTACTTCCATGGCTCTTAAGTGAATCATCAATGAGTACACGACGTTACCCACATTCCTCCGTGTCACCTGAGGAATTCCACAAATGGCTAAGCGCGTTAATTTGCGTATTGAACTGCGTCTATTTTTTACTAAACATGATGGTTATGCAAAAATTTGGCATTGGAGCCGTGCAGATCACCGTCGCAGTATTTAGCGGTTATTGCTTTTATAAATCGTCAAAAGGCCTGTACCAACCTTGGCATAGCTACACCTTACTAACTTCATTAACCTTAAGTATTCTACTTTCTATTGCCGTTATGGAGCTGGTAGCAGGAGCAACCTATTGGGGCCTTGCTTTACCTTTTTGGTATTACAGTTTGTTTGGCTTAAGAAAAGGCTTTATTTTTAGTGCGGTTATCGTGCTATCTACAGCAACGGTTATATTTTTTCGTACCGACACGAATATATTTATGCCTTATAGAACGATATTCAACTTTACTTTGGTTTATTGCTCTATTTGGCTTGTGTGCCATGTCTACGAAGTACAACGTCAAAAAACCAGCGAACTCCTCCACTCACTTGCATTACAAGACGACTTAACAGACCTACAAAATCGTCATGCTCTAAAAGCCGACTTTCGAGCTTTCCACAAAAATTTTGAAAACATGCACATGCTTATTATTGATATTGACCACTTCAAAAATATCAATGATAAATACGGTCACGATATTGGTGACTCAGTACTTATAAAGGTTGCTGATACCCTGACGCAATCCATTCAGACAAAAGAGATATACCGCTTAGGCGGAGAAGAATTCATCATTCTATTAAAAAATATCAGTGATGAAGAGGCTTGTAGGCAAGCAGAAAAAGTCAGAAAGGCAATAGAACTAGGAATATTCTTTAGCCATAACGAACCAATCAAACTAACTGTGAGTATTGGTATTAGCTCATTACGGCCGGAGCATGAATTCACCGATTTCCTTCGCGCAGCAGATCAAAAACTCTACCAAGCAAAACGTGAGGGCCGGAATAGAGTCTGCGCTTAGCTGCTAAAAGTTTCCAAAAATAACGCTTCAACCTTTTCTCTGGCCCAAGGGGTTTTACGCAAAAACTTCAAACTGGACTTCACTGAAGGATCGCTTTTGAAACAATTAATATTGATACGAATCGACAACTCCTCCCAACCGTAATGCTCCACCAGATCCGTGACAACCTTCTCTAGTTTCACACCATGCAAAGGGTTATTAACTTGTGTTCCGACCATGTCTGTTTATTCCTATAACTCAATTAGCTATTTAGCCGAGAGTATACAGCAAGCCGGAAAAAGCCGCTTAAAGATATTGCGGCTAATTCCAGCTTCGTGCTGGTCTCGCTTCTAATAACTAATCAGTTAATGGAACCCAAAGGCCATTATTTTGGCTCGAATAAACGGTAGCTGTGATAAATCGCATTCCATGTAACCCCGTTGCCAATGTTGGTAAATTAGGATTCGGTGTTGATGTAAGCAGCTGCTCGGCAAACTCACGATACAAATTCGCAAACGCCTCTAAATAACCTTCAGGATGACCAGACGGAATACGAGAAACCAATGTGGCCGCCTCGCTCAAATAGCTATTGCCTCGACGAAGGCGTTGGCTTGGTTCACCTAACACAGAATAAATCAGCTCATTAGGTGATTCCTGATGCCACTCGATGCCGGCTTTATCGCCATAAATCCGCAACGACAAGGCATTCTCATTGCCAGGAGCCACTTGGCTCGCCCACAAATGACCTTTAGCTCCGTTTTCATAGCGCAACAGAATATTCGCGTCATCGTCCAAAGCTCGCCCTTCAACCCAGCTGGATAAATCCGCCAAAACTTCTTTACCCTGAGTATTACCTACAAAACACGCCAATTGATAAGCATGACTGCCGATGTCACCAACACAGCCTGCCAAACCAGCTTGAGCAGGGTCCGAACGCCAAACCGCTTGTTTGTTGCCGGTTTGCTCTAACGACTGTGTTAACCAATCCTGCACGTATTCCACTTGTATAGAACGAATTTCACCCAACTTACCCTCTTTCACCATGGCACGCGCTTCGCGCACCATAGGATAAGCGGAATAATTATGCGTTAACAAAAACTGTGCTTGGCTTGCTTCTGCCACTTGATAAAGCGCTTTGGCTTCTGCCAAAGTCGCGGTCAGCGGCTTATCGCAAATGACATGAATACCTCTTTTAAGAAACGCCATCGCCACAGGTGCATGCAGATGGTTGGGTGTCACTATGGACACCACGTCAATACCATCTTCACGCTCACTTTCCTGACGCGCCATTTCTTCAAAATCCACATAGGATCGAGTAATTCCAAGCGCTTGTGCTGAACGTTCTGCTTTATCTGATTGGCTCGATAACGCCCCAGCCACCAATTCATAGTGGTCATCAAGGCGAGCGGCAAAACGATGCACTTCACCTATAAAAGCACCTTCGCCACCACCTACCATACCAAGACGCAAACGGCGTTTGCTTGCTTCAGCCATAATATTACTCCAACCCCAACATACGACGATTCGCTTGCGCATCGACACCACTGTCAGCAAAATCATCAAAGGCTTTATCGGTCACTCGGATAATAAAGTCTTGAATATGTTGCGCGCCCTCGCGAGCCCCATCTTCAGGGTGTTTCAAACAACATTCCCATTCCAATACCGCCCAGCCTGCAAAATCATAGGCGGTGAGCTTGGAGAAAATGCCTTTAAAATCCACCTGTCCATCGCCGATAGAACGAAAACGCCCAGGACGATCTACCCAATTTTGGAAACCACCATAAACACCACATTTACCATTCAAATTCAGTTCCGCGTCTTTCACATGGAACATCTTGATGCGGTCATGGTAGTGATCGATAAAGGCCAGATAGTCCAAATGCTGTAACACGAAGTGGCTCGGATCATAAAGAATGTTCGCCCGTTGATGATGATCAACTTCATCAAGAAAGCGCTCAAAGGTCACGCCGTCATGAAGGTCTTCACCGGGATGAATTTCATAACAAAGATCCACGCCAGCCTCATCAAATGCCTCTAGAATAGGCTTCCAACGTCTGCCCAGCTCTGAAAACGCTTCTTCAACTAAGCCCGCTGGGCGCTGTGGCCAAGGGTAAAAATACGGCCATGCTAATGCGCCGGAAAAGGTCGCATGAGCATTTAGACCAAGACGTTTTGACGCCTTGGCGGCCATTTTCAATTGTTCCACTGCCCACGCTTGGCGAGCATCCGGATTACCTCTTACGCTCGGATCGGCAAAGCCATCAAACGCCTCATCATAGGCTGGATGAACCGCCACCAGCTGACCTTGTAAATGCGTGGATAATTCCGATATCACCACGCCATGCTTTGCCGCCGTAGCAATTAGCTCGTCACAATAGTCTTGGCTATTTGCGGCGCGCTCGAGATCCATCAAGCGCTTATCCCAAGTGGGAACTTGCACGCCTTTGTAACCCAATGAGGCAACCCAACCACAAATCCCGTCGAAACTATTGAAAGGTGCTTCATCGCCCACAAACTGGGCAAGGAAAATCGCTGGTCCTTGTATCGTCTTCATAATGTCCTCCTAAAAACAGGCTGCAAGCAAGGCTTTAGCGGCCTCTGGGTCAAGTGCGCGAGGACGATCACAATGGGTAGTCATTTTGATGGATTGTCCACTCTCTCCTGACGCCAAAATTGCCGTCATCACTTCCACCCCATGCAATGCTCGGTCAAGTGAGCACATATGATCGCGCCCCATGTGAATCGCCATTCCCATTTCAGCTAAACCTGCGGCACGATAATTTGCCTTGGCAAGCTCGCCATGGATTTGATTTGGCACGCCAAACGGATGATCCCAGAGTTTCAAGGGCATCTCACGACCCTCTTGAATCAGCGATACTTTTCCGCCAAAAAAGTTAGGGTCAGGCAAATACATAGAGCCCTTACTACCATATAACTCCATATGGGAATGCTGATGGACTTGCACATCCCAACTTGCGCCCAGCGTAATCATTGCCCCATTTTTAAAGCTCAAAATGGCATGAATTGTCGTTGGAGTTTCCACTTCTATCATGTCACCAGATCTTGGCTGGCTAGTAATTTTACGTTGCTTACGAGGAATCGATGTTTTGGCAATCACAGACTCCACAGGTCCTAATAGTTGAATCAAGTTAGCAATGTAGTATGGTCCCAAATCAAGAATCGGACCGCCACCCGCCTTAAAGAAAAAGTCTGGATTTGGGTGCCAGCTTTCCATTCCTGCCCCCATCACATGACAAGTACCAGAGTACACATCACCAATCTCGCCTTTATCTAATAAGTGTCGAGCAAACTGATGCGAACCACCCATAAAGGTGTCTGGTGCACTGCCGACTTTGAGTCCTTTCTTCAGTGAAAGCGCTTTCATTTTTTGACCGTCTTCAAGGCTCAAAACCAAAGGCTTTTCTGAATAAACATGTTTTCCAGCTTCAAGAGCTTGCATGCTTACCGCATAATGTGCTGCAGGAATGGTTAAATTAACAATAACATCAATATCTTGAGAGGCTAATAACTCATCAACACTGCGAGATTCAATACCATATTTTTGTGCTTTCTCAGCGGATAATTCAGTGTTTAAATCAGCACAAGCAACCATCTTAAGACCACAAAACTGCGGAGCCAAAGATAAGTAACTGTCCGAAATATTTCCGCAGCCAATCAGCCCAACCTTCAAAATGGTTTTCATACTGTCGCTCCTTTTAGTAAGGCTTTTGCTCCTGTTAACGCACGATTAGCGAAACGAGATAAATCATTCGGATTATCATGCTCCATTACAAAAGCACTAGCTGGTGTTGAACGCACAACAGGCCACCATTCACGCCAAGGCAATGTTCCGTGAGTAAAGTCCGCCCAACCATCTTCATCTTGGCATTCCCCTTCTGGCGCGATGTCTTTTAAATGTACAGCACAAATACGGTCACGATACTTAGTTAGCCATTCAATCGGGTCTTGTCCGCCTTTGACCACCCAAGACACATCCATCTCCCATTTAATATTCGGGCCGCCTTCTAGAATCTGCGTCATGGGCAAAGAACCATCGGCTAAAGCCTCAAATTCAAAGTTGTGGTTATGCCAACCAAATTCAAAACCAGCATTGATGGTTTTTTCTCTAATGGCTTCTAGCCGCTGTCCCAACTCAAACCAACCTTGTGCATTGTCAGGACGTTGATCTGGCAAAATATAAGGACAAATAATCGTGTGCATATTCAGGGTTTTAGCGATATACAAAGCCTGCTGAATATTGTTTTCCAACATGGTTAAATCAAAATGCCCAGTTGGCATAGTTAATTGATGTTTTTCTAATAAGCTTTTTAATTCATCCAATTGACCATACAAACCACCATAGCCTTCCACTTGCTGATAACCAGCTTGGTGTAAAAGAGCAAAAACCTCATCGAGAGATTTAGTATTACGGGCGCTATAAAGCTGAAATGAAAATTCGTTCATATCGTTTCCTTTTTATTTTTATTGCCAGGACTGTTGGCTTAAAGCCGCACTTCGCTTTGCTTCGAAAAGAGATGAGCTTTTTTGGGATCAAGATAAATATCGACTTCCTCATCCCATTTAAGCTGATGGTCTCCATGAACTTTTACTGACCATTTACGGTTCATGAAATCAAACCAAACAATGGTTTCATCGCCCATTGGTTCAATAATATCAATACTGACTGATGCCAATTTCACATAACCATCACGGGCTTCAATAGCCAAATGTTCTGGCCGAATTCCTAAGTAAGCAGACGTATCATGATCCCCTTGATTGATAAATTCGTAGCCCATTAAATTGACGCGATAATCATGATAAACAAAGTTTTCACCAACAATACGGCCTTCTAAAAGGTTCATACTCGGCGAACCAATAAATTGCGCGACAAAAAGATTACACGGCTTATGGTAAATATCCGCTGGAGAACTAAGCTGCTGGATTTCGCCATCTTTCATGATGGCAATTCGATCTGCCAAAGTAAGCGCTTCTACCTGATCGTGAGTCACATACACCATGGTGTTTTTTAATTGCTGATGCAGACGTTTAATTTCGACACGTAAATCGGCGCGCAACTTAGCATCTAAATTCGACAAGGGTTCATCAAATAAAAAGACATCCACATCTCGAACTAAAGCACGACCTATCGCCACACGCTGACGTTGTCCGCCAGACAATTCAGACGGTTTGCGATCTAACAATGGCTCGATCTGCAGAATCTTCGCCGCGCGGTCCACTCGCTCACGAATTTCATCTTTTGCCATGCCTTTGACTTTCAAGCCAAAAGACAAATTCTTTTCCACTGTCATCTGTGGGTACAAAGCATAAGACTGAAAAACCATGCCGATTCCACGATCTTTAGGCTCTTCCCAAGTCACGTTACGATCGTTAATCCAAATCTGCCCAGCGGAGATATCCAACAAGCCAGCAATACAGTTAAGCAAGGTCGATTTGCCACAACCTGAAGAGCCAAGCAGAACCAAAAACTCGCCCTTTTTAATATCAAGATTAAGCTGCTTCAAAACATGCGCGTCTTGATACTTAAGATCCAACTCTTTAATAGATATACTGTTCATCGCCTTACCCCTTCACCGCGCCAGCCGCTATGCCACGCACAAAATATTTGCCAGACAACAAATAAATAGCCAGCGGTACTAACGCTGTAAGAATCGTCGCCGCCATATTCACGTTGTATTCACGTACGCCAAATGTCGTGGCCACAATATTGTTTAATTGCACTGTCATTGGCAGGTTCTCTCGACCGGCAAAAATCAGTCCCAATAAATAATCATTCCAAATACCAGTGGTCTGTAAAATCACTGCGACAACGGTTACAGGAATAGATAGCGGCATCATGATTTGAAAAAAAATCTGCCAGAAATTCGCCCCATCTACACGAGCAGCTTTAAACAACTCATCGGGTAACGATGAAAAATAATTGCGGAATAACAAAGTCATAATGGGCATACCAAAAATGGTGTGAATCAAAATAATCCCCGTTAAAGAGCCATAAAGACCAACCTCGCGAAGGAAAATAATCAGCGGAAAGATCACTACTTGAAAAGGCACAAAGGCGCCAAACAGTAAAAGACCAAACAATAAATTTGAGCCTTTAAAACGCCAGAATGACAAAGCATAACCATTGATCGAACCGAGGATGATAGATATCGCCACACTTGGAATCGTAATCTTTACCGAGTTCCAGAAACCCGTTTGTATGCCATTACACTCCACCCCAGAGCAGGCCTCACCCCACGCTTTTACCCAGGCGGCAAAACTTGGGTCGCCAGGTAACGAAAAAAGCTCCCCTAAGCGAATCTCAGGCATACCTTTTAGCGATGTAATCAACATCACATACAAGGGGATACAAAAGAAAACGGCAGCACTGAATAAAAATGCATAAACGCCAAGCCGTGATACTGTGGTTTTTTTCGGTTTTGGCCCATGTGGACCAGTTAGTTGAATCTGTTCCATGATCGACTCCTAATGTTTCGTTGGACGAACATATTCGCGATAAATCCAAGGACCAATGACCAAGAGTACTGGAAGCAACATCATGGTCGCCGCCGCCATTCCTAGGCCAACATTGCCACGGGCTGTAATGTGATCAATAACAAACTTAGCTGGCATCTCCGTCGACATGCCAGGGCCGCCACCGGTTTGTGCAACAATAAGGTCATAAACCCGCACCACGCCAACCGCGAGCAGCACCACAGAAGTAATCATCACTGGTCGCATCATTGGCAGAACGATAAATAGGTAGGTCCTCCATGTTGGAATGCCATCCACACGAGCCGCTTTCCAGATTTCGCCATCAATGCCTCGCAAACCTGCCAACATCAAAGCCATCACTAGCCCAGATGATTGCCACACAGCAGCGATCAGTACACCATAAATGGCATACTGTGGATCGACCAAAGGCGCAAATTCGAAAGACTCCCAGCCCATGCGCTGAACCACATTTTGAAGACCAAGAGAAGGTTCCATCATCCATTGCCAAACCAATCCAGTTACTACTAGGGACATAGCATAGGGATAAAGGAATAAGGTTCGAAAACCACTTTCAAAACGTACTTTCTGATCCAGAAAGACCGCCATAAAAAAACCGGAAACTAAACACAAGGCGATAAATAACACACCGTACAAAAATAAGTTTTCGACTGATACTATCCACCGAGACGTTCCCCATAGTCGCTCATATTGATCCAATCCAACCCAATTGAAATTAGGGAACAAGCGTGATTTCGTGAAAGAAAGCACCACCGAATAACCGACACAAACAACAAACACACCAATTGCTACGATCGCCATAGGAGCACTGGCTAATAACGAAGAAATTTGCACACGTTTTGTTCGTCTGGGTTTAGACACTTTTGCTGAAGTAACCATAGTCTCTTCCATCTTGAACTCCTTTTGAAATACGAGAATTAACCGCCAGTACTGCATCTTTAGTACTAGAAACTCTAGAGAAACTGGTGGTTATTCTGATTATCGAAGGTTACTCAGCGTCTTCGATGATGCCTTTGAAAATGCTAAGCGCAGTGTCAACAGACATACTTGGTTCGTTCCAGAAAGTAGAAACTAGATCTTGAACCTGCCCATTCGTATCTTCCGTAATGTAATTATTTGCAGGTGTGATAGTAGCTTTGGGGTCATCCAACAAAGCGAGACCTTTTTTCATACATGCATCGGCTACATCTAAATCGACATCCGCGCGCACAGGCAAGGAGCCTTTAGTATTATTAAATTTTGCTTGAATAGTTGGACTCAACATCATAGAAGCTAACTTCATTTGTGCCGCTTCAAGGTTTTTATCAGAGGATTTAGGGAAGATAAATGCATCACCCCCAAGAGTAAGAGAAGGACGTTTTGCGGGTCCAGGAATACAACCGTAATCCACTTCGGCGACTTTTCCTGCCGCAGCAAACTCACCACGAGCCCAGTCCCCCATTACTTGTGCAGCGGCTTTGCCAGTGATAACCATATTAGTGGCATCATTCCAGTTTCGACCAGGTGCACCTGCATCCGTAAACTGACGTAACGCACCAAACGTTTCGAAGACTTTACGCATTTTATCGCTGCTAGCAGCCTTGGGGTCCTTATCTTTCCATACACTATTCCAGAATTTTTCGTCTGTCATACCAATCATCACCACATCAAAAACATGGCGCTCTTGCCAACCTTGTCCACCAAATGCCAAAGGAATATAGCCTGCCGCTTGGATCTTAGGGGCAACCGTTAAAAACTCTTCCCATGTATGCGGCTCTTTCACTCCCACATCAGCAAAGACTTTCTTATTCGTCCAAAGCCATTGATTAGAGTGAATATTGACGGGCACACAATAAATGCCGCCGTCTTTCATACAGGGGTTTAAAATACTGGAAGGACGAATAAAATTCTTCCAGCCTTCTTTTTCCGCAACCGGAGTGAGATCAAGGAGAAGACCTTCTTCAATCAATTCTTCGAACTGACGAGAGGTATTGAATTGTGCGGCACCAGGTGCATCACCACCAAGAATACGCTGCATAGTAAGTGATCGTGCATTTTCGCCCAATGCAACAGCCGTATCGACCCATTTATCGTTACCGAGTTTGTTATATTCTTCAGCTAACACAGTAACGGCTTTTTGCTCACCACCTGATGTCCACCAATGAATCACTTCCACATCAGCTGCTTGCACCGATGCACTCATAAAACCTGCCCCTATTGTGGCAGCAAACAGTTTTTTACCCATCATATTATTTTTATCCTCTATTGGGTTTTTGTCCTCAATACTTCCTCGCGAAAGGCTTGAGCTGAAAATGGTAAAACTTGAAATGAAACCGCTTTCATGAACAAATATTAGACAATAAAAGATCCCCGTCAATACTTTTTACTTATTTGTTTTGAGGGCAACTAAGTCAAACTAAGCAGATTGACGAACAATTAACTCAGGGAAAAAAGTCGTTTTTAAAGGGAAATGAGCACCATAAACGCTGTTTAAAAGCAGATATGCGGTGGCTTCAGCCATATCATATAAAGGCAATTTTATGGTGGTAATACTTGGGGAATAATACTTAGACATATCAAGGTCATCAAAACCTATTATGGCAATATCTTCGGGAACCTTAACACCATGCTCGGCGCATACATGCAGTGCTCCCATCGCCATAATATCATTAGCAAAAAAGATCGCTGTTGGTTTATCTTCTCGCTCTAAAATAGATTGCATATGAGTCATGCCAGAATTCGCACTAAAGTTACCTTCAAGTTGAAAATGCAGGGCAATATCTGCTTTTTGTAGCGCTTTTTGGCAGCCTAAATAACGCTGGTACGCATCATGTTTCCATAATGGGCCAGTGACAGTCGCAATTTTTTTATGGCCTTTATCAATAAGATATTGGGTCGCCATTTCACCACCCGCAAAATTATCGAAAGAAATACTATGACCGTCGTCACCAGGAAAATGTTGGTTTAAAACAAAAACAGGGCAACGCTTATTAATAACCGCAATTTCCTCTTCTGACATAAAGTTTGTCAGTACAACCAAGGCATCAACTTGACGTTTAATCAAAAAATCGACGGCTTCACGTTCGCCTTCTAACGATCCGTTACCACTGGCGATAATCACATGACGATCACCACCTCGCAAGGCTTTTTCAACCCCACTCGCAGCAGGGCCGTAGTAAGCGGTATCAATGCGAGATGCAACCAAACCAATGGTATAGGTTTTGTTACTAGCAAGTGAACGAGCCGCCTGATTAGGGCTATAAGAGAGTGTATTAATAGCATCCAACACCCGAGATTTTGTCTCGTCTTTGACTGGCGTGGTGCCACTCAACACTCGAGAAACCGTGGCTTTAGAAACGCCTGCAAGTGTGGCAACTTGAGTAATGGTGCTCATTGTTTTTTTCAAGCTAATACCCTAGGAAAAGAAAACGCTAAAGATTTATTATACTTCGACAGGACGATTATCCTGTGGTAATTCTGTAACCGATTAAAATAAATAATACGACGGCATTTGACTAATACAACAAATCCCCGAAAAATAGCGCAAAACATAGGAGAATAATTTCATGGGTATCTTATCTAGCCTTAAAGGGCTATTTGCAGGTGGCGAAAGCGCACCAGAAAAAGCCGAAGACGTCGTAGAACACAAAGGTTTTTCAATTATACCAGCACCAATGAAAGATGGTGGCCAATATCGCGTTGCTGCAACCATCACCAAAGGCGAAGGTGAAGAACAAAAAACACACAAATTCATTCGTTCTGATCTCATGCCAAACCGCGACGAATGTATTGAAATAACATTGCGCAAAGCCAAGCTTACGATTGATCAGCTAGGTGATAATATTTTCGGCTAATACGAAGGAAAAAACATAATGAGCGCACCAATAGGACAACACTGGCAACAAGTAAACGAATGTGAAGATCTATTGGGCGTCGACTTTCTTGCTCGCACTTTTTCCTTTGCTGGCCCAAAAACCAAAGTCCACACCACACTCATTCACCATATCGGTAACCCAGACGCGACAAAAGCCATTTTGTACGTTCATGGTTACACGGATTATTTTTTTCAGACTGGTTTAGCAGAACACTTTATCGACTTAGGTTATCGTTTCTATGCCTTAGATTTACAAGGCTACGGTCGCTCGATTCGCCCTTCTACACCGCCAAACTGGTGTGAATCAATTGAACAATATGGCCAAGATTTAGACATTGCCTTGGCAACGATAAAAGAAGATGGGGTGGATCAAGTAGTCATACTCGGGCACTCTACTGGCGGCTTAGTCGTATCGACCTATTTGGCGCAGCCTTACGCATTGCCCGAACGCGAAAGCTATTACAATAAAGCCTTTCCAGAAGTGATTGGACTGATGCTCAACAGTCCATTTCTCGCCCTGCCGTTCCCGCCAGCCGTATTAAACTTCGTCAGCTGGCCAGTTCGAATATTAGTGTCTTTACTACCATTTTCGTATTTACGAGCAAAGAAGATCAACATTTACTCAAAATCACTACACACAGTATTTGGTGGAGAATGGGATTATCGATTAGATTGGAAACCCCCACGGGGCTTTGATCTTTCTTTTCATTGGCTAAGAGAAGTCATCATTGCACAGCGCCGTCTTGCTAATCAACGTCTCGCTATCCCAACGCTAATTTGCCATTCAGAAATCAGTACTATAGGTAAGCGTACAGTAAAAGAAATACAACAAGGCGATGGCGTGTTAGATGTCCATAGCATGCAGCAAGCGGCCAAGAAAACCTTCACGAACCTCACGCAAGCGAGTATTCCTCAAGGTTTCCATGACTTGTATTTATCTCATCAATCCGCTCGAACAAACTACTTATCAGCCATGACTCAATGGCTAGAAAAGCTAGATTAGCAGCGCTGAACTAGCCTCTTAAAACCTAAGCGCCTTGGCGTCGCATTATCCAATCCAATAAACAAGTTGGTAATACTCTTTTCATTACGACAGCTGCGTACGTTGGCATAGTCACATAGTAACGCGCTCTTGGACGAGTCGACTCCAACGCATGAATCAGTTTTTTCACCACTGCACTGGCTGGCAAGGTTTGCGATGACGTCACGCCCTCTTTACTCAAACGAGCAATCGCTTCTGCATAGCCTTTTTGGTGACGGCTATTTTCTATGTCGATATTGTCTTTTAGAGCAAGTAACGCATTCGCACGAAAACGACTTTCAATCGGACCAGGTTCAATTAAGCAAACCTTAATAGGCGTGTCCGACAATTCCAAACGCAGGGTATCTGTTAAGCCTTCCAAAGCAAATTTACTGGCGTTATAAGCACCGCGGAACGGAGCAGCAACTAAGCCAAGCACAGAGCTGTTATTGATGATGCGTCCGTAACCTTGAGCTAACATTATTTTCAGTACTTTCGTTGTCAGCTCGTGCGTACCAAAGAAATTACACTCAAACTGAGCTCTTAACGCATCAACAGGCAAATCTTCTACCGCACCGGGCTGGCCATAGGCGCCATTATTAAACAAAGCAAAAAGCTGGCCGTTGGTAATCGCTAATGTTTCTTGCAAGCCTTTTTCTATCGAAGCCGAATCCGCTAAATCCAGCTGCACGACGTGCTTAATGCCTTGGGCTTGCAACACAGCTACGTCTTCTTGCTTACGACAACTCGCCACTACTAGAAAATCACGATCTTGGAGCATTCTGGCTGCTTCCAGTCCAATTCCCGTCGAACAACCTGTGATAAGAATAGAATATTGCATAGTGCTTCCTCATGGAAAAAGTCTTCAAGCTTTGGATGGTAGCAAAATGCATGGATCATGGCTCCACTGGCGACACATTCCATCTTCCTTAGCCTCGCGGATGCAGCTGACCCAATGCTGTATCCACTAAGGCCAGCAGTTCATCTATTGCTTGAGTGGCATGCTGGAAATAGGTTTTAGCGGCAATCACAGGGAGCTCCGATCCGAGCAACTCCTGTTTTATACAACTTAGAAAATCAGCTACTACCTGTTCACAATGTTGTAGACGAAACTCATTCATCTGTGGATGTTCAATAGCATGATGTTGCAAGGTGGCAAAAGCCTTGCCTGCCAGTAATTCAATTTTCTGATAGAGGAAATGCATTCTTACCCGTTGTTCGACACTACTTTGTCCGGCTGCGGCCATGCCAGTACCCAAAGCGCGTGCCTGACCCGCCCATTCTGCCGCCTGAATTACTTCTCGCCAGATACAGGGCAAGTAGCCCAATTCAGGCAGGCCTTTAGTCAAATCAATCTCGCTGGCCACATCTTCCATCAGAAAAATGCTGTTACGGATAATTAGGTGATGCTGGATGAGATTATTCGCTCGGTCACTACTTCGCCCTTCACGCATGCGCGACCAGTGATCGATCAGACTGTTCCAAGCGTTTCGATGCGTGCCATCAAACTCCTGGGCGGCACGAATATGTTGATCCAAGCTCTGTCGGGTGTTGGCAAGATCCTGACTCATGCTGGTGTCGCCGCAAAGCACAGCATTACTAAGACCGCGATGACGCTGAAATTCAGCAATCAGCACTCGCAGCAAAGTCAATTGACGAATGTTCAATTGGATATGTAAGCGCTTTTTTTGTTGCAAGCGCCAGTGTAAGCCATAAAACAACAAGGCCAATACCATCAGAATGGTGAACAATAGCGGTAATACATAGTGGATATTATTCATACTAATTATCCTGTCAGGTGAGCCAGATGGTGGGCAATGGTGCGTGCCTGATCGGCAGCCTGCAAATTATCGGCATTACCCCGACGAACACGATCGGCCAATTCAGCAATTTCCGCCACAGCCTGCCCCTGCTGTTCGGTACTGACCGCCACTTGATCGACTTGCCCCGTTAGTTGCTGGGTATGCTGCTGAACTTGATTGAGTAACGTCCGCACCCTTTCTGAATTTTCGGCACTGCGGTGCGCTAACCCGGTCAAATCAGACACCTGGACAGCGGCCTCCTTGATATGCTGTTGCACCAATTCGATATTGCGACTGATTTCTGTAGCAGACTCCTGACTATGCATGGCCAGACGACGTACTTCATCAGCCACCACAGCAAAACCGCGACCACTTTCGCCCGCACGCGCCGCTTCGATAGCTGCATTAAGAGCGAGCAGGTTAGTCTGGTCGGCGATACTGCGGATGGTACCGGACATTTCATTGATGATGTGCGAATTGCTGCTCAATTGGCGGATCAACTCGTCGGTAGTAATAGCTTGCTGCGCCATCTCGGACACCTGTCGCACCAGATTGGTGAGCTGCTCGATACCATCAGCCAACTGTTTGCTGGCCACAACGCTGGTTTGACGAGAGTCGGCAGCCAGTGAAGCCACCTGCATGATGCTCACATTTAACTCTTCTACCGCTGCTGCCGCTACGGTAGCTGAATCACTTTGCCCTTCGGCGTTACGAGTTACCAAGGCGGCGCTTTGTTCAAGCTCATGTGACGAGTGAGATATCTCATCCAGACGCTGCTGTAACAGCTGTTGTTGACGTTGCTCGCGGTTTAGCCACTGCTGAAACCCGCGGCTGACAGGCTGCAACAACAACCACTGAATAGCGCTGAAAGGCTCATTGGTACTCTGCAGGACAGTTTCTTCACAATAGCGTTGCAACTGACCGATTTCCTGCAATAGAAGCCACAGGCTGGCAATCGCTAGATAGGCCAATACGGCCCACAGCATCTCAGCTAGCCGCGAAGGTGCTACTAAAGTGAGGATGCCACCGACTATGGAAAGACCTAATAAAATACGAAGCATGCCGATGATGCCCAGTGTGTGCAACAACAAAAATGCCGGATAAGTAAGCCACTTCATGTTCCTGTATCTCCAATGCGGTACAAAAAAAGGCGCCTGAACCCGCTGCTAATTTACTGCTGCGGGTTCAGGCGCCTTTGCCTAGTAGGAACGAGTCCTGCTGATTTGATTTATCTGAAATAAATTAAAGCAATAATGATGCCATAGAATTCGATGAGCATTAACTAAACAAGAAAAAATCATCGTGCTTGGGATCGTAGCAAATAGTGATGCTAAGTGCTGTTTTCTTGATTTTGATCACAATATTAACAGCCACTCCAGCCCATAATCTCTGCTTATAAAACAAACATTAATACTAATAGGGATATCGCATGAAGCTCAGCTCAATCAAGGTAAGCTACAAACTATGGGCGCTTATTGGCACCTTAGTCACATTACTCATCGTTTTTAGCGCTATGGCCTATAGCGAACTGCACAGCGAATTGCTCAACGCACGACAACTCCAAGTTAAAGAACAAGTCGATAGCGCTTATTCTCTCGTAAAATATTATGGCGACCAAGCACCTATCATTGGCGAAGAACAAGCGAAGCAATCTGCTTTGGCTGCGCTATCTGCTCTACGCTTTGGCGACGATGGCTACTTCTGGGTGAACGACATGCAAGCCAAGCTGCTAATGCATCCCTTTAAGCCGCAAGATGAGGGGAAAAGCATGACAAATGTCACCGACATAAATGGCTTTCATCACTGGCAAGAAATGGTATCTGTGGTGAGAAAACAAGAGGAAGGCTATGTTCACTATGCCTACAAGGGCCCACAAGTTTCACAGCCTGAAGATAAAGTGTCTTATGTAAAAGGTTATCAACCTTGGGGATGGGTCATTGGCAGTGGCGTACTATACAGCGGTGTTACGGATATATTTTGGGCTGCAGTGCAAAAATCTGCGTTTATCGAACTAATTCTAGTGCTTATTGCTCTGATCGGAAGTGTCACTATTGTTCGTAACATCACGAGACCACTTAAAACAGTGACAGAACATTTACAACATATCTCAGATGGCGACCTTACTAAGCAATTAGATATGCAACGTGGAGACGAAATCGGTATTTTAGCCAACGCGGCAAACCACGTATCCGTTTCATTAAACGACACCTTGCTAGAAGTCGACCACGCCATCACCGAACTGCAAGCCGTTTGTGTACAAATGCAAGGCAATAGCTTACATACTAAACAAGGGATGGATCACCAATTCCAAGAAGTCGAAATGCTTGCTACCGCCATGAACGAAATGTCTTACTCCATTCGAGACGTAGCGCAACATGCCAAAGATACCGCTGATGCGACTCAAATGGTGCAAACCATTACGCGCCAAAGTAGCCAAGACCTAGACGCTACTAACGAAGACATCCAAAGTTTAACCAAGAACATAGAAGGTGCAAACGACGTTATTATTAAACTACTTGAGCAAACAGGCGATATCGACTCTGTTTTAGGCGTAATTGGAGATATCTCAGAGCAAACAAACCTACTTGCCTTGAACGCAGCCATTGAAGCGGCACGAGCTGGTGAACTAGGTCGAGGCTTTGCCGTCGTGGCCGATGAAGTTCGCTCACTGGCAAGCCGCACTCAAGGATCAACTGTCGAAATCCGCTCGATTATCGAAAAGCTTCAGCATCAATCAAAAGAAGCTTCCACGTCTATGGCTACCAGCACTCAACAAGCTGAACGCGGTGCAGACAGAATGCATGTAGCGGCTGAAAACTTGAAAAACATGTTAAGGCAAGTGGACGACGTATCGGCTCGCAGCCATCAAATCGCCTCCGCCGCGGAACAGCAAGGCACAGTGGCCGAAGAGATCAACCACAACATAATGGGTATTCGAGCAGTATCTGAAAAGGTACTAGAAGATTCTCAACAAGTGTCCGAAGGCAGCACAATGATTGCAAAAATGACCGATGAGCTAAGCAAAAAAATCAAACAATTCCAGTTTGCTTGAGCGATCCCTATCTAACTACCAAGTTAGGTGAATTCAAATATTCACCTAACTTTTCTCTAATACAGTCACAGTAATCCAATAAAAAACGAAGAGGCTTTTAACGTTAAATCCCTCACTAAATAACATTTTGAGGAATTATCTTAGTAACTCATTGTGGATATATGGCCTATATTCATCACTAGATGAATTAATAATTGGAGCCAACAATGACCACCCGAATGGGTCGCCCTAAACAGTCTGATAAGAATCAAGATTCCGCTCGCAGCAGTTTAATTGCTGCCGCCAAGCGTTGTTTCTCTGAACAGGGTTTTGACAAGGTATCGACTCGAAAAATCGCCCTCTCGGCGGGAGTAGATGCGGCTATGATTCGTTACTACTTCGGTTCAAAAGCAGGTTTATTCGAAGCAACCATACAAGAAACCTTAGCTCCAGTTATCGAACAATTCCAAGCCGATATTGACCCCAACACTCCACCCAATCCATTGTTACTGATGCAAACCTACTATCGCATGATTGCCAACAATCCCATGCTGCCAAAATTGATTTTGCAGGTGATAAACCAACAAGATAACCCCGAAGCGTTTGGTATTTTGACGGGCATTATCGACAACATCTTGAAACGATCAGAAAAATGGATCGAGGCGTTTGAAAAGCAAAAGCAAATTAATCCAAACCTTAATCCAGCATGGATTCGTCTTAGTTTTGTTAGCTTGATGATTTTCCCTGTGTTGGCGCCAAAATACCTTCAGCAGCAACTTGGGGTCGAACTCAAAGAAGACTGGTTATTAAATCTAGCGGATCATAACCAAACACTGCTAGAACAAGGACTTTTCACCTTTCCATCACAACAGCCATCATCCAGCAGTACCAAAGGTGAGCAAAAATGAAAACACGTCATATTCTACTATCCGTACTTGTGCTGACTTTGCTTACCGCTTGCCAGTCAGAAGAGTCAACTTACGCCATGGGCAATATTGAACGCGATAGAATCACCTTATCGGCCCCCACCGCAGAACAAATTGTTTTAGTAAAGGTCAGCGAAGGGCAACAAGTCTCCCAAGGCGACATATTACTGCAGTTAGACACACGCAGTGCCGATGCACTTATTGCCCAGCGCGAAGCCGAGCTTGCCCAAGCCAATGCCGCCCTCAGTGAGCTTACTGCTGGCACACGTCCAGAACAATTAAGTGCATCATTAGCCGCTCTAGAAGCCACTCAAGCAGCCAGTAAAGAAGCTGAGCTAAAGTTCCAACGTTACGACAAACTATATAAAAGCAAAGTCGTTGGCAAAGCCGATTTCGATGCGGCTAAAGCTTCGAGAGACAGTAATAAGGCCAAAGCACAGCAAGCTCATGATCAATGGTTAGAGTTAAAAAATGGTGCCCGTGAAGAAGACATTGCCCAATCCAATGCCAAGGTGCAAGCCGCACAGGCCGCTCTTGAATGGCAAACCAAAGCCCGTGAAGACCTCACCATCAAAGCGCCAATTGATGGTACGATTGACACACTGCCTTGGCACGAAGGAGATCGTGTTACCGCAGGCACTCAGTTAATTAGCTTACTGTCTTCTGGTCACCCTTATGCAAGAGTTTATTTGCCTGCCAGCGCGTTAACCAAGATCAAAGCTGGCGACACTATTGAGGTGTTTGCTGATGGTATCGAATCGCCCATCAAGGGTCGTGTGCGAAATATCCGTTCACAACCCGCTTATACGCCATTTTATGCCCTCAACGAACGAGACAGAGCTCGTCTGATGTATCTGACTGACATCAATCTAATTGATGCGGACCAGCTACCTACAGGACTTGCTGTTGAGGTGCGCCTACCATGATCTCTAACGAGTCAGAACAAGTAGAATACGCCATTGAAGCCAAGGGATTAAGCAAGCATTTTGGCAACAACATTGCGGTAAATAAACTGGATTTAAAAATCCCTAAAGGCAGCATTTATGGCTTTCTTGGCCCCAATGGTTGCGGAAAATCCACCAGCATTCGTCTGCTCACTGGGTTATTAGAAGCCAGTGAAGGTGACGTCACTATTTTGGGCAACCCGCTATTAGGTCATGAAGAAGCGTTGAAAAAACGTATCGGCTATATGACGCAAAAATTCTCTTTATACGATGACCTTACCGTTCAAGAGAATCTAAATTTTGTCGGTGCTATTTATGGTTTTGTAGGGAAGCGCAAAAAAGCCCGCCTCGAAGAATTACTCGCTTTATACGATTTAGAAAAACAAGCGAAACAGTTTGCTGGCTCCATGAGTGGCGGACAAAAACAGCGCCTTGCTCTTGCCTGCGCCACACTACATTCTCCTGAGTTGTTATTTCTCGATGAGCCGACCTCTGCGGTTGACCCAGAAAATCGCCGTGAGTTTTGGGAAAGATTATTCGACCTTTGCGCCGCTGGTACCACCATTTTAGTATCCACGCATTACATGGATGAAGCAGAACGCTGTCACGCCTTGGCAATTATGGAAGAAGGCAATAAACGCGCCGATGGCTCTCCTCAAGCCTTGATGGATGCTATGCCTGCCACCGTCGTGGAAGTCAGTGGCAACAAGTTAAGACAACTCAAACAGACACTAACCCAGCACCCAGAAATCCTCTCTGCAGCACAAATTGGCGCGCATCTAAGAGTGCTAGTGAAGAAAAAAGTACAAGATCCTCTCAGCCTTATCTCGACACTCAGTGATGGCAGAGAAACTGTATTGGCTCGTCCTAGCCTTGAAGACGTGTTTGTTACCTGCACCGGAGACCGCTATGTGGATTAGAATCTATGCTATTTTCATCAAAGAATTAAAGCAGCTTTCCCGAGACAGAATGACCTTCGGCATGATTATCATGATACCGCTGGTACAACTTATGCTGTTTGGTTATGCGATTAACACCGATGCTAGACACATTCACGTTGGTCTTGTCGACCTCAGTCAAACATCGGAAAGCCGAGCAGTTGAACAAGCACTGGTAGCCACTCAATCTGTCGACTTTATTGCTCGTTATCGCTCTATAAAAGAGGCCGAAGTAGCAATCACTAAAGGTGAAATTAGAGCCGTATTGTATTTGCCAGCAGACATGACTCGCCGTTTATTTAATCACCCGCTCTACGATCATAAACAGACTGACTCCCAACTTACTCAGCCAATAGGCCAATGGATAGTCGACGGCTCCGATACTGTCATTGCGTCTACCATCAGAGCATTGCGTAATATGCCTTTGGACGAAGTGGCAAACCATACCGCGACACGCACCGCGCCGAGTTTCGAAGTCGTGCAATACTTCAATCCAGAACAAAGAACCGTGGTGAATATTGTCCCAGGTTTAGTGGCAGTGATTCTAACCATGACAATGATTTTATTTACGTCATCGGCCATAGTAAGAGAAAGCGAGCATGGCAATATGGAGTTTCTCATCACCACACCAGTGCGTTCTATCGAACTCATGATAGGAAAAATAGCGCCTTACGTTTTAGTCGGGCTCTTACAAGTCGCTATTATTTTATACGTGGGTCATTGGATGTTTTCTGTGCCGATTAAAGGCAGTATTCTGTCACTACTCGGCAGCTCTATTCTGTTCATTTTTGCCAGCTTAACCCTTGGCTTAGTGCTTTCCACCATTGCAAAAACGCAATTGCAATCGATGCAGATGACCATATTTATTCTCTTGCCATCAATATTGCTCTCGGGATTTATGTTTCCTTACGATGCCATGCCGGTCGCTGCTCAATGGATTGCCGAAGCTCTGCCCGTGACCCACTTCATGCGCATGATCCGTGCTATCGCCTTGCGAGATGCCAGCCTGCTTTTATTAGGAAAAGACGCATTATGGCTAGGACTCTTTACTATCGGAGGAATAATCATTGCTTCGTTACGATTCAAGAAGACATTGGGGTAGACATTACTAGTCGCCTCATTCTAACTTCCGATACAAGGATCGCAGGCTGATTCCAGCGACTTTGGCAACTTGCTCTTTATCGTCATGATGAAATGCCATGAGTTCTGATAAGTAGCGTTTTTCTGCAGTTTTTAAGTCCAGCCATTCTTTGTCTTCACCAGCATCAGTAGTACTTAACGATTGAGAAGCTGATGAAGTATCCACCAGCGGATCAAGCTCACGATCGATCTCCAAACATTCTTGAATAGTGCTTCGCTCAATCATATTCGTATCAGTTAAGAGTGTTGCGCGATTGAGGATGTTACTTAGCTCTCGAATATTGCCAGGGAAATCGTATTGCTTTAATACTTGCATCGCCGAATCAGTAAGATGGTATTCCTTTCGCTCACTAATACGTTTTAACAAGGTGTTGGTTAACAAGACTAAGTCATCTTGTCGTTCTCTTAAGGAAGGCACATGTATTGGAAACACGTTGATCCGATAGTATAAATCTTGGCGGAACTCACCTGCTTTCACCATTTGTGCTAAATTTTTGTGAGTCGCACAAATTAATCGAAAATTAGTGTGCTTAACAGTTGAAGAACCAACCGGACGAAATGCCCCAGTTTCAATGAGTCGCAATAGCTTAACTTGCATTGATAGCGGAACATCGCCGATTTCGTCTAAAAATAGTGTGCCACCATTAGCCAGCTCAACTAAGCCTACTCGGTTGCTATGCGCGCCAGTAAACGAGCCTTTTACATGACCAAATAGCTCGCTTTCAAACAAAGAATCCGTCAGCCCTGCACATTCTAATGTCACCATGGAATTACTCGCTCTATGACCGCCTTGGTGAACCGCGTGCGCGACCAGCTCCTTGCCGCTACCGGATTCTCCAAGTAGTAAAACAGACGCATCGCTATGACTAACACGGGTAATTTTTTCCAACATGCGATTAAAAGACTTACTCGAACCGACCAATTTTTTACTGCTGTCTTGGACACTGGCCACCGACACAGAGCGCAATAGCTCGACAAAAAACAGCAATTGACCTTGGCTGTCATGAATCGGCAGCATTTCTACATCGACGTGCTCTTTGCCTCTTGGCGTTTGGTGGATATGCAGCACTCGTTCTTTGCGGCCTGATTGCAAGGTTGCCGACAAAGGACAATCCTCACCCGCTTCATCACAAGGCACGCTGTAGCCATGGGAAACTTCAAAGCAACGCTTGTTCTGCTGCAAAGGAACATCACCAAATTCTTCTCGATAATGCTGATTAATGGCAAGAATTCGATAATCCACCGATACTAAAATAGCAGGACAATCGTAGCCTTCTAACATGCTGGCGAGTCCATCAAAGGAAGAAGAATCGGATGCGATGATATTCATAAAGTATTTGCCATTTTTGTCAAAATTTAACGCCAAATATGACAACCACCAAAACATTAGTCAATTCTAATTTAAAAACTTTCTTCTTATTAAAAATTAATTCTTTATATTTCAAATAGTTAATTAAAAGATAAAACCTTGGCACACTTTCTGCCTTACTTAACCTATAAATCCATCAAATAAATAGACTATTTGAACGTGTGGAAAATTTGATAACGAGGTGAAACATGACAAACACGATTGTAACCAAGCCTGATGTAGCGGCTTTTTTTGATAAAGACTCCAATACTTTCTCTTATGTCGTTAAAGATCCAGCGTCTTCTAGCTGTGCCATTGTCGACAGTGTATTGGATTTTGACTATGCCTCTGGCGGTACTTCTCATAAAGGTGCTGACGAAATTATTGCGTACGTCACCACCCACAAACTAAAAGTGGAATGGTTAATTGAAACTCACGTCCATGCAGACCATATTTCTGCTGCGCCATACATTCAAAGCAAAGTCGGCGGCAAAATTGGTATTGGCGAACAAATCACCACAGTTCAAGAAACCTTTGCCAAAGTATTCAACGAAGGTGCTGACTTCTTACATGACGGTTCGCAGTTTGACTTTTTATTCGAAGATGGCGAGCAATTTCAAATTGGTGAAATGCAGTGCACCGCCCTCCATACTCCGGGTCATACGCCAGCTTGCTTCACCCATGTTTTAGGTGACGCCGTATTTGTTGGTGATACCTTGTTCATGCCAGATGCCGGCACCGCACGTGCTGATTTCCCCGGTGGCGACGCAGGTATATTGTTCGATTCCGTACAAAGAATCCTGGCACTACCAGAAGATCACCGCATTTTCATGTGCCATGACTACTGCCCGAATGGCCGTGAATTGGAATATGAAACTACCGTAAAAGCGCAGCGTGAATTGAACATTCACGTTAAAAAAGGCATGAGTAAAGAGACCTTTGTCGATTTACGTGAAACCCGCGACAAAACATTGGCCATGCCTCGCCTGATTTTGCCATCTTTACAAATCAATATGAGAGCAGGACATATGCCCGAACCGGAAGGTAATGGTTTGTCGTATCTGAAAATTCCGTTGAATGCATTCAAATAAACCGTAACGACAATAGCAACTAACTATAAATAGCCTAATGACCATTAGGCTAAATAATAATTATATAGAGTGAGAACAACCATGTTACGCAAAAAAATCACAGACAACTATTCCGTATCTGAGCAGATCAGCTTAGACGATGTGGACGCTTTAGCAGAATCTGGTGTCACGCTTATCATTTGTAATCGACCAGATGGTGAAGAGGAAGGACAACTACCTTTTGCTGATGTTGCCGCTTATGCAGAAGAAAAAAATATCAAAGCTAAACACATTCCGTTTGCTGGCGGGCAAATGACGGCTTCGGACATAACTGCTTTTCAAGCTGCAATACAAAATGCCGAAAATGTTCACGCTTATTGCCGAACGGGTAATCGCTCCAGCCAAATTTGGCAAGCGGCTCAGGACGCTTCAACTACCGAAACACCTATCGCACAAGACGACAAAGCACCATCTAAAGAAGACAATAAAACAACAGCCCAATACGATGTTGTAGTAGTCGGTGCAGGCTCAGCCGGTATTTCAACTGCCGCTAGTTTATTAAAACGCAAACCTGGCTTGAAAATTTGTTTGATTGATCCAGCCGAAAGTCATTTTTATCAGCCCGGTTGGACGCTTGTAGGCGGCGGTGTGTTTAAAGCAGCCAATACCCGCCGCAACATGGCTGATGTTATTCCAGCACACACAAAATGGCTAAAAGAAGCGGTAAAAACTTTCTTGCCAAATGAGAACAAAGTTGTGCTCGAAAACGGCCAAAAAATAGCTTATCAATACCTAGTCGTAGCGGCTGGTATCAAGCTTAATTGGGACGCCATTGAAGGCTTATCAGAGACATTAGGCCGCAACGGCGTGACATCAAATTATCGTTACGACTTAGCACCTTATACATGGGAATTAGTGAAAAATCTAAACGGTGGCAAAGCCGTATTCACCCAACCGCCAATGCCGATCAAATGCGCCGGCGCGCCACAAAAAGCCATGTATCTATCTTGTGACCATTGGTTGAAGAATGACAAACAAAAAGACATTAACGTGTCTTTTTACAACGCAGGTGCTGTGTTATTTGGCGTGCCTGAATATGTTCCTGCTTTGGAAAGTTATATTCAAAAATACCAAGTTAATACTCACTTCACTCACAACCTAGTCAAAGTGGACGGTCCAAATAAACGCGCCTATTTTGCCACCACAAACAAAGATGGCGAGAAAAGCATCGTAGAGACCGAGTTCGATATGTTGCATGTTTGCCCACCACAAACTGCACCAGACTTCATTCGTAATAGTCCATTAGTTGATGCAGCTGGCTGGGTCGATGTCGATAAAGAAACCTTGCAACATACCTCGTTCAAAAACATCTGGTCATTAGGTGATGTCAGCAACACGCCAAACGCTAAAACCATGGCGGCGGCTCGTAAGCAAGCGCCGGTCGTAGCGCAAAATATTGCTGATGCTATCGACGGAAATACGATAAGAGCCATTTACGACGGCTACGGCTCCTGCCCACTTACCGTTGAGCGCGGCAAGATTGTCTTGGCGGAATTTGGTTACGGCGGAAAGCTGCTACCAACCTTCCCGACATGGCTGAACGATGGTACCAAACCCACCTATCTCGCTTGGGTGTTAAAAGAAGACTTGCTGCCTCCTTTCTACTGGCACGGCATGCTGAAAGGCTATGAATGGTTTGTTAAACCAACAATGCGTAAGTAACGAGAGCTTCATGATGACCATTGAACGTTTCATTCCCGCCCTGTCTTGGCTAAAGACCTATAACCGTGGGCAATTTAGCCAAGACGCCACCGCGGCGTTTATCGTCACCATGTTGCTGATTCCTCAGTCACTGGCTTACGCCATGTTGGCTGGGGTACCACCAGAAGTAGGCTTATATTCCAGTATCTTGCCTTTGGTTTTGTACGCTTTATTTGGCACCAGCACATCACTGTCGGTTGGCCCGGTTGCCGTGGCGTCACTGATGACGGCGACGTCGCTCGCGGTCATTGCAGAACAAGGCACTGCCAGTTACCTTACTGGCGCGATCACTCTCGCTCTATTGTCTGGCGCCATGTTGGTAATCATGGGCGTAATGAAGCTTGGGATGGTTACTAACCTGCTTTCTCACTCAGTGATTTCGGGGTTTATTTCTGCCTCAGGAATTATCATTGCGCTAAGCCAGTTAAAGCACATTCTGGGCATCCAAGCCCATGGTGATAATGTCGTTACGCAATTACTTTCTATGCTGGAAAACATCGGTCAATTTAAACCTATGACCTTTGTGATTGGCGTTTCTGTGATCGCATTTTTGCTGCTGGCTCGTCGTCACGCGAAACGTTTTTTGATCATGCTAAAGGTTCCCGAAGCATCCGCGGCATCGTTGGCGAAAACTGCTCCGATTCTCGGCGTGCTTTCAAGCCTTGCGATTGTCTATCTCTATGATCTGCAATCTCATGGCGTAGCGATAACAGGACACATTCCAGCAGGATTACCGAGTTTAACATTCACTTTGCCATCGCTGGAATTAATCAAAGAACTTGCTTTGCCTGCGCTTATGATTTCGATCATTGGCTACGTAGAATCTATTTCGGTTGGTAAAACCTTAGGCGCTAAAAGACGCGAAAAAGTCAAACCTAACCAAGAACTTATCGGTTTAGGGGCGGCAAACATTGCGTCGGGTGTATCTGGTGGCTTTCCGGTAACAGGTGGGTTCTCTCGTTCTGTGGTGAACTTTGATGCCGGCGCGGTGACTCAGCTTGCCAGCATCATGACGGCTCTTGGCATTATGATCGCGTCTTTGTTATTAACGCCTATGCTGTACTTTTTGCCCAAAGCCACACTAGCGGCGACCATCATTGTGGCGGTCACAACCCTGATAGATTTTTCTATCTTGAAAAAAACATGGCAGTTTTCCCGTAGTGATTTCTATGCAGTGCTCGCGACTATTGTGATTACTTTATTGCTGGGTGTGGAAGTTGGCGTGGCTTCTGGCGTGGCGTTGTCTATTGCCTTGCATTTGTATCGTACGTCCAAACCACACGTGGCCGAAGTTGGCTTAATCAAGGACACTGAACACTTTCGTAATGTGAAACGCTATATGGTGGAAACCTCACCTGAATTGCTTTGTTTACGACCAGACGAGAGTCTGTTCTTTGCTAACGCGACGTTTTTGGAAGATCACATCATCGACACCATTAGCCAACGCAAAGAAATTAACCATGTGGTGATTCAATGCAGCGCCGTGAATGAAATTGATTTCAGCGCCTTAGAAATGCTCGAAGCCCTGAACCTGCAACTAAAAAGCTTGAACATTAAACTCTCGCTTTCGGAGGTAAAAGGCCCAGTAATGGATCACCTAGAATGCAGCGGATTCCTGCAACACCTCAATGGCAAAGTATATTTATCGCAATTCCAAGCGTTTAAAGATATTACCCAAGCTAGAATTTAAGCGAATAAATTTGAGGTCGCCAGGTGAATTGGAGACCTCAAATTTGCATTTCAGTTTCTACGTATTATTTTGCTGCAACCGTAAACTGCTGTTGCTCCCCAAGCCCATCTATTCCTAGTTTCATTGTCTGCCCAGGCTTCAAATAAACGGCATTAGGCTTAATTCCCATTCCCACACCAGGCGGAGTACCGGTTGAAATAATGTCACCTGGTTGCAGACTCATGCAGCGGCTCAAATAGGCAATAATTTCTGGAATCTTAAAAATCAAAGTGTTGGTATTTCCGTTTTGATAACGATGCCCATCAACTTCCAACCACAATCCTAATTTATGAGGATTTGGAACCTCATCTCTCGTCACTAACCATGGGCCAATTGGGCCGAACGTATCAAAACCTTTACCCTTGTCCCAAGTGCCGCCACGTTCAATTTGCCACTCACGCTCAGAGACGTCATTGATAACGCAGTACCCTGCAATATAATCCATTGCATCAGACTCTGATATATAACGCCCTGCTTTACCGATAACAACACCCAGCTCGACTTCCCAATCTGTTTTCGTTGAGCCAATAGGTATTTCAACATCATCATTTGGGCCCGATATTGCGCTCGTCCATTTGTTGAAAATGATTGGCTCTTCTGGAACTGGCATATTGGCCTCTGCGGCATGATCAGCATAGTTCAAGCCAATACAAATAAACTTTCCAACATGGTTTACACATGAACCAATACGCGGATTTCCAGCCACTTTAGGAAGAGTATTTAAATCCAGCTTTCTCAAATTAGATATCGCCTCATCACTTAAAGCGCTACCAGAAATATCATCAATATAGCCAGATAGATCGCGAATTTGGCCCTGATCATCAAGTACACCTGGTTTCTCAAACCCTTTAATACCATATCGTAATAATTTCAATGTTATCTCCTACCATTTCGAATACTGTTTTCAGCGAGTACAAACACTAAATACTCATACCACCATCAATAATTTGCACCGTTCCAGTTGTATAACTAGACTGATCGGAACCTAGATATAGGGCTAATTTAGCAATTTCATCAGGATGCCCTATGCGCCCCATTGGCTGTCGATCAATAAATTGATTAAAGACGGTCTCCTCCGTTAGCCCTTGTTGTAAAGCTTGTTCAGAGATTCGTTGACGCAAAGATGGAGAGTCGACCGTACCTGGGCATATAGCATTGCAGCGAATACCTTTACCAATAAAATCGGATGCTATGGATTTTGTTAGCCCTATGACTGCCGCCTTACTTGCTGTGTACGCAAAGCGATTAGGTACACCTTTAATACTTGATGCCACTGATGCCATATTGATGATTGAGCCTCCACCCTGCTCAATCATTCCAGGTAAGAAAGCACGAATCATTCGATACATCGCCGTAACATTAAGATCAAACGATTTACTCCATGCCACCTCGTCACACGCCAGAATATCCCCTGCGTGTACATAGCCAGCGCAGTTAAAAAGGACGTCTATATTACCGACTTGATCTAGCAGATTGACAATTCCAGCCTCAGAAGTCACATCAAGATATAGCGCTTTTAATCCTGGTATTGCTTGCAGGTTACGAATATCAATATCCGTCCCAAAAACCTCCGCTCCCGCATCTAAAAATGCTTTTGCACTAGATAAGCCAATTCCTTGACCTGCTGCTGTTATAAGTACTTTTTTACCCTTCATTGGGATATCTCCTTACGATTTTTTATGGTTATTCTTCAATAAGGCTTTTAGTGTTTACACCGTTTACTAAGCGTTCAATATTGAGCGGATTGCTATTTTTTAACGCTTCGGGGAGAAGTGAGTTGGGATAATTTTGAAAACAAACTGGGCGTAAGAATCGGTCGATAGACAAAGTCCCCACCGATGTACCACGAGAATCTGAAGTGGCCGGAAATGGTCCGCCATGTACCATTGCATCACACACTTCAACGCCTGTTGGATAACCATTGATAAGTACTCGACCCGCTTTTTCTTCGAGCAATGAAAGTAACTCTTGAGACTCAGCTAGCTCCTCGGATTCACCAATTAAAGTAGCTGTCAGTTGGCCATGCATAGCCGAAATACACGCTCGTAATTCTTCCATGTCATTCACTTCGACAATAACGGTAGCTGGACCGAATACTTCTTCTTGCAGTAGCTCACTGCCACTCAGCAATAAACTGGATTCAGCCTGAAATAAATAAGCAGTGGCTTTGTTTTCAACGCTCTCAGCACTGGCTAAGATTTTAATTGATGGGTGATTTTGTAAAGCGTCGCACCCTTTTTGATAGCTATTCAAAGTGCCGCTATTTAGCATTGTCTTACTTGGTTTGAGTGATATTTCAGAGGAGAACTGCTTGATAAAAGCACTAAATTTTGACGAACGGATACCAACAATGAGACCTGGATTAGTACAGAATTGCCCAACCCCCAAGACCACAGAATCAGCTAGTTGCGTTGCAATCAAATCACCTCTATTTTCTAAAGCTTGAGGCAATAAAATAACGGGATTGATACTACTCATCTCAGCGAAAACGGGAATTGGATGAGGTCTAGTTGCCGCCATATCACATATAGCCTTACCACCAGCCAAAGACCCCGTAAAACCTACTGCTTTAATAGCTGGATGATTAACTAATACTTTACCAACACCCGATCCAAATATCATGCTGAATACACCATCAGGCATAGACGTTTGTTCTGCTGCTCTGAGGATAGCAAGAGCAACTTTTTCAGCCGTCCCCATGTGTCCGCTGTGTGCTTTGAATACTACTGGACAACCGGCTGCAAGAGCTGAAGCAGTATCGCCACCAGCCGTTGAGAAGGCTAATGGAAAATTACTGGCGCCAAATACAGCGATAGGACCAAGACCAACACGACATTGACGTATATCAGCGCGAGGTAAAGGGCGTCTATCTGGCATTGCGGTATCTATTCTGGCATCGTAAAAGTCGCCACGGGTCAATAAATCAGCGAATAACCTCATTTGATTACTCGTACGGCCGCATTCACCTTTTATACGAGCTTCATCCAATGCGGTTTCTTGCTGAACCAAATCAACAAAGTCTTTTCCTAGAATGTCTAATTCATCAGCAATCTTGTTTAAGAACTCTGCACGACGAGTTGCGGGTAGCTTGCTATAAAGTGGAAAGGCCGATGAAGCGATTTTACAGGCGGAATCAACTTCATCCATCGTTGCTTGATAAAATGAAGGAGCCAACTCAAGTCCAGTTGTGGCATTCCGACTCTTTAAAACAACATCCCCTCTTGCACTACGAGTATTTCCAATAAAATTGTAACCGTTGTAATCAGACATAAATTTCCCATACCGTTTTTTGTTATTCACGGTAATTTAGGTCTGATATCGATCACTTACCAATGGTTTTTATTGATCAATTGATAACTAAACAATATCAATTGGTTGTTTTTCAGCCGCCAATATTTGTTGAGCATTATGCTGAAGAATATTGGCAAACTCTAATGCAGGACCGACTAACGCTTCATTTTTCCTTGTTAAGATACCGTAATATTGAGGCACTAAATCCAACGGTGTTTTAAGCACAGTTAAAACACCGCTTTCTACATGAGGCTTAACCATAACGGTTGGTAGCATACCAATCATTGGACCTCGCTGAAGTAATTCAAGAAAAGTCTGCACAGATATCGTCACCACAATATCTTGCGGTAATGCTACCCCTGCTTTAGCGAAAGATTCTTCCATACGGTCTCTAATCGGTGTCCCCTTAGGGTATAGCAACCAAGGCCATTCAAAGAGCTTTTCAAGTGAAACCGTCTCCTCCCCGCTAAGAGGATGGCTTGAGTTGGCGACTAAGCAAAATTTTTCAGGAGCTAAAGGGGTAAAGTCGAAATTTTGTTGCTGTCCTTGCTCTGAAAATCGACCTATTGCTAAATCCAACGTCTTTTCTTCCAACATTTTCATCAAGTTCCCACTTGTTTGTTCAACCACTTCAACATTCAACAAAGGGGAACGTTTCTTTATCTCCATAATCGCTTCAGGCAGAACAGCTGAAGTAGCGGCAAAAATCCCCCCTACTTTTAAGTAACCATGTCCACCTTTATGCAAGCTAGTAATTTGCTCAACAAAGCCATTTGCATCATTTAAGGTCATATGTGCATATCGAATAACATGCTCCCCTAGAGTAGTCGGCACCATACTTCGCGGTAGTCGATCAAACACTTCAAAACCAAGCAACCCCTCAATTTCTTTAAGCATCTTGCTCACGGCTGGCTGGCTCAAATTCATTTGCTGAGCAGTCAAGTGCATATTTTTTGTACGACCAAGCGAATCTAATAAATAAAGATGCCTAAATTTTATCCAATTACAAAACGTTGAAAATGAAAAATGTGACATAACCCTTCCTTCAATCAATAACTACCAGTTATCAAATATTAACTATATGTCATTGGATTTTATCGATTCCCCATCTTAATGTACATTCCAACAAGAATAAGGAAATACCAATTATGTCGATCAAACTTACAACAAAAAACACCCTACCAGTCGATGCAAACCAAGCGACTCTTATTGGCCGCGTTTGGTCTCCAGGCAATCCATCAGGCCCATCACTCGTTGTCATTCGTGAAAACAATGTTTTTGATATATCTGCACACTTTGCAACACTCAGTGAATTCCTAGAAAACGATCATCCTGTAGAACAACTTAAAGATGTCGAAGGAACATTCCTATGCAGCCTAGAGGATCTACTGGGCAACACCCATGATTCAGCCAACACTGATCAAGCCTATCTACTCGCTCCAGCCGATCTTCAAGTTATTAAAGCCGCAGGCGTCACATTTGCCTCAAGCATGATTGAACGAGTAATCGAAGAACAAGCGGGAGGTAATCCTTCAAAAGCGAAAGCCATCCGAGTTTTAGTAGAAGGCGTTATTGGCGATAACCTAAGTTCAGTTGAGCCTGGCTCTGAAAAAGCCACACAGTTGAAAGAACTGTTAATAGAAAAAGGCATGTGGTCACAATATCTAGAAGTCGGTATTGGCCCAGATGCGGAAATTTTCACAAAAGCCCCCGTTTTATCGGCTATCGGAAGCGGAAAATCCATTGGTATTCATCCGAAATCTGAGTGGAATAATCCTGAGCCTGAAATTGTTCTAGCCGTAAACAGCAAAGGTAAGATACAAGGCGCAACCCTAGGAAACGATGTAAATTTACGTGATTTCGAAGGTCGTAGCGCACTGCTACTTAGCAAAGCAAAAGACAACAACGCCTCTTGTGCCATTGGCCCTTTCATTCGTTTATTTGACGATAACTTCACCTTAGAGGATGTGCATACTTGCGAAGTTACTCTTCAAGTAAAAGGCACCGACGGTTACACCCTAGAAGGGCTGTCTTCCATGATAAAAATAAGTCGTAGCCCAGTAGATCTTGTTCAGCAGACTATTAACGAAAATCACCAATATCCTGATGGCTTTTTCTTATTTCTAGGGACGCTATTCTCACCTACTCAAGATCGTGATCATATTGGCGGGGGCTTTACGCATAAGCTAGGTGACACGGTGATGATTAGCAGCCCAAAACTTGGCACGCTTTACAACACCGTCACATACAGCAGCGATGCAAAGCCATGGGAGTTTGGAATCAACTCACTCATCAATAATTTAACTCACCGCGGTTTATTAAAAGCTAAAAATGACTTTGTCAGTAAATAACTAGTTGAATCATCAACGAAGATTTGATGATGGGAATAGCGCCGCATAATTAAAAAAACACAGAGATACTCAAATGCAAAATAATAATAAGTTTCGCTTACGAAGCCAGCAATGGTTTGATGATCCAAGCCACGCTGATATGACAGCACTGTATGTAGAGCGCTATATGAACCAAGGGTTGACTCGCGAAGAGCTTCAATCAGGTCGACCTATTATAGGCATAGCGCAGACAGGAAGTGATTTAACACCTTGTAATCGCCATCACGTACAACTAGCACAACGAATTAAAGAAGGTATTCGTGATGCAGGCGGTATACCAATGGAATTTCCAGTCCACCCAATTGCCGAGCAAAGTCGTCGCCCAACAGCGGCACTGGATCGTAATTTAGCGTACTTAGGATTAGTCGAAATACTCCACGGCTATCCTTTAGATGGCGTAGTACTAACCACAGGTTGCGACAAAACGACTCCTGCTTGTCTCATGGCTGCAGCCACAACCGACTTACCTGCGATTGTTTTATCTGGTGGACCTATGTTGGATGGACACCATAAAGGCGAGCTAATCGGATCTGGTACCGTTATCTGGAGTTCACGCAAATTACTTGCAACAGGGAAGATTGACTACGAAGGCTTTATGGAGATGACAACCGCTGCATCTCCATCCATTGGCCATTGCAATACAATGGGCACAGCGTTATCAATGAATGCTCTAGCTGAAGCCTTAGGCATGTCATTACCAGGGTGCGCCAGTATTCCGGCACCTTATAGAGAGCGCGGACAAATGGCGTATGCGACAGGCAAGCGTATCTGCGAATTAGTACTCAATGATATTCGTCCTTCACAGATCATGACTAAAGAGTCATTTCATAATGCCATTGTGGTTGCTTCCGCACTTGGTGCATCAACAAATTGCCCTCCTCACCTAATCGCTATTGCACGTCACATGGGCATAGATTTATCGCTTAATGATTGGCAAGAAGTCGGTGAAAATGTGCCACTAATAGTAAATTGCATGCCCGCTGGTAAACATCTTGGGGAAGGTTTTCATCGCGCTGGAGGAGTGCCTGCCGTTCTGCATGAACTTCAAAAATCTGGTTACCTTCATGAACAATGTGAAACAATTAGTGGTAAAACGATAGGGGAAATTGCAGCAGCCAACCCTACTCATAATGCTGATGTTATTTATGAATGTGTATCGCCATTAAAACATCGAGCAGGCTTCATTGTTCTAAGTGGTAACTTTTTTGATAGTGCAATCATGAAAATGTCAGTGGTTGGTGACGCATTCAAGAAAACCTATTTATCTGAGCCTGGTGCAGAAAATTCATTTGAAGCTCGCGCGATCGTGTTTGAAGGGCCTGAAGATTATCATGCTCGAATAGAAGACCCAGAACTCAACATAGATGAAAAATGTATTTTGGTCATTCGTGGTGCAGGCACAGTTGGTTATCCTGGCAGTGCAGAAGTAGTCAATATGGATCCACCGTCAGAATTAATGAAAAAGGGGATTTCATCATTGCCATGCCTTGGTGATGGTCGTCAAAGTGGTACATCTGCAAGCCCATCTATTCTAAATATGTCTCCTGAAGCCGCAGTTGGCGGTGGTATTGCACTACTTCGTACCAACGACAAGCTACTGATCAACCTAAATAATCGTTCAATTAATCTTTTAATTGATAATGATGAAATGGCTAAGCGCCGTGAAGAATGGACGCCAAACATCCCTTCATCTCAAACACCTTGGCAAGAATTGTATCGTCAACTTGTTGGCCAACTTTCAACCGGTGGCTGCCTAGAACCCGCAACCTTACATTTAAAAGTGATATCTAAAGACAATCCACCTAGACACTCACATTAGAATATTTTTTTCTAATGTAATTAAAATAATAACGGTGAAAAAATGAACAATATAATCAATAAATTTGAACGATTCATTGAATATATGATGGCTTTAGCTTTAGCAGTAATGTTCTCTGCAGTTTTTATAAATGTCGTTTTACGATATCTATTTGGCTCAGGAATTGCGGCTTCAGAAGAGCTATCGAGACTTTTATTTGTATGGCTTATCTTTATGGGAGCAACTCTTGCTGTTGGCCGAAATTCTCATATTGGCTTTGATCTTGTGCAAAGAAAGTTACCTAAAAAATTACGATTAATATGCGCAATAATCAGTCATTCTCTTATGCTATATGCCTTGTATTTATTTTTAGAAGGCAGTTGGAAACAATACAACATCGGTTGGAATATAAATTCAACTGTCATGAAGTATCCTTTAGCGTTTATGTACTCTACCGGGCTTTTCGCATCAATTGGCATGGGATTCTATATCATAAGAAATCTCATACTAATTATTCTAAAAAGTGAAAATTCTCATATTCCAGGAAATACAAAAATATCTCCAGAACAACTCAAGGAGAATAACTAATGGCATTAGGAATTTTTTTATTAAGCTTAGCTGGATTTATGTTTTTAGGTATGCCAATAGCATTTGCTTTGGTATTAACCGGCATAACATTAATGTGGCATCTAGATTTTTTCGATGCTCAATTAATCGCACAGAACCTTATCAATGGTGCCGATAGCTTTCCCTTGATGGCAGTACCATTTTTCATCCTCGCAGGGGAAGTAATGAATGCAGGAGGAATATCCAAACGTATCATTAATCTTGCAATTAGTTGCGTAGGCCATAGACGCGGAGGATTAGGATATGTAGCAATCATTGCAGCCGTGATACTTGCAAGCTTATCAGGCTCAGCGATTGCAGACACAGCAGCACTAGCCACTCTACTTCTCCCAATGATGCGGAATAATGGCTACCCAATAGGTCGCTCTGCAGGACTCATTGCAGCAGGCGGGATTATTGCCCCAATCATTCCTCCAAGCATGCCATTTATCATTTTTGGCGTAACGGCAAATCAATCTATCAGCAAGCTATTTATGGCAGGCATTGTACCTGGAATCATCATGGGACTAGGCTTGGTCTTAGCTTGGAAATGGAGCATGAAAACGGTAGATGTAGAACCTCAACCTCGCCAAAATATAAAAACCAGATTAAGAGTGGCAAAAGATGGATTTTTTGCATTGCTTATGCCGGTAATTATTATCGGTGGGTTACGAGGAGGACTTTTCACGCCAACCGAAGCTGCCGTCATTGCTGCTGGGTATGCAATGATAATTAGTCTTCTCGTTTATCGTGAATTAAAAATATCAGACCTTATTCCTCTTTTCATTCAAGCTGCATATACAACAAGTATTGTTATGTTTCTTTGTGCCGCCGCTATTGTCTCTTCATATATGGTGACATTAGCAGACCTTCCTGCAGAATTAATAAGTATTCTAGAGCCTATTATGGACAGCCCTAGAACATTAATGGCGACAATCGTAGTTGTCATGTTATTAATCGGAATGGTAATGGATCTAACACCAACTATATTGATATTAGCACCTGTAACCATACCTTTAATTATTAAAGCAGGTATAGATCCTATTTATTTTGGCGTTATGTTTATTATGGTTGGCTGTGTAGGGTTAATTACACCTCCAGTTGGCACCGTTTTAAGCGTTGTTTCTAGCGTAGCAAAAGAGCCATTAGAAAAAATAACAAGAGGAATACTACCCTTCTTATTTGCGTATATGGCAATAATAGTATTATTCGTAATATTTCCAGAAATTATAACCGTACCAGCAAAACTGCTCTATTAAACCTAAAAAGGAAAATGAAATGAAAAAAATAACAATATCAAAAAAAGCATTCAAATCTATTTTAGCGATTACTATCGGAACCACTCTTACAATTGGTTCAATTAGTGCCAGCGCACAAGATGTGAACTCTCGAATCATTAGATTTGGATATGGATTAAATCAAGATAGTAAACAGGGTAGAGCAGTACAAACATTTACAGAGGAAGTAAACCGCCTTTCTGATGGAAAATTCAAAGTGAAATCTTTTGCAAACGCCTTGTTGGGAAATGAAATTCAAATGCAAAATGCGCTAATTGGTGGAGCGCAAGAAATGATGATCACGTCGACGTCTTCACTAATCGGCATAGACAAAAAATTCGCGATTTGGGATTTACCATTCATGTTTAAAGATGGTCCAGAAGCAGACAAAGTTCTAGATGGAAAATTTGGACAAGCGATGCTTGATGGGCTAGAAAAACATGGGGTTGTTGGCCTTGTTTACTGGGAAAATGGGTTTCGTGATTTAACAAACTCAAAACGACCTATAAAAACCATGGATGATCTAAACAGTGTGAAACTAAGGGTTATGCAAAACCCTATGTATTTAGAGCTCTTCAACCAAATGGGAGCCAACGCAATCCCTATGGCCTTTTCAGAACTATTTACAGCGTTAGAAACTGGCGCTGTAGATGGGCAAGAAAACCCATATAGCACTATCCAATCTAGTAAATTTTATGAAGTTCAAAAGTACCTTAGCCAGACACATCACGTCTATAGCCCATGGGTTATGCTAATCAGTAAGCCTTTCTGGGATAAACTTAGTAATGATGAAAAAACAATCATTAAAAAAGCGGCCGTTATATCCCGAGAAGCAGAAAGAAAAGATAGTAGAGAACAAGCTGAAAAATCTCTGGCTTTCTTAAAAACAAAAATGGAAGTAAACAGCATTACTCCAGAAGAAATGGATAAGATGAAAGCTTCAGCAAAAATAGTTATTGACGCCCAAGCGAAAGAACTAGGACAAGATTTACTTGATCAATTCTTTGCTGCGATTAAAGAAGCAAAAAGTAAATAATAAACTAGCACAAAAAAATCCAATGGCAGCAACGCCATTGGATTTTTTATGAGTGCAATAAACCGCTAAATTAGCGTTTTATGTAGATTACTGTTGCGTGTAACGATGAAGGGCTTTGTAATCACCATCGTCTTGTAAGCAATAAAACTCGGTTTCCTTGGCGCCCAAAATTTGGCAACTAAAGTCGACACTCTCTTGTTGTTCCCACTCACTATCACAGCTGCTGCGGAATCGGGAGTTAGAGTCAGTTTCTGTGATAGAACTCAAAGCATGAGACCATTTGAAGCTACTTTCGAAGACATTACAGCTATTAGAATCATCTCTATCTACAAACGTACCTGTCCCATCTTCGTTAAAGGTTTCGCTGCCGATATCGATCCAGTTACACTCTTCGTCTAAGTATTCAACTTTGAATGCATTAACCAAATCTTGACGACGTTTTATGGTTATTTTTGATACATCATTCATCGACATAGACCACGCGCTTTTATAGCCATTATTATCAAGATCTTCACGAACATTTAATGTAAAAGGCACCGTGGTAAGCACAGTAGACACGGTAAACAAATCGGTACAGTCATTACCCATACTGGCGTTTAGCGCTCCCATATTCATGATTAGGTCGCCCAGCTTAGTACTGTCCATATTAAAAGCTACAACGCCATTTGGCTTCACTTCTTCCGTCGCTAATTGCTCGGCAACCTGCTTACTTTTTTCGCCTGTGTAAGCAACCAAATGCTTGCCCTTAATTGCCACGAAAGCATCCATTGGCAGACCGCTGTCGGCTAGATTAATAGCAGAACCATCGGTTGGGATTTGTACACCATTTAAGATGGGTAGGAATTTACTAGCAAGTGCAGACAGCACTTCTGGCTTTTCAGCAGTGATGGTCGCAATGGCATCGTATTGAGCGCCTAACTGACTGTTTTCATCTTTTGTCAAATCAAAAACGCCCAAGCTAACACCAGATAAGCCTTGTGCCATGCTAGTAAATACCGACAGCACCGCTGGGTTGTTTTCCCGTAACTTCACTTGTAAATTTTGCAACTGAACGCAATTAAAATCCGCTTTGGTAAATTGATTCCACAAGCTCGTTAAGACCGGAGAGATAGCGTCCGCAGACAAACCGACACCAAGACCAAGAGTTAGGTCTTTACTAGTATTTAAGTAGCTTGGAATGAAGCCGCGAAGTTTACTTAGTTCGCCTAACACATTGGCATTTTGGATTTCTAGGGCATAGGAGAAGTCAAACGCCATGTTGTCGTCTTTTACATCATAACGATTCAAACCAAAGACAAAACGCGGTACACCAGAAACAATATTGACGATGTCAGCTCGACACTGTATTTGAGCTTCCGTTAAATCAGGCAGCTTATCTCCCAACAAAACTTTCAATTGCTGGTGAGCACGAGCGTCCTTGTCCAGCACAGCATTAGCAATATTCAGCAAACTTACATAACCATGAGAGTAATCCATGAAGTTATATGTCTTACCGTCGTTTTTCCAGCTATCTACAGGCATAGGTACTGAAGGCTTCGTTAAAGCAAAACGCTGAGCTTGAGCTGCTGAATCATCTTTTTGCGATAATACTGAGATAGTAAGAACGTTATCCTTGATCATAAAACCAAGCGTCAGTACTAGATCATCATTTTTCGCCAGCTCAATAGTCGTTAAGGTTTGGTCTGCAATAGTTTTTGACCCCAAGGTCAAATCACTTTCTTGTGCCGCTTCTTCTACAAGACTCAGAAACGCCTGTTCGTCTTGCAATACAACACGCATAACGGGGAAAATCCCGTCTAAATACACAACGCTTGCGCCTTCCATATCAAGGCCGTAGTGGTTGTATATTGCTATGCCGCCCTTGGGCGCCACTTCGTAATAATCTTTAATAAACCAGCGTATAAAATCTAAGCCTTCACTTTCAGGAAAAGACTTAAGCATCTCTAAAATAGCTTCACCATCGCCGCTATCTTTCAGTTGAGCCATCATCTGATCAGAGCTAGTAACAATATCTTTATTTGTCACACCACCAACAAAAAGAGCCGTATCAGCAGGAACATATTCGATCATCTTGTCGATATTGCTACTCTTTTGGAACCAACCCAAAATGTCGAAACTAAAGCCGAATGCGGCAGCAGAAGATAAACAAGCCATAACAGCGGCGGCTTTAAAGAATTTTCCCTTCATTACGGATCCTTCAGAATGAGTACTCATTACAAGTTACTTAAAGTGGGGGTTAAAATTTTGTGTCAAAAACGACAAGATTTTAGCGTTAAACGCCAAAAAGAGCCATCGCATCAACTATGACTCATACCTTATATTGAAAAGAATGTTGAAAACAAAATAGCGACGTGAACTTACCCTACTCGGCATTCCAAAATAGAAGTCTTTCTTGAGCCTGCAGATCTCTTAGTTGGATCATAAAAAGTTTCCACAACTTTGAATCCGGCTTTTCTCATCATGCCTGCAGAAGCTAAGTTTTCTTCATGCCGCTCAATTAATACAACAGTAGCTCGCTTTTCTTTGGACTTTTCTATACAGCACTCAAGCAATTTCGTAGCAATACCTTGACCAGAATACGCACTAGAAACAACTACATCACCAATAAAACAAAGCTCATTAAGGGCCGAATACTTGGTCAAATAATCCGGACTGACTGCCCCATCAATCAAAACAGCAAAGCCTATAATTTGGTTGCTGCCAGCGCCAAGGGAATCAACCGCAACCATAGCAACCGCCGTGCCGTGCTCAATCAGAGAGAACTCAGCATCAACACCTTCTTCAGTTAAATAATTCCATTCATTTGGACCATGATTCCAAAGTAACGCTTTCACATCGGCAAGTTCTTCTAAAGCAGCCTGTCGAAGCGTAATCATGCTAAAACTCCTCCAAACCATTTAATTGGCGAATAATATCCAAAAAAAGATCTCGACCAACAGATATCAAACCATCAGGAAAGTCGTAATCTGGATTGTGTAATTGCGGGCTAGCTTGTCCTGCACCCAAAGCAAACATTGCACCCTCTTTTGCTGTAGCGGTGAACTGACCGAAATCTTCTGACCAACGCATTGGCTCATCCAGCAAGACCAAAGGCGTTTTCGTGGTTTCACAGGCACGAACCACTAAATCGCAACCTTGTTGAGAATTTACGCTGGCCTGAAACACATCATCGTATTCAAATGAAATACTTAGATTTTCACTCTTTGCTACTGCTTGAGAGAAGCGCTCGGCCTGCTCTATCAGAGTTTGCATACCTTCATTGCTTTCACTGCGCAAAGTCACCATGACCACCGCATCACCCGGCGCCGTCCCAAAGGCAATTTCACCTAATTTGGCGTGGATAACCGTTACCCAATTTCGCCCTGCGCCTGCTTGTTGTGGAATGCTTGCTGGCAGCGAGTTTAGCTCTTGGATAATTTGGCACATGGCATTGGCAGGGCTAATACCATTTTCAGGATGCGCCGCATGTGAGGTTTTGCCTTTTAGATGGATAATCATGCCTCTAGAAGCACAATTAAAAGTACCTGCTCGCACAGCTACTTTACCCAGTTCTAATCCAGGGTAATTATGTAGGGCAAAAGCATAGTCTGGAGTAAGAGCGGTAAAACGCGCATCGTTTACGACTTGAATCGCTCCCATTCCGGTTTCTTCTGCTGGCTGAAAGCACAACACAACACGCCCCTTCTGCGGACGATGCTTCGACAATTCCGCACCCAACGCGGTCACGATACTCATGTGCCCATCATGACCACACTTATGAGAAACGCCTTTCACTTGTGAACGATGAGCAAAACTATTGGTTTCTTGGATCGGCAAAGCATCCAACTCGCTACGAATCAAAGTCGTTGGTCCACTATCAGCACCATTAAATACAAACGCCAGACCCGTACCGCCAAGATCGGTAACAACCTCATCCGGCGAGAAAGCTTGAAATTCGTTGAAAATTCGAACCGCTGTAGCCTGTTCTTGATTAGACAGCTCTGGATTCTGATGAAGGGTTTTACGTAACGCAATTAATTCGTCTAGAGATTGCATGATTGGGCCTGTAGTTTGTAACAGATTTAGTGACAGTCTCAGCTAAAACGGATCACCAATCAAGCATCCCATAAAACTCACTAACGAAAGCATTTATTCACTTACGCATGAACTCCCACACATTAAGCCTCCATAGTAAAAACAACGTCTCCTAAATCATAAACCATAATTAAAAAAGTTCTTTCAATAGCGAATATCCTTACTTTATTAATAAATGTTAATGAAAGTCATTTGCATCAATGACCGTTAATTTGTGATAATCATTCTCATAAAGGATTGTTTTTTTAGTTCGGAGTAACTTAATGAATCAACGAGAGAAATCATGAAAAAAACGGCTTACCCTGTTCCCTTATCTTTAATCGCTCTATCCATTATGGCAGCAAATCCTGTCTTTTCCGCAGATACATTAGAAGTAGAACACCAGTTAGACACTGTCACAATTGAAGCAGATGCTCTATCAGAAAGTGCGCCAAAGGTGGGTAGCTCAGTTTCTAGTATTGATTATAAAGATATCGAAAAAACACTAGTCCGTAATCTAGATGATTTAGTCCGCTACGAACCTGGTGTCGATGCAAGCCAAGATTCTCGTTTTGGTATCAGCAGCATCAATATTCGAGGACTTGATGGCGATCGCGTAAAAATCAGTGTTGATGGCGTAACACAAGCCGATGCATACGGCCCTACAACCACGTATTTAAGAACTGGACGAAATACCGTTGATCTGGATTCATTAGAGTCTGTCGAAATAATTAAGGGCGGTGATGTTGTAGAAGGCAGTGGTGCCCTTGGCGGCGTTGTAAAGTATAGAACAAAAGAGCCTAGTAGCTTTTTATCCGCAGAAGGCAATGACACTTCAGGCTCGTTAAAAGCCGGATACAAAAGTGCATCGGATGAATTCAATCAAACACTCACCATTGCAAATCGCACCGGCAAGATTGAATCCTTGCTTGTATACACAAACCGAGATGGTCATGAAAATGAGAACCATCAAGGTGACGCAGGATCGGATCAGACAGTCGGAGTCAAACGAGCTTCAGTAGACCCTTCTGACACCGGATCAGACAACGTACTCGCCAAAGTACAGGTGCAAGTAAACCACAATAACCGTATTGGTTTTGTGGGCGAATACTTCCACAGCACGTCAGAGTCCGACTTATTTTCAGAAAGCTCAGCAACAGATCAACAAAGTTCTGACGACAAAAGTGTCCGCCGCCGTATTGGCTTCTTCCATGAAAACACACAAACCAACACTTTATATGATCGCCTAAAATGGCAGGTCGATTATCAAGATACCAAAACCACCAATAAAACACATCGGAGCAATAACAACCGCCTGGTTGATCGCTTTTATGATGAGGAAAGTACCAGTTTAAAAGCCGATTTAGTGAAACAAATTGACGCTCATCAAATCCGCTATGGTTTAAATTACGATAAAAAGTCTTTGGAAAATCTAAATAAAGACACAGTATCAGGCACAACCACAGCATCTCGTTTTTCTCCTGTAGCTGATGCCAACATCTTTGGCGTGTACATAGAGGACAGCTGGGCTGCAACAGATCGACTGACTCTAGTCCCTGCCATCCGCTACGACAATTATAAGTACACAACAACAGGCGACGAATACATAGAGTCATGGGGAAATAATGAAAACGAAGCACTCACAGCACAACTGGCTGCCGAATTTGCTATAACGGAAACCTACACGATTTTCGGCAAAACAGGCTCAGGTTTTAGAGCGCCAAACTTAGACGAACTCTACTACTACTTCGCAAACTCAGCTTCTTATGGTTCTTACCAAATAACACCAAATCCAGATTTGGAACCAGAAGAAAGTCTCTTCATCGAAGCAGGTATTCGCGCTCAAAATACATATGGAGCGGCAGAGTTTGTCGCTTTCTACAACGATTATAAAAACTTCATCGAGCAAGTATCTTTAGGCTCTTCAGCGGCTTTTAGCCTTGGCCAATATACTAATCAAAACCTTAACCATGTGGTGATTAAAGGCGTTGAGATCAAAGGTAATTTAGACCTATCTAAAAGCATCGATGCCCTTAGTGATGGCTGGGTATTAAATGGAGCCATAGCTTATGCAGAAGGAGATAACCTAGAAAACGGTGAACCGCTCGACAGCATTTCACCGCTCAGTGCGGTTGTTGGCCTTGGCTACGATTCCCCATCAGAGCAATGGGGTGGAAAGCTCAACCTAACTTGGGCGTCTGGTAAGAAAAAAGAAGACATATCCACCAGCAAACAATGGCTTGCTACATCGGATTACAACCTTGTTGACCTGACAGCCTATTACAAACCGACGCAAAACCTCACTTTTAACGCCGGTCTTTTTAACCTAACCGACGAAAAATACATGAATTGGAATGACATTCGTAACCTAACCAATACGAGCACTAACTTGAATAGATACACCCGTGCAGGTCGTAATTTTGGCATAGATGCAACCTTGTCATTCTAAGACACACTCAAAGTATTTATTAACGTGAACTAAGTACTCATTAACATCAACAAAATACTTACTAGCACCAATGAAATAAACAAGGGAAAACGTTTCCCCCTTGTTTATTTACGGAGAATTCATATGTCAGTCAACAACGAAGCACCTAAAGTTAAAACAGCAAATACTGCCAATCATCTTGCTTACTCGCGATACCTAGAAGTTGTTTCATCAAGCCAAGCACCACGAGCTCGGGAACTGGCCAAACAACTGAACATCAGCGAAGGCGAATTAGTTGCTTGCCGACAAGGCATAGAAACATGGGCAATAAAGCCGCCATTTCAAGATCTATTGGCGCTGCTAGAAGGCGTAGGTGAAGTGATGACCATCACTCGCAATGATGAAGCCGTACACGAAACCACTGGGACATATCATAAGTTCAGCTTTATGGAAAAAAGCAACATGGGTCTCGTTCTATCGGACGACATTGATTTACGTCTCTTCATTGGCCAATGGCACAGCGCATTCCATGTCGTCGAAAATGGCCGCCATAGTATCCAGTTTTTCAACGCTCATGGCTTAGCACTTCATAAAATCTATCGCACAGACAATACTCTGTCCGAAAAATGGGATGCTCTCATAACTGAATTTCGTGACGCTTCCCCAGTTACCCCAACTTATTTACCGTTAGAAGAGGAGCAAGAACCTATCAGCGAACTACCAGCTAATTTTGACCAAGCTCGTTTCGCTATAGAATGGTCAGAGCTAAAAGATGTTCATGAATATCATGGCATGCTCAAAAGGCACGGCCTTTCTCGTACTCAAGCTTTGTCCCAAATTGGTGATCAATGGGCGACAAAACTAGAACAAGACAGTGTAAAAAACGCTATAACCTTTGCTGAAGAAAAAAACTGCAACATCATGGTGTTTGTTGGTAACAAAGGCTGCATCCAAATTTTCAGCGGCGAAGTACATCGCCTTATGCAACAAGGCCCTTGGTTCAATGTATTAGACCCAGGCTTTAACTTGCACCTAAGAGAAGATTTGATCGCAGAAACTTGGGCTATTAAACGACCAAGTAGCGACGGCATTATTACTTCTATTGAAGCATTCAACGCCAAAGGCGACTCCATTTTAACGCTATTTGGCAAACGCAAACCGGGTAATCCTGAACTACCGCTATGGCAAAACATAGTAGAGAAAGTGATTAGTCTAAGCGCTAAACAGGAGACGACATCATGAGCCGAAAGCCGCTTATTTTCGTTACCCTGATGGTATTAGGATCACTTAGCAGCACTTTCAGTTTTGCTCAGCGCGTTGTCAGCATAGGCGGAACAGTCACAGAAATCGTCTATTTACTTGGTGCTGACAAGCAACTCGTTGCCAGTGATACCAGTAGCATCTACCCCGATAAAGCGAACCAAATGCCCAAAGTCGGCTACCAACGCACTCTATCGGCAGAAGGCGTGCTGAGCGTTCATCCAGAACTCTTACTCATCACGCCAGCAGCAGGACCTGCTAAAGTATTGCAGCAGCTAAAAGATACTGGTGTGAAAATCGTTACTATTGATTCGCCGGATACCAAACAGGGTATTTTTGATAAAGTTTCACAAGTCGCTCAGGCATTAGATCAAGAAATCGCTGGCAAGCAGGCTATTGATAGCATTAAGCAAGCCTTTGATGAATTAGCTATTCCTGAATCTTGGAAAAAACGTCCTCCTCGTTTGCTGTTTGTCTTACAAATGGGTGGTGCTCCTATGGTAGCAGGACAAGGAACGGCTCCCGATGCGCTGTTTCATCTAGCTGGGGCGATCAATGCCGTAAATACCATAAACGGCTATAAAGCACTTACCCCTGAAGCCATTCTACTCGCCCAACCTGATGCCATTGTTGTCACTCAACAGGGGCTTACACGAGCAGGCGAGCAAGCCATTTGGTCTTTACCTGGAATGGCTTCGACACCAGCGGCAAAAGCCCAACGCTTAATATCCTTAGATGCTTTATTAGCATTAGGGCTAGGTCCAAGGACACCGCAGGCGATTCAGTTTATACATCAACAACTTGAAGACTGGGCGCCATGAAACGCGCCTTTTATTCGCAAACCCCTTATCCAGTCCTAATCCTAGCGTTGTTTATTGTGGGGATATTTGCGTTAACGCAAGGAGCCTATTCGATTTCATGGCGAAATCTTTTTCTGTCTTCCATGAATGACATAGACCGGCAAATACTGATGACGGTTCGCTTACCTAGGTTACTCATGGCTGCTCTGGTCGGGGCTGCACTCGCTGTGTCTGGCGCGTTAATGCAAGCATTATTTCGTAACCCATTGGCAGATCCTGGCTTATTAGGCGTCTCATCTGGCGCTTCCGTTTTTGTCGGCATTCTGATTGTTCTCAATCCTTTAGCAGGTAACTTACCACTGTGGGCACAATCTTATATGCAAAGCGCAGCAGCGTTTTTGGGCGCGGTACTAACCTGCTGGTTGATTTTTCAATTATCCAAACACAAGGGCCAAGTATCTGTGCTGCATTTACTCCTTGCTGGTATCGCCATTAATGCCTTATCAGGGTCAGCAACAGGGTTACTTACTTACGTAAGTAATGATGAGCAACTAAGAGCCTTAACTTTTTGGGCAATGGGAAATTTAGGCGGCGCTAGATGGGAACAAGTTGCTGTTATTGCGAGCATTTTATTACCAATGCTTTGTTATGTTTGGCGTCAATCTAAAAACTTAAATCTGTTATTACTTGGCGAAGAAGAAGCCCGTTATTTAGGGCTAGATGTCGAGAGCTTCAAAATAAAGCTCATCGCCATTGTGGCGTTATGTGTCGGCGTGACCGTTGCCTTTACAGGTCTTATTGGCTTTATTGGACTAATGGTCCCTCATCTCATTCGTATGCTCTTTGGTGCCGATAACCGCATTGTTGTTCCCTGCTCTGCCTTATTAGGTGCCAGCTTACTAACAGGAGCAGATACCTGGGCTCGGCTTTTAGTCATTCCAGCTGAACTGCCTGTTGGCTTGGTCACCAGCTTACTGGGTGGGCCATTTTTCTTATGGCTACTTTTAAAAAATATACGAGAAACAAGCTAATGCTTAACATCAGCCAACTCACGCTTATTCGATCTGGGAAAAACTTGTTAGAAAATGTTTCTCTTAGCATTCAGCCTGGACAACTTACTATTATTCTTGGGCCAAACGGCGCGGGAAAATCGACGTTATTAAAATGCTGCTCAGGCGCTCTTCAAGCAGATGCAGGGCACATCACGCTAGATAAAAAACTGTTGTCGAATTGGTCGCTAGCAGACCTCGCCAAAAAGCGCGCCGTATTGACTCAGCAAATACATCTGCCTTTCGCATTAACCGTTAAAGAAGTGGTTTCTCTTGGACTCGCCCCATGGGCATTGTCAGATCAGCAAGCCACGAAGTTAATCCATGACACCTTAGTCGAAGTTGGCATGCCAGACACAGAAACTCGTCAATACGCCAGCTTATCCGGAGGAGAACAGCAACGTATCCAACTCGCAAGAGTCTTAGTTCAGCTCTTCGCAGACAAGCCCTCACGAACAAGAAAACAATCTCAAGAAGGTAAATACTTATTATTAGACGAACCCATTTCAGCACTCGACTTGCACCAGCAGCAACGAGTCTTAAGGCTACTTAAAAACCTTGCCCAAAAAGGGTTGGGGATTTTCTGCATCCTACACGACATCAACCTAGCAGCACTCTATGGCGACAAACTCGTCCTATTAGAAAAAGGCAAAGTCATCTTCAACAGTGAGCCAAAAAGACTCGCCCAAGGCAACACTATAGAAGCCGCTTATCAGGCGGACTTGATTCGTCTATCTCACCCAGATAATCAGTTACCGCAGTGGCAGTTTAGGCAGTGACTCCTTATGCCACTTCCCTTGGAGAAGCGATTCGTTTGCCCTCATAGCGACGTAAAACAATTTGGAAGCGTACAATAAGAATCGCCGCTAACAAGGTTAACCCCGCACCTAAACCAATGTAAAAGCCTCGCAGCGATAAGGTTTCTGCCCACGGGCTGTAATGCGACAACCAAAAGCCAAACGGAATACTTAAGCCAAACAAAGACGCTGCAAAAGCGATCATAGTTGAACGCGTATCACGGAATCCTCGCAAGGCACCAGTAAATACCGTTTGCAGCATATCGGGGAACTGATAACAGGAAGAGATCAACAAAATGCTCGCCGCCAAAGCCACTACTTCAGCATTGTTACTATAGATATACGGAATCTGGTTATGGAAAACTTGAGTAATAATAAAACAGGTACTCACATAAGAAAGCCCTAGCCAAACAATCACTCGAATACGCTTTCTAACGCCATCCACACCTTCTTTCGACATGGCTTTTGCTACCACTATCGCTGTCACAGCACTCATGGCCATCATTGGCGTAAACAAGAAAGAAGTGTAAGACATAACGATCTGACCGCCGCCTAACGCTAGATCACCAAAAGATGAAATCAACCACGTCATAGAAGAAAACAAGCCGACTTCAAAAGCAAAGGCAAAGCCCGCTGGCGCGCCAACATTCAGTAGAATCGAGAACTTACGTGTATAACGCCACACTAAACGGGTAAATAACGGGGTTTTATTGATAAAACGGTCGTAAACTAAAAACATCGACACCGCTAAATACAAGGATAAAGCAGACGCCAACGCCGCGCCTTTTGCACCCATTTCTGGAAAGCCAAAATTGCCAAAAATCAGCACATAGTTAAATAAGATATTTAGTGCTAGACCGAAGCTTGCGACAAACAGCGGAAAACCTGGACGGCCAGCCGCTTCAAACAGATTTTTATACGCCGTCATCAAAGCCAACATAGGAAGAGCAGGTGCGAAAATATACAAGTATGAAACGGAAACTTGTCTTGTTTCTTCTTCCGTCGCCATCAAACCGGCGAAATATGGCAATAAGAAGATAGCCACCAAGCTCGCCAATAAACCAAGTCCTACTGATAAGCCAACCGCTTGCGACATATATAGGTTAACTAGTTTTGGTTGTCGACCATGTAAATGACGCGTCACCAAAGGCGTAAGACCGAATGTCACGCCAATCAAGAAACAACCAACCGGTAGCCATAAACTCGATGCCAAACCAACAGCAGCCAAATGCAACGCGCTGTAATGCCCTAACATGATGGTATCGACCACACTGATCGACAGCTCCAATGTCATCGTCAGAACCATAGGAAATAACAAATGCAGAACTTCTTTTAACACTGGGAAACGCTTAACCACACATCACCGCCGACTATCCATAGAAAACGCAAAAAAACGACCGAGTAATTTAACACCGATCGCCATACATTGCACCAAATCACCTATAGGTCGGCCTTTAGGCCGACAAAAGCCCGATATCACCAAACTAAAACCTTGACGCGCTAAAACACGACCTACAAAAACCTAAAAAAAATCAATCACATGTAGGTCGGCCTTCAGGCCGTCAAGAGCCCGATATCACCAAACCAAAACC
>NZ_FQVF01000013.1:115118-148915 GCF_900129155.1 Marinomonas polaris DSM 16579
GTCGGCCTTCAGGCCGTCAAGAGCCCGATATCACCAAACCAAAAACCTTGACGCGCTAAAGCACGACCTACAAAAAAACATACCACCATCTAAAATTTAGGTCGGCCTTCAGGCCGTCAAAAGCCCGATCACACCAAACTAAAACCTTGGCGCGCTAAAGCACGACCTACACTTATATCTACCAATCAAATTACCATCACTTCACGACTTTTAATTTTTCCGTAATTTGCAGAAAGTAATCCACAGACCATAACGTCAACGAATCAGGATACTTAATGAACCGGACAATATCTTGTTTAGCACTGACTATATCCAGTTGTGTAATTTTGCTAGCGAGCAATTGTTTAAAGGTCTCTTCATTCAAATCAATATCAATTATATCACCGCTTTGCCTAGCTCTATTGGCAAAATGAGAGAGATTGATAGGGATACCACGTCGAACGTACCATTCGAAATCATACCAATCACGGCCTTTTACCCTATTGAGCCACGGCCTAAATAGCAGAGCATGCATCTTACCGGCAAATAAATCAGATGGCCGGAAACACTTCACATAAAATGAAAAAGGTTCCAATAACAACTTCTCTTCTGTAGCAAAACCCAATGGTGGATCAATATCGACTTCAAACTTGATCTTAACAGGCCGATCTGTCATCAACGAAATATCAAAAATTTGACTATGACTTTTCAAAAAAGCAGATTCAATCTGATTGGTCGACTTTCTAGTTTTTTGAGTAATATCAACCTCAATACCAAGCGATATGAACTCGTCTTTAACAGCCTTAAAATAAGGGTCAAGTGTAAAGCAATGATCAGGCGCAAGTAATGAAAAATCTAAATCTTCAGAAAAGCGAGGCAAACCATGAAAAATACGTAAACAGGTGCCGCCGTAAAATGCCGCTTTTTGAAAAAAACCACCTCGATACAGCCCAGCCAACGCAATTTCTTGCATGACTTCGCGTAGCGCTTGGTCCGCTTCAGCCTCACTGGAAAGTGAATATTTTTGTAGCATTTGCTTTAACATGATAATGACTCCAATAAGGTAACCAATAGCCCTAATAAAGCAGCCTTAGTTCCGCTCTCTGCGAGCTTTTTTACTAAAGCAATATCAAACTGCGCCAACTCAGAAAAGTCCAACCGCAAGTCCTGCTGTAAATAACTCTCCAAACCTTTAACAGAATAGACTCTTAAATTACGTGCTAATAAAAGACTGTCGCACAGAGCTTTTTCTCGTGACGCCATTAAATAGCTCACATTTTCAGCTGGTTTTACTTGAATAATGCCTAACGAATAGTAAGGCAAAGGCAAATGAGTATACGAAAAGCGGCCTACATCACTTTTGTAGAATTTCGAACGCCTAGTCGTCACCGAAGATACCTCAACAACACCTTCAGGAATCAGCCCATGATAAAACAAAGCGTAATCCAGAGAGACATAAGAAGGTCCATACAGTACATTCGCAACCAGCGGTAGCGACCACAACTCACCGCTCATCTGTGGCGAAACGACATACAACCCACGCTTAACCTGTAACAAACAACCTTGTTGCAACCAACGATGTATTTTGTCATTTGGCGTTTTGTAATCATGCAATACAGCCAACAAACTACTATGCTGGATAGGCACACAACCAAACATTTTTAAAAGATCTTCGCTCATTGGAAAAACCTACATTTTTACATGGTTAATCGGATTTTATCAGATTAACCATGTAAAAAATACGATATCAAGCATCAATAAGAACAAACCAAGTCACACCAAACCAAAAACAATCACCTGTAAATCGGCCTTCAGGCCGTCAAGAGCCAATCACACCAAACCAAAACCTTGACGCGCTAAAGCACGACCCACAAAAAAACATACCACCACCTAAAATGTAGGTCGGCCTTTAGGCCGTCAAAAATGAATCACACCAAACCAAAAAACTCGACGCGCTAAAGAACGACTCACAAAAAAACATACCACCACCTAAAATGTAGGTCGGCCTTTAGGCCGTCAAAAACGAATCACACCAAACCAAAACCCAAGCTTGTATTTACATCTCAATACCGAGAAAATGCCGCTCCAGCATTTAAAGATTTGTCTAGGAAGACCATTCTCGCATGACTATTCTCACTACACTTGGCCCATTACTTATCGCCCTACTCTTTGGTTACTGGGTCAATATCAAGCTATTCACGCCTGCTCGTGTGGCAAAAGGATTGGAGCAGCTGGTTTACCTTATTCTAGGCTTAATTGGCTTTAGCCTTGGTGCGCTAGACAATTTAGCAGAAAAGCTATTTATTGCAGGTTATCAAGCCATTATTTTCTTTGTACTAATCAGCGTATTTAGCCTAGCCGGCTTATATCTAAGTGGTCTGCGTTTTGGCGGCACCCACGCAGACAGTCTTGCTCAAGGTCCATCAGACAGCAAAAACCATGCACTAATGGATGCAGCAAAAACCATTGCTTGGGTCATAGGTGGCGTAATTGTCGGTATTTTTGCTAAAGATTGGCTAACAGGCGTCGACGAACTAGTGACTGGCTTGCTGTATGTTTTACTCTTTTTAATCGGTTGCCAACTTCGTCAAGGCAATCATCGTCTACGCAAACTTTTTTTAAACTCACAAGGCGTCATTATCGCCCTAGTGACCATTTTCACCACCTTGTTAGCAGGTTGGATTGGCAGCCTAATTTTAGGCCTAAATTGGAACCAAGGGCTTGCGGTTGTTTCAGGCTTCGGCTGGTACAGTTTATCTGGCATTCTTATTACGGGTTTAGGCGATCCGGTACTTGGTACCACGGCCTTCTTGCTTGATCTTGGACGTGAGATACTTGCCCTCATGCTGATTCCGTTCTTAGCACAACTAAATAGCCACATGTCCGTCGGTTATTCTGGCGCAACGGCAATGGATTTCACCTTACCCATGCTGGGCAAATTTCACGGCGCGCAAATCATCCCTGTCTGCATCGCCAGTGGCTTTATTATGAGCATTCTAGTTCCGATTCTTATTCCGTTGTTTATGGGGATTAAATAGCCTTCTTGAGCATTTAGTGAGTTCGTTAATTTATGTACTATATTTTTTAAATGCTGAGTTGTTTAGTATTAGCTTTCAATAGTAGAAATAGCACAATGGCGACTTTACAGCGTTGCCTTACATTTTTTAGGAGATTCGATGAAGGTTGCGGTTGTTGTAAATTGTTTAAAAATTGGAGGCATGGAGAGAGTTGCCTGCAACTTATCCGATGCCTTTGCGAAACAAGGCCATAATACTCATCTTATTTATCTAAAAAACCGTAAGATTGAAGTCTCACCCAGCAACCCTAATGTCAAAATACATTTGTTTGCCTTACAAAAAATGGTGATGCTAAGCGGCATTGGTTTTATTTGGTTAATAATATCCAAATTATTAAACGTCATTTTTCGTAAATCGTTCGTCATGTTTTTTGCCTATGCGGAGGCAATTGCTTTTTCTTATAAACTCAAAAAATTAGAGAAAGAAGCTGGGCGATTTGATCTTATTATTTTCCGTGGGCAAGGCACTTTTTCACATATTTGGCCACTCAAAGATCCTCGTTTTGTATTCGTTTGTGAAAGTATGCTCAACCAGTCCGTGTATGGTTCTAAATCTAAGCAGATGTTTTCATGGCTATTTTCCAACCGACATGTGGTATGTATATCAAAAGAAGCGCAGCTCTCTTTTATGGATCTAATTCACTCCTTCGCTATTTCATGTCAAAGTATTTCAATCATAAGTAACCCAAATAATTATGAAGAAATTAGGAAAAAAGCATCAGCTCTAGAAGCCAACATTGATTACCATACAAGTCCCTATATTTTAGGGTTAGGTCGTCTTGTAGGTGGTAAAAACTTTCCATTATTAATTGACGCCTATCATTACGCACGCAACAACTTCGGCGTAACACATGACCTAGTTATCGTCGGGGAAGGTCGAGAAAAAACCGCAATCGAAAATAAGATCAAAAAACTAGGATTAGAAGATTGTATCTTTCTAAAAGGTAAGCAAAGCAATCCATTTCCTTGGTATCAGCGTGCTGACCTCTTTGTTTTAAGCTCCAAAAGTGAAGGACTGGGAATGGTACTCATTGAGGCCTTGGCTTGTGGAACACCTGTCGTTGCAACAAATTGCCCTGGTGGCGTTAGTGATATTATGCGCGGGCAGTTAAGTGACTATTTAGCAGAACAAAGCCCTGAGTCTCTTGCCGAGAAAATCGTCCTCGCCTTGAAACAAGGAGACTCCGTTCTTTTAGGTCCAGACGTCGCACAATCGCTCGCGCAGTTTGACGAAAAACATATCGTGCAACAATATTGCGACACCTACTTACCAGCCCAGTAAATTTAGATTAAACGACTGCCTTACTTTACAAGAATTATTTTATGAAAAAAATTGATTACCAGTATGCGTTACAACCAGATTGGCAAAGTGACGTACTTTTAAAAAAGCAGAACACAAGTAATATATCTAATTTGACTCTGGCAGATGAAGCAGGATTCGCAGCGTTAAAACATGATGAATTCACTTGGTTACTATCGTTCCCTTATCAATCTACTCATAAAAAAAAGCAAGGCTGTATTTCCGCTTTTTTTAATAATGGAGAGCAAAATACGATTGACCATTCACAATTCTTTGAAGCTAATCAAGAAGGCACTCGCCACCTTAATCTAAGTGGTCTATTGTCTAAAGACAAAACATTGCACCAATTACAATTGGCTTTCGAACATTGCAAAGCTCCTACTGAAGCAAAACTTTTAGGCTTTAAAAAACCCAACCTCGCTGATGGCCCCATCCTTATCATTGCGCCACATGCAGACGATGCTGAACTCGCAGCATATGGCTTATACAGCGACTTTGCGGATCAAGTTTGGATTACAACCATCAATGCAGGCCAAAACCTCCAGTCTTTAGATAGGCAGTATATTTCTGGGTTAGATGAAACCATAGGCGATGCGACGCAGCGAAAAGCACAAATCAGAGCGTGGAATAGCATGACAACACCGCTTCTTGCAGGCGTCAAGTTTGATCGATTGTCTTCCCTTGGTTATTTCAATCTAACCAAAGAATCGCTTTATCAAACACCAAAAGAGTCACAAAGCGATAAAGCTTTCCCTGCGCTAACGCCGCAAATAAGCCGAACATTTAATACGCTAAAACTTCCGAATGATGAACAGAATATTAGCTCTGGACAATTACTAATCGAAGATCTAACTAGCCTACTAGAGCAAATTAAGCCTTCAACTGTACTAGTAACAGAACCAGAGATAGACCCTCATCCAGAACATATTATGTCAGCTTATGCCTTAGCCTTAGCTATCAACAAAAGCAGCCATGTGCCAAATAGAGTTCTGATGTACGTAAACCATTTGCGTAAAATTAAGAAGTTCCCTTACGGCCCAGAGCACTCTAAAACTGCGCTAGCACCATGGTATGACACTAAATCGATATTTGGCCATTATTCTTGTTATAGCCACCAACTCGATGTAAAAACACAAAAAGATAAAGTCGTATCTTTTGACTCAATGCACGACCTACGCAGCAAACCGAGAATTCAGAAGATGCTAAAAAAGTGGTGGCATAACAAAGTACTAAAAAGTCATTATAAATATTACGGCTACCACAATTATTTCTTAACACACATTAAAGCCAATGAGGTCTTCACTTTTGTAGATGGGCAGATCTTTAGTCAGTCATTGATTCACTCAATAGAACAAGACAAAAAGCACTAGTTTTATAACGATTACACCCATCATAGGTATTTTGTCGCACTAAAGCGCGAATCGACAAAATACCTGAACCCAAGCTTTAACATAGAAACGTCAATAAATTGTAAATAGAGCCAAACAAACAAACTTGCTTTAGCAAACACCGTCATGCTTTTGTAAAAGCGATTGTATAGATAAAGAACAGCGGATTAATCTCAACCTACGTCTTGTGCTTTGTGAGACCGTTCTATCTTTTGTAACTCAAACAAAGTGTGCAGGTGAAGGGGTCGCTTTGGTAACATGAACGCATATAAACTGGCGTAAATAGCCAACCTTATGTTAGAACATTCATGTTAAACAAAAACGACGGATCTGATTTTGCAAAGCACAAGGCGTATACCATTATTCCTGCTTTGTTTTCGCCCCATGAAATGCTGGTAAAAAAATATGCGAATTGAACTCCGTCTTAATGCTTTACGTCACTAAGTGATAAATCAACAAACAATGGAACACCTTTTCTTATGAAAAAAATAGCTATGAAAAAAACTCTTATTGCGGCGCTGGTCATGTCATCTGTTTCTTTTGCGTACGCAGCCGACAGCTCAATTAAACTAGACACTAAAGAGCAACGCCTTGGTTACAGCATTGGCACCATGTTTGGTTCACGCATGTCACAGGATTTCTCTGACCTAGATATGAAAACCTTTATGGCAGGCTTCCAAGATTCATTTGCTGGCAAAGAAGGCAAAATGAGCATGGATGAAGTGACTAAAACCATCCAAGACTACCAGCAAGAACAAATGGCAAAAGCTCAGCTTGAAGAAGAAAAAGCATCTGAAGAAGCAAAAGCCGCTTCTGCAGCATGGCTAAAAGAGAAAGAAGCCGAAGATGGCGTGAAAAAAACAGAATCTGGTTTGCTTTATAAAGTTATCACTGCGGGTAAAGGCGACAAACCTAGTACAACAGATACAGTAAAAGTGGACTATGAAGGAAGCCTAAGTGATGGAACTGTGTTCGATAGCTCTTACAAACGTGGTGAAGCCATTACCTTCCCACTAAATGGTGTAATCCCTGGCTGGACTGAAGGTCTACAACTTATGCCTGTTGGCTCTAAATATGAACTATACATTCCAGCTGATTTAGCATACGGTCCTGGCGGCACAGGTCCTATTCCACCAAATGCAGCGCTTAAATTTGTTGTTGAACTGCATGATATAGAGAAGCCGGAAGCACCAAAAGCAACTAAATAAATTATTTGCTCTATTAAATAAAAAATGGCTGTCGTTATCGATGGCCATTTTTTTATTTAAGCCACTTTTGGGAAGAAAACCCCCCCTTCTTGAAGAAAATGACTACTCAGATGAATATCTTATATACCCCTTCCCATAACTCTTTGTATAATTACGCAAAAATTGCCACTTAATATTGATATGCCCTTATAGAAAACCAAATACACGAGCCTAAAATGACATCAGTTTCTACCAGTTTAGCCAATGCATTCAAACGACGCACACCAGCAGAACAGCCAACTTGGTTAATCCTCCTAGGAATCTTCTCGATTGCACTTTATGCTTTCACAAGAACAGGCTTCTCTGAGATCGCAGGAGTAGCATCCGCTATAGCCACGCTCACCGGCTTCTGGGGATTATTTAAATACGGCAAAGTTGTCAACAGCCACATACTGTTTCGTTTTGTATGGGTGGCAATAATAATTCAATTAATTTCATGGGGATTATCTCAGTATGTTACCCCTGAATGGGCGGAAAGTTCACCTAAATTAGATAAGTTAACTCGTTGGTTTGTTTTCATTCCGTTAGCTTGGTGGGTTGCTCAACGCAAAAATGCCATTTGGCTCATTTGGGGTAGTGCGGCACTAGGAATACTCGTATCTCCTTGGGTAACAGGTGAAGGTATACCAGAGATTATTAGGGGACTAGACGGAGAACGAGTATTTTTTGGTCTTCGACAAGCCCAGCATACAAGCTTATTCTTTGGCATTATTCTAATAGGCTTTTTATGCTTTACTCGCACACTTCTAACTAAAAGCAAATGGTTAGCAATACCTCTTTTTCTTGCTATTGCTTACTGTATTCTCATTATCTACATCAACTCATCTCGTCAAGCTTGGCTCGCGTTGCTAATTACTGCTTTTTTTATGACCAGCTACTTCACCATAAAGCGGTTTAATCGAGCAACAGGAAAGCAAAAGTTCGTCACCCTAAGTCTATTTCTAGCAGGTATGTTAGGCTTGAGCATAGCGATAACAAGCAACGACACTATCGTGAACCGAGTCATGGAAGAGAAAGAAGCATTAGGCGCCATTGCCACGCTAGACTTTGATGATGTGCCCTATTCTAGTTTTGGTATACGTCTTCATAGCTGGGTAGCGGCAACAGACTTTATAAAAGCCAAACCCATATTTGGTTGGGGGAGCAATGGCAGAAGTCTTGTCATGAAAAAAACAGAATGGTTACCAGATGATATCAGAAAAGATTTTGGGCACCTGCATAACATATATATTGAGATGCTGGTTAACTTTGGCATTGTAGGATTAGCTTTTTATATCAGTATCTGGGTCGTAATGGCAAAAAGTCTTTTCAAACAAATAAGAGTTGGAAAAATAGAAAAACAAGTTGGTTATTTCTTTATGAGTTTTCTATGTTTTTGGAGCATTATGAATTGCTTTGAAGCCTACCAAAATTTCTGGACCGGTGTTTTTTACTTTACGATATTTATGACAGGTATACAGGCTAAAATATGGCGCGCAAAATATAACTTTAAATCATAAATCTTAGTTCTAAAAATCTAAATATTATTGACCAGCTAAGTTAACAGCAGAGAAATACGTGAAAAAAAGTTTAGCATTAAAAGAACACAGCACATCACTTAGTATCATGCTAAGAGTAATAGATTGCCTTGGTCTATTGAGTGCTGGACTATTAAGTTACTGGTTAAGATTTTCAAGCCTTAGCCTTGATTTGACGTACAAAAATGTCCTACTACTTGGTGTGTTACTTGGGGCGGCAAGCCTGTCTTTTTTTGGCGCCTATAGGGCATGGCGAGGTGCATCATTCACGTCTGAGATAAGATGCGTTCTTAGTGCAACATTAACGACATTTTTGCTACTAATCATTAGTGGATTTATTACCCAATCTTCAGATTTATTCTCTCGTATTTGGGTAGTAAGTTGGCTATGTACCTCTACCGCTACAATATTGAGCTATAGATTTTTGCTTCGAAAGTCACTAGGGGCATTAAGAGCAAAAGGTTTCAACATCAGAAGCGTGATTATTATTGGCGATGGAGAGCTAGCACAACAGGTTCTAGAGCGACTAAAACAACATCCTGAAATGGGGTTAGTCGTAAAAGGGATCCTTAGTACGCAAGACCAAACCACCGATAAACATGAAATTAACTCTGTACCATTTCTAGGCACATTAAATGATCTAGATAAAATAGTTAAAAATCACAAAATAGATCAGGTTTGGATTGCTCTTCCGATGAGTGAAGTACAAAAGATGGAACAGGTACAATCCGCTTTAAGCAACACATCTATCGTGATTCGTATGGTACCAGATATCTTTGGCTTTCGATTATTAAATCAATCAGTAACTGAAGTTGCTGGTTTGCCCGTCATAAACATTTCGACTTCACATATGCTCGAAGGTAAAAACCGTTTTCTTAAATTAATAGAAGACAAAATACTTGCCTTACTTATTCTGATTTTAATAAGCCCTATTTTAATTAGCTTAGCAATTATTATTAAACTTACTTCTAAAGGGCCGATTCTATTTAAACAATATAGAACAGGTGCCAATGGTCAGGACTTTAAGGTTTATAAGTTTCGGTCTATGGTGGTTCACAATGAGGAAGATGGAAAAGTAACACAAGCAACAAAAGGGGACAGTAGAATAACCCCTATCGGTGCTTTCATGAGAAGAACATCTTTAGATGAACTACCGCAATTTATCAATGTACTTCAAGGTAGGATGTCCATTGTTGGACCAAGACCCCATGCACTTGCACACAATGAACATTACAAAACACTTGTTGAATCTTATATGCGCCGCCATATGGTCAAGCCAGGCATCACTGGCTGGGCACAAGTAAACGGCTTTCGCGGGGAAACCGATACAATAGACAAAATGGAAAACAGAGTTGAATACGACCTATACTATATTGAAAACTGGTCTGTATGGTTCGATCTCAGAATCATCTTCTTGACTATTTTTAAAGGCTTTATACATAAAAATGCTGTGTGAAGTTAAATATTTTCATATATATTGCGGATCGTGTTTGTCATCCCACCAATAGAATATTTAGAAGAAGCCATCTTTGCTACGACTTTCAATCTCTTTCTACTCTCCTCCGTATCAAAAGTATCAATTGCTAATGCAAGCTTCTCGACAGCGTCGTTGACGGAGCCAGACTCAAACATATATTCTCTGTTAAATTCACAAGTGTCAGGCAACGCCCCCGCTGAAGAGAAAACAAGGCTCTTTTCAAAAATCATACTTTCCACAGCAACATAGCCAAATGACTCAAACATAGATGGCATAAATACAATATCCATCTTTTGCATATGAATGTAAGGAGTTTCAGTTTCACCATGAAGAGTTACAAAATTTTCAATTTTTAACTCATTGATCTTAACTTGAACCTGAGACATCAACTGACCAGCACCATAAACATGATATCTAATATTCTTGTTAAATTCGATTAGCCTCGCAATAACATCTAAAGAGAAAAGGACACCCTTCTCCTTTCTTAACATTCCAAAAAAGCCAATACATACAATAGGACTATTAGAAGAATATTGGACAGGCAAATAAGAAGACAAATCGATGCCATTGAAGTTCACAACAGATTTTACGGTACCCTTTCTACCTATCCTATTAAGGAATGATTTTTTGGTGTAATGAGACTCAAATAAAAAAACATTTGTAGGATAATACAAAAGCTTCTCAACTGATTTATAAATCTTATCTTTAAAAGGAGTAAACATATCATGTGCAGCACCGCCATGCGGAGTGTAAATTACTTTGCAGCCACATAGAAGTCCCACTATACGTGCATATAGCCCACCTTTTGCACCATGCCCATGAATCACACCGATCTTATTTCGCTTAACAAAATAATAAACAATAAACAAGTTTTTCAAATCAGAGATAGAAGGCTCTTTGGAAATATTTAGCTGCTTACGTGAGTTTATAACTGGATCAATACGCTTAATTTCATCAGAAAAACTCAAATCTACATTATTCGAGCTAACATAGTAAAAATCAAAATCCTTATTAAGGTTCGTTATTATATCGTGAACATGCTTACGTATCCCACCAACTGGGTCACCTAGAACCTGCAAAACTTTAATTTTCTTCGACATAAAAAACCTATATAACTTATCTTAAACGATGAATAACATTTGAAGCGAGCAAAAAAGAAAGATATTTTGCTCCTAAAAAGCTATAAAAAAGTTTAATATTCTTAGAAACTACGTTTTTAAAATCAGAGCTTTGATATGCATAAAAGCAATGCACAAAATAATGATATTGAATTACTTCACTATCATAATCTAAAAAATCTCCATCAATCAACTGATTAATAAGATCTAACTCCGTATCACAGCCTAAAAAGCACCTCTTAGAAATTCTTTTAAAAATAATCTCGTCACAAGAACTGCATATTTTTGATATTATATTTTCAGATATTCTTAGCCTAGAAGCGGCAATTTCTTGCTTTTTACTGACTGTAAGCTGATATAAACTCTTACGATACAACAAAAGGCTCTTGTCAATATTCCCTAATCGCTTACCATTAATAAAAAGGTCAGAAACAAATTTATAGTCCTCAGCGATACCAAGTTCATTAGAATATCTGAATTGCTGAAAAAGCTCAGACTTACCAAAAATTGTAGGATGTGCAAATGGAGAGTTGAAAAGAATATGTGTATTCAGTTTTAGGCCTTCTGGGTACTTTTTCTCATTTTTAATAAGGCTACTATCTTTAAAAGTAGTAATATTTGAACCAATCAAATCAAGTTTATTGAATTCCAGATGTTCGATTTGATTAATAAACCTATTCTTTTTAGAGATATCATCAGAGTCCATCCTTGCTATAAACTCACCATTACAGTGATCTATACCATAGTTCAAGGCGGATACAATTCCACCATTTTCCTTAGAATAGACCTTCAAGCGACTATCAAGAGAAGAAACTTTCTCTAGAATTTCCAAACTGTCGTCTTTAGAGCCATCATTGACAGCAATAAGCTCTAGGTCTTTGTAGGACTGGTTTAGAATAGAGTTCACTGCCATTTCTAGAGAACTGGCACTATTATAAATGGGCATAAGAACTGATATTTTTGGCATAAATAACTATTTAAACATCCAAATAAAAAAAACGATAATTATCATAATTTAATCCAATTATCGCAATAGAGAGAGTAAGCCTGCTCTTGCAATCTAACGGACGCAAACCAATTCTTAGGTGATATCACGACCTTATTCGGGTTGTTATTTAACCAAGCCCCCCACCAACTAAAACTACTATTAGCAATAATATTATGATCGCATAAGCTCATCATCCACATATCCTTATAACTATCAGTACCTTTATTAAAAACAGCATACTCATGCTGAAATGGTATAGATAAATTAGCCTGTACCCAATCAATATCATCAGAAAAAATTATAAAGAACGGATTTTTTATCTTTTCTGTAATATATCTTATTGCTTTTCCATAATAGTCCAAGCTACACACGCCATGAATGCTTTGATTAGTTACACTCGTATAGTCTCCTCTTCTAACATGAAGACTCACCAAAGTTCGATCTCCCGCTAGCTTAAGTAGCTCTTCATTATCTTTTCCTAGATTGCCATTAAATTTAAACAACTCTCTTATAAGAGTTTCTTGGCTCTTAAAATATTTCTCTGACTGCCAATAGCCATCAAGATATAGCTGATTCTCACATAAAAACTCAAAACCAGACCAATAATCTAAACTTGGCTCTATAATCCATTTTTTATTTCGAATAAAATCCAGATGATATCTCTTAATAACTTTTGCAATTGTTGGGTTTGACTGAAAACCTAAAACCTTACGAATGGCCATCTGATCAGCAAAATCAACATTGTAAGGTTTATCAAAAACAGAGAAAATCTCAAATCCGTTATGGAGTTTGTAGCCTTTATATTCAGTAATATCTAAAAGTAATTGTGTTTTAATTTTCTTTGCGAGGGCTAAAGATGTAGCGTATTGGAACATTTGGTTCCCCAACCCCCCACTTATTTTAGAAATAATCATCTATCCGCCATTGAAGTAGCCACTTATTAAAATACAGTCAACTTATTAGAATAGATCTAATACGCCTGTAAAGTTTACTAAGATAGTATCTAATAGAGTAAAAAGCCCCTTTATTACTAACACCAATAACAAACTCTTTATTAAGTACAGTAATTATTGGGTCATCTTTAGCTGGCCAGCCTTGTGGTTGACAATACTTAGCAGGCAAAACATTAAAGAGGTTTAATCTCTCGCTATAGAATTTATTGAAATGTGTTTCATCATGCCATACCGCAATAATATTATTCTCTAAATCCTTATCAATATTCCTTGATAACAATTCGCACATTTTGACAAAGTCTTCTCTTCTTCCCCCATTAAAACCACCACAAACATAATATGGAGCTGCATTATTAATATATGCTAAGGAATTAGAATTTTTTTCATATGGAAATTTTTGAGGATCTTTGCCAACGTGTCCAGGGTGGATAGTTGCAAAGTAAGGCTTATCAAAAAATATTTCAGCAGTAGCTATAGGTTGCTCGATAATTAAATTTGCATTACAAAAAAGTAAATAATCGACTTCTAAATATTTTTTTTCCTGACTTAAAAAAGTTGAAAACCTCATTAATGTAGGCATAGGCCAAGATTCACTTTTTTTATAAATAAACCTTACATCATCAAGCTGTAGGTTAAGCAATGCTTCACAATCGGTAAAAACATAAAAAATCAATTGAGAATCTATACAAAGGTTTTCTTTGGCAGATGCATAAAAACCATCCCAAAAAGCAGCATACTTGCCAGTACAAATATAAAGAACGCCTATCTTAGACATGAATTAGCCTCTTCTGCCAATTACCACTCTAACAAGAGCCTTGTAAAAACGTATGTTTATAAGATTTCTAAGAGAAATCAATTTAGGTAGATATGTCTTAATTGCAAGAACTCTATTTTCACAGGCTAAAGATGACATCCAACGAATATGCCATTCATTTAACGCATATTTATATCCGGGTTCTTCTGAATATTTATCAATTATTTCTCGCTCAGCGCTCTGCATCTTTATTAAATTTGAAGAAAGATGATTATTATGTTTTCTATAGTAAGCAGTAACTTTATCAATAAAACCAATTTTTTCATTTTTTGAAAGCTTTAGCCAATATTGAAAATCATCAATATAGCTATCATCTCGATCAAATTTAAAGTAAACATCTCGTTTTATAAGCGTTGTTATAGAGTTTATAAAAAAATCGCCACATAGAAGATTATAAAAAATATTTCCTTGCTTATATCGTTCCTCAATAGAGTCAACAATATCAGATTCTGAATTTATCGTTGCTATCTTAGAATAAACCATTGAATACTGTTTGTTTTCCTCTAAAAAATCAACTGAGATTTTAATTTTTTCCAGCGAGTAAACATCATCTGAAGAAAATAGGGAAATGTAATCACCTTTCGCTAAACAGCCTAATTTATTCAGGGTATAAATTAAGCCATGATTTTCTTGCTGATAATACTCAAAACCAAATTCCTTTTGAAGACGCTGAATGATAAATGGACTATTATCAGTAGAGCCATCATCAACAACAATAAGTTGAATATTAGGATAAGTTTGCTGAAGAACACTCATAATAGCTTCTTCAATAAAATTCTCATGATTGTAGGACGGAATAAGAACAGAAACTAAAGGTAAGTTTTGGTTATTCATTTTCTATAAACACCACATTACTACTATCTAAATCATCTAATATTATTTGATTAATATTTTTATCATGAACCCATTTTTTAGGTGAAATAATAATATTATCATATGGATTAAGCCAAGCTGAAAACCAACTAAAACCGCTATTAGAAATAATATTGTGCGCACACATAGACATTAATTGAAATTCTTCAAAGTCTTGTAACCCTTCAACATATGTAACAGAATCATTATCAGGAAAATTAAAAGACTCTTTCACCCAGTCAAGATCATCAGAAAACACCATAAGTTTATACTTGCCAATTCGGGCTTCTAAATCCATTATTGCTGTATGATAATAACTACTTGAACAGACACAATGAAAATTAGCAGCTGTTTTATTACTAATAAAGTCACCACGCCTAAAGTGAATTGAAGCGACAGGCATTGAATCTATCAAACATTCTAAATACTTTTTTTGTAGGGATGAAATATTATTTTTCGGCTTAATCTCTTCCAGAATAATATCTTTAATTGACTCAATATATTTAAAACCTGTAAATTCACCTTCTAAATACAGATTACTAGGTAGAGAAAAAAATTCATCAATTGATAAAAAACTTTTATTTGAATAACTCTTAAAAGGAATTTCAATTCCAAAAAATTTTTCCACTAATCGTTTTATTTTTACATAAAAATAGCAAGGTTTTAATTTTTTAACTTCAGAAACTGATGCTTCTTCAGCTTTAATGTCAAACCTATCAATTACATACTCCCAAGGAGTGTCAGTATCAGGACGGTCCTCAAACCAGCTTAAATCTAACTTTAATGGAACCCCATGCTTATATGCTAAAGCTTTACCAACAGAATATTTATGCAATTGACTAGCTAAACCACCTACAGGTTTAACAATGATCATTATCTACACCACCGATTTAACGCATCGATAACACTTTGAGTATTTTCAATAGATTGAGAACCAGAAATAGGTAAGCTTAAAACCTCATGTTGAAGTGATTCTGTAATAGGAAAGCTTTTTTCATTCAATAACTTATAAGCACATTGCTTATGTGGCGCAACTGGATAATGAATTAATGTTTGAATACCTTCATCCGCTAAATATTTCTGTAAAGCTTCTCGCTCTTTAGTTCGTATAACATATAAATGAAATGCATGATGAGCAAGATCTTGTATTACAGAATCTTGTCTGATCGGCAACATTATAGATAAGTTGCCAATACCCATTGTATAGGTTGTAGCTATTTCTCGACGATGTTGAGTTTCTATATCTAAATAACGAAGCTTTACTCGCAACATAGCGGCTTGTATCTCGTCTAAGCGACTATTGACGCCTTGATACAAATTTTCGTATTTTTTATGCGAGCCATAATTACTCAAAGCTCTAAGTGTAGAAGCTAGCTCATCATCATTTGTAGTCACTGCACCCGCATCACCCAATGCACCAAGATTTTTTCCGGGATAGAAACTGAAGCCACTCGCATGCCCCCAGTTACCCGCTTTTATTCCATTGATACTAGCACCATGCGCTTGCGCAGAATCTTCTAATACTAATAAGTTATGACGTTTTGCTACATCTAGAATAGCGGGCATATCAGCCATCTGACCGTATAAATGTACTGGTAAAATCGCGCGTGTTTTTTCAGTAACGGCCGCTTCTACATTAATAGGGCAAATGTTATAAGTCGCCATATTTGGCTCAACCAAAACCGGCACTAAGCGGTTCTCGGTAATAGCTAGAATACTTGCAATGTAAGTATTCGCTGGGACGATTACTTCATCGCCCTCTTTCAATTTTCCTAACTCTTTCCAAGCTCGTAGTGTTAAGATAAGCGCATCTAGACCATTGGCAACACCAATGCAGTGTTTAGTGCCACAGTAAGCAGCAAACTCTTGTTCAAATTCCTTTACTTCTGTCCCTTGGACATACCAACCAGAATCAATAACACGAGCACAAGCTTGTGCCAGCTCATCACGATATTGAGCATTTATTGTTTTTAAGTCCAAAAAAGGAATCATTTAAATTCGTCCATCCACTCTAATACTACTTGTTCAGGATAGCCTCTATGAAAGTGTCTTCTCCAAGGATAAGCAGCTCTCTTAGAACCATCTCGCAAAGGAATTTGTGACGTTCTACACACGCGCTTTGCTGGAGAACCTGCAACTAACACCCCATTTTCAACACTGCCAGAAACAATACTTCCTGCCGCAACAAGGACATCTTCTCCAAGAATAGTACCTGGCATCAAGATTACCCTGGCACCAACCACTGTATACTTCCGGATTGTTGAATATAACTCTATGTTACTAGGTGGGTGAGGGTCGTTAACAATGAGAGCATATGGGAAAAGCCAAACATAGTCTTCTATAACACAACCTTGCCCAATATGAACATTACTATGCATTTTTACAAAGTTTCCAAACTGATTGTTTCCCTGTATATCTGTATAACTTCCGAGCTGTAAATTATTTCCGGCAGTTACACGCTCCCTAACGGTAATTTTGTGACCTGTAGTTAAATTCTCGCCAAATTTAGAACCTTCATAAAAAACAGAACCAGACCTAATGTTACTATTTTTAGATATAATTAAAGGCGATTCTACATCATTCATTGATTTGACACCTAACTCGCAGTGTGAGCCTATATTACAATTATCGCCAATTTCCACATTATCATAAATTATAGAAAAAGGGCCAATGGATACATTATTTCCAATTTTTGCACTTGGATATATTACAGCTAAATTATGAATCATTATTTATTGCCTTCTTAAATCGGGCCGCCTAGCGAAACCCACCTTACCAGTCGATCAATTGTAAAAAGACCATCCCAAGGGGAGTCAAAGTGCGTCATATAACCAACATCAGGGCAGCGCATAGCACCTTGAGATAGAATCTTATTCGCAAAATCTAAGCGCTTAGCTCCCTTCATTGCTAAACCTACAGTCTGAATATCTTCATGCACTTGATCAATAATATCAAAAATATTGTCTACAGCTTTAACTGTAATTACACGCTGGTAGGTCGGCTCAACTAGCCCTATACTCTCGTCAAATAAAACAGTCCATCGAAGATATTCATCCTGCCATGATTCTCCTATGAAGCCATATTCTGCAATCTTGGAGCGAATTTTATTCGCTTGGCCTATATCAGGATATTGAGTGGGAAGGCGTAATAAAGCCTTATCCATTGCTGCAGCAAGCTTTTCAGCAAACTCAAATGGCGTAACAACTCCTCCTTTTTCAACAAAAATCGTATGAGGTGAAGCACAAGCAAACTGATCAAAAACGCTAACATCGGTTGCTGCACGACGAACAAGTTTTCGAACAGCTTTGTCTGAGTCTAAAGCATCATTACCGATCGCCATCATGGACAGTTTCGGACCAAAAAGAATATCTTGGCAGTTATACTTCTTAGGCAAAGTGCTTACTGCCTCAATTGCTTCTCTGCCTCCCCAAGCAATACGAACATCTGCATTCGAAGAAAAGCTTTCAGCTATACGATACTGATAACGATCGAAATAGACGACAGCAATAGACTCTAATAGCTCATCCCCTGATATGCTGTAACCACCAGGCGTTGTGTATACCAACCCTTTAAATACATTTAGAATGGCAGGTAGTGCCTGAGATTCCGCACCAGAGACTTTTAAAATATTTGCATTTTTACTCAGTATACTTTGAACAAGTGCAAACATACCTAAAAGAGGAACATTACCTGACAACCAATGAGAAACAATCCCTCTAGGCATTGCTTTCATTGAACTATGAGAAATATCTTTGCGCGGCATAAAATTATCTAAAAAGCCCCGCTGACCATGCAAAGAAGCATCAAGTAAACGTCTTAGCCTATTTGGTTCACACCAATCTGATAAAAATGACAAACCAGTATGACGATATTGATCCAACTCAGGTGAAGTAGCCCATTTAATCCGAGCTATGTTCAAGAGACCTAGGATAGCTTCCAATGGCTGATTTGCTAACCAGCGCTGTTTGTCTTTTAGTTTATTAAAAATCTTAACTAGCTTATCTGTTGGAACAGTATCATTGTCCAACCTCACAGGTGAATGATAAATAACTAAATGGTCATCTTGAGAAGAATGAGGCTTAACAGTAGCTTTTTTCGCCACTTTTTCTGACATTATATCACCGCAACCACGAACTTCCGCTTTTTTAGCTCGACCAATAATTTTAAAACGTCTTCCATTTTTTCCGCATTCACAAATACCCTGTTCCGTAAACCCAAGGTCATCTGTGAGAACAACATTTCCAGGGTAAGAATGCTGTAACGGACTAATAAACTCTAACAGACCAACTTTACCATCTTCACAAACTGAATAATTTGATTCCTCTCGAATAATCACATCTGAATATGCATGTATATGTTTCCATCCAGCAGAACAATCAGGGTAGTTCAAACCCATTTGCTCAGTAAATCCATAAATATCAACGACATTACAAATCTCAATACCAAGTACATTGGCAATATCTCGATTAAAAGTTTCTTTATCAACTCTCTCTGATTCTAATTTCTTCCAACCACCAATATGAATAACTTGCGACCCATTTGGTAATTTAAAATGAAGCCCTTTCTCTTTGAGAGGCTTAAAAACAGTATGGTAAAGAACAAAAGTAAAACCGAATATTACTAACGGCTCATCAGTTTCAAGTGTTTCTAAATAGTTAATAAATGCTTCTTCAAGAAAAGATAGCGGTTCTGTTAGACTATTTGCATTGATAAAATAGCTAGAAGATGATGAAAAATTAAGATAACCTTTTATAGCAGCAATACGTGCGCCTAAATTACCTGCATTTGGAGATGTAGGATCAATATCCATTATACAAAAAGGTCGTCTCTTAGAACCTAACACCTCTTGCATTACTCGAGCCATTGCTCTTGTCTGACGTTTTGCAGTTAATTTGTCTAGTAATATTGTGCTTGGAATCCCACTTGTTGCAGATGATTGCAATTTAGTTTTTATTAAATCCATATTTACAGATGAAAGTTTATTTCCCAAAACCTTAAATATATGAACAGGTATTGCTGGAATATCTTCAATATCACCTAGAAAAGAATGCGGATTAAATTCATTCTTCATACAGAATTTTCTATACATCTCATTATTATCATAATGATGTATTAGCTCTTCTAACAAATTGGCTTTAAACAGAGGTTTTTTGACTTCTTCCGGAAGCTCAAATGGATATGCATCAAGTACGCTAGTCAAATCAAAACTATTTATAGACATTTTTTCAAAACCTTTTTAACATCATCTCCGGTGAAAAAAACTGGATTAGTCCTAGCAGCAGGATCAAGTAGGGCATTACACGCTATCATATCCAATTCATTATCAGTAAAAGACAGCATAATTTTTTGATTTGAAACTAATATGGTAAAAAGATTAGATAGGTCACTTGAACTGACCATATTTGCATTACGGGCTAATTTTTCATATTTCTCTGCTACAGTATTATCATTAGAATTAAATTCAATTACTTTTGGCATTAATAATCCGTTAGCTAGACCATGAGGAATATTAAAGCTACCTAATTGGTGCGCAATAGCGTGTGATAATCCAACTACACAATGATTCTGAACCCAACCAGCTAACATAGCAGCATGCTGTAGATCCGAGATCATCTGAATATCCCAGCTTTCACGATCCAATTGATTTTTGTATCGATAAATAATAGATACAGCTTGTTCTGCAAAACTATTCATTAATGGATGATCAATCTTGGATACGTATCCCTCTACAGCATGTGATAAAGCATCCGCGACTGTAGCCTTTAAAATATGATTAGGCACTTCGGCAACAAGCTCAGGATCAAGAATCACTAAATCTGGTAAAAAATCATGTGTCACTACCGCTTTTTTACTATTTGAAACTCCATCAAACATAACAGCAGCTGATGACACTTCTGAGCCTGAACCAATAGTGGTTGGAATCGCAGCAAATTTAGCTCGTCCCCGCAACGTGGGTAATGAAAAAGGTCGATATAAATCGTCAAGACTTAAGGTTGGACATTCATAAAGCAACCAAGCGATTTTCGCTCCATCGATTACAGAGCCGCCACCCAAAGCAATAATATAATCAGGTTGAAAGGATTCTAATTCCTTTATGACTATAGATAAGTTCTCAACTGTAGGCTCACCTTGCCAAGACTTTTCTATTACTTTCACACTTTGCGTACCTATTAACCTAATTACCTGATCATGATAAACTGAACTTTTAAAAGAGGTGCTTATAATAATAGCGGCTCTATTTGCATTAATACCTTTCAATGCCATACGGGAATTTTTTCCGTTTGCAATTTCAAGTGCATTACGAAATACAGGTAAAGGGAAGCGGAGCTTTAGCATAATACCTCTATTGATTTAATAATTTTAGACGTTGCATTTTTCCAGATGGCGTTTTAGGAATCGATTTGACAATACTATATTTTTGAGGGCGCATATAACTAGGCAGAACTTTAGCCATTTCTTTCTTAATCCTGATAATAATTGTATCTTGTTCCATGTTACAAGACTCATCTATAACAATAAATGCCTGAACAACTTCCCCTAAGTTAGAGTCAGGCAAAGCAATGCAACCAGATTCCTTAATAAAAACAAGTGAATTTAAATACATTTCGACCTGATAAGGACTAACTTTTTTCCCACCTACATTTATAATCTCTTTTAGTCGACCAGTTAAATATAAATAGCCTCCTTTTATTTTCCCTAGATCACCAGTTTTGAAAAAACCCTGAGCAACACTTTCTTTAGAAAGAGCCTCATTCATATAGTAATGACTTAACATCCATGGGGACTTTATGGCAATTTCACCTTCTTCACCGCTACTTACAGTTTCATAATCTTCATTCAGGATAATCACTTCAACAGCTGCTGAAATATTACCTACAGCATCTAGTGGATCTTTATGAAAATCTATAAAAAATGCTCTGGAGACTTCAGTTAACCCATAATGCATCACTATATTAGTATTTGGAAACCACTCTGCGATTCTTTTTTTCTCTTCGGCAGGAAGATAAGCGCTACCAAACTCAATATATCTAATTCTAGAAGCATATTTACAGATTAAGTTTTTAGACATCCCGACAATATAATTCCAAGCAGAAGGGACCAAACCAAAACCCGTGACATTATGATACTCAATTGCTTTAAAAACATCTTTAAGCTTCTTAAATGGATAGCCTAAAACTAAAGTCCCCCCGGCATACAATGTCGAACGCATTCTTCCCATTCCAAAAGAATGGCTTAGTGGCATTAATAACAGCTCGATATCATCACTTTTATTTTTTACATTCTTAACAATATGCTCTGTTGCTAGATAGAGTTTTTCATGTGTTAAAACAACACCTTTTGGCTCGCCAGTAGTACCACTAGTAAACATTAAATCTGCGATTTTATTAAAAGGCTTTCTAGTTTCATCCAAATCTATTTCAGATGATAGCGATTCAAGAAAAAACGCTTCGACATTATCTACGCAGAGGCTCGGGTTGACTTTATCAAACACAAACTTTTTATATTTAACATCTGAGTCCTCAGGAATTATTACTGAATACCCTCCTGAAAAATGGACAGCAAAATATAAAACAATAAATTCATAAGTATTACTAGCAGTAATTAAAACTGCAGAATTACACTCGTCTTTATAGACTATATTAGCTGACAAAATTTTGATGTCGTGAACTAATTGAGAATAAGTTTTAGGCTTATCTCTTAAATATACAGCTACAGAATTTGGATTTTCACTAGCATTACTCAGTATTTTTTCAACAAGATTTATAGTCATACTATTTATTCGACTTAACAATTTCTATAATGTCTTCAACATCTTCAATATCTAGTGTTTGCTCGATATCTATAGTAATTCCAAATTCCTTTTCAATTGAAGCAATTATATTCATATGAGCTAAAGAATCCCATTCTGGAATATCTCCAACAGCTAGATCATCTACAACAACATCAGTTGAAACATTTAATATCTTTGCAATTAGCTCTCTAACTTCATTTTTCATTTTTCATTTCCAACAAAATAATTTAAAAAACAATCATAATCACGAATATAGTCTAATTCGTTATAGTGTTCATTTGCTAAAACAAGAAGCACACAATCTTCACTAAAATCATGCATTTCTCGCCACACCATATCTTCGATCAGAATACCTTTCGTCGCTGAATCTAACCAAACATCTTCACGCTGTTTACCATTATCTAAAACCATTCGACAGCGACCTGTTACACAAACAGCGACCTGTTTTAGCTGTTGATGAGCATGAAAACCACGAGAAACACCTTTCTGAGTACCAAAAATATAATATACACGCTTTATATCAAATGGAATTGATTGATGGCTTTCTAACGCCACCAATGAGCCACGATCATCACCTAAAGATGGAAAGTCAATTAAATTAATTAAACTCACACTTCCTCCTTAATAATTTCCAATAAATATTGTCCGTAGCTATTTTTATTTAAAAGTTTAGCTATCTCACTAACTTGGGTTGTATTTAACCATTTCTGATAAAAAGCAATCTCTTCTAAGCAAGCTATTTTATAACCTTGGCGCTTTTCTATGGTTTCAACAAATTGCGCCGCTTCTAATAAGCTTTCATGCGTACCAGTATCTAGCCAAGCAAAGCCACGACCTAGCATTTCGACATTCAGCTTATTTTGTTTGAGATACATTTCATTCAGACAGGTAATCTCCAACTCACCACGCTCAGATGGCTGTACCTGTTTAGCCAACTGAACGACCGAGTTATCGTAAAAATACAATCCCGTCACAGCAAAATGAGATTTCGGTTTAACGGGTTTCTCTTCTATCGAAATGGCTTTTTTATTTTCATCGAATTCCACGACACCAAAGCGCTCAGGGTCTTTTACCTGATAGCCAAACACGGTCGCACCTTGGCCATTTTTCGCATTTTCAACCGCATGCTTTAGTTTAGGCGTGAAACCTTGACCATAAAAAATATTGTCGCCTAACACTAAACACACATCATCACTGCCAATAAAGTCTTCACCTAGAATGAACGCTTGGGCAAGCCCATCAGGGCTCGGCTGCACCACATAACTTAATTCAATACCAAACTTCGACCCGTCACCCAAAAGACGCTGAAAGCTCGCTTGATCTTCTGCAGTGGTGATAATCAGTACTTCTCGAATACCTGCTAACATCAACACAGACAGCGGATAGTAAATCATTGGTTTATCATAAACAGGCAGTAGTTGTTTAGACACCCCAATCGTAATGGGATAAAGCCGAGTACCAGAGCCTCCCGCTAAAACAATCCCCTTCATGATTGTAACTCCTGCTCTAGGGTGCCTAAACGTTCTCTCTGATAAGAACCATTTTGAACATTGTTGCACCAATCTTGGTTGGCTAAATACCATTCAACAGTTTTACGCAGCCCAGTCTCAAAGGTTTCCTGTGGTTGCCAGTTTAACTCACGGCTCATCTTCGATGCATCGATGGCATAGCGGCGATCATGACCTGGACGATCTGTCACAAACGTAATTTGTTCCGCGTATTGCGTTTTTTTAGGACGAAGTTCGTCTAAGATCACACAAATGGTCTTCACCACGTCAATGTTTTGCTTTTCATTGTGGCCGCCTATGTTGTAGGTTTCACCCACTTTTCCTTCCGTTACGACTTTATACAAGGCCCGAGCATGATCTTCCACATACAGCCAATCACGTATTTGATCGCCTTTACCGTAAATAGGCAGAGGCTTACCTTCAAGTGCATTCAGAATGACCAACGGGATCAGCTTTTCAGGAAAATGATATGACCCATAATTATTGGAACAATTTGTCACTATCGTTGGGAAGCCATAGGTACGCAACCAAGCACGAACCAAATGATCACTTGATGCTTTGCTCGCAGAATAAGGGCTGCTTGGTGCATAAGGTGTGGTTTCAGTAAATAATGGTAAATTACCAATCATTTCATCAGGGTGCGGTAAGTCACCATATACTTCATCAGTGGAGATGTGATGAAAGCGAAAAGCGCTTTTACGATCTCCCTCTAAAGTATTCCAATATTCGCGAGCCGCTTCCAATAACGTGTAAGTTCCCACTATATTAGTTTGAATGAAATCAGCAGGGCCAGTAATAGAGCGATCAACATGACTTTCGGCGGCTAAATGCATTACTGCATCGGGCTGATAGGTAGAAAAAACACGATCCAACTCTGCGTGGTCACAGATGTCAACCTGCTCAAATGCATAACGAGCACTGTCCATAACACAAGCAAGCGACTCTAGATTTCCAGCGTACGTCAGTTTATCGACATTTATAACAGTGTCTTGCGTATTTTGAATAATATGACGAATCACAGCAGAGCCAATAAAACCGGCGCCACCTGTAACAAGTATTTTTAACATTAGACTACCCTAACTATGATCTGCCATTTTTCTAAACTGTTGATTTCGACTATATAGATCATCATAAGTCCCTTGGTCAACGATAGAGCCTTTATCAACAAACAATATTTGGTCACATTTCTTAACCGTCTTTAGTCGATGGGCAATCATAATGATTGTCTTATTACCACTAAAGTCATTAATAGCATCCATTATTAGTTTCTCTGTAATACCATCGAGAGCGCTAGTTGCTTCGTCAAAAACAATTACCTCAGCATCATGGTAAAGAGCACGAGCGATACCAATACGCTGTCTTTGTCCTCCCGACAATTTCACGCCTCTCTCACCAACTAAGGTATCAACACCGCTCTCCAGCTTATCAACGGTATCTGTAAGATGCGCTAAATCCAGAGCCACTTTTACTTTATTACGATCAATCTCCTTAGACCTGACTCCAAATGCCACATTTTCAGCAATTGATCCTTCAGTTAAAAAAATACTTTGAGGTACAAAACCTATTTTTTTACGCCAAGAAGCCTTATTACCATCATTTATAGGAACACCATCAACAAGGATTTCTCCTTTTGCACTGATTAAAGTAAGAATAATGTCAACCAATGTCGATTTTCCAGATCCTGATGCTCCAACAACCCCTATAGCCTGTTTGGCAGGAATAAATGTATTAACATTTCTAACAGCAAGACTATTATTATTGGGATAACTAAAGGAAATGTTTTTCAGCGTAATCCCACTCTGAAGTGACGGTAATTCAGAAACAGAAAAATCCGAAGAAGCTCTCCACTCTTTGGCCAATGCTAGATCTGTCTTTATTTCATAGTATGCAGGCAAAGCCCCTTTAATTTGCGCGAGGTTACCATATATTTGCTGAAATGCTGGCAATAGCTTCAATCCGGCCAATACATATACAGAAAGGGCTGGCAAGATTTTTCCCAAATCACCTTCATAGTCATTTAGCAAAACAAGAACCAAAGCTATCATTGAACCAAAGGCTAATAGCTCAACCGCATAACGAGGAACTAAAGATATAGCGTTGTTAGTACCCAGCCCATGAGCTAACGTTCTTCCTGTTTCATCAAAACGTTCAATGAAAATCTTCTGTCTTTCTAACAAAATGACATCTTTAATTCCCCCCAAAGCTTCGTTAATCAAACGATATCGAGTGGAATAAGACTCAGAAATAGCCTGCCCATTTGCATTCAAACTCTTTCTTACATTTTTAAAGAGAGCAATGTAAGCAAGTAGAAACACCAATAAACCGACCACAGCAACAACAGGATCGTACAAAAATAAACTCAAAGAAATAATAAAACCAAAAACAAGCCTAGAGTTTAACAGCATAAATGGCATTATAATCTGCATAGTCATACGATCAGTTTCGTTAACTATTTTCTTTGTTAAGTCTGCCGAGTTATTTTCCGAGTGAAAAAGCCAATTTTGGTTCAAATAATAGACATATAAATCACTAGCGATTTCCGTACCAATTTTGGTAGAAAACAATGATAACTTCCAAGTCGTGTACATAGAAATCAGGGATGATAAGAGCAAAGTAAGCAATACACCAAGGCCAACATAAATAATAAATAATTGCTCATCATTTATGTCTGTCAAACCGTATATTGCGGCTAGCACGTTATCTCCATACAATATACTCGGATTACCTATAAGAGCCATAAATGGAGCAATAGATGCGATACCAACAAGCTCACTTACTGCCATAAAAACCATTAAACCTTGGAGCCAGTAAAAACGACGTTTCTGACCATCTGACATCAAGCCAAAAATTTCTTTACCTAAACTAAACATATAAGATCCAAAAACGTATTTTATATATACTCATAAAAAAATCATATTCGAGAAAACCTAGTATTTTGATGGGCAATTATATTCAGGACTACAATGAAAATTGCATTCATTGCGGTCTAAAATAAATTAAAACAAGAATATATAACCAACAAAAAAACCTAAAAAGATATTTAACTACCCAAGCTTCTTCAGTGTAAGTATTTATTTTAGGCATCAATTATCATTTAAGAACATCCGCCAGTAGTCTTATCTCTTTCTCAATATCATTCTGATGATTGCCCACAAACAGCCCATTCTCATCAAGGTATTCCGCACCCTCTAGTGTTCCGGCTACCTCATAATCAAAAAATTCCAACACTTCTTTATTTTTCAAGAAGTTCCCTGTGACAATGGGTCGGCACTCTATACCGTTTTCCACGAGTTTTTTCACCAACTCTGCTCGGCTATACGGCGCATTCTCTTTCAGGATCAATGAAAAACCAAACCAGCTGCTGTTGCCCGTTTCCTGTTGAATCTCTATAAAAGGGTGATCCGAAAACAATGACTGAAATAGCCCCGCATTTTTACGACGTGTTTCAATAAAGTTTGGCAACTTCTTCAGCTGTTCGATACCCAATGCACCACTCATTTCTAAGGGCCTTACATTGTAGCCAGGCAGAACAAATTTAAATGACTCTTCAAACACATCATCGCTTTTCTCGCCGGTTACTTTATTGAACTTCGGTAAATTTCGAGTCCAACCATGGGCACGAATACACAACAAGATATGGTAAAGCTCTTCGTCGTCTGTCACGACACAGCCGCCTTCCATGGTTGCTATGTGGTGCGAAAAAAATGAGCTAAAAGTGCCCATCACACCAAAAGTACCGGCCTGTTTACCGTTGATGGTTGCTCCCATAGATTCGCAGTTATCTTCTAAAATGAAAATATCGCGACCGGCAATGATGTCATTCATTCGGGCAAAATCGTTTGGATTACCCAACAAATTGACAGACAAGATTGCTCTAGTATTATCGGTTATTGCCGCTTCTAGTTTATCTAAATCCATGTTTAACGTTTGACGATCAATATCTACAAACTTCACTTTTAAACCGTACTGCTGTAACGGAAAATACGTTGTTGACCATGAAACAGCGGGGACAATAACTTCATCACCGCGCTTCAATTTATATTTGGCATTCTTGGTAAAAAATAACGATGCGATCATTAATAAATTTGCTGTCGAACCAGAGCTAACCATAAGTGCATATTTAGAGCCAAAAAAATCAGCAAAGTCTTTTTCATACTGTGCAACTTCTTTACCCATGGTAAACATATCCGACTCGATAACTCTCTGAATCGCGGCGTATTCATTTTGATCCCAAGTGCTACTTGCCAAAGAATAATTAATCATTACAGTACTCATTTAAATAAAATTGATATGTTTTTTCGACACCAGTTTCTAAACTGGTTTTATGAGACCAGCCAAACGCTTTTAGTCTTGTGTCGTCAATTAACTTTTGCTTCATGCCAACCGGTTTGCTCAAATCATGTTTGAAACGACCAGTGTAGCCTACGACTCTCGCAACAGCCTGATAATATTCATTAATCGAATAATCAGTACCCAGTCCAACGTTAAGGTTTTGAGGCATTTTTTTGAAATGATCTATCGCATAAAAAACAAACTCCGCAAGATCCTCAGCATACATGAACTCACGACGGGCTTCCCCATCACCCCAAATGTCAATCTCTTCAAGATTGGCTTTTTTCGCTTCGTGTATTTTTCGAATCACCGCTGGAATCATATGAGAATGATTAGGGTCAAATTTATCAAAACGCCCATACAAGTTACACGGAATAATCGTTTTGTATGTTTGCATTGGATTTTCTTTGCTAATGTATTCACACAGACGTGTGCTGGTGACTTTCGCAAGCGCATACCCTTCATTGGTCGGCTCTAACTCACCCTTCAAAATCAGATCTTCAGATAATGGATTGTGTGCATCACGCGGATACATACAAGAGCTGCTTAGATTTAAAAACTGAGTTACACCACCCGCATTAGATGCAGTAAGGATATTCAACCCCATTTGCATGTTATCTACCAAAAACTTAACAGGTTGAGCCATATTTGCCTGAATACCGCCAACAATCCCAGCGGCATGGATCACCATATCGGGTTTATGTGTGCTGATGTAGTCATAGACAGCATTACCATCCAATAAGTTAAGCTGTGCACTACCTGGTGCCAAAAAGTCGTGCTCATGCTGGCTAGCAATAGACAAAATATTTTGTCCAACCATACCGTTAGCACCAGTTAATAATATTTTCATTTTTTTTACTCTTGAGAAAACGGTAAATCATGTCCATGCAACTTTAGTAACGCATGACGTTGAGCTACTTTTAAATCTTCTGCCACCATTTCCGCACACATTTCTTGTACAGTGATCTCTGGCGTCCAACCAAGCTTTTCTTTCGCTTTGCTTGGATCACCCAACAAGGTTTCTACTTCCGCAGGGCGGAAATAACGTGGGTCAATCTGTACCACCACATCACCGACTTTTAACGCTGGCGCTTTATCACCTTCGATAGCCGTTACAATGGCTTTTTCATCTACGCCCTTACCTTCAAACGTCAAGCTAACACCCAGCTCTTTTGCAGACCATTCAATAAACTGGCGTACGGAATATTGAACACCCGTCGCAATAACAAAATCTTCAGGCTGGTCTTGTTGCAGCATCATCCACTGCATACGCACGTAGTCTTTGGCATGGCCCCAGTCACGTAGCGCATCCATATTCCCCATGTACAAGCACTTCTCTAAACCTTGTGAAATATTCGCCAAACCACGAGTAATCTTACGAGTCACAAAGGTTTCACCACGACGTGGCGATTCATGGTTAAACAAAATGCCATTACAAGCATACATACCATACGATTCACGGTAGTTCACCACTATCCAGTAGGCGTACATTTTCGCCACAGCGTATGGAGAGCGAGGATAAAATGGCGTGGTTTCTTTTTGTGGAGTCTCTTGCACAAGACCGTAAAGCTCAGACGTAGACGCTTGATAAAACTTGGTCGTTTTTTCCAATCCCAACAAACGAATGGCTTCAAGCAAACGCAATGTCCCCATCGCATCCACATCCGCCGTATACTCTGGCGATTCAAAAGACACTGCAACGTGAGACTGAGCACCTAGGTTATATACCTCATCTGGCTTCACTTCTTGCAAAATACGCGTCAAATTAGAAGAGTCAGTCAAATCACCGTAATGAAGAATAAAACTGGCATTATCAACATGCGGATCTTGATAAATGTGATCCACTCGTTGAGTATTAAAAGAAGAAGCACGGCGTTTAATACCATGCACTTCATACCCTTTAGCTAACAAAAATTCCGCTAGGTAAGAACCGTCTTGGCCTGTTACGCCGGTGATAAGGGCTTTCTTTTTCATTGAAACTCCATGCTTCTACAAGGTAGTAATTAAAATATAGTTAAAAATTAGTAAACAGTTTATGACCAAGCATACAAGATACAACGCTGATAGATTGCATCTGATCACTACTCTCAACATAACACCTCAGTTCCGGCGCATTACCAGAAGGCCGTAAGTGGATAATATCGCCACTATTGAGTGTCATACGAAGCCCATCCGTTTCATCAATTGAAACAACCTCTAGTACTTCACTTTCTTGCGCTATTGCTGATAGCAGCTCAGTTTGCTTAGCCTTGGTCGTTTTAATATCTGCAATAAGCTGTCTACTGACGTCTGTTGGAATGTCTTTAATTCGATCACTAGCTGTATAACGGTCTGGATAGTTATCCGTTAATTGGCTAATTGGGAGAGCTTGTTCATAGGACATTGCTAGTACAATTAAAGCAGGTAATACTGAATCTCGCGTTGGTAAAGCGTGTAATACTTGATTATTAACAACAAAATCAGCACCAACTAAAAAACCGCCATTGGCTTCATAACCAACAACTCTGGCATCTGGTGATTGTTGCAGCAGATCTTCCATACCTGCGATGACATAAGGCGAGCCAATTCTAGTTCTCAGCGAGATCCGTTCAGGGCTTTGCAATTTACCTCTCAACTCAAGAACTGTATTCACGTTGACAGGCGCCGCCACATGGGTTGCTTGTAAATAATCAGCGCAGAGCACGCCTAAAATATCACCGCGTAACCACTCACCTTTTTCATTAGCAATAAGCGGACGATCGCCATCACCGTCTGTGGATATAATGGCATCTAGCTTATATTCCTTAGACCAATTCAAGCCTTTCTGCACATCTTCTTCTGATACCGCCTCTGTATCGATCGGTACAAAAGTCTCAGTACGTTCTAACGAAATAACGTCGGCACCGAAATTAGCCAGTAATTCTTTAATCACATCACGCGCGACACTGGAATGTTCATACACACCAATACGTTTGCCTTGCAGCATATTCGATGGAAAAAGTAAGGTATAACGTTGCTTGAAAAGCTCAATAGCAGAATGATCAATGACAGGCAACACCAACTGTGCTGCTTGATCTGAAACAAATTCAGGCACTTCAACTAAGCCATCCATAATAGAGGTTTCATCAGTTTTACTAATCTCACCGTCTGGTCGATAAAACTTAATACCATTGCGATCAAACGGAATATGACTGCCCGTTATCATTACTGCCGGCATGTTATTTTGCATGGCATAAATCGCTAAAGCAGGCGTTGGCAAAGCACCGCAAAACACTGCTTTAGCGCCAAAAGATTCGGCGGCCAGCAAACAAGCTTTGGCAATATCAGAGCTACTCGGACGTAGGTCCATACCAATAGCTACGCTAGACGCAGAAGGACAAACTGTTTGCAGAAAGGAACGAACAAAAGCAAAGCAAAGTGCTGGGGTTAGATCCTTGACCAAACCACGTACACCGCTGGTACCAAAGGCAACGCCCAATTCATCGCTAAGTTGTTTTACCTGTACAACACTAGAACTCATTTTATCAATCCTTGCTTAACGATCATGTTCTTAACAACAATTGTCTTAACGACCATAGCGATCACTAAAGCGTACAATATCGTCTTCACCTAAATAGCTACCTGACTGCACTTCTACTAGCTCTAAAGGAATTTTGCCTGGATTTTCTAAGGCATGAACTACACCGACAGGAATGTAAGTAGATTCGTTTTCGGTTAGTAGGATTTCACGATCGCCGTTCTGAACCTTCGCAGTACCAGACACAACCACCCAATGCTCAGCACGGTGATGGTGCATTTGCACGCTTAACTTCTCGCCTGGTTTGACCATGATACGTTTAACTTGATGGCGACCACCAAGATCTACTGTTTGATAAGTTCCCCAAGGGCGATGCACCGTCGTGTGATTAATGTGCTCTTCACGACCTTCGGCTTTGATGCGTTTAACAATCTTCTTCACATCCTGCGCATTGTTTTTGTCCATCACTAAAACAGCATCCGCAGTTTCAACAATAACAAGGTCGCTCACACCCACCGCAGCAACTAAACGCGACTCAGAACGGATAAGGCAATTATTAGAGCCTTCTGACATTACATCGCCCAATAGCACATTGTTGTCAGCGTCTTTATCTGCATAATCATATAAAGCATCCCAAGCACCAATGTCACTCCAGTCACCTGCATAAGGTACAACTTTCGCTTTCTTGGTCGGTTCCATCACCGCAAAATCAATCGACTCTTCAGGACATTGTGAAAACAGCTCAGCATCAATACGCACAAAATCCAAATCTTCGGTACGCTGCTTATAGGCAAGATTTACCGCTTGAAAAATATCATCACGATGAGTCGCTAACTCATCTAAAAAAGCCTTGGCACGGAACAAGAACATTCCGCTATTCCATAAATATTCGCCGGAGTCTAAATAAGCCTGAGCTTTTTCAAGGTTAGGCTTTTCAACAAACTCCACAACAGAAAAATTATCACCGGAACGAATATAACCATAACCCGTTTCTGGACGAGTTGGCTGCACACCGAAGGTCACTAAAGCATCTTGCTTAGCCAATTCAACCGCTTGCTTAATGGTCGTTTCAAAAGCAGCAAGATCACGGATAACATGATCTGCAGGCAATACCAGCATAAGTGCATCATCAGATTGGCTTCGCAATGCTTCCAACGCCGCCAAAGCGATGGCTGGTGCCGTATTGCGGCCTTTAGGTTCTAGAACAATACTGGATTTTTTAACACCAATAGATTGCAACTGTTGCGCGATCAAAAAACGATGATCTTCATTACAAACCACAATAGGATCTGCCACTTCTAAAGATAAAGTACGCAACATGGTTTGCTGAAGAAGACTGTATTCTTTATCCGTCAGAGGCAAACATTGCTTAGGAAAATGCTCACGTGATAATGGCCAAAGACGACTGCCTACACCACCAGATAAAATAACAGGAATAATTTTCAAAACAGATCCTTCGTATATGACAAAAATAATCTGCCTAGTCTAACAAAAGTAAGAGATAAGAAATATAAGAATGGATTAATGAAGGACAAATAAAGGAGCAAAAAACCTAGCAACAACCAATCACCTGTAGGTCGGCCTTTAGGCCGTCAAAAGCCCGATAATAGCAAACCAAAACCTTGACGCGCTAAAGCACGACCTTGTATCTCTTCTTGATGAGTGTTTAGCTAGCACTTATCGCATCGGGAAATCGGTGAGCTCGTGCGCGACCTGAGCACAAAGATGCTGTTTTGTAGATTGAGCCCTGATTTCCTAACCTCCATTAAACTGAATGGTATCCTAGCACCCCAGGTAAGGGTGATGCTGCATGTACAAGGGGAGTAGATAGAGATGAAGGCTTTTATTGGCATTGATGTTGGTAAAGAAAAGTTAGATGTTAGTTGGTTACGCGACGTGGTCAAAAATAAGCAGAAAACCAAGGTCTTAAAGAACACAAAACAAGGCTATCAAGAATTAG
>NZ_FQVF01000030.1 GCF_900129155.1 Marinomonas polaris DSM 16579
AGAGAGCGGTAGCCTTTTTTAAAATATCATTGTGTTCCTCAAGGTTGGATATTTTCTTCTTGAGCTCACGAATCTCAATTTGCTCTGGCGTGAGTGGAGACGCTTTTGGGGTAATACCTTGATACTCTTGTTTTAGTTGTCGAACCCATCGGTCCATTGCAGATTTGCTGACGTTCATAGCCTTAGCTGCTTCGATAATTGAATAGCCTTGCTCTGTCACCAATTGCGCAGCTTCAAGTTTGAACTCTGTACTAAAAGTGCGTCTTGTACGATTTTTCATATAGTCACCTGTCTAGTTCTGAGATGCATCTTAACATCCCTAATCAGGTGGCCAAATTAACTATGCCACTACATTCATCCTAAGCGACACCTTCCCACCGGAAAACTGGTCCATAGACAAAGTCACCGCACGCGGCGACTGCAAAGCAGGGTATAGGTGTTCTGTTGTCGCGAGTGAGGTTGTTTGAATTCCTAAAATCTGGCTTGATTTGCACTGGTGGTAAATAAGAAAGTCTTTTAGTATTAGTAGATAAAGATTTATAGCCTAGAAATAACAGGCTGTAGACTAAACAAGCATCACTATTAAACTGGCATGGATATGGATAAAGATCAAAAGAAAAAGTTAAAGGCTCAGTACAAGAATAATGAGCAAGATGAAATTCGCGCATCTATACCAATGAGTATCGACAACCTTAAAGATCTTCTCTCTTTCTTAAACCGTGAATCAGCTCCTGAGTGTGACCACACACTAAAGGAATCAATTGAATTCATTGAGTCACGAAAATTGAATCCTGAGGTCATTGTTCCATGGCTAGGTGAGCATGGTGGGTTCTGTGATTGTGAGGTTATATACAACGTCTACGATGACGTTGGTGAAATTGTAGGGTGGCATCTTGACGAAAACTCATAACAAGACAAAGCAACGCCACTAGATGGCTGGACGCACTAACGTGCGCCGCTGCTTTGGACATGAGCTGTATAGAGAGAATATATGGATACCGTAAGAGAATATCAGGTTAGAAGAGCTGTATTTATTAAAATTATTCCAACTAGTTTTTTGTTTTCTTTGTTTGTAGTCTAGTTTCATTATTCACTGACAATGAAAAACCTCTAATATTTGTGGTTGCTTTTCTCGCTATCATTATGGCTATAGGCGCTCAGTTAACTTTAAATAAATGTCCCTCTTGTGATAAATCACAATTCGGCACAATAACTATTAAAGGCAAATTAATCAGAACGAATAGCTGGGCTCTTAATCCCTACTCCTGCCCTTGGTGCAAAACGAAATTGAGATAAGAGCTCAACAGGATAACTAGCCTTCAAACCCAGTTAATAATTTTGGAGCAAATAAAAAAATAGCGCCTAATCTTCATTGACCCAAAAACTACGCCAAAGCTAAGACAATCCAACCACCGCCCAACAAGACGATCTCATTAAAAGCCAACGCCAAGGCACCAGCGTCACCCTAGACACACTTATAGAATTTGGGTTCAGATGAAAATTAGCAGTAGAAATGTTTCCTATGAACCCATTCATAATTTTTTATGAGCAGTCTTTCCCCCATATCCCATCCACAAATTCTGGATGATCTATAAACGGATTTCGATTTCCTTGTAGTTGTTGTACTCGGTCGTTACGGCGTTTTTCAAAGGCGGTGACGGGGAATTTGTCGTTCCACGCTACGAGTGTACAAAGGTCGCCGATGCTGGGTTGGCCGCTTTGTTTGTCATTGCCTTTGGTTATGATTAGGTCGGGCATGTTTTCTGGTGATGCGTCGTCGCCAGCTTCGTATCGAGCAGCCATGTAGAAGACCATACGGGCGATTTGGCCCTTGGCGTGGTCGGTTGGTTCGAAGGATTCTTTGTTTTTATCTAGGTAGGCGCCAGACAATACTTTGCTGCCGTTAGCTAGCTCATCGTAAATCGCTTCGCCGCCCATGCCATAGCCATAGTTGCTGTGCGCGCCGTTTAGGTTGCGGTCAGCAGGGCGCAGGTGATGAAGGTCTGTGTAGCCGTCTTGGCTTTGTTTAGCAAAGCCGCGGGATTTTGGCCAAACGTGTTCTCTGTCCCACGCATCGTCTTTGCTTTTGCCTCGGTTTGCTTGGTTGATGTTTCTCACGTCATCTAGGTAAAGCATTTGCACTAGGCCGCATTTTGGTTTGTCATCTGGGCAGGCGGAATCGGTGTAAACCAGTGCTTCCCACACGTCGATATTCTTACCGTCGTACCAATCGGTATTTCCACTTTGTGTGTACTTCAGAGGTTTTTGACCATCAATGATGCTGTGCAGTTTTGCTTTGAGCGCATCGCCTGTTAACTCTTCTGTACCATCGTAATAACCCGCCGACGCATATGCCGAAAAAAACATAAGAAAAACAAACGCTTTGCGCCACATAACAAGACCTCATTTGGATAATGCGAGAATTGTAGGGAAGTGCAGGGTGTTTAGATTCTGGGGATTTGAAAGGATTTGAAAGGTTTTGAAAGGATTTGTTAGAAAATGTGTGTTCTACGTAAAGACTTGATCTTGATCATATTAAATGAGCTTTTTCTTCTATCTTTGATGATGAATTTTTAAACGTTCGTTACCGCACAGAATCTCGTCTTCCTATCGTTATAGAGTGAACTATCGAGTTTGTTTGAAAGTCACCTGATTTTCGACGTTTTGACATGGAGATTTGTATGTATCACGAATATTGGAACGGTTGGGGCTGGGTGCTGTGGATTGGTTTTTGGTTTTTGCTGATTTCTAGTTTTGGGCATTGGGGTTACAGCTATCGATCTAATCGACGTTACTTTGCACAAACTCAAAAAACGGCTCTGGATATATTAAATGAGCGCTATGCTCGTGGTGATATCGAGCAAGCAGAGTTTTCTCGTATCAAAAAAGAAATAGCCAGCAAATAGTAGGGAGCATATCACTGTGCCAAAAACTACGATGCAAACCGCAGCACTAGCACCGGATCAATTAGGCTTAATGGATCGATATTGGCGAGCGAGTAATTACTTGTCGGTTGGTCAAATTTATCTTCATGACAACCCGCTTTTGACTCGGCCCTTGGTCTTGGCTGATATAAAACGTATCTTGCTTGGTCACTGGGGCACGACCCCCGGACAGAATTTTATCTACGTGCATTTGAATCGCATTATTAAACAATACGATTTAAGCATGATTTATATCTCTGGCCCCGGTCATGGTGGTCCTGCCGTGGTGGCAAATACGTATTTGGAAGGCAGTTACAGCGAGATTTATCCTGATATAAGTCAAGACACAGTCGGCCTACAAAAGCTGTTCAAACAGTTTTCTTTTCCCGGTGGCATTCCCAGCCATGCGTCACCCGAATGTCCCGGTTCCATCCATGAAGGTGGAGAATTGGGTTATTCATTAAGTCACGCCTTTGGTGCGGTATTTGATAATCCAGAATTAATCGCTGCCTGTGTGGTGGGTGATGGCGAAGCTGAAACAGGGCCTTTGGCGACCGCTTGGCATTCTAATAAGTTTCTAAATCCTAATACCGATGGTGTGGTTTTGCCCATTTTGCATTTGAATGGCTACAAGATCGCGAATCCAACTGTTCTGGCTCGAATCAGTCACCAAGAGCTAGAGCAGCTATTTCGTGGTTATGGTTGGCATCCAATTTTTGTCGAAGGCAGTGATCCTGACTATATGCATAAAGCTATGGCGACAGCGCTCGACTTTGCGGTACGGGAAATCAAGGCGATCAAATTGAACGCCCAAGAAAATAGAGTATTTGAACGTCCCCGTTGGCCGATGATTATTCTAAAATCTCCAAAAGGCTGGACGGGCCCTAAGATAGTCGATGGCGTGCAGATCGAAGGCACTTTTCATGCTCATCAAGTGCCAATATCTAATCCAGAATCGAAACCAGAACACCTGCCATTAATCGAAGAATGGTTGCGCAGTTATCGCCCTCAAGAATTATTCGATAGTCTGGGTCGTTTGTTACCAGAGCTAGCCGAACTGGCGCCAAAAGGTGAACGTCGCATGGGAGCGAACCCTCATGCCAACGGTGGATTGCTACTGAAATCCTTACAAATGCCAGATTTTCGTGATTACGCTTGTGCGGTGCCGAAACACGGCGTGCGCGGTGTTGGTGATACTCATGTGCTCGGGCCATTTGTGCGAGATGTGATTAAGCTTAACCAAGAGAACTTTCGAGTATTTGGCCCAGATGAAACCATTTCTAATGGGCTTGAGGCGGTGTTCGAAACCACTAATCGACAATGGGAAGCGACCACAAAAATTAATGACGAATACCTAGCTCCCAATGGTCGCGTGATGGAAATGCTTAGCGAACACCAGTGTCAGGGCTGGCTAGAAGGCTATTTACTGACTGGCCGACACGGCTTATTTAATTGCTACGAAGCTTTTATTCATATCGTTGATTCCATGTTTAACCAGCACGCGAAATGGCTAAAAGTCACCGCTGGTTTGTCTTGGCGACCTAAGATCGCCTCTCTCAATTATTTATTGGCGTCTCATGTTTGGCGTCAGGATCACAATGGCTTTACTCATCAAGATCCGGGCTTTATCGATCATGTGGTAAATAAAAAAGCTGAAATCGTACGAGTCTATTTACCACCTGATGCTAACTGTTTGCTTTCAGTAATGGATCATTGTTTGCGCAGCAAGCATTACGTCAATGTTGTTATTGCCGGAAAGCATCCAGCGCCGCAATGGTTGGACATGGACGCAGCGGTCAAACATTGTGCGGCAGGCATTGGCATTTGGGATTGGGCAAGTAACGATACCGAGTTAAGTAATCATGCCGAAACAGATATCGTGATGGCTTGTTGTGGCGATGTACCAACGCTAGAAACCTTAGCGGCTGTATCTATTTTGCGAAAGCATTTACCCACGTTGAATATTCGTGTGGTGAACGTAGTGGATTTAATGAAGCTGCAGCCTCAAACCGAGCATCCACATGGTTTGAATGATGCCGAGTTTGATCTTTTGTTTACCGAAAATAAACCGGTGATTTTTGCCTTTCATGCTTATCCATCGCTCATTCATAAATTAACTTATCGCCGTACCAATCATCGCAATATCCATGTTCGTGGTTACAAAGAAGAAGGCACGATCACTACAGCGTTTGATATGACAGTGCTTAATGACATGGATCGTTTTCATCTCGTGATTGATGTGATTGACCGACTACCGCAAACCGGCGTGAAAGGCGTCGAACTGAAACGCATGTTGAGTGAAAAACTGATTGAGCACCGTCAGTACATCAACCAATACGGTGTCGATATGCCGGAAATTCGTGATTGGAAATGGAGCGATAAGGATGAATGATTCGGGCTCATCTAGCCAAGCAATCGGTTCTACAAGTCACTTACTAGAAACCGCAAAGCGCTTGATGGCTGATGATAAAGGCTTGCTCGCGATGGACGAAAGTGTGGCGACGTGCAATCGCCGCTTTGCCAAATTGGGTATAGCGCAAAGCTTAGAGATGCGACGTGCTTACCGAGAATTGATTGTCACCACACCAAGATTAAGCGATAGCATCAGCGGTGCGATTTTGTTCGATGAAACCATTCATCAACATACTCAAGATGGCACGCCCTTCATAAATGTACTGATTGACGCGGGCATTATTCCCGGTATCAAAGTAGATGCTGGCGCAGTAGATATGGCTGGGCATCCGGGCGAAAAAGTCACCGAAGGCTTGGACGGTTTACGTGAACGGTTGGAAGCTTATGCCCTGATGGGCGCGCGCTTCGCAAAATGGCGGGCGGTATTCAGCATTGATGTCGACGCTATTCAAACAAGGGTTATCAATAGAGTCACGCCATCTATAGCCTGTATTGAAGCCAATGCTCATGCTCTCGCGCGTTATGCGGCCTTATGCCAAGAAGCGGGGCTGGTGCCGATTGTCGAGCCTGAAGTGATGATTAATGGCAGTCACACCTTACAACAATGTGCGCAAGTGACGGAATCTGTCTTACAGGCGGTTTTCCAACACTTGAATGAGCAAGGTGTTTTGCTGGAAGGTTTGCTGTTAAAACCCAGCATGGTGTTGCCCGGATTGCTATGTCCTGTACAGGAAAGTGTCGAGACAGTTGCCGATATGACGGTGAGTTGTTTGTTGCGTACTGTTCCTGCGGCGGTGCCGGGCATTGCTTTTTTATCCGGTGGACAAACGCCCGAAATGGCCTCGGCACGTTTAAATGCCATGAATAGCCGATACAAATCCCGTTTGCCATGGGCACTGACGTTTTCATTTTCTCGCGCGATTGAACTGCCCGCGTTAGAAGTTTGGCTCGGGCAAGATGACAATGTTGAGGCAGCACAAAAAGTCTTGCAGCAAGGAGCGGCCAACGATAAAGCAGCGCGCCGCGGCGAATATTCCGCTGCTGCTAACTAATGGTGGATAGTAGCGCAACAGACGAGATTGTTTTTCTGCTGGATGTTGATAACACCTTGCTCGACAACGACCATATTTTGGTGGAATTAAAAGCGTTTTTAATTCGTGAAATCGGCGAGGAAAACAGCGCTCGTTATTGGGTGATATTCGAAACGTTACGCACAGAACGCGGTTATGCGGATTATCTAGGCGCGCTGCAACAGTATCGACTTGAACATCTTGATGATGCTCGAGGGCTCTTAATCGCTGAGTTCTTTCTTGATTATCCGTTTGTGGATCGGCTTTATGCCGATGCATTGGCACTCATTAAACATCTGCAAACCCTAGGCAAAACCGTCATTTTGACCGATGGAGAAGCCGTCCTGCAGCCGCGCAAAATCAAGTGTTCAGGGTTATGGGAAGCAGTGGATGGTCAGGTGTTAATTTATATCCACAAAGAAACCATGCTCGATGCGGTCGAGCAACATTATCCAGCCCAGCGTTATGTCATGGTAGACGATAAATTGCGTATTTTGACCGCCATGAAACGCGTTTGGGGAAGCCGGCTTACTACGGTTTTTCCAAGGCAAGGTCATTACGCTCACGATCCAGAAAAGGCACATCCTTATCCAGCTGCCGATGTCACTATTGAACACATCGGCGAGCTGATTCATCACGATTTTTGTATTGGTCTTGGCGCAGCAGACATTCGTTCTGCGTCATTGGAGGAATTATGAAACCTATAAAAGACAGCAATCCTTTTGAAGATGACTTTTTATCTGAAAGCATAAGTGCGACCAAGCAATTGCACATGCTAGGTCAAAGTATCTGGCTCGATAACATTACTCGCGAGCTGCTAAACAGCGGCACTTTGCAGCACTATATTGATCATCTGAGTGTGACAGGACTAACATCGAATCCGACCATTTTCGACAAAGCAATAAAAGACGGTGATAACTATAACCAAGCTATCGCAGAAAAAGCTGCCAATGGTCTATCGGGTGAAGCGCTGTTTTTCGAATTAGCGCTGGAAGATTTAACTCGTGCGGCGGATTTATTACGCCCCATCTTTGATAACACCGATGGAATGGACGGTTGGGTCTCGTTAGAAGTCTCACCACTTTTGGTGAACAATACTGCTGGTACAGTTGCGGCGGCGGTGGATTTGCATAAACGCGCTAAACGCTCCAATTTGTTTATCAAAATTCCCGGTACTCCAGCAGGCTTAGCGGCCATTGAAGAAACGATTTTTGCGGGTGTTCCCGTTAACGTGACCTTGCTGTTTTCCAGCGAGCAATATCTCGCCGCGGCCGAGGCTTACATGCGAGGCATCGAGCGCCGAATTGCAAAAGGACTTGATCCAAAAGTTGGCTCGGTTGCTTCGTTGTTTATCAGTCGTTGGGATGTTGCCGTTAATGACAAGGTTTCATCTAATCTGCGTAATCGTCTTGGTATCGCAATCGCCCAACAGGCTTACAAGACCTATTGTGAACTGCTAGCAGCGCCACACTGGCAATCGCTAAAGGCGGCTGGTGCTCAATCACAACGCTTACTTTGGGCCAGCACAGGCAGCAAAGATCCAACGATTTCTGACTCTTATTACGTCTCAGCACTCGCTGCGCCACACACCATTAATACGATTCCAGAAAAGACATTACTAAGCTTCTCGAAAGACGGCGCCTTGTCTAGCGTGATGTCGATTGATGGTGTTGATGCTGAAAGCAAGCTGTTGGAATTCGCCGTAGAAGGCATCGATGTTGGCGCATTGGCTGATCAGCTCCAACAAGAGGGCGCAGACGCTTTTATTCAGTCTTGGAACGATTTATTGGCAGTCATAGAGCAAAAAAGTCAGCAAGTAAAAACCAGTACGTCAAAAAATAGCAAATCAGAAAACGACGAAGCGCCTTTTTAACGATTTTTTAGGAGTCAGCCAAAGTGAAACAGTTAATGCTCGACCAGCTTGCTATTAATACGCTGCGTACTCTGTCTATCGATGCCGTGCAAAAAGCCAAATCGGGGCATCCCGGCACGCCAATGGACGCCGCGCCAACGGCGTATTGTTTGTGGCAGCGTTTTCTTCGTTTTGATCCAAAAGATCCTGAGTGGCTGAATCGAGATCGATTTGTGTTGTCATCCGGTCACGCCTGCGCCTTGTTGTATAGTTTATTGCACTTGACCGGAGTGAAAGCAAAGGCAGCGAGTTATCCTGCTGGCGAGCGCTTAGCGGTCACCATGGAAGATCTAAAACAGTTCCGCCAACTTGGCAGTCGTTGTACTGGTCATCCAGAGCATGGCTGGACCAGCGGCGTGGAAACCACCACAGGGCCGCTTGGACAAGGCTTGGCGACAAGTGTTGGTATGTCAATTGCTGAACGCTGGCAGGCGGCGACCTATAATCGCCCCGATTACACCTTGTTCGACCATAATGTGTATGCCTTGTGTGGCGATGGCGACATGATGGAAGGCATCAGCAGTGAAGCCGCTTCCTTGGCTGGGCACTTGAAATTATCGAATTTGTGTTGGATCTACGACGCCAATCACATCAGTATCGAAGGTTCCATTGAGATCACTTTTAGTGAAGATGTGGCGGCACGTTTCAAGGCTTACGGTTGGAATGTGGTGCGGGTGAGCGACGCCAATGATTTAACGCAACTAAGCGCGGCGTATCAGGCGTTTATTGATACAGAAGATCGTCCGACTCTGATCATTGTACAGAGTCATATTGGTTATGGTGCGCCCCATAAACAAGATACGGCGAAGGCCCATGGTGAACCACTTGGGGTAGAAGAAGTACATCTTGCCAAAGAATTTTATGGTGCTGATCCAGAATCCCAATTTGATGTAGCTGCCGGAGTTGTCGATTATTTTGCAGCGAATTTCGGTCAACGTGGTGTGAAAACTCATGCTGAATGGCAAAAAACCTTTGCGGCTTATCATTATCAATACCCCGAATTGGCCGGGCAAATTACTCAGATGCAGCAAACGCATCTTCCTCAAGCTTGGGACTTTGGCTTGCCTACATTCACAGCGGACGGCAAAGACATCTCGACACGTGAATCCTCAGGGCTGGTTCTTAATACCATTGCTCAACGAGTGCCTTGGTTGCTGGGTGGCTCGGCAGATTTGTCGCCTTCTACCAAGACGGAATTGTCTTTTGAATCCAATGGTAGCATGAGACAAATTGGAGAATTGAAGGCCGGAAAACCAACCAGTTCTGACTATTTTCAAGCGGACAATTACGCTGGACGAAACTTCCATTTTGGTGTGCGTGAACATGCCATGTGCGCTATCGGCAATGGTCTTGCTTTGTCAAAACTACGACCTTATGTGGCGAGCTTTTTTGTCTTTACCGATTATTGTCGTGCAGCGCTTCGGCTCAGCGCAATGATGGAGCTGCCGCTGATTTCGATCTGGACTCATGATTCAATCAGCATGGGCGAAGACGGCCCAACACATCAGCCCGTTGAACACCTTGCTGCGATGCGAGCTATGCCGGGAATCTTGGTATTGCGGCCAGCAGATGCGAATGAAGTTGTCGAAGCATGGCGCGTTATTATGGCTAATAATCATATGCCAGCGTGTCTGGTGTTAACTCGCCAAGCGTTGCCGACGCTGGATCGCGCTAAATATGGTAGCGCCAGTGGTTTGGCTTTTGGCGCTTATATTGTTGCCGATGCGAAAGATGGCAAGCCAGATGTTTTGTTATTAGCAACGGGCAGTGAAGTGTCGCTCTGTGTTGCTGCGTACGAACAGTTAAAAATCGAAGGCATTAAAGCTCGCGTGGTCAGCATGCCATCGTGGGAATTATTCGAAAGCCAGTTGCAGGAATACAAAGATCAAATTTTGCCGCCAGCGGTTCAAGCACGAGTTGCCGTGGAAGAAGGCTCTACCTTTGGTTGGGAACGTTACACTGGTTATGCAGGAACAATCATTGGCATGCAAACCTTTGGCTTGTCGGCACCGCGTAAAGTGGTTGAACAGCACTTTGGTTTTGATCCTGCTCATATTATTAAGTCCGCAAAGGCACAAATTGCTCGTCATGCTGGTTCATCGAGTCATCATAAAAGCACGTTAACTTCTTTAAAAAACTTGGAATAGAGCATGACCAGTACAAGCGATTCTAAAAATACCAGCGAGCCGGAAGCAGATGGGTCAACTGTCACCTCAAAGATCTTTGGTTTAACTCATAAACATATCGGCATTGTTTTGCTGGTTATCGCTATTTTAGTCTTGGCAATAACGGCAGGAGTACGATTTATGTTGGGGCCAAGAGTCCTGCTTGAAATCGTTGTTCAGCGTGATTTTGTACAAACCGTTGTGGCCAGTGGTCGTGTAGAAGCGCCACATCGCGTTGATATTGGCGTACAAATTACCGGTACAGTGAGAGCGGTTCCTGTTAATGAGGGGCAAAGGGTTGAAGTGAATATGCCACTTGTTGAATTGGAATCTAGTGAGTTGCATGCGGCGGTAAGCCAAGCCAAGGCTGCTGTGCTGTTAGCAAAAGCAGAACTTCGTCAATTACACGAAGTAGAAGCTCCCATGGCAGAGCAAGAAGTAGAAGAAGCCAAAGCCAATCAAATGGCAGCCTTGCAAGATCTGGAACGCAGTCAAAGTTTATTGAAAAAACATTTGATTAGCCAATCCAGTCTGGATGAAGCAGTGCGTGCCGAAAAAGTTACTCGTAGTAAGGTCAGTAGTTTGCAATCAAAAATGATTAGTTTACAAACTAATGGCAGCCAAGTAGCACTAGATGAAGCGAGCCTTGAGCAAGCTCAGGCCGGCCTTGAATTAGCTCAAGCTAAATTGGCTTACACCACATTAAAAGCGCCTGTGGACGGTGTGTTGATTGCACGCAATGTGGAGCCAGGTGATGTAGTTCAACCTGGCGAAACGCTAATGCAGCTTTCTCCATCTGGCGAAACACAAATGGTCGTGCAAATCGAAGAAAAAAATCTTCATCTACTTGCATTAAATCAATCAGCATTAGCTTCTGCTGATGCTTATCCAGATCAGCTTTTTAGTGCCCAACTGGTTTATATCAATCCGGGAATAGACTCTGATCGAGGTTCCGTGGAAGTGAAGCTGCAAGTCCCTGAACCACCAGACTATTTGCGCCAAGACATGACGGTCTCTGTGGACATAAAAGTGGCGAGTCGCAGCGATGCCGTGCTTGTTTCCAGTGCTGCGGTTCATGATGTCAATTCGGTCGCGCCTTGGGTGTTAAAACTGGATGGCAAACAAGTCCATCGACAAGTCGTCACTCTTGGTTTGCGCAGTGATGGCATGAGTGAAGTGTTAACAGGATTAAGCGCTGGTGATCAAGTTGTTCCAGTGAGTTCGGTCACCGTTACCGATGGCGATCGCATTCGTCCATTGCTGCAAGCTGATTCGCTATGAGCGAGAAAGCGTTAGAAGCGAGCGAGTTAAAAACCTTACCCAGTTGGCAGCCGTTTGAATGGATTGTCGCCTTGCGTTTTTTGGGTGAAGGGCGTACTCAAACAGCTTTTATTATCAGTGGCGTTGCCTTAGGTGTGGCGGTGATTGTCTTTATGTCTGCATTGATGGCTGGCTTGCAATCTAATATCACCAAAAGTGTTCTGAGTGGTCAAGCGCATATTCAATTACAGCCTGCTAAAGAAACGGTGCGACCGCTTCGCAGCAGTAACAGCACTTTAGCGGTAGGTGCGGTTGTGGAAGGTGCGATTATTCAGACGCCTTTGCAACGCATTGACAGTATTGATCAATGGCAAAGTATCATGGTGCAAATCTCGGAGATACCTGATGTATTGGTGGTGTCTCCCGCCGCCAAGGGTTCTGCTTTAGTGGTGCGAGGCAATACCAGTCAAGCCATTTCTATTAATGGGGTGAAGCCAGATCTCTATTTCCAGATTATTGATATGACCGACAAAATGGTCAGTGGCACGATGGACTTAACCGGATCAGATATTTTAATCGGCATCGAACTAGCAAGTGATTTGGGCGTCAGTTTAGGCGACAAAATCCGCGTTACCATGGCAACTGGTGCTGACAACACGCTTACCATAACGGGTATTTTTGATTTCGGTAATAAAACGGCCAACTCACAAACCACCTATGTTGCTTTGCGCACAGCACAAAGTTTATTAGGCATGGTTGGCAGTGTTTCTGTGTTGGATGTCAATGTCAAAGACATTTATGCCGCAGAAACGATTGCTCAGCGCATCGAAGCTTCAACTGGTGTGCAAGCCGACAGCTGGATAAAAAACAATGCCCAGTTATTTACTTCGTTGGGCGCACAACAAAGCTCAAACACTGTTATTCGCTTGTTTGTCGCGCTGTCGGTTGCCTTAGGCATTGCTAGCGTTTTGGTTGTGTCGGTAGTGCAAAAATCCCGAGAGATTGGCATTTTGCGTGCCATGGGAATCACTCGAGGACAAATCCTGCGTACCTTTTTACTGCAAGGTGGGCTGTTGGGTTTGTGCGGTTCTATTATTGGTACTGCAAGGTGGGCTGTTGGGTTTGTGCGGTTCTATTATTGGTTCTGCGATGGGAGGGGGTGGATTATTGATCTGGATGCAAATGCTAACAGGTGAAGATGGTTCGCCGCTATTTTCCTTGAGTTTAGAGCCTAGCTTATTTATTGGTGCTTTGTTGTTGGCAACCTTAACTGGCTTAATTTCTGCTTTCGTTCCTGCTTTAAGCGCGGCACGACTTGATCCGGTGGTGGCAATTCGTGGATAAATTAGAAGCTAAACACAATACAAATGACGTCGTCCTGAAAATGCAGAATGTTCGTAAGTCGTTTAACACAGGTCTACCGAATGAAGTGGAAATACTGCATGGCATTGATTTAATCCTCAAACGTGGAGAGTTTTGCGCCGTGGTTGGTCCGTCTGGCTCGGGCAAAAGTACCTTGCTCAATATTGTTGGATTATTGGATCGCCCAACCGAAGGAAGCTTGTCAATTTGTGGTGAAGAAACCACGCGCATGGATGATCATGCATTGACTCGCGTGCGCGGTCATAACATAGGGTTTGTGTTTCAATTTCATAATTTATTGAGTGCGTTTAGTGCGCTTGAAAATGTCATGATGCCGTTGTTGGGTGAAGCAGAATTTCCCAATAAAGAGATGACCGAACGTGCTGCTATGTTGCTCGATAGTGTTGGCTTAACGCCTTGGCGCGATCAGCCCGCTTATCAATTATCCGGTGGACAACAACAGCGCGTTGCCTTAGCGCGAGCACTTGCCATGAATCCCGCCTTATTACTCGCCGATGAACCCACAGGCAACCTCGACACCAAAAGCGCCGATGCAGTATTTGAACTACTGCGTAAAGTCAGCCGAGAACAAGGTATGACGGTGCTATTTGTGACACATGATCCAAGCTTAGCCGCGCGCTGTGATAAAACCATTAAGGTAGTGGATGGCAAAGTAGTAGATGACAAGGAGGTTGATGACAAAGTTGTTAGCTAAATATGGCGAGTTAAACGACGCATATGTTCGCTAGTGCACAGAGTTTATCGCTTGTTTTTATTACGCTGACAATCGCAATCCTCTATGACCGATTAAGAGAAAGTAAAGTGAAAGTGGAAAAGGCTGTCATAGATCATTGTTAATAGCACTGTGTCGGCTCATCCTTTAGTAGTGCTGAGGTGTCGTGCGCTTATTAAAGTCATTACTGGGAGTAATCGAAGGCTATGGAATCAGGAAGAACATTTCAAAACACAGGCACTGTGATTTCGATTCGGGGCAGTGTTGTGGATATCCACTTTGACAGTATATCGTCAGACAATCAGTTACCACCGATTCGCTCTTTATTACGTACTGGTAAAGACAATAGCATTGCCATTGAAGTGTTTTCCCAATTGGATGATCAGCGGGTGCGCGGTATTGCCTTAACGCCAACCCAAGGTCTTGCTCGTGGTATGAAAGTGGAAGACACAGGCAAGCCGTTGCAGACACCAGTAGGCAAGGGGATTTTGTCGCGCATGTTTGATGTGTTCGGCAACGCCATTGACAAAAAAGACGCGCCGACCGACGTCGAATGGCGCTCGGTTCATAATGAACCACCACCGTTAGCAAGACGTTCCACCAAAACCGAAGTATTCGAAACCGGCATCAAGGTGATTGATGTCTTAATGCCGTTAGAGCGCGGTGGTAAAGCCGGCTTGTTCGGCGGCGCTGGCGTGGGCAAAACTGTCTTGCTGACCGAAATGATTCATAATATGGTCGGCCAACATGCTGGCGTAAGTATATTTTGCGGCATCGGAGAGCGTTGCCGAGAAGGCGAAGAGCTTTATCGCGAGATGAAAGAAGCGGGTGTGCTGGACAACATGGTGATGATGTTTGGTCAAATGAACGAACCACCGGGCGCACGTTTTCGCGTTGGTCATGCCGCCTTGACCATGGCGGAATATTTCCGTGATGACGAACATCGTGATGTCTTGTTGCTGATGGATAATATTTTTCGTTTTATTCAGGCGGGCATGGAAGTGTCTGGTTTGATGGGGCAAATGCCAGCGCGTTTGGGGTATCAACCAACCATGGGCACTGAGTTGTCTCAACTTGAAGAGCGTATTGCCAATACCGGCAGTGGTGCGATTACCTCGATTCAGGCGGTGTATGTGCCTGCCGATGATTTTACAGATCCTGCCGCCGTGCATACCTTTTCTCACCTTTCTGCTTCCATCGTTTTATCCCGTAAGCGCGCCAGCGAAGGGCTTTATCCCGCTATTGATCCTTTGCAGTCCAGTTCTAAAATGGCGACGCCAAGCATTACTGGTAAACGCCATTACGATCTCGCGCAAGAGATTCGTCGCACCTTGGCGCAATACAGCGAGTTAAAAGACATTATCGCCATGCTCGGCATGGAGCAGCTATCGCCCGAAGACCGCAAAGTTGTCGGACGTGCTCGCCGCTTAGAGCGGTTTCTTACTCAGCCCTTTTTTACCACTGAGCAGTTTACTGGTATGTCTGGCAAATTGGTCAGTCTTGATGATGCTTTAGATGGCTGCGAGCGAATCTTACAGGATGAATTTGAAGACTATCCGGAAAGCGCGCTTTACATGATTGGTGCGATTGACGAAGCCCATGAAAAAAGCAAAAAAGCCGCAGAAGATAAACCAAAAGCCGAGGAGGGCGAAGATGCCACAAGCCTACATGACGCTTAAGGTTTTACTGCCTCATAAAGTATTTAGCGAAGAACAAAAAGTGCTGCGAATCGTGGCGACTACACCACAAGGAGCGTTTGGCATTTTGCCGAATCGATTGGATTGTGTGGCGTCCTTGTCTGCGGGCATTTTAGTAGTGGAAGTTGAAGGCAAGGAAGAAGCTTACATCGCTGTTGATGAAGGCGTATTGGTGAAAACCGGAGCGGAAGTGCGTATTTCCGTGCGCAATGCCATGAGTGGTATGGGCTTAAATGAATTGCGTATTGCAGTAGAAGAAGAGTTTCTGCAGCTTGACGAACAGCAGCAGAAACTACGTTCGGCATTGACTAAGATGGAAAGCGGTTTTGTTCAGCGTTTGGTCGCGTTTAAGCAGGATGCGAGTTTGTCATGAAAGACGATGATGAAGACAAAAGCACGCTCAAAACGGACCGTTATCTAGATCGAAAAGTAGACCGCAAACTAGATCGCTCTTTAGATCGCAAACCGAAAAACAACTACAGCAAGCAAGTTGGCTCAGTCGCCGCTCGCAAGCTAAAAGCTCAGCGACACGTGACTAGAACTGTCTGGTCTGGCTTAGGGATGATGGGATTGGTTGGATGGTCGATTGCTATTCCTACTGTGCTTGGTGCGGCGCTGGGTATTTGGTTGGATAGTGCTTACCCAAGTGATCGTTCATGGACGCTGGCCTTGCTAGTCGTTGGCCTGTGTTTGGGCTGCTTCAATGCTTGGCATTGGGTGCAAAAAGAAGACAAAGACATTCACCAACCTGAGGACAACGATAATGTTAATTGATTTTGGTGACAACTTTTGGGGTGGCGTTGCCTATGCCGTGTTTGTTGGCATGCTATTAGGGGTTTTTTATTTTGCTGGGTTGTGGTGGACAGTACGCCGACTGGGTTCTAGTCGCGTGGTCGCACCTTTATTCTTGTTCAGTATGCTGTTTCGCATCAGCGTCGTGATGGTTAGTTTTTATGTGTTTCTGGGCAATGACTGGCAAAAATTACTGTTAGGTTTACTTGGCTTCATAATCTTGCGTTTGTTCGCGACGCGACTGGTTCGTTTGAAAGACAACCCAGTCATTATCAAGCCGATTCATACCCTTAAAGAAAAACATTCTCAAGCAGAAGAGCGCTAATGAACCTGACACCAGATCTAATTATTTATTGGCAATTGGGCTTTTTAAAGCTCAATGCCACCATTGTGTTTACTTGGTTGGTAATGTTAGTGCTGGTGGTTGGATCGATTCTGATCACTCGAAACTTATCTAACAATTTGCAGCGCTCCCGCTGGCAAAATGCCCTAGAAGTGGTGGTGATCACCATTAACAAACAAATTGAAGAAGTAGGTTTAAGCCAACCACAAAAATACATCGGTTTTCTGGGAACCTTATTTTTGTTTATCGCCGTGTCTGCTCTTGGCACCATTATTCCTGGTTTTGAACCACCGACAGGTTCGCTTTCCACTACGGCGGCGTTAGCTCTGTGTGTGTTAGTTGCTGTGCCGCTGTTTGGTATTCAGGAAACTGGCTTGGGCGGATATCTGTCTTCCTATACTCAGCCGACTATTATTATGCTGCCGTTCAATATTATTAGCGAAGTGTCGCGGACCTTAGCACTGGCGGTGCGACTATTCGGTAACATGATGAGTGGCGCGATGATCATCGCGATACTGCTCACCATTACCCCGTTCTTATTTCCGATTGTGATGACAGTGCTTGGTTTGCTTACTGGCATTGTTCAGGCTTATATCTTTTTCATTCTAGCCACTGTCTACATCGCAGCGGCTACAAGCTCCTCAAAAACAGAAGTCCAAAGCACTGAGACAAGTTAGCTTTGAGCTTTAATTTTAACTTTTTATTTGATTAAACCTTATGAACATTTACGGAGTAACTATGGACAGCATGACAATGATTGCAATGGTTTCTATCATTACGGCAGGACTAACGATTGCCATCGGTGTTTTAGGGCCTTCACTTGGGGAAGGTAAGGCGGTGGCGACGGCGTTAACGTCATTGGCTCAGCAACCTGATGCCTCTGCGACGATTACGCGAACCTTGTTTGTGGGTTTGGCGATGATCGAATCCACCGCGATTTATTGTTTTGTGGTCTCGATGATTTTGTTGTTTGCTAATCCTTTTTGGAATCATGTCATAGCCCAAACTGCAGGCCAATAAATCATGCTAATCGATTGGTTCACCATCATTGCGCAACTGATTAATTTTCTGGTCCTAGTTTGGTTGCTGAAACACTTCTTGTATCGTCCTATTTTGAACACGATTGACGCTCGTGAAAAACGCATTGCTGATGAGCTAGCCGACGCTGATAGCAAAAGAGCCGAGGCTGATCAGCAGCGCGAGGAATTCCAACAAAAGAACACGGAATTCGACCAACAACGTACGGCGAAGATGAACATAGTAGGCGAAGAAGCGAAAACCGAGCGAGCACGTTTGTTGGAATCGGTTCGACAAGAGTCTGACGCGCTGCGCAGTAAATTGGAATTGGCGCTTAAAAACGAACAATTGAGCTTGAAAGATTCCCTAAGCCAGCGAGCACGAGAAGAAGTGTTTGCCATCGTCCGTAAAGCGCTTAGTGATATGGCTGGCACCAGTTTGGAAGCCAGTATAGCAGATGTTTTTGTGAAGCGTTTAGATGCATTAGCGGACGCTGAAAAGGCCAATTTGCAATCGGCTTTTCAAGATTCGACCGAAGCATTAATCGTGCATACGGCGTTTGATTTGCCTAAAAAACAAATCACCCAGATTACCAAGGCGTTACATGGCTTATTGGGCGATGGTGTTGTTATTGAATTTGCCACGGATGCTAATTTGATCAGCGGGATTGAGATCGATTCCCACGGTCAGAAAATTGGTTGGAGCATCGCTGATTACCTGACTACGCTGACTAAGCGAGTCAATGACGTGATGCTTTCTCATAATGCTGTTCAAGACGAAAGCCCTGAGCTTGAGAAAAGCCAAGAGCAGGCTTCATGATGTCGATGTTTGACGGGTTATTTGCTGATTTAAAACAGGCTCGGGAATCGTTCGAACCCGCTTTGTCACCACGGGAAATCGGTAAGATTACCAGTGTGGCCACGGGGATTGCCAAGGTATCTGGCTTGCCTAATGTTGGCTACGACGAGTTATTGCTTTTTCCCGGTGATATTTATGGCATCGCGTTTAATGTCGATGAAGACGAAATTGGCGTGGTATTGCTTGGCGAGTACTGGCATTTGCAAGCTGGTGATGAAGTCGAACGACTTGGTCACGTGGTCGATGTGCCGGTTGGCGATGGCTTGGTTGGTCGCATTATCAATCCAATCGGTAAACCTTTGGATGGCAAGGGCAATCTGGCGACTACCGAGCGCTTACCAATCGAACGACCTTCGCCAGCCATTATGGATCGAGCTGGCGTGAGTGTGCCGTTGCAAACGGGCATTAAGGTAATTGATGCCTTGATACCAGTCGGGCGTGGGCAGCGAGAATTGATTCTTGGTGACCGACAAACTGGCAAGACGGCGATTGCCATGGACACGATTCTCAATCAGCGCGGCAAAAACGTCTTGTGTGTCTATTGTGCTATTGGTCAACGCGCGTCTGGAGTTGCCAAGGTTATTGCCACTTTGCGCGAACAAGGTGCGATGGAATACACAGTCGTGGTTGTGACAGAAGGCAACGAGCCACCGGGCTTAGCCTATGTTGCACCTTATGCGGCGACCAGTATCGCGGAATATTTTATGGAACAGGGTCGTGATGTGCTGATTGTCTACGATGATTTGACGCACCATGCTCGAGCTTATCGTGAATTGTCTTTGTTGTTGCGTCGTCCACCAGGACGAGAAGCCTTCCCCGGCGACATTTTTTATATTCATTCGCGTTTGTTAGAAAGAGCGACGCATCTGAGCAAGGAACTCGGCGGCGGTTCATTGACGGCGTTGCCAATTATTGAAACCGAAGCGCAGGATATTTCGGCGTACATTCCGACCAATCTTATCTCCATTACCGATGGGCAAATTTACCTTTCGCCGGCCTTATTTGAACTGGGTATTTTGCCTGCGGTTGATGTGGGGAAATCTGTGTCTCGGGTGGGTGGTAAAGCGCAAAGAGCCGCGTATCGCGGTGTCACGGTGGATCTTAAATTGGCTTATGCGCAATTCGAGGAACTGGAAACCTTCGCGCGTTTTGGCGCTCGATTAGACGATGATACGCTGAAAATTATTGAACATGGTCGACGCATCCGAGCTTGCTTGAAGCAGCCAGAATTCTCGCCGGTGTCCATGGCGGAACAAATCGCCGTTTTAGTTGCTTTGACCGCAGATTTGTTTGATGACATTGACTTAGACAATATGCCAGCCGCGGAGCAAGCCGTTCGGGATGCTGCTGCGAATATCACCGATGATATTGCAGAGCGTTTAGAAAGTACTGATAAATTAAGTGAAGAAGATAAAGCGGTGATTCTTGAGCTAGTGCGTGAAGCGCTTGAAGCCTTTAACACCGACACAGGTTCAGGTTCAGGTGAGCCAGCATGACAGACAGTATTGCCAGTTTGCGTCACAAAATTACCAGCGCCCAAGACTTAGAGTCAGTGGTGCGCAGCATGAAAACCATCGCGTCGTCGAGTATTGGGCAATATGAAAAGGCTGTGCATTCGCTCGATGATTATTATCGAAACGTGCAATTGGGATTATCGGCGTGTTTGTCGCAAACTGCACAATTAGAACGGCCTGAGGTAATCGTTAATCGCTCTCAGAAAGACGCACCTGCCATCGGAGTGATTGTATTTGGGTCGGATCAAGGCTTAGTTGGCCAATTTAATGAAGTCATGGTCGAGTTTGTTGTCGACTCCTTGGCAAAATTATCGGGCAATAAAATGGTTTGGGCTGTTGGGGAAAGAGTTGAGTCTCGCTTGTTAGATACGGATTTAAAGACCGAAGAAAGTTTTGAATTACCTCATTCGATCAACACCATTACTGGATTAGTCGGCGAGATTTTAATTGAGCTGGAAGCAAAACGAGATCAGGGGCTGATTGACCAAGTATTTTTGTTTCATCATAAACCCGAAGCCAATTCGATTTCTCGACCCGTGAATCAGCAGCTTTTGCCTTTGGAGGAAGCTTGGCAGCGAGAGTTGGTTGCTATTGATTGGCCAAGTAATAATCTTGTTGAAGTGATGCCAGATCAGGATCAAACACACCGCGCTTTTGTACGTGAATATCTGTTTGTTAGCCTTTTTAGAGCCTGCGCGGAATCCCTTGCCAGCGAAAATGCCAGCCGTCTTGCCGCCATGCAGCGAGCTGAAAAGAACATTGATGAGATACAAGAAAACCTCAATAAAACCTTTCACCGTCTGCGTCAAAGTGACATTGATGAAGAATTATCGGATGTGTTATCGGGTTTTAATGCATTGAATTAGAACCTAGATCAACATTTTAGTGAGTAAATCGTAGGTTACGCTTTAATAAAGAGTAGTGTGTTCGCTAGCGCACGGAACTTTGAGTAGCAAAACGATAGAAATGTCTTGAGATCATTGCACGATTACTGTGCTTGCCAATACTTTGTTAAAAATAGACTCAAAATGCTCATTTATAACCAATAAACTCTGCTTTTTCGTCTATTTTTGCCTCGTCTTGGCTTCGCTCGCGACTTCGTGAAACGGTCTCATTCTATCGCTTTGTTGCGACCTGATTTTCACTTGAAAAATACTTAAGAATTATCCTATGCATGATGCAATCGATACGACCTTTTCACCATTACAGAATCACTTATTAGCCGCCTTACCTGAGGAAGTTCAAGTCCGTATCTTTCCTTTTCTTGAGTTGGAAAAACTGGAATTAGGGCAAGTGATGTACGAAGCGGGCGACAAATTAGCTTATGTACACTTTCCTGTCGATGCCATAGTGTCTTTGCTTTACGTGATGGAAAGTGGCGCGTCTGCCGAAATTTCTGTGGTGGGCAATGAAGGTTTGGTGGGCGTCGCCTTATTTATGGGTGGCGAAAGTACGTCTAGCCGAGCGGTGGTGCAAAGCGCGGGATATGCGTATCGCCTAAAAGGCAGCATGCTAACGGAAGAATTTAATCGGCACGGTAAGCTGCTAGAATTAATGCTGCGTTATACGCAATCCTTGATCACCCAAATGGCGCAAACCGCTGTCTGCAATCGGCACCACTCTATCGACCAACAATTGTGTCGCTGGTTGTTATTGTCACTTGATCGTTTGTCCGATAACCATCTCACCATGACCCAAGAATTAATTGCCAATATGTTAGGCGTGCGCCGTGAAGGTGTCACCGAAGCGGCTGGTAAATTGCAAAAGCTTGGGGTGATCGATTATCACCGAGGTCACATCACTGTGCTAGACAGATCGAAACTCGAAGAATTGAGCTGCGAATGTTACGCCGTGGTGAAGACAGAAACAGATCGTTTATTGCCATATGTGGTGCCGAAAACCTATTCCTTACCGAAAGTGTATTCTTTGGTAAAAAAGTCTTCCTTGCCCAAAAAATAGCTATGATAATGTGCTTTTTTATACCGATTTATGAAACGCCTTTCGTGTTGTGTTGATGAATCGAATTCCTCTCGAAAGTGTTCTTACTAAGCTGATACTGATCGCCATGTAGGACACTTTTGATGCGAGGTCGACGACATTGTTTTTGGTCAGTAGGCGCATCAGAATGCTGCGAGGAAATGTATTGTCGGAATCAATGGCAATTCGTTTTATAGTGCGACGATTTTCCTCTAATTCAAGACGTAAAGACTCCCGCTGCTTGACTAAATCTTGTTTGGATAGCGCTTTATAATTCATAGAATATTTTGCTTAATTATCTCGATGTCTTCGGCAACTTCTGCGCGTGTTGCGGCAAAAAATCCATCTGGATGAGTCAATAGGGCGAAGAAGCGTCGACAGGCAAAATACGAAATAGCACCGTAAAGAATGCATACCGACGCAATCGCGCTAATTAAATAGTTTGTGTTCCAGCATAAGGCGACGACAAACACACCAAGGAAGAGACAGAAACAAATAAAACAGGCGAAGCCAATACAGGCTGCTGCAAACATTTGTTTGAGTCGTCTTTTTTCTTCCACCCATTCTACCTTCATCAGCCGCCAGTGCAGTCTGGTTTGGTCAATAAGACGTTCTTTGGCGGAATGTAATCGTTGCAGGCTCTTCAATTATTTAACGGATTGAATGCGCTTTGCAGTGCATTCTCCGACCTCATAGATATGGCGTAATATGGCATGTTGCTGGCTCTTATTCGAGAAACACTACTATTTGTGTTAGACAAGCTGTTTAAGAGCGTCGCGCTAACAAGGCACCGAATACAACACCTACTAAGGCACTGGCTGCAATCACTTGCCAAGGCTTTTCATGGGCGTAGGTATTGGCCACTGCAGCAGATTTTTTTGCTGCACTAGAAACCGTTGCACTAGTGTGATTTATAGAGGCTTTTGCCGCAGAGATTGAGTCATTAATTTTTGCTCGTACTTGCGCCAATTCTTCGCCAGTAACAGACGTGCTGGCTTTCACCAAATCTTCTATGTCGGACAGAAAGTGACTGAATTCAGTAGAGACTTTATCCATTGTGCTGTTATGGCTTTGACTATGATCTGGAGTATGACCATCTATCTTAGACGTTTTCATTATGCATTCCTTTTTTGTGGTGGATGTTAAACGCTACTCTATTGTTTTCTAGACTAAGTGAAGGCAAAGCCCAGGTCTGTTCGTCAGCGAACTTAGCAAGCTTTGTTTTTAAAGCTCGATGCAATTGGCCTGTGTATAAAGGCTGCCATGACCTGATTGTCTGCCTGATGATTTTAGTGCGGCATAGGCTTCGGTAATTTCTTTGAACAAGGGCTCGCAATTTGACTGCTCAGAAATATCTGGATGATATTTGTGGGCAAGCTTGCGGTAAGACTCTCTGATTTCTTTCGCCGATGCGGTGAGTTCTACTTCTAGGGTTTTGTAATAATCATTGAATTGCATGGTCAGTCTCCGATCAAAATAGATGAATAAAAAGTACAGAGCCGTTCGTTTTTGAGCTGTGCGAATCTGTCCATTTCCCTTAATGAGATGCAGAAAACTCGATTGTCATTTCCATTTCTGAAAAATGGCGTTCTGTTTGTTTCATCAGCAGGGCCAGTTGTTTAAAGACGGCAGGTAAGCGATAGGGTAAATCTTCCGCGATTAATCCTGGTCCAAAGTTGTTTGCTGCTGCACCGTGCAACCAAACGGCCGCCGCAGCGGCATGAAAAGGTTCCATGCCTTGTGTAAGTAGACCGAGCACTATGCCTGCCAACAGATCGCCAGATCCTGCGGTTGCCAAGGTTGATGGTGCATTGGTATTGATGATGGCGCGTCCATCAGGGGCGGCGATGACGGTATCATTGCCTTTCAGTATGACGATGGCACCGCTTGCTTTAGCTGCAGCGCGAGCGCGGGACAGCTTGTCGTGACCAGAAGAGTCGACCACGTCTTTGAACAAGCGAGTAAATTCTCCTTCGTGTGGCGTCAGCACACATGGACCGGTGATCGCGTCAAACAGATCGCTTGGCTTGTGTTGGAATGAAGTAAGCGCATCAGCATCGAGAACGGTTGTCTGTCCAGACTTCAGCATGGTCAAGACTCGTGCTTGGGTGTCGGGACCAATACCCGCGCCGGGACCAATCAGTAAGCCCGTAATGCGTTTATCTTCAAGCAGTATAGCCAAGTCTTGATGTCGGTGAATTGGCTTGACCATGATGCTGGTTAGTGTTGCAGCATACACAGAAAGAGCGAGGTAACTCTGGCTCATGTCCACCGCGACTGTTGTCAGTCCAGCGCCGACACGAGCCGCCGACAAAGCCGCCATACGAGCCGCGCCAGTGGTTGGCCAGCCGCCCCAAACCAGCGCATGACCTCGACTATATTTGTTGCTGTGTTGATTTAATAATGGCAAATCGTCAGCCCATAACGCGGGATGATTCTCAAAAGTATCAGGGGGAATGCTGACAAACACGGAAGCGGGTGTTCCTATATCGGCGACGACCAGTTCTCCGCACAAACTTTTCCCCGGTTGCAACAGATGACCGGGCTTTTTACGAAAGCAGGTTAGAGTGAGGGCGCAAGGCACAGCACCCATATTTTCGCCAGTGTCGCCCACTAATCCGCTCGGCACATCGACGGCTATAATGGTCAGTTTGTTAGCCGCCGCTACAGCAAGGGTCTCGGCTACCGCGCCTTCTAAGGGGCGAGTTAGACCCGCGCCAAATATCGCATCGACAATCAGCTCCGCGCCGTTTAGAGCATCGGGCGTGAGCGTTTCAACGGGCCCATTCCAGAGAGAAGCATGATGTGCCGCAGAGCCACGAAGCTGATCACGAGTGCCGAGTAACGCGACGCGCACTGGCCAGTTTGCTTCAGCCAAATGCCGAGCAGCGACAAAACCATCACCGCCATTGTTGCCGGGGCCGCAAAGTACTAATACTGGCCGCAAGCTCCAGCGATTCATAATAGCGTCTGCCACAGGACGGCCAGCGTTTTCCATTAGAGTGATTGCATTGATGCCATAGGCAATGGTTAATCGGTCAACTTCGGTCATTTGAACCCTGTTGAGAAGGGCGTGTGGCAGACGATCAGACTGCCCGCGTTGTGAGTCTAAGCCGGATTCCCAATGGCCGGGTTGAGGAATCGTTAAACGTTTCATTGTTGTGCCACCAGATTGGCTTTTGGTGCACGGGCCCAATAACCGGTTAGCCCATAATGCTCGTACATTTCCGCTTCTTGGTGTCGATTAATCTGTTCGGTTGAGTCGTATTCTGGTGAGTCTTTAATCAACTGACGCGTTAGATCGATAGTGAGGGATTCGTCTAACCAATCAATGTCTTTGATCCATTCTGGTGAAATCAGTACTTGATGTCCTCCCCACCAATTGCTGGTATTGATTACCAAATAGCGCACCGCCCAGGTATTTTCTTCTACTAATATTTCAGCGATATGGCCAATGTCGCCATCTTTCGCGTGTACGTGATAATCGATGATGGCTTGGCAACTACGCAAATTAGGGTCTTTGTTTTGATGGTTTTCTTGGTTTTCTGCGTCATAAACGGCTTGATGAGCCACTTCTGCCTTGTGGATTTCTTCGTCTCCATTGAGCGAATCGATATAGCCCGGATACATCAAATAAGGGTACATACCACCAGCCCATAGCCCCGTGCCGCCCCAATAATTTGGATAGCCATAAAACCCCAGATAATCCATTTCATGCTGACGTGAAACAGGTTGGTCTGTGTCGATTTTTGGGCTGTTTTTTACTTGGTCTGTGGTAATTAACACCGGAAGGATATGCTCCCAGCGGTTGGGTTTTTGAATAGAAATCGGAGAGATAAGAACTTTACGATGCATCAGCCAAAGACCTGTTTCCACTACGAAATAGCGGACCACCCACGTTAAGTCATCAAACAAAACGTCCTTTACCATACCCACATGACCGTCGCTGGCAGCAATGGTGTATTTTTCTAAATCGTTCATGCTGCGTAGCATAAGAAGTTATCCCTTTAAATTAGGTAGCTTGTAATAAAGAATCCCTCGGCGTTAACCGAGGGAAGGGCGTTAGTACTTAGCTGTTAATGGACTAACTCAGCTCGATGCGAAATCAATAACCACTCGTGACGGAACATCACCATTTTCCAGACGCTTAAAAACATCGTTAATGGCAGACAATGGCTGTAGCTCAATGTCTGCTTTTACTTTGCCTTCGGCAGCAAAGGCTAATGCTTCGGCCATATCTTGGCGCGTACCTACAAACGAGCCGCGAATGGTGATGCAGTTAGCAACCACATCAAACAATGGCACTGGGAATTCACCCGGTGGCAAGCCAACCAGTACACAAATGCCACGTTTGCGTGTCATGGCAACCCCTTGATTGAAAGCAATCAGCGAAGGTGCGGTGATTAATACGCCATGACCACCGCCGCCTGTTGCCTTGATTACGGCTTCAATCGCGCCTTCGTGTTTGGCATTGACCACTGCGTCGGCACCGAGTCGAGTCGCGTGATCGAGCTTTTTGTCGTCGATATCCACCGCGCAGACATGCAAGCCCATGGCTTTAGCGTATTGAACCGCCAAATGCCCAAGGCCACCGATACCCGAAATAACTACCCAATCGCCTGGATGCGCTTTGGTTTCTTTAAGGCCTTTGTAAGTGGTAATGCCCGCGCAGATCAGCGGTGCAGCTTCTGTGGCAGATAAGCCAGCAGGAATGTGAGCGACGTAATTTGGGTTAGCGAGTATGTATTCAGCGAAACCGCCGTTTTTGGTGTAGCCGCCGAACTCGGCTTCGCCACACACGGTTTCCCAAGCAGCAAGACAATGTTCACAGTGACCACAGGCAGAATAGAGCCAAGGCACACCGACACGATCGCCTTCTTTTACCGCGGTAACACCTTCGCCCAATGCCACCACAATACCGATGCCTTCATGACCGGGAATGAACGGAAGAGAGGGTTTTACTGGCCAGTCGCCCGCTTCAGCGTGCAAATCGGTGTGACAGACCCCACAGGCTTCGGTTTTAACCAAGATTTGCCCTGGACCTGGAGTCGGAATGTCCATTTCTTTAAGAACGAGACCTTCGCCGAATTGTTCGACGACCGCCGCTTGCATTTGTTTAGTCATAATAGGTTCCTGTTGAGTTAGTGGTTTAAATAAAGAAAGTGCAAATCGTGCTTTCTTTAGCGAAGATGCTTTTAGGATGACGCCTTACCCAAACTACGCACGGATTCGATCATTTTGATCAGTACGTCCTGAGCATCACCAAATACCATGTTGCAATTGGGTGAGTAGAACAGGGCATTGACGATGCCTGAATAACCTTTGCCTTGGCCTCGCTTGATGACATAAACCTGTTTGGCTTTGTCAGCGTTGAGGATCGGCATACCAAAAATGGGTGAGGATTTATCCGTACGTGCTGCAGGGTTGACCACATCATTGGCGCCAATTACTAGCACCACATCCGTTGTGGCGAATTCTTCATTGATGTCATCGAGTTGGAAAATAAGATCGTAAGGAACGCCAGCTTCGGCCAATAACACGTCCATTTGCCCCGGCATACGGCCAGCAACGGGATGAATGGCAAACTTGACGGAGACTTTAGCTGCTTGGAGTAATTTGACAAATTCGTAGAGCTTTTGTTGTGCTTGAGCAGCAGCAAGACCGTAGCCCGGCACTATGATAACGCTTGATGCATAGCGCATTTCAATGCCAGCATCTGACGCTGCGGTTTCTCGCTCTGTTCCTTTCATCGCGCCATGTTTGGCCTTAACAATGTCACCGAAATTGGTAAACAACACATTAGCGACGGATCGGTTCATGGCTTTTGCCATTAGCAAGGTTAGTAATAGGCCAGCGGCGCCAACCACCATGCCGGCAATCATTAAAGCCGGATTGCCTAAAACGAAGCCTTCAAGACCCACTGCCAGACCAGTGAAGGCGTTGTAGATAGAGATCACCACGGGCATGTCTGCACCGCCAATTGGCAAGGTCATTAATATGCCGAATATCAGTGCAATGGCGAAGAAGATGTAAGTCCAGCTTGCAATAGACAGAAGCGGATCAGCGCCACTCAGTGTGACAAAGACGATCCAGCCTGCCACAGCGATGGCAGCAAGAAAGACCACTCCATTGATGATTTGTTGGCTCTTTATTCTTAATGGTTTGTTGATTATGCCTTGCAGTTTTGCCCAGGCAATCACAGAGCCGGACATAGAAATGGCACCGATTAATGCACCAAGTAAGGTAACAATCAATTGACTAGCGTCATGGGCGTTATTGCCAAATAACTCCACTGCGGCGATGGCACCTGCTGCACCACCGCCCATACCGTTATAAATGGCGACCATTTGCGGCATAGCCGTCATGGCGACCTTACGTCCGGCAAGCCATGCGCCGACACCGCCAATGGCAAGGGCCAGCAAGGCGAGGGTGATATTCATTAGTAGATAAGGCTTTACGCTGTCATCAATGTTCAAAACGTAGAGAAAGCTTGCCAACACAGCGGCGACCATGCCGATGCCAGCCAAACGAATGCCAGACGCAGCGGTGGCTGGTGAGGACATGCGTTTGAGACCAAAGAGAAAAAGAAAAGCGGCCACAAGGTTGGCAGCGCCGATAGTCAGTTGCGCTAAAAGAGTGAGCATGATTGTGTCCTTAGTGTTTCTTTTTCGAAGCGTGGCTGCGATGTGGTTTGCTGGCTGGTTCACTGCTCTTAAACATCGCCAGCATCCGATCCGTCACCGCGTAGCCTCCTGCAGCATTGCCGGCGCCTAACAGAACAGCAAAAAAGCCAATAACTTGTTCCTGCGTCGTGCTGGCGTTAATGAGTGTGTAAAGCCCACCAACGACCACAATGCCATGTATGAAATTGGAACCGGACATCAGCGGTGTATGCAAAATAGCTGGCACATTGCCGATGATGACCCAGCCTGCGAATCCTGCCAGCATGAATATGTACAGGGCGACAAAGCCCGTAATCGTGAAATCAAAACTCATCACTCACTTCCTATGCTATTCAAACCGTTTTTGCGGTTTGGTTGTCTAATTTGGTTATCGGTTTTTTTAGGTTATTTAGATTGAGATTTTGCTTTGGCTTTTTTATCTGTTTTATCTGTTTTAGTTGCGTCGCAAAGCTTGCCATCGTGGGTCAGAGCAGTATCGGCAAGCACTTCGTCTTCCCAGTCGATGGTGACTATGTTGTTCTTCATCATTAGGGCGAGCAGGTTGAACAGGTTCTTGGCGTAAAGCTCGCTGGCATCCGCTGCGAGCATGGATGGCACGTTTAATGGAGCGATTATCGTGACGCCATCAATATGAGTCGTTTCGCCGGGTGTTGATGCGTCGCAATTACCGCCGCCATCCGCAGACAAATCGACGATCACCGAGCCGCGTTTCATGCCAGAGACTTGTGCTTTGCTAATTAGTTTGGGGGAAGCTTTACCCGGAATAGCGGCTGTGGTGATGATCAAATCGGCTGCTTGAATGTGTTTTGTTAGTGCTTTATTGACGGTGATTTTTTCTTCGGGTGTGAGTTCGCGGGCATAACCGCCTTTGCCAGTGGCATCAACGCCTGTGTCGACAAAGGTCGCTGCTAGAGATAATGCTTGTTCTTTGGTTTCGGGGCGAACATCGTAGCCTTCAACGACCGCGCCAAGTCGTTGCGCTGTGGCGATGGCTTCGAGTCCTGCGACACCAAGGCCCATGACTAAGACTTTGGCTGGGCCAATGACGCCTGCCGCTGAGGTAATTTTAGGTAGCACCTTAGTCATATTGCTCATACCAAGGGCGACCGCATAATACCCCGCTAAAGCCGATTGACTGGATAACGCATCCATTGACTGGGCACGAGAGATACGTGGAATGCGTTCCATGGCAAAACAGGTAATCTTTTTTGTGAGCAGGCATTGAACAAACTCAGGTTCATTCGCCGCATAAACGAAACAAATCAATATTGCGCCCGGTTTCATGGCGTTAATGACCGACATAGCGGGCGGCTGAACCGCTAACACCACATCTGCGTCTTCGACCAAGGCATGGCGGTCATCCATGAAAATGACGTCTTGATAGGCGGAATCTGACAGCTTAGCCGCATCGCCAGCGCCCGATTGCATATGCAACCGAGCGCCAAGTTTGATTAATTTAGCGGTGAGTGATGGCACCAAGGAAACGCGTCTTTCATGGGGCTGCGTTTCTTTTAAAATGGCAAGGTTTACATACATGACGAGATCCTTATTCTGGCGCGTCGAGAGTGGCTAGGCGTACCAGTTTTTTGTTAACGAATTCCTGAATCCCCATGCTGCCGAGTTCACGTCCGTAACCCGATTTTTTAATACCACCGAAAGGTAGTTCTGCATCCGTCCAGTCGATGTTGTTGATAAACATCATGCCGGTTTCCACTTGGCTGGCGACACGTTTGCCACGTTCGATGTCTTTGGTGTAAACCGATCCGCCTAAACCGAAGTCAGAGTCGTTTGCTAGAGCAATCGCTTCGTCTTCATTTTTAACGCGGAAAAACATCGCAACTGGGCCAAAGAATTCATCACGGTATGCTGGGTTGTCTGGTGTGATATCGGTGAGAATAGTGGGCTGCATGAAAGCGCCTTTTTGATCGAAGCGTTTGCCACCGATCAGTACTTTTGCACCATGCTCGACTGCGGCATCCACTTGCTTGAGCAAACCGATTAACGCGGATTCAGTAGACAAAGGGCCAAGGGTGGTTTTTGGGTCCATTGGGTCGCCAGGTTTGAGTGCGCTAAGTGCAGCCTGAAATTTATCCAGAAATTTGTCGGCTAATTCTTCGATAACGATAAAGCGTTTTGCTGCGCAACAGGTTTGGCCTGCGTTGTACATGCGCCCCCATACTGCCCATTTGACGGCTTTTTCTAGATCGGCATCTTCAAGGACGATAAACGCATCACTGCCACCTAATTCCATGGACGATACTTTAAGGTGATGGCCTGCGCTAGAAGCAACCGCGCTGCCAGCTGGGACGCTGCCAGTTAGCGCGACGCCTTTTATACGAGGATCACCAATTAGATTATTGGCTTGTTCGTGAGAGATAAATAAATTGGTATACAAGCCTGCAGGAGCGCCAGCTTCTGTCAATAATTCATCAAAGGCAACGGCGCATTGTGGTACGCAGGCCGCATGTTTGATCAAGATGACGTTGCCAGCCATGAGATGCGGGCCAGCGACTCGCGCTAATTGATAGTAAGGAAAGTTCCAAGGTTCAACACAAAGGATCAAGCCAATCGGGCTGCTTTCCATGTGCGCTTCGCCACGAGTTGGGTCGAGTTTGACTGGAGCAAGAAAGCGTTCGGCGTTTTCTGCGTAATACGCCATGATTCGGGCGCTGAATTCGACCTCGCCACGGGCTTCGTCGATTCGTTTACCCATCTCAAGTGTTGCTTTTTTGGCGAATTCATCCGCACGGGCATGCAGTATTTCTCCCGCTTTGGCGATGATAACGGCACGCTCGGCGTAGCTTTTATTACGCCAGATTTGATAACACTCAGCGGCGGTTGCCATTTTATCTTCAAGTTCTTTATCGCTGATATTCTCAAAGGATTTTTGAATCTTGCCATCGTAAGGGTTAACACTTTGGTAATTCATGGTGAAGCATTCCTTATGTTTGATTTAGTCAGCTGATGCTGGTGGTCAAATGATTTGTTGCTAGAGCCTATTCTTCTTAATTTATTTCGTCAGTGCGTTTGCGTACACAGTGCATTTATATGCACTGTGTTTTTTATAGAGTGGGTTATTGTGTAAATATTTTAGTGGGAATATTTTGATGCTCTATTAGTTATTAATATTTTTTATTAATTTAATTTTTATGAGGTATTTTCTATCGGATGATTTTTTCTTTGTGTGTTGGCGTACATACAGGGTGCAAAAAATTGATGTAAATTGATTGAGTTGTATTTAATTTTTTAAAAAGAGATTTTTAATAATTAAAGTATGTGCCTGAGTTCTAGTTCGAAGTTCGACAGTTTTTAATTGTTTTTATTTCAACACCCTCATAGCTCATCAGAGCATGCTTAAGGGATTTAAGAGGACATAATTTATGAGTCAAATTATGAAAGGATTGTTTTTTTCATCGTGTCGTCATGTGCTGAAAAGCTCATCTGTGGTGGCGGTAGTTGTCTTACTGACAGCCTGTTCGAATAATCCACAGCCCAAGATGTACGGCGCTTTACAAGCCGCAGAAACGGCCATTGCCGATGCAGATAGGAATGGCGTTAACGGTTATCCATCACCTGAACTAGTTGAAGCACGAAATAAGCTACAGCAAGCACGGGCAGCAATAGAAATGGAGCAAATGCCTTTAGCCGTTTACTTAGCGCAAGAGTCTCAAGTAGATGCCGAGTTAGCATCCGCTAAAGCGACCTTGATTAAAGAGCAACAGGTGAATGATGAAATAAAAGAGGGCATTGAGGTCTTGAAACAAGAAATGGATCGCAATATGGGAGCGGGCTCATGAGTGCATTAAATATTCGATTTTATCAAGTGGCTGGTATGGCATCCTTGCTTGTACTGTCTGGTTGTTCTGCGCCAGCATCTAAGCCAGAGGGCGCGGATAACGTACGTGCCAAGTTAATTCATTTGCAAATAGATTCTCAGCTGACTCAATCTGCGCCGTTAGAATTTAACAACGCTGAACAAGCATTGCTGTCTGCAGAACAGCCAAGAAAGGATGAAGTACTAGGTCGTCATCTTGTAATGGTTGCAGATCGTAAGGTCGATATTGCTGAAGCACGGGCAAAAAGTCGCCTGTTGGTTTTAGAACGCAAGCAGCTTAGTCAGCAGTGTAACGAGGCCAAATTAGCGGCAAGAGATCGCGAAGTGAATATGGCGCGTAGTGATGCTATGCAGTCTAAAGCCGATACTGAAAAATTGCGTATGGAAGCCGATGCTGAGCGTAACCGCAGTCAAGAATTTCAGCAACAACTTGGAATACTCAATGCTAAAGCGACGAATCGCGGCATGATTATGACTCTGGGTGATTTGTCTTTTGCAACAGGGAAGGCCCAGCTTCAACCTAATGTGTTGACTGATTTAGATAAGCTAGTTGTCTTTCTGAATAAGTATGCTGACCGCAGCATTGTGATAGAAGGCAACACTGATAGCGTGGGTAGTAAAGCTCTTAATCTTAAATTATCTCAGCACCGAGCTTCAGCAGTCAGAGAGTATTTAGTTGGTAAAGGTATCAATTCTGGTCGCTTAACGGTGGTTGCAAATGGGGAGAGTAATCCATTAGATACCAATGAATCTAAACTTGGTCGTCAGCATAATCGTCGAGTAGATATTGTCATTTCGAATACCGAAATGTCTAGACCTGCTGCTATTCTAAATGGTTTAACTATTAATTCAGTGGAATTTCCAGCGGATATATTAAAAGAAAATAAAGAATAGTAATTTCAAAGGTAAGCATCTTGATAATGGGAGATATTGTCAAGTTGCTTTTTTTATCTAATAAAAATGTGACCACCATCAGTTTTTTAGAATGTTTTAATTGTCTTTTTAATTTAATAAAAGCATGGTTTGTATCGTGTTTTTGAATGTTCAATTTGTGGTTTTTATTTTTTAAAAAGTACCCGTATTTTCACAGGATGTTAATGATGACATTTAAATTTCCAACCGCTTATACCATTTTGTTTTTGCTGATTGCCTTGGTGGCAGCAGGTACTTGGGTTGTGCCCGCAGGCCAATACGAACGTGTTGAAAATGTAACGCTAGGTAAGGAAGTGCCTGTGCCGGGTACGTATCAGCAAGTGGACTCTGACCCACAAGGTGTGGTGGATGTTTTCCTTGCGCCTATTGCGGGTTTTTATAATCCAGACAGTTACGAAGCTGCCGCCATTGATGTGGCTTTGTTCGTGTTAATTATTGGTGGATTTCTAGGTGTCGTCACCAAAACAGGCGCGATTGATACGGGGATTTCACGCGCAATGGTGAAGCTGAAAGGCCATGAAAAATGGATGATTCCGATTCTGATGGCGCTGTTTGCTATCGGCGGCAGCACCTATGGAATGGCGGAAGAATCGCTGGCATTTTATGCCTTGTTGATTCCAGTGATGATCGCCGCAGGTTACGACTCTGTAGTGGTGGTTGGCATTATTTTGTTGGGTGCTGGCATAGGAACGCTTGGTTCCACCATTAATCCGTTTGCGACTGTTATCGCCGCTAATGCTGCCGATATTCCCTTCACGCAAGGCATGGTTTTACGCTTCTTTATTTTGCTAACGGGATGGCTAGCATGTGTGGTGTATGTGATGCGCTATGCGGCAAAAATTAAACAAAACCCAGAATTGTCTATTGTGGCGGATCATAAAGCGGACATCGATGCGCAATTTTGTAAAAAAGTTCATACCGATGGCGAGGCTATGCTGACGCTGAATCAGAAGTTTGTCTTGGTGATTTTTGCTTTAACCTTTGCGGTGATGATTTGGGGGGTGTCGAGCCAAGGCTGGTGGATGGCAAAAATGGGCGCGCTCTTTATTGCTTCGTCTGTGCTGATCGGTTTTGTTACTTGGATGGGCGAAAAAACCTTCACGGAAGTCTTTATTAATGGCGCACGAGATCTATTAGGTGTCGCCATCATCATTGGTATTGCTCGTGGCATAGTCGTCATCATGGACGCAGGTCACATGACAGATACCATTTTGCATTTGGGCGAACAAAGCCTAAGCGGTTTGTCGAATGTGATGTTTATCAACGTGATGTTTGGTATTGAAGTGTTGATGTCATTCTTTGTTCCTTCTTCGTCTGGTTTGGCGGTGTTAACTATGCCGATCATGGCGCCGCTGGCTGATTTCTCTGGCGTGGGCCGAGAATTGGTGGTGACGGCGTACCAGTCTGCCAATGGTTTAGTGAATTTATTTAATCCTACTTTTGCTGTGGTGATGGGTGGGCTTGCTATCGCGAAAGTCCCTTACGAAAGATGGCTGCGCTTCATTTGGCCGCTGCTGTTAATCCTTTGTCTCATCATTATGGGCTCTCTCAGTGTTATCGCATTAATTGAATAAGCCGTTACGTATTCGGCTATGTGAATCAATACATAAAACTAAATAAAGCACATTTTCACCTATCAATAGTCGTGAGACGTTCTCATTAGTGCGTTCTCACTAAAAGGAAAAAACTATGATCGAATTTGGCGTTCACTCCGAAGTTGGCAAACTGCGTAAAGTTATCGTTTGCCGTCCGGGTCTTGCTCATTCTCGTCTTACTCCCGGCAATGCCGCGGAATTGTTGTACGACGATGTGTTATGGGTTCAGCAGGCACGTACCGACCACATGGACTTTTGCATGAAAATGGAAAGTCGTGGCGTAAAAGTGCTGGAATTTGGTCAATTATTAGAAGAAACCGTGCGCGATAAAGGCGCTCGAAATTGGATTCTTGACCGCCGCATTAGCGAAAATCAAGTGGGCGTTGGCATGTTAAATGAGTTGCGCAGCTGGCTTGATGATATGTCTGCCGAGCAATTAGCCATTTACTTGATTGGCGGGATTTCCGTTCATGAATTGCCTTTTAAGCCTCATGGCATGTTTGGTAATTATCTCGGTGGTGATGGTTTTGTTATTCCTCCACTGCCTAATACTCAGTTTCCACGTGATAACAGCAGTTGGATCTATAACGGCGTCACAGTCAATCCAATGTTTTGGCCAGCACGTCGACCAGAAACCTTGTTGGTCACCGCGGTGTATCGTTTCCATCCCGAATTTGCGCCAGCCTTTAACAATGGCGATTTCAAAATCTGGTGGGGCGACCCAGATCAGGATCATGGTCCAGCCACCGCAGAAGGTGGAGATGTTATGGCGTGGGGCAATGGCTCTGTGTTAATCGGCATGGGCGAACGGACTTCGCCACAAGCGGTTGGACAAATCGCCAAACGATTATTCGAGCAGGGCGCAGCAACCCGCGTGATTGCCTGCCAAATGCCGCGTTCTCGATCTGCTATGCACCTTGATACTGTGTTCAGTCATTGTGATCGCGACGTTGTAACCGCCTTTACCGATGTTTGTGATGAGATCCAATGTTATAGCCTGCGGCCAGGTGATCACGCTGGACAAATTGATTTCCGTAAAGAAAAGAAACACCTGTTTGAACTCGCAGCGGACTGCTTAGGCATCAAAAAACTTAACGTCGTGCAAACTGGTGGCGACCATTATCAGAAAGAGCGTGAGCAATGGGACGATGGCAACAACGTTATCGCGCTGGAACCTGGTGTTGTCGTCGCTTATGACAGAAATACCTACACCAATACCTTGCTTCGCAAAGCGGGCGTGGAAGTGATCACCGTGAGCGGGGCAGAGCTAGGCCGAGGTCGTGGCGGCGGTCATTGTATGACGTGTCCGGTGTGGCGTGATCCTGTCTCTTACTAAAACATGACTACTGCGCTCGCTACGTCATTGGGTTATCAGTTTAATTAAAAGGGTTATGACCATTTTTTGATCAATAAGATATAAGGTGTAAATATTTTGTTTAATTTACGAAATAAGAATTTTTTAAAATTGTTGGATTTTAGCCAGCGAGATGTGAGTTTTTTGTTGGATTTGTCTCGCGATTTAAAGCGTGCGAAGTACTCAGGCATGGAGCAGCAGGGCTTGAAGGGTAAAAACATCTGTCTGATTTTTGAGAAGTCCTCGACTCGTACCTTGTGTGCATTTGAAGTGGCGTCGTTTGATCAAGGCGCACAGATCACCTATTTAGGCCCTTCTGGTTCGCAAATCGGTAAGAAAGAATCCATGAAAGATACAGCTCGCGTGTTGGGTCGTATGTTTGATGCGATTGAATATCGTGGCTTTGGTCAGGAAGTCGTGGAAGAGTTGGCGAAATACGCTGGTGTGCCTGTCTATAACGGGTTGACCGACGAATTTCATCCAACACAAATGTTGGCGGATTTGCTCACTATGCGCGAGCACAGCGGCAAACCTTTGAATAAAATCAGCTATGCCTTTGTTGGCGATGCCCATTCCAATATGGGACATTCATTGATGATTGCGGGCTGTTTAATGGGCATGGATGTACGCATTGCTGCGCCTAAATCTTTATGGCCAAGCGACGAGTTCTTAAAACCTGCACGAGAATTAGAAAAACGCTATGGCGCGACACTTACTATTACCGAAGATGTAAACGCTGCAGTGAAAGACTGTGATTTTATTCATACGGATGTGTGGGTTTCTATGGGCGAGCCTGATTCTGTTTGGGAAGAGCGCATCAAATTACTCACGCCTTACCGTGTAAATAGCGATTTGATGAAGGCGACTGGCAACAGCAACACCAAGTTTATGCATTGCTTACCAGCTTTTCATAATCGGGACACCGACGTGGGCGAAGAGATCTTCCAAAAATTCGGCATTGAAGAAATGGAAGTATCCGACGAAGTGTTTGAATCGGAAGCAGGTATTCAGTTCGAGCAAGCGGAGAATCGCTTACATACGATTAAAGCCATGTTGGTCGCCACTTTGGGTCATTAACATTCAAGACTACTGCACTCGTAACGACTTGACAGGAAATGACGTCTAATTAAAAGGACTGGAATATGAGAATTGTAGTGGCTTTGGGTGGTAACGCCTTGTTAAAACGTGGCGAGCCATTAACGGCACAAGCCCAGCGCGAGAATATTAAAATCGCAGCGCAAGCCTTGGCAAAAATAGCCATCAATAATGAGCTAATTATCACTCATGGTAATGGCCCTCAAGTTGGTTTATTGGCACTGCAAGGCAACGCCTATAAGCCGGATGAGCTTTATCCTCTGGATGTTCTCGGTGCCGAAACTGAGGGCATGATTGGTTACATGATAGAGCAAGAAATGGGCAACCTTGTTCCCGAAGAGCGACCATTGGCAACGCTTTTAACCATGATAGAAGTCGATCCAAAAGACCCAGCGTTTAACAATCCCACCAAGTTTATTGGTCCCGTTTACGAAGAAACGGAAGCCAATAAACTCGCCCAAGACAACAACTGGACTATAAAACCAGACGGAAAAAAATGGCGTCGAGTCGTGGCTTCGCCCTTGCCAAAGCGCATTTTTGAAATTCGTCCGATTCGTTGGTTATTAGAAAAAAACACCATCGTTATTGCCAGTGGCGGCGGAGGCATTCCTACTATGTATGACGCGGATCATTCTCTAAAAGGCGTCGAAGCCGTGATAGATAAAGACTTATCCAGCGAACTACTCGCGCGGGAACTGGGGGCCGATTTATACATCATGGCGACTGATGTTCCGGCGGTGTACCTGGACTGGGCGACGCCACAGCAGCGCGGCATTAAAAGCATAAATCCTGCTGATCTCGCCAACTACGACTTCGCTACTGGTTCCATGGGACCGAAAGTTAACGCCGCCAGGCAGTTTGCCGAGAAGACCGGCAAAGTCGCCGCCATTGGATCATTAGAAGAGCTTGAATCAATCGTTAAAGGCACCGCAGGTACACGAGTGAGCAAGCTGGTTGGACCAATGGAAAGGTATTAGCAACTATTGTAAAAACAGTAATTAAATGTTTTTAAAAAAAGGATCAGACAATGAACATGAAAGAAGCTTACCAAAAAAAACTCCAAGCACAATTAGACGAGTGGAGCGCAGAAATTGATTTGCTCAAAGCAAAAGCCCGCAGTTCAGAAGCTGACGCGCAAATTGAGTACTCGAAACAAATCGAGGAGCTGCATGCGATGCGAGAATCGGCCAAGCGAAAAATTACCGAACTGAAAGAAGCCAACGACGATGCATGGGAGGATCTAAAAGCAGGTATGGATAGTGCGTGGAACTCGCTCAGCAAAGCGGTTAAGTCGGCTCGCTCTAAATTTAAATAAATAGAGCGGCAAAGATGAATATCGATGTTTGTTTTGTGGTCGAATGTCAGAGCAAAGTTTGTCTGACATTCGAGTGTTGGTAAATATTGAGTCTTAGATCGTGATCGGTTTATGTCGAGTTTTAGTTTTTACTCACTCGCCAAACCAAATTACCCACATCATCCGCTACTAATAAAGCGCCGGTTTTATCGATGGTTACGCCAACCGGTCTACCATAGGCATCGCCATCTTCACTAAGAAAACCAGTCACGACATCGATTGGATCAGCGGAAGGTTGTCCATTAACAAAGGGAACGAAAACAACCTTATAGCCGCTGGGTGGGCGACGATTCCATGAACCATGTTCGCCAATAAACATGCCATTGCTGAACGTTGAGGGTAGGCTAGTTCCGGTAGATGAGGTTAAGCCAAGTGGTGCTACGTGTGAGCCTAATGCGTAATCTGGCGCAATGGCTGTCGCGACAAGATCAGGACGTTGCGGCTGAATTCGGGTATCAATATGTTGCCCGTAATAGCTGTAGGGCCAGCCATAAAATCCGCCATCGGTTACCGAGGTTAAATAATCTGGCACTAGGTCATTACCCAGTTCGTCACGCTCGTTGACTACCGTCCACAATTTCCCTGTTGTCGGTTCCCACGCCATACCATTCGGGTTGCGCAAACCGCTGGCAAAGACCCGAGAGGCGCCAGTGTTTATATCCACTTGCCAAATTGCCGCGCGCTTTGCTTCTGCCTCCATGCCGTTTTCGCCGACATTACTGTTAGAGCCAACGCTGACATAAAGCTGAGCACCATCGGCACTGGCGATAATGTTTTTCGTCCAATGATGATTGATAGAGCCTGCAGGCAAATCTATTAGCTTGTTACCAGGTGTTGTAATTTGCTTGTCACCCGTGTGATATGGAAAACGCAAAATCGCATCTGAATCAGCGACATACAAAGTATTACCCACTAAGGCGATGCCAAAAGGGGAGTTAAGATTTTGCAAAAATACAGTTTGAATATCAGCAACGCCATCGCCAGTGCTGTCACGCAGTAGAGTGATACGATTAGCGCTTGGTACAGCTGCTCCAACCCGCTTCATGACCAATCCCATTGCCCAACCTTTCAATCCTTTACCGTCATCAGGTTTGGCCGGAGCGTTAGTTTCGGCAACAAGTACATCGCCATTGGGCAAAACATACAACCAACGAGGGTGGTCTAACCCTTTGGCAAACAGGTTTATCTGTGTGCCTTTAACAGTCATCGGCGTTTTATCGGCAGGCCATCCTATCGCCGGCGCAATTTTTAACGTCGGTATCAAGTCGTGCTCTGGTTCAGGTAACGTTGGGTTTGCACCTACGCCAAAATTTTCTGGATGGGGGGATTTTTCAGCGCAGCCATTAATCGACAATGCTCCGATAACAAGCACCGCATAAGCAGCAAATCTATTATTTATGAGCAAAAAATCTTTCATTATTTTTTCCTGAAGAAAATAGAACGCAGGGATGGCAGACTGCCATGGTTACGAGCGAAGCCAAAGAGTAAAGCCAAAGAGTAAAGCCAAAGAGTAAAGCCAAACACACCCTTTGGGACTGAGCGTGCTGTATAAATTTTAAATCATACCTCAGTGCGGATGCTCTAACGAGCAATGTGCTTCGTCTGCTTCGCTTTCTATTTGGATCGTCGCGTGTTCTATCGAAAACTCATCGTGTAGATGATGCTGAATTTGGTGCAGGAAGCCTTCCGGTGTACTGTCTTTCATCACCAAATGCACGGTTAAAGCCACTTCTGTGGTGCTTAACGGCCAAACGTGTAGGTCGTGAATGCGCGCGACATCTGGCAAGTTTTCTAGAAACTTTCTTAGTGCTGGCATGTCAATTTTGTCTGGCACAGCATCTAATGTGTAGTTCATGGAATCTTTGAGTAGATTCCATGTTCCTATGAAAATCACCGCGACAATCAATAGACTGATAACAGGATCGATCCACAACCAGCCTTTCCACCAAATGAGTGCGCCAGCAATCACAACACCTAAGGACACTGCCGCATCGGCTGCCATGTGCAAGAATGCGCCTTTGATGTTTAAGTCGTGCTGATGACCTCCCATAAACAAGAGTGCGGTGGCCGTATTTATCACCACACCAATCGCAGCCACTACCATCATGGTAATACTCGCAACGGGCGCAGGTTCAGAGAAACGCGCTATCGCTTCCCAAGCAATAATTCCCAGTGCTGCCAATAGCATGGCAGCACTGATCAAAGACGCCACCACAGTCACCTTACGAAGACCATAAGTACGTTTTTCGGTCGCGGCTTTTTTGGCTAATATACTTGCGCCCCAAGCAAGCAATAAACTCAGCACATCGCTTAAGTTGTGTCCTGCATCGGCAATCAGCGCGAGTGAATCTGCCGCAAAACCATAAATAAACTCGACCGTTGTAAAAAAGACATTGAGAACGATGCCAATGGCAAACGCACGATTGTAATTACTAACATGGTGGCTGTGATCGTGGCCCATAGATCCTCATACGCAAATAAAAAACAGTATACCTTTTTTACCTTTCAGGAAAGCGAGACTCGAGGGAATCGTTTGTACATTAAATTCACCAGCCACACGACATAAGCAGGAATGATATAAACGCTACATGCACACCCAGTCGAGAGAACAGATGTGCAAAGCGTTGGGGGAGGGGGAGGCGTTTAAGCCAAAAAATATTATTGTGCCGTAGTTTTATGAAATTATGTAGATGATTGATATGTATATGAATCGCGCTTAATTGTAGAAAGCGGCACATAAATGATCTTTGCTAACATGATAAATTGAGTTTACAATAAGATTTTGACGATGATGTCATAATTTCATTGAGGTTAATTACCATGCCTTTACCTAAAGCAAGACAAGAAAAGCCAAAAGCGACCGCGAAAGACGTTAAGTCAGCTGCTGCCGTTGGTGACGCTGTGTTTGCTTACTTTCAAAAACACGGCAAGTTTCCTACTTCTAAAGAGCAACTGCAACCAGCTAAGGCTTAACTTGGCGATTGTACAGACAGCCTCTATTTTTAGAATGGCTCCTGACTGGGAGCTTCACAAAAATACTTTTGAATCCTACAAGCTTAATGGTGAACAGCCAGACTTTTATGGTCGTGACGCATCATTAAGCCACCCTCATGTTCACCATATACACCTCGCTCAAACACAAGAGCTAGCCAATCTTTGGGCTAAACGACACCCTAGAATTGATCAGGTCTATTATCGCACTACCCGAATGGGTGATCCTGATAATGACTATTGGCTGATTTATGCCTTTGATGATTTTGAAGAGAAGTACCTGTTGCTAACTATTCTAGGTCCAGATGCCCACAACAACGTGCAATGGCGTGCTTATCTTACGAGCTTGTACACTCAATTTGTTGAGCCTTGGATCAATGGCAAGCTGGATGATGTGGTTTAGTCGGGCGAGTAGATTTCTTTAAATAGGCTTCTGATCCCTTCAATGCCCTTTTTATTGAATGAAGCAACTTTATTGCTATCTTCTGCTGACAGTTCTGTCTCTCTTTTTTCCATTATTGTTTCTAAAAATCTATGTGTGTCTGCAGCAGTTGGGATTGAACTGATGTTTTTAAAATTAAAGGCTTCACAGTTTATGAGTTGTGAAGCAAAGGCTGAAGATGATACGTGAAACTTCTCGATTGAGTTCATGGTTATGCTTCTGCGCTCCATGCTAAGGCGAGAGAGTAGATCTATGGCCTTTTCTTGTTCTCTTGAGTTGGTGGCTTTTTCTAAATCGCATTCGATTTTGTTGTCATGAGAGTTATTGATTAAGAGTTGTCTTACATCAATCATCATTGCGTTATAGGACTGGCTTAACTCTTTTAGAGCGATTGCGGACTGTTCAAGTCGGTGTTGCTTTTTGATCCTTTCTTCCCATGAATTGAAAGACTTGTAAGCATAAAAGGCGGCGGCAAGTGTTGCTATGGCAGCGAGACTGGTCGCGAAGTTTGAAAAAACTGATAGCTTACTATCAGTAGCAGACCATATTGGAAAGCCTGTCAATGTACCAAGCGTGTAGCTGATAATGATGATAAAAGTGCAACAAACCCACCAACTCCCGTCCTTGAAACTCATGTTTTATATACCTTTTATGATTGTCCATTTGCTGCAATAGTTGCATTAAGTAATTTAATGAGCTTAATACTTGAAGTTAGTTTCTTCATGAAATTATGCTTCGTTTAATGACCGTGTGGTGCATTCGAAAATGGGTGTCTGATTATCTTGCAGTGTCAGCGTTGGTTTGATCGTATAACCAATTTTTGCAAGAAAACCAATGAGTTTATCAGAAGAGAATTTGTCTACTTTGCCTCTTGTTAGCTCACTTACTCTAGGTTGGGTGATGCCCAAGTTAACCATTATATCCGCTTGTTTCCAGCCTTTTGATTGGAAGTAGTTTCTAAGCACAAGCATCATATCTGCACGGAACTCGAGATCAGCCGCTTTCGCTGAATCATCAGCAATCACATCAAAAATATTTGTAAATTGTAATTTTTCCATAATGATAGCCTGCTGTTAACGAAATATAAATATACGTTTTTTTGTATAATTTGTATGTTAGGTTTTATTAACATACTCGTCAATATAAATATCCCTCATTACTGGTCGAAAAATCGGAAATCCTACTGCTTACAAAAATTCACTTGGCCATTTGCGCTGCTTAAAACTATACTGTATATCTATACAGTATTTTGGTGTTGATCATGCGTGTGACTTATCTTGGTGTGTCTGAGTCGGCGGCGTTTATCGCGGCCAATAGTGTGCGAATCCCTTTGTATGTGGATTCCGTTTCAGCGGGATTTCCTTCGCCCGCTCAGGACTTTGTTGAAAAATCCTTGGACTTAAATGAGTTCTGTGTCGCTCATCCTAATGCGACGTTTTATGTGCGTGCACAAGGGGATTCGATGATCGATGTGGGCATTTATTCAGGTGATGTGTTGGTGGTGGATCGTTCGTTAACCGCGCGCCATGGGGATATCGTCATTGCCTGCATTCATGGAGAAATGACGGTGAAGACGTTGGAGCTGAAGCCCAATGTGTTGCTTCGTCCGAAGAATAAAGCCTATAAGGCGATTCATATTACCGAAGAGTCCGAGCTAGAGATCTTCGGTGTGGTCACGGGCGTGGTTCGCAAGTACGAGCGCGGTTGATGAAGACGGTCTTTGCTTTGGTCGATTGCAATAACTTTTACGCCAGTTGCGAGAAGTTGTTCCGGCCAGATTTAAAGCACACGCCTGTGGTTGTGTTGTCGAATAACGATCTGCGGGGTGGAAATCGTTAGTAAATCCTGTAGAGTCCGCGCCACCTTCTGAACCCCTCTGGAACAGCAGTTTCCAGGCTTCATAAGGTAATCCTTTGGAAGTGGTTTAGGGCAGCGGCATGAGGTTGGTATTCGCAACAAAAGACCTAGCATTAGCAGGTCGTTCATTTGAAGGTTTTCCGTTGCTGATTGGGTCAGAAGGGTGGCCAGTCGAGCCAGCTCAATCCTTCCTTTGGCACACGCTCATCGAGTCAGGTGAGTCCCTAAGCGATTTGACTTGGGAAGCCTATGGACGGCGTTTGTACGATTACTTCGCCTTCCTGGAAGCAAATGGATTGGCCTGGAACGAGGAAGTCCCGGCCCACGGTCTGAGCGTTCTGTCGAGGTACAGGGATTGGTCGAGCGGAGAATTAACACTTGACCCCGGCACGGTGAACAATCGCCTAGCCTTGATCGTGAGGTTCTACCGATGGGCTAAGCAGCGCAACCTGATAACCGTGCTGCCCTTCGGTGAGAAAAGGGTAAGAGCTGCCCAACATTCCGGTCTTCTCAGTCATATCGCTCGGCCCGGAGCCGAGAGCACGAAAGTTTCGGTGATGGTTCGCGACCGAAAGCGCTTGACCAAATTCCTGACCAAAGATCAAGTCAAGGTATGCCTTGCCCTCGATACCGATCCAAGCCACCAGATATTGTTCCACCTCATGGTGCGTACTGGCCTTCGCTCCTGTGAAGCGAGGTCTTTTCCTCTCAAATATGTGTTCAACCCTAGGTTAAAGAAGGGACTACGCCCAGGGCAAATGATTAGCGTTGCTCTTGATCCTTCAGACATGCATATCAAGTACGACCGGCCTAGAACTATTGACGTGCCATGGTCGCTGATGGAGAGCATGTGGTCATATTCCCTTCACCAGCGAGAGGTTCGTAAGTCCAATGGCGATGGAAGTGTTACCGCGCTGCTGCTGACTAATGAAGGCAGGCATTATTCAAAAGATTCCGTAGTGGACGTTATGAAGTCCTATGAACGAAAGTGTGGCTTTTATGTTCGGGCCCATATGCTACGCCACACTTATGGGACTTATACCCTGCTTGCTCTTCGGAAAAGCAAAGAATTTGAAGGTGAGCCGCTGTTGTATGTCAGAGACAGGTTGGGGCATTCAGATATTCAAACAACGATGATTTACTTGCATCTTATCAATCAGCTTGAGGCTCAATCCGTTCTAGCGCATGAGGACGAAATTGACATGATGTTCATGGCTGGCTCCAATAAGCGCACCTGAGGTAATTACGTTGGCTCGGCAAAAGAACTATAAGGCGTCCTTGCAAACCGTCACGAAAGGATTTGAGGCTGTCGAGGACAGCATCAAGATTGATTTACCTAGGAACCCAAGAAACCATAGACAGCTCGACCACACTCAATATTTAGGCCTTGGCTTCGATGCGTGGGCAATTCAAAGTATTCATGTGATCAGGACGTTGCTGCAAGGAGGCAATTTTTCCGTGGCCACATTGATTGGCTACTCTGTAAATGGATTGAGGTTTTTCCTTGGTTTTCTGGGGGGCGGGGCAATAAAGTCTCCACCCGCAACACCAAACAGCCTGACCAAACGCCACATGGAGCGTTTTATCTCCTGGCTTAAACTAAAGTATCCTAACGGTTCAACTGCCAAGAATTACTATACCAGCTTTAAGTCATTGGTCATTGTGCTAGCTGATTATGGGTTCATTGAAACCAATACTGATGATCTTTTGCCGCCTAATCCATTTCCTAACAATGCGCAAAGCACGAAGGACGCAGACCCGCTTTCCATGGGAGAAATGCAGAGGCTGCTGGGGGCGTTGAAGTCTGACCTTATAGCTATCCATAAGGGCACATTTATCGGTAACGGAGCTGAGGCAATGTCGGTGATGTTACTGATCACGGCGGCAAGATCCGGCATCAACACTACGCCACTTTTAGAAATGACTAGAGACGCCCTCAAGCCTCATCCGTTTGTGCCAAATCTAAGATTGATAAATACAATCAAGCGTAGAGGAAAAGGTGCGCAGAGCAAGACGATACGGCAAACTAATCTGATAGATGAGTTCAGCACTATTCCGCTCGATGGTGTTGCAGTTTTGAATAAGGCTCTCGAAATCAGCAAGCCTCTTGTCGCCCTTGCATCCGAAGAAATTCGTTCACATGTATGGTTGTACCGCTCAGGGCAACGAGGTGGCGAGAACAAAATTGTTTACCTTAAATCTGGTGCTTTATACATTTCAACTAAAAGCATCTGTGAGCGTCATGCCCTCCAGGACGATCAGGGTGATCGTCTGCACGTAACGCTTAGTCGGCTGCGAAAAACTATGGAGAGCCGTTTGTGGAAGTTGAGCGGTGGTGACATCCTGGAGGTTTCCTCCGTCATGGGCCATAGTCCCGGTGTCGCAGATAACCACTATCTGAAAATCAACGATGAGATCAAGGTCGAAGGCGCGACATTTGTTGGCGAGGCCTTTCCGGACAAGCTTCGCGGCATCAACGTCACACCAACCCCACCGGGCGGTTGCAAGGATAGCCTCTACGGTAGCCGGGCACCGAAAGATGGCGTAAATCATTGCTCTGAGTTCATTCACTGTCTAGGTTGCCCTAGCTATGCGATTGTGGGGACGGTTGAGGATTTATATCGTTTATTTAGCTATCAGCAATTCCTGTATGCGGAAATTGAATATTTCCTTACTGATGAGTGGGACGAATGGCGTAAACGTCAGCTTGACTATATCCGGCTGATAAATGAGTTCACCTCGCGAAAATTTGATGTCGCGTTGGTAAATGAAGCCAAGGCCAAAGCTGAATCTGCTCCGCACCTGTTCTGGGCAAAAAAGATTGAGTTTATGAAAAAGAAACGGAGCGGGTCGATTTGAATATCAGAAGTTCTAATGCAGCATTGAAAGCATATGATGTCCTTATCGCACAGCCGGTTACGGCTAACGGCCTGAGCCCAGAAGAGCGCGATGCTATTGTGATCAGTGCAATCATCAATGAGAAAGGCGAGACATTAGTCCTTAGCCGGTTTGGTGATGCACAATGGGATTTACGTCCGTTTTTTGATCAGGCCAATGTTTCCGAGTCTTATAAATTCATCGCCTGGGACATGAGCATGCCTCCGGCTTTGATAGATGACTGTAAAGCGGTTGCTTATGCTTGGTTTAAAAGAGGTCTTCCCCGCTCCAAGCCTCCAATCGCACGCGGCATTACTACTTTCGCTGTCGCAAGCGTTATGCCGTTCGTTCGGTGGCTAAACAGTCTCGGTGTTTCAAGGTTTGCGGATGTCCGTCCTCTTCATATTAGTAACTATGTTCACCATTGCAAAGAGGAATTGAAGTTAAGGCCGCTTCCTCTGTATGGACGCTTACGAGTGATTGATTTCTTATGGGTGTTTTCTGCCGATACGATATTTCCTCTTCAACGTTATCCGTGGGGTGATGCGTCGCTATGGCGAGTCTGTGGGATTGGCAAAATCAAAGGCGCTGACGCTGCCGGTAAGAATGTAGGGCGGACAGATATCATACCTCCCGGCGAACAATCCAAAATTTTTAATTATTGTGAAGAGATTGTTCGACAGGCCAGAGATGAATTGGCTGTCAGCGGCATTGGCTACCATCCTAGCGATGATCGAATCTCTATTCGTGTCCGGGATGCTGTGTTGTACATAGTCTCAATTACTAGCGGCATGCGTAATGACGAAGCCATTGGTATTGAGGTTGGTGCATGGCGCAGAGAATTCAAGAATGGGGTCGTATTTTGCTGGGTATCTACCATTGAACATAAAACTGGCAAGGGGCGCGTAGAATATCTTGTGCCTGAGTTGACTTTGGGCGCGCTGGATCTTTTGGCCAAATATTCGGTTACTATCAGAAATGAATTGGAACAAGAGATTAGAAGGCTCGCAAGAACGACTCATCCAAGCAACCCCGCAGAGCATCTTTTAAGGTTAGAGAAAGCGCAAAAGGACTCAAAGAAACTATTTTTGGGGCGGCACGCAAATGGAGGCAAGCTCAAAGAGAAACATGTTGAGGCGCTCAGTGGTCAGGGTTCTAACGAGGCATTTGTAAGAATCGCTAAAGCCGCTGGAAGCGACTGGCAACTGAGAACACACCAGTGCAGACGGACATATGCAAGGTGTTTCGTAGAGTCTCGAATGGGGCGCACTTCACTGATCTGGCTTAAATGGCAGTTCAAACACAGCAGTATGAGCATGACCCAACTTTATGCGTCCAATCCACAGCAAGATCTGACTCTATTTGATGAGATTTTGCAGCAGATGACGGAGTTCAAAATTGACCTGATCGAATCATGGCTCGATGATCAACCACTGGCAGGTGGAGCAGGCGAAAAGATTGTGGAATTGCGGGCAATTCCAATCAAGAACAGGGCCGCTTTGCTCGCGCAGACGGCCCCGCATGCCAACATTCGTGCGACTGGACACGGCTGGTGCATTGCAACGGAGCGGGGCTGCGGAGGCGCAGGCCTATACGAGGCCACACGGTGCCCAGGGTGCAAAAATTCGGTGATCGATGAATTCTTCGCTGGCACCTGGCAGGACATTTATATCCAACAGCAAGAGCTTATCAAAATCGATGACGTTGGCCCTGCCGTGAGGCAGCGAGCAGAGCGCGACTTGCAAGTCGCACTGGACGTCATCACTAGCTTGGGTCTCTCTCCCATAAACGACGATACGAACCGGGCTGTAAATGATGAGTAAATCCACTGATGATCAGGCCCCTGCTCGTTCAAGATCGAAGACCCTAAATTCGCTTGATAAGGTCATCGATAGTCTTGTCGCAGGTAACGAAAAGCTTTCCATCGCTGCGGTTGCCCGAGCAGCAGGTGTTACGCCCGGTCTCATCCACAATACATACCCAGCGGTGGCAGAGAAAATTCGCAATCTCATGGGCAAGTCGGTACGCGCCCAGCGAGATTCGAAGCACCAGGCGCTGATGCATGAGAAGGAGAAGAACAGGGCACTCCGTGCGGAAAACGATCAGCTATTAGAGGAGCTTGCCCGAATTGCCTCTGTAAACCAGCGTTTGCTGTTCGAAATGGCTAAGTTGAAAACAGTCGCCGGCGGAAAGGTTGTGGCTTTAACTCCGAAGCACGAGGGACACGTCCCGGTCGCAACGTGTCCCGACCCTATTTCGCATTGATTTGATCCATCACCTGCATGACTTTCTGCGAGGCGCCGGGCTGCACACTGGCAAACAGATCAGGGGTGTACTCGCTTGGCTGGCATGTACGTATTCGCCTCCCGACCAACGCTCAAGTCAAATCGAAGCATTGCTGTCGCATAACTGGCATGCCGCGAGTTAAACGGGTATACGGATTTAATGGTTGATGGGGCACCTTCACCCCATCAATCTGATACCACCCTCAGATGGTTGATAGATCGACTCCGTAGTTGAGTTCCTCTGCGAAGTCCGGCAGTCCGTAACCGATGGTTTTCTTGTAGAAAGGAGAGACCTTCGCAGTCGGTGCCTTCTTCTTGTGCTTCGTGGTGTAGAGCATTCGTGCCCGCATCACCTCGAAGGAGTAACCGCGCCCTTCACGGTTCTTGTCCTTGGCCAGTCGGTTGATGGACTCCGTGTAAGCGTTGGTGACGGGCATGTCCGTCTCGAAGTAGGTCATGGTCTCTTCGCGCCAGTTTCCCACTGCCCTGACCAGATCGCTCCAGACTTCCTTTTGGCCCTTCGGGATGGTGGCTATCCACTCGTCCAGGGCGGCTTCTGCCTGGAGCCGTGTGGTGGCGTCCCAGATGCCGTAGAAGCGCTCCTTGTGCTCGTAGGCGGCCAGCAGTTGCGGGAACGC
>NZ_FQVF01000019.1 GCF_900129155.1 Marinomonas polaris DSM 16579
GAGCGCGAAACAGCTGGCTTCTTATTTAGGCTTGATCCCCAAGCACAACGAATCTGGTAAACGGGCAGGAAAAACAACCTTGAGTAAGGAAGGGCCAGGCTATATCAGAGCGAAGTTGTATATGGCCGCAATCGTAGCTGGGCAACATAATACCGATATAAAAGCGCAGAAAACGAGATTACTAAAACAAGGCAAAACAAAAATGCAGGCGCTAGGTGCAGCGATGAGAAAGTTGTCACAAATATGTTTTGGTGTTGTTAAGAATCAAACAGAATATCAGCCTCAAGTTAGTTAAATAAAAACTTGAGGCTGATTAGGAGAGATGGTATCTACAGAAAACCAACCACATGTAGGTCGGCCTTCAGGCCGTCATAAGCCCGATAACACAAAACCAACCACGTGTAGGTCAGCCTTCAGGCCATCAAAAGCCTAGTTAAACCAAACCAAAACCCTTGACGCGCTAAAGCACGACCTACAACAAACTTGACGCACTAACGCGCGACCTAAAAAATCATTTTATTAATGCATTACTGTTTCATGCGCTCAGCAAGGTTCCCTTGCTCATAAGCTTCTTCTTCAATATGACTAATATTGACGACTATATTTTCCGCGCGCTCAATACTGTTAATACTTAATGCGTCGACATCTTGCATCTTTTCATTAAGATCTCTAGCTACACTAGCTTGCTCTTCAGAGGATACATTGATCTGTGCCGTCATCTCTACAACACGTTTTATAGCCGCTTCTATATCACCCATTTTCTGAGCCACTTTATTAACGCTATCAACACCTTCTTGTGCAACCGCTGTGCCTTTATCAATAGTATTTGTTACATCTAAAGTGTTTTTCTTCAGCTCTTCCGTCATGCTATGAATACTTTGTGTGGCATTCTGAGTGCGAATTGCCAATGCTCGAACCTCATCCGCAACCACCGCAAAACCACGCCCAGCTTCACCCGCACGAGCAGACTCAATGGCCGCATTCAACGCCAACAGATTTGTTTGCTCAGCAATACCACTAATAGAATTAACCACTTCGTTAATGCTATCACTGCGTTCAGCTAATATCGCGACAACTTTTTTAGCATCCGAAATGTCTTGATAAACCTGACGCATAGTCTCACCCGTTTGCTGAGCCAACAAACGACTCTCACGAGATAATCCACCGACAGACTCAGTTGCCTCAACCGCCACATGAACATGCTCTGCAACATCAGTCACACTAGACAAGAGTTGAGAACTCGCCGCAACCACTTCCTGAAAGGTATTTCGTTGCTTATTGAAATTGACCAAATTCGTTGTCACACTGGCTTTCGCATCCGATGCTCTTTGACGAAGCTGTTGAGCACCCTCTTTTAGGCGATAGCGAAAAGTATTACCAGCCGCTTCTTGATGAATTTTTGCAAACTTGATCGCGGCTTTGGTTCCAACCGTTTTACAGTATAAATACTGACCTATTGGGTTATGTGACTCGGACGATAAGCCAGAGACAACCGAGTGCAAAGACTGAGCCTGGAAATAGGTTAACCACATCCCGAACAAAGCCAAAATAGGCCCAGCAACTTGCAAAGCTAATACGTTAGACAATAAACCAATAATGGCCAATAAAATAAAACTGGACATTAAAGGCCAAGAAGCATTGCTTAAATGCGCAGATACCTTGGTCGTTATTGGTAACAAACCTTTTCCCGCATTAATACGATCATAAATAGACTGAGCATGTTGAATTTCATCTCGCGTTGCTTTGCGGCGAACAGATTCATAACCAATCACTTTACTGCCATCTAATAGCGGACTTACATGAGCACTTACCCAGTAATGATCTCCATTTTCACAGCGGTTTTTTACCAACCCCATCCAACTCTTACCCTGTTTCAAATTGGCCCACATATCAGCAAAAACCGCTGCTGGCACATCAGGGTGACGGATAATATTATGTGGCGAGCCAATCAGAGCTTCACGCTTATAACCTGCTATCTCACAGAAAACATCATTCACAAACGTAATGCGTCCCTTCACATCTGTACTGGAAACTAACACGTAGCTTTCGGGAAAATCATTTTCTTTATTTGTTACTGGCATTTTTCGCATAAACAACTCTCGATTTTTTATATTAGTTATTTTTATCACGTATGCTGGATTGTTACTATTTGTAAATATACCCTAAAAATATATCACATTGACTTATTCATCATCAAAGTCTCGGTAAGCATCCGGCGCTAAATCTTCAAAGCGAGTATATTTACCCACAAATGCCAATCGGCATGTACCAATTGGACCATTACGCTGCTTACCGATAATAATTTCAGCAATACCTTTATGCGGTGTATCTTCGTGATAAACCTCATCTCGATATACAAAGGAAATAACATCGGCATCCTGCTCAATTGCCCCAGATTCACGCAAATCAGAGTTAACTGGGCGCTTATTGGGTCGATTCTCCAAACTACGGTTGAGCTGAGAAAGCGCCACCATAGGGCATTCCATTTCTTTGGCTATAGCCTTAAGAGAACGAGAGATTTCAGAGATCTCATTGGTACGACCTTCAGTGAAACCTGGAATTTGCATCAACTGAAGGTAATCGACCATGATCATTGCAACACCACCGTGTTCACGAGCAATACGTCGCACACGTGAGCGCATTTCTGTTGGGCTAATACCACCAGTATCATCAATAAAGAGCTTGCGATCTTTTAGCATTTTTACCGCAGACATTAACTTATCCCAGTCTTCCTGAACCAGTTGCCCAGAACGCATTCGAGTCTGATCGATTCGACCAAGGGAAGACAACATACGCATCATGAGTGATTCAGCAGGCATCTCCAAACTGAATACAATAACGGGCTTATCACTAATCATGGCGGCATTTTCTACCAAGTTCATCGCAAAGGTCGTTTTACCCATGGAAGGTCGCCCTGCCACAATAATCAAATCCGACTTCTGCAACCCTGCCGTCATAGCATCTAAATCAGTAAAGCCCGTACTTAAACCTGTAATGGCACCTTCTTGATGGTACAGCTCATCAATTTTATCGACGGTGGCACTTAAAATATCTGCGGCAATTCGCGGGCCGCCTTTTTTCTCTCCACCCTCAGCTATTTGAAATATTTTTCGCTCAGCTTCATCCAATACTTCAGCAGCAGTCATACCTTCTGGGTGAAAAGCTCGCGCAGATATATCGTTTGTTGTAGAAATAAGACGGCGCAAAATAGAACGCTCACGAACGATATCAGCATAGGAAGCGATGTTGGAGGCACTTGGCGTGGCTTCAGCAACCTCAATTAAATATGCCATACCACCAATAGATTCTAGATCGCCACGCTTATCTAATCGCTCACCAATGGTAACCACATCAATAGGTTCTGATTCGTCAGCTAGACGAGCAATAACGGTAAAAATTGCCTTATGCTCTGGACGATAAAAATCATCAGCAATAACAAGCTCGGAGACTTTCTCCCAAGCTTGGGGATCCAACATCAACCCGCCAACAACTGAACGCTCAGCCTCAATGGAATACGGTGGTAATTTAATAGAAGCGACTTCAGAATCATTTAGTTGCACGCAAAATACCCATACAAATACAGAAAAAATACAGAAAGATTAGCTTATCACGCCAACAAAAAAAGGGCATCTTGCAAAGCAAGATACCCTTCTCTTATTTAAGAAAGACTCGCATCTTTCTTAAGTAATTTACCGAAGCAAATTACTCAGCGATTACTTCTAAAGTAACCGTTACAATAACTTCAGAATGAAGTTGAACGTCTACTTCGAAAGAACCTGTGTGACGAATCGCGCCTTCTGGAAGACGGATTTCAGCTTTCTCTACAGCTACTTGCGTAGAAATAGCATCAGCGATGTCACGAGTACCGATAGAACCAAAAAGCTTACCCTCATCACCAGCATTTGCAGCGATAGTGAAAGTTTTGCCTTCTAGCGTTAAAGCACGAGCTTCAGCAGCAGCTTTACGCTCTGCAGCTTGCGCTTCAAGTTCAACACGGCGCTCTTCAAAGCTAGCCAAGTTAGCTTTAGTAGCCATTACAGCTTTTTTGTTCGGAATCAAAAAGTTACGAGCATAGCCTGGTTTAACAACAGCAACGTCACCAATACCGCCTAGCTTGTTTACTTTGTCGAGTAGAATAACTTCCATCTCGATCACCTCTAATTAATCATTAGCTATCACTTGAGTTGGACGCCTTACCTTATATTCTAGAACGAATATCTACAAAGCTATCAATCACACAAAGTGCGACAAGAATATTTGCAAAGTACACATTCAGGACAAAAAAACCTACAAGATAAAATGCGATCAGTCCAACAATCCCAATTTCTTTTTTTGCTAAAACACCATGCACTAGAGCGAGCCCCGGCAACACCAAAGCAGGTACAGCGGCTTGAGAAAGAACAATAAAAGATCCACCTAGGCTTTCACCTATTAGAATCATTCCACCCAACACCAAACTAAACACTATTGGCAGTCTTAACTGATGAAATTCAGTACGTAATCCGCCTGGATTATAGAGCCCTGCTTGCCATTTTCTTGCCAAAAACAAAGAAATAATAGCAATGACCACTTGGAAGATGGATATAGCCATCACCGCCTGGTTAAAAATTAAATTTTTATCAGGAACTTCAACACCTTCTTTCGTCAAAACACTCTGAACCAACGTTACCGCCAAATTCAAAATATCTGCCATCAAAAGAGGCTGAAGCAGAGTACTAATAACCGCCAAAAAGCTGCCGACTAGTAGCACCCAACTCCATGACATTGTTGATCTAAGCAAATAGCTCAACAACATCACATCAACTAATACCATGAGCGCCGTAGCATCTCCTTGGAACATCCACAACACAAGTGCTGGTAGACAACCCCAAGCTAATACAGGTATTCCTTCTTTTACACCTTTACGAAGCACCACCAATCCTAAGATTGCAGCCGCCAGCCAAAACATCATAGGAATTAGACCAAACACCATCACACCAATAATGGCATTCAAGCGTTTTTTCATTACCCATTTAGCTAAACCACCCATAAAAGCGCTTCTTTAAGCCTATTAATTAAAGTGGCTGTCAGTGTAAGGAAGAATAGCAATGTAGCGAGCGCGTTTGATTGCAGTCGCTAGCTGACGCTGGTAACGAGCCTTAGTGCCAGTAATACGGCTAGGTACGATTTTACCAGTTTCAGTGATATAACCTTTCAGTGTGTCTAGATCTTTGTAATCGATCTCTTTAACGCCTTCTGCTGTAAAACGGCAGAACTTACGACGACGGAAAAAACGAGCCATGAGTGTCTCCTAATAAAAATAGATTAATCTTCAGATTCTTCAGATACTTCGTCAGAATTGTCGTGGTTACGCTCTTCACGTTGAGGAGCAGAACGACGATCTTCACGACCTTCAGAAGCTTTAATAGGAGATACGTCAGTTACCGCTTCTTTACGACGAATCACCAAGTTACGGATGATGGCATCGTTGTAGCGGAAAGTGTCGTTTAGTTCAGACAAAACACTGTCAGAACACTCAATGTTCATAAGAACATAGTGTGCTTTGTGAATTTTGTTAATTGGGTAAGCTAGTTGACGACGGCCCCAATCTTCAAGACGGTGAACTTGACCACCATCTTCAGTGATTAGGTTAGTGTAACGCTCGACCATTGCTGGTACTTGCTCGCTTTGATCTGGGTGAACCAGAAAGACGATTTCATAATGACGCATTTAAGCTCTCCTTATGGGTTCTTAGTCTCCACGCTCCCCCTGTTAAAAAAGCTGTGAGACAAGGAGTATTGATTTACAGGGACGCGCATTATATAGCACTAGTGAACAATAAGTAAACGAAATCAACCAAAGTAATACTCGCATCACCCTTCTTAGTCTAAAACAGTAAAAATAAAACCTATTTTACTTTGGTTATTTTACAGGCTCAATTAAAGACAATAGAATTAGATTCTTCATAATTCACTCTACCCCACGGATATGGACATCATGAAAAAAGCATTTTTAGCATTATTGCTATCCACACCTATTATTGCTCAAGCTGATGGTAGCTTAGGCATCATTGGTGCTGTATCAGAATCCGTGTACAAAGAGACAGATACTCAATCTAAATTCCTTCCCAACATAAGTTATGAAGGTGAACACTTTTTCCTTCAATTACCTGAAATTGGTTATCGTTTTTTACCCAAACAAGCACCACAAAACTTTGCTATCGGCTTTTCTTACGAAAGTTCAAACTTTGACCCTGACGACTCAGATAATATAAACATCCAACAACTAGATGATAGAGATGACAGCATCATGGCTTTTGCCAGTTATCGAGTGGGGCCGATTTCAACAAAATTTGCTCAAGATATTAGCGGTGAACATGATGGCTACTATGCACAAATCGCCTTAGGATATCCACTTCCTGTCGGCGCATGGAAGGTCATCCCTTCCATATCATATCGCTACATGGACAGTAAAATGAGCAACCACTTATTTGGTGTCTCTCAAAGCGAATCAGTAAATACTGGTGGTGCTATCGCTGCATACGATTCAGGTGCCGTTTCTCAAATCAGATATGGGGTAAGAGGCATTTATCCACTTTCAACAAGTGTAAATCTGATGTTAGGCATCAATCACACTAAATTCGATAGTGAAATTTTAAAAAGCCCTATTGTAGAGGACAATACGATCACATCTATTCTAGCTGGTATTATCTTTTCATTTTAATAGATACAACATAAATATCGCATCACAGGTAAATCTGAGTTTTCGGAATAATAAGTCATGAGTAAATTTTCCAACAACACCCAAGCCATGCTGTTTGGCCTTGGGGCCGTGTTACTTTGGTCGACCGTTGCCACTGCGTTTTCTATATCACTCAAGTACTTCTCGCCCACACAGTTATTGCTTGTTGCGAACATCGTCTCATTGATTTTTTTAACAACCCTGATTGCATTAAAGGGTGAAACAAAGCAATTAATTAGCTTCGCCAAGCAATCATGGAAATCATCTTTATTTTTTGGCGCAATCAACCCCTTTCTTTATTACCTAATATTACTTCAAGCTTACAACATGCTTCCAGCACAAGAGGCACAAGCGATAAATTATACTTGGGCCATTATGCTTAGCTTTATGGCCGTCCCAATACTCAAACAACGCATAAAAAGCGCGGACTATATCGCAGCTGCGGCGTGCTATTTTGGCGTACTTTATATATCTACTCGCGGCCAGATAGCGTCACTAGAGTTTTCAAACGTCACAGGTGTTGCCTTCGCCCTTCTAAGTACTATTATCTGGGCTCTTTATTGGTTATTGAACACAAAAGACAAACGCCCCAGTTTAATCGGCCTAACGCTTAATTTTGCCTTTGCACTCCCCTTAATCACGATATTTGCAGGCGTAACAGGTGAACTAAACCACTGGAATAATGATGGATTATGGGGCGCAATTTATATTGGTTTATTTGAAATGGGACTAAGTTTTGTATTGTGGAATAGAGCATTAAAACTAACAACTAATGCCAGCCAAGTAGCGAACTTAATATTTCTATCCCCATTGCTATCAATTATCTGGCTTTCACAATTCGCAGGTGAACCTATCTTACGTTCCACACTCATTGGTTTAGCTTGTATTCTAGTTGGCCTATTTATTCAAAACTGGGCAAAAAGAAAAAAACAATAAGGACAAAAAAATGCCAGCATTCATCTACCTATTACTGCCTATTTTTTTCTGGTCAGGCAATTACATTTTAGGACGATTAACCGTTTCCAATGGAATAGACCCGTTTTCAATATCTTTCTTACGCTGGAGCCTTGCCTGCCTAATCATTTTGCCTTTTGCTTATAAGAAGCTTTGGCGAGAACGAAGTATTATCGCAAAAAACTGGCCTTTGCTTGTTCTTTTTGGCTGGCTTGGCATTTGCAATTACAATCTTTTCCTTTATATAGGGCTCAGTACCACAACAGTCACCAATGCAGTACTACTCAATTCCATCATGCCGGTAATGATACTAATTACAGCTCGTCTACTGTTGGGAAATAAAACATCTTGGTTACAGAATACTGGCATACTCATTTCCACCCTTGGTGCAATTACCATCGTTAGCCGCGGCAGTTTAGAAACCTTTTTACACTTAAGTTTCTCACAAGGCGACTTATGGATTATTACGGCGGCTATTAGCTGGGCTATTTATTCGGTACTCATTGCAAAACGCCCGAAAGAAATGTCTTTGATTGGTTTCTTTGCCTGCACAGCAATTATAGGAACCTTGTTTCAGGCTCCACTATTCTTCCTATTTGGACATAGTCAACTAACTGACTTCACAGTAAGTAACTGGGGCGCCATCATTTATATGGGGCTATTTGCTTCAATTGGGGCTTTTTTATGCTGGAATACTGGCGTACAGAAACTCGGTGCGGCAACCGCAGGACACTTTATCCACCTCCTCCCAGTATTCAGTATCGGCCTATCAGTGATATTCCTAGGCGAACAACTGCTTAGCTTCCATTACGTCGGTATAACATTAATTTTTTCAGGAATATTTGTGGCGACAATACTAAACAAAAAAAAGCTGCGAACGGCCTAGCCTCTATTTCGCGCCATTCGGGTACTAATCAAAATGCTTGAAAAAATAAACAACATTCCAAGAATGGCGTAAATGTCAGGGACATGGCCCCAGACAACCCATCCCCAAAACCCACTAAACACCACACCAACATAACTAACGGGAGAAACAACACTTGCTGGCGCATAGGTATAAGCCAAATTATAAAGGTACATACCTACATACAAAGTGATGGTGACCGCAGCCACCAGAGGCCATACAGCAATAGGTAAAACCAAAGAATCACCCTGCACTAACATCAAAGGTAGAGACAATATTGTCGACACCAAAAAATACACAAACAAGGTTTCTTGACCTGATACCTGCTGAGACAGCATTCGCGTTGTCACCATAGACAAGGCCAAGCCAATAGCAGAAATAAAACCAACAATATGCCAAGGATTTAAGTGGTCCGGCGTAGGCTGAATAACAAATGCCACACCAATAAAACCAATTATAAGCGGTAACCAACGCGCCTTTGGAATTCTGATTTTATGCAGTATTAGCACCACAAAAGGAACACACAATGGCGCGCAGGTTCGAAGTAAAGAAGCTTCCACCAAAGGAATATGATTCAACGACCAATAATAAAAAAGAAAACCAATGAAGCCACCAAAACTGCGCAAAAAGTGAATTTTCCACACAGAAAGCGATCGTTTTTGCCAACGTCCGCGCATTTGGGGTAGAAGTATTAAGGCACAAAATAAACTCTGCCAAAAAACTAGGGTTGATACCGCGATCATGGTTTGAGCCTGTTTGGCTGCCAGTGCAGTAAGCGACATAACAAACGCATAAGCGATTGTCATCACAATGCCTTTCTTTAATAACTCGTTATCATCTAACACTAAATCGCTCTTTCTATGTAAGTGAAGCAGGAAGACTGTTTAACTCAATCAAGCTAGATTGTCGAGCTATTAGCTCCTTCAGCGCTCGGCAATCCAGAACTAGGCATTCCAAGGTAACGAGAAAAAAGCGGATGAGGCTCGATTTGAGATAAAACAGATACGGGTTCATAAGCTGTAACACGACCATGCTCAATCAAGATAACTCGTCCGCCGACCAAACTCGCTTCTTGCGGCAAATGCGATACCAACAAGGTGGTTAATCCCAATTCTAGCGTTACATTATTGACCAAGTAGAGCATTTCTTCTCGTAAGGCAGGATCCAAAGCACTAAAAGGTTCATCGAGTAACAGGATAGGTTTTTTTCGTACCAATGCCCGTGCAATAGCGACCCTCTGGGCTTGCCCGCCAGACAAAGCCTGTGGATAGCGGTCTTTTTTATCAACAAGCTGTGTTTTTTCAAGCGCCCACTGAATTCTTGTTTTTTGCTCACCGCTTAAAGAGAGAGAAGGAGACAAACCAATGGCGACATTTTGCCAGACGGTTAATTGCGGAAATAAATTATCACTTTGAAATAAGGTCGATATTGGCCTTTCGTAAGGGGGTAAAGAAAGCAGTGATTCTTCGTTGAAAAAAAGCTCTCCACGGCCGTCTAAAAAGCCACCCAATAAATGCAATAGCGTACTTTTTCCTTCACCACTGCCACCAAGTAAAGTGGTGACACCAGGGGAAATCTCCACACAATAATTGGCATGAAAATTCTCCCAATCATATTGAAGGTTAATTTTTAACACGTGCTGTTACTCCACCAATAAAGCGAGACGAACAATAAAACAAGATCAAGCATAGAGAAATTAATACCACAGCAACACAAGCCCCCTCTTCCAACCGATAAGAGCCAATCAATTGAAATAAATACAGTGGCAAAGACACTAAACCCTGACTACCAAATAAAGCAATCACCCCCATGTCACCCAAAGACAGCAGAAGAGCATAACCTAACGCTTGCGCAACACTTGGTCGAATCAACGGCCACTCAAGACACCAGCGCGACCAAGACTGAATCCCCAAGCTTAAATATACATTTCGAAAGCGCCGCTCTTGTTGGTACATTACTGGCATCAAAGCTCGCAGCACAAAAGGCAGCGCCATAACCGCATTGACCCACACAACAATCCAATAACTCGACTGCAACCCCCAGCCAAAATCACGCAAAGTCAAAAACAAGCCAGTGGCAATCACCAAACCCGGCACCATTAAAATCATATTCCCTAGATGCTCGATTTTATTCGGCAAAAAAGCAAAATACTGACGCGCCATACAAAACCGCGCCAGCACACCAAAACAGACACCAAGCAGCAAACTTACCAGAGCCGCTGGAATAGCAATTTGCAATGAAACAAGCACAGCATTCCACAAAGCAACAGACTGTAATGTCTTGAAAAAAACAGGTGAGAAAATCGGATCAAAAATCGCTAAAAAAGGCGGAATAACCAATACAAACGCACATAGTAAGGCCAAGTAATCTGCCGACTTAGCCCAAAAAGAATCTTTAAGTAAATAACTCTTTACCGCTAATAAACTCACATCTTGACGGTTAATCGGTGCGATCCGATAAACAATAACTGCGAATAAAGTACATATTGATACCTGCAGCAAAGCTAAAAAACTGGCTTTATTTAGATCAAAATCAAATCTAAGCGCCTGATAAATAGCCACTTCCAAAGTACTATATTTTGGGCCGCCACCTAAGCTTAACACCACAGCAAAGCTAGAGAAGCACAACATAAAAATCAGCACAAATGCTCCAGGTAGAACCTTTTTCATGTAGTGCCATTCAATCCAGCGAAAAGCTGCCCAACGAGAAAACCCAAGTTGCGAAGCCTGACGCCACTGCCCTGATGGAATTAAGTCATAACCTTGCAATAAAAGGCGCACGGCCAGCGGCATATTAAAAAACACATGGGCAAGCAAGATCCCCACCAAACCATACAAGGGAATTTGTACCCCAAACAACTGATTCAGCCACCCGGTACGACCATAGACAACCACCAAGCCTAAAATCGCCACAATGGTTGGCACCACCATGGAAACTGAAAACAATTGCAGTAAAGCAGATCGGCCATAAAACTGGCGATGAATAAGACAAGAAGCAACAGGAATAGCAATAAGTAAGCTAATACCACTGCTTAGCAGCGCTTGCCATAAGGAAAAGCGTACAACCCGCCAAAGATAAGGCTGCTGCATATAGCCAAGCCAAGAGTGTAATTCGCTATAACGCAAAAGAGCCGCCAAACTGGCAGCTCCCATTAGCAGGAAAAAACCAACACCTAATAGCGCCGGCAATAACCCTTTGACGGTTCGAAAGAAAAACAACTTAACGTCGATTATCGAGTCGTGGCATTTAACCACTCATCAATCCAAGCTTTACGATGTTGTGCCACGTCTTTTGCCGGCAGAACCAAACTCTTTACCGGTTTTAAAGCACTGTCAAAAGCCGCTGGTAATTTTTCATCTAGCTTAACCACGGGTAACATCCAATTGCCCGTTGCAACTGTCGATTGGAAACCTGGCTGCAAAATAAACTGCATAAACTGCTTCGCCAAGGCAGGATGAGGCGCACCTTTCATCATCGCTGCCACTTCGATTTGTGGATAAAGGCCTTCACTGGCTGCAGCAGCTTTATACTTATTATCCCCTTCCGCAACAATGTGATAAGCAGGAGATGTGGTGTAGCTCAACACAACATCCGCTTCGCCTTTCAAAAATAAACCATAGCCGTCGGACCAACTTTTCGTTACTGTCACGGTATGAGAAGCCAAACGCCCCCATGCATCAGCAGCATTATCGCCATAAACAGATTTCACCCATAACAACAGACCAAGCCCTGGCGTGCTCGTTCTTGGATCCTGATAAATAACACGCAGGTTTTGATTATCCACCACTTCTTTCAAACTAGTTGGCGGACTTTGAAGCGTTTCAGAATTGTAAATAAAAGCGAAGTGACCTTGATCAAATGGCACGAAGGTTTTATCCGACCAACCACCAGCAATAGTGACAGCTGAAGTATCAACAGCATGGTTCGCCAATAGGCCTGTCTGTTTTGCGGCTTCCATTAGATTTAGGTCTAACCCCAAAAGTACATCAGCTTGTGACGATTTCCCTTCTAATTGCGCGCGGGACAAAATACCAACCGAAGAGTCCAATGCGACAAAATTCACTTCACAGGCACATTCTTTTTCGAAATTAGCTTTTATCTTCGGGCCTGGGCCCCAGTCGGATGCAAACGCATCATAGGTATAGATATTCAGAGTATCTTTGGCTAATGTTACAGGCGAAAAAGCTACGCCAAGACTAATAACAGCCGCAGAAAAAAGAGTGCTTAACAAAAATGGTTTCAAAGTGTCGCTCCTAAAATAAGTGAGCGGCGTACAGGGGAAATGGCAAGGATGATTTTTGAGCTACTATATATGTCGGCAGTTCAACTTGCTATCTCGATTCCTACGCCAGCATGATCTGGATCAGGTTCGGTGGGTTAGCAGACAATCTGCTTCTCAGCTCTAACATTTACTAAATGCTAAAGCACCCCATGAGATAATGAGCGTTTATTGTAAAGAGTCGATCAACGGAAGTCTATTTCAGCAAGCACTCTGGTGACTGCACCTTGATTTTTTTCCGCAAAACGCAACGCAGTTTGACCGAGACGGAACCGCTGAGAAGATTGCCCCGCAAGATCCACAACTACTTTTGTCAATTGCGCTTCGTCTTGACAACGAATAGCGCCATTGACCTGCAAAAGTTGTTCAGTAATATCCATAAAATTAAAGGTATAAGGTCCAACTAAAATTGCCTTTCCAAGCAAGGCGGGCTCAATTGGATTGTGGCCACCGCGTTTAATCAAACTGCCACCAACAAAAGCCATATCAGATGCTTGATAGTAATACATCAACTCACCCATGGAGTCGCCAATCACCACATCAAAGTTAGCCCATTGATCGAGTGCCGTTTGAGTACGAAGAGCAACTCGCTCAAAAGACTGCATAGCTAAAGCTTGTACTGCTTCGAAGCGTTCAGGATGACGAGGAACCAGTACCAATAACGCATCTGGATATTTTTGTAGCAGCGCCTTATGAACGCGCAATAGCATTTCATCTTCACCTTGGTGAGTACTTCCTCCCACCCAGACAAACCTTGAACCTAACTGTCGACGCCAGTTAACTTGAAATACTTCAGGCGGCACAGCAAGATCGAATTTAATACTTCCTGTCACTAATACTTTTTTTGCTCCCAACGCTTCAAAGCGCACTGCATCAGCTTGTGCATGCGCCAAAAAACAATCCGGTAAAGCAAATAAGGGGCGCGAGATAGCTGAAAACTTCTGATAGCGCAGGAAAGAACGATCACTCAAACGGGCATTCACCACTTCAACACGTAGACCTCGCTGCTTAGTCAATTGCAACAAGTTAGGCCAAAGTTCGGTTTCAACAATTAATAAATGCTTACAGGTCAATTTTCTTAGCGCCCTTTTAACACTTGAACGCCAGTCCATTGGTAAGTATCGATGCTCTGCAAAAGGAAAGGTTTTTACTACTTGCTCTGCACCCGTCGGTGTCATAGTGGTAATTAATAATCGCTGTGTAGGGTATTTTTCACGCCATTGAAGCACTAACGGGCGTACAGCAAGCACTTCGCCCACAGACGCACAATGAATCCATAAATCCGCTTCAACAGAAGGCCAAAAGCCAAACGCTTCTTTAGCACGATAGTCCTGATAAGTTTTCTTAAAACGCCGTATTTTAGATAAAATAACCGGCGTTAATAAGACTAGTAAAGAACGGTACAGCCACATAATTAAGCTGGTGTCTCGCTGAATTGCTGATTATGAAGCTGCGCATAAGCACCATTCATCGCTAACAACTCACTGTGCGAGCCTTGTTCAATGATCTCACCATGATCCACAACCGCAATAATATCGGCATTCTCAATGGTCGATAATCGATGGGCAATAGCGATAGTGGTACGATTCGCCATTAGACCATCTAGGGCAGTCTGAATTGCTCGCTCTGATTCCGTATCCAATGCTGACGTTGCTTCATCCAAAATCAAAATAGGCGCATTTTTCAAGATAGCTCTAGCTATCGCAATACGCTGTCGCTGACCACCTGACAAGAGAACACCATTCTCGCCAACCATGGTATCTAGACCATGATCAAGCTCTTGAATAAAGTCCCAAGCATTGGCCGCTTTAGCTGCTTCAATGACATCTTCTACACTGGTATCACGCAAATAACCGTAGGCGATATTATCTCGAATCGTGCCATTGAAAAGTACAACTTGTTGATTTACCAAAGCGATATTAGAGCGCAGCTCAGTCAACTTATAATCATTGATACGAACGCCATCTATACTCAAGGAACCATCATCAATATCATAAAAACGCGGAATTAAGTTCGCTATCGTAGATTTACCACTACCTGAACGCCCTACTAACGCCAAAGTTTTTCCAGCTGGCAAAGACAAACTAATATTTTTTAATGTCTGTTTCTCAGCACCAGTGTATTTAAAGGACATATTATCCCACTCAATATCCCCCTTAAATCGGGTTGCAGGTGTTAATCCTTTATCAACCTCTTCTGGCAAATCCAAGAAATCAAAAATACTATAAGAAGCAGCAATACCTTTTTGCAAAATACTGTTTACATCAGTCAGCTGACGAATAGGCTTACCCAACATACCAGCGGCAGTCAGGAAAGCGATAAAATCCCCTGGAGACATATGAGAACTGATCGAAGGACTCAAGGCAAACCAAATTAAAATCGCCATCATCAGCGCAAGAATGAACTGCACAATCGGAATATTAAGAGATTTAGTCATTTCCATTTTTAACTGAGAACGACGGTTTTCATTCGCAGCCTTATGGAAACGCGATATTTCATACTGGCTACCGCCAAATATTTTAACCACTTCATGACCTTTAATCGCTTCTGATGCCACATCAGTAACACCACCCATCGCATTTTGAATTCTAGTACTCAGTTTGCGAAAACGCTTAGATGCATAAGAAACAATTAAGCCAATTAAAGGCACAACCAATAAAAACAATAAAGAAAGGCGCCAGTTCATATAGATCATATAGCCTAACAAACCAACAACTGTTAGGCCTTCACGCAAAAGAACACGTATTGCCTGAGTAATAGAGCCAATGACTTGTTCAGTATCGTATGTCAGCTTAGCGAGAAGTCGTCCAGTAGGAATAGAATGATAATAATTAGAAGGTAAGAGTACGAGCTTATTAAACATGCTGGTACGTAAATCAAACACTACATTATTGGCGACTTTCGCCATAAAGTAGTTACCCAAGAAGGTACCTATCCCTCGAGCAATAAAAACCCCCAGAATAGCCAAAGGTATTAATAGACGACTATCTGATATTTGCCCTACAGAAACAATATCTACAATATGCTTTAGTAAAGCAGCTAAAGCTGGCTCCATCGAAGCATAAATGACATAACCTATTATACTAAGAACCAAATACAACCAAGATGAGCGCACATAACCCAAAAGACGAAAATAGTTTTGCATCCCAGAAACAGGCACTTTGGGAGCCGGAGTTTCGATTTCTATATTTTCTTTATCTTGCATTTATAAATTCGCTTTTTCGATGATAGAGGTAGTTGAGTAACCATCAACAAAAGTCAAAACTTTCACTTCCCCTCCATGAGCTAAGACATGATCAGCACCAACAATTGTTTCTATGGTGTAATCCCCACCTTTAACCAAAACATCAGGCGTTAAGAATTCAATAATTTCTTTTGGTGTGTCTTCGTCGAACCAAGTTACCCAGTCAATAGAGCCCACGCCTTCAAGCACAGACATACGGTGAATCAAGTTATTAATTGGACGTTTTTCACCTTTGAGTCGCTTAACTGATGCATCGGTATTGACGGCAACAATTAAACGATCTCCAAGCGCTTTGGCCTGCTTCATGTAAGCAATATGTCCAGGATGAAGAATATCGAAACAACCATTCGTAAAAACAATCTTTTCACCATTCATCTGCGCCAGTTTAATTTGCTCAAGCAGGTCTTCTGGAGAAAGCACGCCAAAGTTTGTGTTATGTGAACGCTGAAACATGATGGCGTCTAGTCGCTCAGCACTGATTGATGCCGTACCCAGTTTTCCAACGACATAACCCGCTGCTTGGTTAGCGTATTCAACAGCATCAATAAAACGCTTACTCGTAACATAAACCGCAGTCAAAACTGCAACAACGGTATCACCAGCGCCCGTAACATCAAACACCTCTTTGGCAGCCGTCGCCAATGAAAAAGGAGGTTTATCATCACTCAATAAAATCAAACCGTCTTCACCACGAGTGACCAATAATGCTTTCCAGCCAAATTGCTCGCGCAGAGCTTTGGCTTTTTCTTCCAACTCTTTCGTTGAGCGGCATTTACCCACTATCATTTCGAACTCAAGAAGGTTCGGCTTAACTAAGGTTGCTCCTTGATAGATTGAGAAGTCATTACCTTTAGGGTCAACAAAACTAGGCACTTTCGCCGCATTTGATAATTTAATCAAAGACTGAACATCAGCAAGGCAGCCTTTTGCATAGTCAGAAAAAATGACAGCATCAGATTCAGGCAAACACTCCTCGACGACTTTTGCCAATGCTTCATTTTGAGAAAGACTGTCTTCACGCTCTTCAAAATCCAAACGAATAAGTTGTTGATGACGACTCATCACACGCAATTTAGTGATGGTTGGTAAGGTTTCTGAGCGAACAAAACGACAAGTCACCCCTACCTCTTCTAGGCAACGAGACAAAACATCAGCATTTTCATCGTTGCCGACTACACCTACTAACGTTACAGATACACCTAATTTAGCCAAACCAAGTGCTACGTTTGCGGCACCACCGGGGCGATCTTCAATACTGGAAACCTTAACGACTTGAACCGGAGCTTCAGGAGAAATACGCGAGGTGCCACCATGCCAGTAGCGATCTAACATCACATCCCCAACAACAAGGATGTGTTTATCTTTAAAATTCAAATACGAAGAGTTCATAGGCACATAATAATCGATTTTTAGAGACACTCATCTTATCATACTCCCACACCAAGTTGGACATACCTAAAACATACGAAATAAGGCTTTTACACAATGCTGAATTCCGCTCTATTATCTAGCCAATCGTTCTTATTTGATGAACTTTTAAACAATTGGTCTTGTTATGGTATCAACAAGGAAGATGGCTATAGTTATGAAAGCATGAACCATGACTGGACCAACAATAGTGTTGGCCGTGTTCGTTTATTAACTCAATGTCGTCAGCTATATACTTTTAGTCATGCCTGCCAGATCAAAAACATGCCAGAGTGGCAAGTGAAGCTAACCCCGCTTTTCGACTTCATCACTTCTCATTATTTTATCGATGAACGCTGGATTTTTTCGTTGCATGACGATCTTTCAATCAAAGACACACAATCAGACGCATATGCTCTTGCTTTCGTATTACTGTCTTTTAGCCATTATTACAGAGTAACAAAAGATGATCGCGCTCTTATTTTTATGAAAAAAACGCATCTCTTTTTATTAGATAATATGCGAGCCCTATCAGGTGGTTTTTATGAATCCTATCCTGTCGATACAAGCCAAATTCGTCGCCAAAACCCACACATGCACTTACTAGAAGGTTATGTTGCTGCTTTTAATACAACTAACGATGACGATTATAAAGAGGCTATCCAATCTCTACTTTCATTAGCACTTGAACGTTTTTATCACAAAGAAACGAAGACACTACGTGAGTTTTTTAGTGCTGATTGGAGTATTGACCCTCAAACAGGCAATCAAGTAGAACCTGGGCATCACTTCGAATGGGTCTGGTTGCTTTACCAAGCAAATAAAATAATCCCTAACTCCGACTATACTGACTTAGCACAACAACTATGGCTAACAGCAACCAGACATGGACTAGCCAACAATGGCGGCATTTATAATCAAATAGATGGAGATACCAAGCACCCCATTGATAAAGAAAAACGTATCTGGCCGATTACCGAATATTTAAAAGCAGTCACAGTAATGCCGATTGGCAAAGAAGAGAAAATCGACCGTTTAGAGAAATGCATCAACTTTGCTCAGCAGCACTATTTTCTACCAAACGGCCGTTGGAATGAATACCTTAACGAAGACAACACACCAAAAAACTATCCGCTTCCCGGAACCAGCAGCTATCATATTTTTCTCGGCCTGACAGAAGTGATAGCATGGGCAAAAGCAAACAACGGTTTTCTGGGCTCTTTCTAGTTTTAGCTTACTGGCTTAGGCTTATACGTAAACTTAGCAAAGGCAAAACCTTAGATATTAGGACAAATATATTATGTATATAGTAACTGGTGGTGCCGGATTCATTGGCAGTAATATCATCAAGGCCTTAAACAACAAAGGCATCAAGAATATCCTTTTGGTAGATGATTTGACGGACGGTAAAAAATGTCTAAACCTGTCCGATCTTGATATTGCTGATTACATGGATATGTATGACTTCTTGGATGCTATTAAGAACGATACATTAGGCATTAACCCTATTGCCGTTTTCCATGAAGGTGCTTGCTCAGCAACCACAGAGTGGAACGGTAAGTATGTTATGGACGTGAATTATCAATATTCAAAAGCGGTACTAGATTTTTGTTTAAAACATGATGCACCATTTTCCTATGCGTCTTCAGCTTCTGTTTATGGTTCTGGCCCCGTTTTTCAGGAGTCCCGTGAAAACGAAAAGCCACTTAACATGTACGCCTACTCAAAATTCCAATTTGACCAATACATTCGCGCTATTTTGCCGAAAGCGAAAAGCCAAATTGTTGGTTTCCGCTATTTCAACGTGTATGGACCTCGTGAGCAACATAAAGGCAGCATGGCAAGCGTGGCTTTCCACCTTCGTAACCAAGTACTTGCTGGCGAGAATCCAAAGCTTTTTGGCGCTTACGATGGCTACGAAGCTGGCGGTCAAAGCCGTGATTTCATTTACGTTGAAGATTTGGTTAATACCAAACTTTGGTTCCTAGAAAACCCAGAGAAGTCAGGTATTTTTAATCTAGGTACAGGTAAAGCAGAGCCTTTCCGCACAATAGCTGAAACTGTTATAGCCCATTATGGAAAAGGCGAAATTGAATACATTCCCTTCCCTGAACACTTAAAAGGGGCTTATCAAAGCTTCACTGAGGCAGACATATGCAAGCTTCGTAAAGCTGGATATGAAGGAAATTTCCGCGGACTAGCGCAAGGTGTTCAAGATTACTTAGGTTGGCTCGATACGAATGGCTAAATATTTAATTGTTGGCCCATCTTGGGTTGGTGATATGGTCATGGCGCAGAGCCTCTTTATTACGCTAAAACAGCGTGATGAAGAGGCTATCATAGATGTCATTGGTCCAAACTGGTCATCACCTATATTGGCTAGAATGCCAGAGGTTCGTAACGCAATTACCTTGCCCACAGGTCATGGTGAATGGGGGATCAGTACGCGCCGCAAACTAGGGCATTCACTCCGTTCAGAACACTATGATCACGCAATCGTGATGCCTCGTTCATGGAAGTCTGCCCTGGTACCCTTTTTTGCTAAGGTTACGCATCGCGTCGGCTTTACTGGTGAGCAGCGCTACATTCTGCTAAATGAGCGTCGCAAACTAGATAAAAGCATTTTAAATCAAACCGTAAAACGCTTTACATCTTTAGGATTGCCTAACGAGTTAGCCTATCCACCTATGGATATCCCGTTACCTGCGTTACGAGTTGACACAGATAATCAGAAAAAACTCTTTCAATTACACAGCTTATCAAATAGACCTGCAATCGCTCTTATGGCGGGTGCGGAATTTGGTCCTTCTAAACAGTGGCCTATCCCTTATTTCCATGAATTAGCCAAAAGCGCCATTGAAGCGGGTTATCAAATCTGGGTATTAGGTGGACCAAAAGACCAAAACGACGGCGAGGCAATCATTAGCCACCTAGGTGAGTTTGCCGTAAATCTTTGTGGAAAAACCCAATTGGTAGACGCTATAGATTTACTGGCGGTAGCAGAAAAAGCCGTTAGTAATGATTCTGGATTAATGCATATTGCAGCAGCCGTTGGCACTGAAGTACATGGAATCTATGGATCTACAAGCGAATTATTTACACCACCTCTCACAAGCAACAAGACCATTCATAATCTTCACCTTGAATGCTCTCCTTGCTTTAAAAGAATCTGTCCGCTCGAGCACACCAACTGCCAGAATCAACTGACTCCTGACATGATTATAAGGACAGTCATTACCCAATGAATCTTGTATTACTCAGAAATAGGCCACATTTTGGAGCTCAAATAACCAGTATTCCGGTGCTGTTTTTCTTCTTCCAAAACTACGGCAATCAAGACCTGACTCTTTTATCAAAAAGCAATGTCGGATGGATTTACAACCAGCTGCCTTGGGTAAAAGAATGCATTCAGTCAAAAAGTAGACTCGAAGACCTTAAAAAACTTAAGCATTGTGACAACCTGCTTAATTTGAGACCTAGCAATCGCCTTCCTGTCATTTTATATAAATTTATTAAAGGTGGGAGAGTCTTCGACTTTGTAAAAAATGATTTTCTTATCCACTTAACTTCTGAAAAACATAACGTTTTATGTGATACAGAATACAGAGCGCTAGCTTATCTAAAAATCTTCATTAGAGATGAGCGCGCCCTACTGAATGCCCTAGCAGCGCCCTTTTTAGCGTTATTACAAGACTCCAATTTGAATCTAGAAAGAGCAGAACTAAACATACTTATAATGCCTGGTGGCGGTGCTGGTGAAGGAAAAAAATGGGGAATTGAGAACTTTATTAGCGCTGTACAATCCATTGCCAATACACTAGAAAAAAATTGTCATCTCCATATTCTATTAGGGCCAGATGAGAAAAGAGAAATTCAATACATGCAGGAGCTGAATATCAAAAACTCATCTCTTCACGTAAATATCCCTCTTAACGACATAGCAAAGCTAGTCGATCACTGTGACTTAACAATAGCAAATGACTGTGGGCCATCTCACATAGCGCAATGCATGCAAAAACCATATATAGGTCTATTTAGAGAGCCCAATACTGAGTGGTTTCTAAGCCATGCAAAGTCGGTTAAAGTGCTCCCACAAAAAGGAAATGACATCAAAACCATTACCACCAAAAGCGTCACCGAATACGCTGTTAATTTATTGAAGAGCCAAGCATGAAAATTTCAGGCAATATCATCACCCTCAACGAAGAGAAAAATATCGCCGCTTGTATAGAGTCTATGCAAACTGTCTGCGATGAAATTATCGTAGTTGACTCAGGAAGCACCGATAATACGATTGAAATCGCTAAGAGCTTAGGCGCAACCGTAGTAAAGCAGCCCTATCTAGGTGACGGCATCCAAAAAAATGTCGCACTAAACCACACTCAAAATACTTGGGTACTAAGCTTAGATGCTGATGAACGCTTAACACCAGAAATGACACAAGCCATTCAGCAGCTAGATCTAGAATCTACCAGCATTGAAGGCTACTCATTTCGCAGACAAAATATGATTGGCAACCGCTGGATCAAGCATTGCGGTTGGTACCCTGACCGCTGCATTCGATTATACAATACAGACAAAACTCGCTTTGCCGATGTTAAACAACACGCCAGCGTGCAAACTAAAAACGTCAAAAATATCGATGCCGATATCATCCACTATTCCTTTAAAAATATTGGCGAATTATTTGCCAAGCCTGGTCGTAATTTCAGTGGAAGAGCAGCTAAAATCATGTACGCAAAAGGCAAGCGCGCGAATTGCTTCTCTCCTTTTACTCACGGCCTAAATGCTTTTATCCGTAAGTATATTTTTCAAAGGGGATTCATGGGTGGCGTAGATGGAATGACAGTAGCATTGAGTGCGGCGGTCAATAGCTATCTCAAATACGCTAAACTGCTTGAATATCAACGCGATCCTAGCGTCACAAAACAAGACGACTTTAAAAACATCTGGTAACAAAACAGGCGATACACCTTGAGCAAAATGCTAACAGTACTTCATGTCAATCTCGCTAAAGGCTTCCGTGGCGGCGAGAGACAAACAGAGCTTCTTATAAGAGCCCTAGCAAAGCACTTTAAAATAAAGCAATTGCTTGCTTGTCGAGAAGATTCCCCGCTTCGTACTAGGCTTGCTGACGTCGAGGACCTGTCTTTTGTTACGGCAAATAACCAGTTATCAGGCCACTATGCAGCTCCTCATGCTGATATCGTTCATGCGCATGAAGCCAAAGCTGTCCATTGGGCTTATATTCACAAGCTATTAAGAAACACCCCTTACATACTTACTCGACGAGTCGATACTGTCGTAAAAGATAAGTGGTTAAATAAAAAGACATACAGTAATGCGTCTGCATTAGTGGGCATATCCACACTTATTGCTAACCAAATTCGTGATAAAAAATGGGGAGAAGTCAATCAGATCCCTAGTACCTTAGCCCATTTAGAAACCGATCACAAAGAAGGCGAAGCCTTTCGAAATGCTTTTCCTGGAAAGACAATTATTGGCCATGTAGGTGCATTAGTTGATAAACATAAGGGACAAAAAGTTCTTATTGAAGCTGCTAGCCTATTAGAAAAAAGCCATCCCGACTTACATATTGTTTTTTTCGGCGATGGTGCAGATAAAGAAGAACTTGAGTCTTTATCCAAAGACATTAAAAATATTACATGGATGGGATTCAGACCAAAGATTGGTGACTATTTACCTTACTTCGATCTTTTTGCCTTCCCCTCTAGAAATGAGGGTTTAGGGTCTACATTGTTAGACGTTATGGATGCAGGTGTGCCTATCATTGCCTCTAATGTTGGTGGCATTCCAGACATTGTTATTAATAACGAGACTGGAATATTAATCGAAGCAAACGATAGTTCTGCACTCAAAGACGCCATAATAAAGCTTTCCAGTGATAAGGCACTTCAAACGAGATTGGTCGAGGGAGCCAAAAAACAAATTGAAAATTATACGCCACAAAAAATGGCTGAAAGATATTTTTCCATCTATGAAAAAATAACGGCCTGATATACAAAAACAGACCGTTATTTAAAGCCTAACTATTTCCTAAATCGACTAACACTTTCTAGTGCATCCTTTAAATAGATATAGTTAGGCTCTGCACCTTTTTTTACTCTATTTGTTAAATCATAGATTTTATATTGACCACCAGCACCCACTTCCAAAATACTATCATTAGTAATCAAGGCATAAGCAGCATAACTTGACGAAAGCACCCAATCTCGCTTTTCACTACTACCTAAAAGATCAATGCCTTCTGAATAAGTATTTAGATGACTAGTAACGCCAAGATAATTTTTCATTAATGTAGGTACAACATCTTCATGGCTCGTTATAGAATCTAGCTTTTCTTTTTCTAATTTCACTCCAATATTAGGTCCAACCATAATAAATGGTACATGAGTTTGTGCTGCCGTAAAATTACTATTATGCCCCCAATAATTGAGTTTATTGTCATTCAACTCTTGGGCATGATCACCCGTAATAATAACAAGGGTATTCTCGGCATCACCAGTTAACTTCAACTCATCCAGCACCTGTTTAGCCAAATCATCAACATAGCGGACACTCGTTTTATAACGATTCATAAATGGTGTAGGATCAGAATCTTTATTAAGAGCTAAGTAATTTACATCCGCCAACATAGGTTCATATTTTTTGTCGTAATCTTTCGGAAAATCGTAGCCATGCGGAGCATCGTAAAAAAGAAACGAGAAGGTTGGTTTAGACTTATCTCTATGTTGATACCACCGCAACCAATCTTCGGTCAGATTTTTATCTCTTTCAGCAGGAGAGCTTCCTTCAGACCTTAGACGCAAACCATTCACTTTGGCGAAAACAGTTTGATTAAACTCAGGATCTGTCAAAGAAGCAGAAGTAAAAATACCTAGCTGATAATCCAACGCTTGAAGGCGATCCATAAAAACGGGAGATCTTTGATTCGATAGCATGCTTTGCCAATACGTCCCAGGTAGACCATAGAAAAGGCCAAAAATACCTGTTCGAGTCGCATTCCCTGTTGATATGTGATTAGCGAAAGAAACGCCGTTTTGAGCATAAGCCCACATGTTAGGTGAATTATCAGCATTAAAGGTATCAAAACGCCATGAGTCCACTACCAAAAACATAATATTCACAGGCTTATCGACAGTAACTGTATTCAGCTCTCCAATTGGATAGTTAAGGTTACTGCTTACTTTTAAAGACAGCTTCTTTTGCTGCTCTAATGCCTTCTCATCAATCCAACCATGTTTTCGCATCCAATCATTTGCAGTAGCAGGTTGAAATAGAGGCAAATAGCTTTTACTGATAGTAACAGGCTGGTATGCGTTTGCTGCAGCCCATATGTGAATAAAATTACTAACAAAAAAACATAAAACAAAAAAACATACAAAATACCTTTTTTTAAGTTTTCTTTCTGGATAGGCACTTAAAAAATGCAGTAAAGCATACTCAATTAAAAATATAACGAGAAAACTAAAAGCAGCGACAAGCCAAGTAACGATGGAAAAATCAACCACATCACCGGACAATACAAGTTTAAGGACGACCTCGTTGATATGAAAACGATACTGGGCAAAAACAAAGGTATCAATCAGTTGCACAAATAGTGAAACAGACGCCAAAAAACTAATAATCAAATAAAATATTTTTCTAGGAAGAAAAATAAATATAAAAGCAAAAAAACCTAAAATCCCACCTAATAATGCCATTTGCCCTATTAAACTCGTGACAATAAAAGAGGACCCTAAGATATCTGTAGGAAATTCAGGTAAAAATGAGAAGTACCTTATTGCTAAAAGTATAGAAAAAAATATATTTATTATTAGGAAGCAACCAAAAACTGAACGCTTATTACCAAGAGCCATGATAAAAACCTAGAAGATTAATTTAAAAAGCAAAAATTGAAAATAAAATCATGAATCAACACCAAATAAATCCCGCGTATAAACTTTATTTTTTACGGTAGATATATCATCTGTCATTCTGTTTGCTACGATCACATCGGATATCGCTTTAAACTCCTCTAAGCTTTTCATTACTTTCGAGTTAAAAAAGTTATCTTCATTAAGCGCTGGCTCATACACAACAACTTCTACACCTTTGGCTTTTATACGTTTCATAACACCTTGAATAGCAGACGCTCTGAAATTATCAGAACCAACTTTCATCACGAGACGATAAATCCCGACGACTTTGGGGCTATTTTTCAAGATAGATTCAGCAACAAAATCTTTACGTGTAGCATTTGCGTCAACAATCGCTCGCACCAAATTGTTTGGGACCTTGTCATAATTAGCTAGTAGCTGTTTGGTATCTTTTGGTAAGCAGTATCCACCATAACCAAATGACGGATTGTTATAGTGACTACCAATACGCGGATCAAGCCCAACACCTTGAATAATTTGACGACTATCTAAATGGTGAGATTCCGCATAGCTGTCTAACTCATTAAAAAATGCAACGCGCATGGCCAAATAAGTATTAGCAAATAGCTTAATGGCCTCAGCTTCAGTTGCCCCTGTGAGCAGCACATCTATGTCTGTTTTTTCCGCGCCCTGAACAAGCAGATCTGCAAAAACCTGCGCTCTATCTGAGACCTCCCCAACGACAATCCGCGAAGGATATAAGTTGTCATATAACGCCTTGCCTTCACGCAAAAACTCAGGTGAAAATAAAAGATTATTAGTAGAAAAACGCTCGCTCGCGGACTTTGTAAAGCCTACCGGGACAGTAGATTTCACCACCATGACCGCATTAGGATTGATACGCATAACATCCTGAATTACGGACTCAACATGGCTAGTATTAAAATAATTTGTTTCTGGATCATAATCGGTAGGGGTTGCAATGATCACATAGTCTGCACCAAGATAAGCCTCTTCCTTGTTTAGCGTTGCAACAAAATTAAGGTTTTCTTCGGCTAAATAACGCTCTATATCACGGTCTTCGATAGGTGACTGTTTTTTATTAAGCATATCTACCTTAGCGGCAACAATGTCCAAGGCGACGACATGATTGTACTTTGCTAATAACAGAGCATTAGAAATGCCAACATACCCAGTTCCAGCCACTGCTATTTTCATTCAGTTTACCTTTTGTTTTAAAGATAGAATTTGTATTCAAAAGAGGCTATTTTACAGTTTGCACCATAATTAAAAATGCCAAATCGTGTTTTTTTATTATTTACATCAAGAAATGCAGCAAATCGAGAACACCACAGCTAATCTTAATAAAAAACAAGGAGTTCTATATGAAGTTTGAACTGGTAGATCGTCAAGGCTATATCCCTGATCTTATCTATGGCGCCTCAGGACAAGAGCTTTCCTGCTTTATTCCCAGTGACTATCCATTCCAACAAGTCAGCTACAACAATGGCGAAGGCGAAGCCATTATCGATAAACACACATGGCACTTTTTCTTTACTCAAGAAGGAATTGGCATCAAATTAATGGACGGCATCGTAACATTAAAAGAAGCCGAACATTTCTTGCTTGCAGTTAAATCACACATTTGGGGGGAAACACACCAACAAGTGCAAATATTTATGGCAGGAGCAACACCAAAATAACTAGGTTTCATGACGGAGCTTACCTCGATCAAAAGGCCCAGCTCCGTCATATTCACTATGCAAAGTCTATGTCATTACAAAGCAACAGCTCGCAGCATTCTTTTTGACCATTGACTCCACGACCCAACATAAACTTGCTTTGCCTCTATCCCAGCATAGTTTAAAGCCAAGACATTATGGCAAGCAGTTACACCAGAACCACAATAATACACGTATGCATCACTACTATTAGATAGCCAATCTTGCCATTCCACATGAAGCTGCTCAGCGGGTTTGAAACAAGCATTTGCATCTAAGTTATCTGAAAATGGACGATTTATAGCACCTGGAATATGCCCAGCAACAGCATCAATGGTTTCGTTCTCGCCATTAAAGCGATCTGATGCTCTAGCATCCACTAATTGAAACTGATTCGTTTCAAAGTTTTCAACTATCGCTTGCTCACTGACCGCCCAAGGAAAAGAAACCTCAATTTGATTGGATGTCGATTTTGCTATGACTGGAGTTAGTGAAACATCCCTTCCTTCTCTCAACCATGCAGGAAAGCCACCATTTAAAACACGTACATCAATATTTTGCTGGCTAAGCATCCACCAAGCTCTTGCGGCAATCGCTCCCCCCATATCGTCGTACACAACAACTTGAGTACTAGAGTCTATTCCCCAAGCCAGCAATTGCTCGGAAAAGACAATTTCATCCGGCAAAGGATGTCGACCAGTCAATTCTGTCTCTGGCGCTGCCAACTGACGATGAACATCCACAAAAATAGCACTTGGAATATGCCCTTTATTATATTCAGACTGACCTTTAGCGTGATCCGTTAAATAGAATCTACAGTCTAAAACAACCACATTAGGCTGCCCAAGTAATAGGGCCAGTTCATTTGTATTAATTAATGTTTTTAATAGCACAGGCTTTCCTCAGACAATCGTAGGTGGTCATAAACAAACCTTTTCTGTTTCTTTTAAATCTACTTTGATTATTCATTTTTTGCTAATATTCGCAGCAATTATCTTACTACTGAGTTTTCTATGTTACGTATCGACCTAATTCTTACCGAGCAAGGCCTTGCTAAATCTCGCTCGCAAGCACAAACCTTTATCAGTGAAGGACGAGTATCATACAAACAAAACGAGAAGTGGATAAAAGTCACCAAACCTAGCTTGAAACTGTCATCCGACATTGAGCTGAACGTCATCTCAGACGAGGCCGATAAATACGTTTCCCGTGGCGCCTTGAAACTTGAAGGTGCTCTGCTACATACAAAACTCAATATCGAAGGTTTCCTTGTATTAGATATCGGCCAATCGACCGGTGGCTTTAGTGATTGCGCGATTCAACACGGTGCTGCACATGTTGTTGGTGTTGAGGTCGGACATGACCAACTGGACCCTCGCCTACGTAATCATCAAAATATTATCTGCCTAGAAGGAATTAATGCTCGAAACTTGAGTATTAAAGACCTAAGTGAACACTTCCCAGAAAACGGCTTTGATCTTATTGTCATGGATGTTTCTTTTATATCACAGACTAAAATTTTGCCTCAGCTACCAAATTTACTAAGTAAAACAGGGCACCTGATTACATTAGTAAAACCTCAATTTGAAGTAGGCAAAGAATTCATAGGTAAAGGCGGAATAGTAAAAGACAAAACGCGTGTAAAACAGCTCGAACAGGACATGCAGGACTTCGTCACAGAACTAGGCTTTGAGGTCAAATGCTATATAGAAAGCCCAATAAAAGGCGGTGACGGTAATCAAGAATTTTTACTTTGGGCAACCAGATCATAGATCTTAAAATCTCGGTTTATAAAGGTGGTTAAATTACCTCATCATAACTATGGTGACTATTAGGTAAAACCTCACGAGCTTCTTTTTCTTCAAGCTCGGTAATGTAGTTTCTTGCCATGTAGAACCCCAAACAGCCAAAGATAACCGATCCTACAGCCTGCCCAAAAAGTATCCCCTCTGCGCCCATAAAGAGAGAGAAGATAGTAATTAATGGCCATGTACCTAACGTCGCACGACCAAAATTTAGCAAGGTACTATTTAACGGTTTGCCAAGGTTGTTAAAAACAGCAATCGCAATAAACAACAAACTCTGGAAGAAAAAGCTAAAAGATACAAAAGTAGCAAAGAATCGAATTAGGTCAGCACTACTTTGTGTTGCATGAAACACTGATACAAGCCAATCTTGCATTTGATAAAGACAAAAACACAATATCAAGCAATATCCAAAAGCATAAACGACAGCACTACTAATCGCGCTGTGCATCCTATCAAAACGCCCTGCCCCATAGTTCTGCCCTAATATCGGCCCAACGGCACCAGACAAGGCAAATATCCCGCCAAACACTACAGGAATAATACGCCCAATAACCGCCACAGCAGCAACTGCATCATCACCAAACGACGAAGTATGCTCCATCACAATGGCATTCGCTAACGGCGAGGACATATTAGTTAACATGGCAGGAATGGCAATTACGGAAATAGATTTAGCATCTTTGAAAAAATCCATTAGATCAAACTCGCCCAGCATCTTATGGATATGAACCACACCATAATACGACACAGCAACCATGGAAAAGCGCGCAAGCAAAGAAGCAATAGCCGCACCTTGCACGCCCAATCCGAAAGCAAAAATAAAGATAGGATCTAATAGCGCATTAACCAATCCACCAACCATGGTGGCGTACATAGCACGGCGGGCATCACCCAACGCCCGCATAATTCCAGAGCCAATCATGCCTATCATTACCGCTGGCATGCCTATGACTAAAATCTGCAAATACTCTGTTGCCAAGTCAAGCGTTCGTCCTGTGGCACCAACATACAAAAGGATATGGGGAATATTGGGCCATATAAGCCAAACCACACCGGTCGAAAAGAAAATACCAAATGCCAGTACATTGACTGCACGCCGTTTAGCCAACTCGATCTGCCCTTCGCCCACCGCTCTGGATACCAAAGCTGTTGCAGCAATAGACACGGCAATGCTTAATGAAATGGTAAAAAACATAATGGTGCTGGCAAATCCTACCGCTGCCACCGCTTCTTTCTCGCCCAACATAGAAAGGAAAAGCATGTCGACCAGATCAACCAAAAACATGCACATCAAACCAAACGCACCAGTGGCAGACATGCTAACAACATGTTTAAAGGTTGAACCTTCTGTAAGCTTTGCCGGACTAGGCATTTATTTCCCCTAAAATGACGCATCCAACTTATATGCGACAAAAAACGCGACAAAAAAATTCGCCAATAAATAAAAAACCGGACAAGTAGCACTTGTCCGGTCCAGTATTTTCTCATGTATGACGATTTGAGAAAATGCTTACATTGTGGATAACCTAATGAAGATCGTTATTTGATCGATTAAAAACGATTTTTTCAACATCGACAAAGCGTTCGGCAAAGTGCACAGTCATTCCCTCTTTCACCGATTCAGGCAATTCTTCAAAGTCACGACGATTTGGCTCAGGTAGAATCACTTCACTAATTTTACTACGTTTAGCTGCGATGATTTTCTCGCGGATACCACCTACAGCCAAAACCTGACCTGTAAGCGTCAACTCACCGGTCATCGCCAATCCACGTCGAACCGGCTCGCCTTTCGCTAGTGACAACAATGCGGTAGCCATCGAAATACCCGCGCTAGGGCCATCTTTCGGAGTAGCACCTTCTGGCACATGCAAATGTACTAAACTTTTATCAAAGAATTCAGGATGTTTCTGATAGCTTTTTGCATGTGAAAAGACATAAGAATACGCAATTTCGGCTGATTCCTTCATCACATCACCCAACTTACCCGTGAGTTTCAAGCCTCGTGTTAGCTCATGCACTTTATTGGCTTCAATTGGCAAAGTCGCTCCCCCCATAGAAGTCCAAGCCAAACCAGTAACAACACCAACACCTTGTAATGTTTTTTCTGGTCGGAAATAAGGCATACCCAACAAGGTCTCAACGTCTTTCACGCCAACATTGATATGCTCTTTTTCACCCGTCATTAACTGAACAACACTCTTGCGTAAGATTTTTTGCAGCAATTTATCTAAGCCTCGAACACCCGCTTCACGAGCATAATGCTCAATAATATGACGTAACGCAGCATCAGTAATGTTTAGCTGCTTCTTCAAAAGCTTGTTTTTCTTAAGCAATTTCGGCCATAAGTGCTGCTTAGCAATCGCTAGTTTTTCATCACCGATGTAACCAGACAATCGAATAACATCCATCCTGTCTAACAGCGGCGCTGGAATAGTATCCAACTGGTTTGCCGTACAAATAAACAGCGCCTTAGATAAATCGATGCGCATATCTAAATAATGATCAAGAAACTCAACATTTTGCTCAGGATCAAGCGCTTCCAATAAAGAAGACGCTGGATCACCTTGGAAAGAAGAACCAATTTTATCAATCTCATCCAACATGATGACAGGGTTTTCGACCTCAACATCTTTCAATGCTTGAACAAACTTGCCCGGTAAGGCGCCTACATAAGTCCGTCGATGACCTTTAATTTCAGCTTCGTCGCGCATACCACCAAGACTAAAGCGATAAAACTTACGATTCAAAGACTCAGCAATCGATTTACCGATCGACGTTTTACCAACACCTGGTGGGCCAACTAACAATAGAATGCTACCGCCCATTTCGCCGCGGTGTGCGCCCAAAGCTAAGAATTCAACGATGCGGTCTTTTATGTCACCAAGGCCTGCATGATGAGATTCAAGAACCTCACGCGCTAGCTTGATATCCAAATTGTCTTTCGAGTGAACACCCCAAGGCAAAGACGTCGCCCAATCCAAATAGTTACGCGTAACACCATACTCAGGGGAGCCAGTCTCAAGAATGCTAAGTTTATGCAGCTCCTCTTGAATCTTGTCGCTCACAGCTTTGGGTAAGGTTTTACCTTCTAAGCGAGCTTCGAATGTTTCGACATCAGAAGTACGATCGTCTTTTGAAATACCCAGCTCTTTCTGGATAATTTTCAATTGCTCTTTTAGGAAAAAGTCTCGCTGATGCTTACTGATTTTATCATTCACTTCGGCGCTAATTTCGTTCTGCAAGCGCGCAATTTCAAGCTCTTTTCTTAGCAAGGTAAGAGCCAAATGCATGCGAGCATTTACTGGAATGGTTGCCAAAACATCATATAAATCTTCCGCATCCGCAGAAGTGATAGATGCAGCAAAATCTGCCAACAAACCCGATTCATTAAATGAGAACCGACCTAGATACTGCCTTAGATCTTCACTAAACAACGGGTTTAAACGAATCAGCTGTTTAATCGCATCCAGAATGGCAATGGAATAAGCTTTCGATTCATCATCATTGGATTTCACATCATTAAGGTAACGAACGCGAGCGAGGTAAGGCGCTTCTTCACTTAGCCATTCAATAACTTCAAAACGTTTTACACCTTGAGCTAGAAAGGTCAATTTATCATTTTGCTTCTCGGCTTTATGTACTCTTGCAACACAACCAATAGAGCGAAATTCGTCTACTGAAGGCGCTTTTTTCGTTTTCTTATCAGCATAAACCAAACCTACGACCGCTTGAGGATGTTCTGCGATTCGCTCTAAAGTATCTTCCCACTGCTCGGCATCCACCATAACAGGCTGTACCTGAGCGGGAAAAAATGGGCGGCTTGAAATAGGCAAAATAAACAATGTCTCAGGCAAAACATCATCTGGAAGAGCAAGACCTCTAGGATCACTAATAACAATGCCTTCCTCTTCTGTTACTTCAACTTGGCCTTCTTGTGCATCTAAGTATTGCTCGTCATCACTCATAATAAACTTCTCAATAAATCTGTATTTTTGTAAAAAATGACGCCAGAAATGTCTGTGGCTATTTTTTATAAGCTTTTGCTATGGATAGATCTTATGTAATGACGATATTGCCGAAAACAATACCATAGGCTATTTTCCCAAATACTTACTCACTTCAAGAAACAAACTAACCCTCAGGACAGGATTAGTTATTTGGCCTATTCCGACTTAGTGTTATTATAGTAGCCATGCTATAGATAGAACTCGCTCAATTTCACACTCTCGACTCAGAGTTACAAAAAAGGAAAGGCTAATGACCCGCGATGAACTCCTTAAGGCTTACAACGATATATTTGTGATCAAACACCCTTTTGTTAAACACAAATTAACCAGTCTTCGCGATAAAAACACCAGCACACGTGAATTTCGCATGTTAGTAGAAGAGCTAGGAACGCTAATTGGCTACGAAGCAACACGTGATTTAGAAACAACTGATGTTGAAATTGAAACACCTCTAGAAAAAGCTATGTGCCCAGTTCTAAAAGGCAAGAAGCTTTGTATCGTTACAATAATGAGAGCGGGTAATGGACTTGCTGAAGGAGTATTAAAACTGTCTCCTAGTGCACGAGTTGGGCACGTTGGCTTATATCGCGATCCTGAGACAAAGCAGCCTGTTGAGTACTACCTAAAAATGCCACACTCAGTGAATGAGCGTACCATTATTGTGGTTGACCCAATGCTGGCAACGGGTAACTCTGCCATTATGGCCATCGATAAGATGAAAGAAATGGGCGCAACAGATATTCGCTTTATCTGCCTATTTGCGGCACCAGAAGGCATTCAAGCATTTAAACAAGCGCATCCTGATGTTGCCATGTATATCGGATCAATCGATCGTGGCCTTGATGAGCATGCCTATATTCGCCCAGGTGTTGGCGACGCTGGCGATCGTATTTACGGCACGCGCTAATTACTGAATAAACAAATAAAAAGCCGCCTCTTAGTTCAATAAAGAGACGGCTTTTGTATCATTCAAAAGTAGCAAATTAATTGTAACGCTAGCCCTTAAGAGCCAGGAAAGCTCCGGCACTTGCCATGATTCCACCAGCCGTCCTATTCAATGTTTTCATAGAGCGTTCAGACTTCATAAAACGTCTCGCCTGAGAAGCCCCAACAGAAATTATTGTCAAACCAAGTAACAGCGCAACAAAAGTAAGAAACGACGCCAACACAATATCAGAAGCACTTAAGACTGTTAAATCCATAAATGTCGGCAAAAAAGCGACATAAAAAAGTATAACTTTAGGGTTAGAAGCAGAAATCATAAAGCCTTGAATAAAACTCGCCATCTCGTTATTTGCGTCTTGCAGATTATCACCTGAGGAAACAGTAGAAACTGGCGATATCCACATTTTCCAACCCAGATAAATAAGATAAGCAGCACCAGCATAACGTATGATAAGAAACACTTCCTCCCAAGCTGATGCAATGGCTGCCAAGCCGTAACACGCCATAACTAAATAGACGATATCGCTCATTACCATACCAAGACTAAGAGAAAAGCTCGCTCTCGCGCCTCTAGAGATACTTCTTGCCAAAATAGCAAAAATTCCAGGTCCCGGAGTAATGCTAAAAATAAAAATAGCGATAAAAAATGTAATTCCGCTTTCTAGAGTCATATCAAACCCTCCACCAACTTACGGCTAATGCTCAGCAACACCACAACCAGCTAAAACCATGCGAGTAATAAATTGCCTAGCTTCTTCATAATCACTTTTTTCTAACTCATTTTTCTGCAATAGAATTTTCACTTGTGCATCAAAATCAGCATAAGTCTGAGTCATCGCCCAAATACTAATAAAAAGATGTTCGGTTGAAACAGGGTTCATCAAGCCTTTATCTACCCAAACCTGAATTGTCGCCTTTTCGCGACTTAATTCAGTAACAAACAAATTTCTAAGATAATCTAAAACAAAGGTTTCTTCACCTATTAATGCCATCGCAAAGATCTTAGAAGCATTTTTATTGGTACGAGATTGATCTATTTTTTCACTGATATAACGCGTTAGATTTTGCTCAGGTCCTTCTTCAACATTAAATTCGCTGACGGAATCTAGCCAAAGACGAAGAATGCGCTCTAACACAGCCTCTAGAAGGTCTTTTTTAGAGCGATAATAGTAATGAACATTTGCCTTAGGTAACCCAGCTTCATCGGCAATCATCTGAGTAGTGGTTTTCGCTAAACCTTGTCGAGCAAAAACACGTTCAGATGTTTCTAAAATAAGGGTTTGATTTTGAGCACGAATGTGCGCTTTCAACTGATCTTTTGGTCGTTTTACTTCGGTCAAAGGTGAAGCCTCGCTGATCAACATGTCACTAAAGGGGGGAATGTTTTTTTATATCGACTTACCATCCTGTGCGATACATCGGAAGAATAACATTCTTTACAATAGGCACGAAGCCTTAAGAAAAAATTGCATAAAAAAAGGGAGCCGAAGCTCCCCATTTCCCCTCGTAGCAGAGACGTTAATGACTATAGGCATTCGTCATTAGGCTAACTGCTACACCACGTTGGCGCTGTAATTGAGACGCAAAACCAATAAAATTCAGCGTACTTCAATGTTCTTGATCGATGGTTATTACCATCGCTGGTCACTGATACTAGTAAACCAAAAATACTCTACCATTTTCTAATAGTTAACACTTTTAGAAATTAAATCAGGCGATTCAGACAAGTAAATACTGTCTTTTATAAAATCTATATAACGATTATAAACAGCTGATTTTACAGTGCAATAGATGAGAGCTAAAAAACTGACCGATCGATCAGTTTTTTTATAATTTAGACATTTTTAGGAGATGGGGATTTAGAAACTCGGTTGCGCCCCTTCTTTTTGGACTGATATAAGGCTTCATCTGCCCTCTTTAAGACAGAATCAGGAGATTCACCACTAGCAGCAAAAGCCACACCGACACTGGCAGTAACCTTCACTTCTATCTCTTGTTTTTTTTTGGGATCAAACACCTCAACCATGGCGTCTTCGATATTTTCTCGAATCAATTCCAAAATGCCATCAACCTCAGAAAGGCGCTTGCCTCGAAAAATAATGGTAAATTCTTCACCACCGAAACGGAATGCTTTCCCAGGGCTAGAAAATAGCCTCAATTGAGCGGCAACACTCTTCAGCACTTTATCGCCCATATCATGCCCATAAGTGTCATTAAATTTCTTAAAATGATCCACATCGACCATAGCAATAGCATAGTGCCTAGACAGCCCAACAAGTTGCTCATTCAAGGCGCGCCTACCTGGCAATTTAGTCATATCATCCAAATAAGCCATACGATGACTTTCCATCAGTAAGAACCAAATCCACAATAAAAACTGTGCAGATAGCAAAGCATCAAACTGAATGTCCGAAGAAACAAAATGGCTGACAATCAACAAACTGACAATACTAATCAGACCACTTGCTCGAAAAGTATCACCACTTAACCACCAAGCCGTACCTATTGCCAAAGTACTTATAAATAGAACACACCACAACAAAACAGTAGACCAACTTACGTTAGTACTTAAAAAAGCATGATCCAAAAAAGCAAAAGACACCCAATTACGCTCAATGGCGTAACACCAGCTCACAAGCATCAAAACGAATAATATACGATTAACCACAAATCGATTAAAAAAGCCCCGTTCAGGGACGAACCCCAACAAAGCAATACAGAAACAAGAAATGACCAAGTATGCAGTTAATGATGCAGCCTGATCCGAGTCACCATAAAGCTTCGGAATCAGTAACAGCAAAACGAGAATAAACACTCGGCCTTTATTAAAATGCCAAGCCAGTAAAATAGCTACGCCAGCAAAGATAAGGGGAAGTAAAGGCAACAGACTAAACCACAAAGGTGGCAATAGGCCAACATACAAACTAGCATAAACACTCACTAGTAAAATGAAGCACGGAACTAACAATGAACTTAAGCGTTCGGACATAAAAAAATCAAACCCATCGAATCATTCGATTAAATACGACCAATATATTGCCCCGAAAACGATTCAATTTCATTAATAATAGTGTGAATTCTAAACGAGAAGGAAAATACGATGGGATTACTTGTAGATGGTCAATGGGTCGACCAATGGTACGACACAAAGGCAAACCAAGGTAAATTCGTACGCAGCGAGTCTGCATTCAGAAACTGGATTTATCCAGAAAGCGAATACCAATCAAATAACCCAAACCATTTTCCCGCCCAAGCAGGACGTTATCACCTGTATGTTTCGCTTGCCTGCCCTTGGGCTCACCGAACTTTGATTTTCATTAAATTAAAACAACTAGAGGACATTATTAGCATTAGCTGCGTCCATCCAGACATGCTTGAAAATGGTTGGGAATTTAAGCAAGACGACAATTTCAAAGACCCTAACATTGACGTAGGCGATCCATTACACCATTTTGATTTTGCTTATCAGCTTTATACCAAAGCTAAACCAGACTACAGCGGTAGAGTCACTGTACCTATTCTGTGGGACAAAGAACGCCAAACCATTGTATCCAACGAATCGTCAGAAATTATCCGTATTTTTAATCGTGCATTTAATGGAATGACAGGAAATCATTTGGATTTTTACCCAAGTAGCATAGCCAATGAGATTGACGAGCTAAATGAGCGAATCTATAACACGGTTAACAACGGTGTCTACAAATGCGGCTTTGCTACAACTCAAGAAGCTTACGAAGAAGCATTAGAACCGCTTTTTGATACTCTGAATTTTTTAGAAGAAAAACTATCAACGAGAACTTATTTATTGGGAGAGGAACAAACAGAAGCAGACTGGCGCCTTTTTACAACGCTAATCCGCTTTGATGCTGTCTATTTTGGACACTTTAAGTGCAACCTAAAACGCATTTTAGACTACCCAAATATTAATTCTTTTTTAAAACGACTCTACGACGTACCCAATATTGCTAACACAGTAAACTTACAGCACATCAAACGACATTATTACTACAGCCACAAAACAATCAACCCAACTCAAGTGGTTCCAGTAGGACCCGCTAAATTATTTCCTTAGACATCAGTTCACAAAAAAAGGAATTAAGGCAAATTCAAGAAGCCTGAGTTAAAGTCTATTAAAGTGAGCTATTTTTAAGGATAATAGACTCACTTTTTTATCTGCGCACCCCTTCAGTTAGTCATTACTAGCCTTGTAATGTCAGCTGAAAAATATAAATATTTGAGACTTGTGGCTATTTATGGAAAAGAAAATACTCTGGATTATCTCTTTTGCACTAATATTTATTTTGTGGATAAAAGCTGGCCCATTTAAAAATGACTTGGACGATACGCAAGATGGAGCATCTGAAACAAGCTCTCTATACGAAGAGTCTGGGGAAGCAACGTCTGATGAAAAGAACTACTTTAAATCACATCCTATTCAAAAAAACAGCCCTGACTTTGCCGCGATAACTGATGTAAAAGAACGCAAAAAAGCCTTCTTTGATTACTTAACACCTTTTATAAATGAAAAAAATAGTCTTATTTTAAAAGATCGCGAGCGTCTAAATGCTCTGCTTAAAAGTAATAAAAAGTTATCAACAAAAAACAAAAAATGGATTTCTACACTTCGTCAAAACCACAAACTCAAAAAACTTGAGAACTATTCAAAAGACGATATACAAGCATTACTTAATAGACTCGACATTATTCCTGCCTCACTGGTTTTAGCGCAAGCAGCCAATGAATCTGCGTGGGGAACATCTCGCTTCGCCACAAAAGGTAACAACTACTTTGGCCAATGGTGCTTTAGAAAAGGCTGTGGTCTAGTTCCTGAGTCGAGAGACAGTGACGCTGACCATGAAGTACGAAAGTTCAACGATGCTCGCGAATCAGTCTTTGCTTATATAGATAACTTAAACACCAATGCAGCTTACAAAAAACTCAGAGCCTCTCGTGCACAGTTAAGACAAGATAAAGAAGTTGTCACTGGCCTTGCCCTAGTTCATGGTTTAGAACACTATTCGGAACGGGGCCAAGCCTACGTAGAAGAAATAGAAGGTTTAATTAACTACAACAAACTTTGGCGCTTTAATCGCTCTCAGCCAAAACCAGAGCAACCATAATCCAATAACAACATTCAAAGCTCAAACAAGAAAAAAATGTAATAAAATGCAACTTATTGTTACGAAATTACTTTATGTGGGGTGGCTAAGCGTTACCCCCTTCATTACAATACCGTAATATTTCACCCACTCATCAAACGAGGAAATTCAATTGGCCCGTTTACCTGTTATTGTTGGCTTTGGCGGAATCAATTCGGCTGGTCGTACCTCTTCACATCAAGCATATCGCCGAATTGTCTTTGATCTTCTTCCAAGTTCAATCCAGCAGGATGTTTTACTCGATCTTGCCACTATTACTAACATGGCCGAGCATAAAAATGGCCTTTGGTATACAAATGGTGGGGAAGCATTAGATGCTGCTGCACTTGTTGACAGCATCGGGGAATCTCTTCTTGCTCGCACTTTGATTCGTCGTATTCACCCTAGTTTATTTGATGTTGACCATGTGGTTTTACACAAATCAACAACATTGCAGTCGAGCCAAAGCGAAGAAAAACTCAGTTTTACTATAAAGACACGCTCTCTTCCAAATGATCGCCCTACAAACTGGCAAGTAACTGAACTTTCAGACATCCTAAGTGAAGTCGTTGTTGATGGTAATCTAGAAACCTTCATAAAAGACACGCGACCTCTTTCTGTAAAAGCCGCCGGACAACTGCCTACTGGCTTTGATCCATCTAAGCTATACCAAAGCCGAAATCATCCTCGTGGCTTACAGATGACGGTCTATGGCGCATCAGATGCAGTTAAGAGTAGTGGTATTGATTGGGAAATTATTCGCAGTAAAGTCGCTCCAGATCAAATGGCAGTTTACGCAGCCAACTCAATAGGTCAAATGGACGATTTAGGATTTGGCGGCATGCTGAAATCTGCCCTTATGGGTAAACGCACAACATCAAAGCACTTACCTCTTGGCTATGCTCAAATGCCAGCAGACTTTGTAAATGCTTATATTCTAGGTAGTGTTGGTAACGTAGGTACAGCAATAGGCGCCTGCGCAACATACTTTTTTAATTTAGAAAAAGCCATAGAAGGCATCAAAACTGGAAAATTTCGCGTCGCAATGGTTGGCGGTAGTGATGCTCCCATCACCCCTGAAATTATTGAGGGTTTCAGAACCATGGGAGCCTTAGCAGAAGATACTGCTTTACTTGCTCTAGACGAAATTACAAATCAAGAAGAACCAGATCATACCAGGAGCTGTCGACCATTCGCTCAAAACTGCGGCTTTACCATTGGCGAATCTAGTCAATGGACGCTATTAATGGATGATGAACTTGCCATTGAATTGGGCGCAGAAATTTTTGGCTCTATTCCAGCAGTATTCTCCCATGCGGATGGACATAAAAAATCCATTTCTGCGCCAGGTATTGGTAATTATTTGACCATGAGCAAAGCCATGGCTTACCTACAAAACATCATAGGTAATGACGGCTTAATACAGCGCACCTTCATCCAAGCGCATGGCACAAGTACACCGCAAAACCGTATCACTGAGTCCCATGTACTAAGCAAAGCAGCCACAAGTTTTGGCGCAACAGAAATACCAGTTGTGGCGATGAAAGCTTTCCTTGGTCACTCTCAAGGTACTGCAGGTGGTGATCAGTTACACTTGTCTTTAGGTGTGTGGAAAGATGGTATTTTACCTGGCATCACAACATCACACGCGGTTGCCGATGACGTTTATCAAGACGGCCTAAAATTCCAGCTAAAACACGAAGCCTATGGAAAAGACTATTTTGATGCCGCTTTGCTAAACTCAAAAGGTTTCGGTGGAAACAACGCAACCGCGGTTTTGTTATCTCCAATTCAAACCATGAAAATGCTAAGTAAGCGCTATAGTGCTGAGCAAATCAGCACTTATCAAGCTAAAAACATTGACGTTTCGGCAGCAGCGGAAGAATACAACCAATCCGCAATTCGTGGTGAAACCCTTCCTATCTATAAGTTTGGGTTTAATGTATTGGGTGGCGAAGAGCTTAGTATCACGGACCAAGAAATCCGTCTACCTGGCTATGATATGCCGGTAAATCTTAATATAGAAAATGAATTTAGCGATTTAAAATAACGCAAAACCAAGACCTAAAAGGCTAGCCAATACACTATCAAAATTTTGTATTGGCTAGCTCTTCTTGTAAAAAATCAAGCAACAATCGAGTTTTTCTAGACATTAGCTTTTGCTGTGGATAGATAGCATAAAAGCATATTTCATAGCCTTTATATTTAGGTAGCAAGTTAATCAATTCACCTGATGCTATGTATTTAGCCACTAGAAAGTCTGGCTGATAAATCACCCCTAAACCGGCCAAAGCAAACCGTGTTAAGGCGCCTCCATTATTTGTAGTAACGCCCCCGGTAATTGAAACCGTTCTAGAAATACCACCTTCATCCGTCAATGACCAACGATTTGGCACCAGTGCATTGCTATACAAAAGACAGGAATGACCTTCTAAGTCTTCTATACGATCAAGCTCTCCATACTGTAAAATGTAATCTGGTGACGCACAAACAAACCCTCTGGAATAACATAAGGGCCGCGCCACAAATTGATCCCCGCCTAAATCCCCTCCTCGAATAGCTATATCCACACCAGATTCAGTCATATCAACACGCTTATCGCTAAAATCAACATCCAGTTCAATTTGAGGATATAAACGACTAAAGTTGTCCAACAAAGGAACAATATGCGATAAACCAAAATCCATTGGCACACTTATCTTCAAAAGCCCTTTTGGCTTTTGCGTCAGTTCACCTATTTCATTTTCTGCTTCCTCAATTGCGTCGAGTATTGCAATACAATGCTGATAATACTTACGACCAGCATGAGTAATACTGATATTGCGAGTATTGCGCTGCAAAAGCTTCGTCCCTAACTCCTCTTCAATGGAATTTATATAACGTGTCACCATAGGGCGAGAAATCCCCAAAGAGTCACTTGCCAACTTGAAGCTTTCCGCCTCATAAACACGGCAAAACACCTTCATTGCTTGCAGCTTATCCATTCACTCACCTAAAAAATAAAAAGTTCCCCCATTATCATTTCTTTTTAGTGAATATTGAATTGTTTTTTGGGTTGATTATTTATTAAAAAAAACAATTTAAACTACTCACATCTTTGAATCTCATAAAGGAACGCAAGAATGAAAGTAATTACTATCAGTGCATTAATGCTCGTATCAAGCCTAACAATGGCAGCGGATTACAAAATTGATCCTGCCCATTCAGGGGTAGTGTTTAAAGTCGGACATTTGGGTGTTAGTACAACTGTTGGCCGCTTTAATGAATTCGAAGGTGGCTTCGTATACGCAGAAGACGGTAAATCAGGTAGTGCATCCCTAACTATCAAAGCGGATAGCATCGATACCAACCACGATGCTCGTGACAAACATCTTCGTAGCCCTGATTTTTTAGATGTTAAGCAATTTCCAACATTGACATTTAAAAGCACTAAATTTGAAGGTGACACTTTAACTGGTGACTTAACAATACATGGCGTGACAAAACCAGTTAGCTTTGACGTTAAAAAAATCGGTGAAGGCAAAGATCCTTGGGGCGGCTACCGCGCAGGTTTTGAAGCAAAAACCGTTATTCAACGCAGTGACTTTGGTGTGACTTACTTTATTCCTGGCGTAACAGATACAACTGAAATTGAAGTTTACGTAGAAGGCATTCGCCAGTAATCAATTTAAAAAAAGCACCAAGGAAAGCGATCATGTACGAAGAAGCCAGCAACTCTACTATTTTAATGCTATTACATACGGCAGTTTACCCCTTTCTCGCCGCACTAATAGTCAGCATTGTTGCTGGCAAACTGTTACGTGCATCGTCTTATCTTGGTTACCTTGGCGGTTTTATTGTCGGACTCGGCCTGATACATTCAGGCTTGAGTTTCCCTCCAAACCAAGCGATAGATTATTACAGCGTAACAACGTTAATTGGCATAGCATCAGTACTTTGCTTAACTTTAATTAACTCACTAACACTTCGTTTCAGTGCTAGCTTTGTGCTATTTGGACTGTCATTTTATTTCTTACTTAACCCTGTACTAAAGCACTCAGGGCTTGTTATTAGCCTTAGCTGGGCATTCAGTTGCGCAATTGTCACACTGATATATCACCTTCTCATCCAAGAGAAAGTACAAGAAACGGTTAAATTTAAAACAAACAATGAGCGCAGTATCTCCCCACTGCTTTTACCAATAGGATTGATGATTACTGCTGGCGCGGCGGCACCTGTTATATCAATTGGAGGAAGCCTACTAATAGGACAGTTATTAGGAGCTTTAGGAGCTGCATTATTTGGTGATGTGGCTGTTAGTTACTTTATAAAAGCGACCAAAAGCCACTCAGCTATTCCTGCATTCTTAATATTAGGCGGACTAATTACACAAAGCCACGTTCTCGCAGACATTCCGTTAAACGTTATGCTCATGCTTGTTGCAAGCTGCTTTGTAACGCCATTAGCTACTGCACTAGGAAACAAATTAAGTAATAAACAAAGTACTTTTATCATTATTGGCCAGACAATCGTCAGCATCCTAATCAGCGGGCTAAGCTTATGGCTGGTTTGGCCAGAAAGCAGCTTATATTGATTAAAGACTTAATCTTTAAAGATTGATCTAGAAGATCGCCATAACGGTAATATAATCGCCGCTATGGCGCAGCTAACCGCGCCATATGACAACAAATACAAGACGTCAGATTCACTAAGATGAAGATTAATAAATACAAAAATATAATTAGGTACAACAATAAATAACCATATCCCCATAACTAAAAAAAAGCGCCCAAATCCAGACAACCCTTTAACTTTAACCAAAAGCCAAGCAGTAAAATACAAATACACAAAAGTAGAAAATGCGAACAATAAAACCATTCCAACGGTAGGTTGTTTAGCCATATCCTCCAAGGCTGTGCGCCCTAAAAATGAAAAGGGTGTAGAAGCATACCAGATCCCCCCAACAACCATTTGAAAGATAAAAACCAATACGACCGCTTTATGATTTATTTTGTACACATCACCCCCCTATTTTGTCTATTTAGCCCAACGAAAAGCCGCCTACTAACTAGCTTGATATAACTCTTTAACTAAACTTCGCAATTTTGATCGCCACGGACGCTGCTTTATTCCAAAGTGATTAAATATCTTTCGACAAGACAATGATTGCCGTTGCATAGCTGAGGTTTCTTGCACTTCTGGAAACGAATCACCAATAGCCTCAACTTCTACTTGCGCCTTCGGATCGAACTGACTAGACGTAGCCAAAATAGCCTCAACTAAACGAATCCAACTAATCTCCTCAGCACAACAATAATGGTAAACACCTTTATTTTGAGCTCCGTAATGCCCTTGATTCACAATAGACAAAATAACTCGAACTAAGTCTGATACCGGTGTTGGGCTACCAATCAAGTCGTCTTTATAAGCAAGATTAACACCGTCTTGAATCAAACCAAGCGTCCTACAAACAAAGTCATCACCTTTACCACTGAATAACCAACCAGTTCGCAATACAATATTTTCAGGATTACTAAGCACAATAGACTCAGCTGCAATCAAAGCCTTTGCATAAGATTCAGTACTATCTGGAACCTCTGTTTCAGCATATGGCACATCTTTATTGCCAGAAAATACCCTAGCACTACTAATCATGATTAATGTCGTGTTCGCCTGTTCACTCAAATACCGCAAAGTGGACTGGAATTTTCCATAATCATTTTGCAGTGCATAACGTAAGCTTAACGCATCAATTATCACGTCAAACTGCATCGCATCTAATTCAGCTCTTCTTGCAATATCAAGTAATAACGACTCTTCTGGACACAACCATTCAAATTCATTTTTTCCTTCAGAGAGAAGCAATAAAGACGAACCTACTTCTGTACCACTTCCTAAAAGGAGAATACGAATCGGGGCATTAATATTTTGTGTATTATTCAAAGCAAGTCCTCATTCCACCTAGGAAAAACCCTCAGTAGATTATCATATGTCTGCACTGCTATATGCTCTTCACTCTCTTCTCTTATCATCGCAACACATTGTGCAATAAGTGGAATAGAGAGTGGGGTATTATTTTTACCTTGAAAACCATGAAGTGGCATATCAGGCGAGTCTGTTTCAAGAATAAACGCTTTATCACTAAGCGATGCCAATACTCGATGAGCTTTGTGTGCTCTCGGATACGTTACCGTGCCACCAATTCCCAACACAAAACCCAAATCTATAAATCGTTTAGCTTGCTCAATACTTCCATTAAAAGCATGAACAACACCACCGTCATTAAAACCAGTTTCCCGTAGGCATTTAAAAACCAAATCATAACTTTTTCTGGCATGCAAAATAACAGGCAATTTCAATGATTTAGCAATCTTTAGCTGACGAGAGAAAAAATCTAACTGAATCCTCATATCGACAGCATTTGGCCAACAATCTAACCCTATTTCACCCACAGCAACCACACGAGGTGTATCACATTGCTCAGCAAGAAAATCGATCTGATCTAAAGAAGCCTCTGCCAAAAAATATGGGTGTAAGCCATAAGCAGCACGCCACTCAGGATAACGCTTAATTAATGTTGCTAACTTAGGCCAACTGACAAAAGTAGTCGCAGGCACTAAAAAGCCAGCCACCTTATTTTCCAAACAGGACAGCATTAACGAATCACGTTGCTCGTCGAACACATCAAAATCTAAATGACAATGGCTATCAATAAACATACACAAAAGATTACATTATTTAGACACTAAGTGTTAGCGCATAAATCACTAAAAACAAAAAAGCCGTGCAAAATGCACGGCTTTTTGAGAGGTTCTATAAAATCAGCTTAAAGCGATGGACCAGCCTTAACAATAGCATCAGATACAGTATCGAATTTCTTAAAGTTCTCAACAAATTGATTGATCAGATTTTTCGCTTGCGCTTCATAAGCAGCCTGATCAGCCCATGTTTTACGAGGGTTCAATAAAACATTATCAACACCAGGAACCTGAGTAGGAACATCTAGGTTAACATCTGCCAAATGCTCGGTTTCTACATCAGCCAACACGCCAGATTGAATAGCTGAAATTACCGCACGAGTCGTTGGGATACTAAAGCGTTTACCGCCTTGACCATGAGCACCACCAGTCCACCCAGTGTTAACTAGATAAACTTTACTACCAAACTCTTCAATACGCTTGATCAAAAGATCAGCATACACATCAGCAGAGCGTGGGAAGAAAGGTGCACCGAAACAAGTCGAGAAGGTTGATTTAATACCAGTACCTGCACCCATTTCCGTTGAACCAACCAACGCAGTGTAACCACTCAAAAAGTGATACGCCGCAGCTTCTTTCGTCAGAATAGAAACTGGAGGAAGAACACCAGTCAAATCACACGTTAAGAAGATAATGGCATTTGGCTCACCAGCACGATTACCCGCAGCACGTTTTTCAATATGCTCACGAGGGTAACCAGCACGACCGTTCTGAGTCAAAGACGTATCTGCGTAATCAGCAATACGTGTTTCAGGATCCAAAACGACGTTTTCAACAATAGTACCAAATTTGATTGCATCCCAAATGATCGGTTCATTCTTTTGAGAAAGATCGATAGTTTTTGCGTAGCAACCGCCTTCAATATTGAAAACAGTATCTTTACCCCAACCGTGTTCATCATCACCAATCAAAAAGCGCTCAGGATCAGCAGACAAAGTTGTTTTACCAGTACCAGACAAACCAAAGAACAAAGTCACATCATCTTCTGTACCGACGTTAGCAGCACAATGCATTGGTAATACATCATGAGCTGGCAATAAGTAGTTCTGTACAGAGAACATCGCTTTTTTCATTTCGCCAGCGTAACGCATACCAGCTATAAGCACTTTACGCTCAGCAAAGTTTAGAATCACGCAACCATCGGAGTTAGTGCCATCGCGCTCAGGCTCACAAACAAAGTTTGGCGCATTAAGAATCTGCCACTCACCTTTGCTTGATGGATTATATACATCAGGACGAATAAACAGGTTGCGACCAAACAACTGATGCCAAGCGGTTTCAGTACGCATAATCACAGGCAAATAATACTCATCTCCCGCACCGACATGAATGTTAGATACAAACGACTCTTGACCATCAAGATACGCAGCAACTCGGTCCCAAAGCGGAGCAAATTTTGCTTCGGAAAACGGGCGATTAACAGGGCCCCAGTGAATGCTATCTTTGCTGGATGCTTCCTCTACGATGAAACGATCCATAGGAGAACGACCAGTACGAGCACCTGTTTCAACAACAAGCGCACCGTTATCGGCAAGAACACCTTCGCCATTTTGCAGAGCTTTTTCAACCAACTGCGGCGTAGTTAAATTTTTATGTATGTTAGTTACGTCTGATGCGGAGTTCATGTTACTAAATCCTCTGAACTAAAAAGATTGTCTGGTCATTCTTGTTATTATGCGAAGTTTTTTCTGTGAAAAGGATAGTAACAAAACAATCTAAAAAAAAATATTGTTATAACAATATGTTATTTTATTACCATTTTGAAACTTTCCAATATTACATAAGACATTGATATGTATTGATTTTTATAAAAATCAATCTTAAATAACTCATTTTCAACACTAGGTTATACTACTCAATACCATTTTTTTTGTAGTTTTCTTTCTTTTTTGTAGGCTTTCTACCAAATGGAAAACTTATTACCAATTAAGAAAACAACAAAAAAGACTTATCAACTCGCCACAATTCCCAACTAAAAAGCCATCAAGAATGTAAGGTTTCTACTAAAAAACATCAAAAAAACACAATTATTTGAATTTTTATTACCTCTAGTATGTCCTGAATCATAGCGCTTCATGGTAAGATTCTTTCTTCAATTTCCCCCCAATTGTTCAAAAGGTTGATCGATATTTATGTTAAAAACGAATCAGAACTGCAATATTGGATTTGTCGGCCTGGGTGTCATGGGTAAAAACTTGGCCTTAAATTTAGCTGACCATGGCTACCGAGTTGCAGGTTTTGATCTTGACGCGCATAAAGTACAAGACGTTTTAGACACCGAAAAGGCAGAACGCCCGGATCCATCAGCAGAAGCACGAATCGTTGGCTGCTCCAACATGGAAGACATGCTAGCAAACTTAGTAAAACCTCGTGTGATCGTTGTCTTAGTTCCTGCAGGAAGCCCTGTAGATGCAGTATGCAACAGTTTAATTGAAGCTGGTCTAGAAGCAGACGATATCGTCGTAGACTGCGGAAACAGTCAGTGGACAGATACCATTCGCCGTGAAGCAGAGTACAAAGAAAAATTCAAATTCTTTGGTACCGCGGTATCTGGTGGCGAAGTGGGTGCGCGTTTTGGTCCATCTCTTATGCCTGGTGGCGACGCAGACTCTTGGAAATATCTACAACCAATGTGGGAAGCCGTTGCTGCTAAAGTAGACGAGAATGGCAAACCTATCGAGAGCAATACACCTGGCAAGCCTGTTACTGAAGGCGAACCTTGTACCGCTTACCTTGGGCCAAATGGCGCAGGTCATTACGTAAAAATGGTTCATAACGGTATTGAATATGCTGACATGCAGCTTATTTGTGAAGCTTACCACCTACTACGCTCTTTGCTTGGTTACGAACCTGAAGAAATTGGTAAGTTGTTTGAGAAATGGAACCAAGGCGTTTTAAACAGCTACCTTGTTGAAATCTCTGCAGACATCCTTCAACAATACGACCACAAAACAGGCGCTCCGCTAGTTGATATGATCCTAGACAGCGCAGGCCAGAAAGGCACAGGTCGATGGACATCTATCAGCGCAACACAAATGGGCGTTCCAGCTGGCATTATCAGCGAATCCGTTTATGCTCGCGCACTAAGCACACTGACAGGCGAACGAGAGCTTGCTGCAAGCAAACTTGTTGCTGATGTAGAAAGTGGCGAGATTGAAGCCGAAGAAGTAGAGAAAGCAATCGAAGAAGCGCTTTACTGTGCAAAAATTTGTGCTTACGCCCAAGGCTTCCAGTTAATGCGTGCAGCTGAAAAAGAATACGATTGGAAATTCAACTTCAGTGATATTGCGAAAATCTGGCGCGGTGGCTGTATCATTCGAGCATCTTTCCTACAGAAGATCGCCGATGCGTTTATCGAAAACCCAGCACTTGAAAACCTATTGCTAAGCGATTACTTCGCTGATGCCATGGCGAGCAAGCAAACAGGTCTTCGTAAAGCCGTTGTTCTTGCCGCACAATCAGGTATTCCGACGCCATCTTTCTTCTCTGCGTTAGCTTACTTCGATGGCTATCGCTCTGAAGTTTTGCCTGCTAACTTGCTACAAGCGCAACGCGATTACTTCGGTGCTCACACGTATGAACGCGTAGACGCAGAGCCAGGTCAAAAATTCCATACTTACTGGCAAGAAGAAGGTCGTCCAGAGCGTAAAGCTTAAGACCAACTTCTAGCTAAAAGAAACGCTGACTTAGCAATAAGTCAGCGTTTCTTTGTTTCAACTTAAGATGCTTAATTTTATTAAAGGTCTTTACCTTTATATAATGACGTATTAAGCACTAGTCATTACTTCATTTTCTTTTCCATCGAAGTCAACATCCCTCTCAGCATACCCACTTCTTGCTGATCCAATCGAGAACGCTGAAACAAACGACGAAAACGCGTCATCACTTGCATTGGCATTTCAGGATCAAGAAACTCTGTCTTAACTAAGACTTTCTCTAAATGCTCAAGCAAATAATCAATTTGCTCAACATTTGCTGCTGGCACATCCCATTTACTCGCGACCACAGGCGCATCTTTCATCAATAACGTCTTCATGCGTAGCTCATACGCTATAACCTGCACCGCTGCACCCAAGTTCAAGGAACTAAAGGTCTCAACAGAAGGAATGTGCACATGGTAATTACAGCGCTGTAGTTCTTCATTAGTTAGCCCTCGGTCTTCTCGACCAAACACAAACGCAGTGACCAAGCCTTCATCAAACACTAAGTCCGCAGCTTGCCTTGGATCTACCAAAGGCCAAGGAATATTACGTTCGCGAGCACTGGTACCGATGACTAGCTGACAGCCTGCCAAAGCTTCTTCTAAAGTATCGACAACAACAGCGTTATCTAAAATATCAGTCGCGCCAGAGGCACGACTTACCGCTTCATCACTAGGATATTCCTTAGGTGCAACTAGATACAGATCAGCTAACCCCATGTTTTTCATTGCACGAGCAGCGCCACCAATGTTGCCAGGGTGCGATGTATTAACAAGGACAATTCTTACTTTATTTTGCATTTTATGAGGTACCAATAGTAGCTGTCAGATAATACCGCGCATCTTAACAGATATTTATCATAAAGCCGCAAACCGATCAGTTTTTAACCAACATTTCACTAGTAAAAAGTGTGCTGTTACGCTAGAATTCGCGCTCTTATTTATAGGCGCTCGGTTTTATTACGCTCTTTCTTTAAAGAGACTCACCTTTGTGAGGCAATTGATAAAACGGAGACCGCTCGCTCTTTAACACTTTATTTGGCAACTTATCGTCTTATAGGCGGTATATGCATTTTAATGACGGAATAATTGACGGTAAATTATGCAACCTAGAATCAATGTCGCACTTAAAGCAGCTCGTGCCGCTGCAGAATATATAGTTCACTCGCAAGAGAAACTACTTTTTGACAAAGAACAAGGCCAATCCGCTGAACAGGTTTATCAAACTGTTTGCTCTGGCGCAGAACGCAGCATTGTTTACCACCTAGAAAAAGCCTACCCAGCTGACACCATTACAACTCGCCTTCAAGGCACAGTACAAAATGGCAATGAAGGCGAATGGATCATTGATGCAATACAAGGACAGCATATATTCTCACGCGGCCTAACAGGCAACGTTATTACGATGAGCTACCTAGTTGCCGGTAAAGTGGAGCACGCTCTTGTGCTAAATCCTCACACCAAAGACGAGTTTTACGCTAGTAAAGGCCGTGGTGCTTACCTGAACAACTCTCGAATCCGTAGCAGCGCTGCACGTACATTAGAAAACGTTACTGTAGCAGCACAATTCCCTGCAACTGATCGTCTTATGCCTTACCTATCTGGTCAATTCGCTGTGCTAACTGAAATTGCAGAGCAAGGCGCTCGTGCAGTTATGCAAGATTGCCCAGCCTTGATGCTTGCTAACGTTGCTGCTGGCCGTCTGGATGCCGCTTGGGGTATTAAACTTCAAGATTGGGAAATGCAAGCACCGCTATTTATTGCGAAAGAAGCTGGTTGTTTATTCGCTGGTTTTGATGGCTCACCAAGTCTAGAAAAAGGCGATGTACTTTGCGCAGCACCACGTTTGTTTAAAGTATTGTTACCAACGCTGAACAAACACCTAAACTAAGAATTAAACTTGGTTTAAGAAGATAGATACAAAAAAGGCTCTTTTCAGCGATGAAAAGAGCCTTTTTTATTTATCACATACTTTCAATAATTAATGCTTATGATGACTGTGTTCATGATGATGGTGATGTAAATCCTCTTCATCATGGTGATGGTGGTGCCCATCACTAGAGCCATCTTCGCCTGGATAGTACAAACCTATATCCTGACGAATCTCATCTAGCGTTGCTATCAGCTCTAAACTGTTCTGCCAACTATGATTAGGGCTTTGAATCAACCCCTCTTCAAGACAACGGTTCACTTCATCCACTTCAAACTGATAGCCATTTCCTGGGAAATCAAACTCCACAGCACGCTCTTTATTATCCGCACTAACAACACGGCAAGATTTGGCTTTGAACCATTCAGAGTCGATTTCAATATAACCCTTAGAGCCAGATAACATGGCACGATTCGGATTACATGAAATCAAAGACGCATCCAAAGAAGCAAGCTGTCCACTCTCCCAGCCCAATAGAATTTGCTCGAACAAATCCACGTCTGTGTCGCCAATTACCGCTTGGTTCTGCACAAAATCAGGTTTACCAAAAAACAACTGCGCTAAAAATACCGGATAAATACCAATATCTAATAAAGCGCCACCACCAAGCTCAAGATTCATCAAACGATGATTCGGGTCTGTAGGCCCGACAAAATTGAAGCTTGCTTGAATACTGTTTAGATCGCCAATTTCGCCTTCTTCAACCCACTCTACAACTTGCTCTATAACTGGATTAAAACGTGTCCACATGGCTTCCATAACAAACACGTTATGCTCTAAGGCTAAGTCGTAAAGCTCTTTAGATTGCGCTTGATTGATGGTGAAAGGTTTTTCACACAATACGGCCTTGCCCGCCAAGATGCAGGCTTTAGTAAGGTCGTAGTGATACACGTGAGGCGTTGCGATGTAGATAACATCTACTTCATGACTATTAATCAGTGAAAAGTAATCAATGAATGCCAATTCAATATCAAACTCGGCTGCAAATGCATCGGCCGAGGCCTTGTCACGAGAAGCAACCGCACGAAGTTCGCCCGCTTTGACATGACAAAAATCACTGGCAAATAAATGCGCGATTTGACCTGTACCAATAATACCCCAGCGTACCTTCTTCATAGGATTCTCCCCATAGACTTAATCAAAGCATTAACGCCAACAACTTATTAGTGTTAAAAATAGCGACACTAAAAAACGCACGTAAGAGACCTTTACACGACGTTACGAGCGAAACCAAGACGAGGCAAAAATAGACGAGAAAGCAGATTTTATGAGTTATAAATGAGCATTTCGAGTCTGTTTTTAACAAAGTATTGGCAAGCACAGTAGTCGTGCAAATATCTCGCTAAGTTTGACGTCAAAGAAGACTATAGTCCACTGGCATTTTCAAGTTCTTGAATGCGTTCATTTAATTTTTCAACTTGTGCTTCTAGCTCTTTAACTTTGGCTTCAAGTTGTTGCGTGTATTCATCGCTTGTATCAGAAGAAAAAGAGACCGCGGGTCGATCTGATTCGGAACAGAAACACTCTTGGTAACGCTGCTCGCGCTTACCCGGCTCTCTTGGTAACAGGCAAACATAAGGGCCGCCAGTTTTCGTCTGTAGCGACTGCAAAGCCAATTCAACTTCATCGCGTGATTGAAAGCTATGCAGACGACCACTGCGTGAGCGAAGCTCTCCTGGCGTTTGAGCACCACGTACAAACATCAGGCAGATAATAGCCGTTTCCGCTGGCGACAATTGCAAATCGGAAAACTCCGTATTACAAAACCTGTGCTGATATTTGCTAACGCGACTGTGGGATGCATTGATTTCAGTCACCAAGCCACGCCCAACCAAAGCATCAACCGCGTCTTGAACTTCAAGCTCTGACAACTGAGTCACAGGCTCACGATTGGACTTTTGATTACAGGCATTAACAAGGGCATTCAAACTAAGAGGATATTGATCTGGCGTGGTAATCTCTTTCTCCATAAGACAACCAATAACACGCATTTCGATAAAATTTACTTCGTGATAACTCATAGTTTTTCCTAACTGCTTCTTCAATTCGTCTTTAACGAAGCCTTCTTAATAACTTAAAAGGCATCACCAATACTTCCTTTAACGATCTTGGTTGATACGTCACCGTACCAGGCAATCCAATTTTTAAATGTTCATCTCCCTCTAATGCATCATTTCTTTTAGTCTTAAAAAACGCATCCCAAATACTCAGGAAAAAACCGTAATTACTGTTCGCTTCCAGACTTACCCTTGAATGATGTATGCGATGCATATCTGGAGTGACTACCAGCTTCTTGACCCATGTTTCGATATTAACAGGCAATCTTGCATTAGTGTGGTTAAACATAGCAGATGCATTCAATAATATATCAAACACCAACACAGCCTCCACAGGAATACCTAATAACCAAACGGCTAAAGCCTTAATAAAAAGAGACAATATAATTTCGATAGGATGAAAACGTACCGCAGAACTCACATCTAACTCAGGATCAGAATGGTGAACTTGGTGAATACGCCATAAGAAAGGAACACGATGAAATAGTCTATGTTGCCAATAAATAAGGCAATCTAGTAATAAAATACTCAGCAAAAAAACCGCCCAGAAAGGCAAACTCAAGACCGAGAACAAACCAAAATTTTGACTAAATATTGCGACGATAGACAGTAATAACGGCTGAATAACTCGAACGCTAATCGCTCCAATGACTAACAAAGAAAAGTTATGACGCCAACGTTGCCGCCACTGCAAAAGCGCCCCTCTGGGCCAATTCCATTGCCAAAAAATCAGCGAGCTAAAGACCAGAACAAAAACACCTATACGAACAGTGAAATCTATCATTTAGCAGACAGCCTAAATTGAAAAAATCATATATATCAAATAATAATATATATCTCTGTTATTGAACCAGTTCAGGTGGTTCTCTATGGTTCAGTAAAAAATGGACTTTAATTTGTCCAAGAAGTTCCATAAAAACATTCAGATTAATCTCATCTAAACGATGAATAATAAGGCAATCGTCACCAAATTGAGCATGAGGCAAACGGCTTGCAAAAGAGTGCAGCACACTCAAATCGGAAAAATACACACACAAATGATCTTCACGCGCTGCCACACCATAAATCCAGCTGGCATTTTGCTGAAAATAAGGAATACCCAAGTCACTTGCCAACTCAGCCTCAGGCGCAATTAACGCCATCATTTGAATTATTTCCAGCAAATCTTCCCTCATAGCGAGTGGCGTTTGCTGGACATAACGACTAACAAAATCATTCGATACTAACGTCAACATAAGAACTGCTCCTTTAGATACATAGTAAACAGAGCTCGATCTCACTGACTTGATAGATATTAAAACGAAAAATCACATAAACTTATGCTTTATCAACGCCTCTTCAATACGAGTCATCGCTTGGTCGAGAATAAATTGGGGACAACCAAAGTTTAGGCGAACATAGTTAGGATTGCCAAAATCTTTACCATCAGAAACACCAACGCCTGCATCCACAAAAAATTGATACGGGTTATCAAGAGACAAGGCAGAAACGTCGATCCAAGCAAGATACGTCGCCTCTAAATGCACCATTTCAAGGGGTGTTGCAGCAATCCTTTTGGCTAATAAATCTCGGTTGCTTTTCAAATACACTAATAGCTCTTTATGCCACTCTTGGCCTTCTTCATAAGCTGCAATAGTAGCCGCTAAACTTAACATATTAGGTGACGGTATTAAGCCTGCTCTTTCTTGATTAAATGCTTGACGTAATTTGGCATTTTCAATAACAGCAAAAGCATAACCTAGCCCCGCAATGTTAAAGGTTTTACTCGGCGCCATTAAGGTAATAGTTCGATTGGCTGCGTCGTCATTCAAACTGGCAAATGGCACATGAGGTAAATCGTCTAAAATCAAATCACAGTGAATTTCATCACTAACAACGACCAGATCATACTTTTCAGCCAATGCATGAATGCTTAACAACTCTTCTTTGGTATAGACGGTTCCACCCGGATTGTGAGGGTTACATAGAAGAATCATCTTGCTTTTTGGATTAGCGCAAGCTACTTCAAATTGCGCCATATCGGGCACCCAGCGGCCATTTTGAATGACAATATCCACATTTAATAAATCACGTCCTGATGCTAATGGAGCTTTGGTCAAATGATAATAGACCGGACCAGGAACTACGATGCCATCCCCTTCGTTTGAGAAGACACGAACACTCAAATGCAAGGCACAAACTAGCCCAGGTAAATGCACCAAATGCGCACCAGAAACATCCCAATCATAGCGAGTAGACAAGTGTGACTTAATCGCTTTAACTAAGGCTTTTGGCGTATGGGTATAACCGTAAACGCCTTCATTAACTCGTTGATTTAAAGCTTTTTTAATGCAATCTGGCGAATCAAAATCCATGTCTGCTATCCACATAGGAATAACACTTCCAGGGTATTTAGACCACTTATCGCTGCTCATATTTGATCTGTCTATTAGAGTATCAAATACCGAAAAAGAGACATCCATTAAATAACACTCCAATCTTTGATTTAGCTTTATAATTAACACAACTCTGGCCGAAAACTCCAGCCATAATAGTCGCTAAGGAAAATGAAAAAGAGCAAGGTTGTGATAGCCTTTTAAGTAAGATATAAGCAAAAAAATCCTCATTTCTTATCTTAAACCGACACAATAGTTCTCAAAAAAGACCAAAAAAAATTTAAAAAGCCAATTAACCCTTAAAAATCATATAGTTAAATTACTTAGAGAACTAAGTTTTTGATTTGTCAAGGGTTGACCTAAATTGCACAATCAGCCTAGTATAGTTTTCATTAAACGGCTGTTTAATAAAAAAGGATCCAGAATGCCAAAAGTTGGAATGCCTGAAATACGTAAACCTCAGCTTATCGAGGCCGCAATAAAAGCCATAGACAAATACGGTTTTGCGGGGGCAACAGTCAGTGTTATTGGTAAAAAAGCTGGCGTATCTCCAGCCATCATAAACCACTACTTTGGTGGCAAAAATGGCTTATATGAAGCAACTATGAGAAGCCTGATTCGTGAATTTTTTGAAGTTTTATCCAAAGAAGTCATAAAAACGAAAAATAAATCAGCTAAACATAAAGTAATGGCCATCGTAAAAGCCAGTTTTAGCCAATCCCAAACACATCCCCAAGTCGTCAAAGCTTGGATGGGATTTTGGGCATCAGCCATGCATACGCCCTCTTTGTATCGATTACAAAATGTCTACTCTAAGCGCTTAAAAACATCGCTGGTGTGTGTACTAAAAGAAGAATTTGAGATTGAAAAAGCCCGTAGTATCGCGCTCACCGTCGCAGCGCTTATCGATGGTATGTGGCTACGCGGATCATTAGCAGGCGGCATCAACAAAAAAGAGTCTGCGCAGCAAATACAAGATTACTTGGATCTCGTGTTTCAGGATCGAACCTAAACACACCAAGAAACAGAATCATCAACATATATTATTTTTTTAGGTAGCCGACGAAATACGCTGCCAACGTTTTAGGAGTTCACGTTCAGTGCCAGCACTCGGCACTGTATTCGCTCATAGATTTTGAGTTCAATAGAAAAGAGGTTAAGGGTATGTTAAATAAGGCAAAGAAGACCGCAATAGCCGTTAGTATGGCGAGTGTTTCAGGACTAACTATGGCAGCAGATTGTTCAATGGTCCGCTTTTCAGATGTAGGCTGGACAGATATCACCGCCACCACTGCAGTAACAAGCGAAATCGTCGAAGGTCTAGGCTACGAAACCAAAACACAATTGTTATCTGTTCCTGTTACTTACACTTCGCTAGCAAATGGCGATATAGATGTCTTTCTAGGCAACTGGATGCCGACCATGCAGGCAGACATCGATCCTTACCTAAAAGCAGGCACTGTTGAAGATCTTGGTGCAAACCTAGTCGGTGCAAAATACACACTAGCGGTTAGTAAAGACGCCTTTGATGCTGGTGTCACAGACTTTTCAGACATTGCAAAACACCGTAAAGAATTTGCCGGTCGCATTTACGGTATCGAGCCTGGCAATGACGGCAACCGCATTATCCAAGACATGATTGATTCGAATGCCTTTGATCTTGGCAACTTCCAATTAGTTGAATCCAGCGAAGCTGGCATGTTATCTCAAGTTAGCCGTAATACCCGCCGCAACAAATGGATTGCCTTCCTAGGTTGGGCACCTCATCCAATGAACGCCAACTTTAAAATGGAGTACCTTTCTGGCGGAGACGATTACTTCGGCCCTAACTACGGTGGTGCCGACGTACACACCAACGTTCGTAAAGGCTACATCCAACAATGCCCTAACGTTGGCAAGCTCATCACAAACCTAAAATTCTCTTTGCCGATGGAAAACCAAATCATGGGTGCCATTCTTGATGAAGGCAAAAAACCAAATATCGCAGCAAAAGAATGGCTAAAAGCGAACCCTGAAGTTCTAGATGCTTGGCTTAAAGGTGTAACCTCTAAATCTGGTGATAACGGCCTAAGCGCTGTGAAATCACACCTAGGTCTGTAATACATCATTTGCACATCACAGCTCCCTTAACAACACACCGTTGAGGGAGCATCATCGAACTATCGGGAGAACACATATATGAATTGGCTGACGGATAATAAAATCCCTCTTGGCGCTTGGATGGAAAACTTTGTCGATTGGCTGGTTACTGCGGCTTCCGGTTTTTTTGATCTAGTCTCTATAACATTAGAAACAATGATAGTTACAATGGTCGACGCGATTGATTCCATTCATCCGTTCGCTGTTATTGCCATTATTTTAGTTGGTGTTTGGTTCCTACATCGCAGCATTGGCTTACTTATTTTTATAACCCTGTCCCTATTACTGATTATTAATATGGGTTATTGGGTGGAAACTATCCAAACCCTAGTGCTTGTCGTATCGGCAACAGCAATAAGTGTATTAATTGGTGTTCCTATTGGCATTGCGGCCGCTCATCGGCCATGGCTATACACCATGTTGCGTCCAATTTTGGATTTGATGCAGACCATTCCAACCTTTGTTTATCTTATTCCAACGCTCATTCTATTTGGTCTAGGTTACGTACCAGGTTTGATATCGACCATTATCTTTGCTATTGCCGCGCCAATTCGCTTGACCTACTTAGGCGTTAGCAAGGTGCCCAATGAGCTTATCGAAGCCGGCTTAGCCTTCGGTTGCACAAAATCAAAATTGCTATACAAAGTTGAATTGCCAGCTGCCATGCCAAACATCATGGCAGGGGTCACACAATGTATTATGTTGTCTTTGTCCATGGTGGTTGTCGCAGCCTTGGTTGGAGCGGATGGCTTAGGGAAACCAGTTATCAGAGCACTAAATACGGTAAACATTTCCCAAGGGTTTGAAGCAGGTGTTGCCATTGTATTGGTTGCCATCATGCTAGACCGTATTTGTAAGTCGCCATCATCTAAGAACGCGGGGTAATTTATGTCTGTTGTAACAATTGAAAACGTCGACATTGTCTTCGGTGACAATAAAGCAAAAACACTCCCTCTTATGGACAAAGGTCATACTCGTGATCAAATCCTTGGTATGACTGGCGACGTAGTTGGTGTGCAGAACGCCAACATTGAAGTCAACGAAGGTGAAATCTGCGTATTAATGGGACTATCTGGGTCTGGCAAATCGACCCTACTACGCGCCGTCAACGGTTTGAATAAAATCGCCCGTGGCCGCTGTCTTGTAAGAGATGGCGACAAGATGGTCGATATGGCCAAATGTGACGACGCAACACTACGTCACATGCGTACTCGTCGCGTATCAATGGTGTTTCAAAGCTTTGCCTTAATGCCTTGGTTAACCGTACTTGAAAATGTCGCCTTTGGTTTAGAAATGCAAGGCATGCCAAAAGCCGAGCGTCTTAAAAAAGCACGCGAGCAACTAAAAATGGTCAGCCTAGACAAATGGGCGAATAAAAAGCCTGACGAATTGTCTGGTGGTATGCGCCAGCGTGTAGGTTTGGCAAGAGCTTTTGCCATGGACACAGACGTCTTGCTAATGGACGAACCTTTCTCAGCGCTCGATCCATTAATCCGTTCACAACTGCAAGACGAACTTATTGAGCTGCAAAGACGCTTAAATAAAACCATTATTTTCGTTAGTCACGATTTAGATGAAGCACTGAAAATCGGCACCAAGATTGCGATCATGGAATCTGCGAGAATCATTCAGGAAGACGCTCCTGAGCAAATCGTCCTAAATCCTGCTACGGAGTACGTAGAGAAGTTCGTTGCTCACACCAACCCTCTGAACGTACTACGTGGCAGCTCGCTAATGACACCATTGAATGAATTGGCAGTAAAAGACGACCATATTGTTATCAATGACGACATTAGAATGAAACTTGAAAACGGCAAACTGATTTCTGTGCAAGGGCCAAGAGGCGACATTCCAACGGCTCGCTGGACACCAGAAACCATCTTTGCCAACGTGCCTGATAACACTGTCTTTATCGTGCCTGCCAACATCGCCATGCGCGATGCTGTAGAGCTGCGCTATCACTCCAACCACTTCATGGTGCTGGAAGAAGCGGGTAAATCCGTCGGCATCCTCAACGACCATAACTTTTACCACGCTCTACTCGGTAAACACTTTGGACGCGAAGAAGCCGCGGCTTAGCGATTTTCTTTAGATAAGACCAAATAGAGAGATAAGCCCAAATTGAAATGCGGATAAATAAAAAGGCCAGATGGAAACATCTGGCCTTTTTTAAAACGTAAATGTACTTAAAAATTCTTAGCAAAAATAGAATGCTACTAGAAGAATATAATCAGGCTGTTGTATAGCCCCAGATCAAAACCGCACTTCCAAAAATCAGCCCTAGATATATTAGAATAAGTACTAAATACCCCATAACATCACGAAGCTTTAAACCAGAAATAGCTAAGACAGGTAAAATCCAGAATGGTTGAACCATATTAGTCCATTGATCGCCAATCTGAACAGCGACTGAAGTAGCGGCAAGTGAAGCACCGATAGAGTTTGCTGCTTCTACCATTACAGGACCTTGAACAGCCCATTGTCCACCACCAGACGGCGCTAAGAGGTTAATTATCCCACCACTAATAAAAGACCAGAGCGGCATAGTCTCAGGGGTAGAAATATCAACAAATATATTTGAAAAACTAACAATCAGCCCAGACCCTACCAAAATCCCCATAATACCTGCATAAAAAGGATACTGAATGATAATTCCAGAAACAACACGAGCCCCATCCTGTAATGCTGAAAGGTAGCTAGCAGGTGAAGCAAAAAGTAAAATTCCGAAGAACAGAAAAGCAAAATTAATCGTATTAAGGTTAAGTGATCCACCGTTCATAAAGTGATGTATCAGATATACCAGTGACAGAAGACCGATCGAAATACCAACCATACGACTATGATTTAGACGGTCTGCAATGGTCATTTTTCCATCATGTCCAAGCTGTGGTTTAGGCACTGAAGAATTAACTACTGTTGTAGGATCAATCTCAACAATAGATGAAGGATCTTTTGGGTGTAGCCATGCATTGAAAAAAGGCAGCGTTAATATAATTACAAGGCTCGTAATCAAAAGAATTGGAGAAAAAATAGTTTCACTTAACGGTATAATCCCTACCTGATTTTGTAGAAAATGACCTTCAGTTGACAGTAAAAGTGGCACACTTCCAGAAAGTCCTATGCCATAAAGTGAAAAACCGGAGTATGCCGCGGCAATAACCAGCGGGTAATGAAGCCCTTTCACGTTCAATGCAAGCTTCTGAGCCACAATCCCACCAACTAAAAGACCAAAACCCCAGTTAAGCCAACTACCAATTCCACCAACTAAAGTAGCAACAATTATAGCAGCAAAGGGAGTTTTTACCTGTTTCGCAATCCGATCAAGTGCCTTATCTATAAAAGGCGTCTTAGCTAACATGAAACCAGAAAGCAAAATAACTGTCATCTGCATACTAAAAGATAATAAGCTCCAGAAACCATCCCCCCAATAACCAACTGCTTCCAAAGGAGATACCCCCTCCATCAGAATAGCCAACAAGATAGTGAAAAATGTCAGAAAAATAGCAATTACTAATGGATCAGGCATATAGCGGTTGACTAATCTAGTAAAAAAATTTGCAAGACCATTCATGTTTGTCTCCAATAAAGTTCGTTAAATTTATTATATTTATTCGCATAACGAACTTTGGTTCGCCATTCGAATATTATGCTTATTTTTTACGAACCTGTAAACAAAGACTCTTATGATCGCAGAAATAGAATAAACACTTTAGAAAAGTTAATTATTCACCTCAAAGAGACTAAGAGAAAAAACTGACCAGTTTTATTGGCTAAACTCTTGTGACTGGAGTGCTAGAAAAAGAGATAACTCAAAGAAAATAAAAAAGAAAAGGCGAACCCTTTCAGGCTCGCCTTTTATGAATTTTCTTTAATAAGGAAATTTATCCTCAAAAAAACATCAAACGTTCAGCAATAGGTGTTCTCGTTCCCACGAGCTGATAACTCGGTTGAAGGTTTCAAATTCGCTACGCTTTACGCCCATGTAGGCTTTGACGAAGTGTTCGCCCATGATGTCACAAAGTGGTTGGCACTCTTCTAAAAGACGCAAACCTTCTTCAAGAGTACGAGCAATTTCAACTTCTTCAGAAGGTGGCTTTTTACCTTCCACTGGGTCGGTTGGATGCAATTTTTCTTTAATGCCAAGATAACCACAAGCCAATGTCGCAGCGATGCCCAAGTAAGGGTTGCAATCCGCACCCGGAAAACGATTTTCGATGCGCGTCGCCTCCGGTGGCGAAAACGGAACTCGTAGTCCTGCAGTACGGTTATCAAATCCCCATTGCATATTGATTGGTGCCGCCATATCTGGAGAGAAACGACGATAAGAATTGACGTTTGGGGCAAAAAAACTGATCGCACTTGGCGTGTACTTTTGTAGTCCACCCAAGTAGTTATAAAACAGTTCACTTGGGCTGCCGTTGTCATCAAACAAGTTTTTACCTGTTTTGCTGTCCACCAAACTCTGGTGAATGTGCATCGCACTGCCCGGCTCATGTTGCATAGGTTTGGCCATAAACGTCGCATACATGCCATGCTTCATAGCCGCTTCACGCAAAGTACGTTTAAAGACAAACACCTGATCGGCCAAATCTAACGGATCACCATGAATAAAGTTGATTTCCATCTGCGCCGCACCAGACTCGTGGATCAAGGTGTCTACATCCAAACCTTGTGCTTCGCAATAGCTGTAAAGCGTATCAATCACTGGGTTGAACTCGTTCACCGCATCAATGCTGTAAGAACGACGTGAAGTCTCTCGTTTGCCAGAGCGCCCTACTGCGGGTTTTAACTCATAATCCGGATCGGTGTTTGGATCAATCAGATAAAACTCTACTTCTGGGGCAATCACTGGCGTGATACCTTCTTTCGCATACAAAGCAAGAATATTACGTAGAATCGTTCGACTAGATAATGGATGCAGCTGGCCGCTTTTATCGTAACAATCATTGATGATTTGCGCCGTCGGTTCATCAGCCCAAGGCACTAATCGGAAGGTATTCGGATCAGGATGAAGCTCCATATCTCGGTCGCTCGCATCCACCAGCTCGTAGTGATTGTCAGCCCAATCTCCAGTGACACTCTGCACGAGAATCGTTTCTGGAATACGCCCAAATAGTTCTGCCAAGAATTTATACGTTGGATAAAATTTACCACGAGCGTTGCCCGTCATGTCTGCCAACGTTGACTCGACTTCCGTTATTGAATGTTCTTTCAAAAAAGCTTCAAACTCTGTCATAACTCACCTTGTGCCAACGAATTTCTTTATTAAAACGGCTAAAAAATGCCTATTGCGGATACAGTCTATTTGTTTACTATGATCACTAAATTAGTTGATAATTTGGCTTTGAACATATTTTAGTTGATCGACTAAAGCAACTGCTTTTGCCAGAATGGGTCAAAATAAAACCATCATCTAATTCGATACCAACCTTTCGTTGCTATCTGTTTTCAAAGGACTCACCAAGTGAATACTCACGAAGCATCCTACTACGCTGCAACAGCGAATATACAGACAGATTACCCAAGCCTAACAGGCGAACAAGAAACCGATATCTGTATTATTGGTGGTGGTTTTACTGGCGTTTCTGCCGCACTGCATTTAGCAGAAGCTGGCTTTAAAGTAAGTTTAGTCGAAGCCAATAAAATTGGCTGGGGAGCGTCTGGTCGTAATGGTGGTCAGATCTGCCAAGGCCATAACATGGGCCACGAAGACATGATAAAGCAGGTCGGCAAAGACACCGCCGATTTGCTATGGCAAAGCTCGGTGGACTCGGTTGCTTTAGTGAAAGAACTTATTAAGCGCTACAACATAGATTGCGACTTGACTGCAGGCGTTTTGCACGTCGCCAGCAAACGCCGTCATGGTGACGAAATTAAAGAATCCGTAGACTACAAACGCAACACATTAGGCTACAGCGCAGTCGACTATCTAACCGCTGACGAGGTTGCTAAAAAGCTCGGCACGGACCGTTATTTTGGTGGCGAATTTTATCGAGAAGGCGCGCACATTCATCCGCTTAACTTCGTCTTAGGCATGGCGCAATCAGCAACTGCTCATGGCGCCACGCTGTACGAAAACTCCACTGTCCTCTCTTATAAAACGGGTGAGAAACCGGAGGTTATTACCGAAAAAGGCAAGATACGTTGTCGCTACCTGCTATTCGCTTGTAATGGTTATTTGGGCAAACTTAATGGCGCAGCGGCGAAAAAAATCATGCCGATTAATAACTTCATTATTGCCACGGAACCCTTGAGTGATGAACAGGCAAATCGCATCAATGCTGAACGAGTCGCAGTGGCTGATTCCAAATTTGTGGTGAATTATTTCCGCCTGTCTGCTGACCAACGTTTGCTTTGGGGCGGCGGTGAAAACTACAGCCAACATTTCCCCAAAGATATCGCGAGCTTTGTGAAAAAGCACATGATTGAAATTTATCCAGAACTGGCTTCTCACAAGATTGATTACGCTTGGGGTGGCACTTTAGCCATCACGCTAAATCGCATGCCGCACATTGCTCGACAAGAACAAAACACCTTTGTCGCACAAGGTTATTCTGGTCATGGCGTGGCGCTGGCAACTTACGCAGGCGCTATTTTTGCAAAAGCGGTACAAGGTTCTCTAGAAGGCATAGACGCCTTTGAGCGTTTACCTATAAAAGACTTCCCCGGCGGTACATTACTGCGTTGGCCGGGGTTAGTAGCTGGGATGTTGTATTACTCTATGCTGGATCGATTACCCTAACAAAATACAAAGGCCGTTTCACAAAGAGTCTTTATTTTTTAAGACTCTTTCTTTAAAAACAAACCAATCCACGACATCATTTGATTAGAGTGAATGTCGCTACTTTCAAGAGAGCTTAAAGCAGTCTTGGCTTGTTCTTGGGTAAGTTGCTTACCATCGTATAAATTGACCAAGGCTTTTTCATACACTTTGGAAAACTCAGGATGTCCCTGAAAAGTCAAAATATGATCTTCATAAAGCAAGCCTGCATTTTCACAAAACTCTGAACGTAAAATCACTCGCGCACGCGCAGGCTTTTCAACGACCTGATCCTGATGGAAGGCACACAAGGCAAGCTCTTTAGCCTCTGGAAGCACTGGCAAAGACCCACATACATCATATTGATGAATACCTACGCCCCAGCCACCTTGGAATTTTTCAACGCGTCCGCCCAATGCACGAGCAATGACTTGATGGCCAAAACATATGCCGACTAAAGGACGCTGTAACTGATCGATATCTTTGATCAAAGCGCACAAACGCAGAATCCAAGGCTCATCAGAATATGCATCGGCTTTAGATCCGGTAATCAACCAAGCATCACATTCTTCCGCATGACTTGGGAACTCATCCAAACGCACGTCATACGTGAAAAAGGAAAAATCCTTTTGCATTTTCCCAAGCTGTTCGGCAAACATATTGGCGTAGGTTGGGAACTCACCCAGTAAAGAATCAGGTGTAATACCTGCAGCAAGAATACCGATCTTCATTCATTTATCCTTAAAATGTTTTTCAATAAGCAGCACTATTTATTCGCATCTTTAAAGCGATTCTGTCTATGCATAATCACAATCGCCGCGATCACCGCAATCGACACCGTCACTATCATCAAGGTTGCCAAAGCATTCACTTCTGGAGTCACGCCTAAACGGACTTTCGAAAAAATCACCATTGGCAAGGTGCTGTTACCCGGGCCAGAAACAAAACTAGCGATCACTAAATCGTCCAATGACAAGGTAAAGGACAACAACCAACCAGAAATAATCGCGGGTGCAATCAAAGGCAAAGTAATCAAAAAGAACAAAGATGTAGGTTTGGCACCTAAATCCATCGCCGCTTCTTCTAATGTCTCATCTAATGAAGCCAGCCGAGATTGCACTACTACAGCGACATAGGCCAAACAAAAGGTTGTATGGGCAATCACTATGGTGGTTACACCACGACCAGCAGGCCAGCCGAACATGTTTTCCAAAGACACAAACAACAACAGCAAAGACAAGCCTGTGATCACTTCTGGCATTACCAAAGGTGCCGTCACCCAGCCGGTTAACATAGCTTTGCCAGCGAACTTACGCATTCGACTCAAGACAAAACCCGCCAAGGTGCCCAATATAGACGCCATGGTCGCACTGATAAAAGCGATTTTCAGACTTACCCAAGCCGCACTCATAATTTGCTCGTTACGGAACAATTCAACGTACCATTTTAACGACCAACCGCCCCACACTGTGACCAGTTTGGATTCATTAAAGCTATACACAATCAAGGCAATAATCGGCGCATACAGAAACACAAAGCCCGCACCAGCCATCACTTTTAAAGCTACTGAACTGCCCTGTTTCATTCGGCCTCCTTATTGCTGTTACGCATAAACATAATTGGCCCAACCAAAACAATCAGCATGACCACCGCCACGGCAGATGCCAAAGGCCAATCACGATTTAAGAAGAACTCATCCCACAACACACGACCAATCATCAAGGTATCCGATCCACCCAACAAAGCCGGAATCACATATTCCCCAACCGCTGGAATAAACACTAACAAACAGCCAGCAATAATTCCCGGCTTCGCCAATGGCAAGGTCACCAAGAAGAATGACTGATAAGGCTTCGCACCTAAATCTTGCGCCGCATCCAGAAGGTTTAAATCCATTTTTTCCAGAGTGGTATACAAAGGCAAAATCATAAACGGCAAATAGGTATAAACAATGCCAAGATAAACGGCAAAGTCGGTCTGCAGAATTTGTATTGGCTGATCAATAATGCCCGTTGCCAATAAGAAATCGTTAACCAAGCCATTCTTTTTCAGCAACGCCATCCAAGCGTAAACACGCAATAGAAAAGACGTCCAAAAAGGCAAAATGACCAAGGCGAGCAAAATCGTCCGCATAGTAGGACGACTGCGAGCAATCAAATAGGCAATCGGAAAACCAATTAGCAAAGCAAAAAACGTCGATATGGCCGCTATTTTTAACGAGCTTAAATACGCATCCAAATAAAATCGTGATTCGAACAAATACAGGTAATTGCCAAACGTCACTTTAAACGTGAGATAAGCATTACTCGAATCCCATTGCAGCAAAGGTGAATACGGCGGCACCGCAATCATGGCTTCGGCTAGAGATATCTTGAAAACCACCAAAAAAGGAATAAAGAAAAACGCTGCCAACCACAACATTGGCACCAGAATAACCGCCGTTCGCCCCAAACGCAGCTTACTCAGCATCATGCTACTAACACAACGCAGCTATCCGCGTCCCAAGAGAGAAAAACGCGATCTTCCCAAGTTAAACGGTTGCCCATTTCGCGAGACACATTGGGCTGAGTAATACGAATTTCTTTGCCGGAATTAAGCCGAACTTTGAATATCGACTGGCTGCCCATATAAGCCACATCCGAAATCACACCGGTTGTCGCATTTACTTCTAAGTCGATTGGCTCACGACTAATACGGATTTTTTCAGGACGAATCGCCACGCTCACATCTTGGTTCGGCGCACAGCTGATGCCATGATCAACTTGCAATAATCCATCGATATCGGCACTACGCATCGATGTCGTATCGCGTTCGTCATCAATCACAGTGCCATCAAACAAATTAACATTACCGATAAATTCAGCCACAAATCGATTCTGTGGGTATTCATACACTTCGTGAGGCTCTGCCGTCTGCACAATATCGCCATTGTTCATCACACCAATACGCGTTGCCAAAGTCATGGCTTCCTCTTGATCATGAGTCACAACAATAAAGGTAATACCCAATTCATCCTGCAAGCGCATTAATTCAAACTGAGTTTCTTCACGCAGTTTTTTATCCAAAGCACCCAAAGGCTCGTCTAACAGCAAGAGTTTTGGACGCTTTACCAAGGAGCGAGCCAAGGCAACACGTTGACGTTGACCACCAGACAACATGTGAGGTTTGCGTTTCGCTAAATGACCTAACTGAACCATGCCTAAGATTTCAGCAACACGCTTGTTCACTTCTGCGCTTTTTAATCCTTCACGCTTCAAACCGAAAGCCACGTTGGCTTCGACCGATAAGTGTGGGAACAAGGCATAAGATTGAAACATCATATTAACCGGACGTTCCCAAGGTGGAATTCCCGTCATATCAACGCCATCAATTAGAATACGACCGGACGTTGGCTCTTCGAATCCTGCCAACATACGTAACAAGGTACTTTTCCCTGAACCTGAACCACCCAATAAACAAAAAAGTTCATTGCGATAAATATCAAGCGATACCGAATTGACCGCAGTAAACTGGCCAAATTGCTTGGTGATTTGTTCAATTTGCACAAATGGTTTAGCGTCTTTTTGACGCCATGTCGGCACAGATTGCGTCTGTACAGTAGAAGTATTGGGAAAAGCAGACATAACCTACGACCTATCCAAATGATTGAGCGAAAAAATGGCGGAGCAAGAAAGCTCCGCCGATACGTCGATTAACGACCAGTTTTGATATTTGTCCATGCACGAGTCAAAGAACGATCAAAACGCGCCGTATGAGCAACTTGTACATAAAGCTTATCCTTCACCGCTTGCGTAGGATAAATACCCTTGTTGTTAACAACTTCATCGTCCAACAATGGCTCAGCAGCTTTATTCGGCACGGCATAATACACATAGTTAGAAATCGACGCAGCCACTTCTGGGCGCAAGATATAATTAATAAATGCCAATGCCGCCGCTGGATGTGGAGCATCCGCTGGAATCGCCATCAAATCAAACCACACTAAGGTACCTTCTTTCGGAATCACGAAATTGATATCAACACCTTGATTGGCTTCTTCTGCTCGGCCTTGGGACTGAAGAATGTCGCCGTTGTAACCAATAGCAACACAAATCTCGCCATTCGCTAGATCAGAAATATAGGTACTAGAATGGAAGTATTTAATAAAAGGACGAGCTTGGCTCATCAATTTTGCCGATGCTTCCAATTCTTTCGTGTCTTCAGTGTTTGGATCAACCTGACGGTAATTATTCGCGATAGACATAACTTCGGCTGGCGAATCTAACACTGCAATACCACAGTCTTTCAATTTAGCTGCGATCTCAGGATTGAATAAAATATCCCATGAATCGATATCACTGGTGCCCAAACGCTCTTCGATCATTTGCGTGTTGTAACCAATACCAATTGTTCCCCAAGCGTAAGGAATATTATGCTGGTTGCCCGCATCGTGTTTTTCGATTTGTTTAAGTAAGGTGCCATCCAAATTACCAATGTTGCTTAACTTACTCTTATCGATAGTCTGATAAACACCTGCTTTTACTTGGCGTTCGAAAAAGGAGTTCGACGGCATAACAACATCGTAACCAGAACCGCCAGCCATCATTTTGGCTTCTAGAGCTTCGTTACTGTCGTACACATCGTAGTTCACTTTAATGCCAGTTTCAGCGGTAAACTGCTCCAAAGTACCTGGTGCCATATAGTCAGACCAGTTGTAAATATTAACGACGTCTTGTGCGTGAAGTGTTGCAGAGCTAGCCGCACATGCGAGCATAAAACCAAGCGTTTTGTTTTTCATTTAGGGATCTCCCACTATTAACTAATAAATAAGCTAATAACATTGGCCAAAGCCAACGTTTAAACTTTATAAGTACGCTTCGTATTCCACATCTGAAATACGCCCATAGATTTTTTCCTGCTCTTGCTCCTTCACCGCACTAAACACTCGGACAAAGGTGTCACCAAGATATTCACACATAAATGCACTGTCTTTAAACGCTTCCGTCGCCAATTCCCAACGATTTGGCAATGCTTCATAGCGTTCATAAACAGCGTATGCGTCCCCTATAATTGGCTCAGGCGGTGACATTTTGGCTTCTATACCATGCAATGCCGCGCCCAATATTGCCGCCAACACAAGATAAGGGTTCGCATCCGCACCAGCGACTCGATGTTCTATACGACGAGCCTCGCATTCACTTTCCGGTATGCGTACCGCAACCGTGCGGTTCTCATAACCCCAACTTGCAAAAGTTGGCGCATGAGCACCATTTTGAAAACGACGGTAAGAGTTCATATGTGGCGCAAATACCAGCATAGATTCCGGCATGTGATCCAACAAACCTGCCACCGCTTGATGAAGCAGCAAAGAGCCATCTTCATCACCGTTATCAAATACGTTTTTGCCCGTTTCATCCAGCAAACTAAAATGCACATGCATCCCACTGCCGCTTTTATTGGCGTAAGGTTTAGCCATAAAGGTGGAACCCAAGTCATGACGACGGGCAACACCTTTGACCAAGCGTTTAAAGAGGATCGCATGGTCGGCGGATAATACTGCGTCATTGGTGTGTTGCATATTAATTTCGAACTGTCCCGGGCCTAATTCTGACACTATCGTATCAGCCGGGATTCCTTGGGCTTCGCAAGCCTCACGAACCTCAGTAAAAAAGCCTTCCAAACCATCCATTTCATCGATCGAATAACAGTCTGTTTCGCTCAGTCTTCGGCCATTTCCATCGTTAATAATTGGCTCTTCTGGACGACGTTTAAATTCAGATTCACCATCCAATAAATAAAACTCCAGCTCAGTCGCCACTACTGGCGTTAAACCCAATGCTTTATAACGATCAACAATACGCACAAGAATCTGCCGTGGATCTGGGTAAAAAGGTGTACCATCCATATTAAACATCATGGCTAACACTTGATCTCGGGGCGATTCCGCCCAAGGCACAGAAGTCGGCTCATCATAAACAGGCATACAAACGCCGTCGGTATCTCCGGTTTCAAAAACCAAACCATTGGTAAGAACATCATCCCCCCAGTTGTCAAAGCCAATAACCGATTGCGGCAATTTAACGCCTTGGGCCATAACAGTGTCTAAACCACTCGCAGGGATGCGCTTACCTCGAAGATTGCCATTCAAATCGGCAATAAATAAATCAAACTCTGTGTTCCCTTCGTTCATTTCCGACATATAAAATACTCTTCTAAAATGGGGCAACAGTTAGAAAGTCGCTGTATAAAAGCTGAACTTTGCGTCGATACCGATCATTTAATGGATTGTTTTTATTCACTCCTGATCACAATAATTTCACATTACCCTAAGCAAATGTTATGAGTAACTATCCCCAAGTGGGTATATGCAAAAATGATGGCAAGTCTTTATAAAATTTAAGTAATTATTCAACTGCTGCATTAGCATGTGATGGAAATCAATTTTTGAAATAAGACTCTCTCAGGAATATAGGCCAACGCATCAAGATGGATCGATAAAAATAAACATGGAAAAAAATCGCCCTAATTTGAAGCAAGCAAGAAATAAATCGAGGCAGGTATGCAAAAAAACATCACCTTAGAACATCCAAACATTTCAGAGCTAATTCGGGACTTGGCCACGCTAACCAACTACGTTCGTGTACCTAGTTTCCCAGCCATGTTAGATGTTTTTTTGAGTAAGCTTTGCCATTTCGACACCATTACCATCATCACTTACAAAAAAGCCCTCAAACCCATATTGATTCACCCACAAGACCCAGCACAACAAAGTGCTGCGCTGCGCTTTTATTTGAGTAAAGCCTATCTTTTAGATCCGGTTTTTAATGGTATTCAGCAAGGAATTTTGCCGGGGATTTATCGTCTGGTGGATTTGTCTCCCGACTCCTTTGAAGACACCGAGTACTACCAAACTTGTTATCGAGATTTCGACTTGGTAGATGAGATCAATCTTATCATTCCGCTGAATAAAGACACCACGTGCGCGATTTCATTGGGGAGAAAAAAGGCCATTGGCTCAATCCGCCGCACCGAACTGAATCACTTAAAAAGCCTGTTTCCTATGGTTGATGCGCTTGTTAGTCAATTTTGGTTATCACAAGAAAGCGAATACGTAGAAGAAACCACCAGCTCTGGGCCGCTAAACTACGCATTAAAAACCTTTGCTCGTGGTGTGCTCACTAATAGAGAGCAGGAAGTGCTGGAATTGTTGTTGCGCGGCCATTCGTCAAAATCCATTGCAGATCTATTGGAAATTAGTGCGGGAACAGTGAAAGTCCATCGCAAGAATATCCACTCCCGACTCAATACTTCGACGCAGTCGGAAATTTTCACACTATTTCTGACTCATCTAGATCATCACGATGAAACTAGACGAGCCTCTTAGCAATTATTGTTAACAAACAAGATCTTTGCACGACGTCACGATCACGAGAGAAGATCTCATATTAAATGCCTAACTTATCTCGCAGACTATAATAAGCAGCGCCCATCGCTGTATAAGGCACACGCAATAAACGGCCACCTGGAAATTGGTATTGCGGCATGCTGGCAAACACCTCATAGCGCGAAACATCACCTTCGATAGCGTCTGCCAAAATCTCGCCCATTAAATGAGAGTTCGTTACACCATGGCCCGAATAACCTTGCGCGTAATACAGGTTATCTCCAATTTTCCCCACTTGCGGCATACGCATCATGGTTAATAAGAAATTTCCCGTCCAAGCAAAATCAATCTTAACGTCTTTCAACATAGGATAAGTTTTAAGCATTTTACGGCCAATAATCGATTCGATTTTTTCCGGTTCACGAGCACCATAGGTTGTACCACCGCCGTAAATCAAACGTCCATCGCCAGATAATCGGTAATAATCCAATAAATAATTACCGTCTTCCACACAATGATCCGTAGGCAATAACTGCTTTTGTAAATCCTTAGAAAGCGGTTCAGTAGCAATTACCTGAGTGCCACAAGGCATGGCTTTTTTCTCTACTTCTGGAATCAAACCAAACACGTAGGCATTTCCTGCCACAACAACAGTATCCGCGACAATCGAACCATTTTCCGTGATTACTTTGGCAGGCTTGCCTTGCTCGATCCGAATAACCTTTGAATCCTCATAAATCACACCACCTAAAGACTCGAACGCCCGCGCCTGACCCAAGACCAAATTCAAGGGCTGAATATGACCACCATGAATGTCTAGCAAGCCACCCGCATAACGTTCAGAGCCAATATGATCTTGAATAGAAGACGCGGACAATAGCGTCAGGCCTTCGTGTCCATGTGCTTCCCAAAGGGCTTTTTTCGCTTTTAGCGATTCAAACTGTTTAGGGTTGCAAGCAGCGAAAATATTGCCCGTTTTCAAGTCGCAATCTATGCTGTATTTAGCCACGCGTTGACGAATCAAGGCTTGACCCGAAAACGCCATCGCCGCCATTTTTTCGCCAATGACGTCACCGTATTGCGCGGTAATGTAGTCAATATCTCGGTTGAAGCTATTTACTATCTGACCGCCATTACGACCAGAAGCACCAAAGCCAATTCGAGTACCTTCTAAAACCACCACTTTGTGGCCCCTTTCGGCCAAACTCAACGCGGTCGAAATACCCGTAAATCCAGCGCCAATCACACAAACATCAAAACGTTGCTCACCCGTTAATTTAGGGCGCAACACCTTATCGTTGGCAGAATCTGCGTAATACGAGTTCACATGACTTGGTGAAGGCATAAACTAGGTACTCCTTTCGAAAGCATTAATCTTTAACCATTATGATTAAAGGCGTATCCAAGTGTTTTTGATTTCAGTGTATTTTTCGAGCGCATGCCAAGATTTATCACGGCCATTGCCCGACGCTTTCACGCCGCCAAACGGTACCGTGGTATCGCCATCGCCCCAGGTATTTACCCACACCATGCCAGATTCAAGTTTGCGACTAACACGATGCGCGCGAGACAAATCATTAGTCCAAATCGCCGCACCCAAGCCATATTTAGAATCGTTGGCAAGCTCAATGGCTTCGTCTTCGGTTTCAAAAGTCATCACCGCCAACACAGGACCAAAAATTTCTTCCTGCACGAAACGCATAGAGTGATCGGCATCAGAGAAAATCGTCGGATTCATAAAGAAGCCTTTGCCTTGCTGATACTCAGGCACACCGCCAAGCTCTAGCGTTGCTCCGTCATCAATGGCACTTTGAATAAAACCAGACACATTATCAAACTGAGCTTTGTCTACCATTGGCCCCATTTTCGTCGCTGGATCAAGTGGATCTGCTGGCACATATTCACGCGCTGCTTTTAGTAGCTCGACCATAAATTCTTCTTTGATACTGCTGTGCAAATACAAACGTGAGCAAGCAATACAGACTTCCCCTTGGTTGGTGAAAATAGCCGTTGCGGCGCCTTTTGCTGCGGCTTTTATGTCTTTGCAGTCATCAAACACTAAACAAGGCGATTTGCCACCCGCTTCCAGCCAAACTCGCTTCATGTTGGATTGACCTGCGTACTGCATCAACATCCCAGCCACACGGCTAGAGCCAGTAAACGCCAAGGTGCCAATATCATAATGTAAAGCCAGCGCCTTGCCCGCCGTATGACCAAACCCTGGCAGCACATTAAACACACCATCAGGCATGCCAGCTTCAGTCGCTAATTGCGCAATGCGTAACGCACTTAATGGTGATTTTTCAGAAGGTTTCAAAATGACGCTATTACCTGCAGCAAGTGCAGGTGCAATTTTCCACATCACCATCATCAGCGGGTAATTCCACGGTGTAATAATGGCAACCACGCCAAGTGGTTCACGGCTAATTAAGGCAAGGTTCTGTGGATTTGTTGGGGCAATTTCGCCATACAGCTTATCGATGCATTCGGCCGACCAGCGCAAGCAATCAAGTGAATCTGGCACATCAATGCCGACCATCTCGGAAATCGATTTACCCATGTCGAGGGTATCAATCAAGGCTAGCTCATCTTGATGCTGTTCCAACAAATCGGCCCATTTATGCAAAATACGTTTGCGCTTGCCTGGTGCTAATTCCGACCAAATACCACTTTTGAAGGTTTGTTTTGCAGCAGCCACAGCCAGATCAACGTCGGCGCTGTCGCAGCTAGCGACCTTGGCAAGTAAGGATTCATCGGTTGGATTGATACAATCGAATGTATCGCCGCTTTGCGCAGCGACAAATTGTCCATTGATGTAAGCGTTATATGGCACCTTAATGGTGGCTCGTAACGCTTGCCATTCTTGATAGGTTTTCATTTTATGTCCTTTCTTAAATGGTTCATTTTTCTCTTTGTCTTCTAAACTAACTGAGCAGGATAATAAAACACCATATCCCTTAGGAGGTATGTGATTTGCATAAGATATTGCCATGTCGCAATCCGTACCGTCACAATTTATGGGCTATGATAAAGTTTAGCCTAAGAATACGGGGCTTATGATTGCAATAAGAGACTCATTCGGTATAGTCAGCCGAAATAATGATCAACCCGACCCATTATGAATTTTATGTTTACTATAGAAATCCCAAAAGGACACTAAATGTTAAAGCAAACCCTGTTTCCAATCTGGAGTCTGCTCATAGGTATTGCCGTTCTCACCATGGCAAGCGCCTTGCAAAGCTCATTGATCGGTATTCGAGCCTCTATCGAGGGGTTCAATACGACGGCGACAGGTTTGATTATGTCCGCCTACTATCTTGGCTTTATTCTTGGTTCCCTTTTGGTACCAAACTGGGTTAAGAACGTGGGTCACATTCGAGTTTTTGCAGCTGTGGCATCTTTGGCTTCTATTACCATTTTGATGCAATCCGTTGTGGTTAACCCATGGTTCTGGATGTTAATGCGGATGGGCACGGGCTTATGTTACGCAGGTCTATTTATTGTGACAGAAAGCTGGTTAAACGACATCGCGACCAACAAAACTCGCGGCCGTTTATTTTCGATTTATATTATCGAAATCTGGGCAAGCCAAACCATCAGTCAGCTCTTATTGAATCTATCATCTCCTAGCGGTTATGGTTTGTTCATCTTAACTTCGGTATTAATTTCCTTAGCCGTAGTACCACTATTGTTGGTTCGTACACCATCACCTACCATCAACGTACCAGAAAAACTCAACATTCTTGGTTTGATTAAAACCGCACCTCTTGGTGTTACGGGTGTCACCATAGCTGGGGCAACCTCGGGGGCGTTATTGGGGCTAGGCGCGCTCTATGCCAAAACCATCGGATTAAATATTGCTGAAATTTCGATTTTCATCGGTGCAAGTTATGTTGGCGGGATGCTGCTGCAATGGCCAATAGGTAAACTTTCTGATCGCCAAGACCGTCGTGTAACCATACTTTGGGTCGGTGTTGTCGGCGCATTAGCGGCCTTTATTGTACCGCTAGGTGGCGGCATAAATAGCCAAATACTAATGATGATTGGTATGTTTGCGGTGGGGGCGTTTACCTTCCCTATGTATTCACTTGCCTCTTCTCATATGAATGACCAATTACGCCCCGAGCAAATCCTCTCTGCTAGTAGTGGCATGATATTGCTGAACGGTATTGGCGGGATGTTAGGGCCTCTAATAGCTGCGGCATTAATGGATACGCTGCAAATAAACGCCTTATTCTGGTTTGTCGCTAGTCTTAATATGACGGTTGCACTAGTTGCGCTGTATCGTATCAACCGCAAGCCAGCTATGATCATCGAAGAGCAAGGGGATCAAATCCCTGTTGCCCTTACAGTATCTTCTGTCGCAACCGCAGAAATGCTTGTCGAGGCTGACTCTTCTAACACAACGGTAGAAGAGAAAAGCCACGAGGTGGAAATCAAGCTTTAACCAGCTAAGCTCTCAAAATAACTAACGCTCAAAATAACTAATACTCAAAAACAACCACACAATGCTTGCTCTATTAAGACAAGGGTTGTGTGGCGATTTTAAGTGCAATACTCCAAATCAAAATCGCGTTAATGCGATTAAACCAACGCCAGAAAGACGCTTTTTCTAACCACTTAGCACAAAGCTTTCCGACTAAAGCCAAAGACAAAAACCACAGCACCGACGCACACACACCACCAAAAACAAACTCCCATTTTGCTCCTTGCCATTGGTTTGCTAAGCTTCCCATTAAGATCATAGTATCCAAGTAGAAATGTGGATTAAGCCAAGTCACCGCAAAGCCCATCATCACCAGCGGCCATAAAGCGAGACGCTTACTGTATTGCTGTAAAATTAAATGCTCTTCTTGGAAAGACGCTCGCCACTTACCTAAGGCAAACCACACCAAAAAAATCACCCCCGCCCAACGGGATGCCGATAATAACCAATCATGACTTTGCAAGATTAACCCTAAGCCAAACGCACCAAGCGCAATAGAAATGGCATCGCTCAAAATAAACAACAAGGCAATCGGAAACGCATAATGTCGCTTCAAGGCTTGCTCTAATAAAAAGCTGTTCTGTGCGCCAACCGCGACAATCAAACCGCCGCCCGTAATAGCTCCACTCACAAATGCCAGCACAATCTTCTCCAATTTATCTATTGCCTAAAAAATTTCGTCTAAAAAGTACCTTTTAAAACGTGTCTTCTAAAAAGTGGCTTGATCTTACGCAAAGCAGGCACTAAATTAAAATTAATTAAACTAAAGTTATATTAGATAAAATTATGATGGATTATAAAGCGCTATCCTCTCTCCATGCTGTTTTGAAATTCCAAAGTTTTGACAAAGCGGCAGAATATCTGCATCTAACGCAATCCGCAGTGTCACAAAATATCAAACGTTTGGAGCAAGAATGCGGTCGCCCTTTGCTTATTCGCGCAAGACCAGTGGTTGCTACACCGCTTGGTGAACAACTTCTGGCGCATTTCAACAAGGTCACCATGCTCGAAGAAGGCTTACAAGAAACCATTCAAGGCAATCAGACGACTCAACCAATCAGCATTGCGGTGAACAACGATACGCTCGCTACTTGGTTTACCGAGGTGGTCAGCCAGTTTTCTGCAACAGATTCCACCAAGCTACATATTAAAGCCGCCGACCAAGCTAAAACTCGCGCCTTATTACAGACAGGTGAAGTGGTCGCTTGTATTAGTCAAATTGGTACCCCAGTGTCTGGTGGGGATTCAATATTTCTTGGCAATATGTATTACGAACTGGTTGCAACACCAAGCTTTATTAAAGAGCATTTAAAAGGTGACCTTAGCGCTGAAGCTGTTCTAAAATCCCCATCTTTGATTTATGACGAACATGATGAACTATGGGCGCGTTATCAGAATGAATGCTTAGAGGTGAAAACCGATATTAGCCACAGCCATTGGTATCCATCCTCCCATGGCTTTGTTGAGTTAGTAATGGGTGGCACAGTCTGTGCTTTAGTACCTAGTATTCAAATTAAACAGAAAATAAAAAGCAAGAAACTGGTATCCTTGCTGCCAAACAAGCGGCTGGCCTTGCCTCTTTATTGGCATTGGTACAAACTTAATTCACCTGTACTGGATCGGTTAACTAAGGTGATAAAAAGTGTCACACGAGATGCACTATAATGAGTGCGTCGCCGAAACAGGCTGGCTATGTCGTATTTCTTAGACAGCCACTTAACAAAGCACAAAGCCATTTTTAAGGAAAAATTATGATTCGCAAATGTCTATTCCCTGTTGCTGGTTATGGCACACGTTTTTTGCCTGCCACTAAGTCCATGCCAAAAGAAATGCTTCCGATTGTAAACAAGCCTTTGGTTCAATATGGCGTAGAAGAAGCGGTCAAAGCGGGTTTGGACAATGTTACTTTTGTAACGGGTCGTGGTAAACGTGCTATTGCTGACCATTTCGATATCAGCTACGAGCTTGAGCATCAAATTGCCGGCACCAACAAAGAAAAATACCTAGATGAGATTCGTTACTTAATCGACAACGTTAACTTCTCTTTTACTCGTCAAAACAACATGTTAGGTCTAGGCCATGCCATTTTGACTGGCGAGCCACTTATTGGTGATGAAGCTTTTGGTGTGGTACTAGCAGACGACCTTTGCTTTGGCGAAGACGATGGCGTAATGGCACAAATGGTTAAACTGTATAACCAGTTCCGTTGCACCATTGTTGCTATTGAAGAAGTACCAGAAGACGAAGTACATAAGTACGGTGTGATCCAAGGTGAATCCATGATGGAAGGCCTGTACCGTGTTACCGACATGGTGGAAAAACCTTCCAAAGAAGAAGCGCCATCGAATCTTGCTATCATCGGTCGTTACATTTTAACACCCGATATTTTTGACAAGATCCGCAATACACCAGCTGGCCGTAACGGTGAAGTTCAAATCACCGACGCTATCTTGCAACAAGCAAAAGAAGGCTGTGTATTGGCTTATAAATTCAAAGGCAAACGTTTTGACTGTGGTAGCGTTGACGGCTTCGTTGAAGCAACCAACTTCTGCTACAAGAACATTTATAAAGATGCGACCGAAGCGTAATTTTCTGTACCACAGAAAATTGCACTAACATAGAGCAAAAAAACCAGTACTTCAAAAGTACTGGTTTTTTTATGTCTGATTAAGCAAATCAGCAATGAATAAAATCTAAGAGGCGGATCTCTTTTTCACCCAGACCACAATGCCTTTTTGTAGCAAGATAAAGAACAGTAACAAACCGCCAACCGCGAGTTTTGTCCACCAACTGTTTAGCGAGCCATCAAACGTGATTAAGGTTTGGATAATGCCTTGGATCATTCCACCCAAGAAAGTACCAAACACATAACCCACGCCGCCTGTTAACAAAGTCCCGCCGATAACTACCGCAGCAATAGCATCTAACTCCACCCCAACTGCTGCAAGTGGATACGCAGAACCTGTATAGATCGCAAAGATCACTCCTGACATGGCGCTGTAAAAGCCGCTCAACGCATATATTTTAATGATGGTCTTTTTAACGGGTACGCCCAACAAGGCGGCAGAATGACTGTCTCCACCCAAGGCATATACGCTCATGCCAAAACGCGTTCGACGGGCTATTAAAATCCCCAACGCAAGCAATACCAACATAGCCATGGCAATAAAGGTCAAACCACCACGTCCTGGCAAAGGAACATAAATATCGTATAGCCCAGCAATAAAAGGATGATCAATCGGTACCGCGTCTAGGTTGATTAAATACGCCAAGCCTCGAAACAAAAACATCCCCGCTAAGGTAACGATAAATGCCTGAATCTCGAAAAATGCAATAATTACTCCCATTGCGGCACCAAAGGCAACACCAACAACCAAGGCAATACCAATAGCAAACAAAGGATGCATACCCGTATTGGAAATCAGATACGCCATTAGCACGCCGATAAAGGCGATCATTGACCCAACCGATAAATCGATACCACCAGACAAGATAACAAATGTCATACCAATAGCAGTAATAATCAAAAACGCGTTATCAGTTAATAAATTTGAAAACACCAAGGTGTCACGAAAGCCTTGGTATTGGTACATGCCAAAACCGTACAGCATGATGAAAACCAGTAAGGTTGCCAATATCGGCAAATTACGTTCGTTAATCATGGTTTTGCACTCCTCTTATCAGTACTAGCTTCACCAGCACTGCTTTTGCCTGCATTCTTATTCTTCGAGAAGAAGCCTGACAACCATTGACGTGTTTTAGGCGATTGAATCAACAATACCGCAAGGATGATGGTCGCTTTCACCACCAAATTGTATTGAGCTGGCAAACCACTAGTGAGAATCGCGGTGGTTAGGGTTTGAATAATCAGCACACCAACAATCGTCAGTAACAAATAAATACGCCCGCCCGCTAAAGATGCACCTGCTAAAACCACTGCTAAGATAGCATCCAGTTCTAACCATAATCCGGCGTTATTAGCATCGGCGCCACGAATGTCCGCCGCGAGAATAATACCGCTCATCGCCGCACAAAAACCCGAAAAAACATAGGCAGACAACACCAGTAAGCGCGCTTCGATACCAACCAAACGACTGGCTCGCACGTTGGCGCCAACCGCTTCAATAAACAACCCCAGCGCGGTTTTTCGCATAACTAGAACAGTCAGTACAATCATACCTATCGCAATCCATACACGAATAGGGAATGCTAAGAAATAGCCATTACCAATGGCATCCAAAACATCAGAATGAAAAGTGACGATTTGTCCTTCGGTAATCATCTGTGCGATACCGCGACCTGCCACCATCAAAATTAACGTAGCGACTATTGGCTGGATGTTAAACACCGACACTAAGATGCCATTCCACAAGCCACAGACTACGCCAGTGCCGAGTGCACATAAAACAACCAACCACACAGGAAAGTCAGTATTCACCGTCAATACGGCCGTCACCGCACCAGAAATAGCAATCACCGCGCCTACCGATAAATCAATACCGCGAGTACCGATTACCACCGCCATGCCCAATGCCACCAAAGCAGTTGGCGTTGCGCGATGCAGAATATCCAACAGGCTACCAAACAGATGTCCGTCAACGATTTTAATACTCAAAAAACCAGGCGTTATCGATGCGGTGACCAAAATGATCAGCACCAGCGACAACAAGGGCGCGAGTGTTTTTTGATGTTTATGCAGAAAATTATTCTTTTTCATAGAAACGGCTACTTTGAATATTTGCTTATAAAAGAGATTAATCGAGAGACTTTCTATCGCGCTTTAACTCGCAATCGTGCGTAATATCGCTTGCTCTGAAACCTCATCACCATGAAGCTCCGAGACTTTATGATGGTCTTTCATCACTACCACCCGATGAGCAAACATAACCAACTCTTCCAGCTCAGAAGATGCGACTAATAGACCCATGCCTTGTTCACAAAGCTCTTTAATGATCTGGATAATTTCATGGTGAGCACCGATATCAATGCCACGTGTTGGCTCGTCTAATATCAGTAAGGCAGGATGCGTAATCAACCAACGGGCAAGAATCACTTTTTGCTGATTGCCCCCACTTAACTCGCCAATGGGTTTGTCCATATCAGGCGTTTTTATCGCCAAACGATGAATCATTTCTTCTACTAAGTTTTGCTGCTCTGCCATGGAAATCGGCGACCACCAACCTTTGCTCGCTTGCAGCGCAAGGATCATGTTCTCTCTGACGCTCAATTCCGCCACTATGCCGTCTTGTTTACGGTCTTCTGGGCAATACCCCATGCCAACTTGGATGGCACGACGCAAAGACGATTTAGTCAGTGAATGCTTACCAAGCGTGACTTCGCCTTGATCCGGCTTCACCGAGCCATAAGCCAATTCACAAAGCTCAGTACGACCAGAGCCCAACAAGCCCGCCACACCGACAATTTCCCCCGCTGCGATGCTCAAATCTAACGGCTGCAGATAGCGTTGCTTGCCGACATTATTTAACTGTAGAAGCTCAGTACGCTCTCGTTTAATGGAATGGTCATGAGCGGTTGGGGCAAGATCCTCTAAGGATTTACCTACCATGTGACTGACCAAATCGGAACGAGTCAGCTCGGCGGTTTTAAAAGTACCAATGCACTCGCCATTACGTAACACCGTGATGCTATCGGTAATACTGTAAACCTGATCTAGAAAGTGCGTTACAAAGATGATGCCTAACCCTTCGGATTTCAAACGTTCCATCAAATCGAATAACTGCTTGATTTCATCACTGTCTAAACTGGCAGTCGGCTCATCTAATATCAGCATTTTGGCCTGCGTACTTAAGGCACGGGCAATCGCCACTAATTGCTGAATCGCAATCGAATAAGTGTCTAACTGGCGCAATGGATCTATCTCTAAACCGACTTGCGCTAGTAACTCTCTGGCGCGGATTTCAGCTTTCTTCCAGCTAATCAGACCAAAGGTTTTTTCTTGATGCTGTAATGTCAGGTTTTCCATGACGGACATGGTAGGAATAAGGTTAACTTCTTGATAAACCGTACTGATGCCTAAACGCTGAGCGTGGCCACTATCTGACGCATTGATCAAGCTACCATCTAATAGAATCTCACCACCGTCTCGCGGATACACACCGGTCAGTACTTTAATTAGGGTGGATTTACCGGCACCATTTTCGCCCAGCAAAGCGCGAATCTCGCCCTGTTGAATCTGTAAAGACACATCATTAAGAGCTTGAACGCCGGTAAAAGATTTAGAGAGATTTTTGATTTCTAATAAAGGACGAACAGCGCTTTGCACCTCTTCAACTATCAAGGTGTCTTTGACTTGCACGTTTTCTTTGACTAAATGCGACATGAACTGCAGTCTCCATTTTGACGAACATAAATAAGCAAAAACAAAACGTACCTAGACATCAAAAACGCCTAGGTACGTCGCTAAATTATTTACGCTTCGCGTATTCCGCAGCCGCTGTATCAGGAAGGTACAATGGACCATTTGCTTTGATCCACTTGTCGACTTTAGTACCTTTTTTAGACGCTAGAATCGCATCAAATGCTGGGCCACCAAGATGAGGATTCAACTCGATAGTCGCGTTCGCTTCGCCATCAGCCATAGCTTTAAAGATATCTGGAACCGCATCGATAGAAACCACTAAAATGTCTTTGGTTGGTTTCACGCCAGCTTCTTTCATTGCTAGAATCGCGCCCAATGCCATGTCATCATTGTGAGCAAACAGTGCGCAAATATTCTTCGCACCACCTTCCGCTTTCAAGAAACTTTCCATAACTTCTTTACCGCCAGCACGAGTAAACGAACCAGACTGAGAACGGATAATGGTCATATTTGGAAAGTTACTGATGATAGAGTCAAAGCCCGTCTTACGATCAATCGCAGCAGATGAACCAACCGAACCTTGCAACTCAACAATGTTACAACGACCATTAGTTTTTGCTGCCAACCAAGATGCAGCTAATGAACCTTCTTCTTTAAAGTCAGAAGCCACTTTAGTTAAGTACAAACTTGGATCTGCCGCTACACCACGGTCAATCAACACAACAGGGATTTTAGCGCGTTGCGCTTCTTTCAATACTTGATCCCAGCCAGTTTCCACCACAGGAGCTAGCAAAATACCGTCAACACCTTGCGCGATAAATGAACGCACAGCTTTAATTTGGTTTTCTTGCTTTTGTTGTGCATCAGAGAATTTTAGATCGTAGCCACGGCGTTCGGCCTCAGCTTTAATAGATTCGGTTTCAGACGTTCGCCAGCCACTTTCAGAGCCGATTTGCGAGAAACCTATCGTAAGATCTGCTGCCATAGCCGAAGCAGACAACACAGGAAGTAATACAGAAAAAGTTGTCAACACAGCCTTGCGTTTGAATGCACCCAGCCATGGCAACGAAGAACGAACGGAGAGAGATTGCATACTAGATTCCTTTTTGTTTTTGTTGTGATCTATTCTGAGCGCTACACGCCTGTCATTAAAGACAAGCCAACACCCTGAGATTCACAATATATCCCTAACACTTACCTTTCAAATGCAAGTTACAGCGAACTTCATATCAATATTGATATGAAAGAACACCGTAACATGACTTTTTTATCCACAAATTGACACCTTTCAGCCATTAAAAATGGCATTTACATCAAATACAACTGGCTCAACCAAATACTCACCGGCAAAGTAACGACAGACAACAAAGTCTGCATCGTAATATAAGCCGACATCCTATCCGCATCACCTCCTAACTGACGCGCCAACGCATAAGCCGATGTTGCGGTCGGTACCACGCCAAATAGCACCGCGACCAAGGCAGGCAAACCCCGAACATCCAGCCACCAACACATTAAGCCAATCACCAAAGGAAACACCACAAAACGTGCGAGCGAAGACATAACAAAGGTCATGCCTACTGAACGAATCGTTTCAAAGCGCACACTAGCGCCAACCGCCAACAACACCAATGGCAAGGCAGCTTGAGACAACATACCCAGCACATCAGAGACCAAAATAATCGGCGTCAGTCCTAGCAAATTCAAACTACTGCCAAGCAAGATCGACACAATCAAAGGATTGCGAAGCAAAGCTCCACTTAGCAAACGTGGTAAGGATGTTGAAGACGAACTATCCGTCGAAGACGGCCCATGCATCAAAGTCATGGACACCACTAAAAAAACATTAATAGAAGGAATCAACACCGATGCGCCCAACGCCGCCAATACCAAACCATCATTACCATACAAACTGCCCGCCAACGCCAACATAACAAAGGTGTTAAAACGCACACCCGCTTGCAACATAGACGACGCCGTCGGCGCAACCACCTTCATCAGCCAAGTACTGACAAATACAAAAACAGCAGTCACGAACAAAGCAAACAACAAAATAAAGGCATACTTTGGCAACATGGGATTGCTGAAATCGATCTGCGAAGTTTTGCTAAACAACAAAGCAGGAAACAGCACCCAATAGGACAACTTATCAACGCCAGACCAAAAGCCTTCCATCGGAAAACGCCAACGCTGACAAACAGCGCCAGCCATTAAAAGCAAAAATACCGGCAGTACAGAAAGAGAAAGTGAGAACACAAATACCCCTAAAAAAATAGCCCAAATGCCCCCTGCCCGAAAGCACGAGGTAATCACCTGTAGGTCGGCCTTTAGGCCGTCAAAAGCCCGATAACACCAAACCAAAAACCTTGACGCGCTAAAGCACGACCTACAAGATCGACGGAATTCGTTTAACGAAAGCCTCCTTCGCGAGAATGACAAAGCTGCCAATCCTGAATTGCCAATTGCTCCACAAACCACGACAAACCTTTGCCCGGATCATCTTTACGCCATGCCAAATACGCCATCTGATTCGGCCTTGGCAACTCACACTGACGCAACACCAAACGCCCAGAACTTAACTCATTAGCAATACGATGTTTAGGCAAATACCCTACGCCTAACCCCAAACATTGCGCTTGAATTTTACTACGCATGGTATCGACCCTAAGCACTTGCCGACTCTCAAAAATCCCACTGCTACGCGCTGGCAAAATTTTTGAACTATCAGCCACAACAATAGAAGGATATTGACGCAATTGCGCGGCGGTAATCATCCCGTCGGTCAACGCCAACGGATGCGTCGGTGATACGGCGAACACAAACTCTATCTCACCAATGGCTCGGATATGGACATTCCCCTTAGGAAGCTCACCCGTCGCGCCAATAACCAAATCCGCCCTATCGTCTTGCAATGCATCCCAACCTCCGCCGACAGCTTCTTCAGATAAGCTCAATTCTACTGGTCGATTCTGCGATAAAAAATCTCCAACCACCGACATCAAAGGCGACTCTAACAGCACAGTATCTCGGGCGATTCTTAGCTTTGGCTCCCAGCCTGACTCGAACTGCTTGATCGAATCTTCTAGTCGCATAGCTGCTTCTAAAATGGCTCGACCTTGCTCCAGCACCAAATGCCCTGCAGGTGTTAACACGGCTTTTTGTCGTGAGCGATCAAACAAAGCCACACCCAAATCGTCTTCCAGCTTCTTAACCGTATAGGTCAATGCTGATGGTACTTTGAACAAAGCATCCGCTGCGGCCGCAAAACTGCCCAACTGATGAATCGCCTCCAACACCCGTAATGCTTCCAATGTGACCGCGTATGCCATAGCTCAACCTTTATTCAAATTTTTTGAAATACTAGCTCAAAACCTTCCGGTTTTCTTTCTTTTTACCAACGCCTACACTCACTTCATACACCGCAAGCCACTCTGTCTTCCGGTAACTAATAGGAGAAATACCATGATCACTATTCGCAACGCACAAGACCGTGGACACGCAAACTTTGGTTGGTTAGACAGCAATCATACGTTTTCTTTTGGCAGCTACTACGATCCGCAGCAAATGGGTTTTTCGAGCCTTCGCGTCATCAATGATGACACAGTCACGCCGGGTGCTGGTTTTGAAACTCATGGCCACAAAGACATGGAAATTATCAGCTTGGTACTAGAGGGTAAAATCGCTCATAAAGACAGCGCTGGCAACATAAAAGAATTGCCAGCAGGCGAATACCAACTAATGTCGGCAGGCAAAGGCATTTACCACAGTGAATTCAATGCCTCTAAAACAGACATGCTGAAATTCCTACAAATTTGGATTCAACCAAATAAACTAGGTGGAGAACCGGGCTACCAACAGAAAGAATTTAGCCAAGCACAAGGCTTCACCACGGTCATCACACCGGACGGCGCGAATGGCACATTGCAAGTTAAGCAAGACATGCAGCTTATCCAGTTGATCCTAGAAGATGAACAACAAGCAACATGGCAAGCCGACAGCAATCGCCATTACTACGTGCACGTGATCGAAGGCGAACTATCGCTAAGTGACGGTATCACAGTACACCCAGGCGACGGCGCGAAAATTGAAGACGTGTCTGAAATTAACTTTGAAAGACTAAGCGAGCAACGCGTTAAAGCACTACTTTTTGACTTGGTTTGATTGGACTTGAGTGATTGAATTGTATAAACGTTTAAACCCGTATATTTCCACGGGTTTAAACTTCAATAAAAAAGTTGAATCACGCGGCATTTTTAATGTCGCGAGATTCACGATTTTTTTTAAAATTGCTTCCAATAGGCAACTAAATCCAAATGATCCTTATTAAGGACATCTATATTCATCAGCTTGCGCCTCAACTGAACAATCGCATGCGCTTCCGTTGCAGACCATACCCAAGTTTTTTCACATGCCCAACCACTCGGCAAATTATCTAAAGCATCAAGCAATAAACGGCCATATGGATGGTTTTCTTGTTCATTGTTGCGGTGAAGCCAATGTAAGTTAGCGCCAACATGCGCTGGTAAAGAAATCTCGCTACTCACTGAATGCACTTCTATCCAAGCATCAATATTAGCAGACTCTGGCAAAATTTCTAACCAACGAGCTAAAGCAGGAAGACTTGTTTCATCAACAAAAAACACATATTTCAAAGCATCAAGAGGCGGCAACCTAACAGACCTTGGTCCGAATATCCCCAACAAATCACCCACTTTTGCCTGTTTCGCCCAAGGCCCACCAACTCCGACGTCATGCAAAACAAAATCAATATCGACTGTTAGCAAATCTGCATCAAAAGAACGAATAGTATAATCACGAAATGCTGAAAAGCGTCCTTCGGCCGCACCTTGCCAGTCCGCATTTCCATCATCCAATACTTCCGGCATACGAAGTACATCATCAGACGCATTTGGAAAAAAAAGCTTAACATGGGCTTCTGGTGCTAACGGATGAAAACCAAAACCCTGAAAATCCTCTCCTTGCAAAGTTACTCGTCGTAATGTCGATGACAAGTCTTTTAACTTAATAACCCTCGCAACACGCTGCTTTAAGGGTACCTGAATACGCTCATGCTTTAATATTGACACTATGCATCCTCTGTCTATTCTAGGAACTAAACTCGCTTATAAAGTACGAAAAGTACCTATGCCTAAAATGCTAATCAAAAGAAAAGCATCAGAAGGTACAAATCAAACAAATACGAATGATAACCTTTATCAATAAATAAAGGAAATCAGAGCTTAAGTTCCGCAGAGTTCTCATGTCGCACAATTTTTTATATCCATGAAGCCTTGTGGCTTTTCAGCGAAGCACCAAACAAAACCAAACAGTTTTTAGAGGATTGCCAAACACATCTTCTCTTGGTGTATTTTTGATGCAAATATACACCAAGAGAAAACAATCATGGCTCGTCAAAGCATCAGTCCATCTAATAACATAAACCTAAACCGCCTGTTCGGCGGTGAACACGCAGCTTAAGGGTTAAATGCGGTTAAGCCCTTCTCCACCTACTTATTTGCTCAACGCACCGCCCTGATCATCCAGTTCCTTGGGGTTAGGCTTTTCTCACAGAATTTTCCTATCTCGACTTGATAGCCGTTTTCTTCTAGGTACATGGCGCGGTCGAGGACGAGCCAGTATTCCAGTGCAGGGCGAAAAAGTTGGCTGATGGATTCGAGTTTTTGAATTTGTTGATAGCGAGCTTCTCCGACGCTTTCGAAGTTTTCAAAAGGGGTTTTGGCGATTAAGCCCGTTAGACTTTTTTGCTCGGCGGCCCAATGGCAAAAAGCAATGAAGCCTTGGTTAAGTAGTGCTTTTTGAATGGAGGGAACTTGAAGGTAGTCATCTTGCCGACGAGCAATTCTTTGCCATGCATCAAAGCCAAGTCGATAAGTCAGTTCGAGCTTTTTAAGGCGTTGTTCACGTGCACCAGCGGTGGCGACTTCTTTGACGGCAAGTTTAAGGTCGGCTTGGCGCAGAGTCAGTGCCGATTGTTGGGCAGTTTGTGATAATGGCAGATAGTAGTTTGCTTGCGTCAGATGATAACAGCAAGGGGAAATACATAGTATTGCAGTGTTCGAGGCAACAGCCTGTTCGATCAGTTCACGATGTAAATCTCCACAGGCATGGAGCGCAACGGCACAGTGAGCGTTTGCTAACGCGGGTCGCCCTTCGCCTTTTAGCACATCAGCATGAGTGAAGGTTTGCGGTAGTTTTAGTCGCTTGGCTTCTTGTTCACCCACTACGCACAACGTCTTTTGCCATTCGAGGCTGTGGATTGGTTTGTTATCTTGAAAGGCTAATAATTTGCCCAAGTGGCCTTTTCCCGCGCACCATTCCACATAGCTATTGGCTTTTGGTGTGTGTGCTACAAAGGCTTGGATTTGAGACCATTTACGGCCCTTTATTCCTGCTGAGACATAATTTGGCACATTATTAGTAAGTGTTCGCTGCGGTGATTGAGCAAGTAAATCAGGCTTTGAAAAGTTAAGCGAGGATTGTAGGTCTGGGCAGAGTCGAAACACTTCCGCGTAGAAAATCTCGTTTTCTTTTTCTAAACTATCTTGCTCTAAAAGAGCCGATAACTCTGGATAGGTATTTTTCCAAGGGTTATCAAGCCGAGCAAAGGTATCAAATTGCCAGAGTTGAGTATGCGTTTTTAGCCAAGTATCAAGTGATTGAAAACGCTTTTGGAAAGAGGTCATAAACTGGCTCGTCGGGGAGGAAAAACTAGGTGTCTTTTTTTCTTTACAGTATTGAGGAAATTTCCCTCTCGCTTGCATTGTATTTTGTCATAAAAACGGCAAAATGAAGAGGCTATTCACGCAACGATTATATTCACAGCGATTTTCCTGTGACATAAAATAAGGACCCCGTAACTATCATGTTCAAGCATCTTAAAGCCGTTTCAGGCGACCCTCTTTTAGCTCTTATTATGGCTCACAAACAAGATCCAAATCCGAAAAAAATCGATTTGGGTGTGGGTGTTTATAAAGACGATAATGGCCATACACCGATTTTAAATACGGTAAAAAAAGCCGAATCTATTTTGCTTGAACAAGAAGACTCTAAAAGCTATCTAGGTATTTACGGTGCTACCGAGTTTGAAGCCATTATCAAAGATTTGATTTTAGGCGATGGCAATGAACTGATCACTTCTGGTCGTATTCGCTCTACACAAACACCTGGCGGTACAGGCGCATTAAAAGTTGCAGCGGATTTTATCAGCGCAAACTTAAAAGGTGCTCGCCTTTGGGTAAGTGATCCAACTTGGGGTAACCACAAGTCTATTTTTGACTCTGCTGGCGTAGAAGTAAAAGACTACCCATATTACGATCCAGCGACAAATGGCCTACGTTTTGATGACATGATGGCGAAGTTAGAAGCCGAAGTAAAAGAAGGCGATGTGTTGTTGCTTCATGCTTGCTGCCACAACCCAACAGGTATCGACTTGCAATTCGATCACTGGAAAGTCCTAACCGATTTCGTTAACAAACGCGGTTTGTTGCCATTGGTCGATGCGGCATACCAAGGTTTTGGCGACGGTTTAGATGAAGATTTAGCTGGCTTGCGTTATATGGCTGCCAATGTTCAAGATATGTTGATCGCGAACTCTTTCTCGAAAAACTTCGGCATTTACCGTGAACGTTGTGGTGGTTTGAGCGTTATTGCTGCGTCTGCTGATGAAGCAAATGCTGCATTCTCTATTATTGGTCAAGCTATTCGTGCGAACTACTCTATGCCACCTGCTCACGGTGCGGCAGTAGTTTATACCATCATGAGCAACCCAGAACTAAAAGCTGAGTGGATTTTAGAAGTTGCTGCTATGCGTGATCGTATTAACGGTTTGCGTGAAAAGCTAGTAGCTAAATTGGCTGCGTCTGGCGTGAGCAAAGACTTTAGCTTCATCAAGGATCAGCGTGGCATGTTCTCTTACTCTGGTTTGACACTAGAACAAGTTCGTACATTGCGCAGCGAATACGCGATTTACATTGCCGACACTGGCCGTATGAGCATTGCCGGTGTGAGTGATAATAACATCGATTATTTGTGCGAAAGCATTGCAAAAGTTGTTGGTTAATTTAAAAGGATCTCTCTTTTTAAACATCATTGCTTTTAAAACAAAGCTCTAAAACAAAAAACCGTGATCTAACCAGATCACGGTTTTTTGTTGCGGCTTTTAGATAAAACGGACCTAATAAAGCAATTTGCCTAAGTGATGAAAAACTTAATGCAGTACGCGAGTTTCTTTGTTTTTTGTACCGGTTTGCATTTCAGGGTGATAATGCTGCACCAAGCGCAATATCGAAGGCTCTAAGGTTTCTCTCCAGAAAGTAACCTCTGCCGTCACCATAGTTTCAAGCTTGTCCCAACCCGCTTCAGTACCAAATAAACGCACTGGCGCTAGGACTTCATCGAAAAACTCTCGATCACCACCGATCCCTAAACCGATCAGTTTGGCGCCACGAATAAAGCCAACACACCATTCTTCAACTAATAAAGTGTATTCACCATCAACTTCTTGCTCTAGATACACTGGATAAAAATCCCCAAACAACAAGCTGTTCATGGTTTCCATATACATGATAAGCACAAGGCTAAGAAACTCATCCTCTTGTTCGGTTGATTCCCAAACAGGTTGATCTTCGTCCGCGCCCCAAATAGCGTTTAGCCAAACATCTGGTTCTAACTCTTGCACAGAGCAACCCAACGCCGTTAAAAAGCCATCTAACTCCGACACACACATCAGTGAGCGATCTGTCCCGAATGTCAATAAATAGTGATCTATTTTTTCGTAAAGGACTTCTTCGCTGATGACATCATCGTCTTTTTCTTCAGACATTCATTCGTTTCCATTTAGTTGAGCTATACATATATTTTAGCTTGCTTGGGCAAAAGCGATAGCCGTTGTTCTATCAATCAACGATCGCCAAGTTACCGTAGGTTTCTAGCCAGTTTTTACGATCCCCTGCGCGTTTTTTCGACAACAGTTTGTCTAGAAGCTCATCAGTATCCGGCTTATCTTCCATGGTTAGCTGGATTAAGCGGCGCGTGTCTGGCGCCATGGTGGTTTCGCGTAGTTGTGATGGATTCATCTCACCCAAGCCTTTGAACCGTTGTACGTTTGGCGTACCACGTTTGTTTTCAGCAGCAATCTTGTGCAAGGTGATGTCTTTTTCTTCGTCATCTAGAGCGTAGTAAACTTCTTTACCAATGTCGATTCGATACAAAGGCGGCATAGCAACAAATACATGACCGCCGTTGACCAAGGCCGGAAAGTGACGCACAAACAAGGCGCAAATCAGCGTTGCGATATGCAACCCATCCGAGTCGGCATCGGCCAGAATACAGATTTTTCCGTAACGTAGACCACTTAGATCGTCTTCACCAGGATCGACACCAATCGCTACGGACATATCATGAATTTCTTGGGAGGCAAGAACTTGGTTAGAATCGACTTCCCAAGTATTTAAGATTTTACCGCGTAGTGGCAAAATAGCTTGGAAGTCTTTCTCTCGGGCTTGTTTAGCAGAACCACCCGCAGAGTCCCCTTCCACGAGGAAAAGTTCGCTTCGAGAGGAATCTTGTCCAGAACAGTCCGCCAATTTACCCGGCAATGCTGGGCCTTGGGTAACTCGTTTACGCACAACTTTTTTACTGTCTTTTAGACGTTTTTGCGCGCTATTAATCACAATGTCGGCGATTTTTTTACCGTCTTCAACATGTGAGTTCAACCAAAGGCTAAATGAGTCTTTTACCGTCGCGGAAATAAACGCAACGATTTGACGAGACGATAAACGCTCTTTGGTTTGTCCTGAAAATTGTGGTTCTTGAATTTTGGCCGACAATACGTAGCTGCAACGATCCCAAACGTCTTCCGCAGTTAACTTAATGCCTCGCGGTAACAGGCTATGGAAATCACAAAACTCACGCATGGCTTCTAACAAACCAGTTCGTAAACCGTTAACGTGAGTACCACCCTGCGCAGTCGGAATCAAGTTGACATAACTTTCTGTCACCAACTCGCCGCCTTCTGGCAACCACTGCACCGCCCAATCAACACCTTGTGTCTTTTCCGTCAAACCACCAATGAAAGGCTCATCTGGTAGCAACACAAAACCGTCATTGGCCTGCGCCAAGTAATCTTTCAAGCCATCCTGATAAAACCATTCTTCACGAGCTTCTTCGCTGCCACTTTGATCAATAAAAACAACATGAAGACCTGAACAAAGTACCGCTTTGGCTTTCAATAAATGTTTTAAACGAGATAGAGAAAACTTAGGGCTATCGAAATATTTGGTGTCGGCAGTGAATTTTACTTTAGTACCGGTGTTTTTCTTACCGACGGTGCCGACTTCTTTTAGTTCTGAGGTTTTAAAACCATTTTCAAAACCAATGTGGTACTGGATGCCATTACGTCTTACCCAGACTTCTAAGGAAGTAGATAAGGCGTTAACAACCGATACACCGACACCGTGCAAACCACCAGAGAACTGGTAGTTATCACCAGAGAATTTACCACCAGCGTGAAGCTTAGTCAGGATCAACTCAACACCCGATATTCCCTCTTCTGGGTGAATATCGACTGGCATGCCTCGACCATTATCTTCTACGCTCAATGAACCGTCTTTGTATAAGATGACTTCAATACGATCTGCATGACCGGCCAAGGCTTCATCGACGGAGTTATCGATAACTTCTTGTCCTAGATGGTTAGGCCGTGAGGTGTCCGTATACATTCCTGGGCGTTTTTGTACAGGTTCTAAGCCACTAAGAACTTCTATCGATCCGGCGTTATATTCTTTTGCAGACATGCGTGTTTTTACTTCCAAGTTGATCGTGCGTCATAGTGTCAAAATACTACAGCGCGTGCGAGTGTAAATTAGATTGGCTAGAGTCTATCACTGGTTTTACTTAGTGTGAAATAGTCCAACAAAAGCAGTAGCTTACTCGGTTAATATTTCAGCAAAACGAAGGATTTCTGTAGAAAACCGTTCAAATTCAATAAAACTATGATCGCCTTTTTCTTCGCGAGTAAGTCGTGCTGTTTTGGGAAAAGCTTTAAGCGCTTCTTTATAGTCCAGTACTTCATCACCTTCTTGAATCATCAGCCAATACAAATCCGCTGTCGGTTCTGTAACTACCAATTGCTCAAGCTCTACCATGTGCACTTGAGTTAATTCGTATTCTTCATTGGTATAAGGGTTAAGCTGTAGCCCCAGAAAATCTTGCAACAATACGGGAGCCTGCACCGCAGGATTCACCAAAATAGCCTTCAAACGATATTTTTCGGCAAGATACGCGGCATAAAATCCACCAAGAGAACTACCGATTAACGTAATGCCCTGATGCTGATTGGCTTCAATTATCGCTTCCAACTGTTTAATAGCTTGCGCTGGTTGCCAAGACAAACGTGGAGAAATAACAGCATCTCTCAAGCCCATTTTTTTCGCAGCATCCCCTAACACAGTCGCCTTATGGGAACGTTCCGAGCTATTAAAACCATGAATATACAGTAGAGCAGTCAAAGGGATCTCGTCTTTTTACTTAGGTTAAGTTATGAAGGCTAAAGTCAGGATCAGGCAAACTGAAAAGACAAGGTGTTATTCAATCTATGACCATGCTTCAAACACAGCTCTAATAAATCAGCCAGTTGTTGGTTTAAACGAAATTTCTCGTCTCGATGCAGCATCGCATCATTTGGATATGGGTATGTACCACTGTATTGTCTATGACCATCAGTAATCTCAGCAATACCAACATCATGATACAAGCGCACCGTCATAGATAGTGTTGTCTTGAATAGTAGTTTCTTAGGGATTTCAGGGCCAAACTCTAATGCAATTTCAGAGGTGAAACGACTTTCTTTGCCAAGCGTCAAACATAAACGACTCTCTTGGTCGCCTGCACTATGAACAGAAAAGTTCCAAGAATCCATCTCTTCTTGACCGCGCATGAGTTTACCTAAACGACGGTAATTCAACTCGCCGAGCAGCTGTAAACTCACCAAATCTGGTACATATTGTTTCGATGTTTTCTGTGTCTTCATAGTATCTGTCACTCTTGTGACGTATTTCCTTTTGAAAAATCTTGCTCTGAACCAATCATAGCATCCTGTTTTAAGGCGTCTAGCTGATGACTCATGCGTGTGTCTTTATCGTGCCAGTATAGATTAAACCAAGTAAAAAAGTGCTCTCTATCGCTGCTTGCCGCTTGGTATTCTGGCGTTAACATCGTATTTGGTATGGCGACTTCTCTCACCATGACCTTAACTTTTCCAATTCGCCCACACAGTAAATCCCAACCGGTTATGGTCTTTTGTTCATATAAAACATTGATGTCTGTAATGCTTTTGATGGACTGTGGCATGGTTTGCAATATGAAACTTACGCCTCCCGCCTTAGGTTTTAATAAGCAATGATAAGGCGATGCCTGTTGTTTGTGCTTCGCTTCAGTGAAACGTGTGCCTTCCACAAAACTCATTATAGAGTTTGGACGTTTCAAAAGACGTACACAAGACCGTTTGGTCGTCGCTAAATCTTTACCGACTAACTTGGGGTTCTTTTGAATTTGCTCTTTAGTATAGCGCTTCATAAAAGGAAACCCCATGATGTAAGCCGCCGATCCAACAAACGGCAACCAAATCAGAGCTTGCTTCATAAATACTCTTGGTAAAGGGCGACGGCCTTTGAGCTGAGCAAAAATTACGAACACATCGACCCAAGATCGATGATTCGCAATGATCAAATGCCAATGCTCAAAATCTACTTTCATCGTTTCATCAAGTTCCCATCTTATTCCTAAGATGTTTTGAAACCACCACTCACAAGAAGCCACCCAGCCATCATATAAACAATTAAAACAGCGCTCAGCAAAGTTTTCGTAGCGGGTATTTTTTAGTAATAATAACGGCGCAACAAGATGAACCAACAAGGTCCAGAAAAATACATTGCTACACATAAAAGCAAAAGAAATAAGACCAATAACTGGCTGCAATAGCGTCTTCTTATTTATAAAAACAGCTGCCTCTGACTTCATCAACTTAAGCACACCAACGTTTTACAAGATCACTTTTGTTTAACGCAAACCACTGCAATCCCATAATAGTACTGGCGTTTTCCACATCATTCTTAAGCAAGGCAATAGCGTCTTCAGAAGATACAAGATGCAATTTGATGTCTTCATTTTCTTCGTCTAATCCATGAACTTTCGTGGTATCAACAAGACTCGAATCGAATTCTCCCGCATACATACGTAAGTACTCCACCAATCCACCCGGCGACGGCACAAACTTAAACATGTATTCAAGACGTTTTACCGTCACTCCCGCTTCTTCGAAAGATTCACGGCGCGCTACGTCTTCATCGCTTTCGCCTTCTTCTACCATACCAGCGACTAACTCAAGCAGCCAAGGCGATTCGCTTCTCAATACGGTAGGACGAAATTGCTCAATCAGCAAAACTTTATCCGCCACTGGATCGAATAATAATACGCACACAGCATCGTTACGCACCATCATTTCTCGAGTCATGGGCTGACTCCATTCCCCGTTAAACTTTTTATGTTTCAAGGTCAGTTTGCGCATTTCAAAGAAGCCTTTGTAAAGACATTCGTCGGCTAATACCTCAACATCTTTTTTGCTGTACGTCGGTTTAAACTTCATATTATCTCGTCCTAAGCAGGCCACTATTTTGAGTGTGGTCTGATATGATTAATTCGCAACTCTGGCAATAACTGTTACAAAAGCCACTATGACAAAAGTCGCAATTACAAATTTGGAGTGTCGTAAATGGAAAATATACGTTGCGCTTGGTGTTTAGGATCTCCTGAATACATTCATTATCATGATAATGAATGGGGAACCCCTATTTATGACGACCAAGCGTTATTTGAGTGCATTGTACTAGAAAGCGCTCAAGCAGGTCTAAGCTGGATTACTATTTTACGCAAACGAGAAGGTTACCGAGCGCTTTTTCATGGTTTTGACCCAGTTAAAGTCGCTAACATGACCGAAGCTGACGTAGAACGATTATTACTGGATGAACGCATCGTTCGCCATCGCGCTAAAATAGAAGCCACCATTAACAATGCCAAAGCCTTTTTAAAAATTGCCGACGAATTTGGCTCATTTAGCCAATATTACTGGGCATTTAGCGACAACAAAATTATTGATAATCAGATAAACAACCACACCGATGCTCCAGCGGTGACAGAATTGTCGACTCATTTTGCCAAAGACTTAAAAAAAAGAGGTTTTAAATTTCTTGGTGCCACGACTTGTTATGCTTTTATGCAGGCCACAGGTATGGTTAATGATCATATTACAGACTGCATATCGCGGAAGAAAAAATAAATTGATTATACAGTTATAATCAATAGCAGTTCCTTGATTTCATTAATGTTTAGCCTAAAGCAGTCGATATAGTAAAAAGATTCTTTATACAATGGCCATGTTCATTGGGCTTTCAAATTCCATTATTTAGTTTGGTAAAAAACATGTTTAACAACAAAAGCATTCTTATTACTGGCGGCACCGGCTCTTTCGGTCGTCAGTATGTGAAAACACTATTGGCCAACTACCAACCTAAACGACTGGTTATTTATTCTCGTGATGAGTTGAAGCAGTACGAAATGCAGCAAGATTTTGATGCTTCTTGCATGCGCTATTTTATCGGTGATGTTCGAGACAAAGATCGTTTAACTCAAGCCATGCGAGATGTAGATTTTGTCATTCACGCTGCGGCACTAAAACAGGTTCCAGCCGCTGAATACAACCCGATGGAATGTATCAAAACCAACATTCATGGTGCTGAAAATGTAATTGCTGCAGCGATTGCTAATGATGTTGAAAAAGTCATCGCTTTATCCACAGACAAAGCCGCTGCACCAATCAACCTTTATGGCGCGACCAAGCTCGCTTCTGACAAGTTATTTGTCGCCGCCAACAATATGGTAGGACAAGGTCGCACGCGTTTCTCTGTGGTACGTTACGGCAATGTAGTTGGATCACGCGGCTCTGTTGTGCCTTTTTTCCAAAAGCTGGTTGCTGATGGCGCAGAATCCATCCCAATTACCCACCCAGACATGACTCGCTTTTGGATCACCCTACCAATGGGTGTGGATTTTGTATTAAAGAACTTCCAACGCATGCACGGTGGTGAGATTTTTATTCCTAAAATCCCTTCTGTGAGGATCTTAGATTTAGCCGCGGCTTATGCGCCAAACATTCCGACTAAAGATGTTGGTATTCGCCCCGGTGAAAAGCTCCATGAAGTAATGTGCCCTGGGGATGATTCTTTCCATACTTATGAATTTAAAGATCATTATGTCATTTCGCCAAGCATTAAGTTTTATCAAGACGACATGGATTTTGCACACAACCGTTTAGGCGAAACGGGCGAGTTGGTTGAACCAGGATATGAATATCAATCTGGCAGCAACCCACACTTTTTAAGTATTGAAGAGATTTTGACCTTCGATGATGCACACTGATTTTATTCCCTACGGCCGACAATCCATTAGCGAAGACGACATTGCGGCCGTCGTAAAATCGCTCCGTTCTGACTTTTTGACTCAAGGCCCTTGCGTCAGTGAGTTTGAACAAGCAATTTGCACAAAGGTCGGCGCTCGTTATGGTGTGGCAGCAAACAGCGCCACATCCGCTTTGCACCTAGCCTGCTTAGCGTTAGGAGTTGGAGCAAACGACACGGTTTGGACCTCTCCCAACACCTTTATCGCTTCTGCTAATTGTGCACGTTATTGCGGTGCTAATGTAAGTTTTGTCGACATTGATCCTCGTACATACAACATGTGCGCGAATAAATTGGCTGAAAAATTAGCCATAGCAAAAGCACATGGTCAATTACCAAAAGTCGTGATTCCGGTGCATTTCGCAGGTCAATCTTGCGATATGGAAGCTATTCACGCCTTATCAAAAGAATATGGTTTTCGAATTATAGAAGACGCTTCCCATGCGATTGGTGCGAAATACCAAGACAATTACGTGGGCAATGGGACATTCAGTGATATATGTATTTTCAGCTTTCATCCAGTGAAAATCATCACGTCTGCTGAAGGTGGCATGGCAATCACCAACAACGAACAGCTTGTTAAGCACATGCGTACGCATGCTCAGCAAGGTACGACCAAATCACCTGATGAATTAACGCAAATGCCAGGCGATTGGTACTATGAACAACACACGCTGGGCTTTAATTACCGCATGACGGAATTACAAGCTGCTCTTGGCTTGTCACAATTATCGCGCTTAGATGACTTTATCGAACGCCGTCATCAGCAATTTTCTTACTATGAGGCGTTGTTAAAAAGCTACCCTGTTACCTTGCCTTATCAAGCGGATGATAATTACTCGGCACTGCATTTGTATCCGATTTTATTGCCAGAACACAACAAGGCGGCCAGAAAAGGGGTGTTTGATATTTTACGTCAAGCAGGCATTGGAACTCAGGTGCATTACATTCCTGTGCACACCCAACCTTATTATCAAGAACTTGGGTTTAAAAAAGGCGACTTCCCTATCGCAGAAGATTACTACGACCGCACACTGAGCCTGCCGCTTTTTGCCGACTTAACTTATGCTCAACAAGAGCGTGTAGCTCTGATTTTAAAACACGCTTTAATTGCTAATCGAGTGATGAGAGCCTAAACCATGAAAGACAACTCTCTCTCACAATATAACAAAGCAGATCAAGAGACATATCGAGTTGCAGTGATTCCAGCCCGAGGTGGGTCACAGCGTATTCCAAGAAAAAACATTCGCTTGTTAGATGGTAAGCCCTTGATCGGTTACTCCATCGAAACAGCGATGGCTTCAGGGTTATTCAATCGCGTTATTGTTTCTACCGACGACGCAGAAATTGCAGAAGTCGCACGCAAATTTGGCGCAGAAACTCCGTTCTTTCGCCCTGCCGATTTGGCTGATCACATGACAGGTACAACCCCGGTAATGCAGCATGCGCTGCGCTGTTTGATTGATGAAGGCAAAACACCAGACCAAGCTTGTTTGATTTATGCGACTTGCCCAATGCTGACGCCAGAAGATTTACAGCAAGGTTTGGCACAACTAGACCAAAGCACAGCATTTTGCTTTTCAGCCACCACCTTTGCATTCCCGATCCAAAGAGCACTTCACATCAAAGAAAACGGCGAATTAGCCCCCATGTTTCCTGAACATATTCGCAAGCGTTCACAAGATCTGATCGAAGCGATTCACGATGCTGGACAATTTTATTGGGCGAGCACTCAAGACTGGTTTGATGAAGAAATATTTGGCCCTAAATCTAAGCCTTTATTATTACCAAGACATAGAATTCAGGATTTAGACACCGAAGAAGATTGGTTGCGCTTAACGCAAATCATGAAGCTGCAAAATATGAGTTAATGGTTTTTGCTACGCGGTTTGCACCGTCACCATCGACTAAACCACGAGCCGTTTTACGAGCATTTTCTTGCCACTCAATATCTAACCAGCAACGATTAATCACTTCAACCAACTGTTCAATACGTTGCTGCCGCACTTCTTCCGGCACATTATCAAAACGAATAGACCGACACCAATCTAATGGAACATGTTGCTCCAAAGAGCGAGTTTGATTGTCAGCCACTTGAGCAAAGATGGTCGGCACGCCCATGCAAGCCAATTCAAACAAGGTGCCACCAGCGGCAGAAATTGCCATCTTGGCTTGCTTCATCAAATAAGTGACATCCGCTAAACCTTGTTCAACAGCGATACTATTGTGGTGACAAAAACCGATCACTTGGTCGGCATTTTTGGCATTAGCGCCCAATAGAACCTGAATGTCTTTCGTAGGAAAACCTGACGCCAACAAGGCGTTTAAAATAGGCAAAGTTAGAGTAAGCGGGTCGGTTCCGCCAAGGGTAATAAGCAATTGCTGTGGTAAAATTTGATTTAATTCGAGCTTTTGGAAAGCTGGTCTTAATAACGCGTATCGGCTTCCCGTTAATGGGAATTCAATTTGCTTGGAATAACCTTGCAGCAAAGGATTCAGAAGCCATTTGGCAGGAAAGTCACCTCTGTCATTCATATCATCCAACACCAGTAAATTTGGCTGATGTTGATGCAATACCGTAATATCTTCGGCACTGTAGCCGTAATGATCTAAGATCACTAAATCAGCTTGTTCTGCTAGAGACAAAAATTCTACCTTGCACTCTTTTTCAGTAAACCCTTTTTCAGATTGGCCACCGATAAAACAATCTTCAGGGGAAGCAAAGGCTTGATAACGACGATCCACCACAAACTGACATTGCCAGCCGAATTGATTAAAAGCATGAATCAAGGCTTGGCAGCGAACTCTGTGCCCCATACCGATCTCGACAGAAGCATCAGCTCGCACCAAGAGTTTCACGCCATCATATCCCAAGCAAGCGGCTGACCTTTTTGCGCATCTTCCATTAATGTTTTACCTAACACTTCTGGCCAATGTTTAGGCGCAAGACCAAACGATGGACGAATGATTTTCAGGTGCTCTTCAGTCAATATGGTGCCAGCGGGTAAATCTACTGCCACATAAATAGAGCGGCGGTATTTCTTCGCAGCTTGCTCGGCATCTGAGCCACCATAAGTCACCGTACCAAGCGCCGCTTTTGCCGCACGACAAGCGACAACTAGCGCTTTCATCTCTTCGGGTTCCATAGAGAATTCAGCATCAACCCCGCCAGCACTACGATCTAAAACAAAGTGCTTTTCGATAACAGTCGCACCTAGCGCCGTTGCAGCTACAGCCGCCCCCAAGCCTTGGGTATGGTCAGATAATCCAACTGGGCAACCGGTTTTTGCTGCTAAATCGGCCATAGTGACTAGGTTGGAATCTTCTATTTTGGAAGGGTAAGTGCTGGTGCATTTGAGCAGTGTTAATGGATTATCACCAATGGCTCTAATAGTTGCTACGGCTTCTGCTATTTCTTCTTCACTTGCCATGCCAGTGGACATGATAATCGGCTTGCCGGTTCTTGCTACCGCTTGAATTAACGGAATGTCGGTCATCTCAAAAGAAGCGATTTTATACAAAGGCACATCGATAGATTCTAAAAATGCCACTGCACTTAAATCGAAAGGCGAACTAAAGGCTACTAATCCTAAAGACTCAGCCAATTCGAACAACGGCTTATGCCACTCCCAAGGCGTTGAGGCTTTTTTGTACAGGTCATAAAGGTTAGAACCACGCCACAAGCTGTCACTTTCAGACACCATAAATTCACCATGACGCACATCTAACGTCATGGTGTCTGGCGTATAAGTTTGTAGCTTAATAGCATCCACGCCTGCGTCTGCAGCAGCATGAATCATGGCTTTGGCGAGTTCAAAATCTTGGTCATGGTTGCCCGATAACTCAGCAATAATAAAAGGCATTTTTTCAAACATAGCTTCGAACATAATTAACCATTATAAAAAGTGATTAGATGATCATTGCCTTGATCTACATACTCAGACGCTTGCTGGAGCATGCTTGGCATTTCTTCAAGGAATTCACACCAAGGCGTAAATAAATGACGAGCCCGAGCAACGGTTTCAGCTTCGTCCTGATACTTAAACAAAAACTGCACGATCAAAAAAGTGGAGTAAGTGAAAGAGCCGATTAACAAATCATAAATATGACGGTGAATACTTCCTTTCAAGAAATAAATCTGACGATGATGAGACCAAAATAAATCACATACTTGCTCACGTGTTGTTATGGATTCATCCCAGCCCTGTTGCAGAACCCGACTAATCTTACGGAAGTCATCTACAGAAATAAGCGCATTGGCAGACTGGTCCACTAACGACTCTGGCGGTTCGGTAAAAAATACGTTTTCTAGAATATCGATAACTTTAGTGTGATCGATTTTAGGATCCATGATGAGAACATCTTCAAAACGTAAGGGAGTTACGCCTTCGATTTTTGCGCCATCGGATAAATTAAAACTGGCAAAATTACGGCGCTTATTCAATTGTCGAGTAAGAGATTCCAACTGAACACGTGAAGTATCCATAATCCCTGTCGCGTAAATTGTGCCGCCGAAGTTTCCTTCGCGTTCTACTAATTTTGCTTCTTGGAAAGTTTGGAAGCCAGATTCTTTGCCGTCTTTATAATATCCACTGTGAACTGAGTGATGGCTGCCTTTATCTTTGAAACCATTGTCTACACCAAGGTAATAGACATTGTTAAAACCAAAGAGATGAACATAAGACAATGCCAAGTTAGCAACCACCGGATTACAGTAATTCAGCTGTACGTACTCTTTGCTATCACCATGGGAGCGTGCTTGATTTAACATTAAAGAGGTTATGGCTTCACCAGGTTTCATCGCCATGCCCGAGCGTTTAAAACAATCAAACAAGCCGGGGTGCATAACATTTACCGACAATCCCCAAATTTTATCGAGATAGTCTTGATCTAAAAATTGGAACTTATCAACCGTTTGCTTAAGGCGTTCAATATCTACATGGATATCAGGTGTCACACCTAATTTTTTTAATGTGTTGATGGTCGAACCACAGCAAATCAGCAGAACTTGATCGCGCACTTCTTTGACCAATTCAATCCCTTGATCAAGAGATGGGCCATTACCTAGAATAAAAACAGGAATATTACTCACCCATTTGGGCAAAACATCACGGCCTTGAAAATGAGCAATTTTAGTTTTAGGTAAGGATTTCAAGCCTTGCGCAATGCCGATTAAAGCATCATCGAAAAACCCCCAACCCATGACCTGACGTGCATACTGCTTTTTAAAATATTCAATCGCTAGATCATTCTCAGGGCTGCCATAACCAACATAAAGAAAAGTTTCTGGAGCCATGAAGAAACCATTCTCTTCTAATTGACGAAGGTACTTTTCGGTAAATTCTTCAGGACTCACACCTAAAAAGAAATGAATGGTACGACCATCACGGTTACAGATTTCTAAAATATTCTGCCACTCAATAGCAAACAATGAGTAATAGAAAAAATCCAAATCACATTCATACAGATAAAGGTGTTTTATCTCGCGTTCAGCAAGAATCATTTCAAGCTGATAACCAAACTCCACGCCAAACAATATTGCAGATCCAACAAACTCGGGCCAACCACTTTGTGGCTCTAGTCCTGCGGATTGTTGCTCAACTTGATCTAGTATTTTATTACTGTAGTACACATGGCGGCTTGGGTGATTTGCTGTGCGCTCTAGATTTAATACCGTTTTATTAGGCTTAATAAAGGCTCTATTTACTCTTTCGGCAGACTGAGCTCTTGGATTTTTCGAAAAAAGTGGCACACCAACATCTTCACGGTAAAGATTAAGCTCACCACTTTCTTCCATGTAAATATGACGCTTTTTAGGTTGGTAATCTTGAAAGGATTCAAAGATGTGAGGCATTATCTGAGAAAACATATTCATGTTTCTGATGTATCGCTCAGTCAACTCTTGATCATGCTCTTTGAGGCGTGATGCACCTCTTTCAAACAACGAAGCAAATGCTTCAGCCTGATCAATAGAGGATAATTTTTCCTCATTCTGCATTTTTCACGCCTTTGTACTTATTGACACTCTTACGAGTTTTATTAGTTTGGTAAAGTTGTTTTTGCATTTCCGCATGAACATCACGAATAAACTGAATAGCAGATTGATGTATCAATATAAAGTGCTTTATCCGCTCATTATCCTTTGGAGTAGAAAGTGGTCTAATGGAGCGAATAAAGCCATCATTTTCTTCACATAATAGCTGTATTTTTTCTACGTCTTTATCAATAACACTTTGTTCTAATGCGGCACTCAACTCAGTTAAGTGAGACATATCAAACATTAAACCGCTCCAACTCGAGCTTCGGTCTGGCCTTCATAAGCAGCTTGCTTATCAGCTGTAGATATTTGATCCCAAGCACCTTTAATTTGCAAAATAAGGCCCATTACCTGATCAAGAATTCCAGTATCTTTTGCAATGCTTGCTTCAGTGATACGAACTATCATGTATTCGTAAAGTGACTCAAGATTATCAACAAGCTCTGGATTAACATCACGGTCTAATGCATCTCTCAACGCATTAATAATTTCACTAGCGCGAGTTAATGCTGCAGCTTTTCCTTCCCAGTCTGAACGTTCGATACAACCTTTGCCTAACGCTAGCTTTTCAAGCGCACCTTGCATTAAGAGCTGAATGACGCGATGAGGGTCAGCCGACGCTAAATCAGACTTGATTGAGTCCTTTCTGTAGGCTTGGATCCCTTTACTCTTGTACATAGACAACCCCATTTAATACGTGTATTACAATTTAAAACAGTTTACATTTTTGCCAATACAGAATTCAAATAGCCGCCTTGAGCGTTCATATTTGCAAGACGAGAATCTAAACTTGTAAATTTAGAACGGAGTGAATCTTCATATTTGACCATGCGGTCTTCATAAGACTCTAATGCTCCTTCTGTACTATCTATCGACCGACGAACCGAATCCTTTAATGAATTTGTCATTCCGCTTGATCCAGTGTAGTTATCAAGTAGATTTTCTAACGACTGTGCCAAACCATTATCACCAGCAATCAATGGCGCTATATCGCTATAGCCTTTTTTCATAGCATTATCAAACTTAGTATTATCAAAACTAAGCTTACCTTTGTTATCCATTTTCACACCGAGATCGAAAATAGAAGTAAAGACTCCAGAATCGCCATGACCACTCATTAATTGAGTAGATAAAGAGGACTGCAAATTCCGGACCACGCTATTGCCATTTAAAACAGCGCCTCTATCTGAGCTAGCTTGTAGCACCCCAATAACATCATTGTAAGAGGCAATAAACTCTTCTATGGTTTCTTGTACTGTCTTCTGATCAAAACTGATGTCAACCTTTGTGGTTTTATCTGTCGGCGCCAAGGCCTCAATAGACAAACCAGCAACAGCTGTATCAAAAGTATTGTTATCGCTTCTAATCTGAATACCGTCTACGGTAATAATCGCATCGCGAGCTTCGTCGCCCAAAGGTGTATACAAACCAGCCGATATTCCTTCGGTCGAAACACTGTCTAAACTAAGAACACCATTATTGGCTGCAAGTGTAGAAGCACCTTTTTTATCTGCAATGTCTGAGCCTTTAGCATCTACAGTAATAGGATCAGTATCACCATCTGATTCTGCTATATCTTTTTCTTCATCTGCAGGAATTGGCCCATCATTGGCAAAATCGACATCATCTCCCGCTAAATCCAGCTCATCTTTTTCATCAACAGTTGGCTCAGATTGTTCCTCAATTGGAGCATCCTCAACCGTGTTACCTGAATTTTCTTCAATAGGATTATCAATAATGTTGCCATCTTCGTCTCTCACAACAGAAGTATTGATAATTTTGAGTGTATTTGCAGCACCCTGAATTGAAGATGTAGCCGTGAAGAATAGATTACCGTTACCATCATCAACTAAATTAGCAGACACACCAAAGTTATCTTCCGATGTATTAATTTGATTACGAAGTTCGGATAAGGTAGTACCAGCATCAACGGTAATAGAGAACTCGTTGCTACCAGCTTTAAAGGTAAGTCGCGAATCTTGTTTAGTAACAACATCATCCGCGGAGGAAAAAGTACCAGGCGCCGACATAACTCGACTGCCCTTTGCTAGCTGATTTACATCAATAGCATAAGAACCATTAGAAGCCGTACTATCTGTAGTAATAGCAATAACTTCTTCACCTTCTGTTTGGGCGATTTTTGCATCACGCCCAGTAAAAAGCTCATCATCATTCAGAGCTTTGACAGAAGATTTAAAAGTATCAATAGCAGAGCCAACTTTGCCTAATGCAGACAGTTCAGCCTCATAACCATCAATTTTATCTTGATAAAGTTTTACTTTAGCGTCTTTTTGAGCACTCACCATTTGCTTAACAAGGGACTCTAGATCAATACCAGACCCTGCACCTAATGAGCCTACCGACATAACTTTATCTCCTGACACCTACATTATCTATTATCAGACCTCACTGTTTACCAAGGTTCCCTTGATATCACTTAGTTGGCTCATAATAGCATCTATTCTATCAGACATTTTAAGAAACTCTTCTGTAGGGATTTGGCGTACCACATCACCCGTTGTCTGATCTAACACTTTTACGATATTTTGCGCTCTGTCTTCTGTAATTTCAAAGGTTAAATGCACATTTAATTGAGACATTTTTTGATTCATGATCTCAACATCATGAGGCTCCACCTTCGCAGAAGAGTTTAAAAATTCAGAATTTCGATTATCTTTATCTGCTCTGCTTATGTCGGCTGTATTTTGTACAACTTTAGCATTTGCTTGGCGTAAGGCGGCAAAATCTTCTGCGGCACGCTGTTCTGGCTTCAAAGAGTAATTGAGACCCTGCTTAGAAAAATCACTGGCATTAATAGACATATCAGAGTTCCCCCAAATAGACAAAAGCCGGGACTATGTCCCAGCTTTCCGCTACCAATAATGCTTAACCCAATAGAGACAAAGCAGTTTGTGGACGTTGGTTTGCTTGAGCCAAGATAGATGAACTTGCTTGCTGAAGAATTTGAGAGCTTGTTAGCTTAGCAGTTTCTTCCGCAAAATCGGCATCACGTACACGAGCACGAGCAGATGATACGTTTTCGGTAATGTTACTCAAGTTACTAATTGTAGAACCAAAACGGTTTTGAACAGCACCCAATTCAGCACGCTTTGAGTCAACTGCTGCAATCATAGTGTCTAGAACGTCAACCATGCTCTGAGCATTAGCCATTGAAGATACAGAAGCAGTTGATACGTCGACCTGTGCAGTAGTTGAACTACTAGACAGACCAGACATAGTGAAACCACCATTACCAGCATAATCGATTGTGTTGTTAATGCCACCGTCAGTTAAGTTAAAGCTGATAGTTTGGTTAGAGTCTGCACCCACCTGGAAAATACCAGTGTAAGTACCATCCAATAAGTTCTCACCACCGAAGGTAGTATCTGAAGCGATACGGTTAATTTCAGTAGATAACTGACTAACTTCTTGTTGAATAGCCGCGCGGTCTTTATCTGAGTTTGAACCGTTTGACGCCTGGATAGATAGCGTACGCATACGCTGCAACATGTTTGTTGTTTCATCCAATGCACCCTCTGCCGTTTGAGACAAAGAAATACCATCGTTGGCGTTACGAACCGACTGATTCAAGCCATTTACCTGAGAGGTTAAACGGTTAGAGATAAGTAGACCTGCCGCATCATCAGAAGCACTGTTAATACGTAAACCAGAAGACAAACGTTCAAAAGATGTATCCAAAGATTTAGCTGAGCCCATTAGCTGGCGCTGTGCACTTAAAGATGAAGTATTAGTGTTTACATAAAGAGCCATCATAGCCTCCTAGGTTTTATTAAATCCTGCAAAAAAGCAGATCGTATAAGGTTTTCGACAAGAATCTGAAAACCTTTAGTCAAATTAGGAATTTTTTTTCCCTTTAACGGAAAAAAACATCCCATATTGCGGCAAATTAATGCCTAACTAATTGTTTTGAAATGAATTTAAAACAATTAAATTTATTTGCACTTTTTTTTAAAATAATGTGTTTTTGCCCTAAATATCCAAAAAAACACACCTGAAGTGCCTTTAAAATTCTTTTCTAGGTAGGCAAGCTGACGAAAAACTTTCGCTATGTATCCGATCTCCACCAGTCAAAGCGGCAACCACCTACCATAAAAATGATATTCCACTTAAAAAGCGCCCAAAAATTGCCACCCCAAAAGCCACTTACTTTCAGCAGCTATTCAAGACAAAAAAACGCCCGTAGCTCATTTAAAAACTAACAAAAGACGCAACTGTGCTATTCAAAAAACCATAGGCAGTTTTACCGTCTGCTTTTTCAGCCATAGGCTTTCCCTGATGTAAATAGGTCAGAAAACTTACTTTTGTGCCTACGAATGACCATGCCGCGTTCACGACCGCAATCTATTCGAAAGGTTAAGAAAAAAACTGTCATCAACCTCAATTCCTCAAAATCAATACGTTTAATCCGACTATCAAGGCTGCGGAAAAAAGACGCAGCTGTGCCGTTCAAAAAATCCGAAAAACGAAATTTTGCCCACTCTTCAGCCACAGGCTTCCCCTGATGTAAATAGGTCAGAAAGCTGACTTTTTCATCCACGAATGACCACGCTGTGTTCACAACTGCAATCTATTCGGAAGGTTAAAAAAGAAAACTGCCATCAACGTCAATTCCTCAAAATCAATACATTTAATCCGACTATCAAGGCTGCGGAAAAAAAGACGCAGCTGTGCCGTTCAAAAAATCCGAAAACCGAAATTTTGCCCACTCTTCAGCCACAGGCTTTCCCTGATGCAAATAGCTCAGAAAACTGACTTTTTCGTCCACAAATGACCATACTGCGTTCACGGCCGCAATCTATTCGGAAGGTTAAAAAAGAAAACTGCCATCAACGTCAATTCCTCAAAATCAATACGTTTAATCCGACTATCAAGGATGCGGAAAAAAGACGCAGCTGTGCCGTTCAAAAAATCCGAAAACCGAAATTTTACCCACTCTCCAGCCACAGGCTTTCCCTGATGTAAATCTGACTTTTGCGTCCACGAATGACCATGCCGCGTTCACGGCCGCAATCTATTCGGAAGGTAAAAAAAGAAACCTGTCATCAAACTCAATTCCTCAAAATCAACGCGTTTAATTTGCCAAAAAAAGACGCAGCTGTGCCGTTCGAAAGATTGGAAAAACGAAATTTCGCCCACTCTTTATCCACAAGCTTTCCCTGATGTAAATAGGTTGGAAAACCGACTTTTGTGTCAGTGAATGACCACGCCGCGTTCACAATCGCAATCTATTCAGAAGGTTAAAAAAGAAATCTGTCATCCATCTCAACTCCTCAAAATCAACACGTTTAATTTGCCAATCAAGGCTGCGAAAAAAATACGCAGCTGTGCTGTCAATAAAAAATTCATTGCTCATGCGACCTAACGGAACAAGACATCGCCAACATGCATTCGACACATTTCAATTCGCTAGAGCCTGTTCTATTCAGTACTCTTCATTTTTTAGCAGCGAGCCTTGACTACTAAAACCTAGTAAAATCACCTATAGTTTCTCGCAAGACCCAGCAATGCATTTAAGACACAGACACATCGCTGCAATATTCACTAAAAACGATCCAAGCTCTTGAAAAGACTTGATTAAAAAAGCCTATCTCAAAGCCGATCAAGAGCAAAACAACACATATGTCGTGATCTGTTTACTCAATAATCGCCTGCGACATAAGCCTCAACACCACATAAAACTTCCCCCCAAAACCACCCAAAACGCACACAAAACACGCTATTTGGGCAAAAAAAAGCCGGGTGAAAAAATCACCCGGCATAAAAGGCACCTCTAGGAGAGAGAAGTAGCCCATTTTCCGAGACAAACTCGAATCGTTTGCAAAAGCTGCAATCTAGTGCCGCTTCACATCATGCTATTTTGTATAAATTAATTACCTAATAAAGATAATGCAGTCTGAGGGCGCTGATTTGCTTGAGCAAGAATAGTACTACTTGCCTGTTGCAAAATTTGCGTGCTAGTCAGATTGGCAGTTTCTTGAGCAAAATCGGCATCTCGAACTCGAGCACGAGCCGAAGATACGTTTTCAGAAATGTTACTCAAGTTAGTAATTGTAGAACTAAACCGGTTTTGTACAGCACCTAGCTCTGCTCGCTTAAAATCCACCGCTGAAATCATACTATCAAGAATGGAAATCATACTTTGAGCATTCGCCATACTCGAAACAGACGCGGATGTTTCATCCACCTGAGCTTGAGCCTGGTTAGATAGACCTGACATGGTAAAACCATTATTGGCCTGATAATCAATAGAGTTATTTGGGCCACCAAACTCCAAAGTAAAACTAATCGTTTGGTTTGCATCGGCACCAACTTGGAAAATACCTTGATAAGTACCGTCTAGTAAGTTCGCGCCACCAAATGTAGTGGTTGCGGCGACTCGGTTTATCTCTTTAGACAATTGCCCCATCTCTTGCTGTAGAGCGACACGGTCTTTGTCTGAGTTTGAGCCGTTTGCTGCCTGAATGGACAAGGTACGCATGCGTTGTAGCATACTTGTCGTTTCGTCTAAGGCACCTTCAGCTGTTTGAGCTAAAGAAATACCATCGTTTGCGTTTCGTACAGATTGGTTCAAACCATTAATCTGTGAGGTCAAACGATCTGAAATTTGAAGACCCGCAGCATCATCTGCAGCGCTGTTAATTCGACGACCAGATGACAAGCGTTGGTATGACGTATCAAGGTCTCGACTAGAGTTTGCAAGTAACCGCTGAGCATTCAGCGAGGACACGTTAGTATTTACGTATAAAGCCATTTTTTCTCTCCTAAAAACATTTTTTTAACGAGACAACCTTTTGATTTAATTAGTTATTTGGTTTTTGTCTCTTATTAAAGTTATCGACACCTTGGCGCTGATCTTTAATATTTTTTTATACTTTTTTTGAATTTCTTACATTTTCTTAACTCAAAAAAAGCGGTACCCACAGTTATCGAACTCAGAGTAAATAACTTTAAGAATAAAAGTGAAAAACACGAAAAAGACTTAAAAAAGGTATAAAAAGATACATAGACATCTAATGATCTATTTCTCGCTAAACGCTAAACGCTAAACGCTAAACGGTGAACGGTGAACGGTGAACGGTGAACGGTGAACGGTGAACGGTGAACGGTGAACGGTGAACGGTGAACGGTGAACGGTGAACGGTGAACG
>NZ_FQVF01000011.1 GCF_900129155.1 Marinomonas polaris DSM 16579
GACTGCGCTATACTCCGATGGCTCCTCGAACTGGACTCGAACCAGTGACCCAATGATTAACAGTCATTTGCTCTACCAACTGAGCTATCGAGGAATTAATCAGATTCATACAGAATAAGGTATTTTGAGATAGTTGGTGGGTCGTACTGGATTCGAACCAGTGACCAATTGATTAAAAGTCAACTGCTCTACCAACTGAGCTAACGACCCAAAAATCACAAAAGGAATAAAAAGATGTTGGTGGGTCGTACTGGATTCGAACCAGTGACCAATTGATTAAAAGTCAACTGCTCTACCAACTGAGCTAACGACCCAACTATCAAGTAATGGGGTGGACGATGGGGCTTGAACCCACGACCGCCGGAATCACAATCCGGAGCTCTACCAACTGAGCTACGCCCACCATTACTAATGGTGATGATAAAATATAATGGTCGGAGTAGAGGGATTCGAACCCCCGACATCCTGCTCCCAAAGCAGGCGCGCTACCAGACTGCGCTATACTCCGATGGCTCCTCGAACTGGACTCGAACCAGTGACCCAATGATTAACAGTCATTTGCTCTACCAACTGAGCTATCGAGGAACTAATATTTTATCTTGCTTACAACAACCATCTTCAGAAGATGGCGGAGGAGGAGAGATTCGAACTCTCGGTAGGCTATTAACCTACGCCAGTTTTCAAGACTGGTGCATTAAACCGCTCTGCCACCCCTCCGTTGCGAGCGAGGTGTATAATACTGATTTGAAATTTCAGTGCAACCTCTTTTTTAAAAAAGTTTAACTTTTTTCACTCACATAGCCCTGATCAGGGGAAGAACGGATCCAAACATTAGAATACCAGTAATAATGTTTGCCCGAATTGTCTGGCATAGTGCAGTTAATACGGCCACGGCCAACACTGAATGGTTTCTCTGCAGTCGCCGTCACTTCTGTATCAGACACCCAATCCAGCTTAGCTTTGCCTTGGCCTGCAACGTAACAGGTTAAGTCTTTCAAACGGTACTTACCTTCTTTAAAGGTCAAACTAATAGAAACAGGCTGATCTGTTGCATAGTCACCGCCAGTCTTTTCGGACAACAAAGGCATTGGCTTAGCATTTAGCTTCGTCTTTAACGTAGATAACTTGGCATAAGCTCCTGAAGCGGGGAAACGAGGCAAATTTTCGAAGTCCGAATCCGCACTCACTACACCAGACTGCTGCCCAAATGCCATTATGCCCCGCTCTTTCATCATGGTTCGAATTTGGCTATTAGATTCGCCATAAGGATAAGCCAACATTTTTGGTGAATGCCCAAGGTTTTTCTCTAGTAAACCTTCAACCGTATCTACTTCGTTTGTCATACGAGACAACCAAGCCTCATCAGACTCACCCTTTTCTTTACGCAACATATAAGGATGACTAATGGTGTGATTAGCAAACACGCCACCAGACTGTTCCATTTCTTTCATTTGCTCCCAAGTTAAGAAGCTACGACTTTTACGTTCAACAGGTTCTGTATTAATAAACACTGTAAAAGGAAAGTTTCTTTCTTTAAGGATTGGAAAGCCTGCTTGGTAAATACTGCGGTAAGCATCATCAAACGAAATCGCGACCGCTTTTTCAGGTAATGGTTTATTGGCTTTTAAATCATCCAACGCAGAACGCAAATCCACAACCTGAAAGCCTGCGCTCTTTAGGTAATCCATTTGCTCGGTAAACTGTTCAGGGGTAACAGAAGTCGATTTAGGTGAACTAGCACTTACATGATGGTATTGCAGAACGGGTAGATAATCCTGAGCTTGAGCCGCAATACTGGCGCTCAACGCCCCCAGTAAAATGCTGTAATGAACCTTTGACAACATGTCATTTCCTCTTTGCTTAATATTTACCCACATTCTACGGACGAACGGACAGCAAGACCAGCCTGATCAAAAAGCAAAACTGTTATGCCCGTTTTACTATGTCACTGCATCTACTCATATTGAAGCCGCCCTCCTACACTCAAGTGACATCAAGGAGTTCGCAGCAAAAGGAATACCTATCTCCACAAGAGGAAGAGTCATGAGTAAATCCGTTTTTTACCAAAATCTTGAGAATCAACTCCAAACACTTAAACAAAAAGGTCTCTATAAAGTAGAGCGCCCGCTTATCACGCCACAAGCCAGCCAAATTACCACCGCTGATAAAACGCCCTTAATCAATCTTTGCGCGAACAACTACCTTGGACTAGCAAATGATAGCCAAGTCACAAAAGCCGCTCATCAAGCACTAGACGAATACGGTTACGGCATGGCTTCCGTACGTTTTATTTGCGGCACACAAAGCATTCATACTCAACTAGAAAAAAGCCTTAGTGACTTCCTGCAAATGGAAGACACTATTTTGTATTCTTCTTGCTTTGATGCTAACGGCGGCTTATTTGAAACCCTATTAAACGAAGAAGATGCTGTCATCAGCGACGCACTCAATCACGCCAGTATCATTGACGGCATTCGTTTGTGTAAGGCAAAGCGCTATCGCTACGCCAACAATGACATGCGAGAGCTAGAAGCTAATCTAAAACAAGCAGATGAAGACGGTGCGAAAACCAAGCTTATTGTGACCGATGGTGTCTTCTCCATGGACGGCATCATTGCTGACCTTAAATCTATCTGCGACCTTGCTGACAAGTACGACGCTTTAGTCATGGTAGATGATTCCCATGCGGTAGGCTTTTTAGGCGAAAACGGCCGCGGCAGTCACGAATATTGTGATGTACTGGGTCGCATCGACATTATCACTGGCACATTGGGTAAAGCCCTTGGTGGAGCGTCTGGCGGCTACACCAGCGCCTCTAAAAGCATTGTCGATTGGTTGCGTCAGCGCTCTCGACCTTATTTGTTTTCTAACTCATTGGCACCAGTCATTACCGCCACCAGCTTGCAAATTATCGAGTCCCTCAAACATGGCGATTCAGCCCGCAAGCAATTAAAAGCCAACAGCCAATACTTCCGTACCCAAATGAATGCTTTAGGTTTTAACCTAGTACCTGGTGATCACCCAATCATTCCTGTTATTTTAGGTGACGCAAAACTCGCACAAGAGATGGCAAATGCGTTATATAAAGAAGGGATATTTGTGACAGGATTTGCCTATCCAGTCGTACCAATGGGGAAAGCCAGAATTCGCACACAGATGTCAGCGTCACTAACAACGGAACAGCTTAATCTCGCCATAGCCGCCTTTACCAAAGTGGGCCGCGAGATGGGTGTCATTGAAGGAAGGATGGAAGGAAATAAATAATGAAAACGCTTGCGAAACTTCACGCCGAAAAAGGCATTTGGATGACAGATGTTCCACATCCAGATTGTGGTCACAATGATGTCGTTATCAAAATAAGTAAAACCGCGATATGCGGGACAGACATGCATATTTATCAGTGGGACGATTGGGCACAAAACACCATTCCAGTGCCGATGACAGTTGGTCATGAGTTTGTTGGAGTGATCACAGAAATCGGCCCAGAAGTCTCTGGTTTCAAAATTGGTGATCGCGTTTCTGGTGAAGGCCACATTACTTGCGGCCATTGCCGTAACTGTCGTGCGGGTCGTCGTCATCTATGCCGAAAAACCCTCGGTGTTGGCGTAAACCGCACCGGCGCGTTTGCCGAGTATTTAGTGATTCCTGCTAGCAACGCGTTCAAAATCCCCGACAATATTAGTGACGATATGGCCGCGATATTCGATCCGTTTGGTAACGCGACTCATACCGCCCTATCGTTTGATTTGATCGGTGAAGACGTTTTGATCACAGGAGCAGGACCAATTGGCGCAATGGCAGCAGCTATTGCTAAACACGTAGGCGCTCGTAATGTAGTGATTACTGATGTGAATGACTTCCGTCTAGATTTAGCGAAAAAGATGGGCGCAACCCGCACAGTCAACGTCAGCCGTGAGTCATTAAAAGACGTCATGAGCGAGATTGGCATGAACGAAGGCTTCGACGTAGGTTTAGAAATGTCTGGCAATGACATGGCCTTCCGTTCGATGCTGGAATGCATGAATCATGGCGGGAAAATTGCCATGTTAGGTATTCCGAGTAAAGACACGCTCATCGATTGGAACCAAGTTATCTTTAAAGGTCTTATCATCAAAGGCATTTATGGCCGAGAAATGTATGAAACTTGGTACAAGATGGTTGCTATGTTGCAGTCTGGCTTAGACATTAGCCCAATCATTACCCATCGTTTTAAAGTCGATGAATTTCAGCAAGGCTTCGACACCATGGGCTCAGGTCTATCAGGAAAAGTCATTTTGGATTGGAATTAAATCCTCTTAGGTTATTGCGTCTAGAAGATGATCGCGTTAGCGTAATTCCTTTAGACGCAAACCGAGCAATCACATGTTAGAAATAGGCATTCAAACACACCCGCTTCCCCATCAAGATGCGCTCTACATCTTGTTACATAGAAACCAAGTATTAATAGAATCCGAAAATCAATTTCTTACGCCTTTTACGCACTTCCAGCCTAACTCTAAAATGAGTGCTGTGTATTGTGGCCAATGGCATGGCCAAGATATCTTCGTGTGTCGTTTTGAATCTATTCCCAAAGGCTTTACTGAAATTGGTCTAAGAGAGTTACTCTTCCTACAAGATCAACACAATTACATTTTGTTAAGTCGAGCACACCAGCTATCTACATGGGATCGTGACCATCAATTTTGTGGCCGCTGCGGCACCGCCATGAGAGAAAAGCACGCCACCGAACACACAAAGATCTGTCCGTCGTGCAATCTGCGTCACTACCCTCGAATCTCCCCCTGCATCATTGTATCGATCCGTAAGGACGATCAAGTACTGCTTGCTCGAGGCCCACAGGCGCCCAAAGACAGATTTAGTAATATCGCTGGTTTTGTCGAAGCTGGCGAGACATTGGAACAAGCGGTAGCAAGAGAAATTAGAGAAGAAGTTGGCATAGAAGTCACCAACATTCGCTACGTAAGTAGCCAGCCATGGTCTTTTCCACATCAATTAATGACAGGTTTTTTTGCTGATTATGCCAGTGGTGAAATTACGCCAGCACCTGGCGAAATAGAAGAAGCTAACTGGTATCAAATCGATAATTTACCGAATATACCAAACAACGCAACCATCTCAGGACAATTGATTAACTTGCATGTAGACCATATAAAAAAAACAAGAGAAGTAAAAACGCTATAGTAACGACTCTCTTACTTTCAAACACGCCAGCAATCAAATGGCGTGTTTGAAAGCAGCCATATTCACCAAATCCCCCTTTATCCCTAGAAATCTTTAGGTAAATACCTATACTAGCCCCCCATCAAGCTCAACCATTCACTTCCCATTAAAATAACACTGAGAACCTCGTGGAAGATTTACTGCATTCAATAGAACAAAAAGTAAAACCATTAATCGGTTTAGGTAAAGTCGCAGACTACATACCCGCGTTGGCCAATGTCGATCCTAATCAATTTGGTATTGCCATCTACAGCAACAACGGCGAGCTTTATCATGCAGGCCAAGCCTATACAGACTTCTCTATCCAGAGTATTTCTAAAGTCTTTAGTTTAACCCTTGCCATCAAACACTATGGCGAAGATATGTGGAAACGCGTTGGACGAGAGCCTTCAGGCAATCCGTTTAATTCATTAGTGCAGCTAGAATACGAAGCCGGTGTACCCCGTAATCCCTTTATCAATGCTGGCGCTCTAGTAATCAGCGACATGAATCAGTCCCGTTTTGCCTCACCGCATTACGCCATGCGAGAGTTCATTCGTCGCTTAGCCGATAACCCGCTATTGAACTCAGACAAAATCGTTGCCAGCTCAGAATACGAGTTTCGTGCGCGCAATGCTTCCATGGCGTATTTGATGAAAGCCTTTGGCAATTTTGAAAACGACGTAGAAGATGTGTTGCATAGTTACTTCGATAACTGTGCCATGCGCATGAACTGTGTGGATTTAGCTAAGGCCTTTAGTTTCCTTGCCAACAAGGGCTACTCACAGCTTAGTGGTGAACAAGTACTTAGTGCGCGAGAAACTACTCAGGTAAACGGTCTACTCGCCACCAGCGGCCTATACGACGAAGCAGGTAACTTTGCTTATCGAGTAGGACTGCCAGGAAAAAGTGGTGTTGGTGGCGGTATTCTTGCCATCGTCCCTAATCGTTTTTCAGTGTGTGTTTGGTCACCCGAACTGAACAAATCGGGCAATTCACTAGCGGGCATGGCAGCGCTTGAAGCACTATCGGAAAGCATCGGCTGGTCAGTGTTTGGTTAAGCTCAAAACCAGAGCAAGAACGCTCACAGCTAAAACAGAAAAGGGCTTCACGAGAAGCCCTTTTTTACATTAGAAGTCTACAGATGGCGTCACGAGCACAGTAGCCATCCTATTAGTCTGTGATGACTTTATAACACGGCACATACGCACTGCCCGGCAACTTCATACGTTGCTGACGAACAAAAGCTTGTAACAAGGCATCCAGTTTCGCTAACAAAGCTTTATCTCCATGAATCTCGAATGGCCCAAACTCTTTGATATACGCCACGCCTTGCGCTTTCACATTACCGGCAACAATAGATGAAAACGCTCGACGTAAATCCGCGGCAAGCAAATGCGTTTCTTGATTAAAATGTAGATTCAGCTCACGAACTTTTTCATGGGTTGGTTCAAACGGATACTGAAACTCTTCTGGAATATGCAGTTTCCAATTGTAGTAAAACGCATCTTGATGGGCTTTACGGTATTGGCGAACTTCTTCCATACCTTGCTTCATGGCGCGAGCCACTTCCACTTCATCTTCAATAATAATGCGGTATTTGTTCTGCGCTTCCGCACCTAGTACATCACCAATGAAGGCATGAATTTGCTCAAAATAATCCGCACTTTCTTTTGGTCCAGTAAACACCAAAGGAAATGGTACATCGGCATTTTTCGGATGTAACAAGATACCCAAAATATACAAAATTTCCTCTGCGGTCCCGGCCCCACCAGGGAAGACCACAATGCCATGCCCAGCACGTACAAAGGCTTCAAGACGCTTCTCTATGTCTGGCATAATCACTAGCTGATTCACGATTGGATTCGGTGATTCAGCGGCTATAATGCCCGGCTCCGTTAAACCTAGGTAAATACCATTTTTGATACGTTGTTTTGCGTGAGCAATGGCAGCGCCTTTCATCGGCCCTTTCATTGCCCCTGGTCCACAACCGGTACAAATATTCAGTTCACGTAAACCTAATTCATGGCCGACACGCTTGGTGTAATCGTACTCGTGACGCGCAATAGAATGGCCGCCCCAACACACAATCATATCTGGATTTTGAATACGTCGAAAAACATTAGCGTTACGTAATAATTCAAACACCACATTGGTTAATTTATCTGAACTCGCGTTTTCTAAACCGCGAGCAAGAATGTATTCGTGCTGAGTAAAAATAATATCTCGCAATACGCTAAACAACATTTCGCGTACGCTGCTAATCATCTTGCCGTCGACAAAAGCACTGCCCGGTGCATTTTTCAGCTGCAGTTTCACGCCTCGTTCTTGTTGTACGATGCGGATTTCAAAATCTTTAAACTCTTCCATGGCTGCTTGCGGATCATCAGAATCACTACCGCAGTTCAAAATAGCCAAAGCACAACGATGAAATAGTTCATGAAGTGGACCTGTTTCTTCTGACAAACGAGAAATCTCATCTTGAGACAACATTTCTAACGAACCTTTCGGTGCGACTAACGCATCAACGCGATCTTCATACTGCATGATCGCCCTCCTTATTGTCATTTTATTAATGTCTTTTAAATTCATTGCTTTTAAATATAGTGGTCGCGCATTCTGGTTTTATCAAGCTTTTACGAAAAACTTAGCAAAAATAGTCAGAATGAAATCAACCATTTAACCCGTCTATTTGGTCAATAAAGCTTGCCATACTACTTATTCATCAGACTTATTCGTAATGCTTGATAGTAATGAGATTTCATTTCAATTAAACGACTGTATGTACGACGAAACTCAAACAACAACGAACCGTTTAAATACAAGTTATCCAAAGGTACGTCAGCGTTCAGTAACAAAACCACCTGATGGTCATAGCACTCATCCACCAAACTAATAAAACGACGCACAGCATCATCATTAACACCTAATGAAACCGCGCGTTCACCAGTTTGCCCTGAGCCAATAGCGCCGTCTTCTGTGCCTCGCGCTTTGATGTGTTCATAAGGTTCGCTGCTTAGTTCTGGAATACCTGTCAGCATTATCAACGGATAAGTTTGCGCTAGCTCAATGTAATCCAGAGACGATCGAGGGCCATCACACAAAGCATAAAAGTCAAACCAAGCAATGTTATCCGCCGATTCAATCACCGCAATAGCTCGACGACAGATTTGCAGCGGCTGTCGGTTGATTTTTCCCTTTGCCAGCTGCTTAAACAAGAGCGACATATCTTGCTCGTGTTTGACAAAATAAATCGGCGTAAATCCTGTATGACGTAATCGATGATCCTCTTCACCGCCAAGATGAATGCTATTTAAATGCGCTTGTAACAAGGCAATAGCTGGCGCGAAGCGTTCTTTTTGCAACTGGTTTTGAAACAAGTTTTCCACCGCAATATTCGATGTTGCCACCAGCATCACACCTTCTTCAAACAAGGCTTCAACCAACCCCCGCAGTAACATAGCATCACCAATGTCAGAGACAAAAAACTCGTCAAAACATAGCACTTGGCATTCTGACGCCAAGCGTTTGGCAATGCCTTTTAAAGGATTTTTCTGACCGCAGGCAAGATTCAACTCTCGGTGTAAACGCGCCATAAAATGATGAAAATGCAGCCTTAACGCCATTCCATCAGGCAAACAGTCATAAAACAAATCCATCAGAAACGTCTTGCCACGACCCACATCGCCCCAAAGATAAACGCCTTTGATTGGCTCTAACACGTCGCTATTTGATAGGTTCGACAGTAACGATTGATAAACACGTTCTAACTCATTTAGCGCAGGCTGCTGACGCTCATCAAACGTCACTTCGTTCTGCTCTAGACGAGTTTGATAGACTTGCAAAGGAGTCATGTACTATTTCCTTGTTTAGTATTGCCTTCTTACTATTGCCTTTTTAATTATGGGGCTTTCAGACTGCGCCTTCAAAACACTTAAATTGAGTGGTCCACAGAATACTGATGAATCGCAATTTTGATCAAATCCAATACAGGTTGCGAAGTAAATTTACGTGGCATAGTAATGGCGTAAAAGTTTTCGAATGCTTGAGGAATGCTTTCATAATCCTGTAGCACTTTCGATTGAATCTCGTCTTTTACCACCACCGGCGGCAATACGGACAAATAACCACTGTCCCTTGCTAACAATCGCAACATCGCCATGTCATCCACTTCGGCCTTGATATCTGGCTGATATTGATGCGTGGCGCAAAAGGATTCAAATGATGAACGAATATCGGTATTGCGTCCCGGCACTACCCATTTTTTATCTTCATAGCCCTGTGGAAAAGGCGTCTCGGGCTTTTCGCCATAAGGCCCAACAATCGCCACAGCTTGTCTAGCGACTAGCTGGTTTCGCCATGTCGTGTCATGACTTTCGCTTAAAATGGCACGATTGGTCAGCGCCAAATCCAACTCGTGGTTAACGAGACCACTGAGCAAATCCGTCATGCCTCTCGAAGCAAGTGAAAAATCCACGTTCTCGCTTTTTAACAAAGGCGCAATAAAGCTTTCGATGAAATTTCTCGATAAATTGCTCTGTACGCCGATGGTAATATGCTGAACCTGCGTCGCACTGTCCTTCTGGATAAACTTTTCTAGCTCTTCGCCGGTATTAAAAATATCTTGCGCATAAGCCAACACCCGACGCCCAACATCGGTCAGTACCAGCTTACGCCCTTGACGAATAAACAATGCCACATCAAGACTCTGTTCAAGCTGCTTGATCTGCGCCGACAGAGCGGACTGAGAGATGTGCAAGGTTTCTGCCGCTTCCGTCAGACTCGGGCTCTTGGCAACCCGCCAAAAATAATACAAATGATGATAATTCAACCGACTCATTGCCTATCATCCTTTAAATACATAACTAAAAGTGAACGTTACATAACAATATATGTATTTTTATTAACAAAATAAAGACTTCATAATCGCCTCAATTTATTAAATCCAATAAACGTAGGTTATGTATGTCCTTAGTCGTGTTAAGTTTCTTACCGATTTTCATTCCCTTTACGCTGTTTTTTGGCGGCTGGTATCTCGGCCGTGAGAAAACCCAATACGTGGCACAAAAAGCGTCTCGATTAAGCTTTGTCTTGCTGATTATCTTTCTCGCCACCTTTCCGGTCAGTTACTTTTTCACTAATGCTTGGCAATCTTCTACTTTGATTCGTCACACAGCACTCAATCAGATCATGCTTGGATTGGTGACTATCATGGGTTGGGTGCTGATCAGCTTCTCGCGAAACTACATGGCAGGACAGGTTAATCTGAATCGTTACTATCGTTGGTTAATGTTTACCTTGGCGTCCGTAGCCATAACAGTGACCACCAACCATTTGGTGATTTTCTGGCTCGGCTGGTTAGGCATTAGTTTGTCACTCAACAACTTATTAACCTTCTACGCGGATCGTCCACGAGCCATTCTCGCCGCCCACAAGAAGTTCATGCTGGCACGCATTGCCGAGCTGTCTTTGTTTGCCGCTTTTGCCTTGCTTTACCAGCAATACGACAGTTTATACATCAACACTATTATCGATACCGCTGTTGCCCAATCTAGCGCCGGATTGGCATTACACTGGCAAGAGCAAGTCACAGCCTGCTTGATCGCACTGGCTGCGTTAATCAAATGTGCCCAGCTTCCTTTCCATGGTTGGTTAATTCAGGTGGTTGAGTCGCCAACACCAGTCAGCGCCTTGTTGCATGCAGGTGTTATCAACTTAGGTGGTTATCTACTGCTTTTGTTCACACCGTTAGTTGCCCAAAGTTCCGTGGCAATCTGGCTATTGTTAATTGTGGCTGGCTTATCGACGCTCGCCAGCGCCTTGATCATGACAACTCGAATCAGCGTCAAAGTTCGCCTTGCTTGGTCTACTTGCGCGCAAATGGGCTTAATGTTGTTGGAATTTGCCTTAGGGTTGTACGAATTAGTCTTGCTGCACTTGCTCGCCCATTCTTTTTACAAAGCCTACTCTTTTCTCAACTCCGGCAACGCGGTGAATGACGCCATTCGATTACGTCTTTCTAGTGCCGCAAAAACCAATACTCAGTCTTCACTGACGAACAAAGCCGTCGTGCCAAATGCACAAACCTGGCTGCTTTCTCTTGGTTTAAGTACCGCGATTGTGGTGATTGTGCGAACTTTATTTGGCTTCGATAGCGCGTTTAGTGCTTGGTGGTTATTCGCTCTCGCACTCACTATTCTTATCGTGCAATGGCGCACGTGCGAGCACTCACCTTCGGTTGTTTACACCTTCATGATGGGCGTGTTTTTGTGTGTGATTTATGCTGCATTAAAATACGCCATGCATTACGCATTACCGACCTATTCAACTCACACGATTCAGGCTTTTTCCCTAGCCGATATCTGGGCGATGGTTTTATTTAGCCTGCTCTTCATCTTAAGTGCGCTGCTGCATTATCAAGTACGCTGGCGCGCAGTTCGTCGCTTATCTATTGCCCTGTTTGCAGGGCTTTATCTGGATGAATGGCTCACACGTCTGGTGCTTAAATTCTGGCCAGTCACCTTACCCGCCAGAGCCAAAGAACAACATCACGCATTAAGCAAAAATAAACCGTCGCTAAAACCTTAGGAGAATCGCATGACTATCAAGGCTACAAATACATTAAGCATGCAACAAAAGGACCTATTGCTCGATGCGACTCGTACTATTGCTCCCCATTGGCCATTGGATAAACTGATCGCGGTCAATCCACTTTGGTCATTGGTTGATAAACCCTTTGATGACATTTCTGATGAATTATCAGCCTTGGCAGGCATCAAAACCTATATGTCTAATGAGACGTATCGCGCTTGGTTTGATGAAGGGAAAATTTCACACCATTGCCTAACCAAAGCTTCTGAACACTATGACCTCAATGAGCAAGACGCCTTACTTGAGCATTTGTCTCAAGCCAATAATTTGCCAGATTCTTGGCGTAATATTGCAGACCTTGCCGATCAACATAGACCCGCTAATAAGATGTCTTGGCACGATGAAATCACCCATCAAGTCAGCCAGTTTTGCGCCGCGCATTACCAGCAGCAAAGCCCAACCTTAAGACAGCAAAACATTAACAACGAGCTCGATCTATACAGCCATTGGTTAGAAGTCACCAATGAAGACAAAGGTCTAAGCATTATCATGGGCGAATCAAAACTCACTGACTTCTTCCATAACTTACCCACTGACAAAGAAGCCTTATTTGCTCTGGCCATCGAAGAATTGGCCTTGGATGATCAAGCGCTACATTTCTACGCACAAGCATTATTGCTCGATATTAATGGCTGGAGCAGTTATCTGGCTTACTTAAATTGGTCCAAAGGCGATAGCAATGAAAACCTTGCGCAAGAAAACCATGTGGAGTCTTTGCTCGCCATAAAAATGGCATGGGAATTGGTTGTTTGGCGTTACTTAAAACACACATCCCAAGCATTACATAGCGCAATAGCTAACAAATGGTCAGAACAAAAAAATGCCATCCCAGCGCTGATTCAAACACATCAAGACGCTTTATTAACATCCAAAACTTGGGCCTTGGCACTGGAATACAGTGAGCAAAAAAGCTTACATCAAACTCTGATCTCTACACCGCCTTCATCTTCTTTAGCAGGCTCAGCAAGACCTGAACTGCAAGCTATATTTTGCATCGACGTTCGTTCAGAAGTATTTAGACGTGCGCTGGAAAAACAATCCGACAAGATTCAAACACTGGGTTTTGCGGGCTTTTTTGGTTTGCCTATCGAATACAAAGCAAAAGACAGCCACTATGTTCGCCCGCAACTTCCCGGCTTATTACAAGCGTCCATAACCGTCACCGAATTGACGAGCGATAAAAATCACGTTCACCACCAGCAAAAAGAAGCCCGTTGGCATCGTTGGGGACACGCCGCGCCAGCATCCTTTTCCATGGTGGAATCCATGGGTTGGTGGTACGCCTTTAAAATGTTCAAGCAAACACTTTTCTCCCAGAGACAAGAACACCCAGCCAATCGTTTAGCGCCAAATACCGACTGGCAATTGACTCAGCATGGCCTTGCACTGACAGATCAAGATAAAGCCAATTTAGCAAAAGGCATTTTAGATACCATCAAGCTAACCACCTATGCGCCTATCATCATGTTAGTCGGTCACGGTAGCCATACCAGCAACAACCTTCATGCTGCCGGATTAGAATGTGGCGCTTGTGGCGGACAAAGTGGCGAGGTCAACGTCAAGGTTTTGGCGTCACTATTGAATGACGACAAAGTGCGCGCCTTGCTCAACGACATGGGCGTCAATATTCCTAGTGACACACGGTTTGTCGCAGCGCTTCATAATACCACCACAGATCAATTGACCTTTTTTGATCAAGTAGAAGGCTCGAAAGACGTCGACAACAAAATGGCTAACGGGTTTAAAGAAACAGGCTGGTTTGAAAAAGCCCAGTTTCTCGCTCAACAAGAACGTGCAACAAAGTTAGATACGGCCTTGCTGAATGCTTCGGACAAACAACGCTCAAAAGCTTTTAGCAAACGTGCCAACGACTGGTCACAAGTTAACCCAGAATGGGGACTTGCTAACAATCATTCTTTTATCATCGCTCCACGCCAGAAGACCCGCCACCTCGATCTTGAAGGACGCAGTTTTCTACACGATTATAATCAACACAATGACTCAGGCTTTAGCATTCTAGAACGTATTCTTACCGCGCCAATGCTGGTGACTCACTGGATCAACATGCAATACAACTTATCGGTGACTGATAACTTCAAATTCGGCTGTGGTAATAAAGTGCTGCACAACGCCGTTGGCGGAAACATTGGCGTATTTGAAGGCAACGGCGGGGACTTGCGCATCGGGCTTTCCATGCAGTCTTTAAACGATGGTCAGAAATGGATGCACACACCGGTTAAACTCGCGGTTTACGTTGCTGCACCAAAAACGGCTATCGAGAAAATCGCCGCAAAGCACAATATTGTTAGACAACTGATCGATAACGGCTGGCTGTATTTGTTTCAATGGGAAGGCGACAAGGTTCAGCGCTTCTACCAACAACAATGGCAAGCACAAGAATAGAAGCTAAGGCTCTTAGTTTCTATTCTTTATATCACTCAAGCCACAGCGGCACGAAGACGTGCCACTGGGCGCTCGTCGATTAAGATATGAATCAATGCCGTAATCAGGGCGATAATACAAGCTGCCCACCAGACAACATCGTAAGAACCTGTTTTATCGTATAAATAACCGCCTAACCAAACGCCGCTGAACGAGCCAAGTTGATGACCTAAAAACACAATACCGTATAATAACCCCATGTAACGCAGGCCAAACATTTGTGCGACCAAGCCAGATGTTGGTGGTACAGTGGCCAACCAAAGCAATCCGGTTACGATAGAAAATACATACACTGACGTGGTGGTCATTGGCAGCGTCATAAACAAGGCAATAGCCAAGGCTCTTAACGCATAAATTATGGTGAGTAATTTTTTCTTCGAATACTTCCCAGCCCAGCTACCAGACAACAAACAGCCAAAAATATTAAATAAACCAATCAGGGCCAAACTGGCTACCGCAACGTCGGGCAAAAAACCTTGATCAGATAAAAACGCTGGCATATGCACAGTGATAAAAGCCAATTGAAAACCACAAACAAAAAAACCAACTACTAAAAGCCAGTAATGAGAGTAAGCACTCGCCTCACGCAAGGCTTCTTTCATGGTTTGCGTCACTTCTATTGTGCTAGCGTTCGCATTCATACCGTCTTTTTCTTGGCGAAATGGGCTCGATAATAACACCATCATCAAGGCACACACCGCCATCAACAATAAGGCGTTGCTCCAACCATAGGAAGCAATAAAGTCTTGAGCAATAGGTATAACCAATAACTGTCCAGCGGACCCTGCCGCACTACCTAAGCCCAAAGCAAAGGAACGTTTTTCAGGGGACACCATGCGTGCCATCGCTGGCAATACCACACCGAATCCCGTCGCCGCGATGCCCATTCCCATCAGTACACCGGCGCCCATATTGAGCCCCAACACACCTTCTGCACCCGATGTCACATACAAACCCAATGCATACAAAGCCGCACCAATGAACAAGGTTTTCAAAGTACCGTAACGATCGGCAAAGGCACCAGCAATCGGCTGAAACAAGCCCCAACATAAGTTTTGTAATGCCAAGGCAAAAGCAAACACTTCGCGCCCATAGCCAAACTCTTGGGAGATCGGCGCCATAAAAAAGCCCATTGATGAACGTAAACCAAAGTTCAACGCCAACAGGAGACAGATAAGACCAATAGAAACACTGAGTAATTTCACGGGACGCGACATGAATGCTTTCCTAACTAAGACAGCTAACTAAGACAGATCACAATGATAGATTGATTTCATAGTATTCATGACTTACTCATAAGTCGAGCAACAAGCCACCTTTTAACTAACCTTTAATGTTAAAAAAATGCCCAACAATCTCATTGCTGGGCATTTTAAAGTGTTGTTAGATTAGTTATTGAATGATTAATCTATAGGGCGATAAAACCCTGTCACTCTATTGGTAAAGGTTAATGTATCTACCAAGGCTTTTAGCTTCGCCACCGTTAAACCGGACTTCAATTGATCCATTTCATCAAGATAGCGGGCATCACCATAAAGTGTTTCGCTTAACTCAAGACGATGTAACAAGGTGGATTCAAAGGCTTTCCCCAAACGGTTCTGCTCAACATCGGCGAAGGCATCCTGTATTTCCTTTGCCCATTCTTCTGTCACTATGTCTGGCAAATCAGACAGCACGGTTTTGGTCATTTCTGCCAAATCGTCTAATCGTGCTGGAGAGCTGGAGTACTGAATACTTAACTCAGCACGGTTGGTATCTTTGTTCAGATCCAAGCCTACCCTGACACTGTAAACACCTTGAACCTCACTACGCAGCCGCTGTTTTAACTCTGCCTCTAAACGCTCACCCAAATAGGTCAACTGAAGCGCTGCAACAGGCGACCAAGGCAAAGATTGATAGGCATACAAACGATATTCGGCTTTCGGTTCCGTATTCAATGACACATCAACAATCGCTTCACCGGCTTGCTGCACAACAGCCTTAGTGTTATCTGTGGAAGCAAGCGGATCACGAGGAATATTGGCCAAATACAAAGCCGCCAAGCGAGTCACATCTACCTCAGGCAAACGAGACACCATAAAATAATGCACTGGCAAGGCGACTTGTTGTTGTCGTGTTTTTTCTATCTTTTCTAACGACAAAGGTGCTAAATGCGGCAAACTCAACGTCGTGTCACTTTTCCCAAAGCGCGCTTGTGCTAAACGTCGTGAAAACACTTCAATCGGACGTACAACATCAATACTGGCGCTTCTTTTTAAGCTTGCCATTATGCTGTCGTAAACATCGATATCGATTTTGGGGGTAACTTGGTTCACATGGTAAACGTTCAGTAATTTATCTAAATTATCACTATCAATTGACCCTCGATACGCAAGGCTTTGCGCCTTCTGTTTAGAGGTTAAAAACACACTATTTTCTTTACGCCATTGTTGAAACTCTTCATCAGTCCAACCATAAACACCGGTGGCATCAGACATTTGCACGGCAATTTGCTCTGCCCAAGTAGAGCCTTGCTTTACGCTATAACCTGCGTCAGAAATCGCGGTGAAGTAAGTTTTATTGTCTATTTCGGATTGATCAATTTGATAACGCTCAGCCAAAACACTCGGGTCTAGCACTGTCAGTTTATCGCCATTTGATAAAGACCAATTTGATACACCCAATTCTGCGTTTCGCGATGTAAGTGCCACCGAGCCACTTTTCGTTACAACAGGCAATGCTTTCACCGCCACTATTTTTTCTTTTTCTAAGGCACCAAGCTGGCGAGATTGCATCTCATCAAACAATGCTTCAACAGATTCCACCGTACCTATATCTACATACTTCCCGCCCACGGCTTGTGTATAAAGAATACGATCTGGCGAAGACAGCCACTGCTTCAAGCGAGCATTTACATCCTCAAGCGAAATCGTCTTAACAAGACGCAATATTTGATCATTACTTTGTTTAGGGTCATGAAGGGATTTGTCAGACGTTACCGCCTCGACCATTTTCACTGACCAAATGGTGCCTCGGCTCTTTGCCGCGTTTTTATTGCGTTTAGCAACATCAACAACCTTTTGATAGATTTGATCAAAATCTTGCTGAAAAAATCCCTGCGTCTCTATTCGTTCAATCTCTTGAATTAAGGTTTCCAACCCTAGAGCGTGATATCCGTCGTCCACATTGACTGAAAAACCTAATATCGCCACATTTGGAGAGACCGTTCCTTTTGTACTCGATAATACCCGTACATGCTCAGGTAATACCTCTCTCTGACGATAAACCTGCTGAGTTAAAAGATTGCGAGCCATGTAATCAATCAAGCCGTCACGACGTGCTTCGTCAGTGCTACCTGCTTCACTTTCAAATCGGTATAAAAAAACCACTCGGTTCACTTTATTACCAGAATCATTAAGCTGACCAATTTTTAGATTCTCATCCAGTACAGGGTCTTTTGGGTGACGCTTTGGAAGCTCTCGCTTACGTTCAGAACCAAAGACACGCTTAATTTGTGCTTCTAATACAGCGGTATCCATAGGTCCAAAAACCACCAACGCCATGTTATTTGGCGCATACCAATGTTGATAAAAAGACTGAAGCTGTGTTGCTGGGGTGTGTTGAATGGTTGCCTGAGTACCAAGCACTGGACGTTCTGGATACAAAGAGCCAACTCTCAGTAAGGCTTTTTTCTCGTCATTAACGCGGGAACGATGGCTCAACTTGCCACGCCATTCCTCTTGAATAATTAAACGCTCTTTATCCAAAGACGAGGCTTTGATTTCGGCATGAAAAGCAATTTGCTGATAAATATCCAACACATTGTTCAATCGATCTGGCGTGGTGTTTTTCAAATTCACCATATAGCGGGTATTTTCGCTGTTGGTCATGGCATTAAAATCACGACCTTGCTTAACCCCCATATCAGTAAAGGCTTTTCGCACGCCATTCGGCAACCCCTTACTTTCGTGGAATACCATGTGTTCCACCATGTGCGCCACGCCTAACTGATTTTCTTCCTCATCAATGGCACCAGAAAGTACGACTAAATTCGCTAATGTCAGCCCTTTTGGCGCGTCTTTTTCTTGTTTTGAATCGAATAAATAATAGCGGAAGCCATTATCCAAAGTCCCCTGCACAACACGCTTATCCCAAGGTAAACCCTTATCATTGGCATATACTGGAGTGACAAAAACAAACAAACAGGTTAATCCCATAACACACAGGATTTTTTGTAAAAAAAGCATAAAACAGCTCACAAAAAAATCATTCAAAAACAGCCATAAACAAATGCTCGACAGAGCATTTGTTTACAAGAAAAGAAAGGAGATAAAAGGAACATCAGCTTAAAACCGCATGCCGACTTCTACACTGGTCGAGCGCCCTAATGTATAAGAATAACTTCCTGAATTAGTAGATTTATCAATGTAATCGTCAAAAACGTTATTTATAGAAAGTTTTAGATAACCTTCAATCTCTTTAAAAATAACTGGCTTCCATTCAAAAGACGTATCTAAAGTAATTAAACTATTAAACTCTAGATCATCATAAATATCATAATTACCGGATAGGTTAGTATAATTATCTCCTGTATCCTGAGCTATTTTACCGCCAGATTCGACATTAATTCGATTAGCCCAAACTAGATTCCAATCTGGAATAGCCGTTGATGTAGAGAATTCTATGCTAAACGGAATATTAAAGTCAGACTTAGGTAATTGTGAGTTATAAATAACATTACCTTTATAATAAATCTGTTTAGAGTTAATTTCATCCTCATAAGATACGTCTGACAACGTATTTGTTTTACTTTCTTGATAACTAATAGAAAATTTACCATCAGTCTTTGTTCCACCGAACTCAAAAGGTTTTCGAGTTTCTATCTTTAAAGAAATAGTATCGGTAGAACTACGACCAAAATTTGAATAGTAATTCAATCCTGATGCAGTCTTAGAACGAGTTACCATGTCACGAGTTTCACGGTTCACATACTTTACAGTAACATCAACATTACCTACTTGCTGAATCACACCCAATACCAGCTCATCAGAGTAAGGTGTATCAAGATCATAATCATAAAAGGAATTATCTGAATAAGAGGTAAAACGGTTAAGTGTACCATTGGTATTATATCGATATGTCGTACGCCAAGAACGCAACTGGCTATTAACCTCATATTGAAAAAAATCTCGTCCGTAATAACGATTTGCCCCAGTGATTAAACGGGTTTCATTGTCACTAAACACATCCCATTGCACATTAAATCGTGGCGAGAAATTTAAATTCCCTAAAGTTGATTCATAATCCGCACGTAATCCTAAGTAATAAGTCCAATCTCCATTTTCAATAGTATCAGATAAGTAAACACCTTCTGAGTGAGATGATTTTTCCAGTTTATTTGCATCGATAATATTAAGAATACGAAGATATTCATCATTATAGTCAATAACACCATCACTATTTGTATCACCGCAGCGACTGATTACACACTGATAGTTTTCACTGACAATTTTGTCTTCTACTTGATAAAACTGTTTTTTTCGATTCAACTCAGCACCAACTCTAAAGGTGTGTTTGAAAGAGCCAACATCAGATGCTTTGTGTAGCCAGTCGAATTTAAGAGTCGTCGTATTCTGTTGCTGATTTATGTTTCCATAACCACCAGTATAAGGCCATCGTCCATTATAATAATCGGCATAATGGTATATGTACTCTGAATCATCAGAAGACAAAGTGTCTCTTGCCTCATCGTAAGAAAATGTCGTTTTTAATATTCCAGAATCTGCGTTATATATAACCTCGGAGCTAATACCTGATGCTTTATGTGATTTTATAAATGCAGAGTCATATGAGGCATTAGTAACTCCATCATGGTAACGATTTGCATAAAGGATAGACACACCAATATCTAAATTTTGATTAGCTTTATAGTCAAATCTAGCCATTAAGTTATCAATAGTATCATCGTAAGAAATGCCTTGTTTTCCATAAACCGTATTACCAATATTTTTCACATAACTTTGATCAAAATTAGAGTTCGCACGTGAAGCAGTAAATGTCATACCAAGCTTGTCTGTAATTCCTTGCGCACCGGTTAATGTATACCTCTGCTTTAAATACTCCGGTGTATACTCTCCTTCTAATGAATCACCATCAGCCATATCACCCGCTAAAGATTCATCAGCGTGCATTTCATCCCACTCATCCTTAGATATCCCATATTTTACTGACAAATAATCTTCGCCATCATATCGCTTTAATTTGGCTGAAATAACACCGCCTAGAAAGCCACCAAATTCGACTGGAATATTAGAGTCATAAACAGTAACTGACTCCACAGCATCAGGATCAATATAATAGCTTTGAGATGAACTGCCGGACAGCATGCTCAAATTACTCGGATTAATCGGATTGGAATAAGTATCTTCGGAGTTTCCAGGATTTAAATCATTATTAGCAGACATCCCATCGATAACAAACGAGTTTTGATAATGTGACTGACCATGAATAGACACCTCATCAGGGCGCATGCTTGCGCTACTTGCTGAAGTGCTCGAAGAACGACTATAACGGACCGCACCATTTCCTCTTAGTAAATCAGTAAGATTTCCAGTCTCTCCAGCCATACTTTCAATTTCACTTGCGTTTAGTGTGCTCGCACCTAAAGTGGTTACAACTTTATCTTCACGAACCAACAAGGGTGACATGGTGATGCCATTCTCACCTTCAGAAACAGACTCAGTATCAATAAGAACGATACTTCTGCCTTCCCCTGCTTCATATGACAAACCTGTACCTATTAACAATAAATCCAGCGCTTGCCCTGCAGAATACTCGCCTTCAAAACCCAAGGTGTTTTTTCCTTTCAGGAGCTCACCATTGCCGCCTAAATACATACCGGATACAGCTGCGAAGGCATTCACTGCCTTTACTAAAGGCCCAGCTGGAACTTTATAATAGTGTGTTTCTACTGCTACCGACTCCGCATACGCTGGCGAAGGAAATACCATACTAGTTACGCCAACAAAAACAGCACCAGCTAAAAGCAATGACGAGGTCATTCGAGCGTTCATTCGTCGCTTAAGCAAACAAGAAAGGGTCATGGAAACTCCGTAATAATAATACTTCTTATTACTATTACCGAACATGAATGAGAAAAGGGACATGACAAAACACTTTTTTTCGAAAAATAGCGTTAAAAGACGTTTACAAGTAAATGTCCGAGAGCACTACGCGGCGGAAATACTCACCCACCAAGACAATGGATGCTTTATACGAATAGGAAAAGATTTAGATAACATAGAAAGCACAAGATCCATATCGTGAATAGGAAAAGTCCCTACAACACGCAAGTCCGCTACACTAGGATCAAGATTAATATGGCCATAGTGATAGCGACCTATTTCCGCCATAAAATTTGCTAGCGGCATATCTTCAACAATTAATAATCCATTACGCCAAGACTCATAAAGCAAAGAAGCTGGCTGTGTATCAGCCATAGCATGAGAACTAAAAATCACCTCTTCCCCAGCATGAAGCGCCCTAGATAACTGTGAACCAAAAGGTGCAAGAGAAACCGCTCCTTCATAAACCGCTAGCACAGTTTGTTTATCCGATAGCTGGCGTACACAAAAACGAGTTTTGTCTACACCAGAGCGTATAACGCCATGAGCACAGGAAACAGAAAAAGCGCGGCTGTCAGAAGAAGCTTTAGTTTGTACCAAGATTTCTCCCGTCACGAGGGACAAATCTCGATAATCACGGCCATAGGATCGATTCATTGCACTATTGGTATTCAGCCAGGCCTTAGTGCCATCCTCTAAATCGTAAGCCGACACCTGTCCAACTTGAGTATGAAAATCAGCCATCCAAGCTGACGCTATTCTTGGCAATGGTGTTTCGCTCCAGCCAATCCAGCCTAATGCAGCTACACCAGTTACTCCTAGCACACCTTTCATCAACTGACGACGATTCATTGAACTGCTACTCATTGACCTGCTATTCATTGAACTAGTAGTGTCTAAAACATAGCGTGCCGACTGTTGGGATCCATTATCTTGAAAAGAGGAAAACATAGCGCCAACTGATTCAACTTGCAGCCATGCTTGCCGGTGTGCCTCATCTTCATTTAACCACTGCTGCCAAGCCAGCTGATCGGCTTCTGCAACGGGTTTATCAGCCAGCACAGCAAACCATTCGGCAGCTGCTTCTAAATGAACATAATTTGAAGGTTGGGAAGATGCCATAAAATCTAAAGAGACCGATCGGATTTAAACAAAAGACACTGCAACATCGCCTGTGCCATATAGCGCTTCACCATGCGCTCTGATACGGACAAACGCTCGGCAATTTCTCGGTAGGTCAAACCATGGAGCTGAGACAAAATAAGCGTATTTGCCACTTTTTTAGGTAACTTAGCGATCATCGCATCTAGTTCGCAAAGCAATTCAATCATAGAGGCTGAATGTTCTGCTGAAGGAACAAACTCTTCTTCGATATGTGCTAACGACTCCAACCAAGCCTGCTCAACCTGCTTTCGTCGCCAATGATCAATGTACAGGCCTTTGGCAATCGTACTCAAAAAGGCTCTCGCTTCGCCCATGTTAGAAAAGTATTTCGGTCTTTTAAGCAATCGCACAAAAGTATCTTGTGCAATATCTGCTGCCAATTCATGACAACCAAGGCGGCTACGAATCCATCCAGTGAGCCATGAGCTATGCTCAGCATAAAGCTCACCAACCTGTTGAGATTTTTGACGCTCAGGATTCATTGAACCGTTCAACCTCATTTCAATCAAAATATATTTTAGAAGCAGAAAAGTACAATAAATGAGAATGAATATCAATAAATGAAAAATATTTAAACATCAAACTAAAGACTATTATAAAGAATCATCTCTAGTTTGATGTAAGCAATACTTTAAAAAGAGACTACAAAGTAGTAAAAGCACCACCTTTTGCTAAAGCTTGTTGATAAGCTGGCACCGCTTCTACTTGCTTGATAAAACGAGCAATATTCGGAAACTCGGACAAGTTCATTCGAGTGCTCGACGCTTGCAATGGAAAACTCATCTGAATATCTGCAGCGCTTAATTCCTCACCGACAAACCATGTATGCTCACCCAGAGTTTTTTCAATAAACTGCATTTGAGGATTTATGCGCGGCATAATGAATTTTTCTTGGATTTTACTCGTTAATGCTTTTGCGATCGGCTTAATAAAGAAAGGCATCGGACTTTGTGGCACCTTCATCATCACCAACTTCATCACTAGCAAAGGCATCAAAGAACCTTCAGCAAAATGCAGCCAATAACGGTAATCCAATAACGCTTTGCCATCCGTCGGCCTCAGACGCTTTTCCGTATCATATTGATCTAACAAATATTCAATAATCGCTCCAGACTCAGCCACGGTTAAATCACCATCAGTAATTACTGGAGATTTACCCAGCGGATGCACTTTTTTCAAAGATTCAGGGCCAGAAGCGGTTTCAGGATCACGCTTGTATTCCACAATCTCATACTCAAGCCCAAGCTCTTCCAACAACCATAAAATACGCTGAGAGCGGGAATTCTCTAAGTGATGAACCGTAATCATATAATCTCCTTATTGTCTTATCAGGAACGAATATTATTAACTTTTACACTACAAGCTATACGCAATAAAGCAGAAAAGAGATGACTAGCTAAAAATAAAAACGTCAGTAGAAAATAAGAGCGCTTATGAAAGACTAAATAGTAAAGGCCACAAAAATCAAAAAAAGGCTTCCCAGTGGAAGCCTTTTTATAGATAAAATAAACTACACTCGATAATTTAATGACGAAAATGCTATTTTTCCAGCTTTTACGGCAGAAGCAACACACTCTTAGCAACAGCTTGAGTACGAGGCACAAAGGTATCCAACAAACAAAGCTCGCCATCAGTATGCATTTTTGCGCCTACGGGTCCTGTTCCACATAAGGTCGGAACGCCCATCGACGAGGTAAAACCAGCATCCGAACAACCACCAGTGAATTCCCCTTCTACGGTGAACCCCAGTGACTCTGCTTGTTTTTGATAGTGCGCCAATAAGACATCGCTCATGCTTGATTCAAAAGGATGGAACGCCGATATCAATCGCACAGAAGCGGTCACACCATTCAGTCTAGGCGTATCAACAATAGCCTGAATGGCGTCTATAGCATCGACCATTTGTTCTTTGGTGATATAGCGTAAATCCAATTTGGCGGTGGCATCTGAAGCCACAGTATTGGAAGACATACCACCGCTAATTAAACCAACATTGGTCGTTACACCGGTTTCGTAATTAGTCAACGCATGCAGCTCAGTGATGATCAGAGCCAAGCCACCAATTGCGCTGGCTCCATCGGCGTGGTTTACGCCAGAGTGAGCGGCTTTGCCTTTGACTAAAATTTCAAAGCTCGCACCGCCTTTTCGGGCCGACACAACATTGCCACTGATACGACCAGGTTCGGCATTGAATACGGCTTTTGCGCCCTTAACCATTTGCTGAATAACGTGTCGACCTTCTGGCGAGCCAATTTCTTCATCACCAGTGAACAAGCCAACAACGGGATGAGGCAATTCGGTGAGATCAGAGTTATTCAACAGATACTGCAAACCTCTTAAAACGAAGCAATTCAATACCAAGCCAGATTTCATGTCAGCTACGCCAGGCCCAAACGCCGTCATGCCGTCACGAGTAAAACCTCGCGTTGCCGTCGTTCCTTTGGGAAAAACTGTGTCCCTATGTCCCATAAGATAAATAGCAGGCTGTGCGTCTTTTTTATCAAATCCAGAAGCAATACGTGCTTCCAATACATCGCCAGAGCTAGCAGACTTATGCCATCGACATTCGATACCATCGGCTTCTAACCAAGACGCCATCAGCTTTCCTGCCGCATCAACGCCATCTTTGTCATAGCTGTTCGAGTCGGTATCGACTAATTTCTGTAGACATTGGATCATCTCGTCTTCTTGTGTTGCCAACCAGTCACAGAGTAAATCCGCATAAGGTGCGAGTGCGCTGTTGCTTACCTTTTTTGCTGTCGATAATGTCATTTTGCTCTCCTTAACGTTTGGCCTGAATTGATGAGCCTTGTTCGGATAAATCCCAAAAAAGTCCCGTCATTATCTGTAAGGCTTCACGACACACTGGCGCTAGAACGTGTTCATTTGGCGCATGTTGACTGCACGCTGGGTACGAATGCGGCACCCAAACGGTAGGTAAATTAAGAATATTGGCAAACACATCATTTGGCAGCGAGCCACCTAAATTAGGCAGTAACACAGGTTTCTTACCGGTAGTTTGAGCAAGCGACCCCAAAGCCCAATCCACCCAAGGGTCTTCAGGATCAAGACGCGTTGCCTCCATGATATGACCACTATCAGTGACTTCAACATCGCTGAAACCATGACGATCAAGATGGTCACGAATATGTTTTAAAAAGTTTTGGCTGTCGCTTTCTACCACAAAACGCAACTGACAATGAGCGCTAGCGTAACCGGGAATAGCATTTACAGGCATATCTGGATTACCAGTTTTGCACGCCAACATTTCCAAAGTGTTCCACGCAAACACACGCTCAGCAGGGGTTAAATCTGGCTCGCCCCAATTAGGATCAATGGCCGGGCTATTTGCACCCTCACCCACGGGAATGTCTTTTAAAGCAGCACGAACCGATTCAGGCAAGCGCGCAGGCAACAAGCCTTTGACAAGAATCTTACCTTTGGCATCCACCATGGAAGCCCAAGCATGGGCCAAGCGCGTACCAGCGTTGCTCAATAAGCCTCCCCAATTACCTGAATGATGGGCACCATCGCGCAACAGAACTTTTAAATCGAAACTAAATCCTCCTCGAGAACCGAGGAAAATTGTCGGGTGCTCAGCACTTAACCTTGGACCATCGGACGCAATAAACAAATCTGCCGCTAGTTCCTCTTTATGCAGTTCACAAAGCTCAGCCAATCCGGGTGAACCTGCTTCTTCGCCCATTTCTAAAATCACTTTAACGTTAAAGCCTAGCTTGCCTTCTTTCGCATCAATAACCTGTTTCAATGCAGCAAAATTGATAGTGTGCTGACCTTTATTATCCGCCGTTCCACGTCCATACCAACGGTCGCCATCTACCACTACTTTCCATGGCGATAATCCAGCTTTCCATTGATCGTCATAACCGCGCACGACGTCGCCATGACCATAGGTCAGCAACGTCAGTTGGGTTGGATCTTCGATTCGTTCGGCAATCAGAAATGGCCAAGAGCCCGGCTGTTTTGCTTCGGTAACTGGATTGGTAACAATACGTGATTGAAAGCCCAATGAAGCAAGTTCGGGCATAATAATGTCTTGCAAATAAGCATGTAATTGATCAAAGGCATCGTGGTTCTGGCTTTCACTGTGAACGCTAACACGTTGCTCTAAGGCAGTAAAAAAGGCACCGGAATCAAAGTAAGACTCCGCACCTTGAATGGTGGATTGACGACTCATGTTCTCTCCTTAAGTAAAATAAAAAGCAGGCTAAAGTGGCCCTTAAAAAATGAAAAAATTACGAAGCCTTATCCCATGTACTAGAGTCCAACACTTCAGGCAAACCTAGAGCGGGCTCTGGTGTTAAAACGGAAGACAACAAAGCTTGTGTATAAGGATGTTGTGCATTTTGAAAGATTTGTTCTCGGGTGCCCTGCTCGACAATTTTCCCGCGATACATCACTGCAACTCGATCCACCAAATGCTCAACCACACCAAGGTTATGACTGATAAATAAGTACGTCAGTCCTAGCTCTTTTTTCAGATCCATCAATAAGTTAAGAATTTGTGCCTGAACAGACACATCTAGCGCCGAAGTCGGCTCATCGCACACCAAAATGCTAGGTTTTAGAATCAAGGCTCGGGCAATAGCAACACGTTGACGCTGACCACCTGACAATTGCCCCGGATAATTTTTTAATAACCGCTCAGGCAAACCCACCAAATCGCTGATGTCTTTCACGGCTTTTTGCTGGCTTTTAGCATCGCCAATTTTATGCAGCTGCAATGGCAAACGAATAATTTGCTCAATAGTTTTACGTGGATTCAAAGAGGAATATGGGTCTTGAAAAATCGGTTGAAGCTGACGAGACATCGATAAACGAGAACTTGATCCTCTCGCCTTATCATTAATCAATACGTCGCCATTAGTAGGCTCTAATAAACCTAGAATCATTTTCGCCAAAGTACTTTTCCCGCAGCCTGATTCGCCAACCAAACCCAAGGTTTCACCGGGACGAATACGTAACGAAATGCCGTCTACTGCTTTCAGTAATGTAGGCTCTTTGAAAGCCCCATTTTTTAGATAAAAATGGCGCGACAAATTTGATAACTCCAAAGCATATTCTGACATTACACCGCCTCCCGAAATGACGACGCTGTAGCAATAGAACAACGTACTTGATGATCTTCTGAACCTAGGTGATTTTCTAAGCTAGGCGAACGGTAACAACACTCTCCAATAGAGACGCTACAACGGTTTTCAAAAGCACAACCTTTTAGTTCACCAATCAGACTCGGAACCACGCCCGGAATAGACTCCAAATGACTACCAGGTAAGGTTTTACCAGGAACAGGAATACAGTTGAGCAACCCTTTGGTATAAGGATGCTGTGGATCAGAAAACAAATCTTGCGCAGAAGCCGTTTCTACTACTTGTCCGGCATACATCACCGCTACACGATCGGCAATGCGTGCGACCACACCAAGGTCATGAGTGATAAAAATAACGGCGGTGCCAAATTCCTGCTGAAGTTCACGAATTAAACGTAATATCTGTGCTTGAATCGTCACATCTAGTGCCGTGGTTGGTTCATCCGCGATGATCAAGTCTGGCTCGCACATCAGCGCCATGGCGATCATCACTCGTTGACGCAAACCACCAGACAATTGATGTGGATACTGATCTAAACGCTTTTCTGGATACGGCACACCAGCGCACTCCAATAAATACACTGCGCGTTTTTTGGCTTCGTCTTTACTCACTTTTTTGTGCTTGATAATGCCTTCGCAAAGTTGATTACCTAACGTATAAGAAGGATTAAGAGAGGTCATCGGCTCTTGAAAAATCATCGACATACGCATGCCGCGCACTTGATTGCGCTCTTTTTTCGATAAGGATAATAAATCCATACCGTCAAATTGCATTGCGTCGGCGGTCACTTCAGCTCGCTTCGGCAATAGGCCCATCAGCGCCATAGAAGTCATGGATTTACCACAACCAGATTCCCCTACGATGCAGAGCATTTCACCTTTATTTACATGTAAATCGATACCACGCACCGCTCGCAAATCGCCATTTGGCGTTGGCAGACTGACTTGTAAATTTTTCACGTCGAGTATTCGTTTCATGATGTCTCCTCTGGCCTCAGTTCCGGCCTTCTGGTGCGTTCATATCACGCAAACCGTCACCCACTAAATTAATCGCCAATACCAACACCATCAGCGCAATACCGGGAATAGCAATGACCCAAGTTTTAAAAAACATGTACGCTTTGCCTTCCGAGATCATTAATCCCCAGGATGGCATTGGCGGCTGAACACCCAATCCTAAAAAGGACAAGGTCGCTTCTAGCAAGATTGCATGTGCCATTTCCAAGGTCATAACTACAATCAACGCGCTTAAAATATTAGGTAATAATTCCCGCACTAGGATGTAAGTTGTTGAAGCACCTAGTACTTTGGCCGAAGCTATGAATTCAGCATCCCGCAATTGCTGAGTCGTGGAGCGCGCCACCACCGCAAATCTATCCCACAACAACAACCCCAATAAGATGATAACCATTTGCAAGGAGCCACCTACCAAAGCAGACATAGCTAAAGCCACAAGAACAACAGGCATAGCCAAACGCGTGGTAATGATGTAGCTGATTACTGCATCGACTCGGCCACCAAAATAGCCAGCCAGAACACCCAAAGTCGTACCAATTAGCCCAGAAATAAGTGCTGCGGACAAACCAATCGTCAGCGAAATCCGCGCCCCGTAAAGCAAGCGACTTAGGTAATCTCGGCCTAATTTATCGGTGCCAAAGATATGCTCCCAAGAACCTTTTTCGTGCCAAACAGGTGGGATCATGCGCTGAGAAATATTTTGTAAATAAGGATCATGAGGTGCCAACCAAGGCGCTAATATCGCCAGCACCACAATCAGACCAAGAATAATTGAGCCCATTAACAAACCACGGTGACCCAAGAAGCGATTCATCATTCGGCGCCACTCAGGAACCACTGGCAAAAAAGTATTTGCGCTAGGAGCGGTTGAAACAGTAGAAGTAGAATCAGACATAGTAGACACCTCAGCGAACACGCAAACGTGGATCAAGCATGGCGTTGATCACATCTGCTAGAAAAGTTAACAGGATATAAAACACCGCAATAATCAACACCACGGCTTGCACCACTGGATAGTCATTACGGGTGATCGCATCCCACGCGAGCTGCCCCAAACCTTTTAAAGAAAACACCGATTCGATAACCACCGAGCCGCCTAACATAAAACCCAGTTCAACCGCCGCCAAGGCCACAACAGGAATCACCGCATTGCGCAAAGCGTGTTTAAAGATGACAGAAGATTCATTCAAACCTTTAGAACGAGCGGTACGAATGTAGTCAGAATTCAATACTTCAAGCATGCCTGTACGCGTTAAGCGCATCATGGCTGGCATGGCGTAATAGCCCAAAGCGATAGCAGGTAAAACAAAGTGCTGCCATGTCTCATTACCGCCAGCAGGTAACCAATGCAAGTTAACCGCAAACACCACAATCAGAGTTAAACCAAACCAAAAGCTCGGCATAGCTTGACCAATAACCGCGATGGTCAACGCCAAGCGATCGATCCAAGTATCTTGCTTAATAGCAGCAATCACACCAAGAGGGATGGCAATTACCGTTGCTAATCCTAATGCTAAACCACCTAGTGTCAGAGTTACCGGTAAACGATCACTAATCAGTGACATTACGGTATCTTGAAAATAATAAGAGCGACCAAAATCCAATTGAACAGCTGACCATAGCCAATCAAAGTATTGATAAACCATCGGCTTATCCAAACCAAAATCGATTCTGATTTGCTCCACCTGTTCAGCGGTAGACTCAGGTCCAGCAATCGAAATAGCCAAATCACCAGACAAATGCAGCAACATAAAGCTCACGATAGACACAGTGATTGCCACACTCAACGCCACCAGTAATCGACGAAATATAAATACCAACATAAAAAACCTCACAACCGCCTTTGTGACTTTGAACCTTTGTACCCTTTATCACTAGGCACAGGAGCAAAGGTTCAAACTAGCGACGCTTACCACAAAGTAGTAAGCGTCTTACTAATTACTTCCAGCTTGATTCTACGAAGCGCGGTAACTCATCAGGGTAAGGTGTGAAGTTCAACTCTTTACTGAAGGCGTAATTACTTGAATAAGAAAACATTGGCGCCCAATAAGCCTCTTCAGTAATTTTCTTAATCGCTTCACTGTAATTCTTTTTACGAATTTCAGGGTCAACGTTGGTATCCGCTGCATTGACTAAAGCGATCACCTCTTTGTCATGGTTCATGTCATCCGCGCCACCATTAAAATAAACGCTGGTCATGGCGGAAGCATCGTTCACAGAATAAGAACCCCATGTTTGGAAAGCCAAGGGAACGTTTCCTGAACGCTGCTCTTTGCGCAATGCTGCATAGGTCAACATGTGCATTTTAGCGGTGATACCAACTGCTCGAAGGTTACCTAGAACAGCCTCAGCTAAATCCATATCTCGGTAAGCATAAAAATCAGTTTGGAAACCATTTGGGTAGCCAGCTTCTGCAAGCAAGGCTTTCGCTTTGGTTGGGTTATAGTCGAATTTTTTCGCAGCGGACACATCACAACCAAACTGGGAAGGGAAACACGGCGTATAAATGGCACGACTGCCGCCACGAACTAATTCATTTGCTAGCGCATCACGATTAATCGCGTAGTTCACTGCCTCACGAACTAGCTTATTGTGGAATGGCGAATCTTTTAGAGCTTCGCTGCTGGTATCCATTGCCAAATAGCCAACTCGCATAGTTTCGGAACTAATTACTTCCAAATTTGGCATCATTTTCATTTCATCCGCCTGATCGGACGGTACACGCCATGTCCAATCCACACCGCCGGTCATCAGCTGAGCAAGGCGAGCATCAGGATCAGGAATGACTTTGAATTGAATTTTTCCGATTGCAGGTTTTTTAATCGGACCACCGTCAAAGTAGCCTTCATAACGTTCTAGGTTCGCGCCTTCACCACTCAGTACTTCAGTGATTTTATAAGGGCCTGTACCAATAGGTGCTTTGGCATAGCCTTCAATGCCAACCGACTTAAAATATTTTTCAGGATAGATAGGCGTTGGGCCAGACAAGTATTCCAATGCTGCGGGGAAAGGTTGCTTTAGTACCAAACGTACAGTGTATTCATCTACTTGCTCAGCATGATCGATCCAATCGACGTTTTGACGCGTGACGATTTTAGACTCAGGAGACGTAACATAATTAAAGGTGAAAGCCACATCCGCCGCGCTGAAAGCATCACCATTTTGGAAAGTGACGCCCTTACGTAAAGTAAAAAGCAAATGCGTTGGATCTTCCCATTTCCAGCTGGTCGCTAACAAAGGCTGATATTCGCCGGTTTCCATATCTCGATGAATCAACGTATCCCAAGCAAGATGAGACAGGATAATACCTTCCCTCACATTGTTGTGATAAGGACTGACGTTTTCCGGCTCAAGCCCTACAGCGTACACCAAGGTGTCATTTGCCTTATTCGCTAATGCTGGCGCTGTCACACCAACCAAAGAGCAAGCGATAAGAGCACTGACCAGCGTTCGACGTGGAGCGCGGTCTAATACTTGACGTCGAGAAAAATGGTTATGACTGAGTTTTTTCATCGTTTCGTTCCTTTTACATTTTTTTAATGTGATATTCATGCAGTGCAACTTTCATTTTTCATTCACATTATGCAAAAAATACCATTGCCACAATTAAAAAAAATGCAAAGAATCGTTGCCAAAAAAGCATGGCTATGGCGAAATGATAAAAAATATAAAATCTAATAAAAATCGCCAACGTTCGTTAAAATGCAGGAAAAACACGATGGAAGCCGCATTAAGATTACAAGATACCGCGCTACGCTATTTTTTAGAGGTCGCAAGATATGGATCGATAAGCGAAGCTTCTTTGCACTTAAATGTGGCAGCAAGCGCAATTAGCAGGCAGATAAATAATCTAGAAGATATTCTCAGTACAACCTTATTTGAGCGCCGCCCTCGAGGGATGGAATTGAGTGCAGCAGGTGAAATGCTCGCGGTTTACGCTCGTAAAAACGCACTAGAATCGGACAGAATTGTATCGGAAATTGCCGCTTTGGAAGGTCTTAATCGAGGCCATGTGAAAATTTCTTGCTCGGAAGGTTTTGCAATGGAATTCTTGCCTCGTAACATTGCAAGTTTTCGAGAACAACATGAAGGCATTCATTTTCAGATCAATGTCAGCTCGCCTGGGGAAGTATCACGACGCGTTAGCCATGGCGATGCCGACATAGGAGTGACCTTAAGTTTATCTCCAGCCAAAGATATTCAAGTCGCCTACCGACAACCTTCTCCGATCCTCGCTGTGGTAAATCCAAATCACCCATTGGCTAACAAAAAAAACGTCTCCCTAGCCCAATTACAGCCATATCCAATAGCCCTACCGGAAGAAAGCACCACTGTCAGACAGCTGTTTGATATCTGCTGTAGCCGTTTAAATTTGTTATTCGATCCTGTTTTAGTATCCAACAATATGGCGACTTTAAACCGCTTTACGACTTATGACGGCGGTATTCATCTTGCGGGTGAAATTTCCATACGTCATCAACTGGCCAGTAGCGAATTGGTCGCTATCCCGATTCGAGATAGGGGGATGGACATCCGCAACATTGAAGTACAAACCCTATCAGGACGAACCTTGCCCGCTGCAGTGAGAGTATTCTTAGATTATATGATCGAAAAAATGCAGAATGAAAAAAGCATCTAAGACATAGACTCAGCACTACTTTCAATTTTTAAGATATAAAAAAAGAGCCAAAGACGACCTTTGGCTCAATTCATCAAAACAATAATGCTGTGCCTTTTTTCTAGAAACCTCTACCCTTTTCCAAGAGAGCCTTACCTTTCTGATAATAGGCTTTTCTTTCTTCTTCTGGCACCATGTCGCCGCCAGTTGCCCACATAATATGTGTCGCTTGCGACATTTTTTCTTCGATTTGGTGAGCCGTTAGGTAATCATGCCCTTCGGTTAAAATTCGCAGCACACCACTTGCACCAGCGGCGCCAGACGGCTCTACAGGAATACCTTCAGCATCCACCAGCATGGCTAAATGGCGATACATATTGTCATCAGATACGGTATAAACACCGCTGAGCAGTGAATCCATCATTGGGCCAACAAAAGCAGAAGGTCGGCCAACGGCTAAACCATCGGCACAGGTTTGATTATCGATACCCAGTTCTTGTACAGAAATGCCGTTATGCAAAGCCGTTTCCATTCCTAACACCATACAAGGAGAATGCGTCGGTTCTGCAAAAAAACAATGCACATGATCACCAAACACCTGTTTCAGGCCAAAGGTAATACCGCCAGGCGCGCCGCCGACACCACAAGGCAAGTAGACAAACAAAGGATGATCTTTATCGACGACAATACCCTGCTCGACCAGCTGCTTTTGCAATTGTAATGCCGCCACGCTGTAGCCTAAAAACAATGACTTAGAATCTTCATCATCGATAAAATACGCCGTATCCTTTTGCATGGCTTCCTGTCGACCTTGTTCCACTGCCACCCCATAATCAGCAGTATGTTCAACGACATTGACGCCTTTGCTTCTTAGCAAGGCTTTTTTCCATTCACGGGCATCAGACGACATGTGAACCGTGACATCAAAGCCCAATTTGGCGCTCATAATGCCAATGCTTAAGCCAAGATTTCCGGTTGAACCGACAACTATTTGATGCTTTGAAAATAACTCTCGAAAATGCTCTAAATCACAAGCCCGATAATCGTCACTGGTTTTTAATAAGCCATTTGCTAGCGCCAAACGCTCGGCATGCAATAAGACTTCATAAATACCACCACGAGCTTTAATAGAGCCAGCAATCGGTAATTGATTGTCGCACTTCACCCATAAACGGCCGGGGATTTCTAGATTCAGCGAATCCGACAAAGCTCGCTGCATAGCAGGAATGGCCTTTAACTCAGATTCGATGATGCCGTTAGTAACCGCCGTTTCGGAAAACACTTGAGCAAGATAAGGCGCAAAACGCGTGAGTCGATCAGAGGCATCTAGCATGTCTGACATTTGCAGAGACAGCTTAGATTGCACTTCATCAAACTGCATTTTTTTCGGATTAAACCAAGTGATTTCCTGCAACGCAATGAGCGACTGCACAACAGGGGTAGAAATATAGTCGGTCACTTAAATACTCCATGAAAGCTTTCGATAAATTAAAATCCCATAAAACCGTCTGTATTTTTCAACGCTGGCAAACGAGACAACATGGCGATATCGACTCTGGGGCGCGCGAGATCAGGTGTTTTTTCTAACAAGGCTTCTAACGATTTGGCAAACGCCAAGGTGGATAAATCGTCACCTCGTCGACCAATAATTTGCAAACCAAATGGCATGTTGTTTTTGTCTCGGCCCACTGGCAGAGTCACAGACGGATGACCTGTTAAAGTCGATGCGTACGCCATAGAAAGCCAGTGATAATAGCTTTGTGTCGGCTTGCCATCAATCTGCTCTGGGTAAAGTTCATGCCAATCTCGTGGGCTAATCGTCGTGGTTGGCGCCAAAATAAAATCATACTCATCAAAAAACAGCTGCCACGCACGATACATCACGCTTTGTTTGTTTAGCGCACTGACTACATCTAATGCGCTGTATGACTCGCCTTCTTCAATATTCATCAAAATATTTGGCCCCATTTGATCTGGGTATTTGTGGGACAAATCGCGGTGATGACCAGAAAAGTTAAGCGCTCTTAACACAGCAAAAATATGATCGGCGTTGTCGCAATTAGGATGCGCATTGTCACATTGGGCGAATACAGAACCAAACTTGTCGATTTTTTCTTGGAAGGATTCTTTGATCAAATTTTCCGTCATGGCAAAGCCAAAGTCGTTGGTAAAAGCCACTTTAGCGCTACTCAGATCAAAGTCCGGTAAGTGACGATAAGCATCGGCATTGTGTTGCCCAACGCCCTCCACCACAGAGACCCAAGGATCACGACGATCAGAGCGAATCATCTGCGATAACATCAAGCCAACATCTTCGACTGAACGAGCCATCGGCCCATTGGTTGGTAGAGGAATTAAGCCGATAGGCCGACTATGTCCAGGCACCACGCCTGGAGAAGGACGAAAGCCAACTACGCCACAAAAGGCCGCTGGATTACGCAAGCTGCCGCCAGTATCCGATCCGGTTGCTAATGGCGTCATGCCACAAGCCAAAGCCACCGCCGAGCCGCCAGAAGATCCGGCCGCCGAACGAGTCACATCAAACGGGTTCGCCGTCGCACCATAAACAGCATTGCGTGTATTGCCACCCGCACTCCATTCCGGATTATTGGCTTTGCCCAGCGGCAAAGCGCCTGCTTGGCGTAACTGCGCAACCATTGGGTCATCGGATGTAGCCATATTATCTTTGTAAATAGTACTGCCGAATGTCGTTGGGAACCCCGTTAGGTCAACCATGTCTTTCACGCTCAATGGCAAACCATGCAGCACACCCAAGGGCTCACCTTTATCGATGGCTTTTTGAGCTCGCTTAGCTTGAGCCATTAGATCGTCTGGGTCACAAGCAACAATCGCATTCACCGCATGATTCACTGCATTCATTCGCGTAATACAGCTTTGCGCCAACTCCATAACAGACAATGACTTTTGCGCCATCAATCGGCGCGCTTCGGCTGCATTTAGATCACAAGCTTCCATCCATACCTTCTTAGTGAGTTATTCACATCTTAATTAAATTAAAACGATGTTAAGCCTCAAAAAGGCATCGAAAAAGCGGAATAATTCGAAGGTATCCATGCATTTTAGGCAAAGCAAGTGGCCTCCTTAAAATAATAAAACACTCTCGATAACTTCTTGCCCATGCGTCTAAACCTAGCTAGCTCCAATCGCTTAATTTTCCATGTGCTTTCTTAAGCATCCTTAAGGAAAGTGCTTTTCTTAAGCCTCTAAGAGGCTTCAATAAAATTAAAAATAGAAGATAAGCACATGATATTAAAAGGTTTATTAATTACTAATCACGTGGAAAACTTTTTTATTATTATTAATAAAATACTTTTTCGACGTAAGTTTTTCTTAATTCTAAGTCTCTAATCTGAAGCTATACAAATTGAGGTGTTTTCCACTATGCAGCATTCAGATTCATTACAGACCAACAAAGAGCGAACCATTGTCGCCACCCCAACCATGCCCTATGAGTTTGTTGCTGCTAATGCAGACGGTTACGCTCGACGGGATTTAGAAACTTTTGTCAAAGACGGTTTTGCGAAAAAATACCAAGCGGATGTGAACACTTTCATGCCGATTCTGCTTGGTATTAAAGCACAAGGTTTAAGAGCAGTGATGGGCGTTCGTCGCGGCACTCAGCCATTATTTGTCGAACAATATTTACCTGTTTCAATCACCGAGAGCTTAGAAAAACACGGCATCTGGACCGAACGCACCAGTGTTGCAGAGTTAGGTAATCTCTATAGTCAAAACCAGCGTTTTACCTTGCCCTTATTAATGACGGTAGTGATGGGTCTATACCTTTCCGAGGTGAGCTACTTAGTTTTTGCCGGTACAGATAAGGTGCGCCAGCTACTGGGAAAACTAAAACTGCCACTTACCTTTTTAGCCGATGCAAACCCTAACTTGCTAAAAAATGACGGCACTCAATGGGGCAGTTATTACGACAACAACCCCAAAGTAATGTTTTTGGACGTGAAAAAAGCAGTCGCACTAGCACTGCAGCAACCTGAACTAGAAGCCTTAATGGATCTTGTTCAAGCAAATTTCCAACACCTATTGCAGCAGCTAAGGAACGCATAATGTGGTATTTCTCTTCACCAGAATGGGCAAATAAAATCGCCCTAGTACAACAAGACAAACAGCTAACCTATCAAGCGCTAGCCAATGCTGTGACCGCTCGTAAAAACTGGCTGATAGAGCAACAAGTGTCTCGGGTTGCCGTCGCCATGGATAACACCATTGAATGGGTATTGTTTGACCTAGCATGCCAAGACGCAGAGCTTTGTTGCGTGCCAGTACCGAGCTTTTTCAGCCCTCAACAAACGGCTCACTTGCTTAATGAAAGCAGCATCGAATTGATGCTAACACAAGACAACAATAGTCCCAGTAACAGGAACAGCCCAGCTAACAATGATGCGACGGATAGCCCGTTTGCAGGTGTTTATGCCACTCGTTTAACGGTACAACATGAGCCCAAAATTCCAGCTGGGACGAATAAAATCACCTTTACATCTGGCACCACAGGCAGTCCGAAAGGCGTCTGTTTGAGCAACGAAGCACAATTAAATGTCGCGCACTCTCTTGCTGATGCAGTAGCGCTACAAGACGTTCGCCATTTGTGTTTATTACCTTTGGCGACTTTGTTAGAAAATATCGCGGGTATTTATGCACCTCTTTTAGTTGGCGGCACCATTATTTTAGCAAGCCAAGAAGAACGTGGTTTTAGTGGCAGCCGTTTGGCTCAACCGCAACAATTACTAGCACTGATCAGCCAGCAACAACCAACCAGTTTGATTTTAGTACCAGAGCTGCTTTCGCTGTTTGTTGGTGCCTGTCAGCAAGGTTGGAAGCCTCCACAGTCCTTAAGATTTATAGCTGTTGGCGGCGGAAAAGTCGCTGCAGGTTTAGTGCAAAAAGCACACGTTCTTGGTTTACCTGTTTATCAAGGTTATGGCTTGTCTGAATGCGCGTCTGTGGTGTCATTAAATACACCTATGCAAGAAGACCAAGCCTCTGCCGGAGCCGTGTTGCCCCATAATCAATTACATATTGAGCAAGGAGAATTAGTAATCACTGGCAACCTTTTCCTTGGTTACCTAAATCAACCAGAAAGCTTTTATCCACAAGAAGTACGCACTGGAGATTTAGTCAGCTTAACAAACGGTTTTCTGAACATTGATGGGCGCCAGAAGAACATCATCATTAACTCTTTTGGTCGCAACTTGTCACCAGAATGGGTAGAAGCCGAACTCATGGCAACGGGTTATTTCCGCGAAGCATTGGTGTTTGGTGAAGCAAAACCTTATTGCGGCGCATTACTCAGCCCTGCAGCAGCGCACATAACCGAAGAGCAAATTCAACAAGTGGTTTCCATGGTGAATCAACACTTGCCAGATTACGCTCGTATTGGCACTTGGCTTCCACTAGCGCAGCCATTGATGAGCATTCCAGGCATGGTCACCGCTACAGGAAAACCGATTCGCGATAAAATTTTGGCGCATTTTGCCGACCAAATTGAACCCTTATACCAAGACACTTTTTTACAATTAAACACCGCATTTGGAGAATCACTATGACACTTTATCAACGCCTACAACAAGAAACCCTAGCCGAAAGACAATACTTGGTGACATCACCTATTATTCAGCGCTGTTTCCATGGCCAAATTACTTTAGAAAACTACATCGATTTTTTGACTCAGGCTTATCATCACGTCAAACACACAGTGCCATTATTGATGGCTGTGGGTAGTCGTTTATCGGAAGAAAAAGAATGGCTACGGGAAGCTGTTGGCGAATACATTGAAGAAGAAATGGGCCATCAAGAATGGATCCTAAACGACATCGCAGCCTGTGGTGCGGACAAAGAAACCGTACGCAGAAGCCTGCCAGCAGCGGCAACAGAATTGATGGTAGCGTACGCCTACGACGCAGTAAATCGTATCAATCCATTGCGTTTTTTCGGCATGGTTTTCGTGCTTGAAGGCACCAGCATTGCCTTAGCTGATAACGCTGCAGAACAAATCAAAAACAAACTCGACTTACCTGCGAATGCCTTTAGCTACTTGCGTTCACATGGCTCATTGGATCAAGAACACATCGTCTTCTTTGAAAACCTGATGAATAAAATCACTGACAAAAACGAACAAGATCAGATCATTCACAGTGCAAAAATGTTTTTCAAACTTTACGCCAATATTTTCCGCGAGCTAGACAGTACAGCAGCTCAAGCCGACGCGGCATAGGAGAAGCATGATGCAATGGCAACAACAAACCTGTTTATTAACTGGCGCGACGGGCGGCATAGGTCAAGCAATCGCGAAAGCCTTAGCCAACAAAGGGGTAAGCTTGATACTGCAAGGTCGAAGTGAATCTCGCTTGCAACAACTTAGCGATTCTTTGACTGGCGAACATAAGATACTCGTGGCGGACATCACCACAATACAAGGCCGTGAAAAAATCTGCCGCATGGCTGAATTGAACGCAATCAGTATGTTGATTAATAACGCAGGCGTTGGGCAGTTCTCTTTACTGGAAGAGACAGAAGAAGCCGTCATTGTAGACACCTTAGAAATCAACTTATTAGCACCAATTCTACTTATTCAAGAATTACTGCCTTTGTTGCAAAAAGCCGATCAACAGCAACCAGCACCGTCATACGTGATCAATGTTGGCTCAGCGTTTGGCAGCATAGGTTTCGCTGGACAATCGATTTACTGCGCCAGCAAATTTGGTCTACGAGGTTTTACTGAAGCCTTGTACCGTGAATTAGCAGATACGAATGTTCATATTAGTTACTTTGCGCCACGAGCAACCGCCACCAGCATTAACAGCGATCAAGCAATGGCGATGAACAAAGCCTTGGGCAATAGCGTAGATTCACCAGAAAGCGTTGCTAACGCCCTTATTCAACAACTTGAAAAAGGTCACGCCAGACTGTTTGTCGGTTTTCCTGAAAAGCTCTTTGTCAAAATCAACGGTGCTTTTCCACATATTGTGGACAAAGCTCTGTTTAAAAAACTTCCGATTATTAAACGCTTTCTACGTCGTGAAAAAGACGTCGAGCAAACAGCACAAGAGGTATTATCATGAAATCATTTATTACTGCTAGCCTACTCACTCTCGGCTTAGTTTCCTCTACTTGGGCCGCTGGCACCTCTAGTTTGTTAGAGATTCAACAGCGTTGGGCGCAAATTAACTATCAAATGGAAGACGATGCCAAAGAAGCAGCGTTTAACGACCTTGCGATCAAAGCGCAGGAACTGGTTAATGCAGAACCGAATAATCCAGACGATCTGATTTGGCTTGGTATTATTCAATCGAGCACTGCGGGTGCAAAAGGCGGATTAGGTGCGTTATCTTTAGCGAAAGCGGCGAAAAAGTCATTCGAAGACGCTATTACGATTAATCCTAGTGCTTTATCGGGTTCCGCAATGACAAGCTTAGGCGTGCTTTATCATAAAGTACCAGGTTGGCCGATTGGCTTTGGTAGCGACAAAAAGGCCAAAGAATTACTGGTGCAGTCTTACAAACTGAACCCTACAAGCATCGACAGTAACTACTTCCTTGCAGAGTTTTTATACGACGATGGTGACTATGAAGGAGCGAAACAACACCTAGAAAAAGCCCAAAAAGCCGCTCCTAGACCAACTCGCCCTATCGCAGACATAGGTCGCCACAAAGAAGTGGATGCTTTGATGGAAAAAGTAAATCAGAAGCTATAACACAAACCAAAAAGCACAAATAAAACCACAGTAAAATCATCACAGCCAATATTCCATCTAATACTGGAATGTTGGCTGTTTAGTTTTTTGCCTTGTGCTATTTACACCGTTAGCGCGGCATAAGGCGATGTGGTTTCCCGATGTTGAAAGGATAAGATCAGTGGATTTTTAATCACGCCTTCATCGATGTTTATCGCGCGACGAATGGTTTCGTTTTGCTGCCAATGCTCGCGGCCTTCTAAGACGTTTTCTAAGTAGACAATCAAGGCCGCTGAAATGGAGCGCGTAGCGCTTTCCCACAGGTAGCTTGGCGTATGATCGACGGCGTAATAGTCGATGGTGTTGTACTGAAACATTGGCTCTTGGAAGCTGGTCGGCTTTGCAAAGAAAAAGCCCATGCCTTCGTCACAGCTGACGTCGATGATTAAACAATTTGGTTTCAACGATGCCGCTTCGGATTCGATAATAAAATTGGTCGGATGATCTGTTTCTTGGAAAGTACCATTCACGATAATATCCGTTTCACCAATCAGCTCAGTCAAAGGACGAATCGTGCCGTCGTGTTCAACCACCACCATGCGCGCTTCACCTTTTTCTCCTTCGCGTACTTTTACATAATGACAATCAAGTACTTCTTCACGTACTTCATGATCTGGTCGCTGAATACAAATGGTGATATCACGAAATCCGTGGGCTTTAAGCGCATAAATCGCACCGCGACTTACTGCTCCAAAGCTAAAAATAACCACTTTACGCTGGTTGCCATAATGTCCGTCGATGCCTTTTAACTGCAAGGCATGAATCACCGCACAATAACCGGCCATTTCATTGTTTTTATAAAAGGTATGACGACCAACTTGTCCCGTTGGAGACCAGACAAACATGTCTTCGAAAGCAATCAAGGTGAGCTTGCGATCCAGTGCCGCTTGGGTAATCTCCCGTTGTTGCACGCAATGAACATAACCCCACAAAATGCCGCCTTCGCGTAATTCTTCTAAATCGGCCAATACCGGTTTGGCTATAATTACCGCACCAATGTCGGCAAGTATTTCATGACGTGTGGCAATGCCGCCAGTTTGTGCTGCAATCTCGTCGTCAGAAATATTAAACGCTGATCCGTAGCCTTCTTCAAAAATTAAGCGATGACGAAGATATTCAGGAATGCGAGCTAAATGCTCCGGATGGATAGGATAACGTCGCTCATCTGTTTTTCTAGATGTACCGATCACGCCAAAAGTTAGTTGACTCATACTGTTTCCTTTTTAATAAAGAATTTAATAAAAATATAAACTTGTTTGAGTTCACAAACGCGTGATCAACCACGCCAATAAACTGGTTTAGATCTGTTAAATGTCGTTAGAATTATTATTAATACTGCTGATGTATAAAAGATACGAAGTGGTCTGAGAGGGACATCCAATCTTGCAAAAGTAGACATCCATTACGGGGTGTGGATCAGTGCGAAGACAGGTCATGGTAACACCAAAGCCTATCAATAACTGGCTTAACCTGACATTACCAACAAAAAAGGTGGCACAATGTGCCACCAAGGGAGATTTTCTTTATGCTGCGAATAGATGCCCGAACTGATCTCGCAATAGATTTTTCTGTACTTTGCCCATCGTATTTCTTGGCAACTCCTCGATAACAACAAACTTCTTCGGTTGCTTAAAACGCGCCAAAGTCTGAGCAATATTTTTCTCTATCGACTCTAAATCTAGCGTCACACCTGATTTTGCAATTAAAACGGCAACAACCGTTTCACCAAAATCTGCATGTGGCACACCAATCACGGCACTCTCTAATACACCTTCTTCTTCGTCGAGCAATAACTCCAACTCTTTTGGATAAATATTGTAGCCGCCAGAGATAATGAGGTCTTTATTACGTCCGACGATATGAACATAGCCATCTTTATCGATAAGTCCTAGGTCTCCTGTAATAAAGAAACCATCTTCACGCAGCTCTTCAGCCGTTTTTTCTGGCATTTGCCAATAGCCTTTAAAGACATTAGGTCCACGTACCTCAATTTGGCCAATTTCACCCTGAGGTAACGTTTCGCCAGTATCCATATCAGTAATTTTCACCTCGGTTCCCGGTAGAGGAAGACCAACAGTACCTGCACGACGCTCCCCGTCATAAGGATTAGAGGTATTCATATTGGTTTCCGTCATGCCATAACGTTCCAAAATGCGATGCCCAGTTCGTTCTTCAAACTCAACATGAGTATCGGCTAACAAAGGCGCGCTACCAGAAATAAACAAACGCATAGGCTGCGCAAGTTCTTTGGTAAAACGAGGATCACTCAATAAACGTGTGTAAAAAGTTGGAACCCCCATCATAACCGTCGCCTGGGGCATCAAATTCAACATGATATCAAGATCAAACTTTGGCAAGAAGATGATTTTACTACCTGCAGTCAATGACACGTTTGTCGCAACAAACAAACCATGAGTATGGAAAATAGGAAGTGCGTGGAGCAGAACATCTTGCTCGGTAAAACGCCATTCATCGGCAAGTGCTTGAGAGTTGGATAACAAGTTACCATGAGTCAACATCGCACCTTTTGAACGCCCAGTCGTACCTGAGGTATAAAGGAAAGAAGCCAAGTCATCCTCTTCACGAGGTACCGTATCAAACACTGTAGGCATAGTTTGAGCTAATACAGAAAACTCACCGGAACCATCTTCGTTTAGCGTTTTTAATATAGCGCCACAAGCGGCGGCCACAGGTTGCAATGCGGCGGCTTGTTTCTCGTCACAAAGTAGCACTTTCGCGCGACTGTCTTCGACAAAGTAAGATACTTCATCCGCGGTATAAGCCGTATTCAATGGCAAGAAAACAACACCGGCTTGTGCACAGGCTGCATACACAGCTAAGGCTTGGGGAGACTTAGCAATTTGTACCGCTAGACAATCATCAGGCTGCAAACCTAACTGAACCAATGTATGGGCGTATTGCGAGGCCAATTCAAGAAACTCATTATGAGTCATAGTAGAGCCATCAGGCTGCTGCAAAAAAACGCTTGTTTTGCCTTTGTGCTTACCAAATAAGCGATCGTATAGTGGATTTGTCATTGTTATTCTCCTTTTTTTCTAGTCGCGATAGAAGCACTTAACGCATGTACCGCATCCGATGCCACTACTTTTTGTTCCGTGACGAACTGTTCGTGATTTTTGGAAACCTGAGTTAGGTCGTATAAATAATTTACCATGGCTCCGTTTGACTGTTTCAAGCCGTTTGACGAAACGTCTGCATCGGCATGCACCGCTTGAATCATCGCGCCATTACCGAGGTGAAAACGCGTAACAGGATCTAAAGGTTTACCATCAGGACGCTTAGCATTCAGCAGATAATAAGCAGCTAAAGCTTGGTCTTTCCCCTTCCCTAAAGACCCCATTCCAGCGCTATTAGCCCACTTAGCCAAACCTGGAATAGGTGACAGGGTCACAAAGGTATTTAGATTATCCAAGTCTCTAGCAAGGTTTGCAGCAACTTGTTTGATGAGGAAATTACCAAACGATATTCCCGCTAATCCAGGCTGGCAGTTAGAAATAGAATAGAAAACTGCGGTGTCAGCTTCGTCAGCTTCAATTATTTCTCGATCGGTCGTCAACAAAGATTGTATGGAGCTCGCAGTGCCTTTGGTTAAAGCGACCTCAACAAAAATTAATGGGTCGTCCGCCATAGAAGGATGAAAAAATCCATAACAACGACGATCTGAAGGCTTTAAACGTTGGCGTAAATCATCCCAGCTATCGATGGCGTGCACCGCTTCATAAGCTATGATTTTTTCCAAAATACTGGCAGGACTGTCCCAATTAATTGGGCGTAGCACCAAAAAGCCACGATTAAACCAGGAAGTGAATAGATGGTTAAAATCTACGTCTAAAATCCCTAATGAGGCATCTTCTTTAGTGGCTTTTAATAAGTCTTCACGCATTTTCACCAATTTTGGCGTAGCGCCAGGAACTTGATTAAAGCGACGAATAAGCTCTTGTCGTCTTGGCTCACAAGCAGAGGCAAAGGCCTTATAAGTCTGCTTGCTTGGTTGCTTTTGATATTCCGTCAAAGCGGTAATCACTTCATCAGTAACCACTTCTAAACCGTGAGTCATAAATTCAAATAATTCACGTTTTTCATCGCTGGACATTTGATCATAACGATCGAGGATATTTCTCGCTAATGCGCCACCAGATACTTCACCATGACGAGTAAGTAAATCCTGACACATGGCTTTTACTGTTCGATTATCCTCTTCATTCGATCGAGCTTTGCGATAACGACGATCAAAAACAGAAGAAAACAGTTCTGTAAAAAAATTCATATAATTAGCTCTCGTTATTTTTATTCGATTCCATTCTTATAAGATTCACCGTCACCATTGACGAAGTGAAGCTTAAGGATACTAATCTTTATGAAGACACCTAAAAAGAAGAGTTTTGAGATAATATCCTTGCCATTTAAGCAAAGCAAACAAACGTATCTTTATGATTCATTGAAACAATATTCAATTAAACTAAGCTATTTTTCTGCTGACAAGAACTGACATTAAGCGATGATAAGGTTACGCTGTTGCCCATTACTCAGGAAGATCAACGCATGACAGAACCTTTTAAAAACCTCTTCAATCACAATGTTATTAACGAGATAGCGAAACATTTTCAGCGCCATTGGAAAGACTTCGATAAACAAGGTTTTGTTGACGCGGCATGCGATCAACTTGAAGAGTTAGAACTAAAGGCCCGCTCACAACAAATCACCGCAGCCATGAGTCGTTATTTGCCGGATGATTTCGAACACGCAGGGCAAATTATACTCGCAGCCTTGGCACCAGAATCAAAAGAAACGGCACCAGAAGCAAAAGAAAAACCAGCAACTGAGAGTGACGGTATTTCTGGCTGGGCGATTATGCCAATGGGCGATTACGTGGGGATGCATGGCCTTGCGCATCATGATCTATCCATGATTTTGTTAAATGCCATGACGCGTCGTTTTACCTCCGAATTTAGCATTCGTTTTTTCTTATTGGCCTTTCCAGAAGAAACGCTTAATACCCTTAAAAACTGGCTCAAAGATGACAACAAGCATGTACGACGTTTAATTTCAGAAGGTACTCGACCACGCTTGCCTTGGGCCATGCAGTTACCGAGTTTTATTCAGAATCCAACACCCGTAATTGAGTTACTTGAAACGCTTAAAGACGATCCAGAAGAATACGTACGTCGCTCAGTTGCGAATAATCTCAACGACATTGCCAAGGATCACCCTGACCTTGTAGCAGATATCGCCAAAAAATGGATGCAAGGCGCGGATATAAACCGTCAGAAGCTGATTCGCCATGCCTGTAGAACCTTATTAAAACAAGGTAACCAGAAGGCACTAGAAGTATTCGGTTATGGCAAACCAAAGTTAGGCAGTATTAAGTTGGAAATCCATGAAGAACAGGTGAAATTGAACGGCAATTTGGAATTTTCACTGTTAGTCGAATCAACCAACGAGGGAGATCAAAGCTTAATGATCGATTACGTCATTCATCACCAAAAGAAGAATGGTAAAACAACACCCAAGGTATTTAAGTGGAAGAAAGCCACTTTACTGGCTGGAAAAAGTCTATCCATGAGTAAGAAACACCCTTTCAAAGCCATCACCACCCGAGTGTATTATGACGGCCTGCATGAGGTAGAGATTCTTGTTAATGGTCAATCCATTGCCAAAAATAGTTTCTTTTTATCAATAGACTAACCAACGACTACTCGATTACGTCCTGCGCCTTTAGCCTCATACAGTAAAATATCGGCGCGTTTTACAATCCGAGTCTGATCATCAAAATCTTGGTAATCGGTCACTCCCAAGCTAATGGTGAATGGAGGCATACCATTTTCATTCAGATGGTCAATCTTCTTGCGTAGCTGCTCTGCCAATACACCTGCATCTTTGAGGTTAGTATCTCTTAGTAATATGGCAAATTCTTCACCACCAATTCTAAACAATACATCGGTTTCACGCAGGCGTTTTCGCAACGTGTTAACCAGTAATTTGAGCACATTATCTCCGACATCATGGCCAAAGCCGTCGTTGATTTTTTTGAAATGATCGACATCTAACAAGATTAAACTAAAATGATGGCCACGATTCGCCAGCGCAAGTTCATCTTTAATTTGCTCGTCCCATTTGTGGCGATTAAACGTACCAGTCAACTTATCTCGTGTTGCTAGCTCAATCAACTGAGTTTCGACTTTATGTCGATTGCTCATTTCTTTCGAAAACTGCCCTACTAATGCCTTTAAGTCTGTTTCTAATTCGTCAAGTTCATCTAAGCCTTTGTAGCTTAGCGAGGTATTGTCATGTTCGATAACAATTGAACGATGCAATGACTCTATCTGCCCACGTAGTGACCAAATTCGTTTACGAAAAGTAATGATGATATATAAGGTTAGATAAGTACCAATACCAAAAGCAGATACACCCAAAATAGCATTCATAATCACAAAATGACGTTCTTGACTTTCAACCGTTGCCGAAACATTCATGGTTAATTGGTCAATTTTTCTGAGCATCTCATCAGCCTGAGCATCTAAATCTTTATCCTGCTGTTCTAATATTTGCCAAGATGTTGAAAACCCTTGTTTGTCCTGCTCTAGAAAATCATCTACAAGACGATCAAAGCTCATTCGATGTTGGTGCAGAAGGTTAATTTGTTCAATTAAAGCTTTATGATCCAGTAATTTAATTCTTACGCTACCGAAACCAAGCCCAGTGTGTAGTATTTCCGTAGACTTATCTAACTGAGCGGCAAGCTGTTCGCTAAATTCATCAAAACCTTTTACGCTTTTCGCTTGCATGGATTTATTAGCAAAAAAAGCATCACCTTGTTGACGAATACTCTCCATCAATAAATGCTGTTTAAGCTGCAGCATTTCGATGTCAGCCATTACTTCAGAGAGCGGCACATCAATTTCTGCTACCTCATGCATTTCTTTATAGATACGCTGAGATTGGTAAGCAGAATAAAAAATCACGACAAATAAAAATGACAAAAGAATAAACGACAAACTGCTAATTTTTCGCGTCATAGATATATTTAACCAATTAAACATATAAAGCTTCTTGATAAATGTTGCATAAATAAGGCTAAAAGTTAGCCGATCATAACTCGATTTCGTCCAGCACCTTTGGCCTCATAGAGTAAGATATCGGCGCGTTTTACGATACGACTCTGATCATCAAAATCTTGATAATCAGTCACGCCTAAACTGATGGTAAATGGCGGCATGCCATCTTCATTCAAAGTTTCAATCTTCTTGCGTAACTGTTCAGCCAATACTCCAGCATCTTCACAATTTGTATCTCTTAGTAATACTGCAAATTCCTCACCACCGATTCTGAACAACATGTCTGTTTCACGTAGACGTTTTCGCAAGGTATTAACCAGTAATTTGAGTACGTTATCACCAAAGTCATGCCCATAGGCATCGTTGATTTTCTTGAAATGATCAACATCTAACAAGATCAAACTAAAATGATGACCGCGATTGGCAAGCGCCAGTTCATCTTTGATTTGTTCGTCCCATTTATGACGATTAAACGCACCAGTTAGCTTGTCTCGTGTGGCTAACTCAATCAGCTGAGTTTCAACTTCGTCACGATTATCTTTTTCCAACGAGAAACGCGCCATCAGAATCTTTAAGTCTTTTTCCAACTGATCCAATTCATCAGAACCTTTATTATGTATTGCATCGTTACTTTCATCAGGAGAAATAGAACGATGCAAAGACTCTATCTGACCACGCAACGAACCCACTTTCTGACGAAAAGACAAAATCGTATAAAGGGTTAAATAGCCGCCAATGGCAAAGGCTGATAAACCCAATATTGCATTCACAACCATAAAATCACGTTCTTGTTTTTCTACTGTCGCGGCGACCTTCATCGTGAGTTGGTCAATATTCACAAGCAACTCATCGGCTTGAGAATCTAATAAATTATCTTGTTTTTCTAGCTCATCCCAAGATACCGAATAGTGCTCTTCGCCTTTGTTCAAAAACCGAGAGAACAAACTTTCGAAACCTACTCTATGGCTATGTAACACACTAATCTGCTGAATCAAGGATTGATGTTCTTCTACTTTGATACGAATGCTGCCGAATGTCATGCCTGTATGAAGTATGCTAATACTCTTATCAAGCTGTGCAGATAGCAGCTGACTAAACTCATCAAAGCCTTTGACACTTTTGGTCTGTGATACTTCATCAGCAAAAAAAGCATCGCCTTGTAGACGAATTCCCTCCATCAATAAATGCTGTTTAAGCTGCAAAATTTCTATATCAGCAATGACTTCGGAAAGTGGAATATCAATCTCCGCAACTTCTTGCATTTCTTTGTAGATTTTTTGTGTCTGATACGTTGAATAAAGAATCACCACAAAGAGAAACGATAAGAGAACAAAAGACAGGCTGCTTATTTTTCGTGTCATAGAGACATTTAACCAATTAAACATAGAGGGTTCTTGATAAGTGTTGTACAACTAAAGCTAGGATATAAGGCATAAAAATCAATCCAAACAATGAACTTAAATATTAACATAGTTAGATACTGTAAAAGTTAGGATATAAAACCTAAGTTTTTGAAAGGGCTTAACTACTTTAGTGTTTAAAAGTGATCATAAAACACTTTTTTGATGACGACATGCACGATCTGTTATGTAAAAATCAGGAAATAGCACAACTAAACAGGTTAACTTTAAGCAAGGTCGATCTATAAAATATTTATCAATAATGAAACAACAATAAGACCAATGGATGAACACATTCAAAATGCGCTATCTGACTATTGTAAAACTACTTACTCTTCTGACTTTTTTTGCTCAAAACAGTGCTTTTGCAGAGAAACAAGCGACCATTATTTTTGATGCTGAAATGTCGACAATTAACGATGCAAAAAATGGCAGCTATGCTCAGTTAGCAACTCTTATTGATGATTATAGAGAAAAAAGTACCAGTACGTTTTTCATTTTCGGTGGCGAAAGCTTAGGACCAAGCATGCTATCCTCTATGGACAGGGGCGCCCATATTATTGATGTACTTAATAGCCTCGAACCTAATGCTATGGGAGTTTCAAAACGGGAATTTAGCTATCAAGAAGATGAACTGATATTACGTACCTATGAAGCCGCTTTTCCAATAGTATCAAGCAACTTATATGATCCTATCTCCAAGCAATCACCAGAAGGCATTGAAGCCTATACTTTGCTAAAACAAGGTGAGGTGAAACTAGGGTTCATTTCCATACTAGACCCAGTCGTTACCGAAAAGTACCCAACAAAAAGACTAGTAATTACACCGCCACTAGAAGCAGTCTTGGAAATAGCTAAATTACTTAGGAAGCAAAATGTAGATTTAATTGTTTTACATTACTCCACTTTTTCTCCTGTTATTAACCAACTATTGGGACAAGGCATCATTGATCTTGCTCTTTTTGAGGATCAAAATTTCCACTCTAATACTTATTCAAATTCCCCACGACATCCAAATAATCTTGTGCTGGCAAAAAAGAGTGACGCTGCGGTTATTCAACTTACCTGGCAACCAGATCACCCTCACGATAGTTTGGTCATCGAAGAGATCAGTGTTGATCTAACTTCTCTTCCTGCAAAACCTAAAGTATTGCAGTTGGAAGAAGAATACGATAATAGACTCAACTCATTATTAAACGAAGTAATAGGTAAAACCGACACACAAATTAATTTACAACGAAAAGTACTGCGTACTTCTGAAAACGGCTTTGCCAATTTGGTTACAGATACATTAAAAGATTTTACCGATGCTCAAATTGCTCTTATAAATAGCGGTACATTACGAAGTGAAAAAATACTCCAAGCAGGGTCACCTCTTACAGTAAGAGACATTCGCGCCATGCTACCCTATCGCAATACCCTCCAGTTAATAGAAGCAACCGGGCAACAAATAATGGACGCACTAGAGCATGGTCTCAGCAAATTAGAATCACAAAGTGGCCAGTTTTTACAAGTCGCTGGAATTAAAGTAACTTATGACTCGTCACGCCCCATAGGCAAACGCCTGATTTCTGTTAAATTAAACAAACAACCGCTACAACCAAAACAAATCTATAAAGTTGTCTCGCTCGACTATCTAATAAATGGTGGCGATGGATTTACTATGTTTAAAAACAGCAAAGCACTGACTTATAAACAAACCAACAGCTTAACCCTATCAGACATCATGAGCGTTGAAATTCACCAGAAAAAAGTCATTGCGCCTAAAATTGATGGTCGATTAAAAAATCTAGCGGTAGAAAATTAAACATGAACAACAAACCGCTATTTCCCCCTATTTCAAAGACAAGTAACAATCGGCGATTAAGCTTAGTAAAACAACTGGGCATATTACTAGTTATCGGTTTATTGCTTTTTGTTAGCGTTGGGTATGTATTGCAAACTAGGTTAGAGCAAACTCAATCCATACTTAATGACTTAACTCTCAATACTATTCCAGCGATGAATAATGCCACTAGAAGCGCGTTAAAATCAGGTGAATTGATGTCTGCACTTGAGTCCTTAACCTCCGCAACAACACCGGCAGAAAGAAGAATTGCCGAATTAGAGGTAACAGAAAAGCTCAAAGCACTAGAAAAAGAAACCAGCAAAATAACCGATAACCAAACTGTCATTATGTTGCTCAAAACCTCTCAGGAAGAAACCGAGCACCTCAACGTCTTAATTGATCAGAAACTAGACCTAGCCTATAAAATAAAAGTTAACTTGAAAAAAATATGGGATCTGAAAATTGAAGCAGATCAAATAAACCCACCCACTAATATCTTGCCATTGGAGCAAACGTATTTTATGCAATGGCAGATTGCTTTATTACAAACACTCTCATTTGCCTATAAAATAGAAAACACTGAACGATTAAGCGATTTACAAGAAATACATCGTTTACTCGAACTCAACTTACAGAACATGGATGTGGTTTCGACAAACCTTGCTGCCCCATTAAAAAAACAAGTTGAACAGATTAATACTGATCTTAGATGCATCCTTTCAGATCCTGAAAATCTTGCAGAACAACAGGCAAATTATCTTCGAATTATCGGTAGAACTCGCGGGCGCGAGCATTTCATCCATAATATGATCAGCGACTACAGCAACATAACAAACCAACAGTCCCTTGTTGAATATAATAATTTAAACGGCAAAATAGCCTCACTGGCACAAGGGATGACGACACAGAAAATATGGTTCATTTGTGGTTTTATTTTATTATCCACAATGATCATTGCGACATTAGGACTTTATAGTTATGCGGTTAAGCGCTTACGAACCTTAACTCAAAAAATTAACCTAATGACCAAAGGCTCACACAACCTTCCTTCAAATAGGGATGAGATTGATGAGTTATTTCAGGCTTTTGATGAGTTCTCAAACACGATTAATACGCAAACACGCCGCTTGGAGAGCCTGTCTCTCACAGACAGTTTGACCAATATAGCTAACAGACGGGCGTTTGATCAGCGCTTGTTAGTTGAACTGTCATCAGACAAAAGTAGCAGGTACGACCTGTCCATCCTGCTAATAGATGTCGACTATTTTAAACAATATAATGACACATATGGACATATTAGCGGTGATGAAGCATTACAGAAAATTGCCTCGTCACTAGAAAGTATAATTAACAAAGAAACCGATTTGCTCGCTCGCTATGGCGGAGAAGAGTTTGTTGTCATCCTTCCAAATAAAAGCGCAAAACAAGCGGAAGAAATTGCCCAGCAAATGAAACAGGTAATTGAGTTAATAAACATAGAGCATAAAACAAGCAAAATAGCAGATGCCATCACGGTAAGTATAGGTATTGTAACTAAAGTAAAAAATGGAAAAACTGACACCGACACGTTAATGAAAAATGCTGATATTGCACTTTACCATTCAAAAGCCCAAGGTCGGAATCAAGCAACGCATATTGATGATATTAACTGAATTTAAACTAAGTACAGATACACTTTAGTATCTGTACTTAACAACGCTCATAGATAAAATTCTATACTGCGGCAGGCTTACCAATACGTTTTAGTAGCGTCACAATCACCGCTAGAGCACAAACACCTAGAATAGCACCAGTGAAACCGACACTCCCCAAGCCAACAAATTGAATGACCTGATTACCAATCAAAGCACCCGCACCGATACCCAAATTTATAATGCCAGAATACAAAGACATAATAATATCAGCGGCAGTATCGTCTACTTTCAGCACTCGTATCTGCATGCTCAAGCCAATAATCATCAGCGACGCACCCCACAACAAAACGCTGGTAATCAGCAAAGAGCCACTTGGTGCGACAAAGTACAAAGCACTCATACACAATGATGCGATGACGACACTAGAAACTAACATCAAAGTATTCGCTCTTTCACCAAAGTAGCTAAACAGTACACTTCCAACAATCCCCGCCATACCAAACAGCAATAATACCAACGTGGTGAATTGACCACTGGCTGAACCGATCTCTTTTAAGAAGGGCTCTATGTAGCTGTAAGCCGTGTAATGAGCAGAAAAAATTACGAAGATAAACAAATACATGCCTAGCAATACTTTATTACGAAGCACTTCTGGTACCTTACTAAGAGAACCCGAAAACAAACTAGGTAAATTAGGTAGCAAACGGTACATGGCTAACATGATAATTAATGCGATGACCGCAATAACAGCAAAAGTGGCTCGCCATCCTAAAAGCTGACCAATGATACGACCCGCTGGCACACCAAGCACCATCGCCAGACCTGTTCCCGTTGCCAGTACACTCAGCGCAAAGGTATGTTTTCCTTGCGGAGCAACACGAATTGCAATGGAAGCGGTAATCGACCAAAACACCGCATGAGCAAAAGCGATCCCAATACGGCTCACCAACAAAGTCGTAAAATTCCACGCCACTACCGTCAAAATATGGCTGGCAATAAACAAGGCAAACAGACCTAGCAATAACGTCTTACGCTCTAGCTTACGCGTCAACAACATCATTGGCAGCGACATAAGTGCCACAATCCACGCATATACAGTCAGCATCCAACCAACCTGTGCAGGCGGAATCGAAAAGCTTTGCGCAATATCCGACAACAACCCCACAGGAACAAATTCTGTGGTGTTAAAAATAAAAGCACTGAAGCCCAGCACAAAAACGCGCAAGTATTGAACACGGCGAGAAGCCGTATCCTCAGTAGAAGGAATTGATATCATGATGACCTGCAGGAATGAGAGCGACAAGAAAGACCGCTATTGTCCACTTTTTTAAGCATAACGGAATAGTGAAATATGGATGTTTATTGATAGTTATCTTAATGCTAGCTCTGATCAATTTAGAAAGTCTAAACATCCCCTTCTCCCTTACCAAATAATTTTTCTTTAAGAAGAATTACTTTGATTTTTTATGGAAAATGCCATACAAACTACGCACCAAAATAACGCAAAAAACAGCACCAAGATCACGCGAGATAATCTATCAACGTTGAAGGAACCGACATGAACAATTTATCCGTAAAAGCGAAATTCATCACCCTCATTTTATCTATCATCATTATATTTTTGGTGGCATTAAGTTTAATAAAAGCAAAAAGTACAGAATTAGCAACTCGCTTTGACCGATTCTATGAAGAAAACCACAATGTTTCGCTCAATTTAGAACGAGTGAAAGAAGCACAGGTTAATATCGTCCTCAATGTCAGAGGTTTACAGATTGCTTATCTACTATCACTCGACCAGCAAATCCCAGGTTATCTAGAAGCTATTTCTAAGAGCTACAACACAACACCGTCTCTTATTAATGAACTTAACAAAGGTCTTTCAGATAAATCCGACGAATCTAGAAAGCTGCAAACACTGCTTAATAATTTTCAAAGTAAAACAAAAGCTTTCGTCAGCGCGATGGAAAATTCAACCGATAACAAAGCGCCCTTCCCAGTGTTTTCTGCTTTTATCGGCTCATACAATGACCTGATGACATACTTCGCGCTTCTAACAGACAAGACAAACGCCGAAGTCATTGAAGCAAAAAAACAAACGGAAAGTCTTGTTGCAGAAATTGAAATCGGCTTTTGGATTTCTATCGTAATCGCACTGATTATTTCCATCACGCTTAGCTACTTGATATCCAACAACATAGTACGTGGTATTTTGGCAGTTCGTAACGCAGCACAGAATATGGCGCAAGGCCACCTCAATAAGCCGGTTCAAGTGTCAGGAAGTGATGAAATTGCAGAACTTGGTAATGCCATTAATACCTCTGCTCAAAATCTACGCTCTGTCATTGCTGGTGTTCTTAGTTCGGTAAACAAAGTAAATGAAAATAGCCAAGAAGTATTAAAGGTAAACCAAGAGGTAAGCGAATATTCTGTTCACATTATGGACAACACCACTCAAGTGGTTGTGGCACTAGATCAGATGTCCGCTAATAACCGCACCATTGCTGACAACACTCAACAATCAGCCGACGCCGCCAATAACATTCGCACTGTGGCACAAAACAGTTTAACCACAGCAAACGGTACCTTAGACGCAATAAACCAGCTGGTTGGCTCCTTAAAAGAAACAGGAACTGTTGTTACTCAACTACGCCAAGAAACAACCAATATAGAAACCATCTTAGATGTTATTCGTAGTATTGCAGAGCAAACCAATTTACTTGCCCTGAACGCTGCGATAGAAGCAGCTCGTGCAGGCGAACAAGGCCGAGGATTCGCCGTTGTTGCAGACGAAGTTCGAACTCTAGCGCAACGTTCACAAGATAGCGTAAATGAGATTGAAACACTTTTGGCTCAACTTAGTACTGCCAGTGGGCAGGCCGTCAACCGTATGGAAGTCAGCTTAAAATTAGTGGAATCGTCAAAAGACCAAGTCGAAAAAACCAACGAGCTTACTGGTAATATTCTAGCTGGCATTGAGCGAGTTTCAGAGCAAGCTCAACATATTGCTAAATCCATAGAAGAGCAAACGCAAGTATCTGAAGACATCACCAAGAAAATGCACTCTGTGCAAAGCTTAACAAAACAAAGTGCAGAAATGGCCAAACGTTCAGGTCTTAACATGGCTCAAAGCAGTGTCGACGTGCAGCAGCAATTAAGTTTCTTCAAGCTTTAATACTAACCATTTTAATCCTCCATGCGCCTATCCATTTATTAAATGGTTAGGCGCTTTTCATGGCTGTAACTTCTACCTTTCTTTGTTACGACAACACCACAAGATCCGAACATAGGTTCTTAAAATTCCTACATTTTTTTACAGAATTCCCCCCTCACCTATGAGACGATGTTGATTAATAAATAAACCGCTATGAGTACCAATGACGCCTTCTATTTTATATTTTTCACCTCAACTAGCATCATGGAAGACGCAACTAGACACACTATTATTGACTTGTGGACAAGCCGTCGAATGGCAAGCTGTACAAAGTATTGATCAGTCACCTGTTCTATCTGTCGTATTACTTGCAGAAAAAGATATAAAAGCATCTGATTGGCCTCTTTTAGCATCCAGAAAGACCATAGTTATCGTTGACGAATGGAGCTTAGAACGTAGCGTTACATGGATACAAAGAGGAGCAGCAAACTGTTTTGCACGTGATGACGAACATCTCGCTGCATGGATAATATCCGAGTTATCGCAATTCACCTTAAGTCGCTCCCATAGCGATGAAGATGACGTGTTACAAGTCATCATAGATGCGATTCCCGTACCTATTTTTTTCAAAGACCATTTACATATTTATCGAGGCTGCAACACAGCATTTTGTCAATCCCTTGGTTTTTCTCGTGAAAAAGTCATTGGTCATTCTGTATATGATGTAGCGCCAAAACACCTCGCAGACACTTATTATGAAGCAGACCGTAAGTTATTGGCCAAAGGCGGCACGCAGTGTTATGAGGCGGAAGTACGATTTTCCGACGGTTCCCTCCATGAAATGGAGTTCAATAAAGCCGTTTTCACTAAATCAAATGGTCAAGCCTTAGGACAGGTTGGCGTCATGCTAGACGTTACCGAACGCAACCAATTAATCCGACAGCTAGATAAAGCTACTCGCACAGACCCCTTAACAGGCACGTCAAATCGTAGAGAATTTAATCTCATCATTCATGATGAATTCAACAAACGAAAACACTCGGAACAAACGCTCAGTTTAATGACATTGGACGTGGATTTTTTTAAGAAAATTAACGACAGATTTGGTCATGGTGGAGGCGATCAAGCACTGCAATTAATCGCTAACTGGTTACAAAGCCAATTACGCTCCTCAGACACATTGTTTCGTGTTGGTGGCGAAGAGTTTTATATTTTAATGCGAGATACCGATATACAAAACGCACTAAAAACCGCAGAGAGATTATGTAAAGGCATGGCGACTCATACCTTCTTAATCAATCAACAATCAGTACACATTACACTGTCTGCAGGTGTTATTGAATTAGCTCCAACTACAGACCTAGAAAGCGCTCTCGATATGGTAGACAAGGCATTGTACGAAGCAAAATCAGACGGTAGAAATTGTGTTTGTCCGGTATTTCAGTAATACATAGAAAATTTATTAAAAACACAACCTTAAACGGGAACGATTTCCATTCCCGTCTGTCTATAGCGAAGTAATCATTGGCAGTCCCAACTTCATACTATAGATAGGAACCCGTAATGAAACGTCCAAAAACAAAAACATCACTAATAACCTTAGCTGGCGCAACCTCGATACTCGCTTTTAGCAGTACATCCGTTCAGGCAAGTGGCGAGGTTAATATTTACTCTGCTCGCAGCGAAGCACTTATCGCACCTTTGTTAGATATCTATTCAAAAGAAAACAATGTCAAAGTAAACCTAATTACCGGTAGCGCGGATGCCCTATTGAGCCGCCTACAATCAGAAGGTGACGCTAGCCCAGCCGATGTATTCATTACTGTTGATGCAGGACGTTTATACCGAGCAAAAGAAGCAGGCGTGCTTCAGCCGTTTGAAACTGACAATCTAAACAAAGTCGTGCCTGAGCACCTAAAAGACCGCGAAGGTTACTGGTACGGCCTTTCTCAACGTGCTCGTGTTATCCTTTATAATCCAGAGACTGTATCCGCTGCCGATCTATCAACTTACGAAGATCTAGCTGACCCTAAATGGAAAGGCAAAATTTGCATCCGCTCTTCTAACAACATATACAACCAATCTTTGGTTGCTTCGATGATAGATGCAAACGGTGAAAAGCAAACTCTTGAGTGGATTAAAGGTTTAGTAGCCAACTTTGCTCGTCCACCAGCGGGTGGCGACACTGACCAGCTAAAAGCCGCAGCAGCGGGAGTTTGTGACATCGCCGTGGCGAATACTTATTACTTTGGGCGTTTAGGTTTAAGCGATAAAGCAGATGAGCGTGCAGTTTTTGATAAATTAAAAATGTTCTGGCCTAACCAAGCTGACAACGAACGTGGCGCTCATGTGAATGTCAGCGGTATTGGCATCACCGCATCCGCGAAAAACAAAGAAAACGCGCAACGGCTCATTGACTTCTTAACCAATAAGCAAAGCCAAGAATGGTACGCCAACGTGAACAACGAATACGCAGTGATCGAAGGCGTGGCGCCACCTAAAAGCTTAGCAACGTTTGGTGAGTTCAAAGCCGATAAAGTGTCTTTGAGTGTATTAGGTGAAAACAACCGTCAAGCGGTTAAATTAATGGACCAAGGTGGTTGGAAGTAAATTAAGCTTTCCACCTCACGCAGCAAAAAAAGAGAAGAGGCGCTACGGCGTCTCTTCTTCCATTAAATTCCAAAACGCTTCTACCAGCGGGTTCTTCAAGCTTTTGCTCACTAACGATTAAGAAATCTTTCAAACTGCTGATTCAATTCATCCAGCTCGTCTTGCCATAACTTTTGCTTAGCAGGCTTTTGACGCTTGGCTTTACGAGCTAAATCATCTGCCAGCAATTGCTCCAGCTCACAAATGCGTTCTAGTATTCGCTCATCATCCATCATGGCTTCTATCTTTATCGACTCACCTTGAGACGTATTGGATTGAGCTGCTTCTTGCTGCCCGCTTCTGGATTCGCTGCCTAGTTCACCACCCTGCGAGGCGAAATACACATCACTGTCGTGCAGCTCCACCAGCTGGCCATCGTGAATCCACCAAAACCGCGTGGCGATATTTTGGATAAAGCATTGGTCATGGGAAGTAAACAACAAAGACACGCCCTCTTGCGTCAGATCGGACTCCAACTCTTCTTTGCCTTGCAAATCAATGTGGTTGGTCGGTTCATCCATGATCAGCAAGTTCGGTTGATCTAGCAGAAACGTTAGCAACAAAATACGCGCTCGTTCGCCACCGCTGAGCACATTGACGCGCCGACCATGATCAAGATAAGGAAAGCCCCATTGAATCAAGACTCGACGAATCTCTTCTTGGCTGGCGGTGCAGTTTTGTCGAATCCAATCGGCTATCCCTAGCTCAACATTAAACTGCTCTAGTTCTTGGTCAAAATAGCCAATGCGCACATTAGGATTGAATCGAGTCGCGTTCTGCTCACCAATCTCTTGTTGATACACGGCCATTAAATGTTCAATACAGCTGGATTTACCACTGCCATTCACACCCAGTAACGCAATGCGATCTCCTGGCCGAAAGTTCAAATCAGCAATGCTAAATAGCGGCCGTCCGTCAGGGCTAGTAATGGTTTCGTTTTCAAAAATAAAGACTTGCTTGGTTTTTAAAAACTCACTGTCGACTTTTAACGACAAGCCCGAACCACGAGTCACAAAGGTTTTATTGACTTCCAGTTTATCAATGCGTTTTTCCATCGACTTGGCCTTGCGCGCTAAATCTTCGTTATCGTAAACCTTGCCCCATGTTGCCAGTCGTTTGGCACCGACTTTTAACTTGTCGATTTCTTTCTCTTCCGCTTCCCGTGTTTTTCGAGCAGCGTCGTCTAAATCCGCCAGCGCCACTTTGGCTTGTGAATAGGGAAGATTAAAGGCGTAACAACGCTCATCGCGTAACCATAAGGTCCGTTGCGTCACCGAGTCCAATAGATCACGATCATGGGAAATCATCAGAAACGAGGGCACAGCCGGTAAGCTCAAGTAACGTTTTAAGAAATACATGGCTTTACCGTCCATATGGTTGCCCGGTTCATCTAGCAACAATAATTCAGGTTCTAGAATGACCGCTCGAGCGAATAATACGAGGTTTTTCTGGCCACCACTGAGGGTATTTAATGGTCGTTGCAAAGTGGCTTCGTCAAAACCAAGCTGTTGCAGTAGGGTATCGACTTGATAACCTCGAATGACTTGTTCCTCTAGGGGAATAGTATCCAGCACCACTTGATGGGCGGAAATCGCTTCTAACTCTGGGGATAGAAATTGCTCGACCAAACCAATTTTAAGACCACGTTGTCGATGTAACTGACCGCTATCTAATGTGAGTTCGCCAAGAAGGAGTTTTAATAGAGTGGATTTGCCGCAACCATTGTGGCCGACAAGGCCAATACGATCGCCAGATTCAATAGAAAAAGACAAGGACTCAAACAGGTGCTTACTACCCGCTTGATAAGATAATTCAATAACAGAAATTAAAGACATAAGTCACCTATGCGCAAAATATCAAAAAGATATGCACAGATGAGCACTGACAATATTCAGACGTTTTGTATCAGTTCAGAAAAGTAATATCAGCGAAATCTGTGCGTTAACAACAAATTTGCGCTGTGCGTAGATCACCAAGATGAAATGCGAAATCTAATTCACATTGATATGCAATTACTTGCATGGGTGGCCTCCTTTATTATGTTGGTGAATTGGAGATAAAAGTATATACCTGAGCAAGTCAGAATATCAACGAGGGGAATGTGTTTAAAATATCATTCATCCCCCTTCTTCCATCAAATTCCAAAACGCTTCTACCAGCGGGTTCTTCAAGCTTTTCTTCAGAGCAAACAAACCAATATCATATGGCTCCAATTCAGGTTGTACATCTAGCACCTTAATTCGGTCTACCAATGGGCTGTTATCCAATACAATTTTTGGCACCACGCCGATACCAAAACCCAAACTCACCATACTCACGATCGCCTCGTTACCGGTGACTTGCGCATAAATCCGTGGCGCGATGTCGTGCTGGCGAAACCATTCATCGACACGCGTTCGAGACACGCCACTTTCTGAAAGAATCATTGGAATATTCGCCCACTCTTCCGGCGTAGTTGGCGTGTTTGTTGGCACATTCGGCACTTGCTGCTCAAGGGGAGCAATAAACAACAAAGGCGAGATAGCGATAGGTTTAAAGGCTAATCCACGAGGCAAGTTAGTTGGACGTGCAGCAAGACTAATGTCTTCTTTACCATCGAGAACATGGGCTATAGCGTGTTCTGGATCACCCGTGCGCAGTTTGATTTCAATAGCAGGATAGGCAATACGAAAACGCCGCAGCAACTCATACAAAAAACTGTAACTCGCTGTTACTGAGCCATAAAGGCTGATTTCACCGCTAAGCTGGTCGGAATTATCCGTCAGTTCATGACGAATTAAGTTCCATTGTCGGCTGGTATCACGCGCATACTTGAGAAATTTCTGCCCTTCTTGGGTCAATGCCACGGTGCGATTGTCGCGGTTGAACAGCGCTACACCTAGCTCATCCTCTAAGTGCCGAATGTTACGCGACATGGCAGAAATACTGATATGGCATTCGTCACTGGCGCGTCCGAAGTTCAATGTTTCCGCCAAGGCGAGGAACTGTTTAAGCGTCTTAATATTCATCATGAAACCTTCGCACGATTACTGTCCGTTCATCATAAAACATGTTTGCAAAAAATGGGACACTATATTGCGAATATATCAATTTACGAAAAGGTTCTACTACGTTAGATTAGCTCTACTCGCAGGACGTCATAAAAAGCATGGCTTGGCGACTGTGTAATCCATTTTTAATATCAGCGTGTTTTTATCGTTGATACATTAATCAAATCTATAGGATGTGTATAACATGGCTAACTACTTCAATACTTTGCCGCTACGCGAGCAACTAGCTCAATTAGCAAAATGTCGCTTCATGGACAGCTCTGAATTTGCAGATGGCGTAGAAGCGCTTAAAGGCAAAAAAATGGTTGTTATCGGTTGTGGTGCACAAGGTCTTAACCAAGGCTTGAACCTACGTGATTCTGGTCTAGACGTTTCTTACGCTTTGCGTCCTGAAGCGATTGCACAAAAACGTCAGTCTTGGAAAAACGCGACTGAAAACGGTTTTGTTGTTGGCACTTACGAAGATTTGATCCCAACTGCCGATGTAGTTTTGAACCTAACACCAGATAAGCAACACACTCCAGTTGTTACTGCTGTTATGCCTCTTATGAAGAAAGACGCTTGCCTATCTTACTCTCACGGTTTCAACATCGTAGAAGAAGGCATGAAAATCCGCGAAGACTTAACAGTAATCATGGTTGCTCCTAAGTGCCCAGGTTCTGAAGTTCGTGCTGAATACGTTCGTGGTTTCGGTGTTCCAACACTGATCGCAGTTCACGAAGACAACGATCCTAAAGGTGAAGGTCTTGCGCTAGCAAAAGCGTACGCGGTAGGTACCGGCGGTCACAAAGCAGGCGTTTTGATGTCTTCTTTCATCGCTGAAGTTAAATCTGACCTTATGGGTGAGCAAACTATCCTTTGTGGTATGTTGCAAACTGGCTCTATCCTTTGCTTCGACAAAATGGTTGAAGAAGGCATCGACGCTGGCTACGCATCTCGCTTGATCCAATTCGGTTGGGAAACTATCACTGAAGCATTGAAATACGGCGGCGTGACCAACATGCTAGATCGTCTTTCTAACCCAGCTAAGATCAAAGCATTCGATCTTTCTGAAGAACTAAAAGTGATCATGCGTCCTTTGTACAACAAGCACCAAGACGACATCATCAGTGGTCACTTCTCTCAAACTATGATGGAAGACTGGGCGAACGATGATAAAAATCTTCTTCAATGGCGTGCAGACACGGCTGAAACTAACTTCGAAAAAACACCTGCTGGCGATGTAGAAATTTCTGAGCAAGAATTCTTCGACAACGGTATCTTGATGGTTGCTATGGTTAAAGCTGGCGTTGAGCTTGCTTTCGAAACTATGACAGCAGCTGGCATCATTGCTGAATCTGCTTACTACGAGTCTCTACACGAAACGCCACTAATCGCGAACACAATCGCTCGTAAGAAATTGTACGAAATGAACGCGACAATCTCTGATACAGCGGAATACGGTTGCTACCTATACAATCACGCTTGTGTTCCACTATTGGCTGACTTCATGAAAGACATCAAAACCGACGTTATCGGTAAAGGTCTTTCTCTAGAAGATACTGGCGTTGATAACAAGCGCTTAATCGAAGTAAACACAGCGCTTCGTTCACATCCAGTAGAAGCAGTTGGCTCAGTATTGCGCGGTCACATGGCTGACATGAAGAAGATCGTTTAATTTCAACTAGAGTTTAAACGTTAAAAAAAGCCGAGTGACTCATTGAGTACTCGGCTTTTTTGTCGCTTCTTGATATCAACAACACATTAGGAAATACCATGGACAGCATCCGCTTAGACAATATCCTCCTCAACAAAGTAACAGTGAACTTTGATGATCGCTTTACCCTAAGCGAGATCGACTGGACCATTGAGCCAAACCAGCATTGGGTCATTACTGGCACAAACGGTGCGGGCAAATCGGCCTTGGCGGCTGTGCTGGCAGGCGTGGGGGAAATTGAAAATGGCACAATCACCGGTCTGCCAAAAAATGTGGGATTGGTATCTTTTGAGGCCCAAGCGGAGCTGATTGCCAAAGAGCTGAAAAAAGACGATGCCGACATTATGGACGTGATTTCCCTCGGCACGCCTGTACATGAAATGATCTTCGACAACTGCCAAGATCCAGAACTGGCTCACTCTTTAGTAGAAAAGTTCGGCCTAAGCAAACTACTTGATCGCGCATTTCGTAAACTTTCCACAGGCGAAACTCGTAAGGTGATGCTGATACGCGCTTTGTCTAACAAGCCAGACTTGCTTATCTTAGACGAACCCTTCGATGGCTTAGACGTCGACACTCTTGCCATGCTGCAAGCGCATCTCGCTTCCATTGTCGAAACAACGCCGATGATCGTGGTGCTAAATCGATTTGATGAAATGCCGGATTTTATTACTCATGTGGCTTATGTTGATAAGGGACGAGTGGAACTGACAGTAGATAAAAAAGAAGAAAACGCTTTCAACGAGCTGTACCAATTACTGCATTTGAAAACCACGGATCTAGACATCCCAGAGGCAGATCCGGTCAATAAACTGCCCGCACTCGACCCGAGCCAGCCACTGGTGAAACTGAACCAAGCCACCATCAAATACGGCGATACTGTCATTGTCGATAAACTGGATTGGATCATTGAACGCGGACAACATTGGCAACTCAGTGGCCCCAACGGCAGCGGCAAAACCTGCGTATTGTCTTTGATCACTGGCGATCATCCACAATGCTACACCAACGATATTTTCGTCTTCGGATTCCAACGAGGCAACGGCGAAAGCATCTGGCAGATCAAACAATTTATTGGCTATGTTTCAACGTCGCTGCAATGGGAATATCGCGTCAGCACCAGCTGCAAAAACGTGATCATTTCTGGCTTCTACGACAGTATCGGCATGTACACCAAATCCACCGATAACCAGAAGAAAATCGCCGACCAATGGCTTGCACTACTCGGCATGGCAGACCGCGGCGACCAGCCATTTAACAAGCTCTCCTACGGCGACCAACGTTTACTGCTCATCGCCCGCGCCATGGTGAAACATCCGCCACTCTTGATCCTAGATGAACCTTGCCTCGGCCTAGACGACATGAACCGCCAGCTCGTCCTCGCGCTGATCGAGAAAATATGCCAAGGCAAAGAAACCACCGTTCTCTACGTTAACCACCACGCAGAAGATAAGATCAAAGGGATAGAGAACTACTTGGGATTGAAGAAGAACAGCTAGGATTTACATCTTCCAGAAACACAAAAGCCAACTCATTGAGTTGGCTTTTGTGTTTTTAGCAAAATTTAAACTAAGCGGATTTCTAACTTCTTCCCCAATGCGGAAGCGAACTTCTCTAACGTCGACAATTTCACGTCTTCAGAGTGATTTTCAATTCGTGATATCGCGCTCTTTTGGGTGTGTAATTTATCCGCAAGATCAAGCTGAGTCAGACCTGCATTAATACGCGCTTCTTTCAGTAACACACCGAACTTAAAGACCTGATAACCCTCATCATAGTTATCGGCAAAATTGGCGTCGCTCTCTTTTCTTTTCGCTATGTATTTTTGAAGATCACTCATAAGGGTTTCCTCTGTAAATAATTTTTATTATAAATTTCAATGACCCGAGGTTAACTTACAAGTGAACTTTGTCAATATTTACTGCCACTGCCGTCCTTTATAAAAAGTAAATACGCTTACTCTGCCCTTCATTCAAATCAAACCAAGATGATAGCAAGCCGTATTTTTTAGCGATAGAATGAGAAAATCACTACTAATGAAACCTATAAGGAACACTATGAACCATACCTTACGAACCATGACTATTGTGCTGGCTTGTGTCGCCAGTCTATCTGCTAACGCAGACCCAAAAACACCTGGCACTCATAAAGGCTATTCCACCATTGATATGACCACTGCGGGCATGCCAACGGATGTGAAGATGATTTCTGTTGCAGATATCCAGAAAGAGCTGCAAGGCAAGGCGCCTTTTGCGGTTGGTTTTGATATCGATGATACGACCTTGTTTAGCACGCCGGTTTTTTATCGTGGCCAACAAGAATTCTCGCCAAACGGTTATTCTTACCTAACGAATCAAGACTTTTGGGATAAAGCAAACTGTGGCTGGGACGCATTCAGCATGCCGAAGAATATTGCCAAAGAGTTGATTGCGATGCACCAAGAACGTGGTGATAGCATTTATTTCATCACAGGTCGTACCAGTTCTGATTGTAATTTCACTACTGAGTATTTGAAAAAGACTTTTGATATCAAAGATATGCACGATGTTATTTTTGCAGGATCAAGCCGTACTGAATACACGAAAACTAAGTATATTAAAAACAATGACATCAAAATTTATTACGGCGATGCGGATGGTGACATTATTTCTGCCCGTGACGCGGGCGCAGAGGGAATTCGTGTGATGCGCGCGGCAAACTCTAGCTACACGCCGATTCCAAAAAATGGTATCTATGGCGAACGAGTATTAAAAGACTCTCAATACTGATCTTCCTATCGATTAGTATCAGAAAACAAAAAGCCGAAAATATGATTTTCGGCTTTTTGTTTTTCTACTATTAGGCTAATTCAAGACAGCGGACTCTATCTATGAAAATACTGGCCAACCAATTTTTGCACTAGATTCCAGATTCTTTTTGAGCCCGCGCTAATCACTGACCCATAACGCTGCTTAACTTGTTCATGGCTGACATTACCTTCGATCCATGAACCGCCGTTGGTAGCCACGTTGTGAATCAATGGTTGTAGTCGGTCTAGAGATTTCGCAAATACGGCGTCATTTGTTTCAGCGGCTTCAAATTCGTACCAAAGGGCTTTGAGTTCTTCACCTTGCGACGTTGGTAATAAACCAAAGAGACGATCCGCAGCCTTTTGCTCTGCCTCTTCTTGAGTTTTGTTATCTACCGTTTCATGTATCGGGTGATCACCCGCGTCGATTTCAACAATGTCATGGATCAAGAGCATTTTGATCACGCGCTCAATATTAATTTCCTTGTCGGAACTGTCTTTTAGAATTAAGGCATACATGGCCAAATGCCACGAATGTTCGGCAGAGTTCTCTCTTCGTGATTTATCAATCAATGGCGATTTACGGATAACAGATTTTAGTTGGTCTATCTCACGTAAAAAGGCGAACTGTTTATCGAGAGTTTGGTCGTTTAGTTGCTCTGGCATGAAATACCTTAATCTGTCTTATTAGAGTTTGATCAAGAGTAACCAAGAAGCTATGAGAATTCGACCCTAAGTTTAAGGCTAACCTACAGATAGCAAACAGGCTTTAATAAATAGCCAACTAAAAAGACATAACACAATAAGAGTTATATTCATTTCATCTAATGTGATGTAGCGCACAATCTTAATCGGAATAAGCTTCTATGATGGAACTAAGAATTGATCCGCGGAGTGTCCGCGAGGTTGAGTCTTAGGTCGTATCGCTGGCAAGGCTTAGGCGACACGGTTTTTTACCTATTTAAGGAGATCCGTATGTTTAAGCAATTCGCTTTACTATCTATTATTGCTGGAGCATCCATTATGATGGCCAGCAATCCGATTTTTGCCGCTGATCAGGACAAAACTCAAGACAAGGATCAAATCCAACGTGAAGACATGGAGATGGTTTATGGTTCTCAACTCATGACCCAGCAAGAGCGGTTACAATATCATCAGCAATATTTTGCATTAAAAACAGAACAAGAACGCGAGAAATTCCGTGACTTGCACCACGACCAAATGCTAATTCGTGCTCGTGAACAAGGCGTCACTTTGCCTTCTTGGTCTAGTGATATGGGAATGAATGGTGGTGGTATGGGAAGTAATCGTAACGGTGTAGGAAGTAATGGCGGCAAAGGTAACGGTGGTTCAGGTTCACCATCGAATTAGTCAATTCTAAATGGGCCAACTATCCAATGAGTTTATCTGGTAGTGGGCCCATCTCTTTAGCTTCCAAAATCTAAAAGATCTAATAGCCTGTCTGTTTGGTTAATTTAAGTGTACCTAAACCATTAGCCACACTTATTTTTTGTAAACTAGCCACTCATTCCGCTGTTACATTGTTCGATAGCGACATCATGCTTCTGCCAAATTTGTCGCTGCCTCCTCTGATTGCAGGCACAATCTCTCAATTGTTGTATTTTTAGCCAGTGCTGGAAAACCGCCAATAGCCTGAGCAATCCATTCTTCAGCATTAGGAATGATCTCTACCAGTTGAGGAAGATCGTTAACACATAGAAACTTGATTTCAGGCTCTGTCGCTCTGGTCAACAGCGCTAGGGTGTCGGCAGGAGGTTGCCCTTTTCCATGTCCGCTTGAGATATGAAGATGGTCATCTGTCGTGCTAACCTTGGCCTCTTTATCCCTTATACAAGCGTGATTGTGCAGTCCCTGCGGGAAAAATTGATCCAAATTCCGAAATCTATATTTAATGTTATTGAGAAACTTATCGGGATACCGGGCAAACAATTCGGCCATCTTTGAACGTCGAAAAGGATGCACAACATGAGCAGCAGAAAACAGTTCTGTAGCAGGAAAACCAATAATTTGGGCTGCATTTATTTGCATGAAATAGTGAAATTTCGCAGGGTCATTCCGTATTTCGGTACTGATAAGTAGACCGCTGTAGTCAACCCATTTGCCTCGCAAAATAGGAGTAAGCCCGTCAAAAATGTCGGTCGGATTTAGAGGCGCGGTCAAGAACACATCATCATTAAAGTACATGAAGCGCTCGCTCAGCCCGTCAATGCGCCACAGCATGCTCTCAATCGCCAAAGAGTTGAATGTGGGCAACACCTGCGTGAATCCGTTAAAGATTTCTGCATGATAGGCAAGATGCACCTTGGCTCTAATGCTTTCTGAGAGGCTTGATAAATCAGGGCCTTCTTCATCAACAACAATCCAGATTTTACCTATCCACGGCGCATGGTTTTCGATCGATTGAATGCAGTATAAGATTTCATCGTTACACATCCATCTATGAGGGTTCGACGCATTCTCATGCAGTGGTAGAGACTCCATTGCCATATATCTTTGTCGTTTCTGGCGGTGTTTCACAGCACTTCCATCGACCCAAGTGATAACAGCATCAATCGGTTCAAGCTGGTGTTCGGTTGTATTACTTTGCATTTCAATATCCGTGCATGATGATCTCTTAGCTGATACAAATAGCGGCTCAGGCTGATCACCGGACGAGTCAATTCTAGGTGGGTCAACTCTTCAATGAGTTGATTTGATAGTGAATCTATCGATTATTTTCTATCCATTCAAAAAGAAAAAAGGACTGTCTTACATTACTTTTCTAATGATACCTCATACTTGTTAAGAAGAGCCTGCTCTTTTTTGCCTTTCATCGCCAAGCGTCCTTCATTCCAAATATTGATCAATTCTTGCCTTTTGTCGGTGGGGATTTTTTTTGAAAAGATGGGCATTTCAACTAATTTTTTTTCTAAACCGGGACGCACAATTCTAAGGTCATCATTTAAATCTAATTGGTTTAAAACATATTGAAGAACAAGGTCGTTATCGGCGTATAAGTCGACGCGATCCTCTTTAATCATATGGAAGATACGATCAACTACGTCATCATAACCCGCGATTACTTCAACAAAATTCGAGTTCGCAGGATCATCAATATAATGTTGATAGCCAGCACTCATCGAGCTGTAATCCCACCCCGGCCCCGTGGCGATACGTTTACCGTTTAAGGATTGAATGCCTTGATAGCGCCAAGAGTCACTTTTTCTGACAACAAAAGCGGTAGCGTATGAAAATGTTGCCTCACTGGCATAGACAAAGACATTGTCTGAATTCTTCGAATAGAGATATTCTGGCAGCATGTCACAAAGCCCTTCAGCTACCATGTCTAATCCCCTTGCTAGCGGCACTTCAAAGTATTCGAGGGTGAAACCTTCTGAAGAATAGATTTGTTCCACCATATCGATGACGACACCGCGCTCAGGCTCGTCTTTTGTTGGGAACATGGTCATCGGCGGCCATTGGTCGTAACACACTTTTAATGTCGTCGCGTAGCTAATACTTGAAACGCACGCCCCCCAAAAAAACATAAGAAAAGATAGAATTCTTAACTTGTTATCTCTCAACGCGATCTCTCCCCTTACCTTTCGCTCCGTACAACTTCAAATCGACACGCTTAAACAGTTCATCAATTAATTGATCTTCGGGACCAGATGACTCAACACCAAGGCTTACAGTATAAGTGACCGTCTTACCTTCCACTTCTAACGCGGCATCACTTATAGTTTGACGTATTTTATCAGCAAGCTGGCAAGCAGCATCTAATCCGGTATCAGGAAGAAATATGGCGAACTCTTCGCCGCCCACTCTGCCAAGAAGGTCTGACTTTCTTAAAAAGCCCTGAAGTGTTTGGGTAAAGTGGATCAGTACTTTGTCCCCGATAAAATGACCATAAGTATCATTGATACGCTTAAAAAAATCTAAATCCATCAGGATAAAAGACGCTGTCGATTTTTGACGCTGGGAAAGAACCAGCAACTGTTGTGCTGTTTCAAAAAAGCTTCCTCGATTTAAGACGTCAGTCAAAGAATCTCTTGTTGCGAGGTGTTTGAGTTTTTCATTGAGAATTTGTAGGTCTTCGGTGCGCTTTGCCACAGCATCTTCTAACCAATCTCGCCGGGCTTGCTCGCCTTCAAGCAGTCGCTCTCGATCTGTCGACATGGCACTGAGCATATTATTCATATGTTCTTGAAGCTGACTAAGTTCATTATTTTCAGTGTTCGATAAATTAATTCGCTTACTAATGCTTGGGCTTAATTGCACCTCATTCACCTGCGACATTAGCTGCCTTAAAGGAGTTGCTAAATAGCGGTCAAAGGCCCAAATAAACAGCCAGAATAAGACAGTTAACTTGATGAATGCGGTAATAGCAATCAAAGCAAAGCCGAACCAAACTCGTTCTAGCACCACACCTGAGGATGAATAAAGTACCAGCGTACCAAGAGGTATGCTTTCGCCATTTAGAGACCAGCTTAATTCTGATGTCGAATCAAAAATAGACAATGGAACAGAGGTAGGATCGTAAAATCTTTTCGATATTATACTTTGCGAATTTTGATCGAAAACATCCACACCTTCAATAATTGGCATTTGAATAAGCCCCGAGGTGAGCGAATCTAACTGATTGTGGTTGTACTGCCACAAGCTAGTCGAAATAGGACCTCGAACGGTTGCATCCAATTGCTGTAATTCACTGACAATAGCATCCTGCGTTTTCAGATATTCACTCAAAAACTGCAAACTTGTGATTAGAAGGGTAACAACCAAATAAATGGAAAAAATCACACGCATCATTTTTTGGGAGAGATTGTTTGGACGCAGGAACCTTACAAACATTAAAAATGGACCTTTCCAGCAAACTTTAAGCTAAAGTTTACCTTAGATGATTCCCGTGCTAAATGAAATCTACTTATCTACAACAAAGAAAAACCTCTGCTTACATATTTTGTATTTTTCGCAGCTATTTTATTCTTGTATTTTTCTCAAAACGAAAAAGCCAACTCGTCGAATCAAATCCCTCAACAAGCCAGCTTTTTAAACGCTAATATTCTTTAAAACTAACTAAATGCATCCCATTCAGGGGCAAAATCTGGGTTGGCCTGTCGATCATTACAATCCAATTCGGCAATTCGATCCATGTCTGCATCGCTTAGAGTAATACTTACTTTCTCAAAGTTTGAAGCAAGGTTCTTACGTTTAGTAGACGACGGAATAGTGACAATATCGCGCTGAGCCAGCCATTGAATAACTAGTTGCGCAGTACTTATTTGGTGTTTTTCAGCAATAGCTTTTAGCGTTTCATCAGCCAATACTTTGCCATAGGCAAACGGCATATAACCTGTCACTGCAACCTTATTAGTTTGGCAAAAATTCACTAGCTTGTCGTTTTGCAAATATGGATGCACTTCGATCTGGTTCGTGAATAGCTCGTCTTCACCCAGAATGTCTAGCGCTTGTTGAGTTTGCGCTATGGTGAAGTTAGAAATACCGATTTCGAGTGCTAACCCCATATCTTTCGACTTTTTCAATTCGTTTAGATACAACACCATATCGACTTCATCTTGCGGCGACGGCCAGTGAATCAAAAGTAAATCCACATAATCGGTTTTCAACTTAGTAAGGCTTTTTTTCACACTATCGATGAATTTGTCCTCGCTAAAAGCTTCGAACCAAACTTTTGTCGTAATGAACAATTCGTCTCTTGGGATACCGCTATCTGCAATGGCTTGCCCTACTTCGGCTTCATTCCCGTAGATTTGAGCAGTGTCAATATGGCGATAGCCTTCTTCTAACGCCATTTTCACAGAGTCATAAGCGACTTTATCTTGAAGTCGAAAAGTGCCCATTCCCAGCGTAAAGTTGGTATTTTTCATAATATTTTTCCTGTTAAAGGTTATTTAATTGAACCGTAAAGCGGTCTTTCTTATCTAAGTAGCCGCTAAAGCGTGTCAGAACCAGCGCCACCAAAACAATGACCGCACCAACCCAAGCCGTATCTATTAAGCGATATTGATCAACAATGTGTCCGCCTATAAGCGCTCCTAACGCAATGCCTACATTGAACGCAGCGATGTTTAAACCCGAGGCAACGTCTACTGCGTGGGGCGTTTCTCGTTCCGCAATTTGCACTACATAAACCTGCAAGCCTGGTACATTACCAAAAGCGAAAGCGCCCCAAAGCAATACGGTTATCAAGGCCAGCCATGGATAGGGCGCGGTGAAGTAAAAGAGAACAAGCACCGCAGCCAAAGCCAAGAAAATATAAGACAAAGCACTAATCGGACCAATTCGGTCAGCCATTTTTCCGCCCCAAATATTACCAATCGCTACCGATACACCGTACACCAGCATGATCAAACCAATGGCGGAAGATGGGAAACCGCTCACAGATTCAAGAATAGAGGCGAGAAAAGTAAAGGCCACGAACGTTCCGCCGTAACCCACTGCTGTCATGGCATACACCAAAAGCAAACGTGGCTTAACCAATACAGACATTTGTTTTACCAAACTGGCGCTAGGGGATTGTTTAAGATTATTTGGCACTAGAATAGCGCTGCCAATCATGGCGATTAATCCCAATGCTGAGACCACCAAGAAAGTCGCACGCCAGCCGAAATGCTGTCCAATCCAAGTTCCTAACGGAACACCAGTAACAAGAGCAACGGTCAAACCAGTAAACATCAGCGCAATCGCGCTGGCCTCTTTTTCTTTCGACACCAAACGTGTCGCTATCGTCGAACCGATCGAAAAAAATACTCCGTGAGCCAATCCGGTTAAGATACGAGCAACAATGAGCGAGTTATAACCCGGTGCCGCCCAAGCCAGCATGTTGCCAAGAATGAACAAACTCATTAAGCCAATGAGCAGCCATTTACGATTGAGCTTGCCCGTCAAAGCCGTTAGCACTGGTGCGCCAACCGCAACACCTAACGCATACAAACTGACGAGCAAGCCTGCACTGGGTAAACTGACGGATAAATCATTCGCTATCGTCGGTATCAAACCTACGATAACAAACTCTGTGGTTCCTATTGCAAAGGCACTGAGAGTCAGCGCCCAAAGAGCAAGTGGCATAATCATGCACTCCTATATTGAAGAAACATTCCATTAAAGAAAGCTACCTTTAAAAGAGACATTTCAAGTTTTGTTGGAGTGGAGTATGAAGCTTGCTAATATTTACAAAAACAGCATAAGTAACAAATTACTTTATCAATAACAGCAATAATAATGTGATGGAATAAGCAATGAACGGCATTCGATCAAAAACAGAAGACTTAGAAATATTGCTTGCGGTTGCCGATCATGGCGGCTTCTCTGCAGCAGCCAATGCATTAGACATTCAAGTGGCGAAAGTATCTCGTGCCATAACTCGCTTAGAGCAAGAACACGCATGCAGTTTGTTTACCCGCACGACACGAAAAGTCAGCCTAACACAGGAAGGCGAACGCTTTATCATGGCGATTCGCAGTGCAATGGAACAGATTGCTGGTGCGGAGTTTGCGCTTACTGCCCAAAAAACCAGACCTTCTGGGCGATTACGCATCGATGCAGCTAGTCCTTTTGTACTTCATCAACTCGTTCCTCTTATTAAACCCTTTAGAGCGGCTTATCCAGATATTGAACTTGAGCTAGTATCGAACGACAGCATTATTGACTTAATTGAAAAACGCACCGATCTTGCTATTCGTATTGGAGGATTAAGTGATTCAGGATTACATGCCACCTTGCTTGGAAGAAGCATACTTCATTTGGTTGCTTCGCCAGATTATCTGGCAATAAACGGCATACCAAAGACAGTCGAGGAGCTAGCACTGCACGATATTATCGGCTTTTCCGATATTGCCAATTTAAACAAACTGCCAACAATACCACCTATTCAACTGTCAATTGACATCAAAGCAAGTAGCGGCGAAACCGTTCGTCAATTGTGTTTAGCAGGTAATGGCATTGCCTTACTCTCTAACTTTATGGTGAGTGAAGATATCAAAGCAGGACGCTTGATCAGCCTACTAATCGAATCCATACAAACACACAATCCCAGAGAGCAAGTTAATGCGGTCTACTACAAACACACAGCTCTAGCATCTCGTATTGAAGCTTTTTTAAACTTCATCAAAACGCGCCTTATTTTGTAGTCAGGAAGCCCTGTCAACACACTCCAATTACAAATGTGATGCAATTCCTTACAGTCTTGATATTGTTTCTTATCCGCATAAAGCCGATTATTTTGCAGTACTCGTGATATTAATAAATTTAAAAGGCAGTCCTAAATGAAAAGAAATTTACATCCTGCGGATAGAATAATTCGAGGCGTTGTAGGAATTGTATTTACTGGTTTTGCTCTTTTCAACGGCGACTATTTAGAAGAGCCTGTATTAGAAGTATTAATAGGCGTATTCGGTGCACTCAACTTAATATCCCTATTGTCAGGATGGTGCCCCGTTTATCATGTCGCAGGGATTAGTACCTATAAAGTTAAAAAATAAGAAGCCTTCCACCTACTCAAGGTTTTTATGACAGCACTGTTAGAGTTACAAAGAGACAAATCCTTCCGCTTAAAGCTGATACTGATATGTCTTACTGTTGCGTTATCTGTCGCCTCTATTTATACGGTCGTATCTTATCGCCTTGCGGCTGATCTGGGTCTAAAAACAGCGCTAGACTCACTACATAGGCAAGCCATGTTGATCCATGGTGAACTTCTCATTACTAACAAGAAAGCTCCTGAAGAACACCTCGCAGAACTTATTAAGTTGGTCTACTTTAATGGTCATTTAGAGGAATCAGAGCTTTATATAAAAATCACTGGACCAAATCTAGAATGGTCTATTGATCATAAAATGAACCCTATTGAGATTGATCTCTTATTATCTAAACTCATGTTGTTGACAAGCACGTCTTTATCTACCGTTGATATGCCAAATGGCCAAGAAACAATGAGTGGAAAGCAATTTCTTTGGCAGGTGGTAAGAGGGGATAAATACCAAGTCATCATTATCAAGACATCAGAATATATTGATAATACACTCACATTTGTGATGAAACGCCTCATCATTACCTCAATTATCGTCTTCTGGTTAGCAACTTGGTTCGCACTGACTCTATCATCATGGATGAATAAACGCGTTCAGGATAAAAACGATTCACTAGCTCATCTGGCGACTCATGATTCATTAACAGGATTACCCAACCGCCTGTTTCTGGCTAACATGATGCACCCCATCATTATCGATCACTCGGATCCAACGTATAAAAAATACGAAGAATTTTATAGCCATCACCCTAAACAAGGTTGTCTTTTTGTCATCGATTTAGACAAATTCAAAGAAGTAAACGACACATTTGGGCATGCAGCAGGCGATACTCTTTTAATAAAAGTGGCTAAAAAACTGAATCAAGTATTAGATGCTACTCAAACACTTGTTCGCTTTGGTGGTGACAAATTTATCATTTGGGCACCAGAAGTAGATATTGAACAAGCTAAAAATCTTGTACAGAGACTAATCATTACCTGTAATGAGCCGGTAATGATCAATAAACTCGCGATTAGTACAGGTGCCAGCATTGGCCTTTCACATTATCCAAGCCAGGCCACAGACCCAGAGTCGTTGATACTTTATGCTGATACGGCCATGTATGAAGCGAAACAAAATCGCAGTGGCTGGAGTATGTTTAGTGAAAGAAACATACAGTGCGGTCGCCAGCGCTTAAAACTTCGCGCCGATTTAGATGATGCATTATCTGAAAGGCAAATTAAGCTTCATTATCAACCTAAAGTGTCACTTAAAGATGGTCATATTATTGGTGTTGAAGCATTAGCTCGTTGGTATCATCCAACAGATGGGCTTCTACCCCCAGCCCATTTTATTGAGTTGATAGAGCAAAGTGGTCGTGTTCAAGAATTTGGCCGCTACGTTATTGCAAACGCAATTGAACAGCTTGACCTTTGGCACCAGCAAGGGCTGTTTACACCCATCGCACTTAACCTATCGCCTTACAATTTACTCGACCCAAGTTTATTAGACTTCACTCTTAGGCTCCTTAAAAATCATAAAATTGAAGCCAATAAACTGGAGATAGAGTTAATCGAATCTGCAACCAGCGTCAACATAGAATACATATCTCAAAGTCTAAATAACTTTAAAGAAGCCGGAATTAAATTAGCTATAGACGATTTTGGCACAGGCATGAGCTCTTTGTCTTACATCAGCAATCTCAATGTAAACCATATAAAAATTGACCGATCGTTTATTGATGGCATTGAACAAGATATTAGAAAACAAGCAGTAGTGTCTTCTGTGATCATGCTGGCAAATTCTTTTGAATGCGAAGTCATCGCGGAAGGTATAGAAAATAAATCACAATCAGAAAGGTTAATCGAAATGGGCTGCCTTTACGGGCAAGGCTATTATTACGCCAAACCAATGACAGCAGAAAACATGCAAGCCATGTTACAGGCTGATGCTGCTCTGCCGCTTTAACTTGCTCCCATTTTTTAGTTTCCATAAATTCTAAAACCACACTGGCCTGTCTTACGCAATTGTTCTAATAAAAAACCTCGCCACAACGGGCAATGTAGCAGCGAGTCATGCGAAAAGCGCTACACTACACCTTTTTAATAGCTCTTTCCTTCAAATGCGAGAATCAGGATAAATTCAACCTACCACTAACGACTAGAGCAATTGGCGGATTAAGCATAGGCCGAATTTTGAAAAGACAATCCCTTCAAAAGACCATACTGACACTCTCTCGAATAGACTTGTTGTAATAACGTATTAACGGCACCACTTTTCTCAAAGAAATCAGGCAATAACTTATCAATAAGAGCCTGATCATCGACGCTTTTTGCGTTTAACATCATTTTTGCTAATTCATAGCTGCGGTTATACTGTGTATTTAGCTCATCGTACATATCGACATCGACACTGCGGATAATTTCCAGCAAGAACTTCCCTGTTGGGGCATATTCTGCTTCAAATGGTACGATTCTGTTGGTACTTGTCATGTACAAGGAAGAATGTACTTTCCTCACCCATTCAATATAGTCAATCATCGCCTTGTAGATATAACCATGGAGAAAGGTTGACCATACGTGCTTTTCATTTATAAATTCGATAAAAGACGATAGTGCTAATGGCCTGCTGATATAATAGCCTTGTACATGCTCGCATCCGATCCCCATCAAATACCCTATAATATCTGGGTTTTCTACACCTTCAGCAATAGAGTCCATGTTAAGTTGATGTGCTAGTTTCACACTGTGGTCCAAAAGAGTCAGTCCATCTGGCGTTGCCATAGCGTTGCTTGTAATACTAAAATCTATTTTTAACGCTGTGAAAGGTAGGTTTCTCAATTGTGCGAACGTGGCATAACCCGTACCAAAATCGTCAATTGCTAATCCTATATTGTTGGCTTTTAATTCAGCTATTTGTTGTAAACCAGTATTGCTAAGAGATAAAACAGAACTCTCTGTCAATTCAATTTTTATCTTTGAATGTTTCACACCAGAATCATGGATAAGATGAAATAATGTGGGCAGGAAGGTATTGTCACTTAGATCTTTAGCAGAAATATTCAGCGATGAAACAATCGAATTATCCGTCTCAAAAATCTTTTTTTGATCCGCTAAAAAACGCGGAATCATGGCTTTGGTTATCTCAGTTATAAAACCTGTTTCTTCAGCAAAAGGAATAAAATCGCCAGCGGAAACAAGCTCTCCATTGCTTCTTTGCCATCGAATAAGCGCCTCTGCACCATCTATTTTTCCAGATCTTAACGAAAGGATTGGCTGATAATGAAAGATAAACTCATTGTTCTTTAACGCATCAGATAAACATTTAACCGTTAATTCATCGCTAACCATACAATAATCCTTGATATTCCATCAGCCTAATACTTTAAGTGCACACATACCTGAACATATTCAATCGCTGCGCATTGTCACCAAAGCAGAGCCGATGAAACTCCATCACCAAACATCTTAGAATCCTTTTTCATTTTTAACCAGAACAAAAAGCAACCTAGATTGTATTGCCTATAAACTCAGTAATCGGACTCAATGGGCTTCTGTAATTGTTCTTACTTAAGACATCGACCAAACCACGAGAATAACTAATACGATAAAGAGAGAAATTGACACGTTAAAGCTAAAAACTCATATTAAGAGCAAAAAAAAGAGCCTCATGATAAGACTCTTTTTGTTCAATACGCCTTTGTTATCGAATCAAATTCGGTTCAATAGATCCGTTTTCTTAGTGTTGTATTCATTGTCTGAAATAGCCCCCATATCACGTAACTTCGCTAATTTTTCAATCAACTGAATAACTTCATCGACCGATGCTGTATTCGTCAAGTTCTGAGGCGTTTGCATTGCAGGAGCCTGCGTAAACGCCATTGGTGCAGGCGGAGCCACAAAATTATTTTGTGGAGATGGATTTTGTGCTGTTTGATTGTTCGTATTTGAGTTAGACGAACCAGATCCAGAAACAATAGGTAAGGTATTCACTGGAATCGTGCCGTATTGGCTGGAAAAAGTCAGTGATGAATTACCGCCCTGCTGCTGGCTTATGCCACCAATATTATTGTCTAACGTATCGTAAACCGTCACATTGCCATTCACTTCAACCGCTAAGCGATTCGGAAAAATAGCGTAACGCGTGCTATTTTGCGCACCGCTGCTAAAAGGCTGACCAAGATCACCCGGCCACCATTGATTACTGGATTTTGAGCCCTTTGGTAATGGCATGAACACTTGCATATTAGCCAGGCCGTTAGCCAATTCATTACACAGGTTATCCACTGTCGATTTCAAACCATAGTTGAACATGTCACCCACCATGGTCATGCCGCCGCGCATCCACTGACCACCACCACCCAGCTCAGGGCAGTTGAACTGTGCCATCGAACCATTGCCATTATTGACGGCAATCAACATGTGCATCACAGCATCAAAGCTTAGGTTGTAGCGACGGGAAAGGGAGTTAACTAGGTTTTGTCCATCTTGCGTTAAATTTTGCATGGTAAAGCTCTCTAAATGAGACGTAGAGCTGTTCTCTTTTATCTAGCCGCTGCAAAAAAAGGCAAACATCGCCTAGTACATGGACACAAACAAAGAGTAGGTTGCAGCATCATGCTGGCCAACAGATTTCGTAGGCCTCAATTCTAACACAGACACGTCTTACAAAATGGTGACAAGCCACAGAATAAACACAAATATCTGTTTATTTTTTGAACTCTTCTTATTTATTGCCAATAAAAAAGAGACAAGCCATTTTATGCCTTGTCTCTTTATAAAAATGCACCATTTCAGCTCTATTTTTTACTAGATAAGGCCGTCGAAATCCGCTGCATCATGGCGCTCTTGAAGCTTAGCTCCATCACCAAAAGCCTTATTAACAATGCGACCGCGCTGTACCGCTGGACGCTGCTCAATCACTTTAGCCCAACGCAATACGTTTTTATAGCTAGTCACATCAAGGAATTCCGCTGCGCTGTATAAATTACCTAGCACCAAATTGCCGTACCAAGGCCAAATCGCGATATCAGCAATAGAATATTCCTCGCCCGCCATATAAGTATTATTCGCTAACTGCTTATCCAATACATCTAACTGACGTTTGGTTTCCATAGAAAAGCGATCAATTGGATATTGCATTTTCGTTGGAGCATAGGCGTAAAAATGACCAAAGCCACCGCCTAAATAAGGCGCAGAGCCCATTTGCCAGAACAACCAGTTACGACATTCTGTTTTAGCAGCTAGATCTTTTGGTACCAAGGCATCAAACTTTTCAGCTAGGTATTGCAGGATAGAACCAGACTCAAATACACGAGTTGGTGGCGTGGTACTATGATCCATCAAGGCAGGGATTTTGGAGTTAGGGTTGATCTCAACAAAGCCTGAACCAAACTGATCACCTTCACCAATGTTAATCAAATACGCATCGTATTCAGCTTCGTTGATTCCCAAAGCTAAAAGCTCTTCCAGCATGATAGTGACTTTTTGGCCATTCGGTGTCGCTAAAGAATGAAGTTGAAGTGAATGCTTACCGACTGGCAGGACTTTTTCGTGCGTTGCCCCTGCTATTGGACGGTTGGTACTGGCAAATTTACCGCCATTTTCTGTATTCCATGTCCAAACCTTTGGAGGAACATAATCTTGATTCGATTTTGTATCAGAACTCATAACATCTCCTAAATTTTTTATCAGCGAGAAAGTCGTTCTCGCTGTTAATGTTCGACAAAAGCTCGCTCAATGACATAATCCCCTGGCACACCGATTTTTGGTGATTCTTTAAAGCCAAGTTCATCTAGCAAAGCGGATGTATCTTTAAGCATACTTGGGCTACCACAAATCATGGCTCTGTCATGAGCAGGGTTCACCTGAGGCAAACCAATATCTTCCGCTAATTTACCACTGCGAATCAAATCGGTCAGACGACCTTGATTGCGGAACGGTTCTCGCGTCACAGTTGGATAATAGATTAGTTTGTCTCTTACTTGCTCGCCGAAGAATTCGTTTTCAGGCAATTCTTTTTCGATGAAGTCTGCGTAAGCCAACTCACTAACGTGGCGAACACCGTGAATCAAAACAATTTTTTCGTATTGTTCATAAGCGTCAAAATCTTGAATAACACTTAAGAAAGGCGCCAAGCCTGTGCCAGTAGATAACAAATACAAGTTTTTACCTGGGTGTAAATCGCGAGTCACCAAGGTACCAGTCGGTTTGCGGCTGACCAAAACATCATCACCGACCTTTAAATGCTGCAAACGTGAAGTTAACGGCCCATTGGGCACTTTGATGCTAAAAAACTCCAAGTGCTCTTCATAGTTAGGGCTAGCAATACTGTAAGCACGCATCAAAGGACGAGTTTCCGTTTCCAAGCCAATCATCACAAATTGACCATTATCGAAACGTAAGCTTGGATTACGTGTGGTTTTGAAGCTAAATAAATTTTCATCCCAGTGGTGAACGCTTAATACACGTTCGGTAACAAATGCACTCATGACTACCCCATTAAAATTTGTACAAAGAATATTTCTTTTCAAACCTCAAACAACACAGCGGTAAAACTGGCTTACCTATAAGTGCGAATTAACAGTGATCGTATCCATGAACAGATGAGAGTTGAATTGACTGTTAAACATACTATAAGACAATCCTATATTTGTTTAATTGATTATTTAGATGTCTTTAATATGCTCAGCATATATACAGCCAAATAACGGCTCCCTTTAGAACCGCATCTAGTGTGCCATGCAAATGTACAAAAAATAGGTCATTAAGTAGGAAGATAACGTATTAAACTTGCTTACAGCTTATCTAGCATTCGAGATGTCAATTTCCTCCTACTGTTTATATCTACTATATAAGTGTAAGGAAAAATAGATGTAAGAAAAGCATTCCCCATAACGTCAAAGAGCTAGATGACATATTTCTTATGATTTAAAGGACACACAAAATGAGCATAAAACATATATTTAACAGTGTTTTAGGGTTGCTGCTTCTTACTGGAGTAACGACTTTTAGTAGCGTGTCACAAGCCGCACCACAAACCATGATAGTCGCAGGCGGTTGTTTCTGGTGTGTAGAATCTGATTTTGAATTGGTTCAAGGTGTCAGTGATGTTGTCTCTGGCTATACAGGAGGTCACACTGAAAACCCAACGTACAGCAAGGTATCTGCCAAAAATACCGGCCACTTTGAAGCCGTTGTCATTTATTTTGATGATGACATCGTTTCTTTAAAGACATTGGCTGACTATTACTGGAAAACAATTGACCCAACCGATGCCGAAGGCCAATTCTGTGACAAAGGCTCTCCTTACAAGACCGCGATGTTTTACCAAGATGACCAACAAAAAGCAGTTTTTGAAGCGTCTTTAGCTAAGGTCAAAAAAACGAAGCCTTTTAAAGAGGATATTGTGACCGAGATTCTTCCAGCCAAAAAGTTCTACCCGGCTGAGGAATATCATCAGAGCTACTATACGAAAAATCCCATTCGTTATGCTTTTTACCGTGCAAGCTGCGGCCGAGACAATCGTATTGAAAGCTTATGGGGAGAAGTGGCTAGTCATCAATATCATTGAATAAAAACAATTAATAAATACATAAAGGTGCCAGTGTAACTTCGAAGCTCTGGCACCTTTATGTAATTCTTTTACTATCTTCAACCTAATTTTCTCCGCTCAATCCCTCTCTATAAAGTATCAGCAAAGCGTTTCTTACCTAGGTTTAACGCATAGAAAATGAAGCAAATAGGTAAAAGCCTTCGGAAAACTAGCCATTCAAAAATTCATGTCCCAGAGTAGTAACTCAACTCGCAAAGTTCTCAATTAAGTAACTAAAAGGAGTTATACAATGAAAAAATTTATTCCAGTAATCGCAGGTAGCATCGCTATAGCCTCATTCAGTGCCGCAGTGAAAGCGGAAGATATGGCTGAAAACAACAGTGGGTTTTATGTTGGCGGTAATTACGGTTATCTTAAAGTGGAAAGCGATGATGACTTTGATGACGATAACGATGTAGTACAAGGTATTGTCGGTTACCGTTTCAACTCTTTCCTTGCCTTAGAAGGTAGTTACATTGACTTTGGCAGCTACGGCAACAGTGCCGCAAATGCAGAAACAACTGGTTACACAGCTGCGTTAAAAGGAACAATCCCTATCACTCAAACGGTTGAGCTCTTTGCAAAGGCTGGTCAGCTTTGGCATGAAACCGACTATAACATCGCCTCGGTTAAAGGCAGTTCAGACGATAGAAGCTTATTTGCAGGCGCAGGTGTTAACTTCAAAGTAACAGAAAACTTACTAGTTAACGCTCAATATACATGGTACGACGTTGATCTAAACGCAGATAACGTTGATTCTAATTCAGACTTTGACTCTGATTTTAAACAAGCTAGTGTCGGTGCTGAATACCGATTCTAAACAAATATTTCACCTGTACATAGAAAGACTTACCCATTTGGGTAAGTCTTTCCTCTATTTATACTTCTTTATTCACAAGAAGCACTTTGACCCATCACCACTAAGCCTCTAGTATCTATGCATCTCATTTTCAAAAGATGTCGACTATGAACCCAATTCTTCAAGCTCAGTCAAATCATAAATCTATTCGTCAATACACAGACAAAGCCATTGATGAAGTTTTACTCAAGCAACTTATCCAGTGCGCACAAGGCGCGGCCTCTTCAAGTTTTATTCAGGCCTATTCCCTTGTTCAAGTATCTAACAAAGAAAATCGCCAGAAAATTGCAACGCTGGCAGGCGGTCAAAAATGGGTCGAATCTGCAGCAGAATTCTTTGTCATCTGTGCAGACCTTACTCGCGTTGAGTATTGCAGCTTAGAGCAAGGCTTAGGTGAGTTAGAAGGCAACACAGAACACTTTATTGCAGCGACAACCGATGCGACATTTTTTGCACAAAACCTAATGCTTGGCGCAGAATCGGTTGGTCTTGGCGCCGTGTTTATCGGTGGTATTCGCAACGATCCAGAACAAGTTGCTGAAGTATTAAATCTTCCTGATCAAGTTTACCCAATCTTTGGTCTTTGCCTTGGCTACCCAGACGCACAACCTGATTTAAAACCACGTCTACCAGTCGATGTCATCCTTCATAAAGACAGCTATGACAGCAGCCGTTGTGCAGAAGATGTTAAAGCCTATGATGCGCAAATGCAGGAGTATTACCAAAGCCGTGGTGATAATCAGAAAAGCAGTAATTGGTCTGAGCAAACTGCGGCCGCTGTACAGAAAAAGAAACGCGAACATATGCTAAGCTTCTTGCAGAAACGAGGTTTCTTAAATCGCTAATACGTAAATTCAAATTATTAATACGCAAAAAAAGGAAAGAAAATGATTACTAATGTACCTAATGTTGTCTTTAAAACACGTGTTCGTAATGAAGCGTTAGAAGGATCGAACCCATTTGAATGGAAAGACGTCACTACTGCTGATTTGTTTAACAACAAAAAAGTCGTTGTTTTTTCTTTGCCAGGTGCATTCACTCCAACTTGTTCAACATCTCACCTACCACGCTACGAAGAACTATACGAAGAATTCAAAGCGCAAGGTGTTGATGCTGTCATTTGTATTTCTGTGAACGATGCGTTTGTTATGTTCCAGTGGGGCAAAAGCCAAAACGCGAAAAACGTTTTCCTTTTACCTGACGGCAACGGTGACTTCACTCGCCAAATGGGTATGCTTGTCAAAAAAGACAACCTAGGTTTTGGTATGCGCAGCTGGCGCTATTCTATGCTCGTAGAAAACGGCGAGATCAAGAAAATGTTCTCTGAAGCTGGCTTCCAAGACGATGCACCAAGCGATCCGTTCGAAGTATCTGATGCAGACACTATGTTGAACTACTTGAAAAGCAACTAATTCAAGGCGTTAATGAATTGGTCAATAAAAAGCAGACGTTTTCACAAACGTCTGCTTTTTTGTTTTTTCTTTTCTTTTCTTTTCTTTTCTTTAGATGGATTACAAACGATTTATTGGCGCAAGCGCTTCTAGTAACTCATTACACTCACCTTCTATTGCTTGAATCAACAACTCTGACGTAGTTGGCCCAAGCGTAAAACCTTGATGCCCATGACCAAAGTGAAACCACAAACCCTTATGATTTGGCGCGTCACCGACAAGTGGCAACATGTCAGGCATACAAGGGCGAGTTCCCATCCATTGAGGTTCTTCTACTTGTTCGCCCAAGTCGATGATTTCATTTAATGCGATAGCTCCGCGTTTAAGCTGGCTAGTATCAATAGCTGAATTAAGCGGTACCAAAGCCGCGCCAGTTGTCACTCTTAACCCTTTTACCATCGGTGCAGCCAACACGCCATTTGCCACATCTAAAAATGGCCGTTGCAGTGTTTTTGGCGCGTTAAAATGCCCATGATAACCTCGCTTATAAACCATAGGAATCTGATAGCCAAAACGCCTTAATAGCTCTGGCGACCAAGGCCCAAGCGCTACCACCACTTGCTCGACCTTCAGCTCGCCATCACTGGTGAGAATCTGCCAACCCGAAACAGTATGTTGCAAAGTACTGGCGTCACCAGTGACAAAGCGACCACCTCGTTTGACGAATAAATCACAATAGGCCTTAGTTAAACCTCCCGGAGAAGAACAACTCCAACTTTGCGTGTAATGCACAGCACCCGCTGGCGTTTTCTTTAATGCAGGTTCTTTTTCCTGGTAGCTTTTGCCATCAAAAATATCAGACGTGACGCCATATTCTTTCATGAGAAATTCGGCTTTTTTCGAGGCTTTCTGAAACTCTCTTTCGTCCCTATGTAACATGACAAGACCACAATGAGTAATCAAATGCTCAGATTCAGAGTCGCGAATCAACGGCTCATGATCAGCAGTAGACCGAAAAGTTAGTTGAGAATGAACACGAGAAATCTTAGCGTGTTTTTCGGGCGACGAATTGCAAAAATACGACCACAAAGCAGGCGCCATTTGTAGCGCACCGTTCATCTTCCAAGTCACATCATTGCTAATTTCAAGCGCGTATTTAAACAATGTTGCCATATCTCTTGGCAACGCATAGGGCTCAGCAGCCTCGACTTGAATCATACCCGCATTGCCATAACTGGTTTCAAGACCCGCACCAGTACGATCAACGATTGTTACCTGATGACCACGAGCTTGCAGCGCCAACGCACTGCTCACACCAACCATTCCTGCACCTAAAACAAGAAACTCCGCCATATCCCTACCTCGACATCATTCCAATAGAAAAATATTTAGTCTCATCACTATAGCAACTCACGTGACATTTTGATCAACTGAATTAAACCATTTATATCAATATCAACAAGTGAATGCTTTTTATAAACCAAGCCAATTTCACGCTGTATATTATGATCTCCAAGCTTTAACGCTTTGACTGACTTAGGCCAAATTCGATGCTCTTCTGTTTGTGGCACAATAGCGACACCAGCACCTAACTCCACCAGCTTCACAATCGCACCTATCTCATCGACTTCACACTTTTCATCAAGATCAAAAGGCAGCTGCTGTAGCAACTTATCCACTTGCCGCCCACCAAAAGACGTTCGATCATAACGAATAAAAGGACATTGTTTGAGAGCAATTTTCCAATCATTTACGTCATAACTACGTGGGACGATTAAGACAAACGGCTCCTCTATCAAGGCTTCCCAAACCAAATCAGAATGCACCACGAAAGTAGGTCTAATCATTACAGCAAGGTCCAGCTCTCCTGAATCCACCTGATCCAACAACGCCATCGAAACACCTGGAAATATTCGTGTTCGACAATGAGTATGTTGCTGATGAAATTGCGCCAAAACAGTAGGTAAAAGCGTTCTTTGTATAGAGGTAATCGCACCAACATTAATAAGCTTAACGCCTTCCGATGCTTGTGGCGTCATACCTAATTGGCGACAACGTTCAACAATATCTTTCGCCTGCTCCAACACAGTCAATCCAGGATGATTAAGATGAGCGGAACGTCCAACTCGATCAAACAAAACTAGACCTAATTCATTTTCCAATCGTTGTATTTGAGCACTAACCGCCGCTTGCGTTAGGCCAATTTTATTACCCGCTGCTGCGAACGTCCCTTCCTCTGCCACGGCAATCAGTGTTTTGAGTTCTTTAATCATTGATCAATTTTTCTTATCAATTACAAAAATATTCATTGATATTATTGTTCTATTGATCGATTTACAATCTCTAAAGTCAGTCATCTGCAGGAGATAAAAAATGAGCTTACAACCTTTCCACCTTGCCATTCCGGTTTTCGACGTTCCGCTAGCACGTGCATTTTATCGTGATGTTTTCGGTTTAGAAGAAGGACGATCCGCCGAGACTTGGGTAGACTTCAATTTTTTCGGTCATCAGTTGGTGATTCATCATCACCCAAAAATGCCATATCAGGAACATGCCAACACAAACTCAGTGGATGGACATAATGTGCCAGTTCCGCATTTTGGAGTGGTATTAACTTGGGAGCAATGGGAAGCATTAGCGGCGCGACTCAAGGCCGAGGAAACAGATTTTATTATTGAGCCTTATATTCGCTTCAAGGGCCAAGTGGGTGAACAAGCCACAATGTTTTTCCTCGACCCTTGCGGTAACGCTCTGGAATTCAAAGCCTTTAAAGATATGGGGCAGCTATTCGCGAAATGAAACAAAATAGACTGAATGAAAAACAAATCACTTTCACTCAGTCTATTAACACGCTTTTTTCTATAATACCTTGCTCGACTAATTGAGTTAACAGTGCCTTGGTGCGCTCTCGAAACATATCTCGCAAGAGGCGCACTGTTGGCGTGATGGATTGACGACTCGGACTAATTAACCAAAGCTCACCTTGGGGAATTTTATAATCCGGCATCAAAGAAACAACATGACCTGCAAGCAAGTCATTGGCAATATCCAGCGAGGACTTTATTGCCAAGCCTTTCCCTGCCACGCACCAACGCCTAACCAAGTCACCATCGTTCGCTGCACAATAGGCTTTGGGCTTAATTTTATAAGAGCGCTCTGCACCAGGCTTTTCACATGAGAAGTGCCAAGTATCGTTCAAGATATTTTGTAGCTGATAAAACAAACCTTGATGATTGAGCAAGTCTTTAGGATGTTCTGGCGTGCCATGCAATTCAAGATAGCTTGGACTAGCCACTAATAATCGAGGCACATTGCAAATTTTAAAACCGTATAGATTCGAATCCGCAGGCGCGCCATAACGCAGAGCAATATCCAACGCATCACGATAAAAATCGATATTGCTGTCGCTAACATGCGCTCTCAAGGTTACTTGTGGATACTGCTCCATGAAATCATCCACCCAAGGAATCGCGATATTTCGCCCCAAATCAGACGAAACAGCTAAACGGATTTCACCGCTAATGATATCCAAATCATTGTGAATAGTTTGTTTGGCTTGATCCAACATAGACATGGCGGCAATACATTGTGGCAAATAGCGCTCACCAGCACTGGAAAGACGCAAGTGGCGCGTGGTTCGCACAAACAGCTCAACACCAAGCGCGGCCTCTATTCGCTTAACGGCCGCACTTGCCGTCGCCATTTGCATATCTAAATGTGTTGCAGCAGCCGTGATGCTACGAAACTCTGCGACTTTCAGAACGACTCGAAGATCTTCAAGTTGCATGGTTTAGTCCTTATTAGCAAAGAAAATTACCATCTATTATCAAATAATATTTGATAATAATTCAATAAAAACCCTGTTCTTCATTTAATAAAGTCTCGTTACTATAGCGCCATTAATTTTAGCGCTGCTAGTTTTCAGAGCGCTAAACACTTTTGCTTATTGTGGAGATAGAACATGTCACACCAGATTATTGCCGACTTAGAAAAACGTCATACAGCAAAGCAATACGACGCTTCGAAGAAAATTTCTCAGGCAGATTTAGAGGTTATTTATGAAGCAATGCGCCTATCGCCTTCTTCTATTAACTCTCAACCGTGGAAATTTATCGTGATTGAAAGTGATGAAGCGAAACAACGCTTTCACGATACGTTTGCAAACAAGTTTCAGTTCAACCAAAAGCACGCCAAAGATGCATCACACATCATCTTATTTGCTCACAAAACCCATTACAAACGTGAGGACTACGCAAAAGTTGTAGACAAAGGCATAGAAGACGGCCGTACTAAACCTGAAAACAGGGAACAGGCCTTCGGCGGTTTTGCTTTCGCAGAAATGAACATGGATGATAACGGTAACAACGCGGCGTGGACAAAGTCTCAGGTCTACATAGCCCTTGGCAATGTCATGCACACCGCAGCTCGTCTTGGTATTGACTCCACACCAATGGAAGGTGTTGATCCAGAACTGATTGGTGAAATCTTCCAAGCACAACTTGAAGGCTACCAATGCGACGTAGCACTCGCTATCGGTTATCACCACAAAGACGAAGACTACAACGCAACGCTACCAAAATCGCGCTTAGCTATAGAAGACGTAGTAACCGTGCTTTAAGGTTAGCCAAGTTTCTATAGACAAAAAAGAGCAAGCCATGAAAGTAGCTTGCTCTTTTTTATTGGAATACTTTTACTTAGCAGAAGCCTGCTCATCCGTCTAAGTTGCTGCTATCTTGACGCCAAAGATTAATAAAATCCGCTTCAAAAGCGTCAAAGTGTGTGGCGAATAAAACTCTTTTTATTAGAGAATCAATAAATCTTAAATGCTTCATCAATATTAATTTAATCAAGCTGCAAATTTATCTCAAAATATTTGAATTAATTCGCTATTCAACGACAGTACAGTTCCGCCCCTGATTCTTTGCTTGATAGAGCAGCCTATCAACCCGTTTTAAAAATTGATCTTGGCTTTCATCTGGCTTTACTTCAGCCAACCCTGAACTGAAAGTAACAGGACCATTTAACAGTTTCATCTTTGCAAATCGATCATGTAATATCTGTATATGTTGATAAGCTTCGTTGAGTGTGCATGGCATCATCAACATAAATTCTTCTCCTCCCGTACGAAAGGCCAAAGATCCTGTGTCCTTGGACATTTCAGACAATTGAGTAGAACTATTTATAAGTACCTCGTCACCATAGTAATGGCCCCACTGATCATTAATTTTTTTGAAAAAATCGAGATCAACTGCCGCAATAGTCAGGCATTCTTTAGTCTCTTTCCACTCAGTAAAACTACTTTCAAAAGCACGCCGATTTAGCAACCCTGTCAATGAATCTCGTTCAGATAATTGACGTAACTGTTCTGATAGTTGTTCTACTTTTGAATGCCTTAAATGGAATTTTTTAGTTAGATTTTCCATCATTAACAACATAAAAATGCTAGTCACAACAGAAGTTGAAGCTAGATCAATTAAGCGCGTTTCATTATTAGGATAAGTCGAAATCCATTCGGGATGGTAATATTCAATCATTACTAATGGGATAGGTACTAAGGCAGCAAAACTTTGGCCAAAATAGCGATAATAAGGGTTTTTTCGAAATGCGACCGAGATGTACATGAAAACACAAATGTTTAAGAAAAAAGTCGGACCGAAAGAACCACCATTCAAGAACCAATTAATCGGTAATGTAATCGTAGTAATCATGACCATAAAAGTGATGGCCATACGTTGATATTCGTTATGCCAGCGAGAACGATACCAAATACCTAATGTGCTAATGGACATAGCTAACTGTATACAGATATTAATATAACCAGAAGCTGAGGTTACATAATTGATAGCCGCAGCGTACAAAAATGCAACAAAGACAATTAACTGAACCGCATGCTGCGTGTATTGCTGTGGATTATCTCTACTTCCAAGTAACCAACTCCTTGTTTTTTCAATCATGTTTCTTCAATCCATTGTTAGGAAATAAAAAAATATAGCACTAGACCATTGTTAGTTTTTCTACTTCAGGGGTCAAATAAACTGAATACAAAACCATCAAGTTTCCTAACTCGTTCCTCTATATGATTTGAAAGTTCTTCAGGCAGTTGAAACATAAACGGTGAACCTGAGCCATTATGTTGATGAAACTAACTAAGGGTAACTGTTGCGGGGAATATGCTTTCAAAATCACTGGGGATATACAGTGACCAGTTAAACCAAATTTCACCAGTCACATCACCAGCCGAATATTCATGGCGTTGACGATCATTTTTGCAGTCACTCCACCCCGCTCCATTATGACCGCAATCTCAATCTCGTACTTCAAACCGAAAGGCACTATCACCGGTACGGACTGGCTTCTATCGGATACACTTACCGTTGCGACACCATAAGGCTTAAATCCAACAGATAAACTCTTTTTAACCGATAAATTGGTATTGGAATCCAAGGTAGAGCAAGCACTCAGAAATAAAAAGCAGCTTAAAAATAGTAATATTTTAATCCGGATTATCAATTTACCCATGAAAATAAAGCGTTTTATCAATCTAATACACTAGCCTTTTTTCAGACCAATTTATTATTGATCAAAAAACACTCTTTACATTATAAAAATGAACACTGGATAAAAAATCAATACATAAAAAGAGAGCTATGAGAATTAGAAACTAGAATTTGGCCCAGCCAAAAAAGCTAATTCCTCAGGGGTAGATGTTCGGCCTAAAATGGCATTTCTATGTGGATAACGTCCGAAACGATCCACAATTTTTTTGTGCTTTAACTCAAAATCTAAATTATTAACAATACCCAAGTCTCTAAATAGATTTACTGCTTCCTCGTGAATCACGGCGGATTCACTGTGCATAAACGGCATGTATAAAAAGCTTCTCTCTGACAGAGATAATTTTTGATCAAAACCCTTATGAATTGCCACCTGAGCCAGCGCTAACGCCATAGGGTCAGCTGCAAAAGATTCAGGTTGATCGCGGTAAATATTACGTGAGAATTGGTCCAGTATGATTATTTCAGCCAAGGCGCTTTTAGGAGAATGACGCCAAACGGACAACTCGCCCTGAACTGCTTGTTGATGAAGTTTGCTAAATTTAGTGATGATTTTATTATCGAAGTCGATGTCTTTTTTAAACCATGATTCCGGCTCAATATCATTAAACCAAAAATCCAAAACGTCTTGATACATAACGTCAGCCTCACATTTAAGATGTAGCTAAAAATATAGTGCTTAGAATCGTTATATTCCAATCACTATATTTTATACCTCGCAGGCAGACTACAACCTAATCGCCATTAAAGCCTCAATCACGTCTTTAAGTTGTTGTGTAATCACTGGCTGTTTCTTTTCATCCAATTGATATTCAGACTGTTTTGCCAATTCATCATTTAAGTACGTTGCTTGAGAAAGTTCGAGCTGAATGGCGTGAATACCATTGCTTGGTTGGCCAAAATGGCGTGTGATGTAGCCGCCTTTAAAACGCCCATTGAGCACTTGCGTGTAGAGTGGTCGCAGTATTTGCGTGACAGCGTTGGCGATTGTTTCGTTACAGGCTTTGCCTTCATTCGTGCCCCAGTTAAAGTCTGGCAAGGTGCCGTCAAACAACATGGGTACTTGGGCGGCGATGCTGTGTGCGTCGAACAAGATTGCGTAGCCAAACTTGGCTTTTAATCGTGCCAGTTCTTGCTCAATCGTACCGTGATATGGTTTCCAGATGTGTTCTTTGCAAAAAGCTTTATGTTCGTCCGTTGGCGCTTTGCCATCGACAAAAACCGGACTATCTTCGAATAAAATATCAGGAAACAAGCCTGTGGTTTTGGTCGCATAAAGGGGTTTGTCGTCATAAGGACGATTTAGGTCGATGACGTAACGAGAGTAGTTTGCCTTAATGAAACCCACACCCAATGATTCTAAAAACTCATAAAGCTCAGGAATAAACCAATCGGTATCAGGCAATTTTTTAGCTTGATCTGTCAATCCAGCTTGCACCTCAGCAGTCAGATTCAAACCCGAATGTGGCATGCTTATCAACAAAGGCGAATCACTCTGAACAAAGTCAAATGCAGGTACGGTTAATGAGTTATGCGTCGTCATTATGCTTTTTCCTCTTGGCTATTTTTTGCCTTTATACATATGGCCTTCATACTTTCTACCTTCATAGACTCTTGCTTTCACTAGGTCACCACCTAGCCAATAGCTGAGCTCACCCGGACTTTCTACATCCCAGCAAACAAAGTCCGCGACTTTACCGACCTCTAAGCTACCATGAGTATCAGCCATTCCCAATGCTTTTGCGGCATGAATGGTCGCACCTGCCAAAGCTTCTTCTGGCGTCAGTGCAAACAAGGTACAGGCCATGTTCATCATGAGTCGAAGCGATAAAGCTGGAGAGGTTCCGGGGTTAGCATCCGTGGCAATCGCCATCGGTACGCCATATTGACGCAACAAAGCAATCGGTGGACGCTGAGTTTCTTTTAGAGTGAAAAACGCTCCCGGTAATAACACAGCAACCGTGCCGGACACTGCCATAGCTTGCACATCGGATTCTTCAATAAATTCAATATGATCCGCCGACAACGCCTTGAACGACGATGCCATACGAGTACCGCCTAATGAAGACAATTGCTCCGCATGGATTTTCACCGGCAAACCTAACGACTCAGCCGTTTTAAAGTAACGCGCCACTTGCTCGGTGCTAAAGGCAATGCCTTCACAAAAGGCATCCACGGCATCGGCCATTCCCAATTCCGCGACTTTAGGCAAAACAGTATTACAGAGATATTCGATATAAGCGTCTTTGTCGTCAAATTCTAGCGGCATGGCGTGTGCAGCCAAACAAGTACGTTTCACCGTCACGGGAAATAGCTTTCCTAGTTCCGTCGCTACGCTCAGCATTTTTAGCTCAGAATCGAGTGACAAACCATAGCCAGATTTGATCTCAACTGTGGTTACACCATCGGCCATCAAACTTTGCAGACGACGTGATGCGCTGGCAATTAACTCTGCCTCTCTCGCGTAACGAGTTGCTTTTACTGAAGATGCGATACCGCCGCCCTGCTTGGCAATATCTTGATAACTCACACCATTTAAGCGCTGTTCGAATTCGCCCGCGCGATTACCGCCAAACACAAGGTGCGTGTGGCAATCGATCAAGCCTGGTGTAATCCAACCGCCGTCCAAATCATGTTCGCTTTGAGTCTCATAGTCTGGCAGATCTTGCACTTCGCCAATCCAAACGATACGGCCGCCAATGACGCCTATCGCTGCGTTTTCAATCACGCTATACAGGCCATCTTTCATGGTGGCGATATGAGCGCCACGCCATAAGCTGTCTAACTTCATTGGAGTATCGTTTGTCATAGCTGTCCTTTTAAATATTTACTTTTCGCTTTGCTTATAAGCTTGGCTATTTATACGCTAGGTTACTTATAAACTAGGCAAGAGCCCTTTAGGCATAGTCTCGTTATGCACGGCTTCCAATAGTAATTCATTGGCTTTTTCAATGTCTGGCGCGAAGTAACGGTCTTTATCGTAGAAAGGCACGCGAGCACGTAACGTTGCACGAGCATTTTCTAGACGTTTGCTGGATTTCAAAGGCGCACGGAAGTCTAAACCTTGTACCGCAGACAAAATCTCAACAGCCAAAATACCGCGAGTATTTTCCGCCATATCTTTCAAGCGACGTGCCGCAAAGGTCGCCATGGAAACATGGTCTTCTTGGTTAGCCGAGGTTGGTAAGCTATCTACAGACGCAGGATGCGCATAGCTTTTATTCTCACTCGCAAGGGCTGCAGCCGTTACTTGAGCAATCATAAAACCAGAGTTCACACCGCCGTTATCCACCAAGAATGGTGGTAATTTACTTAGATTGCTGTCGATCAACAACGCCATACGGCGTTCTGATAAACTACCGATTTCAGCAATCGCCAAGGCAAGATTATCCGCCGCCATAGCAACAGGTTCAGCGTGGAAGTTACCACCAGAAATGATGTCGCCTTCAGCAGCAAACACTAATGGGTTGTCTGATACTGAGTTAGCTTCCACGCACAAGACTTTAGACGTGCTGCGGATTTGCTCAAGGCACGCACCCATAACCTGTGGCTGACAGCGCAATGAATAAGGGTCTTGTACCTTTTCACAATTTTGATGTGAGTCGCCCAGCTCACTGGTTTCACCTAATAGATGACGATACGCAGCGGCTGCATCGATTTGTGTTTGATGACCACGCACTTCATGGATACGCGCATCAAATGGGCTACGGCTACCTAACGCAGCTTCTACAGACAAAGAACCACAAACAATGGCAGAGGCGAATAAATCTTCCGCTTCAAACAAACCTTCCAAGGCAAATGCGGTAGACGCTTGCGTGCCGTTTAGTAGAGCCAAACCTTCTTTTGGTGCCAAGGTAATAGGTTCTAATCCAGCGATAGACAACGCCGCATGACCTGAAATCACTTCGCCACGGTAACGGGCTTTGCCTTCGCCTAATAAAACAGTACTCATGTGAGCCAATGGCGCTAAATCGCCAGATGCGCCAACAGAGCCTTTTTTCGGAATACATGGATACACTTCTTTGTTAATCAAAGTAAGCAGTGCTTGAATCACTTCCAAACGAATACCAGAGAAACCACGCGCTAGGCTGTTTACCTTCAACGCCATGATCAGTTTGACGGTTTTGTCTTCCATCAAAGCACCGATACCTGCAGCGTGAGATAGTACGATACTGCGTTGTAACTCATCCAAATCTTCTGGGGCAATACGCGTATTCGCCAACAAACCAAAGCCTGTGTTAATACCGTACACCGTACGATTTTCCGCTATTACATCGTTAACCACTTGCGTGCTGGCGTGAATACCAGGGAAAGCGCTTTCGTCTAACGTCAATTTAACGTGACGACGACTAATTTGACGCAATTCGTTTAGAGTCAATTGACCTGGTTTTATGGTTAATTCAAACATAGTACTCTCCAATCTTGATGTCATATTCTGCCATCAAATAATTTTTATAATATTGTTTTACGCCCTTGTGAGGCTTCTTCTATAAGCAGTACGCAACACTTAAAACAAATAATATTTAAGTGTTGCGTCGTATATTAAGATCTTGTAGCTGTCTGTTACTTTCCGGTAATCATAGGCAGATTTAACCCCTGCTCTTTCGCGCAATCGATAGCAATCTCATAACCCGCATCGGCATGACGCATCACGCCTGTCGCTGGATCATTATGAAGAACTCGAGCAATACGTGCTGCCGCATCATCACTGCCGTCACACACAATCACCATGCCAGAATGCTGAGAGAAGCCCATGCCTACGCCACCGCCGTGGTGCAAAGACACCCAAGTCGCACCAGACGCTGTGTTTAACAAAGCGTTCAATAACGGCCAATCAGAGACTGCATCAGAGCCGTCTTTCATACCTTCGGTTTCACGGTTCGGGCTGGATACAGAACCAGAGTCCAGATGGTCACGACCAATAACAATTGGCGCAGACAATTCACCGCTGCGAACCATTTCATTAAAGGCTAGGCCAAGTTTGGCACGTTGACCAAGACCGACCCAACAAATACGCGCTGGCAAACCTTGGAATTGAATACGCTCACGCGCCATGTCTAACCAACGATGCAAATGCTCATCATCCGCGATCAATTCTTTTACTTTGGCATCCGTTTTATAAATATCTTCTGGATCACCAGACAAGGCAGCCCAACGGAAAGGACCGATACCGCGACAGAACAAAGGACGAATATAAGCTGGTACAAAGCCTGGAAAATCAAAGGCGTTTTCCACGCCTTCTTCCATCGCCATTTGACGAATGTTGTTACCGTAATCAAACGTCGGCACACCCATTTTTTGGAAATCCAACATAGCTTGAACGTGTTTCGCCATGGATTTTTTCGCGGCGGTTACGATTTCTTTTGGCTGAGTTTGTGCTTTCTCGCGGTACTCTTCCCAGCTCATGTCTAATGGCAAGTAGCCGTTTAATGGATCATGAGCCGATGTTTGGTCTGTCACCATATCTGGGTGAATACCACGTTTTACCATTTCAGGTAGAATTTCTGCAGCATTACCGCAAAGCGCGATAGAAACCGCTTTGCCTTCTGCGGTGTATTTCTTAATGCGAGCCATGGCATCGTCTAGGTCAGTCGCTTGCTCATCCACATAACGAGTACGTAGACGGAAATCGATGCGGCTTTGCTGACATTCGATATTCAACGAACACGCGCCAGCCAAGGTTGCTGCTAGAGGTTGTGCGCCACCCATGCCACCAAGCCCCGCCGTTAATACCCAACGACCTGCCAAGTTACCATCGTAATGCTGACGACCCGCTTCAACGAAAGTTTCGTAAGTGCCTTGCACAATGCCTTGGCTACCAATGTAGATCCAAGAACCCGCTGTCATTTGGCCGTACATCGCCAAGCCTTTGGCATCTAGCTCGTTAAAGTGTTCCCAGTTGGCCCAATGTGGCACTAAGTTTGAGTTGGCAATAAGTACACGCGGTGCGTTGCTGTGGGTTTTAAATACACCCACTGGCTTGCCAGATTGCACCAATAAAGTTTCGTCTTCTTCTAGTTCTTTTAGGGATTCAACGATCTTGTCATAACATTCCCAATCACGCGCCGCACGCCCAATACCACCGTAAACCACCAATTCTTCTGGGTTTTCTGCCACATCCGGATCTAGGTTGTTCATTAGCATACGCATTGGCGCTTCAGTAAACCAAGATTTTGCGGTAAGAGTCGTTCCAGTTGCCGCTTTCACCACACCTGCGCGGTAACGTTTTTGAGCGAGTGTTTGCTTAGTCATTTTTTCACCTATCAAAGAATGTCTTTTTATTCTGATTAAAAGGAAGATTTAACGAACATGTATATACAATTAATCTAAAGATAAAATCTAATTTTTCTGGATGCAAGCCATTTTTTAAAATTAATCGCCTTTTCATCTTTAAAAATAGAGAAAAAAACCATCAACACAACAAAAAAACCTTAATAAACAGTCACTAAATAAACGAGTAAATAGATAACTAATAAACCCATTAAAAACATACTTGTATATACATTATATTTTCTATTACACTCAGAGCATCAATATTTATTAGGGAATGACTTGTGACGGGCCATAACTCAACTCATTGCGATAGCACTCAATACTATTTTTCTGAACGAGCTTTGCTCTCTTCTGGCTGGTCGAATAATGTGCTTTTCTCAGTAAAAGACGGACAATTTCATTCTTTTAAAGCAGACAGCACACCGATAACAGACTGCCATGTATTATCTGGCCCAGTCTTGCCAACGCTTGCCAACGTTCATTCTCATGCCTTTCAGCGAGTGATGGCTGGTGCTGCAGAAGTCAGCTTAAATCCAAACGATAGTTTTTGGAGTTGGCGCGATTTGATGTACAAGATCGTGCAAAAACTTACGCCAGACGATGCTCGTATTATTGCCAAACAACTTTATATCGACATGCTAAAAGCCGGTTATACACAAGTCGGAGAATTCCACTATCTGCACCACGATATTGGCGGAAAGCATTATGGCCAGTTTGGTGAGATGTCGAATCAGATCATCGCTGCAGCAGACGACTCTGGAATGGGCTTAACTTTGCTACCTGTGCTGTATTCTCACTCTGGTTTTGGAGGGCAAGCACCGAACGCCGGACAAGCGCGCTTTATCAATTCCACAGATTCCTATTTGTCATTACATCAAGCCTGTGAGAAAGCGTTAGCGAATCATGCGCGTCATAGGCTAGGCATTTGCTTTCACTCATTGCGCGCGGTGACCAAACCGCAAATTGAAACCGTATTACAATCTCTCACTAAAGATTGTCCGGTTCACATTCATATAGCGGAGCAACAAAAGGAAGTGCAAGACAGCCTAGCCTTCAGCGGACAACGTCCAGTGGAATGGCTACATAATGAAATAGGGTTGGATGAGCGCTGGTGCTTAGTTCACGCCACTCACCTAACCGATGCAGAACGCCAAGCCATTGCGAAGAGCAAAGCCGTTGCAGGATTATGCCCAACTACCGAAGCAAATCTAGGCGACGGCATTTTCCCTGCGGTGGAATTCGAGAAAGAAAATGGCCGTTGGGGAATTGGCTCCGACAGCCATGTTAGCTTGTCGATTGTTGAAGAGCTAAGAACACTGGAATATGGACAACGTTTGCGCGATCAACAGCGCAACCGTTTATACCGTGCGGACCAAACCAGCGTCGGCGACAACCTATACCAACAAGCCTTATTGGGTGGTAATCAAGCTTGCGACGTGTCATTGGGATTAAGCCAAGGTAACCGAGCTGACTTTATGGTGCTCGACGAGTCTCACCCTTTTATCGCCGCAAGCGAATCAAAGGACTTACTCAACCGTTGGCTATTTGCCACCAATGAAAATCTCGTTAAAGACGTTTTTGTCGCTGGCAAACACACAATAAAAGATTTCCACCACCAGCAAGAAGAAAGCAGCCGCCAGGCTTTTATTCAAGTGATTAAAAAGGTGATGTATGACGTTTAATACTTCGTTGCCATACCAGATCATTGCGCAAAGTGATTACCAACGCATGCCTTGGAAAAACGGCCTTGGCGAAACTCTAGAGATTCAACGTCATGAAGATGAAAGCGGCCTGCGTTTTCGTATCAGCCAAGCATCTGTGGTTGAAGACGGCGTATTTTCAGACTTCAGCGGATTGCATCGCACCTTAGTCTTGTTGTCTGGCGAAGGAATGACACTCGAACATGCAGTCAAAAACAAAAACAGCAGCCACACAAACAAGTTAAGTAATGCATTGGATATAGCGCGCTTTTCAGGCGGAGATGAAACTTACGCCACACTGAAAAGTGGCAAGATTGAAGACCTTAATATCATGGTGCGAGAAACCGACACTCAGGCCAATGTTCAAGCCTTCACAGCACCTTGCTCGCTCTTATTTTCAAATAACAGCACCTTGTTTTCAAATAACAGCACCTTGTTTTCAAATGACGACTTCTTGTTCTGTGGTTTTTATGTTTGCGAGGATGGAGTGCTAGAAATTGAAAATACTGTCTTGACGATAAGTGCACACAGCATGGTGATTTTCTCGCAAAACGCCAATGCAAAATTAACTAAAGGCAGTGGCGTTTTTATTAACATTACTGAGTTAGATTAACGACCAAAATGCCCAAAAAGTTGGAAACGAGAACCAGGATGCAATAAACGCGCAGCGGTGACAATGTCATCGCCCGCCCAAGTACGGCGTTTTATTTGCAAACACGGCTCTGATGCTTGAATTTGTAAGCGTTCACATTCGACTGCATTAGGTAAAATAGCTTCCACCAAATGCTCGCCTTCTGTCATCGGTGCAGCACTCATTAAATATTCGTAAGACGTATGCTTTGCAAAATCCTGTTTATCGTATTCTGGTGCTAACGTCGCATTCACAACACGTTCTTCAATTTGAATTGGCAAATCATTTTCGAAATGCAAAACCACCGAACGGAAAATGCCATGATTGGTACGAACACCTAACGTCATCGCTTCTTCCATTGTCGCTTTGGCAGATTCCAAGACTAATAATTCAGAGCGATGTTTATGACCGCGAGCAGCAACCTCTTCTGCGATGTTATGAACATCAAACAGTGCTGAATGAGCCTTTTTCTCGGCAACAAAAGTGCCTAATCCTTGGTGACGAACAAGAAAACCTTCAGCAGTTAATTCGCGCAATGCGCGGTTGACCGTCATACGGCTCACACCCAAAGCTTTCACGACTTCAGATTCCGAAGGTATGCGCTGATTTGTCTGCCATTCTCCTGATGAAATTTTCAACGAAATCGCCTGCTTTAACTTGGCATATATCGGCAAAGGGGCATCCGGTAAATCATCGAATAAATTCGCTAAATTGGGAGCAGTTACGTCAGACACTAAGGATTCCATATGTTCGTGAATTTAAGAAAGAATTATATCGTGACTCGATAAGAACAAACAATCAACTTGTCTATACATCTAAAAAAACAAGTCTTTTTAGATAGGCGCCAGCCATAGTGCTGCCAACCAGGAAAGCCCCATCAACAAAGAAAATATCACGCCCCAGCGGGGCGTCTTCACTTCAACAGAAGCCACTTCAACCGATGTCATTGTATGATGTTTTTTACGTCCGAGAATCATGGCTTCAATAAGACGCTCTTTAAGACATAACTCATGATAAAACACAGCTAGCACGTGCATGGCAACTAAACCAAGTAATACGTTAGGTAAGAAATGATGAATCGACGCCAACTGGCTAGCCAAATCTTCTGAAATAAGAGAATAAAAAGGCCCAAACCAAAACACTTCATCACTAGTAAATAAGCCTGTTCCCCACTGTACTGAAAGCGCGAGCAATAAAACTACCACCATTAATGCACCAACAGGGTTATGACCCAAGTACTTTTTTGGACGACCAGAAAACAGCGACATAGCAAAGCGAAAAGCGACCTTTGGCCCCTTAACAAACTGACTAAAACGCGCGTAATAAGAACCATAGAAACCATAAAGCACACGAGCAATAACCACCGCAGACAAACCATAGCCCATGTAAAAATGGTACTGAATATAATCGCCTTCTGATTTACCCGTAATAATCAAACCAGTAAATAAAAGCACAATCAGCCAGTGGCTAATTCGCACAGGCCAATCCCACACCAGTGTTGATTTCATCTTAACTATCCTCTCGTGCTCTCATTAAAGTGTTCTTTCATAGAAACCTATGTAGGCTGCTCAAAAAACGCTCGCTTGCAAAATAGTGACATTAAACACTATGCTGTGAAAAGCAAGATTCTGATTGCCTATTTTCAGCACTTAACCGATAAACGCTTCTTTGAATCTATTATAAGGATGAGATATGTATGCTTGTCACGTTATTCCTGATCATGCTTTTCAGCGCTGTATTATTAGCGTATCTATTTTTATTTAGAGGTCGTTTCTTTAGTCGACAAAATGCAGTTATTGATGCGCCGATTGATGCAATTACTGAAGATCTAAGCGACCTTACTAATTGGCAAGTCTGGCTACCTTGGCTCATTTATGAACCTAAGTCCTATGTAGACTTTGAATACTTAAACTCAGGTATTCATTCAGTTTTTCCTTCCTGCTTAGTTTGGCAAGGCAAGCTGATTAAAGATGGGCATATTACTTTAAAGCCGGCACGCTCCGGCGCTCATTATTTTCATACGTTATTAGAAGCGCCAGCGTTTTACCCAAACGACGTACACTTCAACATTGACCTTACTAAACAGAAAGAACGCACTTTAATCACAATTCAAATAACCGGTAAGCTGCCTTTTCTTACCCGTTGGAAACAAAAAAATTACAGCATTCGCTCGGATAAAGACGCCGAACTCGCACTACTAAAACTATTGGCTTATCTAAACAAATACAGCAAAGCATCTAGCCATGAATACAACGCGCCAACCTTTGAATGGCTTAACAAGACCAAGCTAGACAATGTTGATGCGGTGACTCGACCTTTCGTGGTGAGCAACCAACCTATGTCGCAAAAAATGGATCAAGGCTTCCACGATTTGATTACCGAACTTGGTCCAGAAAATCCACCTGCTGGCCCAAGTTTCGCTTTATACAAAAAAGCCGACATCGCTCATCATTATTTTTCTGGTAGATTAGGTATTCCCGTACAAAATCTTGTGCCTTGTGAACTCTGCCCTGAACGTATTGTCTTACGAGGTAACTATTTGCATTTACGCTATATCGGTTGCTACCAAAACTTATCTTTAGCTTGGCATGTGTTGTACAGTTTTATGAGACTACACAACTTAAAACCCCATCGGCGACACTATGGTGTGGAAGTTTTTGAAGCCGGGCCAATGCAAAAAAATAGCTCAAAAGACTTCATCACCTCAGTATATTTGCCTATCAAATAATGGGCTTAGCTGTTTTCATGGGAAAAATTTATTTAAGCGATTTCTTTTAAGGATATTCAAACCTATGGTCACCTCACCCAAAGTTATGCAATTAGTAGAGAGTCTTTTGCGTATCATTTTAACCATTGTTTTTTTCTACGCTTTAAAAGAGTTACTTGATGTGGAAAATGACTTACTACTGGCGTTCTTTTCTGTACTTTGTGCATTTGTCTTATTTAGAGGATTAGTGCTTGGCTTCAATAAAATTACAGCCAAAAAATAGTGAGAGCCCCCTTAAAATTTAGCGTATCCTAATAGTTTATCCCCCTGAATACACAATGCAGATTTAATGGATACAAGTCTGCATTCTAGCTAACACTTGCAGATAAATATGAGTCCTTCTATGACGACACTATATCAAGAACATCTTGCCGTTCTCATCAATCGATATGAAAATGCCATGACGCATTTTGGCCTAGATGCCATTGTTTTAGCCTCAGGGGGAAAAAGTTATTACTTTCAGGATGATCATACCCATCCTTTTCATGCCTATTCTGGCGCGCAACAATGGTTACCTTTTACCTTAGGTGCAGAAACTTATGTTGTGCTAAAAATGGGCGAAAAGCCGACGTTAGTTTGGCCTGTTCGTGACGATTTCTGGCACGCTCCAAATCCTGTTCCTAGCGGCGATTGGCAACAAAACTGGAACATTGTTACGGCGAAAAAAACAGACAAATGGTTCGCTGATTTACCCAATAAAACCGCTTGGCTTGGTCCACAAGCCATGCCTTTCGCTGTCGCTTGTGATGGTTTAAAAGCCTATGTCGATTTTGCTAAGGCCGTGAAAACAGACTTCGAAATTCAAGCCATGCGCCAAGCCAGCATGCGCGGTGCTGCTGGTCATCTCGCGGCGAAAGAAGCGTTTCTTGCAGGAATGAGCGAACTGGAAATCCATCTCGCCTTTTTAAAAGCCAGCCAACAAAGTGCTTTCCAAGAACCTTATCCGGGCATTGTCGGTTTAGACGAGCATGCAGCTGTTTTGCATTATGAACATAAATCTATAGAACAAGTCGCCAACTCTCGTACTCTACTGATTGATGCTGGTGCCAACGAACATGGCTATGCCAGTGACATTACCCGTACTTTTACCCGTCACGATGATGACTTTAACGCCTTGATCAATGACCTTGATGTAATGGAACAAAAGCTTTGCCGTAGCGCCATATCTGGTGTTGCCTTCCGCGATTTACATCAAAACACGCTAGCAGGTATTGCGGCATTACTGCTTGAACATAAGATTTGTGCTTTAAGCGTTGAAGAGCAATTAGCAAAACGCATTCCACAAATTTTCTTTCCTCACGGCTTGGGTCATTTGCTTGGATTGCAGGTTCACGATGTGGGCGGCCATCAAATTGATCAAGCGGGCACCTTAAGCATGCCAGACGAGCACGCTCCTTTTTTACGCCTCACCAGAACATTAGAACAGAATATGGTGATCACCATTGAACCCGGCTTGTATTTCATTCCAATGCTAATAGATAAGATGCAGGCAGAAGTATCAAATCACGGTTGCGATATGGCACGCATTAAATACTTCATGCCCTATGGTGGCATTCGTATTGAAGACAATGTGGTGGTGAAAACTGACCAGACTGAAAACCTTACCCGCATCGCTTTTTCAACCACGCTATAAAAACATCGCTTACTTTTACCTATTAATATCAATAAGTTGATATTAATAGGTTCTTTCACTCGTTCTGTTTCGTCTCTCAGATAAATAATAAATTACATATTTTAACCAAGCTATCTATAACTAAAAGGCAATAAAATGAGTAACATATGGAATCGATACAGCCTTTATCAACAATCATCGATCAGCTAAGGTTATAGCGGTTGCGAAATACTCACTCAAGGATTGATCAGGTATCTATCGCTAATAATAAAAACACTAACAAAGCCAAAACCATCAAAAGATGGACGCTACAGAGGCCCCTAATGAAAAAAACAACAATAGCGTTACTAGCAGCACTATCCCTTTCTTCCTCTCTAACTTTCGCAGATTATCCAACTAAAGATATACAAGGCATTATCCAATGGGGAGCGGGCGGCTCAACCGATACGGTTATGCGTTCTATTGCCCCTCACGTTGAAAAAGAGCTTGGCGGAGACATTATCCTAACCAACAAAACTGGCGGTGTTGGTGCTATTGCAACTAAGTATGTTAATGCGAAAGCTGCCGACGGTTACACGCTTTTGATGGGGGCTGAAAACCCTCAGATGTACAAAATTTTAGGGCTTTCTGATATTGATTACAGCGATATGATCGCGATCAATGTGCTAGCTCGTGGTACGCCAATTATTGTGGCAAACAACGACGCACCATTTAACACGATGCAAGAACTGATTGAGTATACAAAAGCCCATCCAGGCGAAGTGAAATTTGGTTCTACAGGCCCTGGCGGGTTAACTTCTATTGTTACAGCTATGCTGGATTCTCAAGTCAAACTAGACTACACCAGCATTCCGTATAATGGTGATGGCCCAGCACTGACGGCTCTTCAAGGTGGTGCTATTGATGTAATGCCAGCCGTACTAGGTGCTACTATCGAACAAATCAAAGCTGGCCGCATGAAAGCCATCAGTATTGTTGATGTTGAAGCCAATAAACTTTTGCCTAACCTTGCACCTATCACTGATGCACTACCAGGCATGAAGTCTTACCTACCATGGGGGCCTTTCTTTGGCGTGTTCGTGAAAAAAGGCACACCTGATGAAGCGGTAGAAAAATTGCAAGCAGCCTTCCAAAAAGCCGCTTTCAACAAAGACTTTGTTGATCTAATGCAAAAGCGCGGTTTCACCATCATGAATATTTCAGGTGAAGAAGCCGATTACTTCCTAGAAGCATACCGTTCAACATCTTCTTGGTTAGTGCATGATGCAGGCTTTAGTAAGTTTTCACCAGAAGAGTTTGGTATCCGTAAACCATAAGGTTATCGTTCCATTTTGATCCCTAGACGCGACTTAACTGACAATAAGTCGCGTCTCCTCTTTTTGCTTTATCTGGAGTTACCATGTCCAGTCAATCTCCTATGATCAAAACCCGTAAACCTGGTGAACGCATATTCTGTTTTCTATTGGTTTTAGGAAGTGTTTATCTATTTTGGCAAGCTTATAATATTTCAGGATTCAGCTCGTTAAGCTCTCCTGGCGCGTTTCCACTTGCCGCTTCTGCTGCCATGATATTGGCATCTTGTGTGACTTTTTTGAACACGTTGAAAGTACCTGCAGCAAAGGATGTTCGTTTCGTTTATCACTGTTTCCCGCCAGTTATTGCAACCATTATGGCATTGATTTTGATCTACTCAGTGGTGCTGGAAAGCTTAGGATTCATTCTTACTAGTTTTGCTTTCCTATTCATTTCCATCCAATTTTTATATCGACGCAGTCCGCTCATAACACTCGCTATTACGCTGTTCGCACTGATTGTTGTATACATTATTTTCCGCCTCGTTTTTCAAGTCGTGCTTCCAGAAGGCATCGTACCTGAGCGCGAAATCCTATCCTCAATAAAGTCTTTGTGGAGATAGTCACCTTATGGATGCTTTTAATTATTTCGCCATGTCTTGGTTGTCCCCTGAATTACTAGGCTTAACAGCACTAGGAACTTTCTTGGGCATTTACGTCGGCGCTATTCCCGGTTTATCGGTCACTATGGCCGTTTCTATCTTGATCTCATTTACCTTCTCATGGGATGTAAATTACGCACTGTGTCTTATGGTTGGTGTCTACATGGGTGGGGTATATGGAGGCTCTCGTACCGCTATATTGCTTAATATCCCAGGTGCTCCTTCTGCTATTGCTACGGCTCTAGATGGTTATCCTTTGGCGAAAAAAGGTTTAGCTGGGGAAGCCATTGGTTTATCTACAATTATGTCTGTGGTCGGTGGCTTTGTCGGCATTATCGTCTTGGCTATTGCCGCACCAACGGTGAGTGAATTTGCTATTACCTTTCAACCGCGCGATTACATGATGTTGGGCGTGCTTGGAATTATGCTAGTAGGCTCTTTGTCTGGCAGCAGTTTGGCTCGAGGCATTTTTGCTGGCGCTCTTGGACTATTGATCGGTACCGTTGGACTAGACCCAATGACAGCCGAAGAGCGCTTTACGTTTGGCGTTGTCGAGCTTTGGGATGGTATTAACCCTGTTGCGGTAATGATTGGTATGTTTGGTATTTCTGAAGCCTTGCACCAGTTACACCACATGAACAAGGCCGTAGTGAAGCAGAAGATATCTCGCATCATTCCAAAATGGTCAGACATTAAAAAGTACATGCCGCTGAGCTTACAAACGTCTTTCATTGGCGTCATTGTAGGAGCGTTACCCGGAACCGGTGGTGATATTGCCGCGCTGATGGCTTACGACCATGCTAAACGCGTAACTAAGAATCCAAAAGTTCCATTTGGTGAAGGTGCTAAAGAAGGCTTGATCGCACCAGAATCGGCGAATAACGCTGCTGTCGGTGGTGCTTATATTCCAATGTTAACCTTGGGTATCCCTGGGGACGCAGTAACAGCAGTGTTTATCGGCGCCTTATTTATTCATGGTTTAAACCCAGGTCCTTTGTTGCTTATCGAACAGCCTCATATGTTCTGGTTTACCGTCGGTAACCTCACTCTAGCGAACATTTTCGTACTGATCTTTGGCTTAACTGGCATTAGACTTTTCTCGAAAATTGTCGAATGCCCTAAAGGCATTTTGATTCCGTTAATTTTCCTTTTGTCTATTGTTGGTGCTTATGCGATTAACAATGCCATTACGGATATTTGGTGGATGCTCGCCTTTGGTGTATTTGGCTACTTTATGCGTCTATACGGTTTTCCCGTTGGCCCAGTAATCTTAGGTGTTATTTTGAGTTCCTTGACTGACGAGAACTGGCGTCGTGCTATTCTGTCTGAACGTGGCAGTGTTGGGGACTTATTTATTAACCTATTCCACAGCCCACTTTCAACAGTGCTATTTAGTGTGATTGTTTTAATTCTATTTACGCAATCGCCTATTTGGACAAAATGGCTGAAGCGGAAACTTTTCCGTTAATTCATTTAATTGTTGCTTAGCAAACACTGACTACCAATTTTATAGATGAGGTAGTCAGTGTTTTTTACTTTATCACCACCAAAAAGATTCATTCTCTATTCCTACTCAAAACTTAACTAAAAACTAAAAACTAAAAACGTCAAAAAATTATCTTTTATCGCCAAAAAGAACCAACAGAGAGCAATAAAAAAACAAATACACCAATTTGGTGCAACTTTAAAAATCCGCCATTAAATAAAACACTGTTTTACTCTTCATATTCAGTCGAATGATAAGGTATTTTTATAAGTTAGCAGTGCATCAAACTAAAGTTTTATATTGAAAAAACAATGGCAAAAAAATTGCTTTTTATAAGCTCCCCCTAAGCGCATGCAACGAAGTAGTGCTTAACGCAACGGAGCAATATAGATATGAGTTTGAAAAGCAATCAGATGTTACTTTCAGCAAAAGAACGTCGTTGGTTACCTTGGTTTGGCAATACCGGACGACTCTCTCTCTTTTGGTCATGCTACTTAAATAAAGACACTTACCCCAATATTGAAAAAACCTTTGAAAGCATCGCCAACACAAGGGTAAAACTACTCAATACTTGGGTGAATAATCAATGGTCACAATTAGAAGTTTTATTAGAAATAATAACTAGCTCATTCCCTCATATTGAACAAGAAGCGCTAGAAGAACGTCTAAGTATAGTGCCTGACGTGTCTGAATACTTCGTGATTGATACGCAAGGCAAAGTGCTCAATTCCACCACAAAAGACCGTGTCAATAAGACAGACTTACAAGCTAAAGCAGTAGAAGCTGGCTTAAATCATCAGTTCCTCCATGGACCATACGTGGACCAAAACACGCTAAGCATCGGCGCTTCCAGCTCAAAATTCCATGATGCAGTGACCCTGATGTTTTACCTGCCAATTAAACAAAACGGCATCAGCGTTGGTGCTATTTGCGCTCGCGTTCCCAATGATGTAGTTGGCGATCTAATCCAGCGCGAAGCGGGACACATTTATAAAGAATCCGGCGACAACTATTTGTTCATGGTGAAGTCTGAGTTCGACAAATCCCTATTACCCGGAACAGCACTTTCCCGCTCACGTTTTGAAGATAACACCTTCAGCCATGGCGAAAACCTAAAAAGCGGAATAACCACAAACTGGGGAACAGTTAAAGTTCAACAACACACAGAGTTTGAAATCCGCTTTACTGACCCAGCCACAAAAGAGCTGCACCCTGGCGTAAGAGAAACCATCAAGAACGGCCAGAATCTTTTTGTGACTTACCCCGGTTATTCTGACTATCGACATATTCCTGTTATCGGCAAAGGCGTTACCTTTCAGTTAAAAGGCAGCCCAGACACTTGGGGGATGATGTGTGAAGGCGATTTGGAAGAAGTCTATCGTCGTCGCTCTATCAATCTAAAATTAATGAAAAGCTACCTATTGGCTTCCAGCGTGCCTCTTATCGTCAGCACTTCATTACAGGCTTACACCAACTTATCCATTGTCTTGACCAGCTTGGCGGCTTTCGCCAGCTTAACCGTCGCAGGGCTGCTATTTAATAGACTCAGCACCAAAAAAATAAGCAGCAGCATGAGCCAAATGACGGAAGTAATTCAAACCATCGCAGAGGGTGAAGGCAACCTTAAGCAGCGCCTTGACGACGATCTTGCCAACGACGAAACCGGCGATATGGGACGCTGGATGAACAGCTTTATAGATAATCTTGATACCACTATGGGACAAGTTATCTCTGCCAGCACCAACGTCAAAAAGTCTAATGACTTTATGGTTCGCACTAATGAAGAAGCAAGCCAAGCCTCGCACTATCTCGAATCTACGGTTGAAAGCATGCTGACAGTGTTTCAGCAACAAATAGACGAAGTGCAAAACGCATCGAAAACCGCGGATGATTTGAAGCAAGCGATGAATCAAGTGGCAGCAGAAACACAATCTCGCTTGCTAGACGCCAAAACAGGCACACAAGAAATACGCGATGTAGTGCGAGCCACAGCTGAATCGGTAAAGTCACTAGATCAAAAAACCAATGAAGTTGCCGGTATCATTACCACCATTTCGGACATCACCAACCAAACTAATTTATTGGCATTAAACGCCGCTATTGAGGCCGCAAGAGCGGGCGAACATGGACGTGGATTTTCCGTCGTGGCCGATGAAGTACGCAGTCTAGCATCCAAAACAGCCGCCGCTGCAGAAGAAATACAAGCCATGCTAGAAGGTATTCAGGAAGAAACTCGCAGTGCGGTGAGTTTTATGGAAAAAGGCGCAGAAAATGTCGATAAAAATCTCATGGCAAACGAACAAACCAACACTGGCGACAGTGCTTTATACGCCTTAGTCGACACCATGTTTGAGGCTATTTTATTGCTCAACGAAAGCAACAAAGAAAATGCGAAAACCGCACATGAAATGGGTGCAGCGACAGAACAAATGCAACGCTCGATTGCTGCACTACAAAGACGTTCGTCCCGCGTTGGATTGTCTGCCTTGAAGCTCAACTCGCTGGTTGGTCAGTTCCAAGTAACCGCCAAATAACAAAAAGACGCAGCTGTCTTTTCCACTTTTTAAAGCAAAAAAAACCGGAGGAAGTTTCCTTCCTCCGGCATAATTTCCTCACAAATGAATACGCCTAAAATAAATCATTCCCCGCAATGACAATGATTTATTTTTTCTCTTGGCGCGCCTGTGAGGCAAGACGGACAAATGCATTCGCTTCGCCATAACGGCTGTAATCACCAACTCGTTGTACAACTTCAAAAAAGACGCCATGTACTTCTTCTGTATAGAAATGGAAGAATTCACCTTCGTCATTTTGGTCATACATGATGTTGTGTGACTGTAATTTTTTAATCATCTCTGCAGGCAAACCAAAGCGCGCTTCAATATCACGATAATAGTTGTGTGGAATCGGTAACTGCTTCTCGCTATCAATGTTTTTTGCCGCAGCAAAAATATCGTCACAAGCAAAAGCAATTTGATGCACACCAGAGCCTTTTGATTTCTGAATAAAACGCTGCGCCGACGCGCCACGAGCGTTGGTCATATTCAATGGAATACGCACACGTTTGTCTTTGCTTAGCGCCGTACGACTCACCACCAATCCATGAATATCAGGCAAGTCTTGGCTGGCATCGATATCGAAACCAAACAACGATTTATAAAAGAAAGTCGCTGATAAAAAGTCCGTATTGGAAACCGTTTGGCCAATGTGATCAAATCGCGTTAAGCCAACACCAGACTCGCCTTGAATACCCTGAATTGGTTTGAAATCCACTTCGAAAAAACGTACTGCGGCGTCTGCTGAAACAAGGTACACCAAGCTATCGCCAATACCGCGAAGTGCTGGAATATTTAATTCACCTGGACCGGCCTGATTATCAAAACGCTCAACTCGATAACGCTCAGCAAGAGACAAAGTAGCTTTGACGTTTTCAGAGGCAAACGCCATCGCACAAACCGATACTCCGTGCTTTTGGAAATGCTCGTGGGCTTGGCTTTTCGGCTCGCGGTTGAGGATTAGGTTAATATTGCCCTGACGCATCAAGCTAACGTTTTTAGAGCGATGTTTATGTGTTTCATGGAAACCCAACTGAGCCAAAGTATTGGTCAGCGCTTCTCCGCTTTCGCCTTCAATCGCAAATTCAATAAATTCCACATCGCTAATTTGTGGAGCCACAATAGGGGCGGTTTTTTCTTCACGCTTACTCACTGTTTGGTCATCAAGCCAAATCAATGAACGCATGCCATCAATGGCTTTTTCTAGTGGTGAAGAAGAACGAAATTCGTCGTTGAAAATTTCATGGGACAAATAGTCATCAAACCCTTTGTCTTTCAAAACTTGTAAAAACTCGACCACCGGCATGTCGCCTTGGCCAGGGAAACAACGGAAATGTCGACTGTATTGCAACACGTCCATTTGTAGACTTGGCGCATCGGCCACTTGCACCAGCGCAATCTTGTTTAGCGGAATTTCATCACGCAGAACATCTAGCGTATTACCACGGGAAAACATGTGGAAGGTATCTAAAATAATACCCAAGTTCGGGTGATCAACACGTTTAACCAGATCCCATGCTTCATGATAATCGGCAATATGGTAACCCCAAGCTAGGGCTTCATAACCCAGCATGATGCCTTCTTTCTTGGCTATTTCAGCAAGAGCAAATAAGTCCGCCGCGCAAACATCACGATCTGCAGAAGAGTAAGGCTGCACGTTACTGCAAAACAACAAACGATTCGTACCCAATTCATGAGCAACATCGATTTTGTGCTGCAGCATCTTGGCCTTTTGCGAGCGCATTGGCTCAGGCATACCTTCCATATCTCGGAATGGTTGCAAAGCAATAATTTCCAAGCCTAGATCTTGCGCCATACGACGCACATCTTTTGGCGTACCATCGAACTGAGTTAAGTCATTTTCGAAGATTTCCACGCCTTGGAAACCGGCTTTTGCCGCCGCTTCGAATTTCTCTCTCAGCGTGCCAGATATGGTAACGGTTGCGAGTGCTGTCTTCATTCTTACGCCCTGACTGTCTACATTTCATAACGAAAACGATATATGAGAAACAAACCTGATTTTTGCTTCTATATTTACTAATATTGATGCTAGCACAAGATTTTTATATTGAGAGTCATATTAAGAATGAAATAAAGCGCTAAAAATATATCGAAAAAGGAATACATAGCTCCTTTCCAAAAACGTGATATAGGAGTGTAATATAGAAAAATCATTCCCTTATTAGCGCTTATAATGAGCCTGATTCCTTAGTGTTTCTTACTTAGTGGCTGACTACCTAATAGCCAATTAGCAGCGACTGAAACCATGAGAGTACGATGGGAGACTTTTTATGTTAGAAAACCGTATTAAATATCGCCACCTTCAATGCTTTTTAGAAGTCACTCGCCAAGGCAGCGTTGTTCGCGCTGCTGATGTACTGGCTCTGACCCAACCCGCCGTATCGAAAAAACTCAAAGAACTAGAAGACATTCTGGGCGTTAGACTATTAGAGCGCAGTAAAAAAGGCGTTGAACTTACTCCATTCGGCAATGTGTTTCTAGAACACGCCAGCACCAGCGTCGCCGCATTACGAGAAGGCACCGAACGTGTTGCACAAGCGCAACAAAAAGGCATCAGCCGTATTAGTATTGGTGTATTGCCTACTGTTGCGACTAGTATTTTGCCAGAATCCGTGAAGCGCTTTCGTACTGGCGGAATTGATGTACGCCTGCATTTAGTCTCTGGCCAAAATGCTTTATTAATGAGTCAGTTACGCGTTGGGGAATTGGATTTAGTCGTTGGACGCTTAGGCGTTCCAGAAGCTATGTCGGGCTTGTCGTTCCAACATTTGTACTCAGAGCAAGTGGCTTTTACTGTTCGCCCAAATCACCCATTGCTGACAAAAGAAAACTTCCAGATCAGCGATATTGCCAATTACACTGTACTTTATCCACCAAAAGGTTCTATTACCGCGCCCTATGTAGACCGTTTTTTATTGTCCCAAGGCGTTAGTACTCTGACCGATAGAATCGATACTGTATCAGACTCATTTGGTAAGGAGTTTATTCGTAATAACGATGCGGTGTGGATCATTTCGCGTGGTGTAGTAGCACGCGAAATTTCTGATGGTGAACTGGATGAATTGCCTATCGACACAAAAGAAACGCTAGGAGCAGTTGGCTTAACAACACGAGCGGACTCGGTTCCCTCTATGGCGCTTAAACTCTTTATGAATGCGATTCGAGATACTGCACAAACCTTAGACAGCTATTACAAACCAATTGATCATCATAGAGATGAACCCGCAATTTAAACCGCCCATACAGGAACCATAGATGCTGACCATTATTGCGATCACAACCCCGATTTTTATCATGATAATGTTGGGGTACTTTGCGGTTCGCGTTAAATTGGTTCCTGGTGACACCATTGCGGGCATGGCAAAAATCGTCATGTATTTCACGCTTCCTGCATTGATTTTTAGTACCTTGGCCAGAATGGAATTTGATGAGGTCATTGTTCCAACCTATCTCGCCACTTACGCCATCGGCTCCTTATTAACCATGCTAATCGGCGTATTGATCAGCTTAAAAATAATGAACCGTTCTTTAATCGAGAGCACATTAAAAGGCGTGGGGATGGCAAATTCAAACTCTGCGTTCTTTGCCTATCCTGTGATGTTGCTGGCATTCAGTAATCCCCCAACGGCGGCGTTTGCCATGTCGTTAATCATTGAGAACATTTTGGTTCTACCCATCACTTTTGTGATTTTAGAAATCAGCTCATCCAGAGGCCAAGGTCTTAAGCCCACCTACATGTTCTATACTGTGGTAAAAAGGTTGATCAAAAATCCGTTAATTCTAGCCGTCACTGGCGGGGTATTAGCATCGACTTTTCACCTAGAACTGCCTGCAGTAATTGATCGAGTATTAGTCATGTTATCCGGCGCATCCGCGACTCTCGCACTCATTGTGCTTGGAGGTTCATTAGTCGGAACCAGCCTAACAGGCAATGCCAAAGACATTTGTTTTGTCACCACAGGAAAACTAGTACTACATCCGTTGATGATTGCTGTCGTGGCGCTCTTTATGCCGGAAATGGACCGTAACCTTTTACTCGGCGGCATCTTGATTGCGGCAGTTCCTATGATGAGTATTTATCCAATTATTGGTAGCCAGTATGGTTTTCGCTCTCTTTGTGCAAGTATTTTATTGGTCACCACATTAGTGTCATTCGTTACACTCGCTGTTATTTTGTCATTTATGGGAGTGAGTTAATGCCTTGTTTGTCTATTAGACGTTTAGTTTATTCGATTTTAGCAACCTGCACTCTAGCCCCAGTTTGAGCTGCTTTAACAATACAATCCACCACCATGAGATTCTGTAAGCCATCTTGAACGCTAACGCGCGGCTCAGTTTCGCCACGAATTACTCGACAAAAATGATCTATCTGCCCAACTAATGGATCATCTCGTCGTGGAGTTTCTACGGAACAATCAAACGGTTTCCACCAAGATCTGTCTTCAGTTTTAAGGTAGCGTTTAATACGCATGGTAGGAATAGACAGCGAACCTTCCGTTCCAGCAATATGATAACAATCTTCATCCTCATAGCTGGAATAGGCTTTATTTTCTTGTGAGGTCTGTTCCCAACTTCTGGCACTCGCCGCTGTATCAGACAATAAAAAGGTCCCTAATACCCCATTTTCAAACTGTAAAGTAATGGCACTTGTATCTTCCACTTCATGACCACGCACTGTGTTCGAACTCATAGCTTGGACTGCGGCAACCTCACCTAATAAGTAGCGTAAATTACCAATTTCATGAATCAAATTTAGCAATATTGGCCCACCGCCTTTTTGCGTACGCCACATACCCTCCAAAAAATAGCTATCTGGTTTATAAAATAGCGCACTGCCCATCACGGCAACAGGACGGCCAATAACGCCTGATTTAATTAAATTTCGGGCTTTTTCCATGATGCTACTATATGCACGATGATGACCCACTAGTACCTTATTACCTGTTTTTTTTACTTCATCTAATAGCACTTTGCCTTCTTCAATAGATTGAGAAACTGGCTTTTCAATCAACACTGGAACATTATGTTTAATACACTCCAACGCTTGTTCAACATGTAATTGATTTGGCGTCGCCAAAATAATGCCATCAGGCTGAGCATTTTCAAACAGTTGCGCTAACGTAGTGAATAGAGGGACCTTGTATTGCTCTGCTATTGCCTTTGCATTCTCTGAAGGGTCTACAATGGCGCCGATTCGGCATTCTGGATGTTGGTAAATGCGTTCTAGGTGTGACAAACCAATCAATCCAGCGCCAACTACAGTAATATTTAACTGCTCCATTTTTTATCCTCTTATTATCTTTATTATTAATCAGGGCAGAAATCTTGCCTTTTCTATTTGTCCTTCTATGATAGTAATAAATCGGTTTTCACAAATAATTAACCAAAAAACTAATTCACTATTAAGATATGACGAATAATAAATGGAACTTAACGGACCTAAATGTCCTCTGTGCGGTCGTAAAAACTGGTAGCTTTGTTGGAGCGTCGGAGGAGCTTGGCATGGCACAAGCCTCTGTTAGTAAGCGCATCGCTGATCTAGAGAAGTCACTTGGCGTGCTGCTGTTTCGCCGCACCACTCGTTCTGTGCAAATCACCAGTGAAGGTATCTTGGCACACACACGCGCATTACAAGTATTAGATGCCGCCACTCGCCTACAGCAAGACGTATCAAGCGCACGCATTCGCCCTTCAGGAAAACTTCGCATCAGCACCAGTTTACGCTTAGGAAGAAACTACATTGCACCAATCTTATCGAAGCTAGCGAAAGAATATCCAGAGCTCGATATTTGGTTAGAGTTGGTCGACCGTCGTGTCGATATGCTCAATGAAGGCTATGACATCGACATTCGTGCAGGAGATGTAACCGAACCACACTTAATCAGTCATAAAGTAGTAAAAAGCCAACGAATGCTCTGTGCTTCTAAAGCTTATTTAGAACGTAAAGGAACACCTAAGACATTAGATGACTTGGCTTTGCACGATTGCTTATTATTCCGACAAAGAGATCAAATGCTAGGTGTATGGCGTTTGCAGAACAATAAAGAGGAATCTGCCGTTCGTATTACTGGCGGCATGGGATCAAACCACGCTGACGTGATCCACGAGTGGGCTGAACAAGGTTTAGGCATTGCGATGCTATCTGACTGGGATATTCACGATAAATTAGCCAAAGGAAAACTGGTACGCATCTTACCGGATTACACTCAACAAACCGATATTTGGGCAGTGACACCATCACGTCTCACCTATTCAGCAACACTAAAGTTATGTGTCGAGTATTTAATTGAGTCCTTACAAAGTGGCCCTCATGCGCTACCCGTTTCTTCAGACTGAACAGAGCCCCAAAAAACTCACAGTGAGACTGTTCGTTTTTTGGGGCTGTTACATATAAAAAATATTATGATTGTGCTTTTTCAATAATACTTTTCATTCCATCCAACGCTCGACTCGCGCGTTCGGTAGGTGATTGCTTTTTAGCGTAATCGAAGTTTGGCACTTCGATACTCAACACCATTTCGTCTGGTATTGCTTGTAGAAGCGATACCAAATCAATTTCACCTTCACCCGGGTTAAGGCGTGCTTGACGAGCGATATGAATCAAACCTTCTGTAGATGGATCAAACTCAGCCATCGCATCACAAAACTGAACGTAATGAAGCCACTTAGGATCAATCGTTTTTACATCCTGCGGCTTCATGCCCGCTCGATGATAATGCAATGCATCAATGAGTACGCCACCATTTGATTGATTCGCACCGTCAACGACCCGTAATGCCGATGCAATATTAGGCACTTTGGTCCATGGCATAAACTCCAAGTCTGCCGTCATACCATAATGATGAGCAGCTTCACAGAATTCACCATAGTTCTCAATCAAACGTGCCTCATCAGCATCATCGCCCGCTACCAGTACATTTTTCGCCCCTAAAACTGCCCCTCGCTCCAAGAAACGAAAAGTATCTTCCACGCGAAAAGCCTCTCCAAGACGTACAATTTCAATATCAGCTAATTTGATCCCTGTGTCTTGCATGGCTGCTCGCGTTTCTTTAAACACTTTATCATCCGTCATCAGAGGATAAAGTCCCTCCGATGCGGAGGGCAGAAGACGGAAACCGACATGGGAAAAACCCGTTTTAGCAGCGATCTCGACCGCTTCACTTGGCGAAACATCAAACAAGGTTAGGAAAGCAAGAGAAAACGAATAAGCCATGGCAAGTACCTTATTTAAGAGGAGAGAATGCCATCGGCATTGCCAAAGTTGATGTCATGTCTGGCGTTAACCAATCAGGGCCACCTTTTGGCGGCCAAACACCTTCAGCAACGGTTTTTGCACGTATTTCAGCACGTTCGTTAGCTGATTTATAAGGCCAAATTTGAGTAAAGCGAGGACCGCCATCTAGTGAATACATAGCTATTGTTAACGCAGAATACTCTGTACGAGGTGGCACAGCTTCACGCCATTTTTCAATCGTCGGAGCCAAGCCGTTCAATTTAGTATGATAGGTGCGAATTTCATAAACAGGACCAAACTCACCTGGCTCAACTGGAGGCATAAAGTCCAAAGGAATATAGCTATCCATATGTAAATCAACCAATAAGTCGCCGCAATTGAACGGATCATTTGAAAGACGAATACGCTTACGCTCTTCAATTAAATCTTGCTCGGTTTCATAGCCACGAAGAATATAAACTTCATTTAAGTGACCAACATCAGCAAACCAAGCACCTAATAATTTACCCTTAGCTTCCGGCGCTTCCAAAAATGCCTGAATGCCTGCCGCAGCTTTACCAGCACCAAAAATAACGGTTTTCAGTGTCGCAATATCATAATACTTCATGATTTTTTTCCTTTTTAAGAGTTGTTTTAAAAGATTTTTCAAAAGTGCAGAGACATCACTCTGCTAAATGGTTGGCGGCTCGATAACCAAATGTCATGGCTGGACCTAAAGTAATGCCGCCACTTGGATAGTGGCCACCAAAGATGCTCGACATATCATTACCAACAGCATATAAGCCTGAAATTACAGACTGATCGGGACGTAACACTTGCCCATGCTCATTAGTCTTCACACCAGAGAATGTGCCCAAACTCCCCGGTACAATCTTCACCGCATAAAAAGGCCCCTGCTCTAATGCTGCTAAAGAAGGATTAGGCGTTTGTTCTGGATCACCTTGAATATGGTTATAAGGCGATTCTCCACGCTGAAATTCACTGTCAAAACCGATCTTAGCGTCGCAATTAAAACGCGCTACAGTTTCGGTTAAAGCATCTACGGGAACGCCTAATTTAAGAGCAAGATCTGCAAGACTTTTACCTTTTATTAGATAGCCTGTACGCTCAAAGTAAGATGTTGGAAATGGAAAAGGTTTTGACCAACCCAGCCCCCAACGTCGTTGAGCTTTATGATCTGCTAACAACCAGCAATAAGGCTGGCTATCTGCTGGACTTGCATCAAACAAAGCGCGCATAAAATCATGATAAGAATTCGCTTCACTAGTGAAACGCTTTCCATTTGGTAGCACGGCAATAATGCCGGGTTTGGCACGTTCGATTAGATGTGGGAAATGAATTTGCTCTTTGCCATTTGGAACTAAAGAAACAGGACTCCAAGCGCCAGCGTTTGCTAGATCATCACATATTTTGGCGCCGATGGACTCCGCCATATTAATCCCATCACCTGTATTGCTTTTAGGGGCGGCAGAATAGTGACCAAACCCAGTATTACCTTTAAATTGTTCAGCCTGGCGTTTTGTGTCATGAGGGAAACCACCCGTAGCCATCACCACACCCTTGCTTGCAGAAATACTGTGTAGCTGGTCGTTGATGATCACTTCGACACCGGTAACACGACCTTGATCATCTTTAATAAGCGTGGAAACAGACGCATTGGTTTGCACCCTAACGTTTAAATCCAACGCACTTTTCAATAATGCACCTACCAAAGCGTTACCATTTACTAATTGGGTGCTGCGACCAAATCTCACCAAGTCCAAGGCGTGGCGAGTTAATCGTTTGGTAACGTACATCATGGAAGATAAACGGCGAGTAGCGTTAAAAAAGTGGCGCATATCCGCACCACTAGCAATCCCCATTCCCCAGAGTGAAATTACCGACAAAGGTGGACGAACATGATGTTTCCATTTACCTAGCTGACGACCGTCAAAAGGTGCTGCGGCAACAGAACGACTACCAAGAGCATGACCGTCTAATTCATGGAAATCAGGGATAGCATTGCCATCAACAAAATTAAGGGCTGTTTGAGTTTCAAAGAAATCGACCATTTCTGGTCCGCTTTCTAAAAATGCGTCCAAACGAGGATCGAGGCTATCGGTTTGCATTTCACTGCAAATATAACGTCGAGGTTCTTCTGCGTCTTCATGAATACCTGCTCTTATGGCAAGTGGATTACGTGGAATCCACAACCAGCCACCAGACCAAGCGCTTGTCCCACCCAGAGCATCAGTTTTTTCTAATAATAAAACCGAAAGCCCTAAGTGAGCTGCACGTACAGCGGTACTTAACCCGCCGCCTCCAGAGCCAACTACAATGACATCATATTGATTTGAAAGAGGTGTTGTTATTGGGAACTTTCTTGCCATTCTAGGGCCCTGTCTATCGTTGTTATTTACTCCCGCTTGGAGAAATACAACGAGGCTCTACTCGCGTCTCCTAGCGCTATTGCTGCCCGCCGCAATGGCTCTACATAAGTATCCATTACTTCAGGCGTAACTCTTACCGATGGCCCGGCAACACTGACTGCTCCGATGGGTTCTCCGCTATCCGGATTACGCACCACCATGGCAATAGCAGCCATGCCATCTAAATAGCTGTCATGATTCACGGCATAACCGCGCTCACGTACCGTTTTTAATACCGACAATAAATCCGCCACCGTAACTGGCGCGGAAACACCCGGCGCATTATCTTTGACTAAGCCTTGGCGCATGACCAAAGAGATAGCCTCTTCATCGCTCATGCCCGCTAACCAAGCTTGTCCACCAGCCGAAGAAGCGAGATGAACCACCTTGCCTTGGTCTTGCCCTGGTTGATAGCGCAATGCAGATGTTGAACCTTGCGATACGCCAACCCAAACCAAATCACCATTGTCAGCTAGGGACAAACGCACCAGTTCACGAGTCTGCTGAGCTAGTTCATCTAAAATAGGCTGGCTAATATTGCCAATGCCTGTCTGCCCAAGAAACGCTAAACCAAGCGAAGCCAACTTGATGGTTAACTCATAGTCCCCCATGCCTCGGACTTGCCGCACATAACCCAAACCTTCTAATTCTTTTAGCAATCGATGCACGCCACTGATTGGCATATCTAACGATTTGGCAATATCGCTCACGGCACTACCGATAGGCTGGTAAGCCAAAAACTCCATTACAGAGAGCGCTTTTGCTAACGCACTGCTCATATCACTGTCTCCCAAGTTTGTTTATGTGTCTTTTTAGACACTGCTTGGAAGTGATTCTATTCACACTAGCAAAAAAAAACCACATTGGAAACTATTTTAATTATTGAAACAGTTTCAGCTTTATGAAATAGTATAAAACATAAAGACAAAAACAAGCTCTTTTTAAGAGTAAATAGACAGGTAATAAGTGATGAGCCAACTAGACCCATATAAAGGTTTAAAACAATGCTTAGACCAGACTCAATACGACATCATCGTATTAGGTGCTGGCGCGGGAGGCATGGCAGCAGCGCTCTTTGGCGCAATTGAAGGTCAAAAAGTGTTACTGATTGAGCGTACCCATTATGTGGGAGGAACTACTGCATTATCTGGTGGTACCACTTGGGTTCCAATGACGCGATATCTCAAAGACACGCCAATGAATGACACCAAAGAGAAGGTGATGAACTTTCTTGATCATGCTGTGGGTGATCGAAGTGAACGTTCGCTGCGGGAAGCTTTTTTAGAGTCTGGTGCTGAAGCCATTCACACCTTAGTTGATAACACAGAAGTAAAATTTAGAGCTTGCGCTTATCATCCTGACTATTTGGCAGATCTTCCAGATGCCTCTTTAAATGGGCGAGCTTTAGAACCGCTCCCTTATGTAGCCAAACATTTAGGGTCTGCCTTAAATTTGCTGCGTCATCCCATTCCAGAATTTACGGTATTGGGTGGCATGATGGTAAATCGTGAAGATATTGGACACTTATTGGCTCGCTTTAAATCTTCTACGTCATTTTTGTATACCGCTAGAGTCGTCACCCAATATGCTATCGATAGGGCCTTGTATGGTCGTACTCGTCGTAGCGTGATGGGGCATGCCTTAGTAGCTCGAATGCTGCAATCCATGCTCGACCGCAACATAGACTTACTCGTAGACACTGAAACCCTTGCTATTAATAAAAACACAGCAGGAAAAGTAAGTAGATTAACGCTTAGCCAAAATGGTGAAGTTCGCCATTTGATTGCGAACAAAGCCATTATTTTGGCTTCTGGCGGTTTCGCTCGAAATCCTGAAAAACGCGCTAAGTTGTTACCAAAACAACTACCGGCAGATTCCCCATCGGCTGAAGGACACAGCAGCAATTTACACCACCAAGTCGAATTATTAGGCGCTCATTATGGACAAGGGCATGACCAAGCAGCATTTTGGGCGCCCGTTTCTACCCGACAACGCAAAAACGGTACGAAAGCCGTCTTTCCACATTTTGTTTTCGACCGTTCAAAACCAGGCACTTTATGTGTCGATAGCAATGGCCAACGCTTTGTAAATGAAACGGTCTCTTACCATGAATTTGGGAAAGCCATGTTAGAAGGCGGAAAAAATACAAAACACGCGTGGATCATCACCGATGCAAAAGGGCTCGCCAAATATGGATTAGGTATGGTGCGCTTGGGTGGCGACAATCCAGCACCTTATTTACAAGATGGCTACTTAAAAACAGGCAAAAGTATTAGCGAACTGGCTCAGCAATTACAAATTGATGAGACCCTACTATCAAGCAGTATTGCCAGTATTAATAGCGCAGCTAAGACGGGTGAAGACACCTTATTTGGACGTGGCAGTACGGCTTACCAAAAAGCCAATGGTGATCCAAACCAAAAGCCAAATCCAACCATAGGTGCACTTGATCAGCCGCCCTACTACGCAGTGAAACTTCAACCTGCCGACATCGGCGCCGCACAAGGCTTGGTCGGTAATAAGCACGCACAATTAATAACCATCAATAACGAACCGATTGACGGACTTTATGCCTGCGGTAATGACTTGCATTCGATTATGGGCGGAACCTATCCAGGTCCAGGCATCACTATTGGACCCGCTATTGTGTTTGCATACAAAGCAATACAGCACGCGATTAACCCTTTAAATACCAATCAAAAAAACACGATGTCGCAAACAAAAGCGACATGTGAAACACACTAATTCAGGAGTGTAGATCGATGACTATTATTACCGGTGAAACTCGTATTTTCCCTATCCTAGGCGACCCTATTGCCCAAGTACGTTCACCTCAATTTCTAACGCAAATCCTGCAACGTCGAGAAGAGAACGGCATAGTTCCGCCTATGCATGTAGCACCGGAACACTTTATAGACGTTATGCAGTCCTTACGCAAAACACAAAACGTTCATGGCATTGTTATTACGATTCCACACAAAATCCCAGCCCTAGACGCATGTGACCTAGTCTCTGAACGCGCCAAATTTGTTGGTTCTGTCAACATCATCCGTAAACAAAGTAATGGCCAATTATATGGCGACAATGTTGATGGTATTGGCTATGTAGATGGCGTCAAAAAGGAAGGTTTTGATGTTAAAGGTAAGCGAGCCCTACTAATCGGCGCAGGAGGAGCTGGGTCCGCGGTAGCATTTGAGATTCTACAACGAGAGGCAGAATACCTAGCCATTTATGACCTCGACCAAGATAGATTGAATTCACTTATCAAACGCTTAAATGAACGTTTTCCAAACCGTGCAGGAGTGGGAGATCAAGATCCAACAGGCTTTGATTTTATTGCCAATGTTACACCAGTCGGTATGCGCGCAGGCGACCCATATCCTGTCGATGTTAGCAAACTTAATAGCAAGCAATTTGTTGCAGACGCTATCACCAAACCGGAAGTGTCTCCTATGGTCGAGCATGCAAGAAGCCTCGGCTGTAACACGATGGTTGGAGCAGGCATGTTCAATGCGGAAGCTGAAATTTTAGTGGACTTCATGCTGCGAGATCACCCAATCAATAACTAAAAACACACTAATAGCGCAAAAGGCTTTCCCTTTTGCGCATTACGCCCAACTGGGCATAATTCTCTGGAGGTTATGATGAAAAAAACAATAATTGGCGCATTAACCGCACTAACATTATCCACAACAGCATTAGCTGCTTTTCCTGAAAAGGATATCCAAGGCATTATCCAATGGGGAGCTGGCGGCTCAACTGATACCGTAATGCGTTCTATCTCACCTCATGCTGAAAAGGCTCTCGGTGTCGACATTGTCTTGACCAATAAAACAGGTGGAGTTGGTGCCATCGCAATGAAATACGTCAACAGTAAAGATGATGATGGCTATACCTTATTGATGGGAGCGGAAAACCCACAAATGTATAAGGTATTAGGCTTAGGTGACATGGATTATAACGACATGATCACCATCAATATATTAGCTCGCGGTACGCCAGTTTTTGTTGCAAGAAATGATGCGCCTTACAACAACATGCAAGAATTTACTGATTTCGTAAAAGCTCATCCCGGTGAATTGAAAATTGGTTCAACGGGTAATGGTGGTTTAACCTCAATTGTAATGGCAATGCTGCAATCACAAATTTCATTGGACTACACCAGCATCCCTTACAATGGCGATGGTCCAGCATTAACCGCATTACAAGGCGGCGCAATTGATGTAATGCCAGCGGTGTTAGGTGCAACCATTGAACAGATTAAAGCTGGTCGTATGAAAGTAATCGGCCTTGTAGATAAAGAGGCCAATAAACTTTTGCCAGGTGTAGCACCTATCACTGACACTTTCCCAGGTTTAAAAAGCTACCTACCTTGGGGGCCATTCTTTGGAATATTCGTAAAACAAGGAACTCCCGATGATGTCGTCAAGAAGCTTCAAGGCGCATTCCAACAGGCTGCTTTTCACCCCGATTTTATTGATTTAATGCAAAAACGTGGCTTTACGATTCTGAATATTTCAGGAGAAGAAGCCAATTACTTTTTAAGTGGTTATCGCTCTACTTCTTCTTGGTTAGTTCATGAAGCAGGTTTTTCTAAGCGATCACCAGAAGAGTTCAATATTCCGCGTCCTTAACCTTAACAAGGCTATTTACTGAATTTTGATACATTAATTTGAATCACCCAAGAAGCTAATTTCCATTGCTTCGCTCTTAGCGGGGAGCGTCCTTCCCCGCCGTTTTTTTTCAGCATTGTCGGAGAGTCGTGATGAATCACCCCACTAGCCGTCGACCAGGTGAACTTCTGTTCAATCTGCTCGTTTTAATCGCCAGTTTGTTTCTGTTTTGGCAGGCATACGCCATTGCACAATTTTCTTCATTAAGCTCATCAGGAGCTCTGCCTCTTGCCGCTACGAGCATAATGGTAATAAGTGCCTGCTTGGTGCTTATTAAAACGATACGTCTTCCACTAGAACCACATGTACGTTTTATTCGGCATATATTCCCTCCGATTATCGGCATAGTTATGGCGTTAATTTTGATGTTCGCAGTTATGTTAGAGCCGATTGGCTTCATTCTATCTGCCGCTATTTTCTTATTTATTGCGATGACATTTTTACATCGTAAAGGATGGGTAGTCAGCCTTGGATTAACCCTTGTTTCTTTGGCCTTGGTGTATTGCGTATTCCGACTTATTTTTAAAGTTATTTTGCCTGAAGGCATTATTCCTGAACGCGAAATTATGGCAGTCATATCTCATTGGTTTAGTGCAAATTTTTAGGATAATACAATGGAAGCTCTTTCGTTTTTTGCTATTTCTTGGATTTCCCCTCAACTCCTTGCGCTTACCGCACTTGGTACATTTTTAGGGATTTATGTAGGTGCCATACCAGGCTTATCAGTCACCATGGCAGTCTCTATTCTCATCTCATTTACCTTTTCGTGGGAGGTAAATAACGCTTTATGTTTGATGGTTGGGGTATATATGGGTGGCGTTTATGGTGGCTCTCGAACCGCCATATTGCTAAATATTCCTGGGGCTCCTTCCGCCATTGCTACGGCGCTTGATGGTTATCCTCTCGCACAAAAAGGCTTAGCGGGTGAAGCCATTGGCTTATCAACAGTCATGTCTGTTATCGGAGGTTTTGTTGGCATTTTCGTATTAGCTGTCGCAGCACCATTTGTTAGCGATTTTGCCATCAGCTTTCAGCCAAGAGATTATATGCTGCTAGGTGTTCTAGGCATCATGCTGGTCGGTTCTTTATCTGGTAATAGTCTTGCAAAAGGTGTGTTAGCTGGATCGTTTGGCGTGTTAATTGGTACGGTAGGACTTGACCCCCTGACAGCAGAAGAGCGCTTTACATTTGGTGTCGTTGAACTCTGGAATGGCATTAATCCAGTTGCGGTTATGATTGGACTTTTTGGTATTTCCGAAGCCTTAACACAGCTACATTTCATGCATAAAGCCAGCGTCAAACAAGTCATCAATCGCATCATCCCTAAATGGAAAGATGTAAAACGCTACTTACCTTTAAGCTTACAATCTTCTTCGGTTGGCGTAATTGTCGGGGCATTACCAGGTACTGGTGGCGATATTGCCGCATTAATGGCCTATGACTATGCTAAACGTACGACTAAAAACCCAGAAGTTGAATTTGGCAAAGGAGCAAAAGAAGGATTAGTTGCGCCGGAGTCTGCAAATAATGCCGCTGTAGGTGGAGCTTATATTCCGATGCTGACCTTAGGTATTCCTGGGGACGCTGTAACCGCGGTATTCATTGGCGCTTTGTTTATCCACGGCTTAAACCCTGGCCCATTGCTGATGATAGAACAGCCCGAAATTTTTTGGTTTACTGTGGGTAACTTAACCCTCGCCAATATCTTCATATTGATTTTCGGTTTAACTGGTATTCGCTTATTCGCTAAGCTAGTTGAATGCCCAAAAGGGGTCTTAATCCCTATTATATTCTTGCTGTCTATCGTGGGCGCTTACTCTATCAACAATGCAATCACGGACGTTTGGTGGATGCTTGGGTTCGGCGTAATCGGTTACTTTATGAAACAGTACGGTTATCAGGTTGGCCCGGTTATTCTTGGGGTTATTTTATCTCGACTGATTGACGAGAACTGGCGACGAGCCATTCTGTCTGAACAAGGCAACATTGCAGGCTTTTTTGGTGAAGCTTTCACTAGTCCACTGTCTTGTGTACTACTGGCAACAATTGTATTTATTTTTATCTCACATACCCCTTTATGGACTCGTTGGAGAAAAAACAAATCATCCAAAAGCTAAGCATTTAACGTCATAATTAAGCTCAAAAAAATACCGAATGATCTCTTCAAAATAAGAAGCATCATTCGGTATTTTTATATTAGCCGTCGCTATTTTTTTAGTCTTAAGCTTTAAGCTTATGCACTAAGCCCTGAATGCCCAATACATACCCTTGTACGCCCATACCAACAACAATTCCTGCTGCTGCAGGCGATATGTAAGAATGATGACGGAAGGCTTCACGAGCGTGTACGTTAGAGATGTGAACTTCAATCACCGGTACATCAGCGCCTTTTATTGCATCGTGAAGAGCAACAGATGTGTGAGTATAAGCACCTGGATTGAATACTACGCCCAATACTTCGCCCGCTTTAATACGGCGACCTGCTTCATGAATTAGATCAATCAATACACCTTCATGGTTAGATTGATGGCATTCCACCTCATGGCCTAATGACAATGCCGCTTCGCGACACATAACTTCCACATCCGCTAGAGTCTCATAACCATAAGTTGCTGGCTCACGAGTACCCAGTAAATTTAAATTTGGGCCGTTCAATACCATGATGGTAGACATAATAATTTCTCCTATAAATCAGCGTAAATATTCAATCAATCACATTGCTATATTTTCATACAAAAAAACGCAGCAAGACACTCAAGGTAAAAAATGACAACACGGTAGTAATTAGCAAAGTACTAGCACAAAAACTGCGCGATCCATATTCCCCACATACAATGGGATAAGAACTGAACATAGATACCGAGGCAAAAATAACCACAGCAATTTTTAATTCGTTTGGCATGGTGGGTGTAAGTAACAAGAGCAAGGTGACAATCACCGGAAATAAGACCAGTTTGCCAATCGCCACCAGCAATATGGGAGCCCATTGACCTTTAATCGTCACACCCACCAAAGACCCGCCAATAACAATCAAGGCCACCGATGAGGCCGCTGCTGCCAGTAAATCAAACCCTTTACCTATAAAGCTCGGCAAGCTCAATTCAAACACAGAAAATACCAGCCCTGCGACCAAGGCAATTAATAACGGATTCGTTGAGATACGCTTCAGGACAACCATAAATAGGCTTTTCCCATTACTCTCGCTCTTACCCAACACAGTTTCGATAAAAATTAAGCAAACTGGCAATAAAATGATATTTTCGACCATCAATGACATCACAAAGGCCTGCGTCAAAGGGTAATCAAAAAACTGTAATAAGACAGGAAAGCCAATAAAAGCGCTGTTTGACATGGTCGCCCCAACGCCTCTCACGCCGGCATCTACCAAACCACTTTTAAGTAATCGCCAGCTCAGTAACACAGTAATAAAAAAGGTGGCTAAACCACTCGCGGCGTACACGGCAAGATAGTCAAAATGTAGGACTTCTTTTAGCTCCATGCTGGAAAGCTTTATAAAAATCAAAGCTGGCAAAGCTAGGTATAAAACAAAACGGCTTAACCCAGGTATCGCCGCTTGGGGAAGGAAAGAGTATCGAATGCTGAGAAAGCCAATTAGGATCAGAAAAAAGATCGGGGCTATGATGCTAATTACGGCTTCCATGTCATCATTTCCTCGTTGTTACATACATTAGATTGACTTTGAGTCTCTGTATTTTTCATTAGTTAGAATATCCTTACGAAGGATGAGTATTAGGCGATAGCTTTAGATTTTACTTTTAATGGTATTTTCTCAGCGTCCGGTAAAAACAAACCTTTTTGAATATGCGAATCTAAAATAGTTAATACAGACTCGGTTTCATCATCAAGAAGGTGTTTAAGCAATTTTTGATGCTCTTCTACGGATGCTTGCCCGCGAAATGGCCGACGATGCAACGCCAATACCTGATAACGCATGTAAAGTTCAATCACCGAAGCATGATAGCGAATAAGCTGCTGAGAACCACAATGAGACACCATGGTAACGTGAAAATCTCGGTCGGCTTTTTCCCACGCCTGAACATGGCTACCTTCATCTTCCATCATCAGCTTTTCAATACAATTCAAGCGAAAATGCGCGCTTATCAAAGCTGACTTCCACTCCATTTGACCAGCTTTATTTTCCATTGATTTACGCACGGCCGACAACTCTAACATCTGTCGAAGCTCTAATAATTCACGCAAATCTGCGGTAGAAACAGGTTTTACCGAAAAACCTTTTTGATCAACGAACAGCACAAAACCGTCTGATACTAAGCGCATCAAAGTTTCACGCAAGGTATTCACACTGGCACTGTAACGGATTCGTAGAGCGTTTAATTTAAGCTTTTCACCGGGTGAAAGCTTTCCTGTCACAATATCTGAACGCAGTTGTTCATAGACGGATTGCCCAACCAATTTACGGTCATCGGAGTTAATCATAAAAAATTCTAAAGGCCTTTTATTTTTTTTGTAAGACCTCTGCACTATATCATGAGCAAAGATATCTTAGTTGCTGAGCCCCATAGAATAAATGACAAAAAGACGCCATTTAGCGTCTTCTTTTCATTATTTATCCTATGAATTTATTTAGTTACCAACAATCTCTAGATCAACGAACTGACGACATTGTATTTTTCACGGAACTGGTCCCAAACAGGTTTCACATCCGTTATTTCCTGACCCGTGAAAATTTCGAAGGCATCGATACCTTGATAAAAGAACAAATCAAAGCCTGACACAATTTGCAGACCTTTTTTATTGGCTTCTATCAAAAACTCTGTATCCATTGGGGTGTAAACCGCATCAAATGCCCATTTTTGTCCTTGAATCAGCTCCGCAGCCAATGGCATGCCTGGACTTTTCAAATGACCTACAGGTGTACAGTTTACCAATCCATCTACTTCTGCGGCTGCTTCTGCAATGTCTTCTTTGGCAACAACACGCGCCTTGTAGCCGGCTTCATTAATAGCATCAACCAAAGACTGTGCGCTACGTTCGCTCAAATCGGTGACTAATACTTCTGTCGCCCCCACTTCAAACAAGGCAAATCCAATCGCTCGCCCCACACCACCAGCACCAATCATCAGCACTTTACCTGCTGGTAAATCCCCAACTCGACCTTTATAACCGCGAATAAAACCAGTGTAATCGGTATTAAAAGCACACACTTTACCGTCTTTTAGCAACAAAGTATTACTCGCACCAACTTTCTTCACCGCGTCGTTTACTTCGTCTGCGCTGTCGATGGCGATTTGTTTATAAGGAAAAGTAACATTAGTGCCGACAAAACCTAAGGCACGAATTTCAGCAAGCTTGGCGTTAAAGGATTCCGCCGTATCATCTTCTGGCACTTGCAACTGATAATCCACTGGCAACTGCTTTAGTTCACCCAACATCATGTGTAAAGAAGGAGATCGAGAAGCGGCAATAGCCTGACCAATTAGACCTATATGTAACATTGTAATTGCCTCCAACGTATTCCAAAAAAGAATGTCATAACGTTAATAATTGAGAATTAGAAGATAAAAAGCGCTGCTGCTAAAAGTGTGTCAATACTCTATTAAAAAGGCTTTCTTGAGTGAATACCCTTGTTCAGTCTTGCGTCAGCAGCAAAGGTCACTGATACAAAAACGCTTCTTTTATCAAAGATAGAAGAAGCGTATACCAAAACTCGCGTTTTGTTGTATGACAATTTGACATGTATTTTGAATGAAAAAATTATATCAGCATTGCAGCGTCGCTTGTCGCCAATAACTGCAACCCAGCACCCGTATTGGAAATCGGCAAATGATAACTACGATGCAGTTCGGTTAACGTCCCCTGTAATGCACCACGCATCGCTAACCACATATTCAACTCAACACCTTGAGAGCCTGCTTGTTCTACCAAGTCAAAATTAGTGAATTTGGTAAGCGCTTCCGGTTCATTCACAATTTTATCCATGCAATATAAATCGAATGGTTTATTAATGAAGCCCGCGCGCTGTCCATCTAGCTGATGAGATAAACCACCAGTTCCAAATATCACAACTTTCTGATTACCAGAGTAAGAACGAATAGCGTCACCAATCGCCTTGCCAAAATCAAAACAACGACTGGGTTTCGGCATAGGATGACGTTCACAGTTGATCGCAATTGGAATCACTTTAATATGACCGTATTTATGACCTGGCCACATGAGCGTAAGAGGCACTGTCAGTCCATGATCCACTTTCATTTCTTGGCAAACGGTTATATCAAACTCGTCCTCTATCAATTGATTAACAATATGCCAAGACAACTCAGTTTCCCCAGTTACTGGTGGAATTTCAGCAATCCCCCAACCTTCGTCGGCATTCTCATACTGAGCAGCAGCGCCAATAGCAAAAGTCGGTTTGCGATCATGAAAAAACTCTAATCCGTGATCATTATAAAAAATGACGGCGATGTCAGGTTCTTGCGCATACAGCCATTCACGTACAGGTGGATAGGCATCAAAGAAATCTTTCCAATAAGGTGTTTGCTCAAGACCTTTATCCATCGCTACACCAATGGCAGGAATATGTGATGTGGCGATACCGCCAAGTATTTTCGCCATTATTTATCTCCCTGCTGTACTAAAAATGCTTTAAATTCGTCTGTTGTCATACCCGTCTGTAAACCACCAACATCTTGTACATTTAATCCCAAGATCCCAGCAAATTTTGCCAGATAATAAATACTTCCACCGGCTTCTAACATGGCAATGACATCACGATTTTTTACAGCCTGTTTTTGCTCTACAGAAAGTCCAAACTTTTCACAATAATCGTCTTCATTAGCTAGGAATGCTTTTCGCCCATTTGCGTTATTAAAGGAATAACACATTTTATTTAAGGGGTAGCCCTTCGTTGCCATCGGCCCATCAAACATAATATTGCCCGGAATATGACTCACCTGACTCATTCTGTTACCTCGCTATAAGATTGTTTTATTCAATGGCGTAAACGCCCATTAGTAGCGAGTATAAGAACAAACGAGCTGTACAAACCTTGATCTACATCTATTTTTTACTATTTAAAAAATAGAACGCATTATTTTTAGATTTTTTTAATGAGAGTTCCATTTTGGCTATATATAGGAAAAAATACGTAATTAATCCTTCAATTTGATTTCTTTGATATTCATTTTTGATATAGTTTATAAAAAATAAGGAGGTCTTATGGAGATAGCAATTCCCAACTTACGGCATTTGCGCGTATTTCTCGCGGTCGCAGAGCTAAAAAGCATCACCCGAGCTTCTGAAAATATCTTTTTATCTCAGCCAGCCATCACCCAAGCGATCGCCAAGCTAGAAGGATTATTGGGCGCGTCGCTTTTTGAGCGCCATTCAGATGGTATGTATCCCACTCCATCAGGTGAGGTGTGGCAAAAACGCGTCAACCGCGCCATCGATCATATTCAAACAGCCACACAAGAAATCGTGAAAGACACGACTCAAAAAGAACGCACGCCTAAAAATCTCATCGCCTTAATTAGCACCACTCAATTAAGAGCTTTAATCGCGGTGAGCGAAGCGCAAAACTTCAGCATTGCGAGCCGAAATTTGGCCGTGTCGCAGTCTTCCGTACACCGAGCCGCGCGAGATTTAGAACGCCTGCTCGGCGTTGTATTATTCGAAAAAAACAGCCTTGGAACCAGCGCAACCAAAGCAGCACAAACCTTGGCAAAAGCCACCAAACTAGCTTTCAGTGAATTACGCCAAGGCATATACGAGATCAACGCTTTACAGTTTAAAGATGTCAGTACCATCACCATAGGCAGCATGCCTTTGGCACGTATGACCATTTTGCCAAAATCAATTTTGCAGTTCAACGAACGCCATCCTGATGTGAATATCAATGTAACCGAAGGCCCGTATGCCGATTTACTTCATCACCTTCGCCAAGGCGACATCGATATTATTTTAGGTGCATTACGTCACCCAACACCGGCTGACGATGTGGTGCAGGAAGAATTATGGGCGCCGCCATTGTCAGTAGTGGCTCGTAAAGGTCATCCTTTAATGAGCAAAAGCACTATCAGCGCACAAGATCTCGCCGAATTTGCTTGGGTCGTTCCAGCCAAAGGTACACCAACTAGACAAGCTTTCGAAGACATTTTCAAAGACGCTGGTATCGCCTTACCAACACGATTGGTTGAATCCAGTTCACAGATACTTATTCGTGAGCTGTTAATCGAAAGCGATCGATTGACACTCATCTCGGCACACCAAGTGGAGCGAGAAATTAATATTGAATTGCTCAATGTTATAGACTTTCCGTTGGACCATACTCGCCGCCCAATTGGGCTTTGTGTGCGAAAAAGCTGGCTTCCAACCGTCACTCAATCCCACTTTCTTAGCTTATTACGAGATATCTCAGAACGTTTTCGATGAAAACTACAAAAGCCTCATTGCAAAAAATGAATAGCTTATGCGGTTTATGGATTATCCCCATTAGGTGTCGGATGCTAGATTTGTTATCAATATAAGACTCGGGCAATGTTATGCCCTTACAATAAACACTCGCACTTTTAGGAGTAGACTAATGAGAATTTGTATCGCTGGCGCATCTGGCGCTTTCGGCATGAAACACATGGACGCCATCGCGGCGATCGAAGGTGCAGAAGTCGTTTCTGTGGTTGGCACAAAAATCGATGCGATTAAAGCCTTCGCTGAAGAACGCGGTGTTCCTCACTACACAACAGATCTAGCAGAAAGCCTAGCTCGTGATGACGTTGATGCGGTAATCCTAGCTACCCCGACTCAAATGCACGCTGCGCAAACTATCCAATGCCTTGAAGCTGGCAAACATGTTATGTCTGAAATTCCAATGGCAGACAACATTGAAGACGCTCGCAAAGTGGTTGAAGTACAAAAGAAAACTGGCCTAGTTGCCATGGCGGGACACACTCGTCGTTTCAATCCTTCGCACCAGTGGATTCATAACAAGATAATGGCTGGCGAATTAAACGTTCAACAAATGGACGTGCAAACCTACTTTTTCCGCCGTTCAAACAAAAACGCCCTTGGCCAAGCACGTTCTTGGACTGACCATCTACTATGGCACCATGCTTGCCACACTGTGGATTTGTTCCAGTACCAAACTGGCGAAACAGCAAGCAAGGTTCAAGCACTTCAAGGTCCGATCCATCCTGAACTTGGCATCGCCATGGACATGAGCATTGGTATGAAAGTGCCTAACGGTGCAATATGTACGCTATCTTTGTCATTCAATAACGACGGTCCATTCGGTACCTTCTTCCGTTATATTTGCGACAACGGTACTTATATCGCACGTTACGACGATCTATTTGACGGCAGCGAAAACAAGATTGACCTATCTGGCGTAGCGGTTTCAAATAACGGCATCGAACTACAAGACAGAGAATTCATTGCAGCGATTCAAGAAGGTCGTGCGCCAAACTCTTGTGTGACCCAGGCCATTGAAGCGATGGAAACCTTGCATCGCTTAGAAGAATGCCTAGAAGCATAGGAACAGTGCAAAGTTCATTAAAGTAAGACACAAACAGGGAGCCTAGGCTCCCTGTTTTCGTTACACTGTTTTGCAATAGTAGTCGCGCAGTAAAACATAGCAAAGCAAACTAACAAGGACCCTTTTTATGTCAAAACATCCGCATTTAGCCAATCCAAACATCGGCCTAGGCTGCATGAATTTATCCCATGCTTATGGTTCGCCTGTTGCTGAAGAGCAAGCCATCAAGGCACTTCATCAAGCCTTTGAAATGGGTTATCGCCATTTTGATACCGCGACTTTATATGGCGGTGGTAACAATGAGCTTTTAGTCGGTAAAGCACTAAAAGATCGCCGTGATGAATTTTTCCTTGCCAGCAAATGCGGTATGGCCATGGTTGATGGCAAAAAAGAGATTAACGGCAGACCTGAAAATATTCGCAAGCAGTGCGAAGACAGCCTAAAACGCCTACAAACAGACCATATCGATTTGTATTATTTGCATCGCTTGGACTTCAATGTACCAATCGAAGAAAGCGCAGGCGCTCTAGGCGATCTGGTAAAAGAAGGCAAAATTGGTGCGGTGGGTTTATCAGAAGTGTCTGCCGAAACGCTAACTCGTGCTCACAACGAGTTCCCAATTACTGCGATTCAGTCCGAATATTCTTTATGGACACGCAATCCAGAAATTGCCGTTTTAGAAGCCTGCAGGAAACTAGGCGTTACCTTTGTTGCTTTCAGTCCATTAGCACGCGGATTCTTAACGGGCACATTAAAAGACGTTGCGGATCTAGAAGCCAAAGACATTCGTAACAACATGCCACGCTTTAACGCCGAGCATTATCCTAACAATCTAGCCTTGTTAAACGACTACTTTGCCCTTGCGAAAGACATCGGCTGCACACCATCGCAACTAGCTTTGGCTTGGCTCACCGCAAAAGATAAAAATATTGTCCCTATTCCTGGCACTCGCTCGGTTAATCATATGAGAGACAATTTTGAATCAGCGCAATTAAAGCTGGATGCCAAACAAGTCAGCCTGCTAGACGAGATGATTAATCAAAATAACGTACATGGCACGCGCTATACCGCCGCACAACAAGCTGAAATAGACACCGAAGAGTTCGCATAACCATCTACAGCTTATCTATCATCCAATCGAATCTATAATATTTTTGAGATTCGGTTGGATCATTTCTTCATAGCTAAATATCACTTTTTGTTTGCGTACCTGCGATCCTGCTTATATGTTAAAAGGGTTATACGTTAGCTTGTCCATAAGACGACCTAACCATTACTAATGTATTGACCTCTTTGGACCGTATTATGGATCAAAACGACATCACACCTTTGTCTACTGCGAATTTACTGGGTATCGAGTTTATCGAGATAGTCGCGCCCTCTTTAGAAAGCGTAACTCCCCTAATGACTGAGCTAGGTTTTAGCCTTTACGCAAAACATCGACGTAAAAATGTATTCTTATTTCAACAAAATCAGTTAAAAATAATTATCAATTGTTCGCAAGATCCAACATTGGAAGCTTATGTTGGCGAAATGGGCATCGCTCTTTTTGCTATCGCCTTTAAATGTGACGACGCTTCTATCGCTCATGCTGAGCTAATAAAACGAGGGGCTTGGGATTCATCCAATCATTCAGGCCCGATGGAAGTCAATATTCCAGGCATTGAGGGAATGGGCGGCACCTTAATCTATTTAGTTGATCAAGTGCGTGACGATTTAAGCGTATATGAGATTGATTTTAAAACCATCCCCAGCGTAGCTGAAAAATTAAATGGCTCACTGTCTCACTTCCATGAATTTACTATACAAGTAGATCCTGACCGTACTCAGACTTGCTTAACCTTTTTTGAACGTCTTTTTGGTTTTCAAGCCAAAGAAGAGGCCAGCTTACAGCTCCCTGGAAAACACGCCATCAGCCTACGTTTTGTCGAAGCTTCAGACGAACAACACAATACTGAATTTTTTAGCAAAATCACTTTCAAAGCGAATGAGAACAGTCCACTTCGTCATCAAATTTTCGCAGGTAATGATCGCGCCTTTGCTATAGAGGTAATCTAATATGCTGTCTATTGCGGCAAACCTTTTTCATAGTACGCTCGAAGATAAATTCGCCGCGTTGGCCCAAGCAGGCTTTCTAAACATTGACCTAACACACTCTGATTTTGGCGCTGATAAGCGTGATATCGAACACATTGCCGAACTCGCCAAACGCAATGGCATTGAAATCAGCAGTGCGTCGAGTTTGCGAGAGTTTGGTGGAAATACAAATCATATCCATGAGTACGATATGGATTTGGCGCGCAATTACTTAAAAACCTTAGCGCAACTGAATTGCCGCTTACTGGTTGTTATGCCACCAACCATTCGCTCTAAGAACATAGACACCAATCAAATTTTGGCCGATCTTCGTGCTTTGGCTAATTTAGCCATTCCTTATCGCATTAAGATTGCTTTAAAAGCATTGCCTTGGTCACCTTACATTGGCAGTTATCAAGCCGCTGCCTCGCTTTGCCGAGACGTAAACAGCCCAAATTTTGGCTTAGTAATTGATACGTTTCATTTTCTGAGTGAATCAGAAGCAATTGATGTTCTTGAAGAAATTCCGACGTCAGATATTTTTTTAGTACAATGCTCGGACTTCAACAGCAGCATGACCTATTCGCTTGAAGATCAAATAGAAACCTATCATCACAAGCGTTTGATTCCGGGAGATGGCTATTATGAAAGTAGCATTGTCACCTTAATAGAACACCTGCATCAACAAGGTTATCGTGGTCACTATTCTATTTTAGCCAATAATGCCATCTACAAGACCCAACAAACCGATGAGCTTATCTCTCGTATAAATTCCTTCCAAGAAGCTTGCCAAGCGTTTCTGTAATGACAAAATTGATGTGAAAAAGGCCGTCTTTCTAATGAAGAAAAACGGCCTTTTTAACGTCTATTTCATTAGCTTCCTAATGAAATCATCTTTCTCAATAATGGACTAAACGATCTCAATCAGCATTTCACCCGGTGTGACTCGGTCGCCTTTTTTAACGAAAACGCCTTTTACCGTACCCGCCACGTTGGAATGTACTTCGGTTTCCATCTTCATGGCTTCCGTGACGAGTACAGCTTGACCCGCGGTAACCGTGTCGCCTTCTTCAACCAAGACATCAATGATATTACCCGGCATCGCCGCACTAACATGACCAGGTTCAGTCGCGCGAGATCGCCCTGCACCACCTTCAGCAACATATTCATTCAGCGATTCAAACACCACTTCTTCTGGCATACCGTCCAAAGACAAGTACAACTTGCGTTTACCAACCCCAAAGTCACCTACACCAGTGATTTCAACATTGTAGACTTCACCATGCACATCAATCTTGAACTCAGTAGCCAAGCCACCTGCGGCTGCACCTTGACCCGCTTGTTCTGGCGGTAACAAGACTTCTGGAACCAAGGTTCCGTCAGCACGTTGCTGTAAAAATTCACGGCCTAGTTCAGGGAACATAGCAAAGGTCAGTACATCTTCTTCTGATTTCGCTAATTCACCAATTTCATTGCGTAATTTATAAAGCTCTGGAGACAACGAATCTGCAGGACGAGCATCGTTTACCGATTCATTACCTACGGCTTTTTTCTGCACGTCTGGATTTACTGCCGCTGGCGGTTGGCCGTATCCACCCAATAAGTAACGTTTCACTTCATTGGTGATGGTTTTATAGCGCTGACCTGCCAATACGTTATAAACCGCCTGCGTACCAACGATTTGCGAGGTAGGCGTTACCAAAGGCGGATAGCCTAAGTCAGCACGAACACGAGGAATCTCGGCAAACACCTCACGGATCTTATCTAACGCATTTTGCTCTTTTAACTGATTCGCCAAGTTAGACATCATGCCGCCCGGCACTTGGTTAACCTGCACAGACACATCTTCGCGAGTAAATTCACTTTCAAATTGATGATACTTTTTACGAACATCACGGAAGTAATCGGCAATTTCCGACAACAAGGCTAAATCTAAACCCGTGTCGTAATCGGTATCTTTCAAAGCGGCCACTTGAGTCTCAGTCGCTGGGTGACTGGTGCCACTGGCAAAGGACGAAATCGCGGTATCAATGCGGTCAGCACCTGCTTCGATGGCTTTAAGCTGACACAAAGGCGCTAAACCTGAGGTTGAATGACTGTGTACTACTAAAGGCAAATCGACGGCTTCTTTGATGGCTTTCACCAGATCATAAGTCGCATAAGGCGTTAACAACCCCGCCATGTCTTTAATGGCAATAGAATCTGCACCCATGGCTTGCATGGCTTTGGCTTGCTCGACAAACAAGGCTGGCGTATGCACTGGGCTGGTCGTATAACAAATCGTACCTTGCGCATGTTTACCGGCTTTTTTCACCGCTTTCATGGCAGTTTCGATATTGCGCAGATCGTTTAGTGCATCGAACACACGAAAAACATCAATGCCGTTATCCGCCGCCTTTTGTACAAACGCTTCTACAACATCATCGGCATAATGGCGATAACCCAACAGGTTTTGACCACGCAACAACATTTGCAAACGGGTATTTGGCAAAGCCGCACGAAGCTGACGCAATCGCTCCCAAGGGTCTTCTTTCAAAAAACGTACGCAAGCATCAAAGGTCGCGCCGCCCCACACTTCTAAAGACCAAAAACCGACTTGATCGAGTTTTTCACAGATCGGCAACATATCTTCCGTACGCATACGAGTGGCAATCAGCGATTGGTGAGCATCACGCAAGGTGACATCTGTCACTTCTATTTTTTGTTTAACTTGACTCATTTTCTTCCTCCTGCGGATTATCGACCAACATGCGCTGCAATAGCGGCTGCCAACACCAAAGCGATATCACTTGGATGGCGTCTAACGGAATAATTTAATAATTCAGGGTGAGCTGGAACGAATCCAGTATTGAATTTCCCTTTGATGAAATCTGGGTGTTTCAGAATTTGCTGATAATAATTGGCGGTAGTTTTGATACCATGCAAACGCATATCGTCAATGGCACGGCGACCGCGCGCGACCATCTCATCCCAAGTCAACGCCCAAACCACCAGCTTCAAACACATGGAATCAAAGTAAGGCGGAATCTCGTAACCAGTATAAATTGCCGTATCCACACGAACGCCCGGACCACCCGGTGCGTAGTAGTGAGTAATACGCCCAAAGCTGGGTAAGAAATCGTTCTTTGGATCTTCTGCGTTAATACGGAACTGCATCGCATAACCACGATAACTTATGTCTTCTTGACGGAAGCTAAGCGGCGAACCAGCCGCGATACGAAGCTGTTCACGCACAATATCGACACCAGTGATTTGCTCGGTAATCGTGTGCTCAACCTGTACTCGTGTATTCATTTCCATGAAATAGACTTCGTTGCCAGACAACAAAAACTCTACCGTACCTGCGTTAACGTAATCCACCGCTTTGGCTGCTCGCACCGCGAGATCACAAATATACTGGCGTTGCTCTGGGGTAAGTTGCGGGCTTGGCGCAATTTCGATCAACTTTTGATTACGACGCTGAATCGAACAATCACGCTCATACAAATGAATCGCATTACCTTGGGAATCCGCCAATATTTGAACTTCAATATGACAAGGATCAACGATGCATTTTTCTAAAAACACTTCGGCTGAACCAAAAGCTTTAGTCGCTTCGGAGATAACACGAGGATATTGGGAGGTTAGTTCTTCTGGTGTGTCACAACGTCGAATGCCTCGACCGCCACCACCAGAGGTTGCCTTGATCATCACCGGATAACCAACTTTCCCAGCTAGGGCAAGCGCTTCTTCAAGGTTCGCTAAATTCCCCTCTGAGCCAGGTGTGATTGGAATACCTGCAGCACGCATACTGTCGCGTGCTTGAGTTTTATCGCCCATTTTATGAATGACGGAAGAATGAGGCCCGATAAAGGTAACGCCTTTTTGCTCACACAATTCGGCAAAATGCGCATTTTCAGACAAAAAACCATAACCGGGGTGAATCGCATCACAACCTGTTTCTATGGCTAAGTTCACTAGACGCAAAGGGTCTAGATAACCGGCAAGTGGATCATCGCCTAACGAGTAAGACTCGTCTGCACGTTTGACATGCAACGCATATCGATCCGGTTCCGTAAATATCGCGACAGAGCGAATCCCAGCCTCTGAACAAGCGCGAATGATACGAACCGCAATTTCACCTCGGTTAGCGATCAACACTTTTTTTAACATGAGTCACTCCTTTCTTGTTGAACATTTAGCCTACTCAAAGATCAACCAAAGTAAAAATTGATATTACGACATTTATGTATAAGCTATTCGTGATAGATAAAAGCTGATAGATAAGATCCGATGGATAAACCAAGAGGAAACAAAAACAATGCCTCAAAGCGTACAAAGTTTAGTGAACCGACTCACGTTTAGACAATTACAAGTGTTTAAGAGCGTTTATGAATTGAGTAGCTACAGTCGAGCTGGCGATATGCTGGGGTTAAGTCAGCCTGCCGTTAGCAACCAAATACGACAACTTGAACAAGCACTGGAACAACCGCTGTTTGAATACGTCGGTCGTCAGCTTTACAGTACAGCGACGGCCAAGCGTTTGGCTCAATGCATTCATGCGATGTTTGATGAAATACAACGCTTTCAAGACGACTTATCAGAGGAAACTGGCCTAATATCTGGTGAGTTAACTTTGGTGGCTGTGAGTACAGCGCAATATGTGGTGCCTTACTTACTTCGGGCTTATACCAGCTTGCATCCAAACGTCACGATAAACGTGAAAGTCATGAACCGCGCGGCGGCCATTAAACGACTCAATGAAAATCATGATGAATTAGCAATCATGGGCATGGTACAGAATGATAAACCTATGTTTAGCATACCCTTTTTGAATAATGAGCTGATTGCTGTCGTGCCACAAAACCATCCTCTTCTCTCTCTAGAAGACATCTCATTAAGCACCTTTTTAGAACACAACTTACTACTTCGAGAAGCAGGGTCAGGCAGTCGGTTAGCACTAGAACTGCATTGTCAAAAACAACGTATTCGCCTGCACGCAGAAATGGAAATTGGCTCCAATGACGCGATCAAACACGCCGTTATTGCGGGACTAGGTGTGGCCGTGTTACCCAAACTAGGCATTCTCTCCGAGCTTACTCTTGGCACCTTAATCGAAGTTCCAATCAAAGATTTCCCCCTTCGCCGATCATGGTGTTTGATCCACCCTCAAGGTCGTCATCCAACTCCGACAATGCGCTCCTTTATTGACTACATTCAACAAAATATTGGTCAGTTTGAAACCATGTTCTCTCGAATGACTGAAAAATAATCTACTCAATTCTATTATCGTTAGACAAGGGTAATGCCTTATTTAGCCAATTCAATTCCCCCATCATTTTTTCCTGCAAAAAAGCAAACAACCACTCACAAAGAGTTACTCAAAATAAGTAAACCATTAACAAACATCACACGTATATGACACTTAACAAACATTAAATCAAAGCATTACAGTGTAAAATTCGACCAGTTTTGTAGGAAAACACCTACACAAAACAATGGGGAATGCGACTGTCATACTGACAAATCACCCCTAGCGAGGAACTGTCATGTTTTTTACCAAACAAAAGAAAGCCATCGAAAAAACTCTACCTCAAAGCGAAGACTCTGCTTTCATTACGGCTATGAAGAAATTTTGTGCATCCATTAGCTTTTTACCAGATGGCACAGTATTAGATGCCAATGCACTATTCCTCGATACAGTGGGCTACTCATTAGAAGAAATCCAAGGACAAAAACATGCTCTATTTTGCCCTACTAAAGTCACCTCTAGTCTCGATTACAAACACTTTTGGTCGGATTTAGCGGCTGGACAAAGCAAACAAGGTACGTTTTTACGCAAAAACAAAAACGGCTCGGATATTTGGCTTGAAGCCACTTACTTTCCAGTTGAGGTAGATGGGAAAATCGTCAAAGTCATAAAAATTGCTTCCGATGTCACTCGAAACAAAATAATGGCAGACAGTCAAAGTGCAGTCTACAACGCTATAGACAGATCTTCAGCAACCATAGAATTTATGCCTGACGGTACCATTATCACGGCTAATGATAACTTCATTACAACTATGGGATATCGATCTCAAAAAGACATCATAGGCCAACATCATCGTCAATTTTGCACTCCAGAATTTTACCAAGAAAACCCTAATTTCTGGGCAGAGCTGGCCCATGGTGACTTCAAAACTGGACAGTTCAGACGTATAAATAAACAAGGTAAAACGATCTGGCTAGAAGCAAGCTACAACCCAATTTTTGATCAATTTGGCAAAGTAATTAAGATACTCAAGGTCGCGTCAGATATTACCGAACGAGTCAACACGCAGCTAGCCATTCAAAATGCGGCCGAAGTGGCACATTCAACATCTGTAGAAACCGCTAAAGTTTCAGAAAATGGTGCAGATATCTTACGTCGCACCGTTGAGACATCTGACAAAATCGTCGCAGATATTGAAGTATCTACAGATCTTATTGAGCAGTTAAATCATCAGTCGCAAAACATAGCTAAGATTGTTACCTCTATTGGATCAATTGCCGATCAAACCAACTTGTTAGCACTAAATGCAGCGATAGAAGCCGCTCGTGCAGGAGAAAATGGCCGAGGCTTTGCCGTTGTCGCAGATGAAGTTCGCACGCTCGCCGCCAGAACAAGCAAGTCAACGGTCGAAATTGAAGACATGGTAAAACAAAATAGCAATTTAACCCTGCAAGCAAAAAACAGTATGAGCAAGGTAAGTGAACGCTCAAGCGAGAACGCGCAACTGATTAATGAAGCATCAGGCATCATAGATGAAATTCAAAAAGGTGCTAAACACGTATCAAACACAGTGAGCAAATTGCTGCATACAGAAAAGTAACTGCCTTTTCTTATCAAAAAGATAACTAACCGTTACATTTTAGGACACTTTCACTACAGCTATAGAAATAAACACCATTTATAGTCTGATTACTAACACAGCAATAAACACTAAAAAGTACGCAAGGCTAGGGAGGAGAAGCAAATGTTTTTCAATAAGAAGCAGACTGAAAAAAAACCAGCTCAATCTATAGATAACGCTGCTATAGAAGCGATGAACAAGTTCTGCGCAACAATTAGCTTCTCACCCGATGGCACTGTTCTAGAAGCAAATTCACTGTTTCTTAATGCGATTGGTTATTCTCTTAAAGAAGTACAGGGACAAAAGCATGCGTTGTTTTGTCCAAATCAAATAACCTCTAGCCCTGAATACAAAAGTTTCTGGCCGGATCTAGCATCAGGAAAAAGCAAAGAAGGTACGTTTTTGCGTAAACACAAAGACGGCTCGGATATTTGGCTTGAAGCCACTTATTTCCCTGTTGAAATAGATGGCATAGTAGTAAAAGTAATAAAAATTGCTTCCGATGTAACCAAAGCTAAACTTATGGCTGACAGTCAGCTAGCTGTTTACAATGCTATTGACCGCTCCTCTGCCACTATTGAGTTTACACCAGACGGCACCGTAATTACCGCAAATGACAACTTCCTAATGGCACTAGGCTACAAATCAAAAAAAGAAATTGTTGGCCAAAATCACCATAAATTTTGTACTGATAAATTTTATCAAGATAACCCAAGATTTTGGACAGAACTGGCTAATGGTGACTTCAAAACAGGTCAATTTGAGCGTGTAGGTAAACAAGGCCAAACTGTATGGTTAGAGGCCAGTTATAATCCAATTTTCGACCAATTTGGTAAAGTGGTTAAAGTACTTAAAGTCGCTTCTGATATTACCGATAGAGTTAATACTCAACTAGCTATTCAACATGCTGCTGAAGTGGCTCATTCAACTTCGGTAGAAACCGCACAAGTGTCAGAAAATGGTGCACAGATCTTACGTCGGACCGTCGAAACCTCAGACAAAATTGTTGCTGATGTTGAAGTATCTACAGACCTAATAGAACAACTTAATCACCAGTCTGAAAGTATCGCGAAAATTGTGACAACCATTGGCTCTATTGCTGACCAAACTAACTTATTAGCACTCAACGCCGCCATTGAAGCCGCTCGTGCAGGCGAACATGGCCGTGGTTTTGCTGTAGTAGCGGATGAAGTGAGAACACTAGCCTCTCGCACCAGTAAATCTACTATTGAAATTGAAGATATGGTGGCACAGAACAGCAACCTAACCCGCCAAGCCAAAACCAGCATGAGCAAAGTAAGCGAACGTTCTAAAGAGAACGCACAATTGATAGATGAAGCCTCTGGCATCATAGATGAGATTCTAAAAGGCGCGATACACGTTTCTAATACTGTTAATAACCTTTTGAATATCGAAAAATAAAAAAATCCGCTATCTATTTTTGTAGATAGCGGATTTATTGATCTTAACAACGCCCCTCTAATAAAGAAGATTTGTTATTTCGGCATCTCATGTTCTAACAACATCAACCCAGAGCCAGTGTTTGAAATCGGCGCATGGTAGTTACGGTGTAATTCCGTCACTTTACCTAACAAGGTACCACGCATGGCGATGTGCATATTCAGCTCAACAGCCTGAGCGCCACCTTGTTCAACAAGATCAAGATTAGTGTATTTTGTCAGCGCTTCAGGATCGCTGACGAGTTTGTCTAAGCAGTCGATATCAAAAGCACGATTGATAAAGCCAGCACGCTCACCATCAAGCTGGTGCGACATACCACCTGTACCAAACACAACAACATTGATGTCTTCTTCGTAAGACGCCACAGCACGGCCAATAGCTCTACCCAATTCAAATGTACGCCAAGGCTGAGCCATTGGGTATTGTTCGCAGTTAATACACACTGGGATGACTTTCACATGACCATATTGATGCCCAGGCCACATAAGGTTCAGTGGAACCGTTAGGCCATGATCAACGCGCATTTCTTGACAGATAGTCATGTCGAAACCTTCGTCGACAATACTATTAGCAATATGCCAAGATAATTCTGACTCACCAGTCACTGGCGGAATGGTCGGAATGCCCCAACCTTCGTCAGAGTTATGATATTCATCAGCAACACCTATCGCGAACGTCGGTTTTTTATCAATGAAAAATTCTAAACCATGGTCATTATAAAAAAGGATAATAACGTCTGGTTTTTTCTCATTTAGCCAGTCACGTACAGGTGGATAAGCATCAAAAAAAGGCTTCCAGTACGGTGTTTGCTCTAATCCGTTTGCCATAGCATTAGCGATAGCTGGGATATGAGATGTCGTTATCGCACCAATAATGTTCGCCATTAGACTTCTCCTCGCCCATTTTTCTCAAGCATTGCTTTAAATTCATCGGTGCTCATGCCAGTTTGCAGGCCACCAATGTCTTGCATGTTTAGCTTTAGTAAGCCGGTAAACTTTGCCAAATAATAGATACTACCGCCTTCACGCAGAAGCCCGATTACATCTCTATTACGAATCGCTTCTTTTTGCGCTTCTGTAAGTTTGAACTTTTCACAGTACGCTTCTGGATCCGCATTAAATTCATCACGCGCTACTTGATCATTAAATGAGTAACACATTTTATTTAAGCCATAGCCTTTTTTGGCCATTTGACCATCAAAAAGGTACGTGCCTTGGAGTTGTCGATCTGTATAGTTACTAGCCATTTCGGTAACCTCTATTCATTTACTTTGCTGCGAAGCTTGGATTATTTCCAGTAAAGACGCATAGGATTATCCACCAACAAAGCTTGTTGTAGCTCTGGTGTTGGGGCGATATGAGGAATCACATCCACAAGATGACCGTCATTTGGCGCTTCAACTTTCATGTTCGGATGTGGCCAATCCGTTCCCCACAAAACACGATCAGAGAACTTCTCAACTAGCGTGCGGGCAAAAGGATAAACATCAGAATAATCAGGCGCATGTTGAGTCAAACGCTCTGGGCAGCTAACCTTGCACCACACGTTGTCATTATCAGCCATGAAGTTAACAAAACGTTGGAAGTCTGGATGATCCACGCCATTGGCAACATTTGGTGTTCCCATATGATCAACAACAATCGTGGTATTCAATTCTTTCAAAAAAGGAATCAAGTCTTCTAGATCTGCCGCTTCAAAGTACACCACAATGTGCCAACCGAAAGGACGAATCTTGTCAGCAATCGAGAAAAACACTTCTCTTGGCGTGCTATCAACAAGGCGTTTCACAAAGTTAAAGCGCACACCACGAATGCCCACAGCATGCATTTTTTCAATTTCTTCGTGAGTGATAGAGTCATCAACAAATGCCACACCGCGAGCCAAATCCCCCGCAGTTTCTAACGCATCGATCAAAGCCGAGTTGTCGGTACTATGACAAGATGCTTGAACAATCACATTACGAGAAAAACCTAGATGATCACGTAAGGCAAACAACTGTTCTTTTGACGCATCGCAAGGCGTGTATTTGCGTTTTGGATGGTACGGGAATTTATCCGCTGGACCAAAAACGTGACAATGCGCATCAACTGCACCCGCTGGTGCTTTAAAAGCGGGTTTGCTTGGAGCAGGATGAAATGGAATATAATCTTTGTCCATCATGTTCAAATACCTTTAAAAAATTCGTTATGCTAAAAATCAGCGAATTAAAGACCGTTACCATGAGCAAATACCTGCCCATCAAATAACTTTCTCGCGGTACGTAAAATCGCCGCAGAACCTAGGTCGCCGTTTTCTTGTTGATCTAAAATCACGGTCATCGCGCCAATTGGATGCTCAACATCCAACGTCATACGAGCGCTTGACTGATAACTTGCTACTTCATTAGCAGGCGACCCTTTCAGCACCGCAGCTGTCGCCACACTCACCGCACCCAATACGCCAATCGATGCATGACAACGATGGGGAATAAAAGTACGTGTGGAGATAGCACCGCCGTTCGTCGCTGCACTCACCATGGTCATTTTAGGAACGGATTTTTCTTTCACGTCACCCAAATTCATCATAGGGCCAACTTGCAAGCGAATAGATTCTAGCTTCGCACGCAGTTCGTCATTGGCCTCAAGTTCTTCGCGAGATTCTGTACCCGTAATACCCATATCAACAGCACGCATGATAACCACAGGCATACCATTATCGATGCAAGTTACTTCAATGCCATCAATCACATCGACTACATTACCCGTTGGCAACAAAGCACCACAGCTTGATCCAGCGGTGTCTTGGAAAACGATCGGTACTGCAGCCGAAAAACCAGGCACGCCATCAATACGAGCGTCGCCTTCGTATTGCACTTCGCCGTCTTTTATAGCAACACGCGCCACCGCGATTTGACCGGTATTCTCCATAAAAATACGTACAGAGGTTTCGCCTTCTTTGGCCTCAACCAAGCCACGTTCAATCGCAAACGGTGCAATGCCGGCTAAAATGTTGCCGCAGTTCTGCGCATCAGTAACAATGGCCTGATCAACAAACACCTGCAAGAACAAATAGTCTACATCGGCATCGTCACGTTCCGACTTTTTCACCACGGCGACTTTTGATGCTAATGGGTCTGCACCACCGATGCCGTCGATCTGACGTTCATCTGGCGAGCCCATCACGCGTAATAAAAACTGCGTACGAGCATCGACATCAATCGGTAAATCTGCGGCTAAGAAGTAAGCACCTTTTGACGTGCCGCCACGCATCCACATACAAGGCGCACTCTTTATAACGCCTGAATGTTTAGACATACTTTAAGCCTTTCTCTTTTAGACGTGGGCGCATTTCATAAATGTCTAAGCCCAATTCGCCATTCGCCATACGTACGCGTTTTGATTCTTCATTCGCCATACGCTTACGAGACAATTCCAATACTTCAGCAGCATTCTCACGACGCACTACAACCACACCGTCATCGTCAGCCACAATCACATCACCAGGATTAACCAAGGCATCAGCGCAAACCATAGGTACGTTAACAGAACCAACGGTTTCTTTAATCGTACCTTCGGCAAACACGGCTTTTGACCAAACAGGGAAGTTCATTTGACGAAGGTCGCGAGTATCACGAACACCACCTTCGATAATCAAACCAACTACGCCACGAGATTGCGCTGATGTTGCTAACAAATCACCAAAAAAGCCGTGATTCGAAGGAGACGTTGGAGCAAATACCATCACGTCACCCGCTTTGCACTGCTCAATCGCCACGTGCATCATCCAGTTATCGCCAGCGGCACCTGAAATAGTGATCGCGGATCCGGCAATGGTCTTGTCCATTTGAATTGGGCGCATGTAATGAGCCAATAGACCAACACGACCTTGAGACTCATGAATCGTCGCTACGCCGCACTCTGCCAAACCATCGATTACAGCTTGGTCAGCACGTTCAATATTTTGTACTACTACATTATTTCGCATTATATGTTCCTTCCCTTAAATCGAGAGCCTTACGCTTTTAGTCTTGAAAAGACGCGACGAGCATTGCCTTCAAAGATGGCTTGTTTCTGCTCAGCGGATAACACAGTGTTGTTATCGATATAGCGTTTCGTATCGTCAAAATAATGACCTGTTTCTGGATCAACACCACGTACCGCACCAATCATTTCAGACGCAAACAAGATGTTCTTCGTTGGAATAATGTCTAAAAGAAGATCAATACCGCGCTGATGGTAAACACAAGTATCAAAATAGATGTTGTTCAAAACGCGCTCAGCTAGATCAAAACCTTGGTCTAATGCCATACCGCGGAAACGTCCCCAGTGATAAGGCACTGCGCCACCACCATGAGGAATAATGATTTTTAATTCAGGGAAATCTTTAAATACATCCGACATCATTAATTGCTGGAAGCCAGTGGTATCCGCACCTAAGTAGTGTGAGCCAGTCGTGTGGAAACAATCGTTACATGCCGCGCTCACATGGATCATCGCAGGAATGTCGTATTCACACATTTTTTCATAGATAGGATAGAAAGAACGGTCCGCCAAAGACTTATCTTGCCAGTAACCGCCACTTGGATCTGGATTCAAGTTGATACCGATGAAACCCATTTCTTCAACAGTACGAACGATCTCAGCAACCGATTTGCCAGGATCAACACCTGGCGATTGTGGTAACTGCGCTACAGGAGCAAAGTTTTCAGGGAAAAGATCACAAACACGGCGAATCAAATCGTTTTGATGTTCTGTCCAATATTGGCTGGTGTATTCATTACCAATATGGTGTCCCATCCAGCTAGCACGAGGAGAGAAGATGGTTAAATCGGTGCCACGCTCTTGCTGTAAACGCAGCTGATTATTGATAATGCTGTCACGAATTTCATCATCCGAAACAATAACCTTACCTTTTTCACCAACAAAAGCAGGGTCTTTAGCGACCTGTGCTTTTTGTTTATCGCGGTACTCACCAACGCCTGCTGGCGTAGTCGTATAATGTCCGTGGCAATCTATAATCATGTTACTACTCTCTATTCTTATTTAAGGCGCTGTTTTTATTTAAGGCAATTGCTGTGGAATAGAAGATTAGACGTCTATTTTTATGCCTCTCACCTTCTTTATTTACACAGCCATTCAATCACAATCTGTTCAGAGTATTCTTGTGTATAGGCTATTTGGCTATTTCAATTTGACCGAAAGGGTATTGCATTTTGAGATAGCTGTTTTTTAGCACAACGAGAACATCTACTCATTTTAGATATTTATTTTGGAAAATCTCACTTTTACACCAGCTAAAGGTTCCTTTAAAATAATACTATCACTATGATATATATGATTTTTTTCAAAAAAAACGAACATGATGATGTTTTTGTATTCCTTTTTCGATATATAAGAGACATTAAAAATTCATTTCTAAAAATACAAGATTTACGACATTTTGGTCATGTTGCTTAGCAAAGCAGATCAAAAAGTAGGTATTGAGTGAAACACAAAGACCAAATGTAGAAATAGTTCACATTCGTGTCATTGTGAGCCTTTAAGAAAAAATATAGGGTATTTTTAAAATGATCCTATATTATTTATAGGCTTAAAAATGCTAGTTTCGAATACAGGACAGCCTGTCTTACTACAAAGTAGGATAGAAAATACAAAAATAAAACAACCGGGACACATAAGATCCCGTGCTTGGAGACGTAAAAATGAATCTAACAAAAAAAATCACACTTGGTTTAATTGCTGCCGGTGCTGTAAGCAGCGTTAGCGCAGCCGATCTTACTCTTACTATTGGTCACGTAGATCCCCAAGATTGGACAACCTCTAAAAAAGGTGCCGCGACAGAAGTTTTCAAAAACTTAGTGGAAGCTGAGTCTGGTGGCCGCATTGAAGTTAATGTCTACCCTTCCGGCCAGCTTGGTGGCGAAACAGATCTTGTTCAGTCTACTCAAGAAGGCACGCTTAGCATGACGATGGTGTCTGGTGCCTTTGCAAAAGTTTGTAAAGAAGCATCGGTTCTAGAAATTCCTTACCTATTCCCATCAGCTCCTGTTGCTTGGGAAGTATTAGACGGCGAATTCGGCAAAGCACTGTCTGAGCATTGCTTGAAAGAAAGCGGATTACGCACTCTTGCCTATGGCGAAACAGGCTTCCGTAACTTCACTAACTCAAAACGCCCTGTTGCAGAACCAAAAGATTTAAACGGTTTAAAAATCCGCGTTCAAACCCTGCCACTATATGTTGAAATGGTAAAAGCAATGGGCGCAGAGCCTACGCCAATTGCGTGGCCTGAAGTACCATCTGCATTAACAACTGGCGTTGTTGACGGGCAAGAAAACCCAGTTAGTGTTATCGAAGCGAACAAATTCTATGAGTTCCAAAAATATCTAACACTAGACGGTCACGTTTACGGCACAGATTTCTTACTAATCAACGAAGACCTTTATCAATCATTGAGCGATGAAGATCGCGCAATTATTGACCGTGCAGCAAAAGTTGCAGGAACTGTAGGTCGTGCAGTGCAGCAATTTAACTCTGCAAAAGGCTTAAAATCTCTTGCAGCTAATGGCATGCAAATCACCACTCCAACACCAGCACAAATGGCTAAGTTCCGTGATATCGCGCAACCAGCTGTTATCAACTGGTTAAAAGGTGAAGTACAGCCAGAGTGGATCGAACGCGCTCAAATGTCTGTAAAAGTCGTTAGCAACTCGAAATAAACTCAGTACTTGAAATCAAGCAACCGAGAGCTTTCTTTAATGGCTTTCGGTTGCTTTTCCTTTGTCACAACCCGGAAAGCTCAACATGAAGCGCCTCTATAAAAATACTCTTTCGATTTTAACCGGCACCTCCCTATTCGTTATCTTTGGCGTTGTTTTAGTAAGTAGCTTGAGCCGTTACTTATTTAACTCACCGATCCAATGGAGCGAGGAAGTCGCAAAATACGCCATGATCTACGGCACCATGTTTGGTATGGCATTGTGTTATTTAGAGGGCATTCATATTCGTTTTACTTTTTTAGAAGATATGGTCTCCGCTAAGATTCGCCATGCTCTGCATTTTATATCTGACGTTATTGCGCTAGTAAGCGGCTGTGTGCTGACCTATTCCGGTTACATTTTCATGATGAAGCGAGGAGCAATACAAGCTCCCGGCACAGGCATTCAAATGTATTATTTTCAAGTGGCTATGGTCATAGGTGGTGCGTGTCTTGTGATCGCAGCACTCATACGACTCATCGACTATTTTCAATCTACAACGTTAGAGAAAGGACAGTAATTATGCTAGGTCTTGGGATTCTTATTGTTCTTTTGGTTATTGGCAGCCCTATTGCGTTTGCCATTTTATTAGGCGTTGTTGGTCATGTTTACACGTTACCTTTCAATGTCAGTCTCGTCGCTCAACGTATTTTCAGCGGTTTAGATTCATTCTCTATCTTGGCGATTCCACTTTTTGTTCTAGCTGGTGAGCTGATGAATGAGAGTGGCATCACAAGTAGAATTATCAACTTTGCTAATGCGTTAGTTGGTCATATGAAAGCAGGCCTTGCCCATGTAAACATCTGGGCGTCGGTTATTTTTGCCGGACTGTCAGGTTCTGCTGTTGCCGATACCTCGGCACTTGGACGCGTATTTATTCCGACAATGGAAAAAGAAGGTTACCCACGAGCTTTTGCTGCGGCACTAACCGCCGCATCGTCTGTTATTGGACCGATGATTCCGCCAAGTATTCCAGTGATTATTTATGCGTTGATTACTACCGGTGTTTCTGTACCAGCGCTATTCCTTGCGGGCGTAACACCTGGACTATTTCTAGCTATTGGCTTGTCGATCTATGTTTACTTTTTTGCGGGTCATTACGCACCGTTAAAAGCGAAACTGTCCATGAAAGAGCGTTGGAAGGCTTTTGTTGATGCGTGGATTCCGCTGTTCATGCCGATATTCATTGTGGGCTCAATCCTGACTGGTATTGTTACACCAACGGAAGCCGCTGCCTTTGCCGCCGCTTATGCTCTGTTAGCAGGTGTATTCATTCTGAAAAGCTTGAAAATATCGAGTTTGCCACGCATCTTTATTCGAGCAATGCGCGACTCGTCTGTGATTCTGATCGTGATTGGCGTAGTAGCGGCCGCGAACTGGTTGCTAACTTTTTCAAGAGTGCCACAAACGGTTAGCCAAATGGTACTAGAACAAGTTTCTAGCCCTTGGATGTTCCTAATCCTAGTCAACGTGATTTTGCTGGTTGTTGGTCTATTCCTAGAAGGGATCGCAGCGATGCTGATATTGCTACCGATTCTGCATCCTATCGCGATGAGCCTTGGTATCGATCCAGTACACTTCGGTATTGTGGTGATTTTCAACCTGATGATCGGCCTTGTCACACCACCGATGGGGATTTGTCTATTCGTTTCTAACTCGATTGCGAACGTAGGTATTGCTGCTATATCTAGGCAAATCATGCCACTCTTCTTAGTGGAATTGGCAGTCTTGATCTTGATTACCTTTGTGCCAAGCACGGTAACCTTTTTACCAACCTTATTTGGCTATTAGCTGGTAATGAACGAAGCATTAATATGAGACATAAAAAAACGACGCCATGTGCGTCGTTTTTTTGCCTGACTAAAAAAGCTAAACAAAAAGCTTATAACTGAGACAAAACATATTCCGCAGAACTGACTTTGTATTCGCCTGGCTCATCCAACCATAACTGCTGAACAATGCCGTTAGTCACTAACATGGCGTATCGACGGCTACGAATGCCCATTTTAGCAGCTGAAATATCCAGTTCTAATCCCATAGAGCAAGTAAACTCAGCCAAGCCATCTGCTGCCATTATCAGATTTTCAGCGTTATTCGCTTTACCCCAAGCATTCATAACAAAAACGTCATTCACAGAAAGACACACTATGTCGTCTATTCCTTTTTCTTTTAAAGCATCAAAGTGCACTACAAAACCAGGTAAGTGACTAGCACTACAAGTTGGAGTAAAAGCACCCGGTACGGCAAACATCAATACAGTTTTGCCTGAGAAGAATTCTGTGACATCTACTGTCTCAGGACCTTCTTCTCCCATTACCTGAAACGTACCATGAGGCAACATATCACCCATAAGAATCGACATGAACTTTATCTCCAGAGAATTAAGTTGCCCCAATATTAACGCAACCTATCTTAGAAAAACCATCAAACAATCTTAAATTGACTAAGTAGATGCTTCTGATGAGACGCCAGTTTAGACAATCCTTCACTGTCTTTCTCACTCTGATCTGAACCCAATGCCGCCTGTTCAGACATCTCAGATATTTCTAATACATTTTGCTTAATTTCTTGCGCTACAGCAGATTGCTCTTCAGCGGCGGTAGCAATTTGAATACTTAAGTCCCGAATTTCAGCCATACTGCCTTGCAATTCAATTAGTGACAATCCAACTGTGCGTGCTTCCTCAACACTAGAAGTAGCACTTTTTCGGCTCTCTTCCATGCTGCCAACGGTTTTTGTCACACCTTGCTGTAATTGCGCGATAACATGCTGAATCTCTTCAGTGGAGCTATGAGTTCGAGTAGCTAAAATACGAACCTCATCTGCCACTACGGCAAAACCTCGACCTTGCTCGCCAGCACGCGCAGCTTCAATCGCAGCGTTTAGTGCCAATAAGTTCGTCTGCTCCGCAATACTTTGAATCACCTCTAAAATACGATCTATGCTCTTCGAATGCTCATCAAGTTCATTCACAACTGTCGTCGATTCTTCTATTTGCTCGAGAAGGTGTTCGATTTTATGAATATTGGTATCCATTTGTTCGCGATTTTGATGAGCTCTTTGATCAACCGATTGGATCTGATGCAAAATAACTTCTGAGCTTTTTGCCACCTGATCGACCGTAGACACCATTTCCGACATAGACGAAGCAACCTCAGAGGTTCTTTCATTCTGTGCGCTCATCAAGCGTTTAGAATCACCAGCTAAGCGAACATTGCTGCCAGCAGACTCAGCAACTTCATTAGACGCCTGATCAATCTCAGACATGACCTTTTGTAACTTCGCCACCAGCCCATTTACCCAAGCAGATAACTCACCAAACTCGTCCTTGGTTTTTACTTTACTGCGTTGAGTGAAGTCACCATCCGAAATCTTGCCCAGTACAGTCATCACTTCTTTCAACGGAAGGCGAATGCTTCGACTTACCCATAATGCCACCAGCACTGCAATTACTATAGAAACAACCAATACAACCTCAATAATAAGCGTTGATAATTTCGCAGCATCTGTTGCTTCTGTTTTAGCGTTTAACCCCATCAAAGCGGCTTTAGATAATAGCTGCTGCACGGACGTATTAACCACTTCCATGCTGCCTGACAGCTGTTTCGCCAGCACTTCTGACTCTTGTACTAGACGAGCATTCTCGTAAAATTTCGCCACCACACCATCGCTAGACATCACACTGGCTTCTATTTCACTCACCAGACCATTGATGTTGTCATCGTTCAAATAGGATTGTTTGTCTTTCAGGCTAGAAATAATAGATGCCATAGCATCACGTAATTCCTGCATTTTATCTAGACTACGCACATCAAAGTAATCATTAACCGTCACTTGAAGGCTTTCTATTTGACTATGCATGTAAGAAGCCGCAAATTGGATTTCGGATGTATCGCCATCTGTTACCAACATACCTAAATCTTCTGTAGCAAAAGCAATTGCATCTTTAAGATCAAGTTTTTCATCTGGCACTACAGCCTGAAGTTCTAACATGGTTTTATGATTAGAAAAGGCGACATCGGTATAACCATAAAAACGCTCCACTTCAGCGTTAATGCTTTCAAGCGCCTGACTCATCTCTGGCAAACCTTGAAGTTGAGCAGACAATTGCTCTGAAACATCGCTAAACTCCTGTTTATGTTTCAGAAAACGTGCGGATAAGTCTTCCAATGAATCGGGAGTTTTACTAAGTAAATATTGTAAAACAGCCGCATTAGCAAAGCTGACATCTTCTTTTAGCGCATTACTGGTAGATGAGATATTGGCCACTTTCCCTGTAACTACGTTTAATCTATCTTCTATTTTGTTGATGCCTACAAATCCAGATGCGGCAATCATCAGCAAAAGTAGCAGTAAAATACTAAAGCCAAATAAAATCCTTTGAATAACGGATAACGACATAATCGACCTCTAAATTAAAATCTGCTCTAAATTTTTAGTTTTCTTACCCGGCAGCTAAACATTTAAGCTGATATAAACCTGACCAAGTATACAGGAACACCATAACACTTTATTTACAATGAGCGCCTATCCCAGAGCGTCAAAAAATACCACTTAACACACAGACCTTTGCGCCGTAAAATCGGCATAGATTTCTTTCAATCCACCAATCTGGTAGATTAAACATCTCTCATTTTGAATTCGACCTGCGCTTTATGGATTGCCCCTTATACGAAAAAATTGCTAACCAAATTGAACACCAAGTTCATGAAGGTATTTTCTTACCAGGCGCAAAGATCCCATCGGTTCGTAAATCCAGCAAACAAATGGAAGTCAGTGTTGCGACTGTGCTGCAAGCCTACAGTTTGCTAGAAGACAGAGGCGTCATAAAAGCACGCCCTCAAAAAGGCTATTTCGTTCAAGAAACTCAGCTCCAGCCAACAGAACCCGCAAAAATTGAACCTACTAAGAATGATGGCACCATACATGCTTTACTACGGCGCTTACTTCATGCCTCTCAAGACGGCAATATCATGCAATTTGGTGCAGCTATTCCTAAAAGCCAGTTCCTACCGATACGACAGCTACAGCGCTCTGTAGGGCGCCTGATGCGCTTAGAGCCAGAAATATGTGCAGCTTATGAATTCACCCCAGGATCACTCAGCTTACGCCGTCAGATAGCCATCCGCATGCTAGACAGCGGATGCCAGCTGCAACCCGATGACATTACTATTACATTGGGCTGCCAAAACGCCTTGATGCTCTCATTACAAGCTGTCGCAAAAGCGGGCGATACCGTTGCTATCGAAAGCCCGGCTTATCATGGAGTATTACAAATCATTGAAGTGTTGAACCTAAAGGCGGTTGAAATCCCTTGTTCAGTGGAAACAGGGATCGACTTAGATATTCTGGAAAATGCGGCAAAAGAATGGGATATCAAGGCATGCGTGGTGACACCAAACAACCAAAACCCGATTGGCGCCACGCTCAACCACTTGGCAAGACAACGCATCCTCAATCAATCTGTTCAACACGGCTTCACTCTGATTGAAGACGATGTATACGGAGAGTTGAGTTATAAAGACAAACGCGAGCGATCTTTAAAAGCTGACGACAAACAAAATACCGTTATTTACTGCAGCTCTTTTTCTAAAAGTATCGCGCCAGGGTTTCGCATTGGTTGGATTGTTGGCGGCCCTTTTCAAACTCAGATTGAACATTACGCTTATGTTCAATCCCTTGCGATTCCCACATTAACGCAAACAGCTATCGCCAATTTTCTAGAAAACGGCGCGTATGATCGTCATTTACGAAAAACCCGACAATCTTATCAAGACAACTTAGCTCGCTGTCAGGCGCTCATTCAGGATCACTTTCCAGCAGGTACTCAAACCTCTACCCCAAAAGGTGGTTTTTTATTATGGGTCACTTTACCAGACACGGTAAACGCCATGACACTTCATTCCCAAGCCTTAGAAATTGGCATTGGCTTGCTGCCAGGGTTAGCATTCAGTTTAACAGCGCAATTCAACCATCATTTTCGATTAAACTACGCACTAAATTGGGATAATAAAACCGACGCTGCACTAAAAGAACTCGGTAAGCTTTGCCACCTTCAGATCCCCTAAGCTAGGCTAATACAGCTATCTGAGCAGTTCAAAATGCAAAGCACCACATTGAGCATTTTCACATATAAGTAGAAGTTATGATTTTAGCCTCAGACATCCTAAAATTCGTCTGTACAGACAGGGCAAAAAGCGTACAATTCGCATTCTTTTTTAAACACTCTGCCTTCTTGGCCGATAACATGAATATCTGAAATAGTAGCTGGCTTGTTGCGATGGAATTTGTTGCACATCCGAGAGACCTTCCGTTAGACATTACGCTAATAGAAGATCAGCCCTTTCCTCAAATTACTGAAGATAGAGCTGGGTTTGTCGGTATCACATATGTCACCCTTCGTCCTTTTGACAATGGACGCTCGGTAAGAATTACATTGGAAGAGATTGACCCAAACTTTTGCGTGTCTGGCCGTATAGCTTGGTGCACTAAAGAAACGGACGGCTACCACATCGCCATTGAGTTCCCTACCAAAGAAGAGTGTTACTGTGTTCGCATGATCGAGCAGCTATCTCAGATAGAACATTACCGACGCCAAGCAAAAATCGAAGGCCGACGACTCAACTACAATGAAGCCGCCGCTGAATGGATACAAAAATTCGCCGCCAGTTTCCCTGCGTTCACAATTTAATTCTTCTCTTTTAGAAGACACTATTCAATAAGACATTATGACAACAACACTTTCTCAGCGTGATATTGATATCATCACAGCACAACTCGGACGTACCCCAAGCGGCATTAGTGCCATTGCTCATTATTCACCTAGCGGCATACCTCAAGTATTAGAGATGGAGACTTGGGTTTTCGAGCAGCCATTCCCAACTCTATATTGGCTTTCTAGCAAAGCCATCGACAAAGCTTTGGCAAAAATAGAAAGTCATGGTGTTGTAAAAGAGCTTGAGCAGCGCATCAAAGACGACGAAACATTGCGAGAAGCACATCATGCTTCTCACCGCGATTACATCGCAAGGCGTTGGGAAGTAATGAGCGCTGAGCACAAAGCCATTATTGAAGAAAAAGGCTTCAAGCCTTTGTTTGATAAGCTTGGAATTGGCGGCATTGCGAATTGGGATCAAGTACGATGCTTACACATGCAATATGCACATCACCTTGCCGGTAACAATGTTATCGGGCGTATTCTAGACGAAGAATACGGCATGAAAGCCATCGCTGACGCAGAATAAAACCAGCCAAAAGACAGATATAAAAAAGGGGAAAGACCTATCATGCCATTCCCCTTTTTACTTTTTAAACCTTGAGTTTGAAATAACTACTTATTTCAAACTTTTAAGAATGGCTCTCAATTCATCAGCGGTAGTTGCCTTTGGCAAAACTTCACGGATACGATTAAAAGCGGCCTGAGCAACAGCTGCACGCTGAGCATAAGTAGTCAATGCGCCACCAGTCCAACCTGCTAATTTCACCATTTCATTCTTGAAGTTATTACCACCAACACCATGTCCGCCTAGCGACATCAATGCATCTTCGATTTCTAAATAGCTTGGACGCTCACCACCAAACTTCATAAAATCATCTTGCTGTACTTCGGCAAACTGTTTCGACATTCTCTAAACCCTTTGTGAATAAACATCCATTGTTAAAGTTAGCCATATTTGCCTTATCACACAAGACAAAGCATGTATCAAATCGTAAAAATTAGTCTCGTGTACGCACACGATCCACTGCTTTTTGCCAACCTTGATACAATTTATCGCCTGTGCCTTTTGCCATTGTGGGCTCAAAACATTTATCTGCTTTCCACAAGACTTCAATCTCATCCAAAGACTGATAAAGGCCAACCTGCAGACCCGCTAAAAATGCAGCGCCCAATGCAGTGGTTTCAGTCACACAAGGACGCTCTACCGTGATTTCTAACAAATCACTTAAGAACTGCACCATCACATCATTTATAACCATTCCACCATCGACACGTAAAGAGCTAAATGTTGCGCCATCTTGCGCCATGGCACCAACTAAGTCTTTTGTCTGATAACACACAGAACGCAAACCAGCACTAACGATATCAGCGACACTAGTATCACGCGTTAACCCAATCATGGCGCCACGAGCATCAGGGTCCCAATATGGTGCACCTAACCCTGTAAAAGCTGGTACTAAATAAACAGAATCATCATTCAATGCTTGCTTAGCCAGACTTTGTGTCTCTTTAGCATCAGCAAATAGCTTCAAGCCATCTCGTAACCATTGAATCGCGGCGCCAGCCACAAAAATACTACCTTCTAATGCATAAGTGACTTTGCCATTTAGGCGATAACCTACGGTAGTGAGCAACTTATGTTCAGATCGAATCGCTTTATCACCGGTATTCAAAATCATGAAACAACCAGTACCGTAAGTACTCTTCACCATACCGGGCGTAAAGCAAGCTTGCCCAATTAAAGCGGCTTGTTGGTCACCTGCGACACCATTAACTGGAATTTTAGCCCCCAACCAAGCAGCATCAATGACTCCAAAATCAGCACTACAATCCATGACTTCAGGGAACAATACATCGCCGATTCCTAACAGCTCGATCAGCTCGTCATCCCATTCTTGAGTATGAATGTTGAACGCCATAGTACGAGCCGCATTTGTTGCATCGGTTTTATGGGACTTGCCATTGGTTAATCGCCATAATAAAAAGCTGTCGACCGTACCAAAAGCCAAACGACCTGCCTGAGCTTTTTCACGTGCACCATCGACGTTATCTAAGATCCAACGAATCTTGGTTGCAGAGAAGTACGGATCGATTAACAGCCCAGTTTTTTCTTGAACTTTTTCACCTAATCCTTGATCACTCAAAGACTGACAAAACCCGCTGGTACGTCGATCTTGCCAAACAATAGCATTATAAACTGGCTTCCCAGTATCGATATCCCATAAAATCGTTGTTTCGCGCTGATTGGTGATACCTATGGTTGCTATCGCTTGCGCGTCGATCCCTGTATCCTTGAGAACTGAGCGACACACAGATAAAGTAGATGACCAAATATCTTCAGGATCATGCTCAACCCAACCATCATCAGGGAAAATTTGTGGGAATTCTTGCTGAGATTGGCCAACACGAGAGCCTTTTTCATCAAATAAAATAGCCCGAGAACTGGTGGTGCCTTGATCAATAGCCAGAATATAATGCGTCATGGTGAATTCTCTTTGAAATCACAGCCACTCAAAAAGTAAGCGACTTAATTGTTGTTTTGTTTTTTGAACATGAATATTCAAATACGAATATTCCCTATTAAAAACCAATGCGCACTCGTTTAGCAAGCCTCGTTTAATAAGTAATGTCTTTTATCAGGAGAAGAAAACAATATGGGTCAACTCTCTCGCCAAGACAATATTGTCGCCATAGTGAAAGAAAAGGGTTACGTGACAATCGATGAATTGGCCAGCCAATTTGCTGTCACACCGCAGACCATTCGCCGTGATATTAATGAGTTGGCAAAAGCTGATCAAATACGCAGACATCATGGTGGCGCGAGTTACGACTCCAGCACCACCAACGTGGCTTATGCAACCCGACAAATTTTGCAACTGCCAGCGAAAGAGCAAATAGCCAAACGAATCGCCGCCGAAATTCCAAATCATGCCTCTTTATTTATTAATATTGGCACCACAACTGAAACCGTTGCAAGGGAACTATTGAATCACCAAGGTTTGCAAGTTATCACCAACAACCTTAACGTTGCTGCAATTTTAAGCGGAAAAGAAGACTTTACGGTGATTATTGCGGGCGGTACGGTTCGTTCACGAGACGGCGGCGTTATGGGTGAAGCCACTATCGACTTCATCAATCAATTCCGTGTCGACTTTGGCATCATCGGTATTAGTGGTATTGACCCTAACGATGGCTCACTATTGGATTACGACTACCAAGAAGTTCGAGTAGCGCAAAGTATCATCAATAATTCACGCACTGTTTTTCTCGCTGCTGACAGCGCTAAATTTGGCCGCAATGCAGTTGTTCGTTTAGGTAACATAACCCAAGTAGATAGACTGTTTACTGATGAGCAACCGCCAAAAGCCATCATCAAACTAATGAAAGAGCACAAAGTTCGATTGGAAATCTGCACGCCCAAGTAACCCTTGGGCCCTGCACCATCACAGTAATTCACTCAGTTGACTTCAATTTTCACCCTTCTTCAAACCTAAAAAAGATCAAATGTTCACCAAAACTTCACAAAGCGTTATTGTCATAATCGCTTTAGAGGTTTAATATCGAACACAAATGTTCACTTTCGAACATAAACATTCGCATTTTAAATCGTGAGGCTTTGTATGAATCACTCCCATTTTGACCTATTTATTGTTGGCGGCGGCATTAACGGCACAGGAATAGCCGCTGATGCAGCAGGACGAGGCCTAAATGTGGGTCTTTGCGAAATGGGAGATTTGGCTCATGCTACGTCATCGTCGAGTAGTAAACTAATCCACGGCGGTTTGCGCTATCTTGAGCATTACGAGTTTCGTCTTGTAAAAGAAGCCCTAACAGAACGTGAAGTATTACTAAAAGTTGCTCCTCATCTTGTTACGCCGATGCGCTTTCAAATGCCTCACAGACCACACCTACGTCCAGCTTGGCTAATTCGCATTGGCTTATTCCTTTATGACAACCTAGGTAAGCGCGAGACACTTTTAGGCTCAAAAGGCGTCAAGTACGGTGCAGATAGCCCATTAAAAGACGATATTACGCAAGGTTTCGAATACTCAGACTGCTGGGTTGATGATGCTCGCTTAGTGGTAACCAATGCGCTTAGTGCTCAGCAAAATGGAGCGTCTATTTTTGCTCGCACTCGTTGCACTTCTGCCAAACGTATCGACAACCAATGGCACATCAGCCTAGAGGATCAAATAACCAAAGAAACTCATGAGATAACAGCCAAAGCCTTAGTAAACGCTGCAGGCCCTTGGGTATCGTCGTTTATCGAAACTAAACTAGAACAAAAAGCCCCTTACGGCATTCGCATGATCAAAGGCAGCCACATTGTTGTGCCGAAGCTTTATCAGCATTCAAACGCTTTCATTATGCAAAATACCGACAAACGTATCGTTTTCGCGATTCCTTACCGTGAACACTACACATTGTTAGGCACAACCGATGTTGAGTACAAAGGCAATCCAAACGATGTAGCGATTTCAGAAAATGAAACTCAATACATATTGAAAGTGGCGAACGATCATTTCAAAAAAACACTCACACCAGCGGATGTTGTCTGGAGCTATTCAGGCGTAAGACCTCTATTGGAAGATGAGTCGTCTGATCCTTCGGCCGTCACTCGCGATTACACATTGCACCTTGACGACAAAAATCATCAAGCACCATTGCTAAGTATTTTTGGCGGAAAAATCACTACCTACCGCAAACTAGCCTTATCTGCGATGAAAAAGCTTACACCCTACTTTGATAACCTTGGAAGCGAATGGACTCACAGCAAACCACTACCTGGCGGTGACTTAGGTATGTCTCTTGATGGTTTTGCGATGAAATTACAACAAGATTATCCTTTTATCGGTGCACACCTTGCCCATCGATTCGCCAATAGCTACGGTACACTAACTCATGCATTACTAAATAAAGCGAATTCAGAAAGCGACCTTGGCCAGCACTTTGGCAATCAGCTTTATCAAGTGGAAGTGGATTATTTGATCAAGCATGAATGGGCGCATTCAGCAGAAGATATTCTATGGCGTAGAACTAAGCTTGGCCTTGAATTTACTCCGAATCAAGAAAGCACTCTCGAAAGCTACATCCAAACAAAAATTTAATTTAGTTCGATAAAATACTCTACTATTACTACTCATTAGCCCGCCTAAACGATTGTCTAGGTGGGCTTTTTTTGCTCTACTAAAAAGCATCGTACATCTATCCCTACAGGAATAAACACTCAATGGACTTTGTTTTTTTCGATATCTCTATTTGGATCTATCTTGCACTCTTTGCTGCCGCTTTTTTTGCAGGCGTCATTGATGCCATTGCAGGCGGTGGTGGCTTAATTACTGTGCCGGTTCTATTAGCAGCAGGACTGTCACCAGCCGAAGCGCTAGCAACCAATAAGTTACAAGGTTGCGCGGGGACAGTATCGGCGTCTTACCACTTTATAAAAAAAGGACAAGTAAAGCTGTCTGATATGTGGCTCCCCATTTTGATGACAGCCATCGGCGCTATCTGCGGCACACTATTAGTCTCTTATTTAGACAGTAGCCTACTGCTAAAAGCCGTTCCAATTATCTTAATCGCGGTAGCCATTTTCTTTTTCTTCTTACCCAAGGTTCAGCCTTACATTGCCAGTAAATTTTCCCTTACTCACATACAGTTTGCGGTAATTATCGGTACCAGCATTGGCTTTTATGATGGATTGATTGGACCAGGAACTGGCGCTTTCTTTTCTACTGCTTATTTGTGTTTGATGGGGCTCACTGTCGTTTCAGCAACGGCTCATACAAAAGTACTCAACGCGACCAGTAACCTAGCCTCTTTGGCCATGTTTGCCTTTAGCGGTCACCTTATTTGGGCATTGGGTATCGTAATGGGAATTGGACAATGGTTTGGTGCGCAAATTGGCTCACGCCTCGTTATCACCAAAGGTGCGAAGCTTATTCGCCCCATGGTGATTATTATGTGTTTGGCGATTTCAGTTAAATTACTATTAGATAACTAATTATAACGAAATCAGACCATCGGGTGTCGTCAAAGCATCCTCTGGTGAATATTCGTAGCATTGCGCGACTAACCAACTGAGTAACTGCTGAACCGGCTCTCGCTGACGCTGCATTTCGGGACAAACAAATAGATAGGCATGACCTTCATCTAATGTTTCTGAAAACGGCCTCATCAATCTTCCCTGCTGAATATCATCCATCACCAAAGGCGTTCTCCCTAAAGCAACGCCTTGTCCAGCAACAGCTGCTTGCACAGCAAGATCACCACGATTAAAACTGATGCCGCGCGAAGGCTTAATGCCTTTTGCATTAGCCAATAACAGCCACTTCTCCCACTCCGCATATGGACTAGAAAAACGCCACTCAGAGTCATCATTTAATAAAGGCACTTGCGCTAACTGGCTTGCTTCAGTCAAAACTCGCTGCTCTGCAAATGCAGGACTGCAAACGGGAAAAACCTTATCTTTCATTAAGGGAACAATATGCCCTTTTGAGCTATGCACATGGCTATGCACTATCGCTACATCAATTCTGTCGCGCTGGAAATTCACCTCTCTATCGTTGGCCTGAATGCGAAGCTGTAAATCAGGATAGGCTTCTTGCAAACTACCCAGTCGAGGAATCAACCACTTAGTTGCAAAGGACGGCATAACAGAAACCGTCAAAATATTAGACGTTTCTTCTTCCTGCAACTCTAAAACCAAATCATTAATTTCAGTAAAGCTATGATTCAATTGCACAGCCAAACGCACACCGGCCACGGTCAGCTCTAGACGTCGATGATAACGAACAAACAAAGTAAGTTTTAAACGCTCTTCTAACTGACGAATTTGCTGGCTCACGGCCCCCTGTGTAAGGTGCAGTTCTTGCGCGGCTTTAGTGAAACTCAAATGACGAGCCGCGATAGCAAATGTACCCAGCCCAACTAAAGGAACAGACTTCATAAAAAAACCACCATAAGACGATCTCAGCTACTGCAAAATTAGACATACACTGAATTAAAAAACCAATAAAAATAAAGCTAAAATTGCAAAGAACACATCATAAATATGAAATAAATTTTTAATAAACAAACACTTAACAAAAAAAATATCACATAATAAAAAATCAAAATCATTGATTTAAAAATACATCCTATATTTTGCATTAATTCAGCTAATCCAACAAATCAATTTATATCGTTTGTAACACCGACCCAAAAAGATAGAATTAGTTAATCTCTTAGGTTGAACAGCGACCTAATATTTACTGATACAGCCCTAACTGTATTACTTCTAAAACCTGTCCCACAGTCATGTTTTAGATGAATATCACCATTCCCCACAGGATGATGTTATTCGCAACTGCTAGTTACTTTTGTTGAAGCCGGATTTTATCCGGCTTTTTTTTGCCTCGAAATTACGTCCTTAAATTTGAGGCAAAAAAAAACGGCGACCCCAAGGGCCGCCGTTAAATAACACACGTTAAATGTGTCCGGTCATATCTTAAGCTGCTTTTGCTTTGTCTTCGAGCAATTCAGCCTTAGTAAAATTTGCCTGTGCAAGCTTCTCCATCAAACGCACAACCTGACAGCTGTAGCCATACTCGTTATCGTACCAAACATATAAAGTTGCTTGATTACCACGAACTTTCGTCGACAAAGAATCCAAAATACCCGCTTGCTGAGAACCGATAAAGTCAGAGCTTACCGCATCACGTTCTTCGCTGTAGCCGATCTGACCTGTCAATTCAGCGCTATTTGATGCAGCTTTCAACAACTGATTAATCGCTTCAACCGACGTCGCAGACTTCAAGTTCAAACTTAATACCGCAATCGAAACGTTGATAACAGGAACTCGGATCGCACTACCGCTCAACTTACCTTCTAGAGAAGGAATCGCTTTTGATACCGCTTTAGCCGCACCAGTTTCAGTCATCACCATGTTCATGCCTGCAGCACGACCACGGCGATCACCTTTATGGATATTATCGATTAGGTTTTGGTCATTCGTATAAGCATGAACAGTTTCTACGTGACCAGATTCGATGCCGTATGTTTTCTCTAGTACAGACAAGATAGGCGTAATAGCGTTTGTCGTACAAGATGCAGCAGAAACAATACGGTCAGCGTCTGTTACATCGCTATCGTTTACACCGAAAACTATGTTTTTCATTTCCTTACCAGGTGCAGTCAGTACAACACGCTCAATACCTGGACGATTTAAGTGAACACTCAAACCGTCATGATCACGCCAGCGACCTGTGTTATCAACAAGCAAAGCATTATTAATACCATGGGCTTGGTAATCAACTTCAGCAGGATCAGAAGCATAAATAACTTTTACTGGCGAACCATTGATGATCAGAGCTTGATTCTCTTCATCAACTTTTACTAAACCGTCGTATATACCATGAACAGAATCGTATTTAAGCAAACTAGCGCGTTTAGAAAGATCATCATCACATGCTTTACGCACAACAATCGCAGCTAATGCCATACCTGGAGTTGTATGGCCAAGCGTACACATACGACGTGCAAGTAAACGACCTATACGGCCGAATCCATACAAAACAACAGGAGTTTCTGTGCCATCGTTTGGCTGAGCCGCTAGTACAGACTCAACATCCGCTTCCGCAATCAAAGATTCTAGTTCTACAACGGTATGAGCGGTGTTACTTGCTAACACTTGCTCCAACACTTGATAAACTTGGACAAGGTCTAATTCAGGATGCTGATCAAACGCAGCCATCAGACCAGTCACAGAATCCGCCATTAAGGTGTTTCCTGCCAACTGAACTTTTACCGCTTTTTCGCGACCAAGTTTACCTAAAAGAGGAATCATAGATTCTGCTTGTGAAAGTGCTTGTAACCAAGTGCTTGTCATTTTCTGCCCCCGAAAAAAGACTCTGTTATATCAATATGGGCGCAGTCTAACGGCAGATTAGGACAAAAACAAATTGTAAGAAGACTACAAAAAACCTTTAAAATCGGGCATTTAGCGTGTTTTTTTATAGAAATAACGAAATAACAAAGAAGGTCTAGAAACTTTACTACATAATCACGCAATTACATGGCTGATCCATAGTAATGGTGCGATTATGTTGTAATTTGGCAACGAAAACTGACAGGAAATTTCATGAATTATTTTACAAATGACGCTTTCTTTCAGCCAAAACACCCAAAAGACAAAAACAAAATAGGATTAAGACCGGTCGATACACCAAATCAACTCGTGTAATTCCCCAATATATTAATGGCTGACTCCATAATGTCAGAAGCCCATAACCAAAAGTACACATCAAAATAAACGCCATCACTCGAGCGAGAAACACCCAAGAAGACACCAAGCTTTTAAGAAAACCATTCACCTTATCCCCGTAAACCACCAAACAGGTTGCTACCAAAGCTAAAGAAATATCCTGAAGATAAGGTTGAAGAAAATGTGCAAAACGAAGATTGAGATCAAGAATAAACATAGATAATTAACTACACGATAAACAAACTATAAGATTATTGCTTTTTACGAGACAGGGCTTCAACATCAATTTGCCCAGATCGAGTGGCCACCTTTGGACTTTCATCAACGTATATGAGAGAAACATCATAAGTCGTGTTATGAAATTCTATCATGGTGCCATCTTTAAACAGCCATTTCGAACGCCCAATACCATTACTAAGAAAACCTTCACTAGGTTTACCGTATTTTCGCGCAAGCAACTCACCTAGCGCTTTACGTTTTTCACTGCTTTCCACAACACCGGATAACAGCGCCTGACGAACATAACCCGATCCATTTGAATAAATAGTCGCGTTTGTGACTCCTAAAATACCTTCAGGCCCTAAGCTGTAGCTTATAACACCATCTTTATAAGACGGATAGCTATGCAACCCCATACTATTAAGCTGATTTTCTAATTGAGATACACTCAGATCATTTAATGGTAAACCAAACAACTCAGCCACATTAGAGGATCGAGAAACATCATTTGCTTCCGCCTTAACTAATGTTGCAGTCCCCATAGAAAGAGCAAAAATAAACAGAGCAAACATTGGGGCAACTTTCGTACGCATTAATCCTTCCTTTGAGATGTCATGCTTCAGTTTGACAGGCAAAAATGATCAAACCTGATATATAATACAACATTATAAACTCCTTAAACTCAAGGAGTACCGAAACTTTATTTTCTGAGGTAATACATGGCTCTTGTTATTGGCATCACCGGCGTATCCGGCAGCGGAAAAAGCCGACTTTGTTCTTTATTAGCGGAAGGCCAAGGTGACAAAATCACCACCCTATGCCAAGACAGTTTTTACAATGGATGCGGCAGTATTGATCCAGACGTTTACAACTTTGACGACTTAAGCTCGTTAGACCTTGAAAGCCTAACTCTGGCTATTCATAACTGTAAAAACCGTCAGCAACCAAATGAAATTCCGGTTTACGATCACTCACAACACAGACGTACAGGTTATCGCAATCTAGATCCAACACATGTTGTTCTCGTGGAAGGTCATATGATGTTCCAAGACGCAGGTATTCGTGATGCCGTTGATTACCTTCTGTACGTCGATACAGATATGGATATCGCCGTAGTACGACGTTTAAAGCGTGACATTGCAGAACGTGGACGCGACGTCAATGAGGTTACCAGCCGCTATATGCGCCATGTACGTCAAGCATCACTAAAAACCATCGACATTCGCAACAAAGCGGACTTCATTATTCCGAATAATAAAAGCTTCACCAACGCAGCGAGCTTATTACGCAACCACATTGATTACTTACTAAAAGAGAAAGGCGCCAAATAGGCGCCTTTCTCTTTTATATTGCCGAAGCAATAAAGTTTTATTTCTTAATATCGTCAAAGAAACGTTTCACACCATCAAACCAGCTTTTCTGTTTAGGTGAATGATCTGTCCCCTCACCCATACTTTCAGCCAATTCCGTGAATAGCTCTTTTTGACGAGACGTTAGATTTACTGGCGTCTCAACAACGACCTTACAAATCAAATCACCAACTGGACCACCACGAACAGGTTTCACGCCTTTATTACGCAAGCGGAACAACTTGCCAGACTGACATTCAGCAGTCACTTTCAAACGCACACGACCATCTAGCGTCGGTACATCAATTTCGCCACCTAATGCCGCTGTTGTAAAGCTAATTGGCACTTCGCAATATAGGTTCGCACCATCACGCTCAAAAATGCTATGCGGTTTAACAGAGACTTGAACAAACAAATCACCTGCAGGACCACCATGAGTTCCTGCTTCGCCTTCACCAGACAAACGAATACGATCGCCTGTGTCTACGCCAGCAGGAATTTTTACATTAAGCGTTTTGTATTCTTGTACACGGCCTTGACCATGACAATCTCTACAAGGATCACTGATCACTTGACCAGCACCATGACATTCTGGACAAGCCTGTTGAACAGAGAAAAAGCCTTGTGACATACGTACTTGGCCAGCACCGCCACAGGTTCCACATGTCTTAGGCGTTGAACCCTTCTTAGCACCAGAGCCATCACAGGTATTACAGTTCACCAAGGTTGGTATACGGATTTTTTCTTCGCATCCCCAAACCGCTTGTTCAAGGTCAAGCTCTAAAGTGTAACGTAAATCGGAACCGCGACGAGTTCGGCTTTGACCGCCACCACCACCGCCAAAAATATCACCGAATACATCACCAAAAATATCACTAAAACCACCAGCTCCAGCACCGCCGCCATAGCCACCAGCTTGACCATTTACGCCGTCATGACCAAATCGATCATAGGCTGCGCGCTTGTCATCAGAAGACAGTATTTCATAAGCTTCAGCCAGCTCTTTGAATTTATCGAGTGCTTCTGGGTTGTCTGGGTTCTTATCTGGGTGGTACTTATTCGCCAAAGAACGATAAGCTTTTTTAATGTCTTTCTTATCCGCGTCTTTGGCCACCCCAAGAACGTCGTAATAGTCTCTTTTGCTCATCGCAAGCATTCCTGAATTGAAAAGTCTGAATTAAAAAGTCTAAATCTAAAAAAACTGAATTTTAAAAATCGTCAATCTCATATTTTGCAAATAGCAAAGCACGGTCTAAAACCGTGCTCGCTATAAACAACCCCATTATTAATGGGCAAATAAGTGCTTAGCGCTTATTTTTTATCTTCTTTCACTTCCTCGAATTCTGCATCAACAGCATCATCCTGAGACTTAGCTTGCTCGCCTTCAGCTGGTTGTGCACCAGCTTCAGCTTCTGCATACATCTTCTGAGCCAAAGTACCAGATGCTTGAGTCAACGCATTGGTTTTCTCTTCGATCTTCTCTTTGTCGTTAGACGTTAGCGCTTCTTCAAGTTCAGTGATTGCAGTTTCAATCGCTTCTTTCTCTTCCGCTGTTGCTTTATCGCCAGCATCAACCAACGTTTTACGAGTTGCGTGAATCATGCCATCAGCTGTGTTACGAACTTGTACAAGCTCTTCGAACTTACGGTCTTCTTCAGCATTCGCTTCAGCGTCTTGAACCATTTTTTCAACTTCTTCATCGCTCAAACCAGAAGAAGATTTGATAACGATAGACTGCTCTTTACCAGTCGCTTTATCTTTCGCAGAAACACTCAAGATACCGTTGGCATCTATATCGAAGCTTACTTCGATTTGTGGCACACCACGTGGAGCAGGTGGAATATCAGCCAAGTCGAAACGACCTAGAGATTTGTTCTGAGACGCCTGTTTACGCTCACCCTGCAATGCGTGGATAGTTACCGCATTTTGATTGTCTTCTGCTGTAGAGAAAGTCTGAGATTTCTTAGTAGGAATCGTCGTGTTTTTCTCGATCAATGCTGTCATAACACCACCCATTGTCTCGATACCTAGAGACAGTGGAGTAACGTCTAGAAGAAGAACGTCTTTCACATCACCAGAAAGTACCGCACCTTGGATAGACGCACCGATTGCAACCGCTTCATCTGGGTTAACGTCTTTACGTGGCTCTTTACCGAAGAACTCAGTTACTTTCGCTTGCACTAGTGGCATACGAGTCTGACCACCAACCAAGATAACTTCATCGATATCAGAAGCAGTCAAATCAGCATCTTTCAATGCTTGACGGCAAGGCTCAAGAGATTTCAATACTAACTCTTCAACCAAAGACTCCAACTTAGAACGAGTCAATTTCACGTTCAAGTGTTTAGGGCCAGTTGCATCTGCAGTGATGTAAGGCAAGTTAACTTCTGTTTGAGAAGAAGAAGACAACTCAACTTTCGCTTTCTCGCCCGCTTCTTTCAAACGTTGAAGAGCTAATGGATCGTTGTGTAGATCGATACCAGACTGTTTTTTGAATTCAGCTGCCAAGTATTCGATAACACGCATATCGAAATCTTCACCACCTAGGAAAGTATCACCATTTGTAGACAACACTTCGAATTGTTTCTCGCCATCTACGTCAGCGATTTCGATGATAGAGATATCGAATGTACCACCACCAAGGTCATAAACCGCGATAGTAGAGTCGCCAGAGCTCTTGTCTAGGCCGTAAGCCAAGGCAGCCGCTGTTGGCTCGTTAATAATACGTTTTACTTCTAGACCAGCGATTTTACCAGCGTCTTTTGTTGCTTGACGCTGAGAGTCGTTGAAGTAAGCAGGAACAGTGATAACCGCTTCTGTTACTTTCTCGCCTAGGTAGTCTTCTGCTGTTTTCTTCATTTTCTTAAGAACTTCAGCAGAGATTTGTGGTGGAGCTTTCTTATCGCCTTTTACTTCTACCCACGCATCGCCGTTATCTGCAGCAATAATTTTGTAAGGCACCATAGAGATGTCTTTTTGAACCACGTCATCTTTAAATTTGCGGCCGATCAAACGCTTAACCGCATACAAAGTATTTGTTGGGTTTGTTACCGCTTGACGTTTTGCAGATTGACCCACCAAGACTTCGCCGTCTTCGGTGAAGGCAACAATAGAAGGTGTGGTGCGGTCGCCTTCAGCGTTTTCAATAACGCGAGCCTTTTCGCCATCCAAGACGGCAACACAAGAGTTTGTTGTACCTAAGTCAATACCAATGATTCTACCCATGGTTTGTATCTCCAATAAATTCGTTTATGACGATGATAATTCTGTATTTGGGTACGCTTAAAAGTATTTCAAGCGTCCAGTGTCAAAAAAATGACAGTATTTTTAGGCTGCGCTTGAAACCACTACCATTGCAGGACGTAATAAGCGGCCATTAATTGTGTAACCCTTCTGCACTACATCCATAACGGTGTTCGCTTCTAACTCAGGGTTTGGCACCATTGTGATGGCTTGATGCAACTCAGGGTTGAACGGTTCACCATGTGGATCAACCACTTTCACTTCAAAACGAGCCAAAGTCTCAAGCAAATCTTTTAACGTTAGCTCTACACCTTCACGAACAGGGTCAGATTCACCTGTATCTGGTGCAGAAGCTAAAGCACGCTCTAGATTATCCGCCACGTTCACAATCGATTTAGCAAACTTTTCTAAACCAAACTTGTGCGCTTTCTCGACATCTTGTTCTGCACGACGACGTACGTTTTGTGCATCCGCATGAGCGCGAAGTGCCGCTTCTTTATACTGAGCGACTTCTTCTAATGCTTTTGCAAGCTCATCATTTTCAGTAACTTCTTCTAAAGTCTCTACTTCAGGCTCTAAAAGTTCTTCTACTGTTTCGTTTTGCGTTTCGCTTTTCAAATCATGCTCCGCGTCTAGATTAGGATTTTTTTGCTGCTCACTCATTTTCAACTCCAAATAACAGAAACAATGCTTCCTATGTGCAGGGTATATGGGGTCAGCTTTTAACCTTTCAACACTAAAGCCGTATTAATTTCATGGGAATTAAATTTGCGATCAAGACTTGTCAAAAAACAACCAAGTACTGTATAAATAACCATATAAATATATTCTCTCTTTGGAGCCCTCTATGCTGACCAGCATCGCTATTTCCAACTTCGCCATTGTTGAATCCCTAGAATTGGAGTTCAAGAAAGGTATGACCGTGATTTCAGGTGAAACAGGGGCAGGTAAATCCATCATGGTGGATGCCTTGTCACTTTGTTTAGGTGATCGTACCGATGCTGCTGTCGTAAGACATGGGCAAAAAAGAGCAGATATCAGCGCAAGCTTTGATATACAAAACTATCCACACGTACATAAATGGCTAGAAGAAAGAGATCTAGAACACGATCAACATTGCATATTACGCCGTGTTATCAGCAAAGAAGGTCGTTCTAAGGCTTACATAAATGGTCGCCCTTGCACGCTAAGCGATCTAAAAGACGTTGGTAGCCAATTAGTTGATATCCATGGCCAACACGAGCATCAGTCATTACTCAAAAAGAATGCCCAAAGACAACAAGTTGATGAATATGGCCGACTCACTGAGCTAAGTAAAAAAGTCAGTCAGCAATACGCAACATGGCGACAACTAAAAGAAGAATTGTCTGCTCAGCAGAATCGCTCATCAGAACAAGATGCCAAAATCCAACTATTGTCTTATCAAGCACAAGAGCTGCAGCAGCTTGATCTAAAAGAAGGCGAAATCGAAGAATTAGAGAACGAGCAAGCGTTTTTGTCGAACATTGCCGATTCACAATTTAAAGCCTATCAAGCCAGCGGTATTTTGATAGACAGCGACGAAGGCAATATTTGCTCTTTGTTGCATCAAGCAATTAATAGCGCCAGCCAAATTCGTCCAGCCACAAAAGAATTAGAAAATGCGTTAGAAATGATGAATGTAGCCCTAATTCAGGCACAAGAAGCGGCAGATAGTTTGCATCACTACCAAGATACTTTGGAGCAAAATCCTGAACGTCTTATCGATATAGAGCGTCGCTTATCTGATATTTACGATACCGCTCGCAAACACAGAACCTTACCAGAAGGACTTTTATCCTTACGAGAAAGTGTGGAAGCAGAACTGGATAGCTTACAAGGCAGCGAAGAAAGCCTAGAGTCATTAAAAGAAAAAGAAGAGCTAGCCTACGAAAAGCTTACTGCGCTTGCCACCACATTGACCGAAAAACGCATTATCGCAAAAGACGAACTAGCACAAAAAGTTGAAGAACAAATACATGGATTGGGTATGCCATATGCGCGTTTTTTTATTCAATGCCAACCACTAAACCAAGTCTCGGCAAATGGTTTTGAAGACATCGAATATATGATCGCATCCAACCCAGGCCAACCTGCTCAACCATTACGCAAAGTTGCCTCAGGTGGTGAGTTGTCACGTATTAGTTTGGGCATTCAAGTGGTTACCGCACACACCTCCATTATCCCAACATTGGTATTTGATGAAGTAGATGTGGGCATCAGCGGTGGTATTGCTGAAGTCGTTGGCCGCATGCTGCGCTCTGTAGGCAAACGCGGACAAGTCTTTTGTGTGACTCACTTGGCGCAAGTGGCAGCGCAAGGCAATCAGCATCTACGAGTCAGTAAACTGGTTGAAGATGAAGCAACTTCCTCTCAGGTCGAGCTACTCAAGGATCAAGACCGCACACAAGAGATCGCACGTTTATTAGGTGGATTAGAACTTACCGAACAAACCTTAGCTCACGCTCGCGAAATGCTTAGAAATGTTCAACTGCAGTAGCGCTTCATTTAGATAAAATAGAAACTAAAACAAAAAAGGGCCTAAACTCTGCTATTTAGGCCCTTCTCATGCATTACCCTTAGGTAAACGAACTTTTATTTCTTCTTTGGACGCACGTAGATAATCAAGCTGTGATCTTCAATATCAAAACCATGCTCTTCTGCGATTTCACGCTGACGTTTTTCAATAATTGGATCAACGAATTCAATGACTTTGCCAGTTTCTAGACAAATCATATGATCGTGATGGTCCCCCTTCGCCAACTCAAAAACAGCTGTTCCTGCTTCAAAATGGTGACGTTGCACCAAACCCGCAGTTTCAAACTGAGTTAGCACACGGTAAACTGTCGCCAAACCAACATCTTCACCTTGATCAAGTAGAGTGCGATACACATCATCAGCACTCATATGGCGGTCGCCCGCACCTTCAAGAATTTGTAAAATTTTCACTCGTGGTAGAGTTACCTTGAGTCCCGCTTTCTTTAGCTCTTGATTTTCGCTAGTCATGAGTCATTCTCTATTCGATCTTGTTGATAATTACTTTATCATTAGCACACCGGAGTAAGGATAATACAAATGAAAAAATCAGTTTTAATATTATGCGCAGCACTTTCACTTAGCGCATGCAGTTTATTTCCACCACCTTACAAGGTTCCAGTAACACAAGGAAACCTTGTAACGAAGGAACAACTATCACAGTTACAAATTGGCATGTCTGAATCTCAGGTCACTTACCTACTGGGTAACCCCATGTTAAGAGACACTTTCAAGCCAGACGAATGGCATTACCTATATACAGTTCTATACGCAACACCAGACACCAAGAAAAGTGATGCAAACGACCTAGTGCTAATTTTTAGCGACGGCGTTTTAACACAAATCAAAAACAACTAATCTTTAGTTGTTTTTGCTGCACGGTTGGCCCTAGCTTGTTTTGGGTCAACCTTCAGCTCACGATACAACTCAACTCGCTCGCCTTCTTTTAACTCTTGCTCTTCTGCATTTCGCACGGCTTTACCGAAGATACCCACTTTTACGGTCTCCACATCCACATCAGGAAAGAAAACTTGGATATTCGAACGGCGCACAGCATCGCGCACGGTACAACCATCTTCAACCTCTAGAGCAATAATTTTTTGCTTCTCAGGCAAAGCATAAGCTACTTCAACTCTCATACTATTCACCGTATACCACTTTTGCACGCTTGCTAAAAGAATCCACCATCGTATTGGCAATTTGGCTAAACACGCCGCCAAAGGCAAATTTCAGCATACCGCTTAATTCAAACTCAATACTCAGCATGATTTTACAACTCGTCGGAGACAACTCCGTGAAAGTCCATACGCCATGCAAACTCTTAAACGGCCCTTTTACCAAGGTCATCTCTATTCGACTAAAATCTTCCAGAAAGTTCCTCGTGGTAAAAGATTGTCTAACTGGTCCCTTACCTACATCCAAAGACGCAACGATTTCCGTTGGCGTTTTTGAAATTAATGTAGAACTCAAACACCCAGGTAAAAACTCAGGATAACCGTCGATGTCATTTACCAAGGCAAACATTTGCTCGCAACTGTAATTAACATGTGCGAAGCGTTCTATATGACTCAAACTACACTCCTATCCAGCCAGCAAGGGTAATCACAATCATTGCTGGAATACTTATGTATTTCAATGTCTTATACCACCATTGAAAATGATTTGCTTGTTTTGTGATCATCTCATTTTGCAACATGGAATGTGGAATAAACCAAGCCACCAAAACAGACAGCAAAATAGCTCCCACTGGTAAAAGAATCAAAGACGTAAATTCATCTAACAATTCAAAGAAATTCAGCCCAAAGACAATTTTGCTGTCCCAATGATTAAAAGACAACAGCACCGCAATACCAACAAACCAAACGGCAATCCCCATCAGTAGCGCGGCTTTCAAACGGGCGATATAAAATTTTTCATGCAGCCAAGCAACGAACAATTCTAACATGGATATGGCTGACGTAAGAGCAGCAACCACAAGTAATAAAAAGAACACTCCTGCAAAAAACTGACCGCCTGGTAAACTACCAAAAATGATAGGCAAAGACACAAAGGTCAAACTTGGCCCAGCTTCGACATCAATATTAAACGAGAACACCAATGGAAAAATAACCAAACCTGCCAAAATAGCCACTAGCAGATCCACACCAACAACTATGCTACAAGCTCGGGCAATAGACATACGCTTACTCATATAAGCGCCATAAGCAAACATTGCACCCATTCCGACACTCAAACTGAACAAAGCAAGTCCAACTGCAGATAAGACAACCTCAAAGGTAATATCCTGCCAAGACCAACGAAACATAAAGTTCAGCGCTTCATTCATATTACCAATAGTCATGGAATAAAATGCTAACAACAGTAACATCACTACCAAAATCGGTAACAAAATCCGTACTACAGCAGACAAACCACGCGTCACCGACTGTCCGACGGTTAACACCACCAATCCCATAAATACAGAATGCCATAACAACATTTCTGTCGGTGTTGCTAACAAATTATCAAACATGCTGGCCGCGCCAACTTGCGTGATGTCTTTAAAGTCGCCAGACACCGCACGATCCAAATAAGCAAGAGACCAGCCCGCAATCACACTATAAAAAGTCAGAATCAGAAACCCCGTTATACCAGCTAACCAAGGCACAAACACCCAAGCCGGATGAACAATACGGCGCTCACTTAAATCGTTTACCGTATCAATTGGGTTAGAACGAACCGTGCGACCCAAAGCGACTTCCGCCATTAACACAGGCAAACCAACGAGTAACAAACATAAGCAATACACCAACAAAAATGCACCGCCACCGTTTTGTCCGAGCACATAAGGAAACTTCCAAATATTCCCTAATCCCACTGCCGATCCACTGGCCGCAAAAATAAATATCCACGGACTTGACCAGATACCTTGTAAACATCTACTTTCCGGCATAAATTTAGGCTCTAAATACACAAGATGTGTTTAAGGATAGGAATAAAACGTAAACGTGGCCAACACATCCGCGCTACCTAACCTGACAAATTAATTAACAAGTGCGAATTTTCCAACATTCAGGCGCATACCTCAAGAAAAGCATAGGTTTTTGCCACTATCGACCGTATAATTTGTAACTATGAGTAAAGTAAAGAAAAAATCCACCAGCACGGGCACCATCGCGCTTAACAAACGTGCAAAATACGACTACTTTGTCGACCAGAAGTTCGAAGCCGGTTTGGTTTTGTCTGGTTGGGAAGTAAAAAGCCTGCGCGAAGGCAAAGCCCAATTAGTAGACGCATTCGTCATCATCCATCAAAACGAAGCGTGGCTCGTCGGTGCGCGTATTACGCCACTGCTTAGTGCCTCAACGCATGTCGTTTGTGAACCAATGCGCCAACGCAAATTGCTTTTAAACCGCAAAGAGCTTGAACGCATCATCCAAGTCACCGAGCAAAAAGGCAAAACTTGTGCGGCCATGGCGCTGTACTGGAAAGGCAACAAAATCAAATGCGAAGTCGCCTTGGTAACAGGTAAAAAAGAACACGATAAACGTGATACCGAGCGTGATCGTGATTGGTCAAGAGACAAAGAACGACTAATGAAACACAATGCTTAATAGACGCCATTCAAAATTAGGTTGAATTAAGCATTTCAGCGTTATCTCTAGCGTAAGCAGATTGTTTGCGCTAGACTAACGTTACTTTTTGGGGGCGACATGGTTTCGACGTCGGTTACAAACCCAAAGGTGCATGTCGAGAGTGATGCGTGATCTCGTTAATCCCCCGCATCAATTTTATAGTCGCAAACGACGAAAACTACGCTTTAGCAGCCTAAACCGCTGCTAGTGTGCTGCCCTCAGGTTGCTTGTAGCCAGAGATTCTGCAGTATCATAAATTACAAGATGCTAACTGATGCCCCGCCTAGGGATAAGGTTCTAAGACTAAGTAGGCTCGCCATTAACACCCTGTCCTTCGGGCGGTTCGTGGTCAAATAATAGAAGTGACTATGCATGTAGAGCCGATGGCAGAGGACTGACGGACGGGGGTTCGACCCCCCCCGCCTCCACCAATTAAACGGTTGTTTTTAGAAGGGTTTGCACTTTTTAAAAGGAACTGGATGCACGTATGAAGCATCAAATAAAAAGCCACCCATTAAGGTGGTTTTTTTTGCTTTGGACTAAGGTTCGTTAAGTAAAGTTATGGAGGAGCTCTGATCAATGCCAACTTGTTGGATCATCGCAGGCCCAAATGGTGCAGGGAAAACAACCTTTGCCCTAGAGTTTTTACCTCAAGTGGCGAATTGCTCTAGCTTCATAAATGCAGACTTAATCGCTGCAGGCTTATCTCCATTAGCTCCCGAGAAAGAACTTGTCGCAGCAAGTCGTATATTCCTCTCAGAAATACGTGCAAATATTAAAAAGAGAAAAGATTTTGCTGTCGAAACGACACTATCAGGAAAGAGCTACCTAAAACTCATTAAGCAACTGCAAGAAGACAACTGGCGAGTAGAACTAATTTATCTTGCACTACCTAATATCGAAGTATCTAGCTTTCGAGTTGCCGAGCGTGTTGCTCATGGTGGTCATAACATTCCAAGTAACGATATTATTCGTCGTTTCCCAAGAAGCTTAGCAAATTTATTGGATCTTTTTTCGTACCAAGTAGATCAATGTCAATGCTATATGAACGCGAACGAAGAACCGATATTACTGTTTGAGCAGCATGGAAAAAATCGCATTATTTATCAACAAGATGTACTCAGAAAATTAATGATAGAGGCCAATTATGACAACTCAATCTAAAAACCCAATGGTACAATCCACACAAGACATTCTAAAAAAAGCAGTAAAAGCAGCGTTAGAGCGTAAACAAAAACTAGGTCAATACAGTGTCATGTGGAAAGAAAATAAAATTGTCACTCAAGGCGAAGACGCTCCTCAAATTCAAAAGTAAATTGTTTCTAAGGCCTTAAGCTAATTTATGGACTGCCGTGAGGCTAGGCCTGTATTTTCATTAAAAACTCCCCCGACCACTTCATTTCGAATTAAATATCCTTTTCTTGCCACTTGCCAAAAATAGCGACTAGACCAGAGAAAACCTTTACACTTTTCAAATTGCTCGTCAGCGAGTGCAAAAACAGTTAGACGGCTTGGTTGCTATCATCTCAGACAACAAGAACTACCGAGACATGACCATACCCGTTCAAGACTTGAGCAAACTTAAAATAATTGGCCGAGTTGTGTGGTCAGGCCATCCAATGATTTAGGGGAGTACTAGCATGGAAGATAAAAAGAAAGACTTTCACTTTTGGATATTTCTATTCGTATCAGTTATATGGAGCATTAGAGTTTTTTGGCTTCTAATTGAGGATCAGTATTCATCTAGTTTCAATAGCCAAATGCCATTAAATGAAGTTGGCGACTTCTTATCTGGCTCATTTAGCCCTCTTGCCTTTGCATGGCTTGCTTACGGTTATTGGATGCAGAATAAAGAGATATCAATGAACAGAGAAGAACTAATGATCAGCAGAAAAGCCCTAGAAGCACAGGCAAAAGAGCTGGCAAATTCAGTAGATCAGCAAAAATACATGGCTGCTATTGCTAAGCAAGAAATAGAATATAACAAAGCCTTAAACTTAGAAAGAAAAGTTGAAAATAGTATAAAGCATCTCCCTCTAATATGCTGGAATTCATTTAAGTCAGCAAAATCTAATGATAAAGTACAAGAAAACAATAAAACAATAAAATTATAAAATTATAAAATTATAAAATTATAAAATTATAAAATTATAAAATTATAAAATTATAAAATTATAAA
>NZ_FQVF01000044.1 GCF_900129155.1 Marinomonas polaris DSM 16579
CTCTTCAGGGTAACGTTTGGACTTCATAAAAAACACCTCTTGATTAACTAGATTTTAACGTTAATGGGTGTCTAGTAAAGTCTGGGAAGTCCAAAGGCATGGGCAAATGACATTACTTTTTCTGCTTTGTCGGAAATATCTGAGGAAGAACTTTATAAGCTCAGGGATACCAATTTCAAAAATATTCCATCAACTCTGAATCATGTCTATGTTGTAGATAATATCTTTAAATCACATTTATTATCTGAACCGCATGGCTATACATCAAGAAATACAGAGATTTGCCCAACTTTTTTAGAACTATGGGAACAACAAAAAACAATAGATCAATGGTATATAGACTTCGTTTCTGAAATGGAGGAAAAGGATCTAAATAGAATGGTAACTTTTGAATTTGTTGGTGGTGGAGCAGGTGAAATGTCTCTGATTGAAATAATATTTCATATAGTGAATCACGGTACTTATCATAGAGGTTTTGTTAGCGATATGATGTATCAAGTTCCATCTATACCTCCAGCAAATGACTATACAGTTTTCTTAAGAGATGTTTATAGAAACGTATAAAAAGTCGAGGCCAGTAGCCGAAAAAAGCTCAAGGTATTCTGGACAGGGTGGGTTAAGCCGAACCATGTAGCTAAGAGCTCGAATTTGGGGTCAGATGCTGAGGTATCCCCACAAAATTACGCATGCTTAGACCCCCTTCGATAACTGTTGGACGAGTTGTCTGATTCCATTCCTCCAATCCTGTTTTGATATTTGGAAACGTGTCATAACAGCTCGTTTCCCAAGGTAAAAGCGTGATAGAACTCTTCGCTTGCGTAGTGTATTGGCTTGGAAGCGGTTCGCATATCCTGCCAACTCTATAACTTTACCGACTAAAACAAGCAACAGCGCAGTAAGAGTTGTTAGCAGCATTAAGTTGCTCAGCCGCTGTATTTTGAATGTATAACTTAGCTCAAATCCCAAGCCGAATCGGCTGCTTTTTATATCGCGAAAACCTTCTTCAATTTGCATTCTTGTTTCATAAGCTTTGACGCAATGCTTCGCATAAAGACGGTTCACGGGAAGGGAAGACACTAACAACCAAGGTTCTTTTGCTCCTCTTGCTGCGGTAAGCGAAGACAACGAAGTCCGTCTTTTTCCTTTTTGATTGATGGAGTGGCGTCCTTTAGGTGAGCTCTTATAAAGTACAAATTGATTAGTGATCGGGTTAGATTGACGATGTTTAAGCTCTAGATGCTGTCCACGAGCATCTAAATCAGACCAATCCACGCTAATGATTGGACGCGTTTGAATCACAAAGAGTCGGCAGATATAAGCATAAATCGATAAAGCTTCGCGGCGTAAATTCGGGTTGGAGAGTAATCGGTCTGAGCGTTTAATACGGTGCTTCTCGTATGCTTTTGATTGAATGCCTCGACCGATACTGGTCACAGTGCAAAGGTTTCCTTGGGCTAAGCTGAGTACACAAACTGATAGCGCGTTGCGTCGAGTTTTATGCATGTTGGGGCTGACAATCGGAAGGATTTTGTTCAATATAGCGGTCGCGTTCATGGCTTTGGTGATGAGTTTTTTTTGGCGAAATTATTGATCGCCAAGTGTCATGAACGTTCCCTTCTTACGCTAACATTATGATCTATATTGAAATTTTGTGGGGATACCTCAGGGTCAGATGAAAAAAAGATTAGTTTTACATCTGCCCCCAAACTGCTTAAACACGCATGTGCATTAACAAAATTTTAGGAATCAAAAATTGAAGTTTAGCGATCAAGTAATTGAATGGATTGAATCTGATAGTGACCGAATGGAAGCGCTCGAACTTGCTTCGTCACTTGGTCTGAATGATTGGTGCTTGGCCGCTGGATTTGTTAGGAATTTAATCTGGGATAAGCTCCACAGCAAAGAAGTATTAACTCCATTAAACGACTTTGACTTGATTTACTTTGATTCTGACGTAATTGACGAAAATACTGATCTTGAGTATGAGCTCAGGCTTAAATCGTTAAGTAGTTTTCCATGGTCAGTAAAAAATCAAGCAAGGATGCATATTCGTAACAACGACCGGCCCTATGTTTCAACGTCAGATTCAATGAGCTATTGGGTGGAAGTGGAGACAGCCGTAGGTGCTACATTCGTAAAGAATAAAGGGGTTACGTTAGTCACACCCTTCGGTTTAGAGGCGAATTTTAATAATACGATTACTTTAAACAGTGGAGAATTTGGGGTCAGATGAAAAACAGCGCCTAATCTTCATTGATCCCAAAAAACTACGCTAAAGCTACGACAACCCAACCACCGCCCCAAGCCTGCTAAGATGACCTCATCAAAAGTCAACGCCAAGGTGCCAGCGTCACCCTAGAAACACTTATTGGCAGGTTTTGGTAACCCCAAATTCGTCGAAGAAGGCATCTTCTGTAGTGGTCAAGTAAAACTGGCCACGGTTTTAGAGTTTTCCCAATATAATCGTTCTGATTCATTGGGTGATAACCCACCATTATACTGATGGG
>NZ_FQVF01000021.1:0-41015 GCF_900129155.1 Marinomonas polaris DSM 16579
CTAATTCTTGATAGCCTTGTTTTGTGTTCTTTAAGACCTTGGTTTTCTGCTTATTTTTGACCACGTCGCGTAACCAACTAACATCTAACTTTTCTTTACCAACATCAATGCCAATAAAAGCCTTCATCTCTATCTACTCCCCTTGTACATGCAGCATCACCCTTACCTGGGGTGCTAGGATACCATTCAGTTTAATGGAGGTTAGGAAATCAGGGCTCAATCTACAAAACAGCATCTTTGTGCTCAGGTCGCGCACGAGCTCACCGATTTCCCGATGCGATAAGTGCTAGCTAAACACTCATCAAGAAGAGATACAAGGTCGTGCTTTAGCGCGTCAAGGGTTTTGGTTTGGTTTAACTAGGCTTTTGATGGCCTAAAGACCGACCTACAATTCATGATTAACCTTCTGATCTGGTGGGTTAACAAGGCTCTTCACTTACTACTTGGTAGATGGCTTTAGCCAATGCTTGCACCTGTTGTTGGCTAATAACATAAGGTGGCATTAAGTAAATAAGCTTACCAAAAGGTCTCACCCAAACGCCTAGTTCGACGAACTTAGGTTGAATTTCATGTAGGTTAATCGCGTTTTTTAACTCTACAACTCCAATGCCGCCAAGGCAGCGGACTTCTTTTACTTGCTCAAGCTGCTCGCATGGCTCCAGCGCTTCCTTCATCCATGTTTCTAGCTGAGATATTTTTTCTGGAATATTATATTCGCTTAGAACGGATAAGCTGGCGTTGGCAGCGGAGCAGGCGAGAGGATTTCCCATGAAGGTTGGACCATGCATGAATACGCCACCATTGTCGCTGATACCAAGTGCCACTTTATCATTTGTTAAAGTGGCGGCCAGCGTCATATAGCCGCCTGTTAACGCTTTGCCAACGCACATGATGTCGGGACAGATATTGGTGTGATCTGTCGCGAAAAGCTTGCCTGTACGGCCAAAACCTGTGGCAATTTCATCGAAAATTAACAAGATCTCGAATTCGTCACAAAGTGCTCGAATGTGATTTAAATAATCTGGATTATAAAAGCGCATACCGCCAGCATTTTGTACAACTGGCTCGATAATAAAGCCTGCTATATGTTGGTGATTCTCTTCAATTGTCTTACGAATTTCGTCTAGGTATTCGGCTTTTATTGGTTCGCTGAGGCCAGTTGGTGGTGGCGAGATAAAGAATTGTTGTGTCAGCGCACCAGTGAATAAATTGTGCATACCATTTTCAGGATCGCATACTGACATAGCAGCGAATGTATCACCATGGTAGCCGCTTTTGGGGGTAACAAAAAACTGCTTGTTAGGTTTGTCTTGAGTATTCCAATATTGAATGGCCATTTTTAATGCCACTTCAACGGAAACAGAACCAGAGTCAGAGAAGAAAACACGTTGCAATTCAGTCGGTGTAATAGTGATAAGTTTTTCTGCGAGCTCGATAGCAGGTTTGTGGGTTAGGCCACCAAACATGACGTGAGAAAACTGTGATAATTGCGCTTGGATTGCGGCATTCATAGTTGGGTGATTGTAGCCATGAATAACACTCCACCAAGAAGACATGCCATCGATCAGTGTGCGTCCGTCGCTTAAGGTTATTTCGCAGCCCGAAGCTTTTTCGACCAGAAAATGCGGGCTGGGTTTGCTCATTGAAGTGTATGGATGCCACAGAAGTTGCTTGTCTAAGTCTAGATATTCTTGATCTGTTTTCATGATGTTCACCATTGCTTTGTTGGGGGCATAGTAAACAAAGGTGTCTTCTGTGGCTAGGCTGATATCTTTGCTTATGATTAGTATTCTTTATCTGGTGTTCGGGCAATGACCCAAATATCAACTCGTTCTGCGCCAGCTTTTAAGAGTAATTTAGTGCAATTTTCAATCGTACTTCCTGTGGTCATTACATCGTCAAATAAGGCGACATGTTTGGCTATAGGTCCATCAAGTTGATAGCTACTTTGAGGGCTTTTTAGTCGCTCTTTTCGGCTTAATGAGTGCTGAGCTTTAGTGTTTTTGATTTTTTTGAGTGGGTTATGTTTAGGAAGAGTAGGGCATTTTTCACCCAGAAGCTCTTTGAGGTTTTTCCTTAATTGAGTGGCCATGGCTCTTGTTTGACAAAATCCGCGCTCTTTGATTCGGCTTGGATGGCTTGGTACATAGAGTATTTGTTCTGGCCAGCTCTCCGGTGGATATGATTCGATGAGGTGTTTGCTTAATCGATACATGAGTGGTCGTATGTAATGAGTTCCTTGATTGAATTTGATGCTGTGTATCAGGGTCTTTATGATGCCTTCGAATCGATAAGGAGCAATACATGTTCGATAAGGTGGAGGGTTGGTTTGGCATTGTCCACATGAAATACGGGTTCTATGAGTTGGGCGTTTGCAGTGCTGGCAGTACTTTAGGTTGGCTGGAAATCCTTCATGGCATGGATGGCAGAGCGAGCTCTGGCATTTTATATTGCAGATATAGCATTGATTTAAAAATAACCTCTTGTAAACCTCGGATATTTTTGTTGTTGACAGTTTTTTCCAGTCCATTAGTATTGCTCCATTAATTTTTCTGGATCGAGGATACTATGTCTTTAAGTATGTCTACAAATACGTCTGTAGCGAATATGTCTATAAACAATATGAGCGCACCGCGTTTTGATTGGACTCATGCGGAAATAAAAGCACTGTTTGATTTACCCTTTATGGATTTGATGTTTCGAGCTCAGATTGTCCATAGGGAAAACTTTGCACCGAATGAAGTGCAAGTTAGTACGCTTTTATCGATTAAAACTGGCGCTTGTCCAGAAGATTGTAAGTACTGTCCGCAAAGTGGTCATTACAATACTGAACTTGAAAAAGAAAAGTTAATGGAAGTGCAAAAGGTGCTTGAAGAAGCAGCTTTGGCAAAAGAAAAAGGTGCAAGCCGTTTCTGTATGGGCGCGGCATGGAAGCATCCTTCCGAGAAAGATTTTCCTTATGTGCTTGAAATGATTAAGGGTGTTAAATCTTTAGGCTTAGAGTCTTGTGTGACGCTAGGTTCTTTAAATGATGATCAGGCGAAGCGCTTATCAGAAGTAGGTTTGGATTATTACAACCACAACCTAGATACCTCTGCTGAGTTCTACGACAGCATTATTACCACTCGTACTTATCAAGATCGCTTGGATACGCTGTCTCGTGTTCGTGATTCAGGTATCAAACTTTGTTGTGGCGGCATTATGGGCATGGGTGAAGAGCAAAAAGATCGCGTAGGTCTGTTGCGTCAACTTTCTCAAATGACACCGCATCCGGAAAGTGTGCCAATCAATATGTTGGTTAAAGTTGAAGGGACGCCGCTAGAAAATGTTGATGATCTAGATACGTTTGAATTCATTCGTACGATTGCTGTAGCGCGTATTTTAATGCCTAAGTCGCATGTTCGATTGTCTGCTGGTCGACAAGGTATGAATGAACAAACTCAAGCCTTGTGCTTTATGGCGGGCGCCAACTCTATTTTCTACGGTGAAAAACTGTTAACAACTGGTAACCCCGAAGCCGATAAAGACATGGCGTTGTTTGCTAATCTGGGCATCAATCCAGAGAAGCGCGAAGAGCATTCAGATGCTGCAGTAGCTGAAGCCATTGCAGCGCAAGCAGTAAAACAAGAAGAGTCTAAGTTGTTTTATGAAGCTAGCGTCTAATACGCCGGATTGGGTGTTGGCCGCGCTTGAAGAGCGTCGCCAGCAGGACTTAATGCGTCGTACCATTACGCTAGATAGCCCTCAAATACCGCATACTAAAATATATTCTCAAAACTATACGGCGTTTTGTTCAAACGATTATCTAGGTTTGGCCAATCATCCTAAGCTGATTAAGGCGATGAATAATACCGCTGAAGCCTATGGTGTTGGCGGTGGCTCGTCTCACTTGGTGTGTGGACATTTAGCTCCGCATCAGGCGCTGGAAGAAGCCTTGGCGGATTGGCTAGGTTATGAGCGAGTCATGTTGTTTAGTACCGGTTATATGGCGAACCTTGGCGTGATTTCTGCGCTCGCGGATAAAAATCGTCCCGTAGTACAAGACAAACTTAATCATGCGTCTTTAATAGATGGCGCTTTGTTGGCACAAGCACCGTTGCGCCGTTATTTGCATGGTGATGTGGAAAGTGCGCAAAAGTTGATTGCTAGGTCCGCACCGGGTGGTTTGTTGATCACCGATGGGGTTTTCAGCATGGATGGTGATATTGCACCTTTGTCTGAATTGTCTCAGTTGGCTAATCAACATGATTGGATGTTCGTGGTGGATGATGCTCATGGGTTGGGGTGTCTTGGTGAAAACGGTAGAGGTTGTTTGGCGCTAGAGGGACTGGACGCAACAAGTTTGCCTATCTTGGTTGGCACTTTGGGTAAGGCGTTTGGAACCGCTGGAGCATTTGTGGCGACATCTAATGATTATGCGGATTATCTCACTCAATTTGCTCGGCCTTATGTGTATACCACGGCTATGTCGCCAGCGATTGCAGGAGCTACTTTGGCTTCGTTGCAGCTTATTCAGTCTGCAGAAGGTCAGGAAAGGCGAGATAGACTAGCTCGGCATATTACTTATTTTCGTCAAAGAGTTCAGTTGCTTCCGGTTGAATTGATGCCTTCAAATACCGCTATTCAGCCGATTGTCATTGGCGATAGTAAAGCGGCGATTCAAATTAGTGAGCAATTAAAAACTCTTGGAATCTGGTGTACAGCAATTCGTCCACCGACAGTGCCGATAGGCAGTGCTCGTTTAAGAATTACCTTAAGTGCCGCCCACTCTGATGAAGATTTAGTGTTATTATGCGATTCACTCGAAAAAGTTTTAACAGCGAAACTTTTAAACGCAAAACGTTTAAATCCAAAGTAACAGAGGGGCAGCATGCGAGCACGTATTGAAACAGAAGCTTTTGGAGATTCGTCTAATCAGTCTATTTTTATGGTCTCTGGTTGGGCAATGCCAAAAGAGGTGATGCGTTCTTTTGCTTTGCGTCTGAGTCAGCGCTTTTATGTTGTGGTGGCGAACTTGCCAGGTATTTCACTTGATGAACAATGGATTTCTCGCTCCCGCATTGGTCCTAATTACGATATCGCTGCCTTGTCTGAACAACTAATTGAAGTTGCTCCAAGAGAAGCGTGGTGGATTGGTTGGTCTCTGGGTGGGATGGTATCTGCTTATGTTGCCGCGCGTCGTTCTAGTCGAGTGCTTGGTTTGATTACCCTGTCGTCTTCCCCGAGCTTTATTAAACGAGAAAACTGGGAAGATGCGATGGCTGTCGAGGATTTTGATGCCTTTGCCGCCTTAGTTGAGCAGTCGCCAGAAGAAGGGCTTAAGCGTTTTGTTATGTTGCAGGCTAAAGGTGCGGATAATGAGCGAGCTTTGATTAAGCAATTACAGGCTTTTTTGCCAGTTAAAACCTTGAGTCGCCCCGCTCTGATTGGCGGACTTAGGTTGTTAAAGTCGTTGGATGTGCGTCGCGAATGGTCGCTTTTGGATCTTCCTAATCTACATCTATTGGGTGGCAAGGATGCGTTGGTTTCTAGTAAATCATTAGAGCAACAAGCTGATGTAAATCCTTTGCAGCAATGTGTTGTACTGTCAAATTGTGCACATCAGTCTTTTCTTGAAGATGAAGAGACTTGTGCGCGTCATATAGAAAACTTTATCGATGCTAATAACACCTGATATATCTGCGCTTAGCTACAAACGACAGCTGGCTAAGCGTTTTGATCGCGCTTCTCAATCCTATGATTCTTATGCTGACTTCCAAAAAATTGTACTAGAGCGTCTTTTAGCGATGTTGCCTTTAAATCAGGCTGATGTCGTACTTGATCTTGGTACAGGAACAGGTCAAGCGCTCGGAATCTTGTCTGAACAATTAAATCCTAAGTGCAGCATTGCGCTCGACTTGTCGCCACAGATGTTAGCAGTGGCAAATGAGCGTTTTTCTTCTTTGCACAACACTCATTATGTTTGTGCGGATGCTGAACGATTGCCTATTCAGGATAGATCGTGTGATTTAGTGTTTTCGAGTCTTGCTATTCAATGGTGTCTTAGTCCTTTAGATTTGTTTAAAGAACTTTATCGTGTCATAAGGCCCGGTGGCTATGTGATTTTTTCAACGCTTTCACAAGGCTCTATGCCTGAAATTAGTAAAGCTTGGTTTGGTTTGGATAATAAAGAACATGTTCATCAATATATGGCATCGGATGCACTTTTAGATTGTATTCGCGCCTCTGAGTTGAACCTTTTGTCCTCCCAGTTATCAGATATTTCTATGTGGTTTGATTCACCTGAAAGTGCTATTTATTCATTGAAAAAAGTGGGCGCTAGTCTGATTGCTTCTGATGGGGATCAGTCGGTATCGCCAAGTAAGTGGAAGGCATTTTTGCTTGAGTATGAAAAACAGCGGAACGAATTCGGAATTCCGTTGAGTTATCAAGTTTCGTTTGTGGTGGCTCAACGGCCTATCAATATTCAGGAGTAATGGGTGAAAAAACGTTTTTTTGTAACTGGTATTGATACTGATGCTGGCAAAACTTATGTCACCGTCGGTTTGCTGAAGGCTGCTAAGCGAGCTGGACTGAAAGCGATCGGACTTAAGCCGATTGCGGCAGGCGCAGATCGAGTTGAAGGTAATTTGCGTAATGATGACGCCTTACTTATTCAGCAGGCGAGCAGTGTCAAATTGGCCTATGAACAAGTGAATCCGGTTGTCTTAGAGGAGGCTATTGCACCTCATATTGCGGCAATGAAAGAGGGGCGTTTGGTGACGGCTTCTCGGTTAGAAGGCTTTATAAAAGGCACATTGCTTACGCCCCATGACCTTGCTTTAGTTGAAGGGGCTGGTGGTTGGCGAGTTCCATTGAACGATAGAGAGTTTCTTTCTGGCGTGGCGAAGTCTCTAGGCTTTCCAGTTATTATGGTTGTTAATATGAAGCTGGGGTGTTTGAATCATACGATATTAACCGCTGAAGCCATTGCTCGCGATGGTTTAGTTCTTGCTGGTTGGGTTGCCAATACAGGCGCAGAGAAAATGCCTTGTTATGAAGAGAATCTAGCGAGTCTTGCAGGAATGATATCCGCGCCATTATTAGGTACTTTGCCTTGGTGTGAAAGTGAGCTTGATTCGCAGCAAGTTTTTGATGAATTGTTGCTAGCGCTATAGGAGACCTTCGCACAACTGCTGTGCTTGCCAATACTTTGTTAAAAATAGACTCGAAATGCTTATTTATAGCCCATAAACTCCGCTTTCTCGTCTATTTTTGCCTCGTCTTAGCTTCGCTCGCGACTTTGTGCAAAGGTCTCCATGAGTTTTATGCGATGAAAAACATTGTTAATGCTTGAAAGTAAGCGGTAACTACGCATTATAATAGAGTGATGATAAGAGTTGCTTATTTTTGAGGTTGAGGTGATGGCGTGAAAGCTTGGTTATGCGGTCTAGATGACGACGAAATTTCGAGTGTTTCCAGTATCTTGACCTTTATTGGAATTGAGCATGGCACATCGTTGACAGCATTTCATTTGCCAGATTTTGTGGTGCTGGGTAAGTCTGTGCGATCTTTTGAGTTGGATGAGATGATTCCTGTCATTTCACTTTGCGAATCAATGGATGTCGTTGGTGATTATAATGTTTGGTTTTGCCCACTACCTTGGCGTTCTCAAACGCTTTCCTCTGTATTGAAAGAAATAAAACAGTTACATACTTTTCCTCAGGCATCTGGCGTGAACTTGAATTTACATGTTCGCCATCTAGAGGCGCTTCTTATTCGTCAAGCTTTGGTGTCTACACAAGGTGTCGTCTCTAAAGCCGCGCAAAATCTACAAATACAACGTACAACGCTTATTGAAAAAATGCGTCGCTATAATATTGATAAATCGGAGTTTTAGTGACAAAAGATGAAGAAATAGCGGAACTCAAAACCGCATTTAAAGCGTTTTCCGAATCTTCTGATGTATTGGCAAAATCTTATTTAGATCTTCAGCAAGAAGTGGTTCGATTATACGAGCAGCTGGAAAAGTCTGAACAAGATAAGCGCCAAGAGCAAGACAAAAATCGTATCTTGGTGTTGCAGTTTCAGCAGCTTTTTGAATCTATGCCAGTTGGTGTCTTGTTGTTGAATGAAGAAGGAATAGTTGTGATGGCCAACCCGGTTGCAGATCGCTTATTCAACTTACCCTTGGTTGGCCAGTCTTGGGGGGAAATTGTCCCCTTGAGTTTTCGACCCCAAAAAGACGATGGTCATGATGTGAGTATGGTTAGTGGTCGTCGTGTCCGAGTTGAGACAGCTTCACTGGGGAATGTTCCTGGGCAGTTAGTAATTCTCGTGGATTTGACCGAAGCTTATTTACTACAGAAAAAGCTGAGTCATCACGAGCGATTATCTAATATGGGTAAAATGGTCGCGGCGTTGGCGCATCAAATTAGAACGCCTTTATCTTCTGCTACACTCTACGCTGGTCATTTACAGAAGCCAGACTTAGCACCTGTTATGCGTCAGACATTTGCTAATAAGTTAGTGGATAGATTGGCAAATATTGAAAAACAAATTCGGGATATGTTGATTTTTTCCCGTAGTGAAATAAAGCTGGATGAAACCGTTGGTGTTTCAGCTTTTATCAAAGAGTTAACCAATCATTGCCAAGAGATTTGCGATCAAAAAAATATGCAACTTGAAGTATCTGGAGCCTCTTTTTTGGCGACAGATTGTATTCAATGTAATAAAGAAACATTATTAGGGGCTTTATTGAATCTTTTGAATAATGCGGTGGATGCACAATCAGCAGGTGATGCGGTGCAACTTGATTGGCGCAATAATGACGGCTATGTGACACTGACGTTCAAAGATCGTGGAGTGGGTATGTCGAAAGCGCATTTAGAGCATGTTCAAGAAGGCTTTGTGACAACAAAACAACATGGAACTGGGTTGGGCTTGATGGTTGTTAAAGCCATTGCAAGAGCTCATCATGGGCAATTTGAAATAGACAGTATAGAGGGCGCTGGTACAACCGCCAGTTTGACGCTTCCTCTTGTAAGGGTATGACATGTCTGAAGTTAAGTTATTAATTGTAGAAGACGATAAAGGTCTTGCTGAGGCGTTGGAAGATACGCTGATGTTGGCGAGTTACCAGTGCAAAATAGTGTACAGTTCTGAAGAAGCTGTGGTTGCATTGAAACATAGCTTATTTGATATGGTGATATCAGATGTGAACTTGCCTGGCATGGATGGTTATGGTTTGTTGCATCATGTTATTGATACATACCCAGAATTACCCATGATGTTGATGACAGCTTATGGCGATATTGCTCATGCAGTGGAAGCGATGCGTGATGGTGCTGTTGATTATTTATTGAAGCCTTTTCAAGAAGAAGAGTTGTTGAATGCCATAGCAAAATACACTGTAAAAGAAGCGCCATCTGCAAATCCTCAGCCTATCGCAAAAGACCCATCTAGTATTGCTTTATTAGAATTGGCAAAACGTGTTGCTGTGACCGATTCGACAGTATTGATTTGTGGCGAAAGTGGTACAGGTAAAGAAGTGCTTGCTCACTACATTCATCAGAATTCTAGTCGACCTCATGCACCTTTTGTCGCGATTAACTGCGCGGCGATTCCTGAAAATATGTTAGAGGCGATTCTTTTTGGTTATGAAAAGGGAGCTTATACAGGTGCAGTATCTTCGCAAGCAGGTAAGTTTGAGCAAGCTAATGGTGGTACTTTGCTACTGGATGAAATTACCGAGATGGATGTCGGCTTGCAAGCTAAACTGCTGCGCGTTTTGCAAGAGCAGGAAGTGGAACGTCTTGGGGGTAAAAAATCTATTCCTTTAGATGTTCGAATTATAGCGACGACTAACAGGGATCTAGCTGATTATGTACGTGACGGTGGTTTCAGAGAAGATTTGTATTACCGGTTAAATGTCTTTCCATTGCGCTGGCTGCCTATTCGTGAGCGTAAAGGTGATATTTTGCCAGTTGCTCTGCATTTACTTGCGAAGCATTCCGCTAAGATGCGAATTACTGGCGCAACGTTAAAGCCGTCGGCGCAAAGTAAGCTAGAGGCTCACCCTTGGCCGGGTAATGTTCGTGAGCTTGACAACGTTATTCAACGTGCTTTGATTTTAAGCCCAAATGCGCAAATTAATGAAGACCATATTGCGTTTGATATGATGAGCTTAGCTCCTGTAGTTGCTGAATCCATAGTGGCTGAAGACAGTGCAGCTTCAATTCTAGGTAAAGGGGTTCAGCAACACGAATTCCGTATCATTGCGCAAGCATTGGTGGACGCAAATGGCAAACGTAAAGTTGTAGCAGATAAATTGGGGATTAGCCCTAGAACTTTACGCTATAAAATCGCTAAAATGCGTGAAAGTGGCATAGACGTTGATTGATTTTTGTATCTTGTTTTAATTAGCTTTATGCTAAGCTGTGTATTAACGATATGTTAAGTCGTATAAATGTAATTTTTAGGTGAATAACATGATTTCTGGTCGACCAGACATTAATCAGGTGTTGTCCCAAATGAGGGATATGCGGTCGCAGGTTCAGGCGCCGAGTTCCCCTGTGTCTAATGTTGCCAAGGTGGGCGGTGAGAGCGAAGGGAGCCAGACTGTAGAGCGTGCAGATTTCGCGGAAATGCTGAAAAATGCAGTTAATAATGTAAATGCTTTGCAAAAGGAATCTACACAATTAGCCCAATCTTATGAACGTGGTGACGAAGGGGTTGATTTGCCTCAAGTTATGATTGGTCTGCAAAAATCTAGTGTGTCATTTGAAGCAATGACTCAGGTGCGTAATAAACTTGTAGACGCGTATGAAAAAATCATGAATATGCCTATTTAGGCATAATAAACCGCTTGGCGCTTTTTAATGGATAATGTCCCTGCAGAACAATCGGAGCAAAAGCTCTATTTAGAGTTAGTTACTGGCTTTAATAAGCTGACGGTGATCCGTCAGCTTGCATTAATGGTCGGTTTGGCCGCATCCATAGCAATTGGTTTGGCGGCAGTTTTATGGAGCAACGGTCCAGATTACAAGCCTGTATTAAGTAGTATTACCGATTACAATGCCGACCAAATCGTAGAAATCCTCAGTGTAAATAATATTCCTTTTAAATTAGATCAAAATACAGGCGCTTTGCTTGTTGAATCTGATTTTTACCATCAAGCTCGTCTTAAATTAGCTGGCTCCGGCATTGTTTCCGACAATATTGTTGGTATGGAAATAATGGATCAGGAGCAAGGTCTTGGTACGTCACAATTTGTTGAAACGACGCGTTATAGACGAGGTCTTGAAGGTGAGTTAAGCCGAACCATTTCCAGCCTACAAAGCATTAAAAGTGCTAGAGTGCATCTGGCAATACCAAAGGAGTCGGTTTTTGTTCGTGATACACGAAAGCCGTCTGCTTCTGTGTTTTTGGAGCTTTATCCCGGAAGGCGTTTGGATAAGAGTCAAGTAGAAGCTATTGTGAACTTGGTGGCTTCTAGTATTTCTCAGCTGAGCGATAAGGATGTCACTGTTGTTGATCAGCGCGGTACTTTGTTGACAGAAAAAGACTCTGACTCTGAATTATCTGTTGCTGGTAAACAGTTTGATTACGCTCGTAAAGTTGAAGAGGTGTTGCTGCAGCGAGTGAATAATATTCTCGGACCTGTTATCGGTCAGGGGCGTTTTAAAGCAGAAGTGTCTGCTGATGTCGATTTCACTGCTGTTGAAAAAACTAATGAGCAATATAATCCTGATTTATTAGCTTTGCGTAGTGAGCAGACCTTAAGAGAAAATAGAAGCGCAGGCACGAATGCAAGTGGTATTCCGGGAGCCTTGACTAATCAGCCCCCTGGTGCAGTGACTATTCCAGAAGCTGTAGATGAAAACGGTGCTCCAATAGGTGGAAATTCTTCAGCTAAAAATGGTCAATCTCGCGAAGAAACAACACGTAACTTTGAGTTAGATCGAAGTATTAGTTATACCAAACGCCAACAAGGCATGGTGAGGCGCTTGTCTGTTGCGGTTGTTGTTGATGATTTAATGAGTTTGAATCCAGATACTGCAGCCATTGTAAGAACGCCTTGGAATGATGATGAACTGGGGCGCTTAACCTTATTGGTTCGCGATGCAGTGGGGTATGATCCATCGCGTGGTGATAGTGTAAGTGTGATTAATTCACCTTTTGCTTTACCTGATCCTGAAGAACCTGTTGTTGAGTTGCCATTCTACCAACAGGCATGGTTCCTAGGGTTAATACAACCGACATTGGTTGGTATATTTGTTCTTATCTTGTTGCTAGTGGTTGTTCGCCCAATTTTGAAAACCCTTAGTGAGCAGAATAAAATTGCGGTTACTGAAGACACTGAGGCTGCTATATTCTCTGATGAAACGGATGAGATATCAGACGATCAAGTGTCTCTTGTTAGTGCAGAAGATATATTGGTGCCTGGTTCCCCTGAAAAAATTGATCGCCAATTAAATGCAATTCGCGGTTTGATAGCGGAAGAACCAGAGCGTGTTGCTCAAGTCGTTAAACAATGGGTAATGGAAAGCAAATGAGTGATACAAACCAAGGTACAGAATTAAGTTCGGTTCAAAAAGCAGCAGTGCTTTTGATGTCGCTTGGTGAATCTGATGCTGCGCAAATACTTAAGCATATGGGGCCGAAAGAGGTTCAGCGAATCGGTCAGACGATGGCACAACTGTCTAATATTCAACGCCATCAAGTGGAAAAAGTACTAGATGACTTCTTAGTATTGGTCGGTGATCAAACCGGCTTGGGGCTTGGTGCCGATGGTTATATTCGTAACATGCTCAGAGAGGCGCTTGGTGAAGAAAAAGCTGGCAGCTTGATTGATCGAATTCTGCTGGGCGGGAATACAACGGGCCTTGATACGCTTAAATGGATGGAATCACGTGCCGTTGCTGACGTTATTCGTTATGAGCACCCGCAAATTCAAGCAATTGTTATTTCGTATTTAGACCCAGATCAGGCAGCTGACATCTTAGCAAACTTTGATGAGCGAGTGCGTTTGGATATCGTGTTACGCGTGGCGGCATTAGAAACGGTTCAGCCAGCGGCCTTACAAGAATTGAATAACATTCTTGAGCGTCAGTTCTCTGGTAATAATTCAACACAGTCAACGACCATTGGTGGTATTCGTACCGCAGCCAATATCATGAACTTCATTGATAGTTCAGTAGAATCTGAATTGATGGAGTCTATTCGTGATGTTGATGAGGACTTGGCAAATACTATTCAAGATTTGATGTTTGTTTTTGACAACTTATTAGACGTTGATGACCGTGGTATTCAGATCATTCTTCGTGAAGTGGAATCTGAGACCTTAATCCTTGCGTTGAAAGGTGCGGATCCAGATATGCAAGATAAAGTCTTCAAGAATATGTCGTCTCGTGCCGCGGATATGCTGAAAGATGATCTAGAAGCGAAAGGTCCAGTGCGGGTAAGTGAAGTAGAAGTAGCTCAAAAAGAAATACTGGCTGTTGCCAGACGCCTTGCTGATAACGGAGAAATTGTTCTCGGTGGCGGCGGTGAGCAGATGGTTTAGTTAGAATATGTCTGATCAAAAACAGGATAAAGGCGAGCGTAAGCTGACTGCTTATGAACGCTGGGAACTTCCTCACCTTGAGAATAATAAGCCAAATACTAGTTCTGGTCCTGCGCTTCTTATTCAGAAAAATACATCTTTTACTACTGAAGAAGTGGATGAAGACTCTTTGATTTACGAGCCTTTGACAGCTTCACAGTTAGAAGAAATTCGTTCTGCCGCCTACGATGAAGGTTTTATTCAAGGCGAAGAAGAAGGACATAAAAAGGGTCATTCTGATGGCTTCGCCAAAGGTGAAGTGGATGGTTTTGAAAAAGGCCATGAAGAGGGGCGGTCAAAAGGTATTGATGAAGGCTTGGCTCAGGCAAGAGCGGAAGCTCAGATCAAGTTGGAGGCGCTTGAAGCACTATTGGCGAATGTTGTTAAAGAAATAACATTGCCTCTAGAAGAAAGCCGTGCCGCTGCAGAAAATATCTTGTACCAATCGATGGCAAGAATTATTGAGAACGTCTGCCTTTCTAAAATGACTGAAGATGGTCACCAAGTTTTAAGAGAGCAGCTTACTAGAGTATTTGATGAAATAGGTGAATACGAAGGACGAGTCCGATTACGCCTTCATCCTGCAGATGTCACTATTTTGGATGAGCTTGGAATCAAAGATCGTTTAACCATTCAGCTAGAAACAGATGACTCACTTATTAATGGCGGTTTCGTTATTGATTCCAAATCCTTCCATATCGATGGGCGAGTTGAGCAGCGGTTAGAAGCTGTATGCGATGAGCTTCGTCATCTTTCCCTAACAGAGCAGGACTAACGCTCGTGTCCACCCTCGAAGAACGTTTAAATAAGCTCAGCCATGTCTCTTCTGTTTCCTTGCCACCTCAAATTGAGGGTAAGGTCACTCGTATGGTTGGTTTGACCATGGAGGCTGTGGGTTGTGTTGTAGCTCTTGGTGATCGTTGCTCGGTGCAAGTTCGTAAGGATCGCTGGGTTGAATCTGAAGTGGTGGGTTTTACCGGCGATTTAACTTATCTCATGCCAACGGAGGCCATTGAGGGGATTTCTCCTGGAGCGAGAGTACGTCCGTTACTAGGTGATAGTAAAATGCCGGTTGGTGATGAGTTGCTTGGTCGAGTAGTAAATGGGTTGGGTAAACCCTTGGATGGTAAGGGGCCGATTAAAACCAAAGATTCAGTGACTCTGCATGGTAATGTGATTAATCCATTACAGCGAAAGCCTATTTGCGAGCCTTTGGATGTTGGTATAAAAGCTATTAATAGTTTGCTAACCGTTGGTAAAGGTCAGCGTTTGGGGCTTTTTGCGGGCAGTGGCGTCGGCAAGAGTATGCTGCTCGGCATGATGACAAAATTTACCGAAGCAGATATTACGGTTGTTGGTTTGATCGGTGAGCGTGGACGAGAAGTAAAAGAGTTTATTGATCAAATACTGGGTGAGGAAGGGCTTTCTCGTTCGGTTGTTGTCGCGTCTCCTGCCGATGATTCTGCATTAATGCGATTGCGTGCTGCTATGCTGGCAACTCGGATTGCTGAGTATTATCGGGATCAGGGTAAAAACGTATTGTTGCTAATGGATTCTTTGACGCGATATGCGCAAGCCCAGCGAGAAATTGCTCTGTCTGTTGGTGAGCCGCCCGCAACAAAAGGCTATCCGCCTTCAGTATTTTCTAAACTTCCTCAACTGGTAGAGCGTGCTGGTAATGGTTGTGAAGGTAGTGGTTCTGTCACCGCTTTTTATACCGTGTTGACTGAAGGTGATGATCAGCAAGATCCTATTGCGGATGCGTCGCGTGCGATTCTTGATGGACATATTGTATTGTCTCGTCGTTTGGCGGAAGAAGGTCATTATCCCGCTATTGATATTGAAGCCTCAATCTCTCGAGCTATGCCGCACATTGTCAGTGAAGATCACTTATATGGTGCTATGCGAGTGAAGCAGTTGTATTCTAAATTTCAGCAGAATCAAGATCTTATTTCGGTTGGTGCTTACGCAAGGGGCAGTGACCCTGACTTGGATCAGGCGATCATACAGATGCCTGAAATTCGAAGTTTTCTACAGCAGTCACTTACTGAAAGTTTTACGATTGACCAGAGTTTGCAGGCCCTTGTCACAGCAATGACTAAAGGGCAGTAGACGATTGCAGGTAAAAACGTCTACTATTTAGCTAGTTTCTGAATGGGTCATGCATGAAAAAATCACATCGAATGCAGATATTAGTTGATCTTGCTAAACGCAAAGAAGATTCGGCTGCGCAGCAGTTGGCTCGCGATAAAGCGAAAGTGCAGTATGATGAACAAAAGTTAAATGAGTTGCGGGAGTATGCTGGCCAATATGAGTCAGAGCGTAATTTACTTGGTTTGAGTGCTTATTTAACGACGAATTATCAGCATTTTGTGAACCGTGTTCAGCAAGCGATTGTGCAGCAAGAAGCGGCGGTTGGTCGATCCGAACAGCAAGCGGATATGAGTATGCGTCGATGGTTGCAAGCTCGTTCTAAAACTAAAAGTATGGATTGGCTAAAAGAAAAAAACCACAAAGCGGAATTGGTTGTTGAAGCAAAACAGGAGCAACGTCAAAGCGATGAGTTCGCCATGCGCCGTTTTTTGGACAATATGCGATAGCGTTTTAAGTGCTATTTTGTACAGCAACTTGGCTTATTGTTAGGATTAAATATGGCGCGATTGGATAATGGACTAATTGATTTGTCTTTGCCTATTTCTAACATAGAAATAGCTTTGCATGATTATGTCTATCACCCTCGGCGCGGCTTAGAAAAACTTCAGTCTGCTCTACTTTCCTTACAAGAAATCTGTCAATCAAGCATAGCTCATGCTCTCTATAATCGGCGTCTGAGCTCTTTCTTAACCGCAGTCGATGAGCTCTTAATATCCGGTTCTCCTTATTTTAGTCACTACCATTCCGCGTTTTTATCTGCTACCGATGCGCTTTTGCAAGTGGCTATGGCTGGTCAATTTGCAGCTGATCGCTCACAACAGTTAGACGGCCTTTTGTCTACTGATCGTTCTTGTTGGGCTTTGGTAATGTCTATCGCGGATGAAAAAGATGTTTCGTTAATATATCGGAATTACGAAGCGCGATTAGATCCTACTCAACTTAATGTGATGAGTGTTGATGCTTATTTAGAGGCGTTCTCTAGTGCTGGACGTGTATCGTTTCAGCTTGATTCAGTGAAAGGTTCTCGCTTAAGCGGTCGTTTTTTATTGATAAGTGTGCAGACATTAGTTTGGCTTAAAAGGAGATTTCCTTCACTTCAATGGCAAGTCCTGTCTATTAATGAAAAAGAACCATTACGAGACTTGTGTGAATTGAGTTTTTTGCCACTGTTTCAAAATGTCACTATATCTCGTGATACTCGCTACCGTCTTTTGGCTTTATTTGAAGATAGGTTTAAAGCGCTATTTTATCAGGTGTTTAGTTCTCTTTTTTCATTGGGCCTTAATCATGTGGATCAAGCTGGTCGTCTAGTTCCTAGTGTGAATAATGTAACGACTTTCGAGCAGAACGAACATTTCGCGTATTTCCCTATGCGTCATGGCGGATGTGTTTATATTGCTAGTCGCACTTTAGGGAATGTTGATCTTAAATACTCCTATGTGAAATGTTTAGGGCATGATTATTTATCCTATTTTTTGTATGAGATTGATACTTCCTTCGGACGATTTGCTTTTGATCAGCAAGAATGTTTTGGTCGTTATGATGTCAATGAAGGTGATTTCTTTTTAGACGGAGAGTCTTTTTGGTTTAGTCCAGAAGAGGGGGTCAGGGCCGAGGTGCTTTTAAATATGCCTTTGATGTTTTCTTATTGTACGGCTTTTTGTCAGTTGCCAGATGCTATCACTCAGGTGTTAATTGTTAAGCAAGGTGAGTTTTATTTTGCATTACCTTACTCCTTTCTTCGAGAGGTAGAAGCTGTTTGTTCTAAGATGTCAGCACCTCGTTCTTGGGTAAAAAATATTTGGTTAAGTCAGGCTGATACTCCGTTATTAGAGCCGTGGTTATTGAGTAAAAAGGTGTTGCCTCTGTCCTATGCTTGGTCAGAAAAAAATAAATCAACATATCCTTCTAAGAATGGTTATTATTTTGGAAAGGCCTATGGCAGGATGTTTTGGGTAGAGGCGGATTTGATACTGGCGTTATTGCCTTATAAGGTATCTTCTTCAGTGGCTTATTTTGAGAATGATGAACTTTGTTTGGCATCATTTTTTATTCATGATGGGCGAAGTTTTGATAAGGTAATTTCAGCTTTCCCTCTTTCTGGAGGGGCTAGCTTTTCGGTTGAGAAGGTGGCTTTTTCAGTCATTCTTGAGTGGATGTCTGAGTCAGTTGTCTTACCTTTCTCTTCTTTTGAGTGGTCTGCCACATTCACTGATAGTAACTGTATTCGTGAGTTTTCTTTGTCTTCTAAAGGCGTGGTTGATGGTTGTGAAGATAAAGTAAGTCGTTTTGCGTCTTTGCAAGATGATTGTTTTGTTATTGATAAGAAAAATTATTTATCCTTTGTTGCTGGCTTTTGCCATCTTCATCATTAGCTTGAAAGTGATTATTGACTATGAATACACTACATTCACCGTTTGGTGCTCCAAGAAAAGAGCTGATTAGTGGCCTACAAAAAGGCGTTTTTGCCTTGTTATTTGTATTGCTACTAGCGTTCGCTGGTATGTATATGTTGATGAGCATTAATTTGGAAAAACAGAATGCTCAACAAGAAAAGTTGAGCGAGCTTTTGGGACTAGTTCATAGTGCAGAGGAACACTGGTTACAATGGTTGTTGGTTGGCGACCGTTTGATTTATAACAATGATAATAGTGCTAAAGCCCCTTCTTCTAGTCATTTGCATCAGATGTTAGTGAATGAATATCGCTTGATGAATAGCCATATTAGTGATTTTGAATTGACAGCTGGAGTCGATATTTCCAATTCATTGACCTTACTAGACTCTCTTTCATTGAAAGAGCTGGATGTATCGCCATTAACAGATTCGGAAAGGGATGCCGCTTATTCATCTTTTGAGCGCTTAGAAGCGATAGATGATGAGCTTTTGCAGATTAGCGTTAGTTTGGATTATGAGCGTCAAATTTTTGTCGATAGGTTGATTTGGGTTCCTGTTGCTATCTTTTTAATTTTAGCTTCTATTGTGATTATGTTAGCTGCTCAATTTGGTCGCCAATTACGCTCTGGTTTTTTGAGTTTGCACCATGTTATAGATCATCGTAAACATGGTCATGCACTTGTGCTGCCTCCCCGTAAGATGATTGATGAGTTCACCGACTTGAGTCATTTGGTTGATAATGAATTAGCATCACGAGATTTTGATATTGATCAACAACGCGAAAACCTTAATTTGATTGAGAAAGCATTGTCTCAAGTAGATGACCCCTTTTTTGTTACAAATTATCAAGGTGACATTGCATGGCTGAGTGCTGGTGCTGAGAGGCTTTGGTTTAGGAATACACCATTATTTGAATCTCTATTTGGTATAGATTCGGGGCTAGATGACCCAATTGGTGAGCGTATTGCTGACTCTATTCTGTTTTCTGATCAAGATTTAAAGCTGAATTTATCAGATGGGGTTTACTGGTTGAGTGTTCAGCATTTTATCTCTGACTTAGATGAAGATTTAAGTAGTTTGCAGAGACTTGTCTCTATACGAACTAAAGTGGATATAGCTGAGTTTGATATTTTGCATCACAGTTTGGCGTTATTGGAGAGAGATGTCTGGAATACTCCTATTCGACTATCAAGGCAGGATTCGCCCTATGCTGGATTTGCTAAGTCTTTGGAAGCTCTTCGTAGAAAAGTAGTCATGCTTTTTGATGGTCTGAATGCATCCTCTGTGCAAACACATTCCCTTGAAAAAATTACTAAACTACAACAAATAGCATCCCTAATTGACGAAAAAACAGATCACAATGAGTCATCTGTAAACGATGTCGTAGTGATGAATGAAGCTCCACTTGAAGAGTTTCAAGTGGAATTAAATGACATGGCTTGGCTTTCTGAGCAAGTTCGAGATTCACTAATATTGGGTTATGAGTTGGTTTTACAGCGCTTAGCTTTAGTCGAGAAGGACTTATCTTCTGATGTGTTCTTGTTGGGCGATGTTGATCGTTGTCTCAACGAAGTGAGGGCTGGAGTGTTAGCGAGTCTTGCTGCAACCGAAGGTGAAAGTGAGAAGGTTCGTCGTCGTTTTGCTATTGATATAGAGCATGATATTAGTAAGGTTCAGGATCAAATTGAAGGTATGAAGTCTATGGCGGCTTCTACTCTTTCATTACTTGAGTCAGATCGAAGTGTTGGTGTGGCGCGTTTGGATAGAGCAAGAGAATCCGTTAATCAAATGATAGAGCGGATTCATGATTTGATGTCTAAAACGTCAGTAAATATTTCAGAAAATAAAAGTGATGATGTATTTATAAAAAAATCTAGTAATGAGTGGGACGAGACTTAAAGCCTACCGCTCATATTTGAGGAGTAGGCTGTGGTTGAGAGCTTTTTTGATAAAAAAACAGAATGTCTAACGATCCATGTGAAAGGGCGTTTTGATTACAGTTGTCATAAGGCATTTAAAGAAGCTTTTACTGCGGTTAGCAAGGTAAAGTTTTATGAAGTTAATCTAGCGGATGTGTCTTATCTTGATAGTTCTGCTCTTGGCATGTTGTTGTTGCTTAGAGATCATGCAGGCGAAGAAAAAGCGCAGATTCGTTTGGTTCATGTGAATAGTGCCGTTATTGATATTCTTAAAATTGCTAATTTTCATAGGCTTTTTGATATTACTGAGTAGTTTTGTATGGAACAAGTTTTAACCATATTGATTGCGGATGATAACCCTTCGGATCGTATTTTATTGAAAGCGATTTTGAGTCAATTTGGCCACAACGTTATTTCGGCTGTTGATGGGCAAGATGCCATTGATAAGTTTGATCCCCATACAATTCAGCTGGTGTGCTTAGATATAAAAATGCCTCACAAAGATGGCTGGGAAGCGGCACTCGAAATCCAGCGTATCGCGGGTGATGTTTTTGTTCCTATTGTTTTCCTTTCTGGTGTAACTGATCCTATTGCTTTGTCAAACTGCTTGCGGATTGGTGGCATTGATTTTATTTCAAAACCATATAGTCCTGCCCTTATTACTGCGAAGCTAAATGCCATAGTCAGGCTTTTGGTTATGCAAAAAACGCTTGAAGAGCAGCGTGATGCAATGAGCTTGTATAATGAGCAATTGCTCAACGAGCAAGAAGTTGCGAAAGTTGTTTATGAAAATATAACCAACTCAAATTGTTTGAAGGATCCTGCGCTTTCTACCATTCATTATGGAACTCATATCTTTAATGGTGATGTGATTTTAGCTGCTTACAAGCCAAACGGCGGTATGCATATATTGTTAGGTGATTTCACCGGTCATGGCCTTTCTGCTGCAATTGGTGCGCTACCGCTTGCTGATATTTTCTTTGATTGGACGAAAAAAGGCTTTCTGATGCGTCAAATTATCCCTGAGATAAACGCGCGTCTAAAAGGAATTTTGCCATCGAATATGTTTTGTAGTGCAGCGTTCATTGATATAAAAGTGAATAATAAGAGTATTGAAGTTTGGAATGGCGGATTGCCTGATTTATTGTTCTTCCCTCAAAATGCAGACAGACCGGTCAAACTTACCTCTAAAAACTTACCTTTGGGGGTTCTTTCTCCTGATACGTTTGAGTGCCAAATTGATCCTATGTCTTTTGTTCCTGGTGATAGGTTGATGGCATTTTCTGATGGTGTTTATGAGGCGTTGGATTTATCTGGGCAGATGTTTTGTCATTCTGTACTTAATCCGCTCTATCAAGGTGAAATTGATGCTGATCAGTCAGTTGATTGGCTTATTCAACAGTTAGAGCGAGAAGGGGTTTTAGCGAATCCACATGATGATATTTCATGCCTAAGTGTTCGTCTGGATACTAATATAGGAATTGATTCATCTGAGCATAAAGTATCAAGAGGGCATGATGAGGCGCCTGCTGACTTTTCGTTTGAGTACGTATTGAATGCAGATTCGCTGCGTAATACAGATCCTTTACCTTATGTATTACAAATATTAACGACTGTTCCGGGGCTAAGTAGCTTTTCTAGTCAAATATTCATGATTCTTTCTGAGCTCTATTCAAATGCACTTGAACACGGTGTCTTGAAGTTAAGCTCTGATAAAAAAAGCTCTAGTGATGGCTTCTCTCTTTATTATGAGGAGCGTGAGCGTAACCTCGCTAATTTACAAGACGGCTATGTTAAAATTTCAGTTAAAGTAACGTCTGATAATAACAACAGAGCGCTAATTTTGTATGTTGAGGACAGTGGTTCAGGGTTTGATTTTCAGGATGTCAATTATGATATATCCAATACTGAGTTGCTCTACAACCGAGGCTTGGCTCTGTTGGATCAGCTCTGCTCAAAGCTAGAATTCTCTAAAGGTGGAAGTGCTGTAACGGCACATTATCATTGGCAGGTTGGTCTAGATGGCAGGGCTATATAGTGTTGGCCTTGCTATTGCATAGTCTTCTCTATCGTTGGAGGAAATTATGCGCACAGATTCAAATACGGTATTGTCTTTACCTTCAGGTGTTCCACCTAAAAAGTCTGCCTTGACTAAGGCTTCCACTAATAACGGGGCAGCTTTTGAAAATGATTTTAATAGAGCAAAAGAAACTATTCGTCCCCAAAAATCATCAGCTACTGATGCTCCAGCGGCTTCTAGCTCTTCAGTATCTTCATCAGCTACTGATGCTCCAGCAGCTTCTAGCTCTTCAGTGCCCTCATCTGCTAATTCATCGTCCACAACGACTAAAACGCTTGATAAGAATGCGGCGCCTATTAGTGGCAATGATAAAGTCTCTACATCTTCGACTGGTTCTTCTGGTGTTGTAGCTGTTACTAAGCTAGCTGTTGCTGCGCCAGCTGTATCTCAAGATAGCGGCAAGGCCTTGCAGCAAGATGGCCAGGTATCTCCTGCTGATGGCTTACTTATAGCTGTTTCCGCAGAAAATTCAAAACTTCTTGCGACCGCGGTTCCGTCTGATTTGCAATATACGGAAATTGATTCTTCATTATTGTCTGATTTTGATGGGGCGCAACAAGAAGAAGCGGGGGCGCAAAACCTACTGGCTGACAATGCGGTTGTTGGTGATGTGGGCCCAGTTGCAGTAGCGCCGATCGCGACAGAAAACGCGTCTAAAGATGCTGTTGTTACAGGGCTTAGTTCAGGTGCTGGTGTTGTCGGTTTAGATACTATAAGACGGACCGTAGTCAGTGATGTAAAAAACATTAATTCAGCATTAAATGAAACGACTGCTTCAGAAGATGTTATAGAACCATCCGTTGGTGATGATAAAAGCGAGTTATCTTGGGTCTTGTCTCAAATGGAAGCGTCAGGTGTGAAAGCGCCACCTGCAAGTTCAATTGGCGAAACAGTACTTAATACAACTAAAGTTGCGTCATCCGTTGCTGCTGGTGTTATTGCCGCAGGAGCAATGGGTAAAGGAAGCCGTACTGAGCCTGTACCAGCTTCTCTGCTAAACGAGGGGGATTTATCAGGAGAGTCTAATTTAAATGTTGCAGATGCTCTTTTGGATGAAGATGGCGTCTTAATTAATGAGCCTATTGAGTTGCGTAAAAAAGAACAGGAGGCCCTGCTTGGTCGAATGTCTGCACAGATTGATGGTAAGCAGAATGATGATGCTTCACCGGGAGGCTTAAATAGTTCGCTTCATAATAATGCTAGTCGCCCTGCAGTTGCCGCTGCGGCCCTTAATGCTTCTATGTCTAATCCTCAGGCCAACAACTTGGCAATGAGTTTGCCGCCAAGTCATCCCGGCTGGGCAAATGAAATGAGTCAGAAGGTTGCTTGGATTGCACGTGATGGTGGTCATACCGCACATATTAGGTTAGACCCACCCGAATTAGGTAGTTTGACGGTTAAAGTGTCGGTCGACAGTGACTCTAATACACAAATAAGCTTTATTGCTGCGACACCACAAGCACGGGACTTGTTGGAAGGGCAAATGGGGCGCTTGAGAGAAATGTTGGCTCAGCAAGGAATGGACTTGAGCCGAGCAGATGTTGATGTTTCGCAACAAGATACTTCTGGTGCGCAAGATAGGGCTAATAATCGTAATAATGGCTCGCCTCAAGGTAGTGTTGCTAGTAATGATGAAGTCGATGAAGAGCTGATTGCGAAAAACTTATCATATGTTTCTGCGTCCGGTATTGATTACTATGCTTAAACTTATGAGAAATTGATGGTGCTATGTTTGATTCTTTGTAGAATAGAGGATTGTTAGTGCACAAGAGCGTGGTAAGCGTTCTTAATAAAGAAATTGATACACCTAAGGTTTATGAATATGGCAGAAGAAGACGGTTTGGATATTGGTGCAGAAGAGGGAAAGTCTGGTGGTAAGAAAAAGCTTATTATCATTATTCTTCTAGTTTTGGTTCTGGTTGGAGGTGGTGCAGCGGCTTACTTCTTGTTTTTTAGTGGCTCTTCTGATGAGGGTGGCGATTCAGCGGAATCTGCCGAGGCTGCCTTGGCTAATGAACCTTCTACGTATTTGGCATTAGATCCAGCTTTTACTGTCGATTTTATGGTTGATGGTAAGCAACGCTATGTGCAGCTTAATATGTCTGTTAAGTCAAAAAATATGGAGCAAATTAATGCGGTTACGCTTCATATGCCTTTAATTCGTAATAGTTTGGTTTTGTTATTTTCCAGCCAATCGTTTGTTGATTTACAGACAGCAGATGGTAAAGAGGCGTTAAAAAAAGCGTCGCTTGACGCAATCAATGGAATTCTTGAGCAGGAAACTGGTCAAGGAGGTATTGATGCTGTGTTATTCACTAACTTTGTGATGCAATAGAATTATGTCAGCTCAAGATCTGTTATCTCAGGACGAAATTGATGCCCTCTTACATGGTGCAGATGAAAAGCCTGTAGAAGAGGATAATCGGGATGCTAATGGTGTGGCATCCTATGACATTACGAGTCAAGAACGTATTGTGCGTGGGCGTATGCCTACGCTGGAAATGATAAACGAACGTTTCGCGCGTTACACACGTATTAGTTTGTTTAACATGCTTCGTCGTACTGCAGATGTTTCATCTGGTGGTCTACAGGTAATGAAGTTTGGTGAATACGTTCATACGCTTTATGTGCCTACCAGTTTGAATTTGGTGAAATTCCGCCCACTAAGAAGCACTGCGTTGTTTATACTTGATGCCAAATTGGTGTTTAAGCTAGTAGACAATTTTTTTGGTGGTGATGGGCGACATGCTAAGATTGAGGGGCGAGAATTTACCCCAACTGAAATTCGTATTGTGCAGTTGATGCTTGAACAAGTTTTCAAGGATTTAACAGAAGCTTGGGCGCCAGTATTAAAATTAGAGCTGGAATATATTAGTTCTGAAGTAAACCCTGCAATGGCGAATATTGTGAGCCCTAGCGAGGTTGTTGTTGTTTCCACTTTTCATATCGAGTTGGATGGAGGTGGTGGTGAGCTGCATATTACTCTGCCTTACTCTATGATTGAGCCTGTGCGTGAATTGCTTGATGCGGGTGTTCAGAGTGACGTGGATGAAAAGGATGACCGCTGGGGCAAGTCCTTAGAACAAGACGTGAAAGAGATTGATGTTAGGCTATCTGTCAATGTTGCGAATCGAAAAATCTCACTTGGTGAGGTATTAAAGTTCAAAGCTGGAGATATCATTCCGATAGAGATGCCTGAGTTTGTAACAGTTCGAGCGAATGGTGTGCCAACCTTTAAAGGCAAATTGGGCGTCAGTAATGAACGCTATTCAGTACAAATGCAAGAAAGTTTCAAAGCGAAGGTGACGAAATAACATGGCAGAAGAACAAAACCCAGATGCAGCAGGCATGGACGAAGATTTAGCCGACGAATGGGCTGCAGCAATGTCTGAAGCGGGGGAGACAGAAGATGGTGAAGGGATTGAAGACGAATGGGCTGCGGCAATGTCTGAGCAAAAAGTCGAGCCTGTTAAGCTAGAAACGCTGACTAATCCTTCTGTACCTAGTGGTGGAGTTGGTTCTGATCTCGATTTGATTATGGATATTCCGGTAGTTCTTTCTATGGAATTGGGGAATACGGAAATAGCAATTCGAAACTTAATGCAGTTGACACAAGGGTCTGTTGTTGAGCTTGATCGTTTTGCTGGAGAGCCTTTGGATGTACTTGTAAATGGTACATTGATTGCTCATGGTGAAGTGGTTGTAGTTAATGATAAGTATGGCATTCGTTTAACGGATGTTGTGAGCCCTAGTGAGCGTATTAGACGACTGAAGTAGTGTAAATTGATTTTTTCTTTATTTAATCGTTATGTCTTCACGGCCATGCTTTGCATGGCCGTTCCCTATTTGCATGCTGTAGGTGTGCAAGAAATGTCTGCTACTTCCTCTATTTGGAAGGTGGTTATTTCTTTAATCTTTGTTATTGCTTTTATACCTGCTTGTCTTTGGTTAATGAAACGCTTTCAATTTGCTCAAATGAAGTTGGGGCAGTCAGATATTAAAATAGTGAATGTCCAGTCTTTGGGAGCAAAAGAGAAGCTGATGCTTGTTGAAGTGGAAGGGGAGCGTTTACTAATTGGTGTCACTGCGCATTCTATTAGTCATCTGCGAAGTTTTCCGTCTAAGGCTGAATCGTTTGCTTCTATGATGGAGGAAGTTGATAGGGAAAACTCTACTGACAATAAGAGCAATGGGGATATCTTGTGATTCGTTTTGTTCTGCTTTTGTCGTTAGTGTTTCCTGCTTTCTCATGGGCTGAAGTGGGGTTGCCTGCGGTAAAAGTCGTAACGAATGCCGATGGTAGTCAAGACTACACTGTTTCGTTGCAAATTCTTTTTATCATGACCGCATTGACGCTTTTACCGGCGGCTTTGATGATGATGACAGCATTCACTCGAATTATTGTTGTGTTGGCTATTTTGCGTCAAGCCATCGGTTTGCAGCAAACGCCCTCTAACCAGATTATGATTGGGATGGCGTTATTTTTAACCTTGTTCATCATGACGCCGACGCTGGATAGGGTGAATGAAGTGGCTTTGCAGCCATATTTAAAAGAAGAAATGACGTCGATTCAGGCTGTTGAAGCTGCATCTGTTCCTGTGCGAGATTTTATGTTGGCGCAAACAAGAGAGGACGATATTGCTCTTTTTGTTAAATTGGCAGGCAAGGAAGGTACTATTCAGTCAATGGACACGCTCCCATTTACCATACTGATGCCAGCATTTGTGACAAGTGAGCTTAAAACCGCCTTTCAGATCGGTTTTATGATTTTTATTCCATTTTTGATTGTTGATATGGTGGTGGCGAGTGTTTTGATGGCAATGGGTATGATGATGTTGTCACCTATCATTATATCGTTACCTTTTAAAATCATGCTTTTTGTCATGGTTGATGGTTGGTCTATGATTATGGGTACTTTGGCGGCGAGTTTCGGGATTTAATTATGAATCCTCAAGTGGTGTTAGATTTATATGGACAAGGCTTTTACTTAATTGTTTTGATCGTTGGCGTTGTGATGGTGCCCAGTCTTATCGTCGGTTTGATTGTAAGTGTGTTTCAAGCTGCAACACAGATTAACGAGCAAACCTTGTCTTTTTTGCCGAGGTTGATTGTTACTATTTTAGTCATCATGCAATTGGGACCGTGGATCTTGATGAAGTTAATGGATTTCACGACTAATTTATTTATTAATATTCCTATGATAATAGGCTGATGTTAGAGCTTCATCCAGATCAACTGATGAGCTTGACGATCAGTTTTCTTTTGCCTTTTTTTCGCATAGGCGCTTTTTTTATGGCGCTGCCTTTATTTGGTAGTCGTCTAGTTAGTCCGCGAGTGCGTATTGCGTTTTCCTTTCTTGTTGCCATTATTATCACTCCTGTTATTGATGTCCCTAATTATGATCCTATTTCTCCTGCTTATATTGTGTTGATTGCAGAGCAATTAGTGATTGGTTTTGTGTTGGGTTTTGTTGTCACTATTTTGTTTCAGTTGTTTTCACTGGCTGGACAGTTGGCGGCAATGAAGGCTGGCTTGGGTTTTGCTATGTCTAATGATCCTGCTAATGGTATTTCGGTTGCGACGCTTGGTCAGTATTATTTATCGATGGTGGCGTTGGCCTTCCTTGGGACGAATGGCCATTTGGTTATGATAGAGTATTTGGCTGAAAGTTTTAATTATTGGCCTATTGGCAGTGGTTTTGACAGTCAGCGTTATTGGCAGCTAGTGTTGCTGGGTGGGTGGATGTTTGAAAAAGCATTACTCATCGTGTTGCCTTTAGCTGTTGCTGTATTAGTAATTAACTTGTCTTTTGGTGTGGTTGCTAAGGCATCGCCACAATTGAACGTTTTTGCGTTGGGTTTTCCAATCATAATGCTATTTTCTTTGTTCTTTTTCTGGATTATGTTGGATGATTTCTTAAACATCTATTTGTTGTTTTTCGCAGAAATGATTGATTGGATGAAGGATACGTGGGGGATTCGTTTAAATGGCTGAGAATGAAGACGGTAGCGAAAAGACGGAGAGTGCCAGTAGTAAGAAGCTTCAGGATGCTCGAAATAAAGGTAATCTCCCTCGTTCTAAAGATTTAAGTTCTGCCCTTTTGCTAATAGTGGCTGCGGCAACTATTTACGGAACGGGGACTCTACTAGTTCGTGATCTCGCTGTGTTATTTGATTTTAATTTTTTGGTCGAGCGGGCGGATGTTTTTGATTTAAGTCGTATGGTTTTTCATCTATACGAGTCTGTTGTGGCTATGATGGACTCTATGGTTCTGCTGATGGCTGTTTTAGCTGTTGCTGGTATTGTTGGCAGTATTGCTTTGGGAGGGTTGAATTTTTCTTGGGAGCCTTTGACTCCAAAGCTTAGTAAAATGAGCCCAATAGCAGGTTTGAAGCGAATGTTTTCGGTGCAATCTTTGGTGGAGCTTTTTAAGTCTATTGCCAAAGTGACGTTGGTCGGTTTTGTTGCCGTGGTAGTATTAAATTACTTTTTACCAGAAATGCTCGGGTTAACCTTTCAATCGATGCAGCTGGCTATTACTCATGGTATTGATATCGTTATTTGGTCTTTTGTTTTTGTTACGCTTGCTTTAGCGCTGATCGCTGCGATTGATGTGCCTTTTCAAGTTTGGTCACATAAAGAAAAACTAAAAATGACCAAGCAGGAAGTAAAAGATGAATACAAGCAGCAAGAGGGTGATCCTTTGGTGCGAGGTCGAATTCGTCAGATGCAGCGTCAAGCGGCAATGAATCGAATGATGTCTGATGTCCCAAGTGCCGATGTTATTATTACTAACCCCACGCATTTCTCTGTGGCCCTGAAGTATGATCAAACGGGTGGTGCTGCTCCAGTGCTGCTCGCAAAAGGTGGCGATTTTATTGCATTGAAAATTCGTGAAGTCGGCAATCACTATGATATCCCTGTGATACAATCGCCCGCATTAGCAAGGGCGATATATCATCACACTAAGATTGGTGATGAGATACCTCAAGGTTTATTTAAAGTGGTTGCTCAGTTATTGGCTTATGTATATCAGCTGCGTAACGCTCGTATGGGAGCGCCGCGCCCAGAAACGATGCCAAACTTAGATGTGCCTGATGAATTTCAGTGGGACGGTAGTTAATCATGTTTTGTAGTAATTCTTCCAATAAGGATGTCGTGTGAATTTTGACCGCGGTCGGCTTACTGGGCAGGTTCAGAGTATTTTTAGTGGGAATTTAGGTATTCCTATCTTGTTGTTGTCGCTTTTAGCGATGATGATCTTACCCATCCCCGCTTTTTTATTAGACGTTCTTTTTACCTTTAATATTGCTTTGGCCATTGTTGTTTTACTGGTTGCTATTTATTCAATGCGGCCTTTAGATTTTGCTGTGTTCCCCACTGTTTTGTTGGTGTCTACGTTAATGAGGTTGGCTCTTAACGTGGCGTCTACTCGTGTGGTTTTGTTGAATGGTCATGAAGGTGGTGATGCTGCTGGTAAGGTGATTCAGGCCTTCGGCGAGGTAGTTATCGGTGGTAACTACGTTGTTGGTTTTGTTGTGTTTGCTATTTTGATGATCATCAACTTTGCCGTAGTGACAAAGGGTGCTGGTCGTATCTCCGAAGTAAGTGCGCGCTTTACCTTGGATGCTATGCCGGGTAAGCAGATGGCCATTGATGCTGATTTGAATGCAGGCATGATCGATGCTGATCAGGCTAAGCAGCGTCGTATAGAAATTGCATCCGAAGCTGAGTTTTATGGTTCTATGGATGGTGCCTCAAAATTCGTAAAAGGGGATGCTGTTGCAGGTTTGCTTATTCTCGGTATCAATATAATTGGTGGTTTATCCATTGGTATGGCGCAGCATGATCTTTCGTTCTCGGAAGCCATTGAGCGTTATTCGTTATTGACTATTGGTGACGGTTTGGTTGCTCAGCTCCCATCTTTAATGCTGTCGACTGCTGCAGCAATAATGGTGACCCGTGTTAATGAAACGGGCGATATGGGTTCCCAGATTGTTCGTCAGATGTTTGGGTCATCAAAGGCTTTATATGTTGCTGCTGGTGTGATGACTATTATGGGGATTGTCCCAGGTATGCCGCATTTTTCTTTCTTATCGTTGGCGGCTTGTTTGGGTGGTCTTGCTTATTTTCTTGAGTACAGAAAGAAACAGAAGCCTAAACCAGGTCCAAAAAGTACCGGTAAGACTTCCTCTGATAATCCTGCGCCAGCAGAAGTGAAAGATCTTAGTTGGGATGATGTTGCGCCGGTTGATATGCTTGGTTTAGAGGTGGGTTATCGTTTGATACCTTTGGTGGATAAGACTCAGGGGGGGGAGTTGTTAGCTAGAATCAAAGGTGTGCGTCGAAAGCTGTCGCAGGATTTGGGTTTTTTAGTACCAAGTGTACATATTCGAGATAACTTAGATTTGATGCCGAATGCCTATCGGGTAACTCTTATGGGAGTGAGTTTGGCAGAGGCGGAAGTTCATCCAGATAAAGATTTGGCAATCGATCCTGGGCAGGTATTTGGCTCGATTGATGGTATCGCGGGTAAAGATCCATCGTTTGGTTTGGATGCGGTCTGGATTGATCCTAAGAAAAGGGATCAGGCGCAAACTTATGGCTATACTGTTGTCGATGTAAGTACTGTGGTTGCGACTCATATTAACCAGATTATGCATAAGCATGCCTATGAATTGATTGGTCATGATGAGGTTCAACAGTTGCTGAGTTTGTTGAAGCAATATAATCCTAAATTGGCTGAAGAGTTGGTGCCAAATACTATACCGTTGAGTGTTCTTCTGAAGGTGTTGCAGAACTTATTGATAGAAGGTGTTCCTTTAAGAGATATGCGAACTATTGCGGAGTCGATTATGGGAGTGCAGCCGAAAACTCAAGATCCAATGATATTGACTGCGGCGGTGCGGACGTCATTATCTCGCTTGATTATTCAGACATTGGCGGATGGCGTTGAAGAGATTCCTGTGTTAACGCTAGAACCTAAATTGGAAAAAATGCTTATGCAGACTGTTCAGCAAAGTCAGCAGTCTGGTATTAAAAATGAAGAAGCACTGATTTTAGAGCCGCAAATGGCCGAACAGTTGCAGGCTTCGTTGCGGCAGTCGGCAGAGCAGCAAGAAGCAATGGGAAATACTCCTATCTTAATTGTGTCAGCGCCTATACGTCCTATGTTGGCGCGTTTTATGCGTTATGGTATGGTGAATATGTCAGTGCTTTCATATCAAGAAGTGCCAGATCATAAACGCATTACTGTGGTGGGTGTTATAGGTCAATAAGATCTACCTATTAACGTGATGGATTGTATCTATATTTATTGTAATCTTTCGGGTAAGCTATGGATTTGTAAGAAAAATAAACTGGAAGGATTAAGTTATTCATGCAAATTAGGCGGTTTAGAGCACCTGACATGCGGCAAGCGATACGGAAGGTTCGTGATGCTGTAGGCCCTGATGCGGTCATTTTGTCAAATCAACGTCTGCCTACTGGTGAGATAGAAATAGTTGCTGCTCTAGATTATGATGGATCCTTGCCTTCTAGTATGACTTCTAAACGGTCATCTGCGCCTCGTTCTGAACAATATGCTGACCCAAGTGCTGACTATTTAGAGCGCATAGAAAGAGCGAAGCAGCAGACGCCGCCTCAGGTTTCCTCACCTTCATATTCTGAAAAACGTCCTACAGCACAGTTTGAAATGCCACCCTTGTCAAGCGACAAAGAAGATCCTGCAGTTGAGGAAGCTTTGTCTATTCGCAATAGTGAGAGTGCTAAGCAATTACGAGACATGGAACTTGAGTTGAAAAATGTTCGAGCTATGCTCGAGCAGCGTCAGCAAAATGAAAGCCGATCCGAAGCAAAAGAAAATGCAGTTGAGCTACGTGCCCGCGAAAAATTAAAAGGTCTAGGCTTATCAGATTTTGTTGTTTCTAGGTTGATTGACGATATTGATTTAAAAGGCCGTGAAGATGACTGGAACCGGTTGTTGGCTCATTTGGCGGATTATATTCCTATTCGCTCTAGCTCTTCAGAACTTAGAGGCTGCATAGCATTCATGGGGCCTACCGGAGTAGGGAAGACAACAACGATTGGTAAGATTGCTGCTCAGCATGTTTTAAAACATGGTTCTGAGGGTGTTGTTTTAATTACTACTGATACCTATCGTATTGCAGCGCATGAGCAATTACGAACTTTTGGTCGTATTCTAAATGTGCCAGTTGAAGTGGTTAATGAATATTCAGATCTAAATGAAGTATTAGCAAAATACGCTAATTATTCTTTAGTGCTTGTTGATACTGCAGGCATGAACCCAAGAGATTCAAATCTTGAGCGACAGCTTTTAATGATGAAGCGTGCGCGAGCAAGTCTTAAAAAATTACTAGTATTACCATGTACAAGCCAAAGACAAGTATTAAAAACAGTTGTAGATGTTTATTCTCAAGTTCAATTAGATGGCTGTGTTTTAAGTAAACTTGATGAATCTGCTTCACTTGGTGAGGCTATTAGTGTAGTTATTGAGGAAGGTCTTCCTGTTGTATATATAGCAGATGGACAAAGAATTCCTGATGATATCGAGCCAGCTAGGGCGCATAACTTGATTAGTAGGGCTGTATATACTGCAGAACATTACAGTCAGCTTTATGGGTCACTAAAGTATGGTAGTTAGTAAAATTTTGTTATTACTGAAAGCGTTGCGCCAAACTATGTAGTACAGTTAGTTAGCGCAACTAACTTAAATGGTAAAGGTTGCTTAGACTATTTTATGCAGACCAAAAATGGATATAACACTTACTCTAAAAAAGCGACGCTTTCGATTGATGCGATTGTTGAGCAGTATGGGTATTTGGTAAAGAAAATTGCTTATCATCTATTAGCGCGTTTGCCTGATAGCGTGGATGTCGATGATTTAATTCAAGCTGGCATGATGGGGTTGATTGAGGCGTATAAACGGTTTGAGTCGACTAAAGGTGCTAGCTTTGAAACTTACGCAGGTATTCGAATTCGCGGCTCTATCATGGATGAAGTGCGAAAAACTGATTGGGCACCTCGTTCTGTTCGACGTAATGGAAGAGCTGTTGCTAATGCGATTAAAGAATTAGAGGCCAAGTTAGGTCGAGAGGTGTCTGATATGGAAGTGGCATCTCATATGAATATAAGTATGGATGAATATCATGAAATGATTCATTCATCTATGTCGACCCAGTTGTTTAGCTATGAAGAAATGCTAGACTCTGATACAAATAATTTAGACAGTATTGAATCTGAGGTAGAAAATGCACCTTATTCGCTAGTAGAAGAGGGTGGTTTTCAAAATCAATTAGCAAAAGAAATTGATGATTTACCTGAAAGAGAAAAGTTGGTTTTGTCTCTTTATTATAATGAAGAACTCAACTTGAAAGAAATTGGTGCTGTATTAGGCGTCAGTGAATCAAGAGTCAGTCAAATACATAGTCAAGCGGCTATGCGATTACGAGCTCGATTAAGCGATTGGCGAGATTAATTATGAGTTGTGGAATATTACCTTTGGGGTGTGGAGGTTGCATTGGATAAAAACATGAAGATCCTGATTGTTGATGATTTCTCGACAATGAGACGAATCATTAAAAACTTATTACGGGATTTAGGGTTTACCAATACAGTTGAAGCGGATGATGGAACAACTGCGTTGCCTATACTTCAAGCTGGAACAATTGATTTTCTTGTTACTGATTGGAATATGCCTGGCATGACTGGTATTGAGTTGCTCCGTGCAGTTCGTGCTGATGAGAAATTGAAAAGCATTCCAGTTCTTATGGTAACGGCAGAAGCAAAGCGTGACCAAATTATTGCTGCAGCTCAGGCTGGAGTTAATGGTTACGTAGTAAAGCCTTTTACTGCGGTGGCTCTCAAAGAGAAAATTGAGAAAATATTCGAACGAATAGACGCTGCTAAATAGGGAACTTAGATGTCGAATGTATTGGGATCTGGACTAGTGGAATTTGAAAACCTAGTTAAAGATGGTGCTGTGGAGCTTTTGAATCACATTGAAGTCGGTGATTTCAGTGGTGCTATTAAAATCATCCAAGAGTTAAGCGAAGCTCGTCATAAAAGCTTTTATAACGAAGTGGGGTTTTTAACTCGAAGTCTGCATGATGCTATTCGTGATTTTCAAATTGATTCTATTGACTTAGTTGTTGGCGAAGGTGGGAAAGATTCTGCTACAAAAATCACTGATGCCTCTGATCGATTGAACTATGTCATTGAAACGACTAGTGCGGCTGCCAATAAAACGATGGACATGGTGGACAGTAGTGTTCCTGTGGCTAGTGAATTACAGAGTCAAGCAAGGGAATTGCGAAAAGACTGGAGTCGTTTAATTCAGCGAGACTTAACACCTCAAGAATTTAGAGACTTGTATAAGCGTATTGATATCTTCTTATCTTACGCTGATGACAGTGCCACTACCTTGCATTCAAACCTCAACACAATTCTTCTAGAGCAAGGTTATCAAGACCTAACTGGTCAGGTGATCGCTAGAGTGAATGATTTAATTCGAGACGTAGAAGAAAAACTTGTACATCTCGTTGCTGTTGCTGGACGCGTTGATAGTATCTCGGGGATTGAACACCAAGAGAAAGAGTCTGAACACGATGACACTCGTGGACATGGCCCAGCTATTAATAAACAAAACAACCCTGAAGTACTGAATAGTCAAGACGAAGTAGACGACTTGCTATCAAGTCTTGGTTTCTAGAAGGAGCTGAGGATGAGTTTCGAGGTCGATGAAGAAATTCTACAAGATTTTTTGGTAGAAGCTGGTGAAATTCTAGAACAGCTTTCCGAACAACTAGTAGATTTAGAGCAAAATCCAGATGATAAGCAGCTGTTGAATGCCATTTTTCGTGGTTTTCACACTGTAAAAGGTGGTGCTGGATTTTTACAATTAACTGCTTTAGTTGATTGTTGTCATTATGCTGAGAACGTTTTTGATATTTTAAGGAACGGTCAGCGTAAAATAGATTCTGATTTAATGGATATTGTTTTACAGGCTCTTGATGCTGTAAATGAAATGTTCGATACAGTACGTGCTGGCGGTGAGCCTGAACGTGCTTCGCCAGAGCTGATCGCAGCACTCGCTGCATATGCAAAGCCGCCAACTGCGGAAGAACTTGCTGGCGCGGATGATGAAGAGTTAGATGAAGTTGAAGAGCAAGATGATACTGATGTCGAAGAAACTGAAGAAGTCGTTTCTATAGCAGATGAATCAGTCGATATTTCTGACGATGAATTTGAATCTTTACTAGATGCCTTGGGTGATACTTCATCTGAAGATGATATCGAGAAAAGTAGTGTATCAGCTGCTCCAAGAACGGACGACGAAATTACAGAAGATGAATTTGATGCTTTGCTGAATCAACTTCATGGAAGTGGTGCGCCTGGTATCTCCGATGACGCTTCAGCTGCTGATAGCTCGAGTGCCAAAGACACTCCTTCTGATGAAATTACAGAAGATGAGTTTGAAGAATTGCTTGATAAGCTTCATGGCGAAACTCCAGCTTCAGGTAAAAAAGAAGACAAATCTAAAACTGATACTAATGCTGCGGCATCTAGTGCAGGTGCAGAATCTGATTTAATTACTGAAGATGAATTTGAGTCTCTTTTAGATAGCTTACAAAGTAAAGGTGGAGCAGAAAAAGCAGAGGCTCCTACTGCAAAGCCTGAGCCTAAAGCAGCATCTGCTAAGCCAAAACCAGCGCCTAAACCTGTTCCGAAGCCTGCTCCTAAGGCTCCAGAGCCTGAAGCTGATAGCGTTAAAGAGAAAACGGCTAACGCACCTGTTACCCAAGAGGCAACGGTTCGCGTAGATACTAAACGTCTAGATGACATAATGAACATGGTGGGTGAGCTAGTATTAGTTCGAAACCGCCTTGTTCGATTGGGTCTTCAAAGTGAAGACGAGTCGATGGGGAAAGCAGTTGCTAACTTAGATGTTGTGACTGGTGATCTGCAAAACGCGGTAATGAAAACGCGTATGCAGCCTATCAAAAAAGTATTTGGACGTTTTCCACGAGTTGTTCGAGATCTTGCTCGTAATATGAAGAAAGAGGTTAACCTTGTTCTTCGTGGTGAAGAGACCGATCTAGATAAGAACTTAGTTGAAGCATTGGCTGATCCTTTAGTTCACTTGGTGCGTAATTCTGTAGATCATGGTGTAGAAGCGCCCGATGTTCGCGAAGCGAGCGGCAAGCCTCGAATGGGGACGGTAATTCTGTCTGCTGAACAGGAAGGTGATCATATCTTGCTATCCATCGAAGATGATGGTGCTGGTATGGATCCTAATCTGCTTAGAAGAAAAGCTGTTGAAAAAGGGGTAATGGATGCAGATGCAGCGGATAGATTGTCTGATGAAGAAGCGTTTAACTTAATCTTTGCTCCAGGTTTTTCTACTAAAGTAGAAATTACTGATGTATCTGGTCGTGGTGTAGGGATGGACGTTGTTAAGACGAAAATCTCGCAACTAAATGGCACATTGCAGATTAAGTCAGTTCTTGGGCAGGGGTCTCGCTTTATCATAAAAGTGCCATTAACGCTGGCAATTATGCCAACTCTAATGGTGACTTTATCTGATCAGGCATTCGCTTTTCCGTTAGTGAGTGTTAACGAGATTTTTCATCTCAACTTGAAGAAAACTAACGTGGTTGATGGTCAGCAAGTTGTTGTTATTCGAGGTAAAACCTTACCAATATTTCATCTGAAAAATTGGTTGATTAAGGGGAATAGCCGAGACAATTTACCTACTGAAGCTCATGTTGTTGTTGTTCAAGTGGGCATGAGTGAAGTCGGTTTTGTTGTTGATCAATTGGTTGGTCAAGAAGAGGTGGTTATAAAACCATTAGGTAAAATGTTGCAAGGTACTGCTGGTATGGCAGGTGCAACAATTACAGGTGATGGTCGTATTGCATTGATTCTGGATGTTCCTAGTATGCTTAAGTGTTACGCATCTAGGTAATAAGTTTTTCATTTAGGGGATGTGATATGCCTGTTAAGGTGCTGGTTGTTGATGATTCAGGTTTCTTTAGACGCCGTCTTGTCGAAATATTTGAAGCCGATCCTAGACTAACCGTTGTTGGTACTGCAAATAATGGAAGGGAGGCGATAGATAAGGTTCAATCCTTATCGCCTGATGTTGTTACTATGGATTATGAGATGCCTGTGTTAGATGGTATCGCTGCTGTAGTCAATATTATGAAGCTTAAGCCAACGCCTGTGCTTATGTTTTCCTCATTAACTCATGAGGGAGCAAAGGTTACTCTAGATGCTCTAGAGGCCGGTGCAGTTGATTTTATGCCGAAGAACTTTGAGGATATCTCTCGTGATTCGGCTGTAGTTAAGCGTGCATTGGTTGATCGGGTACTGGCTGTAGCTAGAACTCGATTTGCAGGTGATAGAAGACCTGTTGCTGCGCTTGCTCCACGTGAGGCTCCCAAGCCTATCGTAACTGAGCGTGGTGTTATTATTCCGCGTGTGAGAAAGCGAGTGAGCCTTGTTGCCATAGGCACATCTACTGGTGGTCCTATGGCTTTGCAAGCGGTATTAAGTAAATTGCCTAAAGACTTTGCGGCGCCTCTCGTGTTGGTTCAGCATATGCCAGCTGCATTTACTGGAGCTTTTGCTGAGCGGTTAAACAATATCTGCCAGATTACAGTAAAAGAAGCGCAAGACGGTGATCGTTTGCAAGCTGGTGTTGCTTTATTAGCTCCGGGTGGAAAGCAAATGATGATTGATCCTCGAAATGGCGGTTGTGTCCGTATTCTTGATGGGGATGAGCGTCTAAACTACAAACCTTCTGTAGATGTTACTTTTGGTTCAGCGTCAAAATGTTATCCGGGAAAAGTACTATCTGTTGTCATGACTGGTATGGGTGTTGATGGTCGCGAAGGTGCTCGTATGCTAAAGAATTCAGGTTCGAGAGTCTGGATTCAAAGTGAAGAGTCTTGTGTGATCTACGGTATGCCAATGGCAGTAGAAAAAGCTAATTTAGCGGATGATATTATTGACTTAGAGCATATTGGTGAGCGCATTGCACGTGAGGTCGGCTAGTGGATTTTGTTACCTTAGCAGGACTATTAATTGCTTTCAGCTCCGTATTTCTAGCTAACTGGTTAGGAGGAGGCGAGATAATCCTTCTTCTTAACCTGCCTTCCGCTATCATCGTTATTGTTGGTAGTATTGGCGCTACACTTATTCAAAGTAGTATTCAAGAGGCAGCTCGTGCTCTTGTTTTGATTAAGTGGAGCCTTTTCCCTCCTGTTTATGATTTCAACTCAGCCCGCGCATTGATAAATAACCTTGCCCATAAAGCTAGAAGGCTCTCCTTGCTTGCTTTAGAGTCTGATATTGAAGCGTTGAATAACCGTTTTTCGAGTCGAGCCTTGCAAATGGCTATTGATGGTACTGATCCTGACTTATTGGCTGATAGACTTCATGATGATGCTGTTCGTATTTATGATAAACGAATGAAGAGTGTGTCATTTATTGAATCAATAGGAGGGTATGCGCCCACTTTAGGGATCATGGGCTCGGTACTAGGTCTGATTCAAGCTATGGCGAATTTAGATAGTCCAGAAGCATTAGGGCATGGTATTGCTGTCGCTTTCGTTTCTACGCTTTATGGCCAAGGCTTTGCCAACTTAGTCATTTTTCCTATTACTAAGAAGTTAACTGGTTATGTTGATAAAGAGCTTCTGTTCCATCAACTACTTATTGATGGTATTTGTGGTATTGCCACAGGTAAGCATCCATACAGATTAGAGTTAGAGCTTAATACTTATGAGTGATACTCCACCTCGGGTATCGAGGCGTCGTCGTGTGGTGACTAAGTCACCACCATCTGGTGCACAAGGCCGAGACCGTTGGATACTTTCTTATGCTGATTTCATTACTCTGTTATTCGCTTTTTTTGTGGCGCTATATTCCCTTTCATTAAAGAACTCAGGTGATGAACAACGCCTTAAAGAAACCCTTCATGGTGTTTTCGATGCTGTTCAAAAGTCGATTAAGCCTATTAATATTGGCGAACCTATTGTTGGGGAGCCAAAAGATATTGAAGTGGTTGAAACGAAACCTATTCCTGCTGCGCCTCCAACGATAGAGGAGAGTAACTCCTCTGCTGTTTACGCATTATTAAGTCAAGTCGTAGAAAATCAATTTTCAGGACTACATGCATCAGGTCAAATATCTGTCACTGAATCAGCAGATTGGGTAAGTTTGGAGTTGAAGTCTGGTTTATTGTTTGGTCAAGGGGAGTACGATTTAACGAATGAAGCTGTCGCCTTATTAATCCTAGTTGCAAACATTCTAAAGGTGCATCCTTCAGTGATATTGGTTGAGGGCAATACGGATGACTTGCCAGTTAATTCAAGACGTTTAATTTCGAATTGGCACTTGTCTAGTTTGCGCTCTTCCTCTGTTGTGGATGAGCTGGTTTATAGAGGGGTAGACCCAAAAATGATCGCGCCAATCGGTTTTTCCAGCGAACATCCTAAAGTAAGAAACACAAATGATTATGCTCGTCAGCAAAATCGCCGTGTAATCTTGCGAATTAGTAAGCGTGAGGCTGATAATCTCTATGATTACTTGTTTCAATAGCGTGTTACTGTATATGATTGCAAGGAATTCGTAAGCAAAATAACAGCATAGGGTATCAGGGGAGTCAGAGTGCACATTTGGGCAGTGGCGAATCAGAAAGGCGGCGTTGGTAAAACGACCACAGTAGTTTCTTTAGCAGGGTTGTTGGCTGACGCTGGTCATCGGGTATTAATGATAGATCTTGACCCGCATGGCTCACTGACGAGTTATTTTCGTTTTGATCCTGATTCTATAGAAAAGAGTGCTTACAACCTTTTTCAGGCGACTGGAAAAATTCCAGAAGAGTTACCTGCATCGTTAATATTAGAAACAGGCCATCCCAATTTATCTTTAATGCCAGCATCTACAGCATTGGCAACGTTAGAGCGTCATGCCCAAGCTCAAGGTGGTATGGGGTTGGTTATTTCTAAAACACTGGCAATTTTATGGGATGACTACGATTATGTGTTGATCGATAGCCCTCCTGTACTTGGTGTGTTGATGATTAATGCATTGGCGGCTTGTCAGCAACTAGTGATACCTGTACAAACTGAGTTCTTAGCGATAAAAGGTTTAGAAAGAATGGTCAGAACATTGACCATGATAAACAGGGCAAGAAAACGTCCAGTGCCATTTTTGATTGTGCCAACTCTTTTTGATCGCCGTACTCAGGCTTCCAATAAAAGCTTACGTAGCTTAAAAGATACCTATGAAGAGTTGGTATGGCATTCGGTGATTCCAGTGGACACGAAGTTAAGAGATGCCAGTACAGCAGGTATTGCTCCTTCGGCACTGGATCCTAATGCTCGAGGAATTAAGGCTTACGCAAGTCTGATGGATTCTTTGCTGAACCCAGCGGGATAGTAACAGTTTATGAAAGACACAAAGAGTAAAGAAGCAGTTTTAGTTGGGCCTCAATTAGCTGTCCAGCGTTATCTTGATGATTTATTACAAGAGGCGACATCTGAGCCGTCTGTAGAAGAGTTAGATGAGGCCGAATCTGTTGAACCTGAACCTGAACCTGTTGATTCTGATTTAGTTAAATCTGAACTGGTTGATTCAGAAGCTGGACTGAGTGAAGAAGAACTTTCAGCTTTAGATGCATCATTTAAGGATTTTGAAGAAGCAATATCGGCTCAAGTTGATGGCTTGTCATTAGATTCTGAAGACGCCAATATTATTCAGCCAGAGCCAGAGCCAGAGCCAGAGCCAGAGCCAGAGCCAGAGCCAGAGCCAGAGCCAGAGCCAGAGCCAGAGCCAGAGCCAGAGCCAGAGCCA
>NZ_FQVF01000021.1:41025-105591 GCF_900129155.1 Marinomonas polaris DSM 16579
AGCCAGAGCCAGAGCCAGAGCCAGAGCCAGAGCCAGAGCCAGAGCCAGAGCCAGAGCCAGAGCCAGAGCCAGAGCCAGAGCCAGAGCCAGAGCCAGTTAAGAGGATTTCGAGAACAGATCCTTTGCCATGGGCGACAGGTAGATTTGAGTGTTTGCTTTTTTATGTCGGTGGTTTGAAACTTGCGGTACCTTTGGTTGAGTTGGGTGGGATTTTTCAAAGTGGAAGAGATAAGTTAACGTCAATATTTGGACAGCCAGATTGGTTCATGGGCGTTGCGAATGTTGGAGAGTTTAACCTTCGTACTGTTGATACTGCGCGCTGGATAATGCCTAATCATTATGAAGGCGAAATGAAAGACAATTTTAAATTCGTAATACAGCTTGACCGTACAGATTGGGGTGTTGCTTGTGAACGCGTGGCAGAGGCTATTACCTTAGAGCCATCGCAAGTGAAGTGGCGCAGTGATCGAAGTAAGAGACCTTGGTTAGCTGGTACGGTAATTGATCATATGTGTGCCATACTTGATGTGCAGGGGTTTATAGAATTGTTAGACGACCCCCAAAATGGATTTAAAAACACGCAAAAATAATTGTAATGATCATTTTTTGATCTTTGGAGATGAATAATGGCAACTACTAGCATAGCGTTAAAAAATGCAAATCAGTCAGAAGATCCGATGTTGCAATGGGTGACATTTCGCTTAGAGAATGAAATCTACGGTGTAAATGTTATGCAGGTAAAAGAAGTTCTGCGCTATTCTGAGATAGCCCCAGTTCCTGGAGCTCCTAGTTATGTTTTGGGTATTATTCACTTGCGTGGAACGGTTGTAACCGTTATTGATACTTGTCAGCGATTTGGCTTGCCATCAGGCGAGCTTACAGATTCTACGCGTATCATGATTCTTGAAGTGGAAGGTCATGTTATTGGTATTCTGGTAGATGCAGTATCTGAAGTGGTTTACCTCCGTCAGTCTGAGATTGAGCCATCGCCAAATGTTGGTAATGATGAGTCATCTAAGTTTATCCAAGGTGTTTGTCATAAAAATGATATTTTATTAATTCTTGTCGATCTAGATAAACTGTTATCAGAAGATGAATGGTCTGAAGTAAGTAATTAAGGTAGTTGTACTAAATGGAATCTCAATGGTTATTTAACCTTCTCTTGATACTTCAATTTGTGATCTTGATTGCGGTTGTCGTTTGGGCTTTTCGATTATCGAAACGGCTAGAGCGCATGAAGCAGCATCACGCAGAAGCAGAATTGAATCAAAAAAAGCAAGTGCAAGTACTTGCCTCAGGATCAATAGGGATGGGGCGACGCTTGGTAGCTATTGAGAAAAAATTGAATCTCGCTGTAGAAAAGCAATCTGAAATTTTATCGAAAGAGGGTGGAGTCTCATACAATCGCGCTATGGAGCTTTTGGAAATGGGCGCAACTATTGATGATTTGGTTTCTAAATGCGGTCTTATACGAGCTGAAGCAGAATTGATCAGCTTATTAAAGCAAGAGTCACGTAGGAACTCTGATTACCACTGATGATCTTTGATTTTATGTGCAAAAGCGATCACCTCTGCGACTGCTAGATACAATGATTCCGGTATTTCTTCTCCTAATTCCAAAGTGCTGAGCATTTCTACAAGCTCAGGGCTTTGGTGAAGTAGAACGCCATTCTCCTTCGCAACTGCCAAGATTTTTTCAGCAAGTAAACCATTTCCTTTTGCGACGACTGTTGGTGCTGCGCTAAAGTCATATTTTAAAGCGACTGCTTTTTGCATTATGTTCTCACATCTATTAACGATTGAGTCTTAACAATATTAGTTTTTTCTTTATCGAGTTTAGCTTGAAAAGCGTCTAATCTTTCGATCTCAATGTCTTTGTCTTTTAATTGTTGTTTCAATGTAGACAGATTCTTTTGTAATTTTTGTACCGTTTCTGGGTCTTCTGCGGCAAAGAGTATTCCAACTTTATTTGCTTGGATACTGGTTCTCGCATCGAATCTTCCTGTTTCTTCAAAATCAAACTTTAGTTTTACCAGCCAGCGCCTATCTTGTTTCTCTTGCTCTTCTGAACTTGCGTCTTTATCTATCTCTATTTGTACAAAACTTGGTGATTGACCATGTTTAATTGGTAGTTCTATATGCAAGGGATAGGTTGGAGTGTTGAACTGATTAGGTTCTGAAAAATGCCGTAACTGGCTGGTGGTAATGCGTTCGATTGCATTTGCAATTTGTTCTGTTGGAATACTGCCAAGACGCATAGGACCAATGCTTTCCTGGGCGTCTTTTAACTTTGTCAGATTGAGTTTTAGGTCGGCGGGTATTTGCGTTTTACTGTCATTAGCCAGTAATGATTCAGAGAATAGCCCGCTTGTTTGAATGGCCTGTTTCATAGCTTCTGGCGAGGTTGTTAGGGCTCCCAACGTTGGCATATTTTGCATCAGCTGTTTAAGCGCTTGTTGCGTTTGCGGTAGCAAGTTCGCATTCGACGTCTCGTTTAGGCTGTGTAATTGTTTGACGAGCTGAGACATATCCCCAAGAGACAACTGCTTCGGTAGGCTTTGTTTAAGTGCTTCTGTTTGAACAGTAGGCGCTGTCGCACTAGTTTTTGCTGGCAACACCTGCATATTGTTATTGGCGTCGACCATGACTCGTACGACATCGCCTTTTTTCAATGGCGTTTGACTAAGAATAGGAAACTCTGCTTTACCATCAGAAACCCTTGCTAGTTGTGGGTTTGATTGGGTGACTGTTGCTGTGGTCGTTTGAATGCTCGTAGCTAGTTGCGGCGTATTTACTGTCAACGGTTGATTGGTTGTCTTGGCCTGAATGTTTGTCGCCGCGAGTTGAGGAGGTGCTGTTTGAGGACTCGTTGTCTGAGCACTAGAGGTTTGAGTACTGGAAGTCTGAACGCTAGAGGTCTGGGGCGTTACGGTTGTTGGTTGAGAATTTGCTGTTGTAGAAAGTGGAGCATTACCAGTATTGTTTGTCGCAGGTGTTACTGAAGTAACCGTTAAGTTTACGACACGAGATGCCAGCATAAGATTATCAGTTTGCCTAACTTGAGGTGCATTTTGATTGACGCCCGTTTTGCTGGTTTGATTCTCTACAGGAAGAGTCAGGGAGGCTTGCAGAGAATTGGTTTTATTTAATTTGGCATTTTGGATATCACTAATGTCGATGGGCGCGCCAGTATTAACAAGAATAAATGGCTGTTGTGCACTGGTTGCATGCAACAGTTGGGCTGGTTTGCCTTGAAAATTAAGAGACTCGCTGCCCTGAAATTTAATCAGGCTGAGATTTTCGATTAGTTTTATTTCACTGCTTAATTTCGCAATTGTTCCTGTGTTGCTTAATATATTATTGCTACTGCTGTTAGTCGCATTGCTCTGCTTGCCTGATGATGCATTAAGCATAGATTGGATGTCAGAGATCATGTAGCCTGCCTGTTGATTAGATAGCCGATTGATTTGTGCTTTTAGAAACGCTTCTCATATAATGTTTGGGCTGTTCGGTATGGTTAAGCCGTACAGTTAAAATAGTGTAGCCAAACAATGTTAACCTTGACCCTTATATCGGCCGAATTGGATAAATCTTTTGCAATCTTCTGCTTCTTTAACAATATCAGACCTTTGGATCGAGCGTGGGGAAAGAGACCTATGTAAAGGGCTTTCTTTTAGTGTTCAGTCTGGTGACGTCGTGCGTATTCTAGGAGAAAATGGGGCTGGTAAGAGTTCTTTGTTAAAAGTCATCGCTGGTGTGCTTTCGCCTCTAGAAGGACAAATATTGTATTCGGGCGAGGATGTCACCTTAGACAGAAATCCTTTACAGCAAGATGCAATCTATCTTGGTCATTCTATTGGTGTTAAAAGTCTGCTCACTGTTGCTGAAAATCTTCGTTGGTATTGTCCTGACGTTTCTACAAGCATGTTGTATTCGGTGTTAACTCAGTTAGGCCTTATAGATCAGGTCGATGTGCCGGTGAAAAAATTATCCGCAGGCCAAGCTCGACGAGTCGCTTTGGCGCGGTTATGGTTAAATAAAAAAACACTTTGGCTGTTGGACGAACCCTTTGCTTCTTTAGATGTCAGAGGAGTTGCCCTGCTAGAGGAGCGTATTCAACAGCATGTGTTGTTAGGCGGTTTGGTGATATTAACCACCCACCAGGACTTGCTGTCCATTGCTCTTCGTGACGTAGCGTTGTTATTATGACGTATTCTTCTTTTTTAGTGTCTGAATTTTTGGTGTTGTGGCGTCGTAAACAAGACGTTTTTAATGCGCTGTTGTTTTTCATTATTGTGGTTGCTTTGTTTCCGATAGGAATTAATTCTTCGCCTGATTTTCTGGCGCCAGCGGCGGCAGGTATCGTCTGGTGTGCTGCGGTATTGGCTATTTTGATGGCTGTAGAAAGTATGTTCAAAGAAGATTATCGAGATGGTTCTTTGGAGCAGCTGGTTGTTAGTGGGTTGTCACTGCCTTTATTAATCTTGCTAAAAGTCGTCGCGCAATGGCTGGCTGTTGTATTGCCTTTGCTTGTTATGATGCCTTTATTAAGTGAAATGTTATATCTGCCAAGATCAGGTTTTAGGGTATTGATCATGACATTACTCATAGGCACACCTAGCTTGTTTTTTATTGGTGTGATTGGTGCAGCTTTAACGGTATCGATAAAACAAGGTGCCATGCTGGTGATGTTACTGATATTGCCGTTTTATTTGCCAGTGATTATTTTTTCGACGTTAGCGATTAAAGCGGCACAAGCAGGTTTGCCTTATTCAGGGTTATTGGCAATGTTGTTAGCTATGTCTTTAATGTCTTTAGTTATATCACCTTTCATGACGGCGATTGCAGTCAAAGCGAGTGTAAACTGATGAGTTGGGCATGGTTTCATAAATTAGGTTCACCTAAGTGGTTTTTTTCTTGGTCTAAATCTTGGCCGTTGCCTGTGTTTTGTTTTGGCTGCTTTTGCCTTGTTATCGGTCTAGCGTGGGGGCTTGCTTTTGCCCCCGCAGATTACCAACAAGGTAACAGTTTTCGAATTATTTATATTCATGTGCCCGTCGCTATGTTGGCGCAATCTTGTTACTTAGCATTGGGCGTATCAGGTTTTGTGTTTCTTGTCTGGCAGATGAAAATGGCGCCTATTTTTATTAAGGCAATGGCGCCAATTGGCGCGATTATGGCGTTGATCGCTTTGGTTTCGGGTGCCATTTGGGGCAAACCCACCTGGGGAACTTGGTGGGTTTGGGATGCAAGACTTACTTCTGTTCTAGTGTTGTTTTTTCTCTATATGGGCATTATCGCGTTGCAAAACTCTTTAGAGGATCAGGTTCTCGCGAATAAAGCCGCTGCTGTTATTAGTGTCGTAGGGCTGATTAACTTACCCATTATTAAGTATTCGGTGGTGCTGCTGGAAACCTTACACCAAGGGCCGACGTTTACGCTCACTAAAAAGCCTGAAATGCCTGCAGAAATGTGGTTGCCCTTACTCTTTTCAGTGATTGGTTTGTACTGTTTCGTGGCTGGTGTGGTTCTTTGGCGCATGCAGTCTGAGATATTAATTCGCGAACATAGATCGAGCTGGGTGAAACAAGAGGTAATGGAACATGGCCTTTAATAGTTTGTCAGAGTTTTTGATGATGGGAACTCACGGCGTTTATGTTTGGTCAGCTTATGGTTTTAGTACTTTGACTTTAGTTTGGTTGGTTTGGAATACGCTAGCAACACGCCGCAAAACCCGAGACACGTTACGTAAACGCTTTTTGAGGAATCAAACCCGCTAATGCATTCAGTAAGAAAAAAACGTCTGTTAGTCATAACCGCCATTGTGTTGATATTGAGCGTAGCGGTTGGCTTGGTAATGTATGCCTTGCAGCAGAATATTAATTTATTCTTTTCTCCTTCCCAAATTGCTATGGGTGAAGCGCCACGAAATGCCAACATTCGCGCGGGCGGAATGGTGGTGAAAGGCAGCGTAAAACGTAATTCTGATACCTTGGCGGTGGCTTTTGATGTGACTGATTTTCAGCACAAAGTCACCATTGAGTATCGTGGGATTTTACCTGATCTATTTCGAGAAGGTCAGGGCATTGTGGCTCAGGGTAAGCTAAATAATGACGGCGTGTTTGAAGCGACCGAAGTCTTGGCTAAACACGATGAAAAATACATGCCGCCAGAAATCACTGAGGCATTGAAAAATGCCCAAAGTTCGACAGGCGAGAGCGCAGAGTCCGCGCAATCTACTTATTAATTTAGGCTGTTTATGTTTCCTGAAATTGGTCAATTCTCGCTAATATTGTCGTTGTTTTTTGCCTTGTCGCTGGCCTCGGTGCCTTTGATTGGTTATTGGAAAGGCAATCGACTCTTGTTTGAAACGGCTCGACCTTTGACTTTTATTATGTCGGCCTTGGTGTTGGTAAGTTTTGTCACTTTGAGCTTGTCGTTTTTAACGGATGACTTTTCTGTGTTGTATGTCAGCCAGAACTCCAATAGCCAGTTGCCTGTTTGGTACAAATTTAGTGCTTTGTGGGGCGGGCATGAAGGCTCATTATTATTGTGGGTACTTATCTTGTCTGGCTGGTGTTCCGCCGTTGCGTTAAAGATAAGAACCTTCCCTGAAGATATCGGGCCCGTGGTTTTATCTGTGTTAGGTATGGTCTGTGTTGGTTTTTTATCCTTCTTACTTTTTACCTCTTCTCCTTTTGCTCGTTTATTACCGGATGTGCCTGCGGATGGCGGTGACCTGAATCCACTTTTACAGGATTTTGGTTTGATTGTTCACCCTCCTGTTTTGTATATGGGCTATGTTGGCTTCTCCGTAGCATTTGCCTTTGCTGTTGCCGCTTTGATTACAGGCAACTTAAATTCTTCTTGGGCGCGTTGGGCAAGACCTTGGACAGCAGCGTCGTGGGCGTTTCTGACTTTAGGCATCACACTGGGAAGTTGGTGGGCGTATTACGAACTAGGGTGGGGCGGCTGGTGGTTTTGGGACCCAGTAGAAAACGCGTCTTTTATGCCCTGGTTAGCGGGAACGGCTTTGTTGCATTCTCTTGCTGTCACCGAGAAGCGTGGTGTGTTTAAAAGCTGGACGGTCTTATTAGCGATTTTTACATTTAGTCTTTCCTTACTAGGAGCATTTTTGGTTCGCTCTGGCGTACTAACGTCGGTGCATTCTTTTGCCGCTGATCCTACTCGCGGCATTTTTATTCTTGCTTTGCTTTTGGTGCTCGTTGGTGGCAGCTTGTTGTTGTATGCCATTCGAGCGGCTGAGGTGCGTTCTACTGTGTCTTTTGGTGTAACAGGACGAGAAGCTTGGTTGCTGCTCAATAACATCTTATTAACGGTTCTGACGTTAACGGTATTATTAGGTACCTTGTACCCTTTAATATTTGATGCGTTAGGGCTGGGTAAAATCTCTGTTGGCGCACCATATTTCAATAGCGTCTTCACGCCAATTGCTCTCTTGCTGATGGTGTTTATGGCGATTGGCCCTTTGTCCAAATGGCACCATACGAAATTTAGAGTGTTTTTTAAGGTTTGCTCTATTTCAGCGTTTATCGCTACCTTCTCGGCGGGCTTGGTTGTTTATTGTTATGGGTTTGGTTTTATCGCTTGGCTGAGTTTGGCGGTGGCATTTTGGGTGGTGTTCTTATCCTTCTCTGATTGGTTTGGAAAAGTCTCTGCTGGTACAAAAGGGATTATTCCTCGCGCTCGTCAATTACCAAGAAATTACTACGGTATGTTATTGGCGCACCTTGGTATGGTCGTTACCTTGGTGGGGATTGTATTGGTTAGCGTCAATAGCCATGAATCTATGTTGCGATTATCTCCCGGGGATCGAGCAACTATCGCAGGCTATGAATTTCAGTTTGATCAAATGGAACAAGTGAAAGGACCAAATTACGTGGCAAGCAAAGGGCAATTTACCGTCTATAAAGCGGGTAATGCTGTTGCTGTTCTACATCCAGAAAAGCGTTTTTTTTCAACTCGTCAGCAAGTTATGACGGAAGCTGCATTAGATGCTGGTTTTACTCGCGACTTGTATGTTTCCTTGGGGGAACGACTTGATGACTCCGCATGGAGTGTGCGAATTTATGTTAAGTCTTTTGTGCGTTGGATTTGGCTTGGTGGTTTGATGATGATGACAGGTGGTTTATTAGCCGCGTTAGATAAACGCTATCGAAAACGGGCTGGAGTGTAACCATGCGGAAGTTGCTGTTTTTTATGCCGTTGGCAGTTTTTTTGGTGCTAGGCGTAGTGTTTTATTTGCAGCTCGGCAAAGATGCTCAGTATATGCCTTCAGCCTTGGTGGGAAAAAAAGTACCCGAGTTCACCTTGGTGTCATTGCAAGACGATCAGGTTTATACGCACAAAGATTTACCGAATACGTCTTATTTGATTAATTTCTGGGGAACTTGGTGTCCTGCATGTCATGTTGAACACCCTTTTTTAATGGAGCTGGCAAATTCTGGTGTGCCTATTGTTGGCATCGATTACAAAGATGAGAAAGTGCTTGCGGAGCAATGGTTAGAGCAAAAGGGTAATCCTTATCAAGTCATATTGATGGATGAGATCGGCAACTTTGGCGTTGATATGGGCGTCACAGGCGCACCTGAAACCTTTGTTGTTGATCGTTCTGGTGTAGTGGTTTATCGACATCAAGGTGTGATTAATGCCGAAAATTGGCCTGAAATAAAAGGCTATATGAAATGATGCTTATTAGAGATGTTTTCTTATCTATTGCAGTGCTTCTTTCCTTATCAGTTTTTGCACAGGAGCAAATGACCTTTAGCTCAGAATTGAACAAAACACGTTATCAAAGTTTGGTTGAAGAATTACGTTGCCCAAAATGTCAGAATCAAAACTTGGCAGACTCTGGCTCTGGCATTGCTGTTGACCTTCGTGAGCTTGTCCATCAGATGATAGAGCAAGGTAAAACGGATCAGGAAATTGTTGATTACATGGTGGCGCGATATGGCTCTTTTGTTTTGTATCGTCCACAGCATTCAACTGCAACATTTTTACTTTGGTATGGTCCGTTTATTCTGCTTGGAATAGGGCTTCTGGCTTTTGTTGTAGTGGTGATGGCGAACCGTAAACGACGAGGACGAGATTTATGATGATCGCATATTTGGTGATGGCCACCATGATGGTGATGAGTATTGTCTATCTTTTCGGCTCTATTACTCATCGTTTGGTTAAGTATTCAAATAATAAAGACGATCAAAATATACAGACGTTTTCTATGGTGCGCCGAAAAGAAATCGCTGAAGAAGAGGATGCAGGTCGATTGACTCCGAGCGAATCTTTGCAGTTGTTATCTGATGTAGATTATGAGGAGAATTCTATTGATGGCCGAAAAAAACGCTTTTTTCATAATGATATTCTCTTTGCTCGTTGGGTTATGCTTTGTGTAGTAGTTGTTGCCGTTTTGGGTAGTGTGAGTCTGTATCAACAAATTGGTTATTCGAAAGAGGTGGCTTTTACACAAGATTTGCAAACGAAGCAACTGACTCCGCAGAAAGTGAACGATTTTTTAAAATATCGCAGTGCGCGTTATGACAGAGTTGAGGATTGGTATTATTTGGCAACAGATTATGTCGGTGCTGAAAAGTATCAAGAAGCGGTTGCTGCGTTTGAGAAAGCATTAGAAAAACTACCGCGCAATGCCGAAAACCGTGTGAACTTATTGGTTGAATACGCTCAAGCTATTTTTTATGCGAATGGGGGTCAAAGTTCCGATAAAATGCTAAAAATTGTTGATGCTATTCTGCAAGTGGAGCCAACCCAAGCCACGGCTCTGGATTTGAAGGGTGTGGCTAATTTTGCACAACAAAACTATTTAGGCGCCGTATTAGCTTGGCAAGAGGCGATTCGTTATAGCGTACATTCAACGGAACGCTTGGCGTTATTGTCGGCGATTAGTAAAGCACGAGAATTAGGCCGAATTGATTATCAGCAAGTTGCGCCCATTATTACCGATCAGTTAGCGGTGAAAATTGAATGGGATGCCAGTAAGCTGACATGGAAAAGAGACGATATTTTGCTAGTTTATGCTGTGGTTAAGGGGCAAAAAATGCCAATCGCCATACAAAGAGTATTTCCTGAGGATTTGGGGCAGCCTATTTTGTTAACAAATCTTGACTCCTTAATGCCAACTGTAACCTTGGCGGAAGTTAATAGAGTCGATTTAGTGGTTAAATTGGCGAATATTAATGACAATGATCTTACAAAAGGTCGAATTATCGGTACAAAGCATGGTTTACTTACAAATCGTAAAGAGATTTTCGTAATCAACGTATCCTTGTAATTGAATCCTAAGCCGCTTCGTTTGATAATACGATCAACATTAATTGATGCAATTCGGAATGAGTAATGGAATTTAGCTTGCGTGAGTGGCTAATCTTGATTGGGGTCGTCATTATTGTCGTTATCCTCATAGATGGATTTCGTCGGTATAAAAAAGGGCAGGAATATGCCCAGGCAGATAATGACTTCTCTGATATAGATGAATCAGATGATGATGCACTAGTGCGTCAAGGCTCTGCCGTTGGGTATAGTAAAGTCTCTTCAAGTGAACGAGTAAAATCGTCACAAGATCCTATCGTTAATGCTTTTGAGAATGCTAGGAAAACGGCAAAATCGCCGTTAGCCGATGTCCCTCATAAAGTTGATTCTGGTCCAGAGCTGGATCGAGGTGAAGAAATGCACCTTGATGAGTTGGCTTCTTTGGTGCCTGAGCGAGATTTTGGCGATTCTGCAGTATCTGAGCAAAACTATTCTGATGATGGCTTTTATGAGCAAGATGATCTTGATTTGGATTTTGCTATAGAGACTAATAATATCTATGACGGTCATGTTGATGAGGACTATGAACGCAGTTATTCAGAAATTGATATCGATCAAGTGACACCGAATAGTGTGATTGATGGTATTAACGAAGTTGATCAAGAAGACAACAGTATTGCTGAAATAGAAGAAGTCATCGTGATTAATATTTTTGCCCCTGAAGAGCAAAACTTCTCTGGTATGGAGCTGCTTCAGCTTATCTTAAATTGCGGTATGCGCTACGGTGAAATGGATATTTTCCATCGTCATGAAGATGGTTTCGATCGTGGTCGAGTGCAGTTCAGTATGGCAAATGCTATCGAGCCGGGCACTTTTGATTTAGAAACGATGGGAGAAAGCGATTGCCCAGGTGTTAGCTTCTTCATGGGCTTGCCAGGTCCAAAAAATAGCATGAAAGCGTTCGACTTCATGCTTGAAACAGCTCAGACCTTAGTACGTAACCTAGGTGGGGAGTTGCGTGATGAGCGCCGAACTCCGATGAGCGATCAAACGATTGCTCATTGTCGTCAGCGAATTCGCGATTTTGAGCGCCGCCGATTAATGCGCAACAAACAGTAATAATATCAAGGCCCTAAGGGGCCTTGATTGTTTTGATGTTTATTTTTAATACAAGCCTGCAGAAAATTTCGAGTTTATTTATATATGACCCAAGAGACAGACATGACGCATCAGCAGATGCTGGACTTGATTCAGCAACTTAACGATTACAGCTATGCTTATCATGTAAAAGACGAACCAATTGTTCCTGATGCAGTATACGACCGTGATTATTGTCAGCTTCAATCTATAGAGGCCGAGCACCCAGAGTGGATTCAAGAGGATTCTCCAACCCAGCGAGTTGGCGAAAAGCCAGACAGCGGTTTTGCTAATGTCGCTCATACTGTTCCTATGTTGTCTTTAGACAATGCCTTTGACAATGAGTCTTTGTCTGATTTTGATCAGCGCATTCGCAAATTACTCAATACCGATCATGTGACGTATTGTTGCGAACCGAAATTAGATGGCTTGGCAATTAGTTTGCGTTATGAAAACGGGCGTTTGGTACGAGGCGTGACGCGCGGTGATGGATTATCTGGTGAAGACATTACGTCGAATATCAAAACGATCTATTCTGTACCGCTGAAACTGCGCACTCAAATACCGCCAGCAGTATTAGAAGTTCGCGGCGAAATCTATATGCCAAAAGAAGGCTTCGAAAAACTGAATGCCTTAGCGGTTGAACAAGGTGAAAAGACCTTTGTTAACCCTCGTAATGCTGCAGCAGGTAGCTTACGCCAACTTGATCCTAAGATTACTGCCACTCGTCCTTTGGTGATGTGTGCGTATTCAATTGGTTATGTAGAAGGTTGGGAGCAGCCTAAAAGTCACTACGAAGGCCTGCTGCAATTAAGCGAGTGGGGTTTTCGTACCAATGATCTAATGGCAACAGCTGAAGGCGCACAAGGTTGTATTGATTATTACGAAATGCTCAATGAAAAGCGTGCCAGTTTGTCTTATGACATCGACGGTATTGTTTATAAAGTTGATCAAATTGCTTTGCAGAATCAACTGGGTTTTATTGCGCGTGCGCCACGTTGGGCCATCGCCAGAAAATTTCCCGCTCAGGAAGAAATGACTCGAGTGTTAGGTGTTGATTTCCAGGTGGGTCGTACTGGCGCTATTACACCTGTTGCGCGATTAGAGCCAGTATTTGTTGGCGGTGTGACGGTTTCTAATGCGACCTTGCACAACAAAGACGAGATCGCTCGATTAGGTGTAAAAGTGAATGACTTTGTGATTGTTCATCGCGCAGGTGACGTGATTCCTAAAGTCGTTCAGGTAGTTTTAGATAAGCGCCCTGATGATGTGACGGATGTTATTTTTCCACAAGCTTGTCCTGTTTGTGGCTCGGACTTGGAACAAGTTGAAGGTGAAGCCATCATTCGCTGTACTGGCGGTTTGGTGTGTGGTGCGCAGCTAAAAGAGTCTCTAAAGCATTTTGTTTCTCGTAAAGCGATGGATATTGACGGCCTTGGCGATAAGCTGATTGAGCAGCTGGTGGATCAGGAACTTGTTAAAACGCCGGTGGATATTTTTACCCTAGTCGAGAAAAAGGACACCTTGTTATCCATGGAGCGTATGGGGCAAAAGTCAGTCGAAAAGCTTCTTGCTTCAATCGAGACGGCAAAGAATACGCAATTTAACCGCTTTATCTACTCCTTGGGTATTCGTGAAGTGGGTGAAGCAACGGCTCGTGCCTTGACCAGCTATTTTACTGAGCTAGATGATTTGATGGCGGCAGATCAAGAAACCTTGGTAGAGGTGGAGGATGTCGGCCCCATTGTAGCTCAACACGTGCGTTTGTTTTTTGATCAGGAATTAAATCGAGATACCATTAAAGGCTTGTTAGCTGCTGGTGTTGTTTGGGAGAAGAAGCAGCAAGTTTCAGCTGATGAGTTACCCTTGTCTGGTAAAACCTATGTTGTAACGGGTTCATTAAGCCAATTTAGTCGCGATCAAGTAAAAGACAAGTTGCAAGCATTAGGTGCTAAGGTGAGTGGTTCAGTCTCAGCGAAAACAGATTGCTTAGTTGCTGGTGAAAAAGCCGGTTCGAAACTCACCAAAGCGCAGTCTCTTAATGTGCCAGTTATTGATGAAGCGGGTGTCATTGCTTTGCTTAATCAACATGGAGCGATCTAATTGGATACCTTAATACCTTATGATTCATTAGCACCAGATACGCTAGAAACCATTTTGGATGATATTGTGTCGCGTGATGGCACTGATTATGGTGACTATGATTTGTCGGCAGCGCAAAAGCGCGAGCAGGCGCTCAGGTCGTTACGAAACGGGGAAGCTGTGCTGTTGTTTGATACAGAGAGCGAAACCATTAAGATGGTTCCGAAAAGTGATTTAAGTAATTACGACCTCATGTGAGGTCGTAATTTTTTTCGTTATTCCACACAATCTCGAACACAATGGTTAATATTGTGATCCATCACTCTCGATGGCTCTTCACCAGTGTTGCGACCTACGATTTTTGCAGGAACACCGGCAACAGTTGTGTGGTGTTCAACAGGTTCTAATACTACGCTACCCGCACCAATTTTCGCGCCTTCACCGATTTCAATATTGCCAAGAATTTTCGCACCGGCACCAATTAATACACCTGAACGTATCTTAGGATGACGATCGCCGTGCTCTTTACCTGTGCCGCCTAGAGTGACCGATTGCAAAATAGATACGTTGTCTTCAATAACACAGGTTTCACCCACCACAAGGCCTGTGGCGTGGTCTAGCATGACTCCACAGCCTATTGTTGCTGCTGGATGGATGTCGACACTAAATACCATCGACATTTGTCCTTGTAGATACAGGGCTAAGCTCTTGCGATTGTTTTTCCATAACCAGTTTGCTACACGATACGTTTGTAAGGCGTGGAAGCCTTTAAAAAACAGCAGTGGCGTAGTAAATGTATCGCAAGCAGCATCCCTTTCTTTTATCGCTAAAATATCTTGCTCGATGCATCTGACAATGCCAGAGTTAGTATCTGCCATGGCTTCTTCGAATACTTCTCGTAATACCATAGCGGGAATTGATATGCTGTCTAGCTTGCTGGCGAGTAAAAAACTTAAAGCAGAACACAATGATTCATGGCGTAAGATAGTAGTATTGAAATAGCTGGCCAAAATAGGCTCATCTTGTGCAAGCTTTTTTGCTTCCGCTTGTAAAGATGGCCATAGATTGTCAGAAGTCACGGCATGATGCATTGTTGTACTCAAGGGGTATTCACCTATATCGATTCACGTTTAGAATGTAGGTTATAAGGTTAGGGTTAAACAATACAAGTGGCAATATGAAGATTGCTCAATAAAGATGGAGATAACATGTCTAAAAAAAATGTTGCTGATGCATTGCATATCTTTTATGAATTAAATTCCGCGTTTTCCGATGCCTATTGGGAAACCAACGATATTAATCAGAAAGATCGCTTTTTTGCGATGAAAGGCATATTGCAAGATGAACTTGATGAATTGCATAAATTGAGCCTACAGGACCACGTTTATCCTTATGAGCCAATTAATCCAAGTTTGTTGCAACTGAGCGATAAGCTAAGGGCTTTGTTGCCAGAACTTAATCATTATGTATTCCGTCCTCAAACCTCTAGTCGATTTGTTGAGCTTATTCCAAGTGCTTGTGAGTTGTTTGAATCATAAGAGAATGATGGCGTAAATATCACTGCATTGAGTTTTTTCAGAATTTACTCAATGCAGTGAGTTAAAGAACAATAGGTTTAAGTTCTTGTGCTGCATTAAAGGTTTTGGCTGCGTTTTAGGTCGCGAATGATAAAGCGGCTTGGGTGCAGTTTATGGCTTACCTGTTGCTCTAAAGGAGAAGGAGTGCCAGTGATCAAGCTGGCAATATAACTTCCACTTAATGGCGTAGAAATAAGTCCTCTCGAACCGTGCCCGATATTGATGTAGAGCTGTTTTATAGGCTCTGCAACCTCATTACTTTGCCACTTCGCATTCTTAGTTAAAGTTGAGTAGGCTTGCTGATAAACGTCCTCTGATTGAACCGGTCCAACAATCGGCGTGTAATCTGGCACGGCACATCTGAACGATACTCGTCCACCACAATCCTCACTGTTAAATGTTTCTTTTGGCAATAAAATCAGGCTTTCTAAAATGGCTAAATTGCGTTTATGCCCTTCTTCTCTTACTTGATCATCTAGGTCTTTTAGATCGTATGTCGAGCCAAAGTGCAGTAAGTTGTTTATCGAAGGGGAAACATAGCCAAACTCACAAAGAACCTTATCGAAGTCTATTTTATCGGTAGACTCACCGATGGCTTGGCAAGCGACTTTGGCTTTTTCAATATCAATAAACGAGACTTGTCCACGAATCGGATAGTCTGGTGTGTTAGGTGTTACTCCTAAAGCTTTTGTATCATTTGCCGTACATAGCACAACATGCGAAAAGCGTGTTTGTTGATCGTTAAGTGGAGCTTCTTGATACTTGGAGCGTGCTTGCCAGCCAATGGTTTGGCCACCTGCTTCAACAGCTGAGAGGCTTTCAAGCTTAGTGTTTAAGCAAACTTGAATGTTTTCGTGGGACAAAAGTGTCTCGCAAAGTTTTGTCAGCACAACCCAGCCAGATAGCGGCAAGAGCAAACTGCCTTCTCTGTCTTTGGATGCTTGTAATATGGCTTCAGGATAGAGCTTTTCATCGAGTAGTTTTTGAAAGCGTCCGGCTTCTTTGTCGTGTTTCGGTATTTGTATTAATCCGCAGGCGTCCCAGAATTGTTTGTTTTTATCTAAGCTGGAATATAAACGAGTTGCGTGTAAATAAGCTGATAAATAAAAGCGATTCACTGGCGTATCTTGAGAGGCGAGCTTAGGGTAAAGCATGCCTTGTGGATTGCCTGACGCACCGCCAGCAATGCAGTTTCCTTGTTCCCACACTTCGACCTGTATGCCTTGTTTAGCAAGAGCATAAGCGGTATTGGCACCTGCTAACCCTGCACCGACGACCAATACTTTAGTGACTTCTTGCAGATTATCTTGGCGAAGATTGAACCAAGATTGACCTTGGGACATGCGCTCAGGCAGTGACGCTGTTGGGCTATTAAGTTCACCAACTGTCATTTCTCTTTTTTGACCAAAGCCTTTTACTTTACGAACATCAAAGCCAACGTTTTTTAAGCCTCTGCGCACAATCCCAGCAGCGGTGAAGGTGGAGAAGGTTGTGCCTTGATGGCTAAGGCGGTGGATGTGCTTAAACAGATTGTCTGACCACATTTCTGGGTTTTTGCTGGGAGCAAAACCATCCAAAAACCACGCATCGACATCGGCATCTAACACAGCGAAGCCATCTTCTGCTTCACCAAACCAAAGTGTTAATTGAATTCGGCCTTGTTCTAGCTCCATGCGGTGCAATCCGTGGCAAACTTCAGGGTAAACGTCGATTAGTTGCTGACTAAAATGGCTTATAGACGGCCACATCTTTAACGCGTCGGTCAGCATGCTCTTGGTCATTGGGTATTTTTCGACCGAAATAAAGTGCAACTGTTTATCGCTGGCCGCTTCGTTTAAAAAAGCCTGCCAAGCGCATAAAAAGTTTAATCCTGTGCCAAAGCCTGTTTCGGCAATCACAAAGGCGTTTTTTTGTAGTGACGCCCAACGTTCGCTTAGTTGGTTGTTTTTTAAAAAAACGTGACGTGTTTCTTCCAGCCCTGACTCTTTGTCAAAATAGACATCGTCAAACTGGTTGGAGTGAGGTGCGCCATCCTCACCCCAAGTTAACGCAGGAGATTCTAATTGGTAACTAGTTAACACGCGTGATGCTCTCGATAATAACAGGTTCGGTCGGAACGTTTTGGTAAGGGCCAACCGTTGATGTTGGTACTGCAGAAATGGCGTCCACAATATCCATACCAGAAGTAACTTCACCAAAAACGGTATAGCCTGCAGCGCCACGAGCGCCATGATTCAAAAAGGCGTTATCGACTTGGTTGATAAAGAACTGTGATGTAGCACTGTTTGGGTCTTGTGTTCTGGCCATAGCAAGAGTGCCACGGTTATTAGCTAGTCCATTATCACCTTCATAGGCAACGGCTTTATGGGTTGTCTTGCGTTCTAGGTCTTTGGTAAAGCCACCACCTTGTACCATGAAGCCACGTATTACTCGGTGGAAAATAGTGCCGTTATAGAAACCTTCGTCGGCATAACGTAGAAAGTTGGCAACAGATTTAGGCGCGGCGTCATCATTTAGATTGACTCGGATCGTGCCTTGATTAGTTAAAATATCGACTTCTGTCGCATATGCTTGTGAACAAAGAGCGAGCAGAGCCAAGCTAGTGATAAGAGATTTTCGCATAGTGCTACTTCCTTATTGAATGTATGGGCAATAGTATTAGTTGTGTAGTGGCGTTCCAAGACGTCTTGTTAATTTACCGGAGAGAAAGCAAATGCGAACTGCTGCCGTAGAAATTGAATATTGTACCTTATGTCGCTGGATGTTGCGTGCTGCTTGGTTGTCTCAAGAGCTGTTAACGACATTTGATGATGATATAAAAAGCGTTACCTTGATACCAACGCAAGGCGGTATTTTTAAAGTTCGTGTGAACGGTCAGGAAATTTGGTGTCGTAAAGAAGAAGATGGTTTTCCTGAGGCTAAAGTATTAAAACAGCGAATGAGAGATGTGATCGATCCTGAGCGAGATCTTGGGCATTCGGATGTTAAAAAATAACAAAATAGATTCCACAAAAAATGCCGCTTCATATTGATAGCGGCATTTTGTTAAGTCTTTTTGTTCAATTAGTTCGGAAAAACTTGCTTAAAAGGTTTAACCGTTACGTTTTCATAAACGCCAGCGTCCACATAGGGGTCGGAGTCGGCCCAAGCTTTGGCTTCTTCAAGACTGGAAAATTCAGCAATAACAACGCTGCCGCTAAAACCAGCATCGCCAGGGTTATCAGAATCAATGGCTGGGTTTGGACCTGCCAAGACTAAACGACCTTCATTTTGCAGTGACTCTAAACGAGCCAAGTGAGCTGGTCGTGCTTGTTGACGAGCGCTAAGGCTGTTTGCTGTATCTTCACCGATAATAGAGTAAAGCATTGTTATTCCTTATTTTGTAAGTGCGATGACAAGTAAATGCCTTGTAATATGATAAATACAATGGTCATTCCTAATAAACCGAACAGTTTAAAATCTACCCAAATTTCTTCGCTATATGAAAACGCAACGTATAAGTTGGTGACACCAGAGATAATAAAAAATCCAACCCATGCAAGGTTTAAAGTGCGCCATACTTTGAAAGGCAAGTCTAATTTATCACCCATCATGCGTTGAATGATGTTTTTATCGCCGATGAATTGGCTTCCTAAAAATGCAATGGCAAACAAACCATTTACGATCGTTGGCTTCCATTTGATAAAATCACCGTCACCTAGCAGAACGGTAGCACCGCCTAGCAACACGACTAATGCTAGAGAAACTAAGTGCATTTTTTCTATGGTTCTGTTCTTGAACCAAGTAAAACCGACCTGAATAATAGTCGCGGGAATTAAAATTGCGGTCGCAAGAATAATATTCCCTGTCATTTTATAAACAACAAAGAAGATAACAATAGGAAGAAAGTCGAACAGTATTTTCATATAAAAACCCAGTGAATGTATACTAAAATGTATGTATGCTGGTCTTATGATAACCACCATTCCTTTTAAAGAACAGCCAATCTATGCCTGAAGCAGCAAGTTATCGAAAAGTCGATTTACATACTCACTCTACACGTTCGGATGGTCGTTTTTCGCCAACCGAGCTTGTGGATCTTGCGGTAGAGCAGGGCGTTTCTCTGTTTGCACTAACTGACCATGATACGCTTGATGGTATTGTTGAAGCCAGTCAGCGAGCTGTAGAGCATGGGCTTAGCTTTATTCATGGTGTTGAACTGTCGACGCAATGGGGCGGTGTTCCTTTGCATATGGTGGCGCTGAACTTCTCGTTAGACAACACAGCTTTGCTGTCTATTGTGAATAAAAATCAGGCTATACGTCTTGATCGAGCACGACGTATAGCCGATCTATTGGTGAAGCAAGGTTTACCTGACTTGTTTGATGAAGCGGTTGCCCTAGCTGGCGAGAGTCAACTTGGTCGACCACATTTTGCGACTTTACTGGTAGAGAAAGGTTTTGTAAAAGACGCCAATAAGGCGTTTGATCGCTATTTAGGTAATAAAAAGCTAGGTCAGCTACGTGATGTTTGGCCAGAACTTGAGGATGTTTTAACAGCTCTTACTGGCCAAAATATGGAATTAGTTTTAGCTCATCCTAAGCGCTATCCTCTAACTGTAACTAAGTTAAAGCGTCTATTAGGCGATTTCAAAAAATGGGGAGGTACAGGAATAGAAGTAGTTTCGGGTAATGAGCGCCCTGACAGTGTTCGTTTGCTTGAACGCTTATCCAGAGAGTTTGACTTAAAAGCGTCGGTAGGAAGTGATTATCATGGACCGTTTGGTCCGTGGATGCAGGTGGGTAAATTTACGCAAATACACGAAAGTGAAGTAGATTTAGTATGGCAGACTTGGAAATAGCACGGCTTATTTTTAAGCTCCCTTGAATTAGTTACGAGTTATTATTTATATATTTTTTAGTGGAGAATAGGTTGAGTCAATTTTTTCAGATACACCCAGAAAACCCGCAAGCGCGTTTGGTAAAACAAGCGGCAGAAGTGATTCGTAACGGCGGTGTTATTGCGTATCCAACAGACTGTGGGTATTCGCTCGGTTGTCATTTGGGTGATAAAGATGCATTGGATCGAATTCGAGCAATTCGTCGTTTGGATGATAAGCATAACTTTACCTTGGTGTGTCGAGATTTGTCTGAAATATCAACCTATGCGCGATTTGATAATCGCTTGTACCGTTTGTTGAAAAATAATACACCGGGTCCTTATACTTTTATTTTTAATGCGACATCGGAAGTTCCTAGGCGATTATTGCATCCGAAAAGAAAGACCATTGGTATTCGTGTTCCGAATAACAACATAGTGTCTGCTTTGTTAGAAGAATTGGGCGAACCTATTATGAGTGTTTCTCTTATTTTGCCTGGAGAGACAGATCCAATGACAGATCCATATGATATTCGCGATACTCTAGAACATGCGCTAGATTTAGTCATTGATGGCGGTTTTTGTGGGTTACAACCGACAACGGTCGTTAAAATGGATGCAGATAGTATTGAAGTGGTACGTGTTGGTGCAGGTGATCCTGCTCCCTTTCTGTAAAATCTTTAATATTCAGCTGTCAAGGCCCATGCTGTGTGGCTTATAATGCGAAAAATGGTTAATTAATATTACTAAAACTGGGTTGCTGAGAAGCATTCCCTCTAAGAGGTTCGTAATGGACGAGAAGTTACAAAAAGTATTAGCAAGAGCGGGTCAAGGTTCACGTCGTGAAATGGAAACTCGTATTCGTGAAGGTCGTGTATTAGTTAATGGCGAAGTTGCCACATTAGGTGACCGCGTTAGCGTAAAAGATACGATCACAATAGATGGTTACTCTATTATTGCGACTGAGGCTGGTGAAAACCGCCGTGTTATTATTTATAACAAACCAGAAGGCGAGGTCTGTACTCGTAAAGATCCTGAAGGTCGACCTACTGTGTTTGATAAACTGCCAAAATTGCGCGGAGAGCGTTGGATTGCTGTTGGCCGTTTGGATATCAATACGTCAGGTTTGCTGCTTTTTACCACTGATGGTGAATTAGCAAATCGATTGATGCATCCATCTACTGAGATAGATCGTGAATACCTTGTCCGCGTGATGGGTGAAGTCACTGATGAAAATCTAGCTGCGTTGAAAAAAGGCATAATTTTAGACGATGGTGTTGCCAAGTTTACGGACATCGTTGATGGCGGTGGTGAAGGCATTAACCGTTGGTTCTATGTTTGCTTGATGGAAGGGCGTAACCGTGAAGTTCGTCGTCTTTGGGAATCTCAAGGTGTAAAAGTTAACCGTTTGAAACGTGTTCGCTTCGGCCCTGTCTTCTTGCCTTCAAAAGCAAAAGTTGGACGTTGGGTAGAAATGGAAGAAACCGATGTTAATTCTTTGTGCGCCATGGTTGACCTTAAGTTATCAGAATTGACACCAAAAACCCAACAAGAGAAATTAGAATTAAAACGCCACAAAAACAAAGCAACAGCAGGCGGAGCGCGTCGTGCGCCACCTAAAGGTTTTGATTGGCAGAGCAATGACAAACCTGAGTTTAAACCTAAAAAGCCAGGTAAAAGATCGTTTCGTTAAGATGAAAATTGCTTAGGAGTTGTAGAGGCATGGTTCGCTGGATAATTGCATTGATTGTTGTCTTGTTCGTAGGTTTCTTTATATACGTCACTATAAGTAATAAATTGCCTGAAGGACTTGGTGTCACGGATGGCGGGCTGATGTCTTGTCCTTCGTCCCCGAACTGTGTGTCAACTCAAGCATCTCCGGAAGATTTGGAGCATTATGCAGAGCCTATAGTTTACACAGGTGACCGTATGAAGACTCAGTTGTCTATTGAGTCTTTTATACTAAGCAAAGGGAATGCTCATCTGGTTAGTAGCACACTAGGCTATGTTCACTTTGAAGTGAAAAGTGCTTTGATTGGCTATATTGATGATGTTGAGTTTTACCTACCAGAAGCCGACAGTGTTGTTCATGTCCGTTCAGCTTCTCGTGTTGGCTACTCTGATCTTGGTATTAACCTCGAGAGAGTTAGACAAATTCAAAGTCTTCTAGTAGATTGATTTTAAACGAATTGATTTTAAGTCACTAAAACTAAAAATGATAACAACTGGACGAGGATTGCCCATGAGCATAGATGACAACAGAACCATTTTGATTGTTGAAGACGATGAGCGTTTGGCGTTACTCACTCAAGAGTATTTGCAAAAAAATGGCTTTACTGTTGGGATCGAGCCTGATGGACGCAAAGCTATTTCCCGTATTGTTGAGGAACAGCCATCTTTGGTTATTCTAGATCTTATGTTGCCGGGCGCAGATGGTTTTACAGTGTGTAGAAGTGTTCGCAATGACTACAAAGGACCTATTCTGATGTTAACTGCTCGTAGTGACGATGTTGATCAGATATTAGGTTTAGAAATAGGTGCTGATGATTATGTATCTAAACCAGCTAAACCTAGAGTGTTGTTGGCTCGAGTTCAATCTTTGTTGCGTCGCAGTACACAAGATGTAGATTTGACGCTTGATCTTTCCAAGGAAGAGCAAAACTTGACTTTTGGGCCACTGACTATTGATAACTCTCGCCGTGAAGCTTGGTTACTTGAAGAAGAAATCGAACTAACGAGTGCCGAGTTTGATTTGTTATGGTTGCTGTCTAGTAATGCTGGTCGTATTTTAAGCCGAGAAGAAATTTTTGGTGAATTGCGTGGCATTGAATATGATGGTCAGGATCGCTCGGTTGACGTTAGAATCTCCCGTATACGTTCAAAAATAGGTGATGATCCAATTCATCCTCGCCGTATAAAGACTATTCGCAGTAAAGGCTACCTGTTCGTAAAAGAAGTATAGAATAGAATGCGAGCTGAAATGTGGCGGTTATATCGACACCTTATTTTTGGAGGTGTCGTTATTGTGGCGTGTTGTTACATCGTCATGGAGTTCACTCAAATTCGTTTTGGCGCATCAAGAGCTGAGCAATTGCTTTGTGTTGATGCTGAAATCAGCTCTGTCTTACTTCTTTCAGGTATTCAAAAAGATCTTCCCGATTCCCAATTTAGTTGGACCTCCCAATCCTCTAAACCGTTTTCAATCGCGGCTCTCTCTTCTCTTATTGCAGAAAAAAAATGGCTTAAATTACCTAATAATAGCTATCAGATTGCATTTGGAAAAACTAATCAGCCGGTTCTGATTGGACACGCTAATCAAGATCGTCCGCTTTTTAAAATAGAGTCATTGTTAGCACAGTTTTTGTTAGCAAATGATATTTCCTACTCAGACAAAGTTACCTTATTAAAAAGTATGTCTTGTCTTTCTATGAAGGAAATTTCTTCTAAGGTTTCTAGCCCATTAACTGCTGTAGCTCTAGTGAGCGGCGCTTATAGTGAATATGGCTTTGTCTGGAAAGATAAGGATACAAGTAATACCGTCTATTTGTCTGTTGTTCATGATGATAATGTGTCCTTGACTTTAATTGTGGTTATTGTAGTCGGTGTCGGTATTGCAATTATGCTGATGCTAATTTGGCGTGAACTTATCTCTTTGGACTTTAAGCGCAAAACATTCGAAAGTATTACTCGTCAAATTGCCCGTGGTCGAAGTGGTTTACCGAAAGGTATTCCTGACAGTAGTGGGACGCTAAAAGAGCTGGCGTATTCCTTTGACTCGATGTCTTCTCATATCCAACGATTGCTAAAAGTTCAACGTGAAATGATAAATGCTATTTCTCATGAGTTGCGAACGCCTATTGCCCGTTTACGATTTGGGTTGGAGGTGATGAAGGATGAGGTAGATGATAATGTTGCTAAAACGATTGAAGCGCTTGAGGGCGATGTTGAAGAACTGAATACACTGGTTGATGAGGTGTTAACTTACGGGAAGTTAGAAGCTGGTTCTTTGGCGCTGAATTTCAAAGAGATTTCTATTTCTCAACTGGTTGGCGATATTTTACAGCATAATCATTTATTACTTCAGCATCTCAGTGTCGAGGTAAATATCGATGAAACAGATTTGGTTTTAGCAGATGAGCACCATTTGAGTCGAGCGTTACAGAACCTTATTTTAAATGCCTCAAAATACGCTGCAGGTAAGATTGTTATTACTTTCTCTCATGATGAAGAGCGTTGGCAGTTAGATATTGAAGATGATGGGCCAGGTATTGCGTTTGAAGATAGAGATAAGGTCTTTATTCCTTTTCAGCGATTAGATAACAGTCGTACACGAGCTTCAGGTGGTTATGGACTAGGTTTGGCGATTGTTCAGCGTATTGCTTTTTGGCATGGTGGTGCTGTGTTGATTGATGCCAGTGAGTCTGGTGGCGCTAAATTTAGTTTGATTTGGTCGCGTAATCAGCATCAGAACTCTCTGTCCTGATGCTGTACTTGTAACGATTACTACGCTTGCCAATACTTTGTTAAAATAGACTCGCTTATTTATGGATTTAGCAACATTGGCTCATTTATAGCCCATAACTCATAACCCCGGCTTTGACTTCCTGTATCGCCCGAATAACTACATCCATGTAGTTATTCATTTATTCGTCTATTTTTCCTAGTCTAGGTTTCGCTCGTGAAATCGTTTGAAAGTTGGTTTTGAGTGATGTTTTTAAAGTTCTGGAGCTAGAATGCCTTTTAGATTCTTAAAGCAAGTTTTTGATGCGGTAGAAATCAAATCTTCCATATAGGCGTTTTCACGCTGATCTTTTCTTATTGCCAAATAGAGCTTACACCAAACGCCTTCTTCGCCTAACGACTTGGTAATGACATATTGTCGGTTGGTGTATTCTGTTAATGCCCAATTTGGTAAGCAACAGACACCGCGACCGCTTGCTACCAACTGCATCATCATCAGCGTCAATTCACTATGACGAATTTTAGCTGGTGACACGTCCGCTGGGTTTAGGAAGTGTTTAAAAATATCCAATCGTTCCGTTTCGACCGGATAGGTAATAAGTGTTTCTTTCGCAAAATCTTCCGGTGTTAGAAATTCTTTTTTTGCCAGAGCATGATGTCTGGATAAGGCGACCTGAGACTCATATTGAAACAATGGGATGTATTCAATATTTGGAATGTCTTGTGGATCGGATGTCACGACTAAATCTAAATCACCGCGGGCAAGAGCTGGTAATGGCATGAAACCAAAGGCTGTAGAAAGGTCGAGCTCGACATCCGGCCAATGTTCGCGGAAATGGTCAATGGTTGGCATCAGCCATTCGTAACAGCTGTGGCATTCAATAGCGATGTGCAGGCGTCCACTTTCCCCTTCAGCGAAGCGTTGAATATCGCGCTGGGCCGAACGGAATGAAAGTAGCACATCATCTGCTAATTGTAATAAACGCAGTCCAGCGCTGGTAAAACGAACTGGTTTCGTTTTTCGAATGAAAAGTGGACATCCTAGCTTTTCTTCAAGATCTTTAAGTTGGTGAGATAAAGCTGATTGCGTCAAGTGAACTCGTTCGGCAGCTTCGACTAAGCTGCCAGTTTCTCTGAGTGCGGTCAGTGTTTTTAAATGCCTAACTTCAATAATGCTCATAGTAATTCACGGTTGATGCGTCTTTTTAATATTTGGGGGCAAAAAAAAGCTCGTAGGGAAGGGGATCCTTACGAGCCTTGATATTGTGTTAGTGGCAGAGCAAAAATTCAAGCAGTGCTTTTTGTGCGTGTAAGCGGTTTTCTGCTTCATCCCAAACCACACAGTCTGGATGATCTATTACGTCAGCAGACACTTCTTCGCCTCGGTGAGCTGGCAGGCAGTGCATGAATAAGGCATCATGATTAGCCTTAGCCATTAGTTCGGCATTCACTTGGAAGCCATCAAAGTCTTTTAAGCGCTGTTCCTGCTCGTCTTCTTGGCCCATTGAGGCAAATACGTCAGTGACGATTAGATCCGCGCCTTTGGCTGCTTCATGCGCATTGTGAAGCACAGTCACGCGATCAGCATGTTCTGCAACCAAATCTGCATTGGGTTCATAGCCTACTGGGCAAGCAACAACTAATTGGAAGTCGAGCATAGCTGCTGCATTAATGTAGGAATTACACATGTTGTTGCCATCACCAACCCAGACGACTTTTTTGCCTTCGATAGATCCTCGGTGTTCTTGATATGTTTGCATATCAGCAAGCAGTTGGCATGGGTGATAGTCATCAGTCAGAGCGTTAATAACAGGAACAGATGAGTATTTGGCAAAAGTTTCGACGGTTTTATGATCAAAGGTTCTTATCATTACGGCATCTACCATGCTTGAAATAACACGTGCGCTGTCTTCAACTGGTTCGCCACGTCCCAATTGCGTATCTCGAGAGGAAAGAAACAATGCGTGTCCGCCAAATTGAGCCATACCCGCCTCAAAAGAAACTCGAGTCCGGGTCGATGACTTTTCAAATATCATCGCTAAAACTCGGTTTTTCAGCGGTTGAAATAGAGTGCCTTCGTGATGGATTTTCTTAAGCTCTGAAGCTCGTAGTAGTAACTGTTTTAACTCGTCAGAAGATAGATCCTTCAGAGTAAGAAAATGTCTAGGCGACACGCTAGGACTCCTTGTATGTCTTTGGAAAAAGGGAGTCGACCAATTTAATACACTCAGGTAGGCGAGTAAAGGGCAATTAACAAGAGAAAGTAGAAAGGAAAGCATCTTTTTGGGGTTGTAAATACACCACGAGACCCAATAAACTGATGCAAGTTTAATGAATTTAATAGACTTGAATTTAGTAAGGGCATTAATAATTCGTTTGTCCTTACCAAAGACAGTTGCAGAGCGAGGTTTTTAGCATGAGTAATACAATCGAAACAATTAAAGAGCAGATTAGCAGTAACGATATTTTGTTGTACATGAAAGGCAACCCTCGCGCTCCACAGTGCGGGTTTTCATCTCAGGCAGTGCAAGCACTAATGTCCTGCGGCGAGCGTTTTGCGTTTGTAAATATCCTAGATAATCCTGATATTCGTGCTGAGCTACCAAAGTTTGCTAACTGGCCAACATTCCCACAGCTTTGGGTTAAAGGCGAGTTAGTGGGTGGTTGCGATATTATCGTTGAAATGGCTGCTAACGGTGAACTACAGACTTTGATCAACGAAGCAGTCGGTTCTTCTTCTGAAGAATAAGTTTTTGTGTCGGTTATGATGGTAAGCGACATTGTTGAGTTAAACATTAGCCTTTAAATATTAAGCAATAAAAGGAGACGTTAAAGATGTCTATTTTAGTTGGTAAAAAAGCCCCAGATTTTACAGTTCCAGCCGTATTGGCAGATGGCCAAATTGTTGATTCTTTCAACCTTGCTGAAACAATCAAAGGCAAATACGCAATCGTGTTCTTCTACCCGTTAGATTTCACATTCGTATGTCCTTCAGAAATCATTGCTATGTCTCACCGTATGGATAAATTCCGTGAAATGGGCGTAGAAGTCATCGGTGTTTCTATCGATTCTCATTTTACTCACAACGCTTGGCGTAATACTCCAGTTGAGCAAGGTGGTATCGGTGCTGTTGAATATACATTAGCAGCAGACATGGATCATGCAATCGCAAAAGCATACGGCATTGAGTCAGAAGGTGGTGATTCTTACTACCCAGCTGGTGTTGCTATGCGTGCGTCTTTTGTTATCGACCAAAAAGGTATTGTTCGTTCACAAGTTGTAAACGATGAGCCGATTGGCCGTAACATGGATGAATTGGTTCGTGTTGTTGATGCGCTTCAATTCTTCGAAGAGCATGGCCAAGTTTGTCCAGCTGGCTGGAACAAAGGCGACAAAGGCATGACAACTTCTCCAGAAGGTGTTGCGTCTTACCTTGCTGAAAACTCTAAATCTCTATAAGACTCTTTGTTTTATAGTAAGAGAAGAACAGAACGCCCACTGTAAAGTAGTGGGCGTTTTTTTTGACTTGAGTTATTGGCTTTAAGCGATGATTTTAAATGCCGGTTTATAAGTGCTGGCTTTAAATGCTGCTATTGCGGCTATAGCTCGTAAAGCTCAAGCGGTAAGTCGTCTGGATCGGCAAAGAAAGTAAAACGCTTGCCAGTCAGCTCATCCAATCGAATGTCTTCCGTGATCACACCTTGTTGATTTAGATGTTTAATACAGTCTTCTAAATTTTCTACTGCAAAGGCTAAGTGTCTTAAGCCTTGCGCCTCAGGCCGAGAAGGACGTACTGGTGGTGATGGAAATGAGAAAAGTTCAATTTGTTGTTGGTCATTAATGGCAAGGTCTAATTTATAAGACTGACGTTCTTCTCTATAAGTCTCTTTTAGTATGCGAAAGCCAAGAATCTCACTATAGAATCGTTTTGAGACCAAATAGTCAGAGCAAATGATGGCGACATGATGAACATGAGAAATGTTGAACATAGTTTTGTGTCTTCTGATGGCTCTTATTATTTAGCTTGTGCTTTTAGCTCATTTGCCACATCAATGACTTGTCTTCTGAACCAAATATGACTGGCATCGTGATGTAGTAGCGGGCTCCAAATCATTTTTAGTTCAATTTCTGGAATATCGAATGGTGGATCTAGAATGACTAAATCAGGGTTCTTTTTATTAACCATGGCGACTTTTTTGGGAAGAGTGGCAATAAGATCTTGCTCAAGAGCCAAGTGCATCGCGGTATGGTAACTTCTGGTAAACACCCGAATGCTGCGTTTATGATCAAGAGCTTGTAGTGCCTCATCAACCCAGCCTAATTTCTGTACGTCGTTTGGGTCCATGCCGACACCCACACCAAAGCCTGTTTTACTCACCCAAATGTGCTGGGCTTGTAAGTATGCTTCAATATCAAAATGGTCTTTGACAGGATTTTTTGAGCTCATCATGCAGACAAAGGTATCAAACCAGACACTTTTTTGATGGAAGGACTGAGGTAATTCTTCAAAACGGTTAATGGCCATATCGATTTTGCCGGCCTCAACATCATGAAAGGTGACATCACTTGGCGTCATTATGTCGAGCGTAATGCCGGGTGCAAATTCCCGTAGACGGTTAAGTAGTCGCGGAATAACGGTTGAAGCGGCATAGTCACTCGCCATGATACGAAATACACGCGTACTAATACTTTCGTTAAAGTCTGCTTCTGGCTGCAGAGCTTCTTCTAGTTCTAATAGAACTTTGCGTACGATAGGTTGTAGGCGTAAGGCTTTCTCAGTAGGCTTCATGCCTTCACTAGTGCGGACTAGCAATGGGTCGCTTAACAAGTCTCTTAGACGCTTTAAGCCATTGCTCATCGCTGGCTGTGTGATGTTTAGCTGATTTGCAGAGCGCGTGACGTTGCATTCTCTCAGTAAGACATCGAGATAAATAAGAAGATTAAGATCAATTTTATTAATATTCATACTTTTTATGTGATTCGCATAATTTATATATTTTATGAATTTATTGTATTGACCTTTGCGTAAACTTCAACCGCAAATGCTAAATAATCTAGCAAAGGTCTAAAAATGTATATTTTATGTATTTGATAGGATTGGCGCTGTGCAGCAGAGATCGATAAAGCGCTGAGCGTTTTGGGTTAGCGCGGTGTTCTTTGGTGTGACAATTAATAGGTTTCGGTTTAGTTCTAATGGTGTTTGATAAAGACGTATTAGCCCAGCGTTGAGTTCTTGGGATATAGCCATACGAGACAAGCAGCCAAGTCCCATTTGATGAATGACGGCTTGTTTTACCGCTTCCATGTGAGCAAGGGAAAGGACGACATTAAGCTGTGGAATTTGAGCCGCGGTGGCTTGTTCTAATATATTGCGAGTACCAGAGCCGGATTCGCGCATTACCCAGCTGGCCTCTTTTAAGTCATCCCACGATAAATTCTCAGGGCGTTCTTCTTCAGCGGAACCAAATACCACAAGTTCGTCTTTTAACCATACCTGGGTCATCAATTCTGCGTGTTGGCAGTAGCCTTCGATAAAACCGACTTCAGCTTTACCTGTTAGCAATTGTTGAATCACGCTTTGTGTATTGCCAATGTCTAAGTTAAAACGAATGTTAGGGTGTTGACGTTTAAACAAAGACATCTGTTTAGGCAGTAGATAATTACCAACACTCACACTGGCAGCCAAATGCAATGAGCCGCTTAGCTCATCTTCGTTGCCCATGCTCTCGATTTGTTCTATTTGACTGAGAACTGCACGAGCTTGTGGGAGGAGGTGCCTTGCTTGTGGTGTTATTTGCAAACGTTTGCCGTGGCGGCGGAAAAGAGGCCGACCTAAAAGAGCTTCTAGCTCTCTTAGTGCTTGGCTTGCAGCAGGTTGGCTGATGGAAACCATTTCTGCAGCAGCAGTAACGGATCCTGTGTGAACAACCGCTTCAAATATTTGTAATTGTCTAAGTGTGATTCTCATTTGGCTATTGTAGCCTTGTTTCTGTTTTGATGAGTAGTGCTATTCGCTTCCCTGGTGATAAATGATCCAAGAGACAAATAAAAGTCCATAAGCAATTGTGTATTCAAGGGAAGGTGTGAACAAGTCCTCTTGCCTCAGCATGTGGATAAAAGCCTGTTATTCTAGGCGAGTACCGAATGTGAATAGTTGACCTATTTTCGAGGTGCTCAACAAAGAATATAGGTCTTTTAGACCATGCCCTTCGGGTCTTTCAGAGAAAGCGCCACATATCGTTGCGACTCTTTGAAAGGTTCCTACATTCCTTCAGAGCCGCGCCTTATCTGACGGTTTCTCTGAAAGACTGAGGCTTAGTAGAATTATTCACACCTTCCCTATATTATGGTATGAAATGTGCTTCAGTTTTAACTGAGAAACTCAGTGCTGAATTTACTGAATTGAATGTGGTTTGTGTTATCCGCTTTCACAAGAAGCGATTTTTACAAACCTTTGTTATTAACCAAAAGTTAATACGACTCTTGTTAAGGACGTTTTATGAAAACCACTCATCGTTGGCTCTCTATTATTGAGGGTTGTCTGCTTGTTGCCTTAGGCTTGCATATTCTAAATTCCGCTGGGTTGCTTATTAGCGGCACAGCAGGCGCTGGAATGATTCTGTTGCGGGTTACTGATTTATCTTTTGGGCAGTTGTTTTTCTTGCTTAATATTCCTTTTTACATATTAGCTTGGTACACACTAGGGCGAGACTTTACCTTACGTACCTTTGCCAGTGTTAGTCTGTTGTCTTTGCTTTCTGAACTGATGAAACAATATGTTGTTCTATCGATTCATCCTCTTTTATCGGGTGCTCTAGGTGGCTTATTAGTTGGTTTTGGGCTAATTATCTTGTTCCGCCATAATGCTTCTTTAGGCGGGCTAAATATCTTATCTGTGTATTTAGAGCGGCGATTTGGTGTTCATGCGAGTAAAACAACGTTAGTTGCGGATATTACGGTATTGATGGCGGCTATGGTGTTTCTTGATTGGAGCCATTTAGCCTACTCGTTACTTGCGTTCTTATTATTAAGTTCAGTAGTTGGCCGTTATCATCGTCCACCAAAGTGGGCGCAAATAGTGATGGTAGATGCCAAAGTTTAAGGTATAAAGTCGATCTTTACTTTTATTTGACTCTTTTTTAACAAGTCGTTTTATCAGCGTGTGTTAATGTGGACTTTCCTTGATCCACATTAGTGCATGCCTCGTATCTAATTTGTATATTTCCTATCATTCAGCGCTTTAATGAGTCTTCATTTGAGACCCTTGTACAATCTACTTTTATTTTGTGCTTAGGATCATCGGCTAATTTTTATTCTAGGCTTTTTATAGATAACTTAGATGGATATTTTATAAGAAACAGAGGTAGTATTTAGGGGTATTACTTAATAATTGTTCAATCGTGGCGTTTTAATTACTTTATTTAAGTGATTGTTAAATCATAGAAAAGGCATAGCTAGGTATGAAGCAGTCCCCAACGGTGTTAATTGTCGATGATGTTCCAGAGAATTTACGCGTTTTAAAGGAAGTAATGGATGCATTGGATTGCCAAATTTCTGTAGCAAACTCCGGCGAACGAGCTCTGGAACTGCTAGATAGAACCCAGCCGTGTTTAATTTTGTTAGATGTTATGATGGGGGGAATTGACGGGTTCGAGACCTGTCGTCGAATTCGATGCCATCCGCATCATAAAGATGTACCGATTATTTTTGTTACCGCGTTGGCTGATGATATAAGTCGAGGTTTTGAGGCAGGCGGCAATGATTACATCAGTAAGCCTATTCGAATAGAAGAAGTCCGTTCCAGAGTTCAACACCAGCTGGAAAAATTCCAATTGGTGAATGAGTTAAGAGAGCTTACCTCGTCACTGGAAGAAAAGGTTCGTGAGCGGACTGCAGATCTTAATTTGGTAAATCGAAACCTTCGAAAAGAAGTGAACGAAAGACGCTATATGCAAGATCGACTGAACTATCTTGCACAGCATGATTTTGTCACTCAACTCTATAACCGCGACGCACTAGATGAACACATATCTCATCTCATTTCTGGCGTCCAAGCTAAAACCGCTGAGCATATACCTTATTTTATTTTAATCGACGTGAACGAGTTTCGTCTGATAAATGATTCATGCGGCTGTATTGCCGGTGATGAATTGTTGTATCAACTGGCGATCATGATGAGTGAGTTCGCTGATCCCCAACGCGATTTTTGTGCTCGCTTAAGCGGTGATAAATTTGCCATTGTTATCAGTCAAGGCGGTGATGAGGCGGTCGAATCTTTTTTCCGCTTACTACAACAAGGTTTCAAGAACTTTGCATTTGTATGGGATGAGCGTCAGTTTCGAATGACTGTGACGCAAGTTGCTATTCCAATTACGCTTGATATGGTGTCTTTTGAACAAGTTGTTATGTTGGCTGACGAAATTTGTTATTCCAGCAAAAAGTCGGGTGTTCATTCTCGAATTATCAAGAATGCCAAAGACCTTGCATATGAAGAGCATAGGGGGAATTTAAACTGGGGGCTGCGTATTATTGACGGCCTCGATAAAGATTTATTCGAAGTGCATTTTCAACAAGTGTGTTCATTGATTAACGATGAACCGAAAAAGAAAATAGAAATATTAGTTCGACTGAAAGACGAAGAAACGGGCGGTTTAATTTACCCCAATGATTTTATCCGAGCAGCAGAGCGTTTTGGTATTGTCTCCAAAATAGATCGCTGGGTGATTAGCAATACCATGCAGCAGTTGTCAGAACGTTATGATTTGTGGGGCGAAATTGATCAAGTCGCTTTGAATGTATCTGCGCTGTCGGTAAGACAGTCGAACTTTGCTGAGTTTATTATTGAGCAGTTACAGTACTATCAATTAGATGGCAGCAAATTCTGTTTTGAAATCACAGAAACTGAAGCGCTTAATAACTTTGCTGATACACGTAGGTTTATGGCTTTGCTTCACGAACATGGCTGTACCATTGCTTTAGATGACTTTGGTACAGGTTTTTCGTCTTTTGCATATCTGATGGATTTGCCATTTGATTTAATTAAAATCGATGGCATGTTTATTAAAGACATGCACGTAAACGAAATCCACTACGGCATGGTCGACTCGATTGTGAAGTTGGCTAAGATGCTTAATAAACCTGTTGTGGCAGAGTTTGTCGAAAACCAAAGTATCGTAGATAAGCTTAAGCTTTTAGGTGTTGAGTGGGGGCAGGGATATTTTTTCCATAAGCCGGAAAAGCTTTAGCACAAGCTGTACTCGCGCGACTTGGTACCGGGCTTTTAAAGTCAATAAAGTTACTTCTGGTGTTTTTAGGGATTTATCATGGATATAGAGTTTCCCATTCTACTCAAAGTGTTTGCTGGTTTATTTTGCCTAACCGCTTTTGTACTGGTTGCTTTGCAACTCGCTTTTCTTTTTCGTTTTAAGTTATTACAGCGTCGCTATTCAAGAGCGATTCTTGCCACCAATGCAGGCGTTTGGGAGTGGTTTCCTGAAACAGGTCGTTTATATGCTTCTTCTGAATTCTTTATGCAACTTGGTTTTGAAGAACAAAAAACACCAAAGCGCCTAGAAGATTGGTTGGCGTTTTTATCATCAGAAGATCAAATAACTTTTAATACATGGAAAACTGCGTTACTCGAACAAGAAACACGTCTCGCACCTAAATCGATACGCTTACAGATTCAGAACCATCTTAATGAATGTTTTTGGATAGAGATGCGCGGCAGCGTTACTCGTAGAGATAGCCACCATCGTGTTTTGAGTGTAGCTGGGATTTTTGAAGAAATAGGTAATCTAGTTGAAACTGAAACCGCTTTGATCGTTGCGCGTGAAGAAGCGCGTCGCCGAGAACTTACCTTATCCTCCTTGTTAAATAACATTCCTGATATTGTCTGGTCAAAAGATGAGCAAGGAAATTACCTCGACTGTAACCAAGCTTTTTTAGATTTTAATCAACTCACTACGCTAGAGATAAAAGGAAAAAGTGATTTAGATTTAAATTTGGATGGCAAAGGTGATTATTATCAAAGCAGAGGAGATTTAACCTTACAAACGGGCATTACTTCTCATGAGCAAAGTTGGGGCTACCCAAAAGATGGGGGCGAGCCGTGTTTATTTGAAATCCATCGAGTTCCAGTAATTGAACCTTCGATCAATTTTCGTGGCACTTTAGGAATTGCCCGAGATATTACTGAGCGTCATCTCCTGTTTAACCAGCTTAAGTTATTTAAAAGCTTTGCAGATAACTCTGCGCAAGGCTTTGCCATGGCTACTTTGGATGGCGATATTACGTATTTTAATAAAAAAATACGTTCACTTCTAGATGTGGGTGAAGAGGCCAGTGATGCGTCTTTGGCCGAATATAATTATCTTGAATTTTATCCTGAAGTTAGCCAAAAGTTTCTGAAAGAAACCGTGATTCCTTATGTGAGAGAGTACGGTGTTTGGGAGGGTGAGTTGCAGGCCAAGAGCTTAGGTGGTCATATCTTCGCAACCTACGAAACCTATTTTTTATTGCGTGATGAAAATGGCAAGGCAACCTCTGTTGGTGACATCATGAATGATATTACCGAGCAAAAATATGTGTCCATGGAGTTGGAGCAAGCAAAAGAAGCCGCAGAGCAAGCCAGCCAGGCAAAAAGCCATTTCTTAGCTAATATGAGTCATGAAATTCGTACGCCATTAAATGCGATTATTGGCTACGCACAACTGATTAGTGAAGACAACCAATTAACTGGCGTTTCTAGAACGCGTTTTTTATCCATTGCGAGTGCTGGGCATCGTTTATTGGGCTTGATTAACGACATTTTAGACATAGCCCGAATAGAGTCTGGGCGGCTTGTACTACACGAGCAAAAAGTTAACCTTTGTCGCGAAGTTAGCCAGATTAGTAAGCTCTTTCAAGGTCAAGCTCAGGAAAAAGGTCTAGAGCTTATTGTCGAGTGTGATATAGACGAGCGGCAGTTTGTCTGGATAGATCCCGTTAAATTCCAGCAAATAATTACCAACTTACTGGGTAATGCTGTGAAATTCACAGCTCAAGGTTACGTGAAAGCGGTCGTTCAGATTGTAGAGGATCGTATTCATATCAGCATTGAAGATACAGGTCCAGGAATAGAAGCTGAATTAATAGATCACCTGTTCACGCCGTTTATACAGGGGAAAGCGGGTGAGGCATCTGGTGGCACAGGGTTAGGTTTGTCTCTATCGACGACGTTGGTCAAACTGATGAACGGGACTTTGTCTGTTAAAAGTAGCGAGGGTGTCGGTACACAAATTATAGTTGATTTACCCTTGTCTAAAGTGGAAGGCGACGAAGCGATTGACGGTGACCAGCAAGACACGCTTCTTAATATGAGACTTAATAATCCCATCAGAGTTTTGGTGGCGGAAGATGATGAATGGTCGCGAGATATTCTGGTGTCTTTGTTAGAAAAGGCTGGTTGTCAGATCATTGAAGCAGAAGACGGCGAGCAAGCTATAAAAGCCTTCAAAGCGAATCCGCCAGACTTGGTGATGACCGATATTCGAATGCCCAACAAAACCGGTATAGACTTATTAAAATTCATTCAACAAGAAGATCAGGAACAATTGATTCCTGTAATAGCGGTAACAGCATCGACATTGGTGCATGAACAGCAAGCTCTATTGGATGATGGTTTTTGGCAGGTCATCGCTAAGCCTTATCAAATAGAAGATATTTACAAAGCCTTAGTGGCACATCTTGATGTGAAATTTGTTCCTATCATTGAAACCACTGCGACACAAAAGGCTACTGATGAGCAATCTGAAGAAAGCGCTCACACAGTCGAGTTACCAGAGCTATTACCTGATTTAACACCAGAAGATTGGCAGCCATTGTTATTGGCTGCACAAAGTGGCGATGTGCAAACCACCGAAGAGGTATTTCAGGTATTACGTCAATCATTGCCTAAGCATCAGCAAAAAGCCCTTCAAGCGGCGATCAATCAATTTGATTTGGGATTGGTAGAAACATTGATTGATAAGTATCAGACAGAGAACGAATAACCCACATCGTTTCTTCACAGGCATGCGTTTTGTTCAAGCCATGCTGAAGGCTTTAGGTTTGACAGGAATCTGCTGCCTAGTTAAGGTCAAACAAGACAAATCATAGGGAAAACGCCTACAATAGACGGCTTATGATTTCCTTTTGAACTTAATGAACCGCAACAGGTAGCTCAATGACCCGTTTAGCCTCTAGTGACTTTCCTTTTACCGCAGTGGCGGGGCAAGAGCCGTTGAAGTTAGCGTTGATTTTGTGTGCGATTAATCCCCAAATTGGCGGTGTTTTGATAAGCGGTCCGCGTGGATCGGCAAAGTCTACCTTGGCTCGCGGTTTGTCTGGGGTGATGCCTGCTTTACAAGGTGAAGAGCCTGTTCCTTTTGCCACTTTACCTCTTGGCACCAGTGAAGATCGTTTGCTTGGCGCTCTCGATTTAGAGCAAGTTCTGCAAGACAAACACGTCGCGTTTAAGCCAGGTTTATTGAGCAAAGCTCACGGCGGTGTGTTGTATGTCGATGAAGTGAACTTACTTGCCGACCATTTAGTTGATCAACTTTTAGATGTTTCAGCCAGCGGTGTGAATCGTGTTGAGCGTGATGGTATTAGCCATGAACACGCGGCACGTTTCTTATTGGTTGGTACTATGAACCCAGACGAAGGTGAATTGCGTCCGCAGTTAAAAGACCGTTTTGGGTTAATGGTCGAATTAGTGAATCAATATAGCCTTGAAGAGCGAGTACAGATTGTCCGTCTGCGAGACGAATACGATCAAGATTCACAGGCCTTTTGTGATGCCTTTAAATACAAACAGCGTAATTTAAAAAACAGCATTCGTTTAGCAAGACAAGCCTTGGCACAAGTGCGCTGTTCTGATGAATTACGTTTAGAAGTCGCGACTCGCTGTCAGTTAGCAAATATTGATGGTGTGCGTGGCGACATTGTTTGGATTCGAGCTGCGATGACTCATGCTGCTTGGCGTGGCGCAAAAACTGTTGCTTTGGACGATATTCAAGCGGTGGAAGATTTGGTATTGGCACATAGACGCCAAGCTAAAACTCAGAACCAGTCACAGCCTCCAAGCCCACCACCGTCTCGTCGTACTGATCATTCACGTTCGCCTTCACTAAATAAAGGTGATCAGCCACAAGATCAAGAAAGCTCTAAAGACAATCAGACAAATGAGCAAAATGGTTCAGGTGAGTGGGGAAGTATGGAGTCACAAGTACTTGCTAGTAGCGCGCCGATTCGTGTCGCCATTCATGACGAGTTGAACGAAAGAAATTCAACTCGCACTCGTATTGATGAGGTGACGCCGGGAAAGCGTAAAGGCAAGCAATTGGGCGGTTATCGTCCTGATGTTGCGTCATCTGTTGATCTTCAATCAGCGGATGGGATTGATTGGTTTCGCAGCATCGTTAGTCACCCACAAGAATGGCCGCCGAAAAACCTGACGCATAAGCCAGCCAAAACGGGTCAATCTGTTTTGCACTTGGTGTTATTAGATACGTCGGCATCAACTTTGAGCCAAGGCGTTTTTGCTCAAGCTAAAGGCGTGATTTTAGACATTGCCAACCATGCGTATTTAGCACGAGAACAGATTACGATTTTAGGTTTTGGGCAAGACGGTGTGTCGTCGATTTTGCCAAAAGTCCGTGCGCCAAAAGAAATCTCAGACTTACTTGATGATTTAGGTGCTGGTGGCGGTACGCCGTTTCGCGTTGCCATAGAAAACGCCAGTCAGTATTTGGTTCAACAACATAAGACAACCACTGGCTTGCACAGCCAAACTTACATATTGACCGATGGTCGCACCCAAGCTGATGTGTCCGATCTTGTTTTACAGGGCAACACTGTACTGATCGATACTGAAAACGCTCCGGTTAAGCGTGGCCGAGGTCAGGATATTGCCCAGCATTTGGGCGCACAATACGTTTTATTGAGCTCTCTTTTAGAGAACTTTTAGACACTTTTAGAGACTGCTTTATGACCACTTCCGTTGTTCATTGTCCCGCGTTATTTTTGACGGCGCCTGCGTCGAATCAAGGCAAAACCACAATTACTGCCGCCTTGGCGCGTTATTTTACCAATCAGGGCAAAGTGGTTCGTGTCTTTAAAACGGGTCCAGATTACCTTGATCCACAAATTTTAGCGCAAGCTTCAAAACAGCCAGTTGAACAATTGGATATTTGGATGGCAGGCGAAGAGTATTGCCAAGACAAACTCTACCAAGCTGCTCAAGTGGCGGATTTAATCTTGGTGGAAGGCGCTATGGGCATGTTTGATGGTGAACCATCCAGTGCCGATCTTGCGGCTCGTTTTGGTATTCCCATGGCTATTGTTATGGATGTCAAAGGCATGGCGCAAACCGCCGCCGCAGTAGCGACTGGCTTGGCGAACTTCCGTGATGACGTGCAAGTGGCCGGATTGATTGCCAACCGTTGTGGTAGCGAACGTCATGCCGAATTGATTCGTGATGCGCTTCCTGCAAACTTGCCTTTGCTTGCAACGTTAAAGCGTGATGAAGAGATTACCTTGCCAGAACGTCACTTGGGTTTGGTGCAAGCGGACGAAGTGAAAGATGAACTAGAAATTCGTTTCGAAGCCGCTGTTGAATGGCTCAAAGAAACCAAAGATACAGGCTTACTGGAATTACCTACAGCCGTGCCTTTTTACCCTGCAAATCAAGTAGACGCTAAACAAACCATCGAGCAAAGCTTATTAGGCAAAACCATTGCGGTTGCCAAAGACTCGGCGTTTAGTTTTATCTACGATGCTAACCTGATTGCGCTAAAAAGCTTAGGCGCTAACGTGGTGTTTTTCTCACCATTGCATGATCAAGCTTTACCTGATGCCGATGCGCTTTGGTTACCGGGCGGTTATCCTGAATTACACACTAAAGCCTTGTCAGAAAACACAACAATGCGCCAAGCGATCAAAGACTTTTTCCAAACAGGTAAAGGCATTTTGGCAGAATGCGGCGGCATGCTTTATAGCTTGGATGATTTAACCGATTTGGATAATCAGTGCTATCCGATGTTGGGGATTTTGGAAGGCCAAGGTGCAATGCGCGGTAAACGTGGCTGCCAAGGTATGCAAACGGCGGTGATTCCGCAAGGTGAAATTCGTGGCCATGCTCACCATAGGTCACGCAGCGCCAATACGCCAGAACCTGTCGGCTATGGTCGTCGTCAGCGACATCCTGCACCGGGCGAAGCGATTTATCAGCAGAAAGGTTTGACCGCCAGTTATTTGCATCTGTTTTTCCCTTCGAATCTTGATGTCACCGCCAAGATTTTTTTAGGAAAAGGAAACTAAAAGAATGTGGCCCGAAAGTGCTGAATCGCCCGCGCCACTGCGTACTGGTTTAACCACCGGGACCTGTGCCACGGCCTGTTGCGTAGCCGCGGCACAAGCACTTTTTGCCCAAAAACAAGATTCAAACGTGAGTGTCACCTTACCCAAAGGCAAAGTGGTCGACCTACCGATTATCGAATACCAAGAAATAGACAACGGTATCAAAACCGCTACCATCAAAGACGCTGGGGACGACCCAGACGCCACTCATGGTGCGACGTTATTTGTTGAACTGAGATTGTCATCAGAGCAAGGCGTGCGTTTCCATGCAGCACAAGGAGTTGGCACTGTGACGCGAACCGGTTTGTTGCTTGACGTTGGCGAACCAGCAATCAACCCAGTGCCGCGTAAAATGATGACTGAGCATTTAGAAGGCTTTGCGCAAACCTATCAATATCTTGGTGGTTTTGATGTCTCTGTCGGCGTGATCAATGGCGAGCAAATCGCACAAAAAACTATGAATCCGCGTTTGGGGATTTTAGGCGGATTATCAATTTTAGGTACTACCGGCATAGTGCGACCCTTTTCTTGTGCCGCTTACATCGCATCCATTCATCAAGGCATTGATGTGGCGCGTGCTAACGCAATTACACACATTGCGGCCACGACCGGCAACGCCAGTGAAGACGCGATAAAAAGCCATTATCAGCTTGATGATATGGCCTTGATCGAAATGGGCGACTTTGTCGGCGCTGTGTTAAAGCACATAAAAAAAGTGGAATCCACCACACCAGCTCAACTGACTAAATTAAGTATTTGCGGTGGCTTTGGTAAGATCAGCAAGTTAGCTCAGCATCACATGGATTTAAACAGCCGCGTGTCTGGTATCGACTTGGGGGCGTTGGCGCAACTGGCTGCAAGTTTAGGCGCAGATGCTGAGTTACAAGAGTGCATGACAAACGCCAACACCAGCGTGGAAGCCTTGTCGTTCGCCATGTCGGCAGGTTTGCCGCTTGCTGATGCAATCTGCCTGCAAGCATTAGACTTTGCGCGAAGATACATTCCAGCTCACATAGAATTAGAGGTGTGGGCGATTGATCGCAAAGGCCAATTTGTCGGCAAAGCGTTGGATGCGGATATGAATAAACAGGATGAGCCATGAAAATTTTATTATTGGGCGGCACCGCTGATGCTCGACATTTGGCCGATGCTCTTCATAAAAAAGGGCAGAACCAGTCAGGGCTAAATCATTCGAAATTAAACGTCATTTACAGTTTGGCGGGTTTGGTCCGCATACCAAAAGTAGATTGCCAGCTGGTGGTAGGTGGATTTACCCAATTTGGTGGTTTGGCTCAGTATTTAAAAGACAATAACATAGGCGCGATTTTGGATGTGACTCATCCTTATGCGCAAACCATGAGCAGCAAAGCTGTTATTGCAGCCAAAGACGTTGGCATTCCGTGCTGGCGTTTTCATCGTCCCGCTTGGCAACAAGAAGAAGGCGATAACTGGCAGGATTACCAAGATGAAGCCGATTTACTTGCTCAGCTCGATGGTTTTCGAGTGCCGTTATTAAGCGCAGGGCAAATGAGCGAAGCTTTGCTCAAACGTATTATGCAATTGCCGAGTATTGAACGCATCGTATGGCGAACGGCGGTTGAACCCAAGTTTTCTCTGCCGGACAACATCGATTGGATAAAAGCCATTGGGCCTTTTGCCTTAGAAGACGAGCGTCAATTGTTAGTGGCTCACAGCATTGATGTGATTGTCAGTAAAAACAGCGGCGGCTCAGCGACGTATTCAAAACTCGAAGCCGCGCGCGAATTATCGATTTCCGTTTTATTACATGCTCGGCCAATTTTACCCGACGCCGATCGTGAATTTAGTGACACAGAAGAATGCTTGCAAGCCTGTTTAGCGGCTTGGGGTAACACTTCTATCCATATTAAGCATCAACAAAAAGACAGCCAACAGTGACTTCTTCAGACGACTATAAATACGAAAACAACCCTCAAGCCATTGAGAACGACAGCTTTCGCCAAATCCGTGAATTAACTGATTTGTCTGGCTTGAGTCAAGATCAGCAGCAAGTCGTGATGCGTGTGGTACACAGCCTTGGCTTGCCTGATGTGGCCGAGCAAGTTCGATTTAGTACGAATGCGACCCAAGCTGGGCGCGAGGCATTGGCGAATAACTGCGCGATTTTGTGCGACGTGGAAATGGTCAAGCAAGGCGTGACCAAACGCATGCTAACGCGAGAGCCCTTGTGCTTTTTGAATGATCCTCGCACGGCGGAATTGGCCAAAAGCAAAGGTGAAACCCGCTCTATGGCGGCGCTGAGTTTATGGCAAGAAGACCTTTCTGGCAGCGTGGTACTAATCGGCAATGCGCCAACGGCTTTGTTTCGTTTATTGGAAATGATAGAACAAGGCGCAGCAAAACCAGCCTTAATTATCGGTATGCCAGTGGGTTTTGTTGGCGCTGCGGAATCGAAAGATGCCCTTTGGCAAGCCCATGAAAAACTCGGTATTGAATGCATTACCTTGCTCGGACGAATGGGCGGTAGTGCAGTGACATCGGCCAGTTGTAATGCATTGTTGCGCTGTAATCTAGGCGAGTATTATTAATGCATTCCATGAGCCTTGGTGTTCAGTTCTTAAAAATAAAAAATACTTGCGCCTGTTTCGCAAGCTCAACGCGTCAGCGTAAATCAAATACCAAGGTTCTTTTTTACCCTCGGTCCTGGGTGGGAACAAGGAAAACAGTAAGTTAAGTGTATTTTGTTGCTGTTTTTGAACTCCGAAACTTGAGTTATTAATGGGCAGCGACAATCCACCTAGCTTAATTTAATGGCATTGAATGGAAGTAGGTTAATGACAGAAACACGAATGCTGATTCATGTTATCGGCTTAGGTGTTAACGACACTGCGAATCTTGATGTCGCGGCGCAAGCGGTCTTGGCGAGCTTGTCGCCGAATGACGTTGTTTTAGGCGCACCACGTCAGCACGAAACGATTGCGCAATATACTCATCAAGCGCAACGTGAGGATTTACCCAAGCTCAAAATGCTGAAAGAATCGTTCGCACAGTGGCAATCACAAGGTGCAAAACAGGTGGTGGTTTTGGCCTCTGGTGATCCTTTGTATTACGGGATTGGCGCTTGGTTAATGCGTAATTTTTCGTTTGAAAACCTGTATTTCTACCCAAACGTTTCCAGTATTCAAATAGCGTGTCATCGTCTTGGTTTATCCTTGCAAGATGTGCATGTGGTGAGCTTGCACGGTCGTCCATTGGCGTCTTTGCGTCGTCATTTGCAATCGAATAAAACCTTGGTGTTACTGACCGATCAATACAGCCAACCGAAACACATTGCCGAAGAATGCGTGCAAGCAGGATTGGATCAAAGCGAAATTACGGTTTGTGAAGCCTTGGGTTATGCGCAAGAAAAAGTCCGGACGTTCGCAACTAAGTTATTTACTGACGGAGATGGGTTCGAAAGCGAATTAGAGTTTGATCCGCTCAATGTGATTGTGCTGAAAACTAGCCAGCAACCCTCGCTTTATCCAAGCTCGGTTGGCATTCCAGATACGTCTTTTGTGACAGATAAGGGCGACGGCAAAGGCATGATTACCAAGCGAGAAGTGCGGTTGGCGATTTTGTCTTATATGAACATTGAGCAGGGCGACATAGTTTGGGACATTGGTGCGGGTTGCGGTGGTGTGAGTGTGGAAATGGCGTATTGGCATCCGCGTAGTCAGATTGTTGCCATTGAACATCATCCAGATAGATTAGCCTGTTTAACAGCCAACCAAGACCGTTTTGGCGTCATGCAGAATTTATCTATTGTGGCAGGCCGCGCGCCAGATGTGCTGGTGGATTTACTTGCTGGCAATTTGCTAGCTGACAACAACGCACAACACGGCAGGCCTAATAAAGTTTTCATTGGTGGCAGTGATGGCGAATTAAATGCCTTGATGACGCAGGTTTGGGATCTATTGCCTGCTGGCGGCAGTTTAATGGCTAGCGCCGTTACCGAAGAGACAAAATACCAAGTAATGCAATTCGCGCAACTGCGTGACGAAGCGCAAGACGCAGACGAACAAAGCTTGCAAGTGTCGATTGCCAAAGGCGAGCGATTAGCTGGGCAGCGATTATTTCGCCCAAGTTTACCTGTGACACTCCATCACTTTAAAAAGTATTCTGCAGAACACATGATCAAGATAGACAATAAGACAATTTATAAGGAAAGCGCACAATGAGTGCCTCGGAAACATCTCAAAAAACAGGCCGATTCATTGGTGTGGGCGTAGGTCCCGGTGATCCAGAATTGATCACCTTAAAAGCGTTACGTTTGATTCAGCGTGCTAGTGTGGTGAGTTACCTTGCTAACGATGAAGGCGGTTCCCAAGCGAAAACCATCGCCAGTGAAGCCTTTGCTGGCGTGACTCATGCGCAAAACGAAATTGCCATCGTCATGCCTATGTCGACGGATCGTTCATTGGCAAATGAAGCCTACGACAATGGTGCAAAAGCGATTGCTGACGAATTATCACAAGGCAAAGACGTGGTTTTCTTGTGTGAAGGCGACCCGCTGTTTTTTGGTTCTTTCGCTTATTTATTAGAGCGTCTAGAAGGCGATTTTCAATGCCAAGTTGTACCCGGTGTGTCGTCAATCAATGCCGCATCGTCTGCCTTGAATCATCCGTTAACCGTGTTGAAAGAGTCCTTTGCTGTGGTGAGTGGTCGTCATACCGCACAGCAAATAGATATGGCATTAGAGCAACATGACAGTGTGGTCATCATGAAAGCAGGACGTGCGCGTCCGCGTATTCTCATGGCGTTACGCAAAACCAATCGCATGCAAGACGCGAAATATCTTGAATACATTGGTCGTGAAAACGAACGTATTGTGCGTGATGTCTCTACTTTGGAAGACAAAGCTGGGCCGTATTTCTCCTTGTTCGTGGTGACCAAAAGTGAGCGAGGCACTCGGTGATACGCTTTATCGCGTTAACGCCAGCAGGTGAAAGTCTGGCTAAAAAGTTATTGTCTAAAGGACGGCTGAATCATTGGGCCGATACGGTAGTCGACTACAAGCCAAAACCCTTTGCCGAGTTCGTGCAAACGGCGTTTAAAAACGGTGATTGGCTGGTGTTCATCTGCGCCACTGGCATCGTTATGCGAACCCTCGCGCCAGTGATTCAAGATAAGTATCAAGACCCGCCAGTCTTGGTATTGGACGAAGAAGGTAAGTTTGTCATTCCGCTTTTGTCTGGTCATGAAGGTGGTGCCAACGAGTGGGGCGCGCAAGTGGCAAAATCCCTTGGCGCACAGCTTGTTATGACCACAGCAAAACCTTACCTGAATCCTATTTACACCTTGGGAATGGGCTGTGAACGCAACTGCCCATTAGAATTTCTTGAAAGTCTCATGCTCGACGCCCTAGCGCAAAAAGGCTTAATCCCAAACGATATTCACTCTCTAAACAGTATTGATATTAAAGCGGATGAGACCAATCTTATTGCCCTTGCAAAAAAGTACCGCTGGAATTTCAACACTTATAGCGCCCAACAACTCGCCCCAATGGAGCCGTTGCTTAGCACTAAATCTGACTACATTTTTAAAACCGTTGGTGTTTACGGCGTTGCAGAATCCGCCGCGCTCTTGTCTGCTCAAATTGAAACCGGCACAGAACCAGAGCTTATATTGAATAAAATCAAAAACGCCAAAGCGACATGTGCGGTGGCGAGAGGGTTTCTTCTTAATTGAATTCACGACAAAGTTTGGCCGAACCCAATGAGCGGGCCGGCCAAAATTATCCTTATGGCTTAGGCCACAAGGAAGGGTTATTAAATTGTTGGTCTAGCGCATCGCTAAACCAGCGTCCATTTAATACCTGATTAATCATTTTCTTTTTTGCTTGATCTGGAAGGCTGTGATCATTCTTCATTGCGTCAAGTAGCGCTTTTTCATCGTATGACTTCGATGACATTTGAATCAGAGCTCGGTGTTTATTGGCATTTAGGGTGAGTAATGATTGACCTTGTTTTTCATGTTCAGGTGACCAGGTTAACCAGTTGACTAGGTCTGGATCATTTGGGTTACCTGTACGAATAAAACGTTTTAGATAAGCTTGAAAGTGTTTGGCTAGATCTAGCGTTCCTGCCTTCTGAAACGTCTCCCCTAAAAGTGCTTGTTGCCAATTTTGATCTAGGAGCGGCATAAACACACCATGAAATGATCCGATTAAGTCCATTTGTGGGTTTTGTGCGACAAAAGGGTTGGTTCCAAAGGCTATTTCAGCTCCATAAATAGGAGACGGGTAATGTTCAAACATCTGTTCTGCTGATTTTTGCACATTAAATAGACTGTAAAGTTTGCTACCGTAGTTTGAGGTAAATTGGTATTGGGCTAGTAACTCAGGATCTTTGCTTAATGCTCCAGAATGCCATGCTTTAACAAAGTTGGGATCACTTAACGCAAAGAAAGAGAACTCGGTTTGTCCTGACAGCATTATGATTGGCACGTTATTGTAACTGATGGTATCAAAGCCCTCTTTTGGTATTACTACACCATCACGATACAAGTGTGGAAAGTGGCTCATACGTATGCCAGCGTCTTTCATTAATGGTGCTAATCGTTCTGCTGGTAGTTGTTGCAAATACTCTTTAACCGCTTTACTTCCCTCGGCTAGCCACTCTTGCGCTGCCGTCATATTGGTTTTGATTCCATCACTGACAACAAGCGAAGAAAATGCTTGACGGAATACTTCTTGGCTTGGTGCTACTGGTGATGTTGTCATGCCTCCACTGAAGACAATAGCTTGCTGAAATTGATCTTCAAACAGGGGCGAGATTAACATTGCCATAACATCTCGTCCGCCGGCAGAAAAACCAGATACGGTGACTTGATCGGCGCGCCCTCCGAAATATTTGATGTTATTTTGTATCCATTGCAGTGCGGCGTGTTGATCTAACAGTCCAAAATTACCTGAGGCCTGGACTGGGTCGTTACTTTTAATCGCTCTAAGAGGGTTGAATCCTAATACACCGAGACGATAATTCACTTGCACTATGATGGCGTCTAATGATTCGGCCAGTGCTCTAGGGTCAAATTCATGGGCTTCGCCTGTTTGATTATTGCCGCCGTGTATATAAACGAGAACAGGTAAGTTATCTTTATTGTTGTCTGGTCGATAAATATCTAGGTTTAGGCAATCTTCTTGACCTTTAAATTTGCCTTGTTGCCATTGAGGGCAAATAGCGCCTTTTTGTGTGGCTTGCAAAGTGCTTTGTATAGAATCTGCTAGTTGAGGTGATTGCCAGCGCAACGAGCCAGTCGGTGCTTTTGCATAAGGAACACCTAAAAAAGAATCGATGCCTTGGCTATTGTTGCCTTCTATCTTGGCAGTGTTTGATAAAGCCACTATAGGACTGGAATAAGCGGTTACGGTAAAAAGAATGGCTATTCCGCTTATTAGCCAGCGTTGCATTGAGTGTCTGATTCGCATACTCATCTCTCCATTTATTTTTAGAATTTTTTTGATGATGTCCATTGCTTGTTTACTTACCACTTTAGTAAGTCACTTTCTTTTCTAGTGCTACACCTCCTTGCTTAGCAATATTTAAATACTTGTTCTCCAATACTTTTGCTTCGATCACCGAAGAGTCCGACGTCTAGTCTTACTCATATTTCTTTTTCGCTTTGGTGACTTTCTCTAGGTAATTTTGAGATTCGGTTCGAGGGTGGTCGTATCTTAGTTTCTTATACACATTGCTGGTGGAGGTTTGGTTGATCTTGTTCATGGCACGTGTTCTGTCTTTATCAAATGTTTTTAATACGTTGCCAGTGCCGCCGTTGTAAGCGGAAATCATTGAGTATTCTTGGCTGACTTTGTTGCTGACTTTTACGAGATAACGGGTCTGTAAAATATGTAAGTAAGCACTGCCGATATCGATGTTATTTTCTGGAGAGAAAAGTACTTCTTTGCTTGGCTCGCCAGATTTTTTCTTCACTAGGTTATAAACGTCTCGACCTGCTGTGGCTGGTACCACTTGCATCAAACCATAAGCGTTCGCTGGGCTGACAGCGTAAGGGTTAAAAGAGCTTTCGGTTTCAATAATGCCGTAGATCAGGGCTGGAGATAAGTTGTAGCGTTTAGCAGCGGCGATTACGTATTGGCTGTATTTTTCTTGGCGTAGGTGTTCGTGTTGAGCAACTAGGTTGAATTCAACGGCATAGACTGTTTTGCCGTTTGAGCTGGATTTTTTTAGTTTATTAGTTACAAGATAATCTGAGTAACGTTGTGCACGCCAACGATATTGCACAAGCTTGCCATCATGATCCATAACTTGTGGATACAAAAAGGGGACACCTTCTGTATCTGGTGCGTCGCTAGAGAAAATATCGGTTTTGGTTGGATCTGCTGTTGTGAGTAGTGTGGTTGTTACGGCTTGTTTTAATGTATCAAGAGGCGAATTCGTGGTTAGCGTTTCGACACGCACTGTGCCTTTTTCAAAGTCTACAATGGTTCTTGCTTGGTAGTCGTTGGTGTATTTTACGTACTTTTTCTTCTCGGGCAGCTCGCTATTACCTTTGCCCCATTTTTTATTCACTTTTTGGTCAAGCTCTGCATATAGTGCTTGAATCGCTTTAATATCTGCTCTTACTAAGTCCCTAGTGACTTTTGCTTGTTTGGCGATGGTTTTTACATCGTCAAGGTCATCTGCTTCTTTTATCTGTTTTGATAACTGTTTTACTGAATCAACGGAATCGAAAGAGAGTGACATGGATTCGCAGCCACTTAATGTTAGTAATACAAGGCCAATTGATACAAAGGCAGATTGGCGCACGATATTATGAAACATTCAGTTGTCACTCATATAAATAAACGATATTGAAGTACGGCAGTCTTGCCGTTAAAGCATTTTAGGCTAAATAGTTAGAATCAAAATTATAGCAGAATCGATTCCCTTGAGGAAAAGCTGTATGTTTATGGTTTTTATAATGAAAAAGCGAACCCGAGGGTTCGCTTTTAACGTTCTACGCTAAATCTATTAGATTACTAGATTACTAGATTACTAGATTACTAGATTACTAGATTATTTGGCTGCGTTGGCTTTACGAGCTTGATGCAGTTTTTTGTAGCTTTCGATCAAGCGTAAATGCGGTTCGATGCCTTCAAGCTGCATACTGGTTTTAGTGAGGCCATAAAAACGCACGTCGCCAGTGACAGAACCGACAACGTTTTCAATAACTTCTTTACCAAACATACGGCTGAAGTTATGGATAAAGTCGTCCAGCTCTAATTCTTCGTCTAGCGTTACTTCCAATACACAGTTCATTGCTTGATAGAATAAACCGCGTTTGGCTGTGTTGTCGTTAAACTGCAGGAACTCACCGACAAGTTCTAACGCCTCTTCGTGAGCATCAAGCGCCAAATAGATCAGGATTTTCAGCTCCATTATGGTCAGCTGACCCCAGACGGTATTTTCATCAAATACGATACCAATCAAAGTAGGTATGTCTGTGTAGTTATCTAGCTGACTGTCTTCTAAACGATTTACCAGATTGGTAAGTTGCTTATCACTTAAAGAATGTAGGTTCAAGATATCTTCACGGTAATCCAACGCCTTGTTGGTGTTGTCCCACACCAAATCTTCCACTGGATACACTTCGGAATAATCCGGTACCAAAATACGACAAGCTGATGCGCCTAAATCACTAAGTTCAGCAACATACACTTCTTTGCCTAATTCTTCCAAAATGCCGAACATGGCGTTGGCTTCTTCTTCATTGGTGCCTGAAAAATCCCACTCGCAGAAATCATAATCGTGCTTATCGCTGAAGAAGCGCCAAGAAATGACACCGGTTGAGTCAATAAAATGTTCAACGAAGTTTTCTGGCTCTGTGACAGCCATGCTATTAAACGTAGGTTTTGGTACATCGTTCAAACCTTCGAAGCTACGACCTTGCATTAGCTCGGTTAAGCTACGTTCTAACGCCACTTCAAGACTTGGATGGGCGCCAAAAGAAGCAAACACACCGCCCGTTTTCGGATTCATTAGAGTGACGTTCATCACGGGGAATTGTCCGCCAAGAGAGGCGTCTTTCACCACGATAGGAAAGCCTTGTTGTTCTAATACCTTGATGCCAGCAAGGATGCTTGGGTATTTCTCCAACACTTCCATTGGCACATCTGGCAAGACAATTTCGTCTTCGATTATTTGGCGTTTAACGGCGCGTTCTAGAATTTCCGACAAACATTGCACTTGCGCTTCTTGCTGGTTATTGCCCGCGCTCATGCCGTTGCTTAGGAACAAGTTTTCGATGAGGTTTGACGGGAAGTAAACCGTTTCGCCATCGGATTTGCGTGTATAAGGAATCGTACAAATGCCGCGGGCTTTATTACCTGAGTTGGTGTCGATCAAATGCGAGCCAAACAGTTCGTCGTCTGGGTTATAAATCTCTAGGCAGTAATCATCTAGGATGCCTTTTGGTAGGGAATCGTCTTCAGTTAGCGCAAACCATTTTTCATTGGGGTAATGCACGAATTCGCTGTTAGCGATGTCGGTACCAAAGAATTGATCATTGTAGAAAAAGTTATTATTCAAGCGCTCGATAAACTCACCAAGAGCAGAACACAGCGCGCTTTCTTTGGATGCGCCTTTACCGTTGGTGAAACACATAGGCGACGCCGCGTCACGAATATGCAGAGACCAAACGTTAGGCACGATGTTACGCCATGAGGAAATCTCAATCTTCATTCCAAGGTCGGCTAGCATGACCGTCATATTGGCAATAGTTTGCTCTAGCGGTAAGTCTTTACCAAGAATCACAGTGCTCGTCGCGCCATCAGGCTGACCCATCAACATAGCGTTGGCGTCTGCGTCTAGGTTTTCAACAGTTTCAATTTTGAATTCAGGCCCTGTTTGCACCACTTTCTTAACGGTACAGCGATCAATAGAACGCAAGATGCCTTCGCGATCTTTGTCCGAAATGTCGTCTGGTAATTCGACTTGAATTTGGAAAATCTGGTTGTAGCGATCTTCTGGATCGACAATGTTGTTCTGCGACAAACGTATGTTATCCGTTGAGATATCACGAGCCTTGCAGTAGACCTTCACAAAATACGCTGCACACAAAGCAGAAGACGCTAGAAAGTAATCAAATGGACTTGGTGCAGAACCATCGCCTTTATAGCGGATCGGCTGATCGGTTATAAGGGTAAAATCGTCAAACTTGGCTTCAAGTCTCAGATTGTCGAGAAAATTAACTTTGATTTCCATTGAATAGGGTTTCCACTTTAGATGCGAGTTGCTCTACCAAAACCTTTCATCGGCTGGGGTGAGTCATTAGCGGGAATTATCGGTGATAGAGGGGGGCAGAGTAAAATCAAATCGGCTTTTTAAATGACTAAATCTCAAGAGATAGAGAATTTGTTATGTATTGTCGGCTTTGTCGCAGACTCTTTTCTTGTTCCGATAGGGTTAGACGGGTAAATTGAGTCTCTATTTTCTTGATGTCTTCGTTTTTAAAAGTATCGTTTTATGCATTTAATTCTTTCGTTGTTGCAGCAGATGAGTGTGTATCTTGTCTTGGCTTACATGTTGAGCAAGACTCCTATTTTTCTGCCTTTGCTGAATGTTTCCTCGCAGCGATCTCATAAATTTAGTTGTTACGTCTTATTTTCATTGTTCTGCATTATGGGGACATACTTTGGTCTTACTATTAATGATGCTATTGCCAATACACGTGCGATTGGTGCAGTGATTGGTGGCTTGCTTGGTGGCCCTGTTGTTGGTTTTTCTGTTGGTTTAACGGGTGGTATGCATCGTTATAGTTTGGGCGGTTTTACAGATGTCGCTTGTGCAATTTCTACCACCGCAGAGGGGGTTATTGGTGGCTTAATGCATTTGTATTTTGTGAGAAAAGATAAATCTGATCAGTTATTTAACCCTTTGGTTGTTCTCGCGGTGACTTTTGTGGCGGAAGTTAGTCAGATGCTTATTATTGTTGCCGTTGCTAAACCGTTTGATCAAGCTTATGCGTTAGTGTCTGAGATCGCTATGCCAATGATAATTGCCAACTGCATTGGTGCCGCGTTGTTTGTTAGTATTCTTCAAGATAAGAAAACTATTTTTGAGCGCTATTCTGCGGTTTTTTCACAACGGGCTTTAACGATTGCGGAACGTAGCGTTGGGTTATGGAGTTCTGGCTTTGATGCGAGCAGTGCTGAAAAAATTGCACGTATTATTTATGAAGAAACTAGTGTTGGTGCGGTAGCTGTAACAGATAACGAAAAAACTTTGGCGTTTATCGGTATTGGAGAAGACCACCATAAACCCAATACTCCAATTTCTTCCAAATATACATTACAAGCTATGGAAGAGAATAGAGTGGTGTATTTAGGTGGCAGTGAGTCGCCTTATCGATGTTCTATTTCAGATAGCTGCAAACTTGGCTCGGTTCTTGTTATTCCCTTGCGGGCAGGTAAAAAAGTTGTCGGTACCATTAAGCTCTATGAACCAAAGCGCAAGCTGTTGTCCAATATTAATCGCTCTATGGGAGAGGGCATCGGGCAATTATTATCGAGCCAAATTTTATATGGTGACTTTCAGCAGCAGCAAACACTGTTAACTCAAGCAGAAATCAAGTTGTTGCAAGCGCAAGTCAATCCTCACTTTTTATTTAATGCGCTGAATACCATTAGTGCGGTTATTCGTCGAGACCCTAATAAGGCGCGGGAACTCATTCAGCATCTTTCGCATTTCTTTAGGAGCAATCTTAAACAAAATATCGAGACGGTAATGTTTAAAGATGAGCTTGCCCATGTGAATGCATATCTGACAATTGAGAAAGCGCGTTTCACCGATCGACTTGAGGTAGAAATTGATATCCATGATGAATTACTGAATAGAATGTTGCCTAGTTTTACACTGCAACCTCTTGTTGAAAATGCAATCAAACATGGCATTAGCACCCTGTTAGAAGGCGGACGAATTCGAATATATAGTCAACGAAATGCATTAGGTTATGACATATTTGTTGAGGACAATGCCGGGCGATTTGTACCAATACCTGCTGATGATACCGGCTTAGGTATGGATATTGTGGCTAAGCGTCTTACGCATTATTTTGGTGATGCGGCGGAATTGAAAACAGAGTGTGACGAAGGGCAATGGACAAGAATGCGTTTTCTAATTCCAGTCATCGAGTAGATATCGGATATAACCAATAACAGTCGAGAAAATATAGTTATGTTAACGGCAATCGTAATAGATGATGAGCTTTTTGCACGAGAAGAGCTGACCGAATTACTTCAGGAATCGGGAGAAGTAGAGGTTATTGCTCAAGCTAGTAATGCTATTGAAGGGCTTAAGCTTATTAATACTCTAAAGCCGGAAGTCATCTTTTTGGACATTCAAATGCCGCAGCTTAGTGGTATTGAGCTTATCGGTATGCTTGACCCAGAAACCATGCCTCATGTGGTTTTTGTTACGGCCTTTGACCAATACGCTGTTCAGGCGTTTGAAGATAATGCGTTTGACTACTTGCTTAAACCGGTTGATCCCAAGCGTCTTCATAAAAGCCTTAATAGGCTGTTAAAAGTTAGGCATAACCAAGAAGCACCTCATACTCAGGCACAAATTGATGCTCTAATGCCAACGCAGCTTCAGCAAGTGCCTTGTATTGGACATAATCGAATCATGATTATTCCTCTACACGATATCGAAATGGCTTACAGTGACCTTTCTGGTGTTCATGTTAAAACGGCGCAACAGACGGCAAGCAGCCAGCTTACCTTAAAAACATTAGAAGAAAAGACCGAATTACTGCGTTGTCACCGCCAATATCTTATCAATGCCAAGGCGATAAAAGAGATTCAATTGCTCGATAATGGGCTTGCTGAAGTGGTTACTCTCAGTGGAAGTATCGCGCCAGTTAGCCGTCGTTATTTGAAGCTATTGAAGCAAATGCTTGGTATCTACTAGAGGCGTGACCATAACCATTTACTAATCGTGAATACCGCTCAATTCTCCCTATGACCTCTTAACTTGATATTTTGCCACTGAGTGAAAGCTCAGATGCTTGTTTTTGGAAGTGCATTTATCTTCGTGACCACACTTATAAAAACAATCATTGAATGGGAAAATAATAATATGATGATGTTTCTTTTCTGTGTAGCTGCGCTTATTGCGGGTTACTTCATTTACGGTACTTTTGTCGAGAAAGTATTCGGTATCAAAGAAAATCGTACTACGCCTGCTTTTTCTAAGCGTGACGGTGTGGATTACGTGCCAATGTCTAAGAAAAAAATCTACTTAGTGCAGTTATTGAACATTGCTGGTGTGGGACCAATTTTTGGCCCTATCATGGGGGCTTTATATGGTCCTGCAGCAATGCTCTGGATTGTTTTAGGTTGTATCTTTGCCGGCGCTGTTCATGATTATTTCTCAGGAATGCTTTCTATTCGTAATGGTGGCGCTTCTGTTCCATCTATTACTGGTCGTTACTTGGGTAAAGGTGCGAAACATTTTATGAATGTGTTTGCAATTGTGCTGTTACTGCTTGTTGGTGTGGTATTTGTATCCGCTCCAGCCAGTATGATTACTAATTTAGTGAATGAACAAACAAGCACTACGGTTTCTATGGGAGCTATGGTCGCGATCATTTTCGCTTATTATATTTTAGCCACGATTGTGCCTATCGATAAAATTATTGGTCGTTTTTATCCTTTCTTTGGCGCGCTATTGATTTTCATGTCTGTTGGTTTGATCGGGGCGATTGGGTTCTCTTCAGGGCATTCTATTTTAGCGGATTATCAGTTTAGCGATATGTTCACTAATATGAATCCAAACAATTTACCTCTTTGGCCTGCGTTGTTTATTACTATTGCTTGCGGTGCTGTATCTGGTTTTCATGCCACTCAATCACCATTAATGGCACGCTGTTTAGAGAATGAAAGAAACGGACGCTTCGTCTTCTTTGGTGCCATGATAGGAGAGGGTGTGATTGCCTTAATTTGGTGTGCGATTGCCTTGTCATTTTTTGGTTCTATGGGATCTTTGGGTGATGCTGTTGCTGACGGCGGTCCTGGCAATGTGGTGTACACATCGTCCTTTGGTTTACTTGGGACTTTTGGCGGGATCATTGCTTTCTTAGGCGTGGTTATTTTGCCAATTACTTCCGGCGATACTGCATTTCGTTCTAGCCGTTTGATTTTGGCTGAATACTTCAATATGGAGCAAAAAACACTGAAAAGTCGTTTGCTGATGGCGATGCCTTTATTCATAGTAGGTGGCGTGTTGACTCAGGTCGATTTTGCTGTGATTTGGCGTTATTTCGGTTTTGCTAATCAAATGACTGCTGTGATGATGTTGTGGACGGCTTCTGCGTACTTATTACGTTTCAATAAACTGCATTGGATTTCGACTATTCCTGCGATGTTTATGACGGCGGTATGTACAACGTTTATCTTAAATAACAGTACTTTAGGTTTTGGTTTGCCAATGCAACTATCAACTATCATTGGTATCGTTGTGATGTTATTTGTGACTGGTTATGTGATCAAAATCTCGAAAGGGAAAGGTGACCCTGAGTTAGATCAGATTGAAGAAGACAAGTTAAACATCGAGCCAGCGGAAGTAAAAACCGTGTAGAAAACACTTTTTCTACTTAGATATAAATAAGGTTAATTGGGGAAACTCAATTAGCCTTTTTTTATATCTGTATTTTGGCCTCGTCGACACAATGCGGATACAAGTCTGAATAAGATACAAGAATTGAGCTGTATTAATTATAAAGTGGTAGCCAGTGTTGTTCTTTCCTACAAGAGTGGCTTTCCAGGGCGTACAGGTAGGTAGAAGCTGATTGTCAGTATTATGTCACAAGATCTTAAGAAATATTTACCTTAAGTTGTTTTTTAGTAATGTTTAATTATTTTTTAGAGGCTATTCATTTTTATTGTGAGATTTTGTTTATTAGGTGTTTACTTCTGTAATAAAAGAGAAATATTTTGTAAGTCGTTAAATTCAATAGGGATTTTATTTTTTTAGCTGATTAAGTTTATTTTTAAAGTCACAAATTAGGTTAAATGTTTACTGAAAATCTATACGTCTTCAAAGCGGATAAACGAATGAATGGTGTCTTGATAAGCAAATAGAAACTAACTAAACGTTTTTTTTTATCTAGGATCTTGGTTGTGTTAGCGAGATAACCCAAGGGAAATGAAAAGATGATAAAACGGGTTAGGTACTTATTATTTGCTTGTACGTTTGATGCTTTTTGCAGCAGTGATGTTAACTTGACTTTGGTCGGTTATATTCCTTCAAAGTGTGAATTTACCGCATTAAATAATAATCTAACAATATCATCTAAAGGTTACGCTAGTACCGAATTGGTGATTGATTGTAATTCACCTATGCGAGTATCAATGCAGTCGGAAAATGGTGGCTTAAGTCATCAGCATGGTACTCAAATAAATAGCTATAACGTCACTTGGTCTATTGAGAATTTAGGGGAAAGCGAAACTTATTCCTCTCATCGTCTTAAAACGACACAGTATATAAACGTTGGCGATATTTTATTTAAAAGCATGGCAAAGTTACAACTTGAACTGGTTGAGCCATTAGTTTATGCGGGAGATTATCAGGATGTAATTCGCATAGAAATGACTCCATCAGCTGTTTCTGGTGGAGTTTGGTAGACATTAATTTTTAAATCTAATTCACATTATTGAAGGAATATTACAATGAAAAAGTTAATCGTATTATCAGCAATTGCAACTTTGTCATCTGGCGCAGTGTTAGCAGGCAATCTTGATGTGGGCGGTTCAGTCCCTTCAGTTTGTGAAGTAGCTACCTCTGCTACGTCAGTGCATTTTTCTCAACTAGCCCAAGGTGCGACGTTCCAGCTTCCAATCACTAGCTTGAAATGTAATGACTACGATGGAGCGACAGTTACTCTGACATCGTCTGAAGGTCACATGCAAACTGTCGATGGTCAAGACGGTACTGGCGTTGGCTACACTGCACAGTTTAAAGCAGGTCCATATGACTTCACTTTGAATGCGACTACTGGTGTGGATGATTTGAAAGAATCACAAAGTAAAAATGGCTCTCCTGCGTTAGCAGCAGGTTACAACTCAGGTAACATTTTTATGACTGTTACCCAGACTCCAACCTTCGCTGGTAACTATACAGATCAACTAATGTTATCAATTACAGCTAACTAAGAAAAAACAAAAAAAGGCAGTTTAATACTGCCTTTTTTTGAATTAGGAAAAAAATTATGCGATATATTATATTTTTTATTTTTGTCTTTAGCTCTTTTCCTATATTTGCTTTTCAGGTACAGCCAATGGTATCTGAAATACAGCCTACAGGAAGTCAATCTCAGCAAACTATACGTGTTTTGAATAATTCAGATAAATCTTTAACGGTAGAAATATTCGCGTTAGATTTATTAGTGAATAAAAATGGAAAAGAAGAACTTCGTCCAAATGATGATGATTTCTTAATTATACCTTTGACAACTATTATTCCACCTGGAAAGACTCAATCCGTAATTATAAGGTATATCGGAGAACCTGTTTTATCTGAATCTAAGTCTTATCGAATAGCGATTAACCAAGTGACCGTTGATCTTGGTGAACTAGATGGATCAGGTATTGGTATGGCGCTTAGCTTTAAAACATTACTTAATGTTGTACCGAATGATGCTAAAGCTAATTTAGTAATAAAGAATAAAGAGCAAGTAGATAAAGAAACGTGGAGCGTGTTATTAGAAAATAAAGGCAATAAGTTTATTCGTCTTTCTCAGGCTAAATGGGTAGTGAAAAATAAAGGTCAAGTTTACAAATTGGAAGGTCAAGATTTAAGCCGAGCATTGGATGGAAAGTTTTTGCTTCCAAATTCAAGTCGTAAAGTATTTATAAGAATACCTTCAAAATTTAATGCGAAAAAAAGTGATCTAGAAGTAGTCTTATAATGTATTATTTTATAAAGATCTTTCTTTTTATGCTTCTATTTATAATATCGCCTATTTACGCTATAGAAGTTTCTCCAATGGTGATCACATTTTCACCATTTGAAACATCAAAAATTCCTTCTAGCATGATATACAACGATCTTTCTAGAGATGTGGCATTTGAAGTTCAAGTTTATGAAGTTAAATTTGATCCTTTAGGTCTGTCAGAGCCAGATCTCATACCTTTGGAAGATTCTCCTCTATGGGTTTTTCCTCCTTTATTGTATTTAAAATCGGGTAAAAATCAGCGAATTCAATTTCGTTGGTTAGGCGAGACTGTGCCGAAAACTGACAAAACATATCAAGTCAGTTTGATCGAGCAGTCGGTAGCAAATGAACCAGAAGAAAAGCAATCAAAGCTAACTGTGCTGCTCAATATTAATCTAATTGTACATATTGATCAGTTAAAAATGCTTCCAAATCTAAATATTGAAAATACTCATTTAGAGCAGAATTCTATTGTGGCTAAAGTCGTTAATAGTGGTGACGGGTCTTCTCGGCTAAGTGATTATGATATGTCAATATTTTATAATGGAGTGAAAAAAGAGACCTATTATAAAGATCAATTGAAATCACAAGGTTACGATGTTTTTTTTCCTCCTTTAAGCTCGATGTTTATTAGGATTCCACTTGCATTTTCTGTTGATAATTTAAATTCAAAAAAAATGCATATAGAGTTATTTAAGTAAAATGCGTTATTTGATTTTTGTGTGTTTTTTAGTATTTATTTCGTTGCCTGCGTACTCAAAAATCAATCCAACAAAACGTAATATTGAATTAAGTGTGGAGGCTGAGGTGAATAAAAATTCTATTGGAAGATTAACACTAACGGTCACGCCTGCAGATAGTCTACTACTGCATTGGGATGAGGTTGAACCAATTTTTGAACGCTTTTTGTACTCGGAAAACCTCGTAGCAATGTCTAAAAATGTTCAGAATCAATTAATTTCTACAAAAGGGCTCGAAATCTATGGATTAGCCTTTGTTTTTGATTTGAGCGATTTTAGTCTAGAAATTTCTATTCCATCTAACTTAATAAAACCACAATTTTTAAGTCTTAAATCTAATGCAAGGCCGCTTGATCCGTTACATGAGTCCAATTTTAGTGGCTATATGAATGTGTATTCAAGCTATTTTTATCAAGATGGCTTCTCTTCTACTGGAAATAATGAACAGTCAGCCATTCGTACCGAAATGGTTGTGAATATCAAAAAATGGGTTTTAGAAAATGAAGCTGAATATGATTCCGAAAAAAATGGAAATGGCCCAATTTTTAAAAGGTTAGGAACTCGTTTAGTTCATGATATCCCTGACAGTGGGTTGAGAGTAACACTAGGGGATAAAAATACTACAGGTAGTTATTTTCAATCCTCATCAAGCATTTTAGGTATAGCGTTGTCTCATAATTACTCTCTTGTTTCAGACGATGTTGTTCGTCCAAGCGCTTCAAGAAGTTTTACTTTAGATAATCCATCATCAGTTGAGGTTATTTTAGATGATCAAGTAATACAACGGTTGAATTTAGAGTCTGGAATATACCTTTTAGATGATATTCCAATTAAAGAAGGTAATAACAATATTATTTTAAGAATTACGGATAATGTAGGTAAGGTTAGTATCATTAATTTTGATGTGACCACAGGACTAAATTTATTTGCTGAAGATGATTTGAAATATGAACTTTTTTTTGGTGTCCCTTCAGTAGTAAGCGAAGAAAAAAAATATAACTATGACGATCCTCTTATAAGTGGCTATCTTGATTATGGAATCACGACTGCATGGACTGCTGGAATTAATGCTCAAACAGATGAATACGTACAACAAATTGGATTCAAAAATATTGTAGCGACAACGATTGGTCAGTTTGCATTTGAAAATTCGTGGAGTATTAGTGATGAGCTAAATGGTAGTGCTTATCGAATCGTATTTAACACTTTTACCGATCCCAGCATTGAGCATAGAAATTTTAGTGTAGGTTATGAACATGCTAGTCAGAATTATTTGTCATTAGGTTATAGACCTGACCAAAACAACGATTTTCACCGCCGAGAACATATTTTTCAAGCAAACTATAGCTATTTTAATACCCCTAACTTTCAAACTTATTTATTTGTTAATGCTTCTACAACATATGGAGAAGAAGGTGTGGATAAAACGATCGGCGCTAGTTTTTCCCACGATTTTTATAACGGTCAATGGCGATATAACTTTGGCGGGCAATGGGAAGAAAATAATGGCAAAGAGGGTTGGCGGGCAAAACTCTCATTATTGTATAAATTCTCAAATACTCAAAGCGCAAGACTTTCTCAACAATCTGGCGGGAAAAAAACACGTCTAGAATTCACGCAAGACAGTAATCGTCGTTATGTGGATTCATTTAATTATCGCGTAGGAGCGGAAAAAAATGATCAAGATGAAGCCGAATTTGATCTGTATGCGCAATATAATGCGAATCGTTTTTTAGCCAGTATTGATCACTCTAGTTCCTATGAGGAACTTAGTTCGCAATCAGCCGACCATCAAACCCGTTTGAGTTTTTCTTCTAGTATTGCTTTTGCCGATGGCGATTGGGCTGTAGGCAAACCTATATATGATAGCTTTGCTTTGGTTAAAGCTCACTCAAGCCTAGAAAGTAAAAAAATTACTTTAGGAAAGTACAACAATCAGTATCGAGCAAGTAATGAAGATTTTCCGACTATATTGCTAAATGATATTAATTCATACAGCCGCTCAACGGTAAGTGTTGATGTGGATGACTTGGCTCCAGGATACGATATTGGATCTGGTGTTATTTCTTTTTATCCATCTTACCGAAGTGGACATCAAGTCGTAATAGGTACGGAAGCGAATATTTCTGTTATTGCAACTTTGCTTGATGAGCAAAATGTGCCTTTAGCTTTACAAGTTGGAACTGCTGTTTGTACTACAGATAGTAAAAAAATGGAGATAGATTTTTTTACTAATAAAAAAGGAAAATTTGCACTGACGGGACTTATGCCTTGTCAGTATGAAATTACATTAAATAACGATAGACAATCTAAGTTTTTAATTGATGTTAAAGAAAATGAGCAGTTACAGAGGAAAGGGGTGATTCATGTACATTAATAAGATAAGACTTATTTTTAGCGGTATGATTTTTCTGATGTTACCCCAATATGTTATTGCTCAGTGTGATGCAAGAATTGGAGAAATAAGACACCTTTATGATGACTTTGAAAGTTACTATTCATCACAACCTAGTCCGGCAAGAAAAGAATTTCGCATAAATTTAGTTAATGATAACAACTGTAATGCTTATATGATATTAACAACAGAAAATCAATATCGATTAAAAGGTCAATTTCAGTATATTAAATATCAGATTAGAAGTAACAATCAGAATTTTATTTTACCATCAAGAGCACGCTTTAATTTTGTTGATTCTACAGCTGATATTGATTTATTAATTCCTGTTGGTGCGGTAGTTAGAGCTGGAGCATATACTGATAATTTGCTTATAAAATTGTTTGATGACAATAATACTTTATTAGATGAAAAGTATGTTGAAATTCAAGAGGATATAATTTCTCGGGCTAGTATATCAATTCTTGGTTATAACTCTCATAGTAGTAATGTTTATTTGGGAGAATTAATACCAAGCAAAGAATATAGCATGTTGCCTAGCTTTAAAGTTATAACCAATACTGATGTTAGATTGAATGTTTATTCTGAAAATAGAGGTGAGTTAAGGCATGGTGTTTATAAAGCTAAATATGCTATTAGCTATTTTATTAATTTAGATGGTGAATGGGTGAGTTTAAAACAGAATTATAGTAGAGTTTTTTCTTATAACAGAAAAGATGATTTTTTTATAAATTTGAAAATGAGAATAGATGATTTCAAAAAACAAGCTGCAGGAGAATATACAGATATTCTTAGATTTCAGATAAGCCCTCTTAACTATTGATCTTGTTGAAATTTGATTTACACCAAAGTCTAGCTTGTTGTTTGTTTTTTACTTCAATTTTTTGGTATATTTTATGTAAGTGAACACGAACCGTTGCTTCACTTATAAATAGACTATCAGCAATAGCTGTATATTCTAAACCAGAATACAATAATTTTAATACTTTTATTTCCTTTCTAGTTAAATTATTTGTTCGTAATGTAGTGTGTTGCTCTTCTTCAAGCATTTGTCGAGTCCAGCAATCTGTTACTGGCCTTGGAAACCATAATTCACCTTGTTCAATTGCTTTAAAACCTTGCTCGAAAAGCGTTTCATCTGCATATTCAAAAAATATGCCTTTCAAGTTAGGCCATGATTTCAACTCAGAAAAGTCTACATTCTTAGGTACATCAAAAATAACAAGTCCCTTTTGTCCATTTTTTTGCATGAACTGGCTTACAAACTCATAATTAGTAATTACATTTAATGTTTTATAATTAACAAGTAACAAATTGTAATCGACAGCTTCATAGAGTAGAGGGCTTTGCTTTTGATCATCTAAGTAGTTGATGTTTTTATTGGTTTTTATTTCAACATCCATAATCTCTACCTTTATGGTATTTTAAATACATGTTTAATATATTCTTAATTTTTGAACATTTCAATGAAAAATCGCATTAATATTTTCTTCTTCAAAATTAACAATATCTATTGCATTTTTGTTTTCTATTGATTTTAATTTTATCGTGTGATGATTTTTTTGATGTCTTTAATTTTTAAAAAATAATTACACCTATAAAAAAGATGTCTTTTATTTTTAATTTACTATTTATATTAATCTGTTTTTCTAATGAATATGATCGATTTTTTTAATGTATTTTATTCATAGCTATCATTTATATATTATGTATTTCCTGCTTATTCTTATATATTTCGCTTTTACTTCATATATCTAGATTTATATCAAATTTATTTGAAATTTAAACAGCTATCATTGCTAAAAGGTCTATGATGATAGAAGACTAAAATACATTTAACGAACGAGCTTGTAAGCGAGGTCGGTTATGATGGAAGTGAAGCTGCATGGAATTTAAAGATTATTATAAGATTCTGGGGATCGTTGAAAATGCCGATGCCTCTGCGATAAAAGCGAGCTATCGAAAGCTTGCTAGGAAATATCATCCTGATGTCAGTAAAGAAGCTAATGCTGAGCAGCAATTCAAAGAAGTAGGCGAAGCCTATACTGTTTTAAAGGATCCAGAAAAACGCGCTGAATACGATGTGTTGCGAAAGCAAGGTTCTCGTCGAGCGGATGGCGGTTTCCAGCCACCGCCTGATTGGCAATCTGCTCATACAGGTCAAAGGTCGCATAGCCAAAGTAGCAATGCTGATTATAGTGATTTTTTTGATTCTATTTTTGGGTCGAGCGGCGGCGGATTTCGTCAAGCGGATGATTTTCAACGTTCGGCGGCTAATCAGCGAGGCCGCGATATACATCATAGAATCGCTTTATTTTTGGAAGAAGCACATCTGGGTTGTCAACGACAGTTGTCTTTACGAGTTTCCGAGCCTGATCAAAATGGTTTTATAAGGCAGCGTGATAAAACCCTAAATGTGAAGATTCCTGCTGGTGTTATACAGGGACAGCATATTCGTTTGGCGGGACAAGGCGAAGCGGGCGTTGGTGGTGGAAAAGCAGGGGATTTGTTACTTGAAATTGAATTCGCACCGCATCCTTACTTTGCTGTTGATGGCAAAAATATTTTACTTACTTTGCCAATTACCTGTTGGGAAGCGGCTTTGGGAACCAGTGTAGAAGCACCGACGCTTAATGGTAAAGTAAAGTTAAAAATCCCCAAAGGCGCGACCAGTGGTAATAAACTTCGTATAAAAGGCAAGGGTTTGGTTGGTAAGACAAGTGAAGTCGCTGGAGATCAGATCGTGACCTTACAAGTGAGTTTACCAAAAACACACAGCAGTAATGCCGAAGCACTTTATCAACAATTAGCTGAGTGTGAGTCTGAGTTTAACCCACGCCACGTTTTTGAGAGGTAGAGGATGTCTAAGTCAGAGATAGTGGTAATTGAATCTCAACATGAGCATGTGTTATTTACTCTAGAAGAGGTCTGTGAACGATGTGATATTCACGTAGACATCATAGTTGAAATGATCGAATACGGTATTGTGGAACCAGTTGAACCGATTGAGCAGTCAACGGAATCTATTTGGTATTTTAATAGCCATGCGTTAGTTCGGTTGCAGCGGGCGCAGCGTCTGATGAATGGCTTGGAATTAAATCTATCAGGTGTGGCCTTAAGCCTCGAATTGATGGATGAAATTGAAGAGTTGCAACAACGGATCGCCATACTTAGCCGTCAATTGCCATAGAATTAAGCTATGTTGCATTCATCAATCATTGTTTCGAATGCTTAGGGATGGTTTTAATTATGCGTATAAAGTGAAAGTAGGGACTGGTACTATATAAGTGAAATATGCTGTTTACTTTTCACTTTATAAATAGGCCTACCAAATCATGCTATGTAGTGGCATAGTTAATTTGGCCACCTGATTAGGGATGTTAAGATGCATCTCAGAACTAGACAGGTGACTATATGAAAAATCGTACAAGACGCACTTTTAGTACAGAGTTCAAACTTGAAGCTGCGCAATTGGTGACAGAGCAAGGCTATTCAATTATCGAAGCAGCTAAGGCTATGAACGTCAGCAAATCTGCAATGGACCGATGGGTTCGACAACTAAAACAAGAGTATCAAGGTATTACCCCAAAAGCGTCTCCACTCACGCCAGAGCAAATTGAGATTCGTGAGCTCAAGAAGAAAATATCCAACCTTGAGGAACACAATGATATTTTAAAAAAGGCTACCGCTCTCT